>NZ_JBPUKE010000004.1:0-912980 GCF_053470465.1 Rhodococcus sp. GB-02
AGGCGGTTGATCATTCGCGGATGTGAAGTACCAAAAAAAATTTGGCACTGACATTCATCGACACACTGTTGAGTTCTCAAAGAACACGCACACACCATCACTTCAACCAGGTTGAAAGCTCCGGGGCAAGGGTTACAATCTTAGCTTGTTCGCTCCAGGGAAGCAAGTTCCCGTTGAGCGTGATTGTCTCCGACTTCGTCCAACCGCGTTTCCCCGGCCTCTCGGTCGGGGTTGGTGTCCGTGTCGCTCTGACTTGGACAAAGTTACGCGAATGAAAACTGAGCGTCAAACGTGCAGGTCGCAGATGTTCCCCAGGTTAAATCCGCTGGTAGCCCGCCCGGAGGCGGGCCACCAGCGGCCACAGGAGCCCCTCGAGACAACTGTGACCCCACACACGTCAGTTCGGAAGGATTTTCACGCCGGCGAAGTTGCGCTTTCCGCGCCGGACGACCAACCAGCTGCCGTGAAGCAGATCGGATGCGGCGGGCTCCCAGTCATCGGCCGACACCTTCTGGTTGTTCACCGAAGCGCCGCCCTCTTTCACTGCGCGTCGAGCGGCTCCCTTGCTCTCACACAAGCCGCTCGTCACGAGCAGATCGATGATCGTGCGCGGCTCCCCCGGCGTCAATTCGCTGACCGATGCTTCCTTCAGCGCCGCAGCGAGCGTCGACTCGTCGAGTTCCGCCAGCTCCGCCTTGCCGAACAACGCCTGGCTGGCGAGCTCGACAGCACAGGTGTTGTGTTCCCCGTGAACCAAGGTCGTCATCTCCGCGGCGAGTCGCTTCTGCGCTTCTCGCGCATGCGGCCGCTCCGCTGTTGCAGTCTCCAACTCCGCGAGTTCGTCCGCAGTCAGGAAGGTGAACCAGCGCAGGTACTTGATCACGTCGGCGTCGCCAGTGTTCACGAAGTACTGGTACCAGGCGTACGGGCTGGTCATCTCGGGGTCGAGCCACAAACTGCCGCCACCGGTCGACTTTCCGAACTTTTTGCCATCGGCCGAGGTCACCAGCGGAACCGTCATTGCATGAACGCTCTCACCGTCGACACGACGGTTGAGTTCGACGCCGGCAATGATGTTGCCCCACTGATCGGACCCGCCGACCTGCAGAGTGCAACCCAGATCGCGTCGCAAGTGCAGGTAGTCGTTGGCCTGGAGCAGCATGTAGCTGAACTCGGTGTACGACATCCCGTCCGACTCGAGACGACGCTTCACGGTGTCACGCGCAAGCATGACGTTCACGGAGAAGTGTTTGCCGACATCACGCAGGAAATCGATGGCCGACATCTTGCCGGTCCAGTTCATGTTGTTCTCGATGACCGCGCTCGTCGGCGAATCGTCGAAATCCACGAATCGTTCGAGCTGACCACGGATACGACCTGCCCAGTCCGCGACGGTGTCGGCGGAGTTCATCGTCCGTTCCCCGACGTCACGGGGGTCTCCGATCAGGCCCGTTGCACCGCCGGCAAGAACGATCGGACGGTTGCCGGCACGCTGAAACCGCTTGAGCGCGAGGAGCGGAACCAGGTGACCTGCGTGCAGGCTCGGTCCGGTCGGGTCGAAGCCCGCATACAACGTGACCGGTCCGGCCTCGAGATCTTTACGCAAAGCGTCAAGATCGGTTGATTGGGCGATCAGCCCGCGCCAGGTCAGTTCGTCGAGAATATTCTCAGTCACGGACTCGATCATCCCATCTTCACGAAATGACCGGCGCTCGCGGGCTTCGGCGATACGCGGACACCGCTCGCGAGTCCGGAATCCACAGGCGCCACGGGACCTCCTCCGCGTTACTGACCCCCACCCGCGGTCCACTGACCCATTCCTTCGACTCCCCCAATTCGAGCCGAATCCGCGAGGCAGGGTTGAACACGTCTGTTCCGTTGTCCGCCAACGTGATTGCGACAGAAGCGCCGAGATTACCTGGCCCTCTGGCCCATTGGTGAGATGGTCGATCCGGCGATCTCCGAGCAGACACCACATCGTGACCGGCCTCGATTTCGGCCGCTCGGAGCAGAACACCACCCGCGACACCATCCGGGCCGTACGAGATGTTCATACAAAAGTGCATTCCATAGCTGCGGTAGACGTAGAGACGCCCCGCCCGCCCGAACATCACGCTGTTCCGCGGCGTTCTCCCCCGATACGAATGCGCTGCCGGATCGGGCCAAGGCCCGTCCTTCTCCCCGCCGTACGCCTCGACCTCGACGATCCTCAGCGAGATGTCGTCGACGATCAGGGTCGAGCCGAGAATTGTCAGGCCCGCTTCCAACGGGTTCTCCACATTTTCCAAGGTCTCGATACTCACCCTTCGATTGTGCCCACGCCGTTGACTCATCGGTCGGCCGAGTCGCATAATTCAACAAGTGATGAATTATTGAAACGAGGCGAACCGTGACCACAACGCCGGCAATAGATGTCCGCGGACTACGAGTCATCCGTGGTAACCACGAAGTTCTTCACTCGCTTGACCTGCAGGTATCAGCAGGATCGATCACCGGACTGCTCGGTCCCTCCGGCTGCGGCAAGACAACCCTCATGCGCGCGATTGTCGGAACACAGATCGTCGAAAGTGGTGAGGTCAGAGTTCTGGGCGACCTCGCCGGTTCCGTTGCTCTTCGCCGCCGGGTCGGATACGTCACCCAATCCCCCAGCGTGTACGGCGACCTGACGGTCACTCGAAACGTCCAGTACTTCGGCGCCCTGTACGGCAAGTCCGGCGCAGACGTCGCGGCGGCGGTCGACGCCGTCGGATTGAGCCGATACGCCGACCAGACCGCCGCCGATCTGTCTGGTGGTCAACGCGGGCGAGTCTCGCTGGCATGCGCGTTAGTGGCGTCACCTGATGTGTTGATCCTCGACGAACCGACCGTCGGCCTCGATCCGGTGCTTCGCGTCGAATTGTGGGAACGATTTGCCGACCTCGCTCGCAGAGGAACCACCCTGTTGGTCTCCAGCCACGTCATGGACGAGGCCGATCACTGCGCTGAACTGATCCTGATGCGCGACGGGCACCTTCTCGCACAACTCACACCTGATGAATTGCGCGCCAAAACCAGATGCGAACGGCTCGAGGACGCCTTTCTCGAGCTGATCCGGACTTCACCCGTGGGAGGCGAAATATCATGAGCATCAGGATCTTCGGCGCTACGACCGTCCGCATTCTGCTTCAGCTCCGCCAGGACCATCGCACGGTGGCCATGATCTTGTTGGTCCCGTCCTTGCTGATGATTCTGCTGTATTTCCTCTACCAAGACGTCCCGACGCCGCCCGGCCAGGTTTCACTGTTCCAACGGGTGGCGATCACCATGTTGGGAATCTTGCCGTTTGTGGTGATGTTCCTGGTCACGTCCATCGCAATGCAGCGCGAACGCAGTTCAGGAACACTCGAACGCCTGCTCACCACCCCAATGGGCAAACTCGATCTTCTGGCGGGATACGGCGCGGCATTTTCGCTCTCGGCCGCCGCCCAGGCAGCTCTCGCGTGCGCGGTTGCTTTCGGATTTCTCGGACTCACCATCGCCGGCAGTCTTGCCTGGGTCATCGTCATTGCAGTTCTCGGCGCAATACTCGGCGTTGCGCTCGGCCTGTTGGCCAGCGCATTCGCGAAGACCGAGTTCCAAGCGGTGCAGTTCATGCCGGTAGTTGTGGTCCCCCAACTCTTCCTCTGCGGACTCCTGGTGCCCCGCGACCAATTGCCGACCTGGCTCGAATGGATCAGCAACGTCCTCCCCTTGAGCTACGCCGTCGACGCACTTCAACAAGTGTCAATGCATGCCGATGCGACGGGACAGATGTGGCGTGATCTCGCCGTCATGGCGGGCTTCGCCGCCGCAGCGCTCTCGCTCGCCGCGGCAACACTCGATCGCCGCACTCCATGACCGACAACGACACGACTCCGGCACCGATTCGTTCGGGGCGACGACCGGGCAAATCGGAGACTCGCGCGCAGATCCTCGATTCGGCGCGACGAGCGTTCTCCCAAAACGGTTTTCGACGAACAACCGTGCGATCGATAGCCGCGGCCGCTGACGTCGATCCGGCCATGATTCATCACCATTTCGGCAGCAAGGAGCAGTTGTTCACCGCTGCGATCGCGCTACCGATCGATCCAGCGCAGGTATTGGGACCGGTTCACGCCTTTCCGACCGAAAATCTCGGCGAGAACCTACTCAGAGCAGTAATCGGGCTGTGGGAATCGGAACATCAGCCGGCGATTCTGGCGGCTTTTCGATCGGCGGTTTCCGGCGACGGATCGCAGTTGATCCAGAGCTTTCTGCTCGATGTCGTTTTGCGCGACATCATTCCGCGCGTGGACACACCACCTGGTACCGGCTTGATCAGAGCGGAATTGGTGGCCTCTCAGATGGCCGGACTGCTTGTCACGCGATATGTGCTCGGACTCGAACCACTCGCATCATTGAGCGTTGACGCGTTGGTACCGCTGGTGGCGCCGAACCTCCAGCGGTACCTGACCGGTGAACTACCGATCTAGCCTTCAGCCCGTGCGAGCAACTTCTCGTGCTCGTCGTCCGCAACATCGCGTGCCTCGTCGATCAACAGAACGGGAATGCCGTTCTCGATCGGGTATGCACGCCGAAGGCGCGGGTTGTAGAGCAACTCGTCCCCGACCAGCAGCAGCGGGCCTTTATCCTGGGGGCAGGCCAAAATGCTGAGCAACGTCGAATCAATAGCCACGTGAGTCCTCTCGAACCGATCAAACAGAATGTCCTCAGGCTACCGTGCTCCGGTGCTCACCCTCGTCGGCATCAACTGCGCGGCAATTGCCTTGGTCAGCCGCCTGTACGACTGCGTCTCGGAATCGAGGAACCAGGTCCGTGGCCCCGGCGCCGGCAATCCGGCCGCAGCCAACGCAGTGGAACTCGGACGATACGACGAACCCACCGGAATCTCGTCAACCACGTGCACGATATCCGGACGAGCGTCGAAAGCGATGCGCGAGAGAGCCTCTGCAAGCTCGGCAGAACGGAACTGCCGCCCCGGACGCCAGGTCACGGCAGCGACCGCCAGCTGATGCGGCGCGTCACCGACTCCGTATGCGACGGCAAGATCCACCCGCGCCACACTCGACAACGCGTCGACGATCGGCTGGGTGAACACGGGGCCGCGGAGCGTGGAAATGACCGTGTTCTTGTGGTCGATCAGCCAGTAGTCGCCGTCGGAGTCCCGGCGGAAGAGATTCTCGGTGGGAATCCACGAATCGCCGGCTTGAAAGAGACCTCGCATGGCGCCGCCCGAGAGATCGGCAGTGAATCCCGCGCGCCCGAGCAGCAAGCCGACCTCGTCTTCGGCGCACTCACGGACAAATCCGTTGCCGTTTTCGAGGAGCCGACCACTCAGCGGGTCGTAGGCCGCCAACCGAACCTGCGCGCTACCCGGCAGCGGGCGACCCTTGGAACCAACTTTGGAACCTGCAACGTTGGCGAGAATCACGTCGCCTTCGGTCGACGCATAGAACTCGAGCACCTGCGCGGGGTCGAACGCCTCCGTGGTCCGCTTCCACAAACCATGGGGCATTCCCGAACCGATGAACAGGCGGACCGGATGGCTACCGTCGATGAGAAGAAGATCCTCGTCGAGGATCTCGCGCATCATCGACCACGTGTAACTCACGACCGTCACGCCGTAGCGGTGGATTTCTTCGACAAACCTCGCCGGATTCAGTCCGCGTGAGAGAGCAATCCGGGAACCACCGGCCATTGCGCCACCGATGGTCGCGAGCAGACTCGACGAATGGTGGAGCGGCGCAAGGCAGTACACGGTGTCACCGCGATCGAGATCTGCCGCCGTGGCCGTGCCGAAGGCCGACAATGCCCACCGGTAGTTGGTGATCTGCTTGGCTTCGAGCACACCGCCGGATTCCGCAAAGATGATAAAGGCGAGTTCACGGGCGACACCGGGATCCGGTCGGTACCACCCGGGCAGATTGACCTTCGTCGGATCGATTTGTTCGAGATCGATCACGTCGTGTGACGGATCCACCTCGAGGCCGCGCGCATCGCCGCCGCCGAGCACCAAAACCGGCCTACCGGTAACCACTGCAGCATCGACGTTCTCCGGATCGGTGATGATCCGATCGACCGATCCCAGCTTGACCGCCGCCGTGATGTCGGACCCTGGCGGAAGCATGACCGCGACGGCACCGAGGCGCGAGAGTGCTGCGATGGCCGCGAGTGCGCTGGGACGGGTCTCCATCAGGACACCGACGTGTGCTGCCGGACGCACTCCCACGGAGATCAATCCGCGTACGACATTGTCGATGCGGGCGTTGACCGCTTCGTAGGTGTGCACGCGATTGTCGAAGAGGAAGCACTCGCCGTTCGGCGCCTTTCGACGCTGCTCCGCGAGCAACTGGCTCAGCGAGATCTTGGTGTGCGGCTGAATTTGGTTGAGGCGCGCCAGACGCGGCAACGCTCGTGCCGCTTCGCCCGACAATTCGAAAGTGCCGCGCAACGCACCTGCGGCAAGGTCACTGATTCCCTTGGTGACTCCTGCCCCTACTTCGGCGACCGAGGCGACGGTGTGGATGATCCGATTGCTGATCGACACGCCGGTCTGATCTTCGAGGTCGGCGCCGTAGACCATGTTCGCGATGCGGTCCGGGAGGGGTCCCCCAGTCTCGGTCCACTGTACGAATTCACCGGTGGTCGGCCAGGTGTGATTGGCCGCGGTGGACCCGACGACCAATCCGAAATGGCCTGCGCGCAAGGTAGATTCGTAGACCTTGGCACGCGGCGCTGCCTGACTGATGCCTCGAACCGCTTGCGGCTGACCGATGTCGTCGACCTCGCCGACGAATGCCAGGATGGGGCAGGTGATCTCGGCGAGCGAGACCAATTGATCCTTGATGACAAAACCACCGGTCATCATTCGGTTGTGCACGATGAACTGCTTGAGCAGTTCGGCTACCGCGGGCCCCGACCACGCGACCCAACCCTCGGTCGCGAGGAAGCGTCGCTGCTGCTCCCGCGGAAGCAACGCCTCACGGTCGTGCAGTTGAAGCAGAAAGTCGACGCGCATCTTCAGCGTTTTCACGGGATCGAGCAACTGGAACCCGGTGCGAGCCATCCATCCGGTGACTGCCAGGCGATTGAAGACGTGATCGGCGAGGAAATCCGCACCCTTGGTAGCCAATCCGGCCGGGATACCGAAAGGCAGCGCGGCGAGTGTGTCGACCGGACTGCCGAAGGTGATGACACTGGCGATGTTTCGGCTGCGTCGGTAGGCAGCAGCCTGATAGGCGAACATCCCACCCTGCGAGTAACCGGAGATGTGAACATCTTTACCGGTGTGACGGTGGATGTGATCGACGATGTCGCTGAGAGCGATGATGTGATCGGCAAGATTACGATCCCAACCGCCCTCTTCGGAGTCGGGCGAGCCGAAATCGACTACCCAGGGGTCCAGGCCCATCTCGTGCAGAATTCCCACAGCACCCTGGTCACGGGTCACGTCGTACACGTTCGCCGACATCATCATCGGCGGGATCAGCAAGATCGGTGCGCCGACAGTTTCGGGGTCACTGTCCGGGAAGTAACGCCGTAGCCGATACATCGCGGCGCGTTCGACGATCTCGAACGGCGACGTGGTCGCATCCGTTTCCAACCCACCCAACCGAACGACTTCGAGGCCGTTTTGTGCTGTCGCAACCACCCGACGAATCGGGCCCAGCACAGACTTGGAATTCAATCCCACCATTTCACTCCCAAGTTACTCACCATGTGACGTCAGTCTCATTTTTCCCGCGCGCGATAAGCCTACTGACGACGAATACGCGTACGCGGTCAGGGAGCAAATTCTGCTCCCTGACCGCGTACGACCGAAGGACTACTGCCGAAAAGAGAGCGACAACACTCGTGACCGCGAGGTCAGAGGGTCCATTCCCGCAGTGACTGCGCCACTGCTTTGACTCCGTCCAGCTGCTCGGCAACCCGCACCCCCGCGGTTCCGCCTCGCGCGTTGCGCGAAGCAATGGAACCCTCGACTGTCAGCACCTCACGAACAGCGGGCGTCAGCGCACTGTCGACGCCGGCCAACTCCTCGTCGGTGAGATCTTCGAGTCCGACACCTCGCGCTTCCGCAACACGCACACACGCTCCGGCGGCCTCGTGTGCAACCCGGAACGGCACGCCCTGACGCACCATCCACTCCGCGATGTCGGTGGCCAACGTGAACCCTGCCGGAGCAAGTTCCGCCATGCGCTCGGTGTGGAACTCGAGAGTCTGCACCAGACCGGTGATGGCCGGGAGCAACATCTCGAGCTGCGCAACCGAGTCGAAAACCGGTTCCTTATCCTCTTGCAGATCGCGGTTGTACGCCAGCGGCTGAGCCTTGAGCGTCGCCAACAATCCGGTGAGGTTACCGATCAAACGACCCGACTTACCGCGCGTGAGTTCCGAGACATCTGGATTCTTCTTCTGCGGCATGATCGACGATCCCGTGGACCACGCGTCGGCAAGCGTGATGTAGCCGAACTCCGGTGTGCTCCAGATGATGATCTCTTCCGCCATACGGGAGAGATCGACACCGATCATTGCAAGCACGAACGCTGCCTCTGCTGCGAAATCACGCGAAGCCGTTGCGTCGATCGAGTTCTCGGCCGAGCTGTCGAACTTCAGTTCCGCCGCAATCGCTTCGGGATCGAGTCCGAGTGAGGAACCGGCGAGTGCACCGGAACCGTACGGGGACACTGCAGCTCGCACGTCGAAGTCGCGAAGGCGTTGCACGTCGCGCAACAACGGATGTGCGTGAGCGAGCAGGTGATGCGCCAACAGGACTGGCTGAGCCGCCTGCAGGTGCGTCTTGCCCGGCATCACGGCATCCGGATGCGCCCCGGCCTGAGTCGCCAATGCGTCGACCACGTCGAGAACGCCGGTGGAGATGCGGCGGACCGCATCCCGAAGCCACATGCGGAACAGCGTGGCCACCTGGTCGTTACGTGAACGACCAGCACGCAGGCGACCACCGACCTCAGGCCCGACGCGCTCGATCAGACCACGCTCGAGTGCGCCGTGCACGTCCTCGTCCGAATCACTGGGCCCGAAGGCGCCGCTGGCGACATCTGCCGCAAGACGGTCGAGACCGTCGAGCATTGTCGCGAGGTCGGCTTCGCTGAGCAGGCCAGCCTTGTTCAGCACACGTGCATGCGCCTGCGACGCCCGCACATCGTACGGAGCGAGGACCCAGTCGAAGTGAGTCGACTTGCTCAGCGCTGCCATGGCAGCGGCCGGCCCGGATTCGAACCGCCCGCCCCAGAGCGCACCTTCGTTGGTGCCGTGTTTTTGGGCGTCTCCGTCACCGTGAGCCGTCATGGCTCAGAGTCCCAGATCGCGCTTCGCGGCGACCTTCGACGACAGACCGTGGATCTCGACGAAGCCCTTCGATGCGGACTGGTCGAAGCTGTCGCCCTCGTCGTACGTCGCGAGGTTGAAGTCGTAGAGCGACTCGGGGCTACGACGACCGTTGACCGTGATGGCTCCACCGTGCAGGAAGAGACGAATGTCGCCGGTGACGCGCTCCTGCGTCTTGGTGACGAACGTGTCCAGTGCGTCCTTGAGGGGCGAGAACCAGAGGCCGTCGTAGACCAGCTCGGACCAACGCTGCTCCATCTGACGCTTGTAGCGACCGAGTTCGCGTTCGAGGGTGACGTGCTCGAGTTCCTGGTGCGCGGTGATGAGAACCATGGCGCCGGGAGCTTCGTAGATCTCACGGCTCTTGATGCCCACGAGACGGTCCTCGACGACGTCGAGGCGGCCGACGCCCTGAGCGCCTGCGCGCTTGTTCAGTTCCTGGATCGCTTCGAGCACGGAGACGGGGCGACCGTCGATGGCGACCGGGCGGCCCTTGTCGAAGCTGATGATGAGCTCGTCGGGTGCGTTCCAGTTGACCGTCGGGTCCTGGGTGTAGTCGTAGACGTCCTTCGTCGGCGCGTTCCACAGATCCTCGAGGAATCCGGTCTCGACGGCGCGGCCCCAGACGTTCTGGTCGATCGAGAACGGCGACTTCTTGGAGACGTTGATCGGGATGTTGTTCTCTTCGGCGAAGGCGATGGCCTTCTCGCGGGTCCAGGCGTAGTCGCGGACCGGTGCGATGACCTGCAGGTCGGGGGCGAGGGCGCCGAATCCGACCTCGAAGCGAACCTGGTCGTTGCCCTTACCGGTGCAACCGTGCGAGACGATGGTGCCGCCGTGCGAGCGTGCAGCTTCGACGATGTGCTTGACGATCAGCGGACGGCTGATGGCCGAGACCAGCGGGTAACGGTCCATGTACAGGGCGTTGGCCGCGATGGTCGGCAGGCAGTATTCGTCCGCGAACTCGTCGCGGGCGTCGACGACAACGGATTCGACTGCGCCGCAGTCGATCGCGCGCTGACGCACGACCTCCATGTCCTCGCCACCCTGCCCCAGATCGATGGCGACGGCGACAACTTCAGCGCCCGTCTCCTTACCGATCCAACTGATGGCAACAGAAGTGTCCAGCCCGCCCGAGTAGGCGAGTACGACGCGATCGGCCATGGTTTTTGTGCTCCTTCGGTTGAAAATCTCTATCAAAGAATAAAGGGTCAGGCGAGCGATTCGATCATGGCCGCGAGTTCCGCTCCGGAAAGAGGTTCCCGGGCCACTACGAAGATGGTGTCATCTCCGGCGATCGTGCCCACGATGTCCGGCATCGAGGACCGATCCAGTGCGCTCGCGAGGTAATGCGCGGCTCCCGGCGGTGTCCGGAGGATCGCCATGTTGCCGCTGAAATCGGTGGAGACCAACAGCTCACCCAACAGCCGTGACAGGCGGTCGGTACCGCCGGACACACCGCGTACCGGGTTCCCGTCCTCCGGCACCACGTAAACACCGGCGCCGCCGTCGGCGGCGCGCAGTTTCACCGCTCCCAACTCTTCGAGGTCACGCGAAAGGGTGGCCTGCGTCGCTTCGATGCCCTCGGCACCGAGCAACGCCGCCAACTCCGTCTGACTTCGGACAGGGTGAGCCGCCAGAAGCGCGATGATGCGCGACTGGCGACCAGCCCGAGTGGGAGCGACGCTCACGCCGGATCCAGTTGGGTTCGCTGTTCCAGCAGCCACACGAGCAATGCCTTCTGGGCGTGCAGGCGGTTCTCCGCCTCGTCCCAGACAACACTCTGCGGCCCGTCGAGAACCTCGTCGGTGACCTCTTCGCCGCGATGTGCGGGCAGGCAGTGCAGGACGACAGCCTTCGGATCTGCCTTTGCGAGCAGCTCTTTGTTGATCTGGAACGGACGGAAAGGTCCGACCCGATCGAGTCCGTCGTTCTCCTGACCCATCGAGGTCCAGGTGTCGGTGACCAACGCGTCGGCGCCGACGACGCCGGCCTGCGGGTCCTGCGTCAGCGTGATGGTCGCACCGGTTTCCTCGGCGCGTTTGCGTGCTGCTGCCACTACCCAGTCCGCCGGTTCGAAGCCCGCGGGGCTGGCAATGGTGACGTCGATGCCTGCGGTGACTCCGCCGAGCATCAGTGAGTGAGCCATGTTGTTGGCGCCGTCACCCAGGTAGGTCAGCTTCAGTCCCTTGAGCTCACCCTTCTGCTCGATCAGCGTTTGCAGATCTGCCAGAACCTGACAGGGGTGAAACTCGTCCGACAACGCATTGACGATGGGAATGGTTGCGCCCGTTGCCATCTGCTCCAAGCGCTTCTGACCGAACGTGCGCCACACGACGGCGTCGACGTAGCGAGAGAGAACGCGTCCGGTGTCCGCCAACGTCTCTTCACGCCCGAGTTGGGTGCTGCGCCCGTCGACGACGACGGCGTGGCCGCCCATCTGCGCGATGCCCATCTCGAACGAGAAACGTGTACGCGTCGAGTTCTTCTCGAAGATGACGCCGACTCCGCGTGGACCCTCGAGCGGACGCCGAGCGAACGGGTCCTTCTTGAGAATCGCAGCGAGTTCCAGAACTTCGGCCTGTTGCGCCGGAGTCAGATCGTCGTCCCTGAGAAAGTGTTTCACCACGGTAGTCACTTCTCCCCCGGCTGGTCAGCCGATAGTGCACTGTCGAAGATGGCAGGTAGTGCTGCCACGAAGGTTTCGGCCTGCTCATCCGTGAGGATCAGCGGCGGCGCCAACCGGATCACTCCGGGTTGCGCTGCATTCACAAGGTACCCGGCTTCACGGGCGGCATTTTCCACCGCCGGCGCGACATCCTCGGTCAGCACGACACCCAGCAACAGTCCTGATCCCCGTACGTAGTCGACCAACGGATGGCCCAGGTCTTCGATGCCAGTCGAGATCGACTTACCCAAACTGTCCGCGCGCGAGATCAGGTCTTCCACTGCAATGGTTTTCAGCACGGCAAGTGCCGCCGCAGCGCACACCGGATTGCCACCGAACGTCGTACCGTGCTTGCCCGGTCCGAACAACTCTGCCGTGGCCCCGGTCGCGATGCAGGCGCCGATCGGCATTCCGCCGCCGAGCCCCTTCGCGAGGGTGATGACGTCCGGGACGATGCCGACTGCCTGATGGGCGTAGAACCAGCCGGTCCGGCCAATGCCGGTCTGCACTTCGTCGAGCACGAGAAGTGCGCCGCGCTCGGCGGTGATCCGCCGAGCCTCGACGAGGTATCCCTCGGGTGGCACCACGACGCCGCCCTCACCCATGATCGGTTCGAGGAACACAGCGGCGGTGTCGGAATCGACGGCCTGCTCGAGTGCCTCGACGTCGCCATACGGCACGAACTCGACACCGGCGGGCATCGGTTCGAACGGCGCACGCTTGGCCGGCTGACCCGTCAGTGCGAGTGCGCCCATCGTGCGACCGTGGAAGGAGCCTTCGGCTGCGATGATCTTCTTCCGGCCGGTGGCACGAGCGAGCTTGAAGGCAGCCTCGTTCGCCTCGGTACCGGAGTTGCAGAAGAACGCGCGCCCGGTCACGTTGCCGAGATGCGCGAGCAGCTGCTCCGCCAACTCGACGACCGGCTCGCTGGCGTACAGGTTGGACACGTGGCCCAGTGTCGACAACTGAGTGGTGACGGCTTCGACGACGGCAGGATGTCCGTGTCCGAGGATGTTGACGGCGATTCCGGCCAGGAAGTCGACGTACTGCTTGCCGTCGGCATCGGTGAGTACGGCACCGTCACCGCGAACGAGAGCAACCCGGGGTACGCCGTAATTGTTCATCAGCGAAGCGGACCACCGCTGCTGCAGATCGATCGTGCTCATGAGGTAGCTCCCTGCTGGGGACCGGCGACCGAGGAACCCGGCACGACCATCGTGCCGATTCCTTCGCCGGTGAAGAGTTCGAGTAGGACTGAATGTTCGAGCCGACCGTCGATCACGTGCGCCGACGGCACACCTCCGCGCACCGCGCGAAGGCAGGCCTCCATCTTGGGCACCATGCCGGCATCTAGACTCGGCAACAATTGAGCCAGGGCGTCGGTGTCGATTTCGGTGGCCAGCGAGGATCGGTCCGGCCAATCGGTGTACAGGCCTTCGACGTCGGTGAGGACAACGAGCTTCTCGGCACCGATCGCCTCGGCGAGTGCGGCAGCAGCGGTATCGGCGTTGATGTTGTGGACGACGCCGTCGGCGTCGGGTGCGATGGTCGAGACCACCGGAATACGTCCTGCCGCAATGAGATCGAGTACCGCGTCCGGGTTCACGGTGGTGACGTCTCCGACCAGGCCGATGTCGGTCTGCTCCCCCTCGACCGCAACAGTGCGTCGAGTAGCGGTGAACAGGTGCGCATCTTCGCCGGAGATCCCGACCGCGTAGGGACCGTGCGCGTTGATCAGGCCGACGAGTTCACGGCCGACCTGACCGAAGAGCACCATCCGAACGACGTCCATCACTTCGGGCGTCGTCACACGGAAGCCACCGCGGAACTCACCCTTCATGCCTAGGCGTGCCAGCATCGCATTGATCTGCGGGCCACCGCCGTGCACGACGACGGGATGGATGCCGACCGTCCGCAGGAACGCCATGTCGGCGGCAAATGCCGTCTTGAGCGTCTCGTCGATCATGGCGTTTCCGCCGTACTTGACCACGACCACCTTGTCGCGGAATCGCTGCAGCCACGGTAGCGCGTCGGCAAGGACATGTGCCTTCTGATGCTCGCTGATCGCGGGATACGTCTCGGTCATGACGAGTACGCCGAGTTCTCTTCGACGTAGGCGTGCGAGAGGTCCGTGGTGCGAATGCTCACGGACTCGCTGCCGATCCCCAGATCGATGTCGAGTTCGATGTCGATCCCGCTCAGGTCCACCTCACGCGCTCCCGGAGCACCGACGCCGTCAATGCAGACCGGATTCCCGTTGAAGGACACACTGATTCGATCTGGATCGAGCTCGATGGGAGCGATACCCACTGCTGCGAGGACGCGACCCCAGTTGGGATCGGATCCGAAAAGCGCCGTCTTGACCAGGCTGTCCCGAGCAACGGTCCGGGCGCCGATCAGCGCGTCGGATTCGGACGCTGCGCCGCGAACCGTCACCTTGACCCGCTTGGTGACGCCCTCCGCGTCTGCCATCAACTGATCGGCGAGGTCGTCACACACTGCGAACACTGCGGCGTTGAGCTCGTCCTGGGTCGGCGTCACACCGCTGGCACCGGAGGCCAACAGCAGCACCGTGTCGTTGGTGGACGTCGCGCCGTCGACGTCGAGGCGATCGAAGCTCAGGTGGGTGGCGGCGCGCAACGCGGCGTCGAGCTGCTCGGCCGTTGCGACAGCATCGGTCGTGACGACGCACAGCATGGTGGCCAGCGCAGGCGCGAGCATGCCTGCGCCCTTGGCCATTCCGCCGACGTTCCACTTGTTCGCGTGGTGCAGCGACGCCTGCTTCGGCACAGTGTCCGTCGTCATGATCGCGTATGCCGCGTCGGTGCCGCCGGAGATTCCGCCGGCGAGTTCGTGCACGACCTCCGTGACTCCGGGGATCAGCTTGTCCATGGGCAACCGGTCACCGATGAGTCCGGTGGAACAGACGGCAACCTCGATCGCGCCCGTCTCGGTTCCCCAATTGCTCAGTGCCGAAGCAACTTCCTCGGCAGTCTTGTGTGCATCCTGGAATCCACCCGCGCCCGTGCAGGCGTTCGCGCCGCCCGAGTTGAGCACCACGGCGCGCAGCTTGCCCGTCGTCAGGACCTGCTGAGACCACAACACCGGAGCTGCCTTGACCTTGTTCAGGGTGAAGACGCCGGCAGCGGCCAGATCAGGGCCCTCGTTGAGCACCAGCGCGAGGTCCGACTTGCCACTCTTCTTGATACCGGCAGAAATTCCGGCACCACGGAATCCGGCAGGTGCGGTGACGCCCTGTGTACGGAGCAGACGTCCCCCGGCGACGTGAACCACGTCGGATTCGGTTGGGTTGTCGATCTGCTGCGGATTGTCGGTGCTCACGGAGCTACTCCCACGGTAGAGAGACCTGCGGTCTCGGGTAGGCCAAGGGCGAGATTCATCGATTGCACCGCGCCACCGGCGGTGCCCTTGGTGAGATTGTCGATTGCCGAAATGACAACGAGCTGACCGGCGTCGGCGTCCACGGTCACCCCGATCTGCACGGCGTTGGATCCGATCACTGCGCCGGTCTGCGGGAAGACTCCGGCAGGCAGCACGTGGATGAACGGCTCGTCGTTGTATGCCTTTTCGTAGATTTCGAGTGCTTGCTCTTCGGTCACGGTGGTGGCCGCCGTGCAGGTCGCGAGGATGCCGCGCGGCATGGGCGCGAGGACCGGAGTGAAAGACACACTGATGTCCTTGCCGCCTGCGGCCGAGAGATTCTGAATGATCTCGGGGGTGTGGCGATGGACGCCACCGACGCCGTACGCGCGGACCGAGCCCATGACCTCCGAACCCAGCAGATCAGCCTTCGGCGCCCGGCCGGCGCCCGAAGTGCCACTGACCGCAACTACATTGACGTGTGAGTCCACGATCCCCGCAGCAACGGCGGGGGCCAGCGCGAGACTCGCTGCCGTCGGGTAGCAGCCCGGAACGGCGATGCGGGTTGCGCCTACCAATTTGTCGCGGGCGCCGGGCAGTTCAGGAAGACCGTAGGGCCAGGTACCGGCATGGGTGCTCTTGTAGTACTTCTCCCAAGCTGCGGGATCCTGCAGCCGGAAGTCCGCGCCGCAGTCGATGATGACCGTCGATTCGGGCAGCAGCTTGGCGTACTGAGCTGAATTGCCGTGTGGGAGACCGAGGAAGACGACGTCGTGGCCCGAGAGAATTTCGACAGTGGTCTCTTCGAGTACCCGCGAAGAGAGTGGGAGCAAGTGGGGGTGATGCTCGCCGAGCGTCGAACCGGCGTTACCACCGGCGGTCAGCGAACCGATCACCAGAGTGCCGTCGGCATAGGAGGGGTGCCCGAGAAGCAGACGCAGAACCTCACCACCGGCGTACCCACTGGCGCCGGCAACGGCGACTCTGATCGGCTTGCGTGCGTTCTCGGGCGTGCCACCTTCAGTCATGTCACACAGTATGCATCATTGTGCATCGGAATGCATAATTACTTACCCATGGATCGCCGGATCTCCTCGAGCTTGGCTTTTGCAGCCTTCTGGCGCTCGTCCCACTGCTCGTCGACGGACTTTCCGGCAGGGCTCTCGTGTGCCAGCTCGGCCGAACCGACAGACGTTCCGAAGCGCCCCTCTATCTTCTCCCGAACACGGTCGAAAGTGGGGACTCCCCCTTCGGTGTAGTCGGGTTCGGGGATTCTCGGATCTGTCGCAAGGACCACCGGGACATCGATGATCTCGTCGACCTCCACAACCGTGTCGGGCAGTTCGACTTCTTCGGCGTCGGTGATCGTGTCCGCATCCTCGACACGGTTCGGCTCGAGGCTCGCGGCAGCGGTGTCCACCACGGAAAGAACCACCGACAAGCTCGGACGACGCTCGACCACTGCGCGAACGACCGCGAGAAAGTCCTTGTCGTCGAGCGCATCAGCAGCCTCGACTACTTGGTGTACAGAATTACGGGGTGCGGAGCCATCATTTTCGGGCCCATCATTTTCGAGCCGATCATTTTGTGACACTGGCAGCCCCTTCTCGAAACGTCGACGGACAACTCCGATCCTTCCACGACCGTCTGCCGAAGGGGTCGGTGTGAGGCGAGGTAAGCCGCGAACGCATCCTCGCTCGAATACTCGGGGACGTATCCGAACTGTTCCTCGAGCCGCCGATTGTCGAGGACCGGCCGGTACTGGAGAAATCCGGACCGTGTGCCGTCAAACCCAATCGCCGCCCGACGCGTAGGACGGCCCGGAGCAGCCAAGCGGGTAGCGTCACCATGCTCTTGCTCATCCGGGAAGCCAACTCGTCGACTGTCAGCGCACCGTCCGCCCGCGAGGTTGAAGATGTCCACCCGGTACCCGGTCACATCCTCGGCAAAGGCGCTCGCCACGTCGGTGTGCCAGACGAACACGAAAGGGCTGTCACTCCCGGCAACCTCGAGCATCTTGCGGCGATCGAACAACGCGGCGATCTGGTTGTCGACGCTCTCGCCCAAGATCGTGCCGATCCGGAAGACAACTTGCTCGATGCGGCACCACAGGGTGGGAAACCGATAGGACAAACGAGCCCACGACCACCAGGGATGGTCGTGGGCTCTGTGATCAGCTGGGAAATCAGCCCCGCATCTGCGCACCGACAGCCTTGGAAGCTGCCTCCACTGCCGAATCACGAGCGGCACTGGCCTCGTCCTCGGTCAGCGTGCGGTCGACGCCGCGGAAGCGCAACGCGAACGCGAGCGACTTGCGCCCTTCACCGACCTGCTCACCCTCGAAGACGTCGAACAGACGAATGTCTTCGAGAAGCTCGCCACCGCCGGAACGCAGAGCTTCCTGCACCCTGGCCGCCGGAATGTCGCGATCGACAACAACCGCCACATCCTGGAGCACTGCGGGGAACGGCGAAATGCGCGGCGCTGGCAGGTTCTCGACCAACGGCAAAGCGTCGAGGTCGATTTCCAATGCGCAGGTACGCGCAGGCAGTCCGGCACGCTCGAGAACAGCCGGGTGCAATTCGCCGGCATGACCGACAACATTGCCGTCGACCAGTACCTCGGCGCAGCGGCCCGGATGCCACGGCAGGTACTGCGCCGCACGCAGTTCCACCTCGACGCCTGCTGCAGCTGCGATGACCCGCACTGCCGCAAACGTGTCCGAAGCCTCGGCCTGACGACCCGGACCCCAGGGGCCGCTCGGCTCCCGCAATCCACTCAGCACAGCAGCGATGTGAACGGGCTGCGCCGGCAACGACGCGATCAGGTTCGCGATCTGTTCGTCCGTCGGACGGCGATCGACCGGCAATGCGTCCACGGGCTTGGTGTCGGGACCCGGCAGGACAACCTGCGCGATGCCGTACAGCGACAGATCGCGCTGGCCGCGAGAAGCGTTGCGAGCCAAGATCTCCAGCAGACCCGGAAGCAGAGTTGTCGCCAACTCCGGACGATCGGCTTCGAGCGGGTTGAGAACCTTGCTGGTGTTGCGGCGCGGATCGTCCGCGTCGAGGCCCCAGACGTCGAAGACGTTAGTGGGCAGGAACACCGGAGGAAGGACCTCGACGTAGCCGGCGTGAGCGACGGCCCTCGAGACCGTGCGCTTGCGCCGCTGCGACGCAGTCAAACCGCGTCCGGCCGGGGCGGCGGGAAGGACCGACGGGATCTGCTCGAGACCTTCGAGACGAAGTACTTCCTCGACGAGGTCTGCAGGCTGCACCAGGTCCGGACGCCACGACGGCGGCGTCGCGACCAACTGGCCGTGTCCCTCTTCGCTGACGCCGACCTCGACGTTGCACCCGACCTGGGTGAGGCGGCGAGCAGCGGTGCCGTTGGGGTACGTGACTCCAGCGACACGGTCGGGCAGGTCGATATCCATACGAATGGCAGCGCGAGGGGCGACGTCACCCACGTCGGTCAGGACCGGCTCGATCCGTCCGCCGGCGATCTCGACCAGCAGAGCGGCTGCGCGATCGACAGCCGCGAGCGGAATCGCCGGATCGACGACGCGCTCGAAACGCTTGCTTGCCTCGCTCGGCAGCTTATGCCGGCGCGCTGTCTTGAAGACTGCGAGCGGATCCCAGGTAGCTCCTTCGAGCAGGATGTCCGTCGTTGCCGTTCCCACCTCGGTGGTGGCGCCGCCCATGACGGCCGCCAGAGAGATGACCCCGGAATCGTCGGCGATGACAACGTCTTCGGGATCGAGCGTGCGTTCGACGTCGTCGAGCGTCGTCAGCTTCTCCCCCGCCTTGGCGCGGCGGACTACCAGGTCGCCGTGCACCGCGGTCGCATCGAACGCGTGCAGAGGCTGACCGAGTTCGAGCATCACGTAATTGGTGACGTCGACAGCCGGCGAGATCGGGCGAACACCGGAGAGCAGCAGTCGACGCTGCAGCCACCACGGGCTCACCGCCTCGGGATCGATTCCCGTGATCTTTCGCATCACGAAACGCGACGCCTTGGACTCCGGTTCGAGATGCACCGGCCAGGCTTCACCCTCGGCCGGATGCGCGGGCACCGAAGCGGGATCGGCGTATTCGAGATCGAAACCGCAGGCGAGTTCTCGCGTGAGGCCGCGGACCGAGAAGCAGTATCCACGGTCTGGGGTGATGTTCAGTTCGATGATCGTGTCACCGAGACCGAGCAACTCGTTGCCGTCGGCGCCGGGTTCGGCGGTGCCGGGCTCGAGCACCAAGATGCCCGAATGGTCTTTGCCGATACCGAGTTCCGATACGGAGCAGATCATGCCGTCGGACACCTGGCCGTACGTCTTGCGAGTGGCGATTTCGAATCCACCGGGCAGCACCGCGCCGGGCAGTGCAACGACGACGAGGTCACCCTCGTTGAAATTGCGCGCGCCGCAGACGATGCCGCGAGGCTCGGGCTCCCCGACCTCGACCTGACAGAAGCGGATCGGCTTCTTGAACTCGGTCAGTTCGGTGATGGAGACGACCTTGCCGACGACCAAGGGGCCGTCAATCGCCTCGAGTGTGTCGAGTTCCTCGACTTCGAGTCCCACCCGGACGAACCCGGCGTCCAGCTCTTCCGGGGTCACCTCCCAGTCCGGAGTTGCCCGCTGCAGGATCTCGGTCAGCCAGGATTGCGCTACTCGCACGTCTGCTCAGCTCTCTCGTTTGTCGATAAGTCTTGTGAAGGTTCCGCGTACCGGGGATTTCGAGTACCGGGGATTTCGAGTACCGGGGATTTCGAGTACCGGGCAGATCAGCCTGCGACACCGAAGGGCAGCGTGAAACGCACGTCGCCTTCGACGATGTCACGCATGTCCGGGATGCCGTTACGGAACTGCAGGGTCCGCTCGAGGCCCATTCCGAATGCGAAACCCGAGTATTCGTCGGGATCGATACCGCTGGCGCGCAGAACGTTCGGGTTGACCATGCCGCAGCCACCCCACTCGACCCAGCCGGCGCCGCCCTTCTTGTTCGCGAACCAGACGTCGACCTCTGCCGACGGTTCCGTGAACGGGAAGTAGTTGGGGCGCATACGGGTACGTGTCTCGGGGCCGAAAAGGGCGCGAGCGAACGCGTCGAGAGTTCCTCGCAGGTTGGCCATCGTCAGGCCCTTGTCGACGGCCAGGCCTTCGACCTGCGAGAAGACAGGCGTGTGCGTCGCATCGAGTTCGTCGGTGCGGAACGTGCGACCCGGGCACACCACGTAGATCGGCACCTCACGCGAGAGCATGGTGCGGACCTGCACGGGTGAGGTGTGGGTTCGCAGCACCTGGCGCGAATTCTCGGGTGCCAGGTGGAAGGTGTCCTGCATCGTGCGTGCGGGGTGATCCGGCAAGAAGTTGAGCGCGTCGAAGTTGAAGTGCTCGGTCTCCACCTCTGGGCCCTCGGCAACTTCCCAACCCATCGCGACGAATACGTCGGCGACCTGCTCGGAAATCAGGCTGATGGGATGACGCGCACCGGCGGGGTGGCGATCGGAGGGCAGAGTGACGTCGATTGCCTCGGCGACCAACACCGCGGCGTCGCGCTCGGCGAGAAGGACCTCACGACGAGCGTCGTACGCGTTGTTGATCCGGGTGCGGAAGATGTTGACGCGCTTGCCTGCGTCCGCCTTTTCCTTACCCGGAAGGCTGCCGAGTCCCCGACGAGCGAGGGCGATCGGGGACTTGTCCCCCAGATGCTCCACCTTTACGTGCGCCAGCGCATCCAGGTCAGCGGCGTCCGCGAGCGCCTTCTCGGCATTCTCAGCCGCAGCGGTCAACGCCTCTTCGGTGAGCACACTCGCGTCGACCTCCGGCGGTGTCGCGCCCTCATTTTTGGCCACGGCTGTGACACTCCTGTCGCTTCTCGGTTTACTTCTCGTACTGCTTGCTTCTCGTACTGCATGCGAGCTTTCGAGCCCGTTCGAGCATTGTCTCTGCTCTTGTATTGTCTCAGGCTCCCGCAAATGAGATTCCGTGAGGTCTTCGCGCGCGTTTTCAGCTGCGATAGGTCGTGCGATTCTGCACCCGCGCGCTTGCGTACAGGCAAATAGCCGCCGCTGTTGCAAGGTTCAGACTTTCGGCGCGGCCGTGGATCGGAATCCGCACCCGATGATCAGCCTGCGCGGCGATCGCCGGATCGAGACCGTGAGCTTCATTGCCGAACAGCCAGGCCGTTGGCTTGCTCAGCAACTCGTCGGCCTCGTCGAGGTCGACCTCGCCGTCCGCCGCGGTCGCGAGAATTTGAATGCCGGCGGCGCGAATCTGTTCGATCACCGACACCGTGTCTCGTTCGCGGACAACCGGCAGGTGAAAGAGGCTGCCCGCCGACGAACGAACCACCTTGCCGTTGTGCGGATCGACGCTGTCACCGGCGAGGATTGCCGCATCGGCGCCCACCGCGTCGGCGATGCGAATGACGGTGCCGGCATTGCCTGGTTCGTTGACCTCGACCGGCACTGCGAGCAGGCGGGTGCCTCGGTTGACGGCTGCGCTCAGCGGTACATCGAGGAGATCACTGACAGCAACAAGACCGGGCGGCGTGACGGTATCGCTCAGAGCTTTGATTGCCCGATCGGTGACAAGAGAAGCGCGAACTCCAGCGGTCAGCGCCCGATCGATGACGTGCTGATACCGCTCGGCTGCGTCCTCTGTGTAGAAGAGGTCGTGCACCGGGCGGTTCTCGCCGCTCGAGAGCGCACCGTTCAACAGTTCGGTGACCGAGTTCTCACCCTCGACGAGGAAACGTCCTGCTTTACGTCGTTCTGCTGTGCGCAGGAGCTTGACAGCAGAAACGACCCGCGGAGTCCGCTCTGTGAGCGGGTCCACGGGCCGTTGCTGTGATGCGTGAATCAGGCTGCTTCTCCGGCAGGAGCGTTCACGTCAGCCGGCAAAGCGGCCTTCGCGAGCGCGACCAGACCGGCAAATGCCTCGGCGTCGGAGACGGCGAGCTCGGCCAGGATCTTGCGGTCGACCTCGACCTCGGCCAGACGCAGGCCCTGGATGAGGCGGTTGTACGTGATGTCGTTGGCGCGAGCTGCAGCGTTGATACGCGTGATCCACAGCTTGCGGAACTCACCCTTGCGTGCACGACGGTCGCGGTATGCGTAGACCAGCGAGTGGAGCTGCTGCTCCTTGGCCTTGGTGTACAGACGCGAACGCTGTCCACGGTAGCCGCTGGATGCAGCAAGAATTGAACGACGCTTCTTCTGGGCGTTGACCGCCCTCTTTACGCGTGCCACGTGAAAATCCTGTCAATCTTGGGGCTGTGAAACTCAGACGCCCCGGGTGGTCAGTAAGGGGGCGACTCAGATGCCGAGCATGCGCTTGATGCGCGGAGCGTCGTCAGGGCTGACAACGGCGACACCGTCGAGGCGACGGGTAACCCGGCTCGACTTGTGCTCGAGAAGGTGGCGACGGCCGGCCTTCTGGCGCATGAGCTTGCCGGTGCCGGACACCTTGAATCGCTTCGAGGCGCCGCTGTGGCTCTTCATCTTGGGCATGGAGTCCTCAGTTCTTGTTACGTGGTGGATCGTGGGAAATCGACTAGCTGGTCGGAGCCTCGGGAGCTGCGTCGCCGGTCGTCGGTGCGGCTTCAGTCGCGGCCGGAGTTGCTTCAGTCGCGGCAGGAGCTGCTTCACTCGACGCCGGAGCCGGACGCGGAGCGGCCTGCGCCACTGGTGCCTGGGCACTCTCCTGCGCCTTGACGCGAGTCTTGGCACCCTTGTGCGGTGCCAACACCATCGTCATGTTTCGGCCGTCCTGCTTTGCCGAGGTCTCGACGAAGCCGAGATCTGCGACGTCTGCTCCCAGACGCTGCAGGAGGCGGTAACCGAGCTCGGGACGTGACTGTTCACGTCCGCGGAACATGATCGTGACCTTGACCTTGGAACCGGCTTCGAGGAAGCGAACAACATTGCGCTTCTTGGTCTCGTAGTCGTGAGCGTCGATCTTGGGTCGGAGCTTTTGCTCCTTGATGACCGTCAGAGTCTGGTTCTTGCGAGACTCACGGGCTTTCTGTGCAGCCTCGTACTTGAACTTGCCGTAGTCCATGATCTTGCAGACCGGTGGACGGGCGTCGGGAGCTACCTCGACCAGGTCGAGGTCGGCCTCGAGGGCCAAGCGGAGTGCATCTTCAACACGCACGATGCCTACCTGCTCGCCGCCAGGTCCGACCAAACGGACCTCGGGGACGCGGATACGATCGTTGATGCGGGTCTCAGTGCTGATGGGGCCTCCTAGGTTGAACGGTGCGGTCTTCGTGACCGCACGCAGCCCGTACCGCCCGTACCCCAACAAAAAGCCCCGCTCCGATGATTTCTCATCTGCGGGGCCCGATGTCGACCGATCACACAAGATCCAGCTCACGCCGAATATCGTCTCCTCAACTGGGTGAGGAACCTGACGAAGCATTTAGACTTCGATAGTCAGGTGACCGGAACCGCTGAACTGCAGTTTTACCTGCCGCGCAGAGGTGGGAGTCGGGCTCCACTTGCTGCCCCCGAACAAGTCGGAGGCGGTCGTTGCAACAAGAGTAACAGGTCGCCACAGATGAAAGAAATCGGTGCAGGTCCCCCACAGCGGGGAGAGGCCCGATTCAACACCATCACGGCCTGATGGAATCCTTGCATCCATGAGTGAAAACTTCGAGGCAGATCAGAACACCGACGGCACGTATCCCGACGTCCGCGAACTCTCCGAAGTCCCCGCGGTCGAGGTCATCAGCCGCGCCGCAGTGATGCTGATGAGCTCGGCGGCCGAAAAACTCGGCCTCTCGGACGCCGACCCGTCTTCCAGCCCCTACCTCGACCTCGACGAAGCGCGTCGAGTCATCACCGCGCTTGCCGGACTGGTGACTGCGTCGGTCGAGTACCTCGGCCCCCACGCCGGCCCCATCCGCGAAGGCCTCCAAGCCTTGCAGCGCGCATTCCGCGAGGCCTCCTCGCACCCGGACGAGCCGGGAAAGGGACCGGGCGAGAAGTTCACCGGCCCGGTCTACTGAGTTGGCAACCGCCAACAAGACTCAACCGACGCCCGAGGACGTCGACGCGTTCATTTCCCGCGTCGACGATCGTAAGCGCCCCGACAGTGCGGAGTTGATCTCCTTGCTGTCGGCCGCCACGGGCGAGCCTGCTGTCATGTGGGGCTCGAGCATCATCGGATTCGGGGCACGGCACTACCGGTACGCGAGTGGCCACGAGGGAGACACTCCGCTGATCGGATTCTCCCCCAGGGCCACCGCACTCACGTTGTACTTGTCTCTGGACCTCGACGACTACACGGACACACTCGCGCGCCTCGGCAAGCACAAGATCGGAAAAGGCTGCCTGTACGTCAAACGGCTGAGCGATGTCGACCCGGCCGTCTTGACCGAGCTGATCACGGATTCCGTTGCCGCAGCCCGCAACATGATCGACTGAGTCACTCACCTTCGGGGCGCAACAGGCCGAGCGTCTTCGGGCGGTTGGCCGAAGACGCTCGAATCCCGTGGAGTGAAGTGATTGTTCGTCAGCGTGGCCCGACGCATTCGATCGAGTCGAAACCACCGCACGGCGTCGCGCTGGCGACACCAGCCGATGAGAAACCACAGTCCACGGTCCTGCGCCAGAATGTGCGGCTCAACTGCCCGCACCGTCTCCGAACCGTCCCCATCCACATAGTGCAACGACACGACGCGACTCTGTTCGAGACCCTGCTCGACGGCCTGCCGGTTCGCGCGCGAATCCGTCACAACCCCAACGTCTCCGCGTATCCACACGCGGCCACCGAGTTCGGCAACCTTACGACGGCCCTCCTCGTCCATCACGTCGAGCAGTTTTGCCAGCGCCGCACGTCCATCCGGCGCAAACGGAGCATCGCCCATCGCGGTCAACGCCAACGCGATTGACACTGCTTGCGGGACAGTGAAATTCACCGGCGGAAGCGTGGCGCGACCTACGAGTCGGTATCCACCCCCAGGACCTGAGCGCGCCTCGATCGCCGCACCCGACATCATCAGCGTCTCGATATCGCGTTTGATAGTTCGGGTGGTGACACCGAATTCCTCGGACAATCGGGAACACGTAGTCCCTCGATCGCCCTGTCGCCGAAGTTCCTCGACTAGAGCATGCAATC
Organism: Rhodococcus sp. GB-02; assembly: GCF_053470465.1. NCBI lineage: Bacteria > Bacillati > Actinomycetota > Actinomycetes > Mycobacteriales > Nocardiaceae > Rhodococcus > Rhodococcus sp. GB-02. The sequence goes on from NZ_JBPUKE010000004.1 coordinate 25,536, forward strand.
TCGCAGCTCGATTCACACCCACGAGTATCTCAGATTTCGATACCAAACAGTGACATAATTAGTGACAGTCTGTTGTCACCATCCCGGCTGCACAGTGAGTACATGAAAACTCACATCGTTCTTGTTCCCGGATTCTGGCTCGGTTCATGGGCTTGGGATGCAGTCCTCCCGCACCTCGAGCGTTCCGACACCCGCGTGACCAGCCTGACGCTGCCCGGACTCGACGCCGTCGATGCAGATCGATCAGCGGTCACCTTCGACGCCCACGTCCGCGCAGTCATCGACGCTGTAACGGATTCCGACGAACGCACGGTCCTGGTCGTTCACAGCGGCGCCGGCCCGGTGGGGTACGCGGTCACCGATCGCATCCCGGATCGCGTCGCTCGGATCGTCTACGTCGACTCGGGCCCGATGCCCGACGGCGCGGCGCTGCGACCGGATTTAGCCGCAGATGTCGTCGAGATACCTCTGCCGACGTGGGCAGAACTCGAAGCAGACGGCAGCAGCCTCGAAGGACTCGACGAGAAAGCTCTCGAGGCGTTTCGCGCCAACGCCGTCCCCGAACCGGCTGGACCGGCGCGTGAGCCGATTGTCCTGACGAACGAGAAGCGCTACCAGGTGCCGTCTACCGTCGTTTGCAGCACGTTCCCGTCCGCGGTGATCGCCCAGATGGCCGACGGGGGTCACCCGATGGCAGCGGAACTGGCGAAACTCCCAGTGACGTATGTCGACCTCCCGACCGGCCATTGGCCGATGTGGTCGCGCCCCGAAGACGTTGCCCAAGTGATCCTCGAGGCCACCGCTTCCTAACCGTCAGTGCAGTGATGCCGGGTCGGATTCCGACCCGGCATCACTGACCGACTTCTGCTAGCTCACGGAAGCAGCTTTCTTCCGTGGCGCAGCCTTCTTTGCTGCAACTGCCTTCGTCGCGCGCTTCTTGGTGATCGGCTTGGCCTTGGCCGGTGCGTGTTGCGCGGTGAGAACTTCACTGAGGAACTTGCCCGTGTAGCTCTCGGGGACCGCGGCAACGTCCTCCGGAGTACCTTGCGCCACAACGGTTCCGCCACCGGATCCACCTTCGGGTCCCATGTCGACGACCCAGTCCGACGTCTTGATCACGTCGAGGTTGTGCTCGATCACGATCACGCTGTTGCCCTTGTCGACCAGACCGTTGATCACGATCAAGAGCTTGCGGATGTCCTCGAAATGCAGACCCGTGGTGGGCTCGTCGAGGATGTACACGGTGCGGCCGGTCGAGCGCTTCTGCAATTCGGCGGCGAGCTTGACGCGTTGTGCCTCACCACCGGACAGAGTGGGAGCCGGCTGACCCAGTCGGACGTAGCCCAGACCGACGTCGACCAGAGTCTTGAGGTACCGGTGGATGGAGGTGACCGGTTGGAAGAACTCGGCCGCTTCCTCGATCGGCATGTCGAGAACCTCGGCGATCGACTTGCCCTTGTAGTGGACCTCGAGCGTTTCGCGGTTGTACCGAGCGCCGTGGCACACCTCGCAAGGCACGTACACGTCCGGCAAGAAGTTCATCTCGATCTTCAAGGTTCCGTCGCCGGAGCACGCCTCGCAGCGTCCGCCCTTGACGTTGAACGAGAACCGGCCTGGCTGGTAGCCGCGGACCTTCGCTTCTGTAGTTGCAGCGAACAGGGTTCGGATCTTGTCGAACACGCCGGTGTACGTCGCAGCATTCGATCGTGGAGTCCGGCCGATCGGAGACTGATCGACCTGTACGAGCTTGTCCAGCTGATCGAGACCGTTGATTCGTGTGTGACGGCCAGGCACCTGGCGTGCACCGTTGAGCTTGTTCGCCATGACGGTCGCCAGAATGTCGTTGACCAACGTCGACTTGCCCGAACCGGAGACACCGGTGACAGCGGTGAGAACACCCAGCGGGAAGCTCACGTCGATGCCGTCGAGATTGTGCTCGCGAGCTCCGACGACCGTGACCTGACGCTTGCGGTCCACCGGCCGACGGATGGCCGGAACCTCGATGAAGCTGCGACCCGATAGATAGGCGCCGGTCAGGGACTCTTCACACGTCAGCAGTTCTTCGTACGGTCCGCTGTGAACGACCTTGCCACCATGCTCGCCGGCATACGGTCCGATGTCGACCACCCAGTCAGATGTACGGATTGTGTCTTCGTCATGCTCGACGACGATCAGCGTGTTGCCTAGGTCGCGCAAGCGCGTCAGAGTTTCGATCAGTCGCCGGTTGTCGCGTTGGTGGAGACCGATGGACGGCTCGTCGAGTACGTACAGCACGCCGACGAGTCCGGATCCGATCTGCGTTGCCAAGCGGATTCGCTGGGCTTCGCCACCGGACAACGTGCCAGCGGCACGCGAGAGAGAAAGGTATTCCAGGCCGACGTCGAGCAGGAACCCGAGACGCGCCTGAACTTCCTTGAGGACCTGACCCGCAATGGCCTCTTCGCGCGAACCGAGGGTGAGGCTGTTGAGGAAGTCCGCGCAATCGGAGATCGAGAGTTCACAGACCTCGGCGATGGACTTACTGCCGAAGTCTCCAGCCGCGATAGTTACCGACAGGATTTCCGGACGCAGGCGAGCTCCACCACACGCCGGGCACGGGGTGTCGCGCATGTACCCGTCGTAGCGTTCCTTCATCTGATCGGACTCAGTCTGCTCGAGACGGCGGTGCAGGAACGGCATCACACCTTCGAACTCGGCGTAATAAGAACGGGTACGGCCGTACCGATTCTTGTACCGGACGTGAACCTGCTCCTCACTACCTTCGAGGATTGCTTTGCGGGCCTTCGCCGGCAACTTGTTCCACGACGTTGTCATGTCGAAACCGAGGATGTCGCCGAGGCCGGACAGCAACCTTCCGAAGTACTCAGAACTCTGGCCCATCGACCACGGCGCAATTGCTCCGTCTTCGAGACTCAGGTCAGGATCGGGAACCACCAGATCCGGGTCGACCTCCTTGCGGATACCGAGGCCGGTGCATTCCGGGCAAGCGCCGTAGGGCGAGTTGAAGGAAAACGAGCGCGGTTCCAGATCGTCGATGGCGAGTGCGTGACCATTCGGGCAGGCCAGCTTTTCGGAGAAACGGCGCTCCCGATCGGGTGCATTTTCCTCGCGGTCGACAAAATCGAGGACGACGATGCCTTCGGCCAATCGGAGGGCTGTCTCGACCGAATCGGTAAGGCGCTGTTTCGAACTCGCCTTGACCTGCAAGCGGTCGACCACAACTTCGATGTCGTGCTTTTCCTGCTTCTTGAGCTTCGGCGGATCCGCAAGCGAGTGAACGACACCGTCGACGCGCACTCGCGAATAGCCCTGGGTGTTGAGCTGATCGAAGAGATCGACGAACTCGCCCTTACGAGTACGGACCACCGGTGCGAGGACCTGGAACTTGATGCCCTCTTCCATCTCGAGCACCTGGTCGACGATCTGCTGGGGCGTCTGACGTGCGATCTTCTCGCCACACACCGGGCAGTGCGCTGAACCTGCGCGGGCATAGAGGAGTCGGAGGTAGTCGTAGACCTCGGTGATGGTGCCCACCGTCGAACGTGGGTTGCGGTTGGTCGACTTCTGGTCGATCGACACCGCAGGAGACAATCCTTCGATGAAATCGACATCCGGTTTGTCCATCTGACCGAGGAACTGACGCGCGTATGCCGAGAGCGACTCGACGTAACGGCGCTGACCTTCGGCGAAGATCGTGTCGAACGCGAGGCTGGACTTGCCGGAGCCGGACAACCCGGTGAAGACGATCAGGCTGTCTCGCGGGAGGTCGAGATCGACTCCTCGCAGATTGTGCTCACGTGCACCCCGCACGATCAGGCGATCCGCCACACCAATTCCCTTCATTGTCAATCATCTGGGGCCGTCCCCCCGGAGAAGTCTCGAGCGGCCTCGCAAACGCGAGTCCTCGAGCGATCGTCATCGTAGGCCGAGCCACCGACACGTTTTTCTCACCGAGCGAGCCCATCGCTCTACCTGCCCCTATTCGAAGGTAGCCTGCGTTTCATGACGAATCAGCCCATCGTGATCGACGACTCCTACACCGGTCAGGTCTCCCCCGATTCTGCCCCTCAGCGGCGCACAATCGAAGGCGCCGTAATCACGAAAATGTCGGTCGGCCCCATGGACAACAACACCTACCTCGTCGTCTGTTCCACGACCGGGAAATCTCTCCTGATCGATGCGGCCAACGAAGCCGAGAAGATCATCGCGCTCATCGAACAGGAAGCACCTGTTTTCGATTCCATCGTCACCACCCATCAGCACGGCGATCACTGGCTGGCCTTGCAGGACGTCCACGCCGCAACGAAGGTGCCGTCCGCCGCTCACCCCCTCGACGCGGATGTTCTTCCCGTCACCCCGGACGTTCTCCTCGAAGACGGCGACAAGGTGACGGTTGGCAATCTGAGCCTCGACGTCATTCACCTGTCCGGACACACTCCCGGGTCCATCGCGCTGGCTCTCACCGAACCGAGCGGGCAGGTTCACCTCTTCACCGGTGATTCACTCTTCCCCGGAGGCGTCGGAAAGACCGCCGACCCCGAGAAGTTCACTTCCCTGCTCGACGACGTGGAAAACAAGCTGTTCGGAAGGTTCGACGACGCAACCGTCGTCTACCCGGGGCACGGCAAGGACACGACACTGGGCGCCGAGCGTCCGCACTTGGCGGAGTGGCGCGAACGCGGTTGGTGACGTCTCACCCGTCTGAACTGAATCCCGCTAGTCGGCCCGTTCATTTCTGACCTGTTCGCCATTGACTCGAAGTCGTGGGAGCCAGGTCGTCAGAGTCCCGCCCAGGCCTTCGACCATCCGTGCACCGAACACACACAACGTGCGTTCCCACGGATGGCCGAAGGTTCCTTCTCTGAAGTCGTCATGCCCGAATATGTTGTAATCGCCGTTCGGATAGACCGGGACACGCCACTCCGCCAACTCCTGCGCAGCGGCATGTGACTCCGCGTCGAAGGTGTAGCCCGGATGCTGCCAATCCAGTACGACGAAGTTGGGATCGTCGTTCCAGTCGGTGACAAAACAGCGCAACGCTTCGGCGTTGATCGCATCGACGCGAGCGGCCCACGCTCCTGGCGTCGCACATGACGCCTCACCCAAATCGAAGACCACGGACGGCGTCGGCTCAGCGATGGCGGGCCAAGATCGCGCGTCGATGCCGGGAGTGAATTCGAAGCGGGCGCGAAACATAGCCCAATGTCGCTCGTTCTCCTCGGCTGAGAGTTGTCCCCAACCGGCAGGAAGGGTCGAGCCGAAGTTCTGTGTCATCTTCGTGGTCACCGAACCATGGTGGCCGATCGGTCTGCATTGTGTGGCACCTTCGAACACGCCGTGGGCGGATACGCGGTAACGGATACTTCCGAGCGAGTTGTCCGAACCCACGACGAAGTCATCGATGCAGGACAGCGCACTTCGGCGACCAGGAATCCGTCCTCAGGGAAAGGCGCCGCGACGTCCTTGCACCGGACCAATTCCTTCTGCGATCGCTAGGGTGGAAAACGAACCTACATCGGGAGGCTTGAAACATGCTGGTACGTCGAATTGCTCGTCCATTGCTTTCCACGATCTTCATCGCCGGGGGAATCGATGCTTTGCGCAACCCCGCTCAGCGAGCAGCCAAAGCGTCACCCCTGATCGACAAATCGGTCGAGACGCTGCCAGGAGCAGTGACTCAGAAGGTGCCTGCTGATCCGGAAACACTCGTCAAGATCAACGCCGTCGTCCAGATCGGTGGCGGTGCCCTGCTCGCTACAGGCAAGGCTCCGCGGCTCGCGTCGTTGGTCCTCGCCGGAAGCCTGGTGCCCACCACACTGGCCGGCCACGACTTCTGGAACGAAACCGATCCGTCATTGCGAGCGATGCAGCGCACCAACTTCATCAAGAACGTCAGCTTGCTCGGCGGACTGATGATCGCGTCCGTCGACACCGAGGGCAAGCCGTCGCTCGGCTGGCGTGGCCGCCGCGCCGCGAAGAAGGCACAGGCGTCTATCGCCGCGGCGCTTCCATTGGTCGCATCGCAGACCGATCACACGAGCGATCGCGTCGAACATGCTTTGTCGGTGGCGTCCGAGCGCGGTTCCGAACTTGCCGAAACCGCGAAGGCACACGGAACGGATTGGCTCGAACTCGCCAAGGGGCGTGGTTCCGAGTTCGCGGAGATCGCGAGCAAGCGTGCCGCTGAATTCAGCGAGGTCGCCAAGGAGCGCGGCCCGGATATCCTCGAAGTCGCGCAGAAGCGCAGCTCCGAACTGGCCGAGACCGCACGCGAGCGCAGTGCCGAACTGGCCGAGCTGGCGAGCAAGCGCAGCTCCGAGTTCGCCGAACTTGCACTCGAGAAGAGCAACGAGTGGGCAGAGACAGCGTCGGAACAGACCGAGGTGCTGGGTAAGCGGGCCCGCAAGCGCGCCGAGAAGGCGCTGGAAAAGGCTCGCGCCAAGAAGGACGAATTGACGCACTGAGTGCACCGAAAAACACGGTCAGGCCACCTTCGGGTGGCCTGACCTGTATCTATGCGGCAGTTCATCTGGGGGAACTAGACTGTCTTGGCGCTTTTGCAGCGCATGAATTTCTCATCAAGCCTAGGAGATCCTTTGCCCGACGCGGACCCGTCACTGAACGAGCAAGAGCTCGAGCAGCAGTACGTGACGATGCTGTACTCCCGTCTCGACGATCTTCGAAAGTATGCCCAAACACGCTTGAGCACGGTCCTCCTCGAGACCGGCGGTACCCCGCAGGCACGCAGTGAACGCGAATCCTTCAACGCCATGTACACCGAGGATCTCGCCAAGTACGACGCAGCCGAGAACGGAATGTGTTTCGGACGCATCGACTTCGACGACGAGCGACGCTATGTCGGCCGACTCGGAATTTTGGACACCGACAACGACTACGAAACATTGCTCCTCGACTGGCGTGCCCCGATGGCACGACCGTTCTATCTGGCGACGCCCGCGGCACCTGAAGGTGTGAAACGGCGACGCCATATTCGCAGCCGTAGCCGCACGGTCACCGGCATCAACGACGAATACCTGGACCTCGATGCAGCCCGCGCCGCCGGAGTAGTCACCGAAGCCGGCGGCGTCGCCGGTGAGAGCGCACTCCTGGATGCACTGAACGCCGCGCGTACAGGCCAAATGAACGACATCGTCGAGACCATCCAGAGCGAGCAGGATGCCATCATCCGCTCCGAACACAAGAGCGTGTTGGTGGTCCAGGGCGGTCCGGGTACCGGCAAAACAGCTGTCGCACTTCACCGTGCCGCCTTCTTGCTCTACACCTACCGTCAGCAGCTGGCCAAGGCCGGCGTTCTCATCATCGGTCCGAACGCGACCTTCCTCGACTACATCAGCCAGGTCCTTCCTTCACTCGGTGAGACCGGCGTCCTGCTCTCGACGATCGGCGACCTGTACCCCGGAGTGCGCGCAACACGTACCGATTCCCTCGCCGCCGGTGAGATCAAGGGTTCGCTCGCGATTCTCGACGTGCTCAAGAACGCCGTCCGGGATCGACAGGAAGTTCCGTCCAAGCCGATCACCCTGCGATTCGACACGTACGACCTGAAGCTGGATCGCAAGACCGTCACGAAGGCGCGCGGTCGGGCTCGATCGTCGCGTCGCCCACACAACCTGGCGCGCCCGATCTTCGTGGCAGCAGTCATCGAGGCGTTGGCGCTGCAGATGGCCGAACTCATCGGCGGAAACCTCGTCGACGGCGGCTCACTCCTCAGCCGGGACGACATCGCCGACATTCGCGACGAGATGCGCGAGGACTCCGACATCATGTCCGCCATCGGAAAGCTGTGGCCAGAATTGTCGCCGCAGCAAATCCTCGCGGAACTGTGGACGTCTCCGGCGAGGTTGGCCAAGGCAGCGCCGCAACTCGACGACGGACAACGCGACGAGCTTCTGCAGAGCGTCGGACCAGGATTCAGTGCGGCCGACGCTCCCCTTCTCGACGAACTCGCCGAGATCCTCGGCGTCGACGATGCCGCCGAACGCGAACGCGCACAACGCGAATGGCGCGCACAGATCGCCGACGCCCAGGGTGCTCTCGACATTCTCACCGGCTCCGCGCCACAGGACCTCGAGGACGAGATGGATCCTGAGATCTTGATGGCGTACGACTTGATCGACGCCAGCCAACTCGCTCAGCGCCACGATCAGGGCCAGCGCCAGACAACGGCTGAGCGCGCTGCCGGTGACCGAACCTGGACATACGGTCACGTGATCGTCGACGAAGCCCAAGAGCTCTCCGAGATGGCGTGGCGAATGCTGATGCGGCGCATACCGAATCGGTGGATGACGTTGGTCGGTGATACCGCCCAGACCGGTGATCCTGCGGGAACCTCGTCCTGGCAGACGATCCTCGAGCCTTACGTCGCCAAGCGCTGGAAGCTCACCGAACTGACCGTGAACTACCGAACTCCGTCCGAGATCATGGATGTCGCTCACCGCGTGCTCGAAGAGATCGACCCGGAGCAGTCGGTGCCCCGGTCGGTGCGCGACAGCGGATTCGCGCCGTGGGCACTCAAGACCACGGCCGAAGAATTGGAATCGACCGTGCGCCGCTGCATCGAGTCCGAGTCACATCCCGGGATCACTGCAGTGATCGCCGGCTCCGAGGTTGTTGCCGATCTGGGGGGCCTTGCGAGCGAGACCGTGAGCGTCCTGTCGGTCAAGGACGTCAAGGGGCTGGAGTTCGACACGGTGTTGATAGTCGAACCCGCCGACATTCTCGACGACTCACCCCGTGGAATGAACGACCTCTACGTCGCGTTGACCCGAGCTACCCAGAGGCTCGGCATCATTCACATCGAGTCGCTCCCCGCGGTTCTCGACGGCGTCGAGGCAGCAGAGTTGGCCTTCGATTCATGAGCCTCACGGAGTAGGTTCGTGCGTGACACCACGAATGGTGGTGTCACCCCAATTTGTGTCGACGACCGAAGGAATTACCCCTCGTGCTTGGCCTGCCCGCAAGTTCCGCCGCACCCATCCGCAAGATCGCTCGCGTGGTGATCGGCGTCGGGATGCTTGCGGCGGTGACAGCCGGTTGTTCAGAGGATGATTCGAGTTCGACGGCTGCTGCAGGCAGCGACGACATCGCTGCTGTTGCTGCCGCACCGACCGAAAAACCGGTGGACGATGCAGAACGGCTGCGGGCGGCGCTCGCGTCTACCGGGGTTGAGCCGGCCTTTTCCGACGACATGTTGCAGGCGCTCGGTGACGGCGTCTGCCAGCAGCTCGCGGCCGGCACGGATCGCGAGATGATTATCGCGAATCTGCGGACGGTATCGCTGAACGGAGCAAGCGAACCGATGGTCACCACCGGAAACGGCTCGGCCGCATCGACAACACCCCCCAGCGCCGATCAGCTGGCTGAAGTATTCGTCGATGCGGCCGAGGCCGACTACTGCCGGTGAGGTCAGCGAACGGTGTGCACGATCAGGACATCGGACGTCGCCTTGCGAGCGGCATCGGAAGGCACCGATCCGAGTAGACGCCCGGTCAACGTGTTCAATCCGCGATTTCCGACGACCAGCAAGTCGCCCTTCACCTCGTCGAGCAAAGCGAGAAGCGATTCGACGGGAGCGCCGACGACGGCGCGCTCGACAACATCCTTTGCCCCCTGGGCATGTGCGCGCTCGCGGGCCGTCCGAAGGATCTCGTACGTCGGAGCGGAACCGGTGACCTGGTAGGCCTCGTTACCCAGCGCGTCAGCAGCAGCGCTCACGTCCTTGGGGTCGGCCGGGTAGTACGCACACGCGATGACAAGCTGAGCGTCCGAGCCACTGGCAATGGCGGCAGCTCTGTCGACTGCCTTCAGTGACGACTCGGAGCCATCGGTTCCTACGACAACGGTCCGGTAGGCACTCATTCATTCCTCCATGGTTACGGGACGGACGGTACGGCCGGCACCGGGCGCAACGCTGTTGCGCCCGCTCGACAACCGCTGCGCTGACATTAGCGGGATTGTGCCGCGGATAGTGTTATTTGCAGTACACGCCACAAGCTCACAGTGAATGTGATCATCAGTTACAGGAAAATTTGTCCTACAGTGACCGATCAGCGAAGTTTGCCGAAGCGAGGCCCGAACAGCGCCGCCGGGAAAAGTTCCTGCTCGACCAGGGCAGCACGCCATGGCGACGCCAATTCCAGCAATCGCTTGGCACCTTCTTCTCCGAGCGCATCCCACGGGGCCAGGGCAAGGTCGTCCGTCAGGTCTTCGACGACGTCGCGCAGTTCCTGCCCGTCCTCGGTCAGCGCACCGGACGAACGGTCGAGCAGTTCGCGATCCTTCAGGCTCTCCACTGCCTCGTCCCACTGTTCCTGCGACCACCCGCGGCGAGTCTGTGCGAACTTACGCTGAAACCCGATTCCCGTGGCTGTGTGCGTGATCAACGCGTCCAGTCCGTTCAATCCCGCGGTCTGAAGGGCCGCAATGTGGCCGTCGCCGCGATACTCACGCAGCAGTGTGAGCGCATGCCAGAAACGCAGGTGCGGTTCAGCCGGCCAGTCGAGCGACGCCCAACCCGCATACAGGGAGCGGCCGTCCACTCCGGGAATGTTCTGGGCAGCGATCGACACGAGTTCGGCGGCCTCGGCCATGTCCGCCGATCCTGTCACGTCTGCACCGAACAGGCGGACGTACGCCGCGTCGATTGCCCGATACCGCGCGGCGACAACCTCTGTGGGCCTTGCCAATTCCCAGGCACGTGGGATGACACTGGCAATCAATTCAGGATTGAAGTTGAAAAAAGTAGCCGTGACTACAGTCGCGGGCGGAGCGCCGAGCGGCGCTGATCGCCCTGCGAGGTACACCATCCGGCCGGGCTCCAACCCGACGCCGACAAGTTCCTTTTCCGTTTCCGGGACGAAGTACGCCAAGGAATGGAGAAGTTCGAGAGTCCGCGCGGTCTTGCCTGCATTCTGTGCATCCATACCTGAAACCGTAGCGGGCGAGAGCACGAACGCACGCGAGGCGACCTACTTGAGACCCGCGGCGTCCATCCCTCGAAGCTCCTTCTTCAAATCCGAGATTTCGTCTCGCAATCGCCCAGCCAACTCGAACTGAAGGTCGCGTGCAGCGTTCATCATCTGATCGGTGAGTTCCTTGACCAGATCTGCCAATTCGGCGCGAGGCATCGATTTGGTGTCGCGCCCCTCGTACACACCGGCACTGACCGCACGACCGGCCTCACCCTGCGCACGCCGACCACGCGTCGCGTTGCGACCAGAACCACCGACGTCCACGGACGCAGCAGTGTCCTCTGCCTCCTCGTACACCTGATCGAGAATGTCCGCGATCTTTTTGCGTAGCGGTTGTGGGTCGACGCCCATCTTCTCGTTGTAGGCGACCTGCTTCTCGCGCCGCCGCTCGGTTTCCTCGATCGCCTGCGCCATGGATGCGGTGATCTTGTCCGCATACATGTGTACTTGGCCGGACACATTTCGAGCCGCTCGACCAATCGTCTGAATGAGGCTGGTGGAGCTACGGAGGAAGCCTTCCTTGTCGGCATCGAGGATCGCGACCAGCGACACTTCGGGAAGGTCGAGTCCCTCACGCAGCAGGTTGATGCCGACCAGCACGTCGTACTCCCCCAGGCGAAGCTGTCGGAGCAGCTCGACTCGCCGGAGCGTATCGATATCCGAGTGCAGATACCGGACGCGAATACCGAGTTCGAGAAGGTAGTCGGTCAAGTCTTCCGACATCTTCTTGGTCAGAGTCGTGACCAGCACACGCTCGTCGCGTTCGGCGCGCTCACGGATCTCGTGAACGAGATCGTCGATCTGCCCCTTGGTGGGTTTGACGATGACCTCGGGATCGATCAATCCGGTCGGGCGAATCACCTGCTCGACGAACTCACCGCCGGACTGACCCAACTCGTACTTGCCGGGGGTTGCCGACAGGTAGACGGTCTGACCGATCCGCTTACTGAATTCTTCCCAAGTCAGAGGGCGGTTGTCGGTTGCCGACGGTAGCCGGAATCCGAATTCGACCAGGTTGCGCTTGCGCGACATATCGCCTTCGTACATGGCGCCGATCTGCGGAACGGTCACGTGCGACTCGTCGATGACCAGAAGGAAATCTTCGGGGAAATAGTCGATCAGGGTTGCGGGGGCAGTTCCTGGACCTCGGCCGTCGATGTGGCGCGAGTAGTTCTCGATGCCGGAGCAGAACCCGACCTGCTTGATCATCTCGAGGTCGTACTGCGTTCGCATGCGCAGACGCTGAGCTTCGAGAAGCTTGCCCTTGCCCTCGAGTTCGGCGAGCCGCTCTTCGAGTTCTGCCTCGATGTCCTTGGCCGCACGCTCCATGCGTTCAGGGCCGGCGACGTAGTGCGTCGCCGGAAAGATACGGACCGTGTCGACCTGACGAACGATGTCTCCGGTCAGTGGATGCAGGTAGTACAGCGCTTCGATCTCGTCACCGAAGAATTCGATGCGTACCGCCAACTCTTCGTAGGACGGAATGATCTCGACCGTGTCGCCGCGCACGCGGAACGAACCTCGTGTGAACGCCATGTCGTTGCGGTTGTACTGAACGTCGACGAGTAGACGCAGGAACGCATCGCGCGGCACCTCGACACCGACGTCGAGCTGAATCGAGCGATCGAGGTACGACTGCGGTGTACCGAGGCCGTAGATGCACGACACCGAGGCCACCACGACCACGTCCCGTCGTGAGAGAAGGCTGGACGTCGCTGAGTGGCGCAGCCGCTCCACGTCGTCGTTGACCGACGAATCCTTCTCGATGTAGGTGTCGGTCTGGGCGATGTACGCCTCGGGTTGGTAGTAGTCGTAGTACGAGACGAAGTACTCGACCGCATTGTTGGGGAGCATTTCCCGCAACTCGTTCGCGAGCTGAGCCGCCAAGGTCTTGTTCGGGGCCATCACCAGAGCCGGGCGTTGCAGCTTTTCGATCAACCACGCAGTCGTGGCCGACTTGCCGGTACCGGTCGCACCAAGGAGGACAACGTCCTTCTCCCCCTCGTTGATCCGTTTTTCCAGTTCGGCGATGGCCGCCGGCTGATCGCCAGCCGGTTCGTACGGGCTGACGACCTCGAAGCGCGCGTCTGAGCGCTCGATGTCACCAACCGGCCGAAACTCGGAATGCGCGACCACGGGATGTTCGGAAGCAAACGCCATGAAACCAGGGTAAGCGCACCCACCGACACAATGCCTGCTCGTCCGCGTTCAGCCGAAAATGCAGTTCGGCGGTAGGTTCATCGACCATGAGCGAGGAACGTCCCCACATTCACCGACCGAAGGTCGAAACCTTCGACATCGCAGCTCGCACCAACGTCGATCCCAAGGGTTTCATTCGCCCGGTCGAGCAGTACCGCGAGGAACCATGGGGGCTGTACATGGCGCGCCACGCCGACCATCCCCGGTTTCACTACCTGGAGTCGTGGATCATTCCCGAACTCGGAATTCGGGCGTCGATCCTGCACTTCACCCCGGAACACGTTCGAGACTGGGATTACTATGTCGACATCGGTGACTTCACTCGCAGCGAGCAGGTCTGGACATCTGAGGACCACTACCTTGACCTGATCGTGCACACCGGGCACAGCATCGAATTGCTCGACGTCGACGAGTTGCTCGAGGCAAACACCGCCGGAATCCTGGACCCGAAGACGTCCGAGCGCGCAATGCTGAACGCTGCCCGAGCCATCGACGGTATCGCCACCCACGGTCACAACCTCGACGCATGGCTGGGCTCGTTGGGCATGCCGGTCACGTGGCGCTGAGCCGTTAGAGGGACCAGCCTGATTTCTCGGCCCATTCCCACGCCCGGTGGAATGCGGCGTCGAACCACGGGGTCTTGACCCCCAGATAGGCGTCGATCGCCGAGGCGTAGTCGTCGATGCCGGCAGCCCTCGCAGCCGCCTTGACCTTGAGTTCGGCGTACTCGGCACGCGCCGAGGCGTCGGCACGAAGCCAGTCACGAAAGAGGATCGCAAACTGCTGACCCGGCCAACCGTCCACCCGAATGTGTATGTTCGCGCGGCGCCCTGGATCGGCGCTGCCGTGAATTCGCTTCGCCCACACCGCCGGATCGGTCTCGCCACCGAGGTACGACGGCTTCGGGTCGTCAGCGACGATGTGCTCGATCCGGGGGAACCCAGCAGCGGCCAGATCCTGCGCGAGGTCGTCTGCAACGCCGAGGTGCTCGACAGTGATCTGAATGTCGATCACGTCCTTGGCATCGAGACCAGGCACTGCGGTCGATCCGATGTGATCGATACGGCGCGCGCGGTCACCGGCCACCAGTGACAACCGGCCGATGATTCGTTCCGCCTGCGCCGGCCACGACGGGTCAGCTGGAGTCAGCTCGGGAAGCGCGCGCACCACCGTGCCCTCGCGGAGGTTCTTCTCGAAGGGAACAAGTCGATTCGCCCACAGGTCGTGGACCACGCCGTCAAGTGAACCCGGCTCGCCGCTGTTGTCGAGCCACACGTCGGCAACAGCACGACGCTGATCGTCACTTGCCTGCGCTGCGATGCGCGCACGCGCGTCGGATTCCGGCATACCGCGTGAGCCCACCAGGCGTCGAACTCGCTCCTCCTCGTCGACGTAGACGATGACGACCAGGTTGAATGCCGGCGCCATGGAACCCTCGACCAAGAGCGGAATGTCTTGAACGAGCACTGCATCCGACGGCGCGGACGAGATCTGCTCCATCGTCCGCGCACCGATCAGTGGGTGGAGGATGCCGTTCAGAGTTCCACGTGACGTGTCGTCGGCAAACGCCAACGACGCCAACGCGGGGCGGTTGAGGCTGCCGTCCTCGGACAGAATCCCGTCGCCGAATGCGTCGGCCAGAGCGGCAAGTCCAGGAGCACCGGGCTCGACCACTTCTCGGGCGATCAGGTCGGCATCGACGATGACGGCTCCCAGTTCGCTGAGGATTTTCGACACTGTCGACTTACCGGCTCCGATGCCTCCAGTGAGGCCTACTCTCAACACACTCGACAGTCTCTCATCTCCGCGTCCGAGAGATTCAGACACGCCTACAGATCGAACACGCCGAGACCTTCGAGGCTCAAATACCACAATTTCGGTGACCGTGCGGTTATGTTCTAGCGAACGCACCTGTACCTGCACCTTCTCGAGAAAGTGGACGCCATGCGAGCAGATCGCGACCATCACGGTCAGCACCGCCTCGGAATGCCGAACGGCGTGCACTGCATAGAGTTTCCCGAAGTTGCTTTTGCCCTGGCAGAGCACCGTCGTACGTGGTTCACGATGCTCGTGAGCCAAGGCCGACACAGCTTCGCGTCGATGCGTAAGCGCACAGCCGAAGCGACCGCCACCTATTGGGTGCCTGCTCCCGCAAACTGAGTTCTCTGCACCAAATACAAAATGACCGGCAACCATTCGGTGCCGGTCATTTTTATGTTCGCTCACTGAATATTGCGCCGGCAAGTGGTACCTGACAGAGAAAGAACCCCGCCCCTGCAAGTGCAGGGGCGGGGTTCTTCACAGATCTCGCTTGATCAGATCAAGCGGTAATCCTTATGCGTTGCCCGACAGCTTCTCACGAAGTGCGGCGAGCTGTGCATCGCTGGCAAGCGATCCGCCGGCAGACTCGGCCGGAGCGGAGCCGGCAGCAGCCGGAGCCTCGGTGTCGTCTGCAGCAGCCGTCTCCGAGGAGTAGCCGGCAGCAGCAGTGGCAGCCTCAGCGGCCTCGTCTGCAGCGGTCTTCTCCATCTGAGTGGTGTGCATCTTGTGGCGACGCTCAGCCTCGGCGTAGCGGTTCTCCCACTCTTCACGCTGCTTGTCGAAGCCCTCGAGCCATTCGTTGGTCTCGGGATCGAAGCCCTCGGGGAAGATGTAGTTGCCCTGGTCGTCGTACGAGTCGGCCATGCCGTACTTGGACGGATCGAACTCGGCGTTGTAATCCTCGTTGGCCTGCTTCAGCGACAGCGAGATACGACGACGCTCGAGGTCGATGTCGATGACCTTGACGAGTGCATCGTCGCCGACGCCGACAACCTGGTCCGGAACCTCGACGTGGCGCTCAGCGAGCTCCGAGATGTGAACGAGGCCTTCGATTCCCTCTTCGACGCGCACGAATGCACCGAACGGAACCAGCTTCGTGACCTTGCCGGGCACGATCTGGCCGATGGCGTGCGTGCGGGCGAACTGACGCCACGGATCTTCCTGCGTTGCCTTGAGCGACAGGGAGACGCGCTCGCGGTCCAGGTCGACGTCGAGAACCTCGACGGTGACCTCGGTGCCGACCTCGACAACCTCGGACGGGTGATCGATGTGCTTCCAAGACAGCTCGGAAACGTGAACCAGACCGTCTACGCCGCCCAGGTCCACGAATGCACCGAAGTTGACGATGGAGGACACGACGCCCTTGCGGACCTGGCCCTTCTGGAGCTGGTGCAGGAATTCGCTGCGAACCTCGGACTGAGTCTGCTCGAGCCATGCGCGGCGCGACAGGACCACGTTGTTGCGGTTCTTGTCGAGCTCGATGATCTTGGCCTCGATCTCCTTGCCGACGTACGGCTGGAGGTCGCGGACGCGACGCATTTCGACGAGCGAAGCGGGGAGGAAGCCACGAAGACCGATGTCAAGGATGAGGCCGCCCTTGACGACCTCGATGACGGTGCCCTTGACGGCCTCGTCCTTCTCCTTGAGCTCCTCGATGGTGCCCCAGGCACGCTCGTACTGAGCGCGCTTCTTCGACAGGATCAGTCGACCTTCTTTGTCCTCCTTGGTGAGGACGAGAGCCTCGACCGCATCTCCCACGGAGACGACCTCGTTGGGGTCGACGTCGTGCTTGATGGAGAGCTCACGAGAAGGGATGACGCCTTCGGTCTTGTAACCGATGTCGAGCAGAACCTCGTCGCGGTCGACCTTGACGATGGTTCCTTCGACGATGTCACCATCGTTGAAGTACTTGATCGTGGCATCGATGGCGGCGAGGAAGTCCTCGGCGGAGCCAATGTCGTTAATGGCAACCTGCGGCGAGGTGACGGTTGTGGAGGGCATATGTTGAATTGCTCCGGACGAGTTGTGGTCGGTTGATGGATTTTGTCGGACGAGATGCGCAACTGTGGCGTACAAATGTTGGAAGTACTTTTGTGAAGTACTAGATCGAAGTACCCAGCTGCATCAATAACGAACAACCGAATACCGGATCACATTCCACACCGCAGAACCGCACCGCGAGCTCTCTCGTTCCGGCTGACTCCGAGATCCTGGCCAAGATGATCTTGGTAAAGATCTCGTATAGACAATCGGTCGGATGACAGACACTCGCGTGGGTAAGACTACGCGTCGGCTATCTTGCCGGGCAAACCCGGGTACCCTGCGGCCGAGTCACCCGTTCTACTGTGTTGTTCATGTCTGACGAGCGCCATGCCGCCGCCAATTCCATTCTCGGTACCAGCGGTGTCGGCCGGGTCCGTGTCGATTCGAGTGCCAGCGACCGCGCCAGCCGTGCGTGGTGGGACGCCGACGCCGACGATTACCACCGAACCCACGGCGAGTTTCTGGGCGTGAACAGCGCGGAAGGTGAATTCGTCTGGTGCCCCGAAGGGCTGCACGAGGGCGATCACCACTTGCTCGGCGACATAGTCGACAAAGACATATTGGAAGTGGGTTGCGGCTCGGCGCCGTGTGCCCGATGGCTCGCCGGACACGGTGCTCGGGCCGTCGGTCTCGACATCTCTATGGGGATGCTCGCCCGCGGGCAGGACGCGATGAATGTCGGCGGACCGGCAGTCCCGTTGATTCAGGCAAGTGCGGAACTCCTGCCGTTTGCCGACGAGAGTTTCGACATCGTCTGTTCCGCGTTCGGCGCCGTCCCGTTCGTTGCCGATTCGCAGCGAGTGATGAACGAGGTCGCCCGGGTTCTGCGTCCCGGCGGATCGTGGGTCTTTGCCGTCAACCATCCGATCCGATGGATCTTCCCCGACGATCCCGGGCCGAAGGGCTTGACCGCGACCCTCCCCTACTTCGACCGCACCCCGTATGTCGAGGTCGACGACAACGGAGTCCCCACCTACGTCGAGCATCACCGAACCATCGGAGACCGGGTTCGTGAGATCGTCGCGGCCGGACTTCAGATCCGCGACATCATCGAGCCCGAATGGCCGGAGTGGTTGGACCGCGAATGGGGACAGTGGAGTCCCCTCCGCGGCCAACTCTTTCCGGGCACTGCAATTTTCAGCGCCGTCAAACCCTGACGGCTACAGCAGCTTCGACAGGAACGCCTTGGTCCGATCGTGCTGCGGATTGGCCAGGAGTTCCCGCGGCTCGCCTGCCTCGACCACAACTCCCCCGTCCATGAACACCAACTGGTCTGCGACCTCGCGGGCGAAACCCATCTCGTGGGTGACGACCACCATCGTCATGCCTTCTTTGGCCAATTGCTTCATCACGGTGAGAACTTCACCGACAAGTTCGGGGTCGAGCGCGGACGTCGGCTCGTCGAACAGCATGAGCTTCGGGTCCATCGCGAGAGCGCGGGCGATGGCAACTCTTTGCTGCTGACCGCCAGACAACTGGGCCGGGTAGGCGTTGGCTTTGGCGCTCAACCCGACCTGATCGAGGAGGTCCTTCGCGCGTTCGACAGCCTTCTTCTTGCTGACGCGCTTGACCTGCGTCGGTGCTTCGATGATGTTCTCGAGAGCGGTGCGGTGCGGGAACAGGTTGAAGTGCTGAAACACCATTCCGATGTCGCGGCGTTGTTTGGCCGCTGCTCGCGGGTGGAGTTCGTACAGCTTGCCGTTCTTCTCCGAGTAGCCCACCAGGTCGCCGTCGACGTACAGACGGCCGGCGTTGACCTGCTCGAGGTGATTGATACAGCGCAAGAACGTCGACTTGCCCGACCCGGACGGTCCGACGAGGCACAGAACTTGGCCGGGATCGATTTCGAGTGAGACCCCTTTGAGAACCTCGAGCGCGCCGAAGTTCTTACAGACCCGGTCTGCCTTCACCATCGGTGTCATCTGCGTTCTCCTCCTGGAATATCCGGGAGTGTCTCCACTACCGTTTCTTTGCCCTGTGCGTCGGCGAGTGCCTGAAGCTGGCGCGTAGTGAGCGTCCTCGTCGACCCTTTCGAATAGTGGCGTTCGACGTAGTACTGGCCGACCATGAGAACACTGGTCATTGCGAGGTACCACGTAACCGCGACCATCAAGAGTGGGATCGGCTCGAAATTTGCACCGGATATGTCTCTCGCTCGTCCGTAGAGTTCGGTACTCAGCGGCACTGCGGTCACCAGCGAAGTCGTCTTGAGCAAGCTGATCAATTCGTTGCCGGTTGGTGGAATGATCACCCGCATCGCCTGGGGAAGGACCGTTCGCCGCATCGTCTGACCCCACGTCATTCCCAAAGCCACTGACGCTTCGGTCTGACCTTCGTTGACCGAGGCGATACCTGCACGGACGATTTCGGCCATGTACGCCGCCTCGTTCAATGCGAGTCCGATGACTGCGAAGAGAAACGCCGCCTGGAGGTCTTGCATGTCGAAATGCACGAACTGATGGACGAACGGAACGCCGAGATCGATGCTCTTGTATATGGAGGGGAAGAGACCCCAGAAGACGAGCTGGACGTAAACGGGCGTGCCGCGGAAGACCCACAAATACACCCAGGCAGCGGACTTCAGCACCGGGTTCGGCGACAGCCGCATTACCGCGAGGACGATGCCCAGAACGATCGCGGCTGCCATCGACAGAATTGTCAGTTGAATGGTGACCCAGGCGGCCTTCGAAATTCGAGCGTCGAAGAGGTACTGGCGGTAAGTCGCCCAGCCGAACTGTTCATTGGTCGCCGAACCGTAGATAAAGAGCCCCACCAGGACCACCACCACGACTGCTGCGACCCATCGGCCCGGTCTGCGCAGTGGGATCGCCTTGATCGGCGCCGGATCGCCAGTCTCAGTTGTTGTCATGTTCATCAGCTTTCCGCGCCGTTGATCTTGGATACTTCGATGACGCCGGCTTCAACACTCCAGGTCTGCGCGATCTGTTGATAGACGCCGTTGTCGATCAGGTACTGCATTGCCTGCTGCAGGGCGGGACCAAGGGCGGAACCCTTCACGATCGGCCAACCGTACGGCGCGGAATCAAAGGGCTCACCCGCAGCTTCCATCCGCCCCTTACTCCGTTTGATCGCATAGCCGGTCACCGGTGAATCCGCAGACAACGCGTCGACTCGACCCAGGATGAGAGCATTGGCCGCATCGTCCTGACTGTCGTACTTGATCTTCTCGATGGGCGGTTTGCCCGCAGCAACGCATGCCTCGCTCTTGGCGGGTACTTCGTCGATGTCCTCGGTGGTTGTGGTCTGCACCGCCACCCGCAACCCACACGCATTGTTCGGGTCAACGGGATTGTCCGGACGTTGCGCCCACTGGATACCCGCGCTGTAGTACGTGACGAAGTCGACCGACTTCTCCCGCTCCTTGGAGTCGGTGAACGAAGACATGCCGAGGTCGTAGCTTCCCGACTGGATAGCGGGGATGATCTTGTCGAAGTCGGCCTGGTTGAAGACAGCTTCGACCCCGAGCACAGTCGCCACTGCGTTCATGACGTCGACGTCGAAGCCGACGATTTTGCCATTCTCATCTTTGAATTCGTTTGGTGCGTACGGAATGTTGACGCCGACCTGTAGCTTGCCCGACTCCGTTACCTTGGGCGGCAGGAGAGCAGCGATCTCTGGAACCTTCTGGACATTCAGGGGAGGTCCTTCTGGAACGAGACCCTCGTTGTTGGTGACGCACCCACCGCACAGAGCGACGATCAAGCCCACCAACAGGACTCGCACCACGTTGGCGCGTATACCCCCGCCACTACCAGCGGCACTACCCCAGCCACGTGGCCTTGGTGCCCGTGCGTTTTCACCGACCACGACTCTGCTCTCCACTCGTCGATCGCCGCACTTGCAACGTCCATCCGAAATTCAGTCGAACGGTAGGTTACGGCAGGAGTTCCACCGTCGCCGACTTCGCAAGATTCCGGCCTGTCGTACAAGAATCAGCGACGCAGAGTGTGTGCGTACACGACTTCGGAAAATTCGCTGGTCGATGCCAAACCGCCGAGGTCTGCGGTGGCGATGCCCGAAGCGATGGTCGTGCGAACGGCGTCCGAAATCCGGCCTGCCGCCACAGACAACAACCGATCGCTCCGCGCGTCACCGAGCCAGTCGAGCATCATCGCGCTCGAGAGGAACAGTGCCGTTGGGTTCGCCCGATTCTTGCCGGCGATGTCGGGTGCTGCACCGTGCGCGGCCTGAGCCATGACCTGCTTCTCGGAAGCGTTGATCGACGGGGCAGTTCCGAGTGAACCAGACAGCTCACCCGCCAGATCGGACAATATGTCGCCGAACATGTTTTCGGTCACTACGACGTCGAAGTCGCCGCCGCGTCGAACCAGGTGCGCCGCCATCGCGTCGACGTGCTCGTCGTCGACGACGACGTGTGGGAACTCTGCGCCGACGGTTCGGCAGGCGTCGCGGAAGAGGCCGGTGGTCAGCGTGAGGACGTTGGCCTTGTGGACGATCGTGACGTGATTGCGCCGACGCGACGCCAACGCGAAGGCAGTGCGTGCGATTCGTTCACACGCGGCGCGGGTGAACACACCGACTGCCAACGCGATGTCGGGCGTCGGCATGAATTCGCCGCTGCCGACTGCCATGTTCCGGTCCGCGTACAACCCCTCGGTGTTCTCGCGGACGATCACCAGATCCATGTCGGGGACCATCGCCTTCACGCCGGGGAACGCTGCCGCCGGTCGGATGTTCGCGAACAACTCGAACTTTTTCCGGATGACGCCGCCGGGGGTGAGTTGTCCGCTAAACCTCTCTGGATAGGACACACTGTCGTGCGGTCCGAGTATCCAACCCTGCAGCTGTCCCAACGCATCGATGGTCTCGTCGGGAATCGGTGTGCCGTGGCTGTCGATGGCCGAGCTCCCGAGCGGAAGCTCGACCCACTCCACGGGCGGCGCATGAACCGCTGACAACGCCGCATCCACGATCTGCCGTGTCGCCGGGACGATTTCGTGGCCGATTCCGTCGCCGTGCATGAGTCCCAGCCGCATGGCCGGCGTACCGATTGCGCTCGCACCTGTCATCAGGCAATCATTGCTCACCATGGTCCAGTCGGTGGAATTGCTCCTCGATCCGGTGAGTGAGTCGGCAGTCCGCGCGCAATGGCAGCTTCTCGCCGACGCCGGATTCCCAAGTCAGGCCTCCCATCACAGCCCGTCCAACCGCCCGCACATCACGCTGTTCGTCGCCCGCGAGATCCCCGTCGAGATCGACGAACTGTTGAAGCGACGCTTCTCGGCCCCGGACTTCGAAGTCCGACTGGGTGGCTACGTCGTATTCGGCGGCAAGCAGATGGTCTTGGCTCGCTCAGTCATTCCTTCGCGCGCGCTCCTTCACCTGCACCGAGAAATAGCCGAAGCAACAGTCGGATCAACTGCGCTACCCGCCCATGTCGAGCCTGGCGGGTGGACGCCGCATGTGACGCTCGCCCGCCGCGTCGAACCTGCACGTCTGGGTGAGGCCATCGCTCTGGTCGGCACCGACGTGATTCACGGGCGCAGCGGAGCGATCAGGCGCTGGGACGGCGAACAGAAGACGGAATGGTTGCTGACGCCGCGGCTGTGACAGATCGGGTTGCTCGTCGGGTCATCAGGATTCCCGCGATCACTGCGAGTGCCCCAACCGGTTGATTCCAGCCGATCCTCTCGTCCAACACTATTGCCCCGAGCGCGACGCCCACTACTGGGCTGAGGTAGGTGACAGTCGACGCTGCAGTCGGCCCCCACCCTTGAACGACATTGGTGTTCCAGATGAACGCGAGCCCAGTCCCCAGCGCGCCCAGCGCGATCATCGACAGGACAACTGCCGGCGTCAGGTGCATCGGCGTGTTCGCGACGACCGGAGAGGCAAGAACCATCACTAGTGCACCGATACTGATCTGCAATAGCGCGACCGTACGGGTGTCGATCCCGAGCGGAAGCACGAAGCGCCTGAGGTAGACAAACGAAATCCCGTACGACGCAGTCGCTCCCAGGCAGGCCATCTGAGCGCCGAGACTTCCGCCGACGCCGAGATTCCACGGCGCCAATACGATCAGCACTCCAGCGAATCCGAGCAGCAACCCCAGCGATTTGTATCGCGTCAGCGTCACACCCGGCAGAAAGGCAAGCGAGACAGCCATAGTCATCAATGGTGTGGTGGCATTGTAGATACTCGCGAGTCCGGAAGACATGCTCTGCTCGGCCCAACTGAACAGCAGCCACGGCACGATGCATTGCGTCGCTGCGAGAAACGCCAAGTGTTTCCAGACGCGAAAGTCCCTCGGTATGCCGATCCGACTCACCGCTGACACGAGAACAAGCGCGAAAGCGCCGAAGACCAAGCGCCACAAAACTACCTGAGTGAAGGACAGACCCTCGAGCCCGATCTTCATGAAGAGGAAACTGGCTCCCCACACCACCGCAGCTGCGGTGTATTGGAAAGCCAGACTCACCCTCACAGAGTGAAGTCTCCATGAGGACTGACGTCGTGACGGGTGTCGGGCGTACGGCCGACAAGAGCTAGTACGTTCAGGACCAGGAGGACCAGAAGACTGATGACGATGATTGCCATGTGTCCAGCCTGACGCAAGGCCGCGCCCTTCAACAGTGGCAGAAAAGCCAGACATGGTCGATTTTCTGCCACTTTGTCGTTTTTCTGTCACACTCGAAAGATGCTCGCGAAAGTGGTGGTCCCACTGATGCCGATGACCGAGGCGTTCGAACTCGGCGTGGCATGTGAAGTATTCGGCTTCGACCGATCCGACGACGGCCTCCCGACGTACGACTTCTCTCTGATCGCCGCAGTTCCGGGCCCGATCCGAACACGCTTCGGCTACAACATCGATGTTCCGTACAACCTCGACTCTCTCGATGACGCCGATCTCATCGTCGTTTCTGCCGGCGGCACCTACGACGCAGGCGACGCGTATATGTGCTCGCCGAGTCCCGACTCGAGTGTCGATCCCCTGCTGGTCAAACTCCGTGAGGCGGTGGCCCGGGGCGCCAAGGTGGCAAGCCTGTGCACCGGCGCGTTTGTCCTCGGGGCGGCGGGACTGCTGGATGGGAAGCGATGCACGACGCATTGGCGTCACGCCGAAAGGCTGGCCCAGACGTATCCGGAAGCCAAGGTCGATCCGGACGTGCTGTACATGGACGAAGATCCGGTGTTCACCAGCGCCGGCACCGCAGCAGGAATCGATCTTTGCTTGCACATCGTCCGCAAGGAACAGGGCTCTCGCGTGGCCAACGGCATCGCGAGAAGGATGGTGGTACCGCCGCATCGTGACGGCGGTCAGGCTCAGTACGTCGCCACTCCCCTCACCTCGACGCCGAGCGCAACTCTTGCCCCACTCCTCGACTGGATGACGGAGAATCTCGCCGTCGACCTCACTGTCGGCATGGTTGCAGCGCGAGCGAACATGTCCGCTCGCACCTTTGCGCGCCGTTTCCAAGCGGAAACAGGGACAACCCCCGCGCGTTGGCTCAGCGATCAGCGAGTACTGGCCGCCCAGCAACTACTCGAGAATTCGGACCTCTCCGTCGACGTCATCGCAGAACGCGTCGGATTCGGCGGCGGTGCCGTGCTCCGCCAGCACTTCATTCGCCTGCGTTGCACCACGCCCCAGGCGTACCGCCGGACGTTTCGGGCGGCCGAGAACGCAAGCTGAAATCCACTCAGGGAAGAATCAGCGGTTCCGGGGCGTTGCACACACCAACAGCCCGCACAATGGAAAGGACCCCCGTGGCCACCCAGACACTCACCCAGCAGAACTTCGACGAAACGATCAACGGCAGCGACGTCGTCCTCGTGGACTTCTGGGCTTCATGGTGCGGCCCGTGCCGCCAGTTCGCGCCGACGTTCGAAGCCTCCTCCGAGAAGCACAGCGACGTCGTTCACGCCAAGGTGGACACCGAAGCCGAGCAGGGAATCGCAGCGGCCGCCAACATCCGCTCCATCCCCACGATCATGGCCTTCCGCGAAGGCGTTCTCGTGTTCAACCAGGCCGGCGCACTTCCTGCCGCTCAGCTCGAAGAGCTGGTGACTCAGGTCAAGGCACTCGACATGGACGAGGTCCGCAAGCAGATCGCAGAGCAGACCGCCTCTGCTGAGTAGCGAAAGAAGGCTGGGCCGGAATCGAATGCGATTCCGGCCCAGCCTTTTTCGTAGCCAGCCCTATTTGTTGCCGACTCAGTGGGCCGCGCTGTCCCAGCTTCGACCAGTTCCCACCGAAACATCCAGCGGTACCGACAACTCGATGGCTGTGGCCATCTTGTCCCTGACCAACGCAGTGACCTCCTCCAACTCGGAGGCAACCACTTCGAGCACCAATTCGTCGTGAACCTGCAACAGCATGCGCGACTTCAATCCGGCGTCGGCGAGAGCCTTCTGCACGTTGATCATCGCGACCTTGATGATGTCGGCCGCCGTGCCCTGGATCGGCGCGTTCAAGGCAGCACGTTCGGCCACCTCACGACGCTGACGGTTGTCACTGTTGAGATCGGGCAGATACCGACGTCGCCCGTAGAGAGTCGAGGTGTAACCGTCCTTACGCGCTTGCTCGACCACTGCGTGGAGGTAATCCCGCACACCGCCGAAACGAGCGAAGTACGCATCCATCTGCTGCTTCGCTTCTTCGGTCGAAATCTTCAGCTGCGACGCCAATCCGTAAGCGCTCAATCCGTAGGCCAGACCGTAGGACATCGCTTTGACCCGGCGACGCAGTTCAGGAGTGACCTCTTCGATCGGAACACCGAATGCACGTGAGCCGACAAAGCTGTGCAGGTCCTCACCGGTGTTGAATGCCTCGATCAGTCCCTCGTCGCCTGAGACGTGCGCCATGATGCGCATTTCGATCTGGCTGTAATCGGCAGTGAGCAGAACGTCGAACCCCTGCCCGACCACAAATCCGTCGCGAATCTCGCGCCCCGCATCATTGCGGACCGGGATGTTCTGCAGGTTCGGATCGGTCGACGACAGCCGTCCGGTCGCGGCAACCGTCTGGTTGAACGTCGTGTGGATGCGACCGTCTTCGGCCACGGCCTTGAGAAGACCGTCGACGGTCACCTTCATACGCGTCGCATCACGGTGCGCGAGAAGGTGTTCGAGGAACGGGTGTCCCGTCTTGTCGAACAGACCCTGCAGCGCCTCGGCGTCGGTGGTGTAGCCAGTTTTCGTCTTCTTGGTCTTGGGCATGTCGAGTTCTTCGAACAAGACCACCTGCAGCTGCTTCGGCGAACCCAGGTTGATCTGCTTGTCGATCACCTCGTACGCGGAGTTTGCGGCGTCGGCGACCTGGGACGCGAAACGACTCTGCAGATCGTGCAGATGCGCGCTGTCGACGGCGATGCCGGTGGCCTCGATCTGCGCGAGCTCGATCGTCAACGGCAGTTCCATGTCGGAGAGGAGCGACTTGGACTCGATCGACTCCAACTCGGTATCCAACGCAGCTGCCAAGTCGAGGACGGCCTGAGCGCTGAGCATCGCGGTCTCGGCCGCTTCGGCATCAAGCTGTTCGGTGTCGTCGAGAAGTGAAAGCTGTTCCTGGCCGGAGGTTTCGGCACGAAGTTCACGCTTGAGGTAGCGCAGGGACAGATCATCGAGATTGAAGGTGCGCTGGCCTGGCCGGACGAGGTACGCGGCCAGAGCGGTGTCGCTGGTCAGTCCGCCGAGCGTCCAACCACGCCCACGCAGAGCGTGGATCGCCCACTTGGCTTCGTGCAGCGCCTTCGGCTGCGATGCGTCCGCAAGCCAATCACCGAGAGCCGCTTCATCTTCCGGCGTCGCCGTCGATGTCGCGATGTATGCGCATTCGCCGTCGGAGGCCGCGATCGCGAGTGCAGTGACGTCACCGGCAAACGGAGTTCTGGTTCCGAGCACAGTCACGCCGTGACGCTCACCGGTTCGCGCGTGAGCGTCGAGCCATGCCGCAACCGAACCTGGGGCGAGTGCGTCGCCGCTGACCTCGAAGCCCTCTTCGGCTTCGGGTTCGGACGACGACAGGGTCGCGAACAGTCGATCGCGGAGAACCTTGAACTCGAGATCGTCGAACAACGCATGAATCTTCTCGCGGTCCCACGGAGCCAACACCAACTGCTCGGGCGTGTACGGCAAAGGAACGTCGCGAACCATTTCGGTCAGCTGGCGATTGAGCAGGACGTTTGCAAGGTTCTCGCGTAGTGAGTCACCCACCTTGCCACGGACCTTGTCCACGTTGTCCACCAGTCCCTGCAGGTCACCGTACTCACGGATCCACTTGGTGGCGGTCTTCTCGCCGACGCCTGGGATACCGGGGAGGTTGTCACTCGGGTCGCCGCGCAGGGCAGCAAAATCCGGATACTGCGACGGAGTGAGGCTGTACTTCTCCTCGACGGCCGTCGGCGTGAATCGGGTGAGCTCCGAGACGCCCTTCTTCGGGTAGAGCACAGTGACGTTGTCGGTCACCAGCTGCAGCGAGTCGCGGTCGCCGGTCACGACGAGAACTCGGTATCCGAGGGCCTCCGCCTGCGTGGTCAACGTGGCAATCACGTCGTCGGCTTCGAAACCTTCCTCGGCCATGACCGGGATGCCCAGCGCGCCGAGAACGTCTTTGGTGATGTCGATCTGGCCCTTGAATTCGTCCGGAGCCTTCGCACGCTGCGCCTTGTATTCAGGGAACAGGTCGGCGCGAAACGTCTGACGCGACACGTCGAAGGCCGCAGCCAAGTGGGTCGGCTGTTCGTCGCGAAGAAGATTGATCAACATCGACGTGAAGCCGTACACCGCGTTGGTGGCCTGCCCACTGTGTGTCTTGAAGTTCTCTGCAGGCAGCGCGTAGAAGGCGCGAAACGCCAACGAATGCCCGTCGAGAAGCATCAAGAGAGGGCGATCGTCCGCCTTGCCGGTGGTGCCGGCTGAAGCGGTGGACGTGCTGGACCGAGTTGTGGTTGCGGGGCTCACGGTTCATCAGTCTAGGGATCGCGACCGACATCGACGCCTTCGCCGTTGTTTACGCAGGAACAGGCACAAGAATCGGACAAGTGATGCAGCCATCGGTCTTCGATACGGAACCGAAACATCCCGGAAATCCCAGAACCCCATCTGAAGCGAACAGAGCCGTTAGAGTCCGGAAATCGCAGGAACGGATCAAGCTCTCCGCTGCGTGGCACCTTTGTCCAGACGCGCTAGTCCCGACCCGCTCGGAGGACGTACGTGGCCCCACCCGTAGTGAAACGGCATACCCTCGCAACACTCAGCCGACTACTGGCCTTTGCATTACTCACGTTCTTCGCATTACTCAGCCTGGCCGGAACTGCCGGGGCCCAGGAACCGACCAACTCCCCGGCACCCACCAACTCCTCTGCACCGCCGACCTCGTCAGGACCGACAGAACCGACAAAACCGGTTCCCGACAATGCCGTCCCCGTCAGCGGCAATCTCAACAACGGTGGCACCCGGCTCGAGGGCGTCACGGTGCGCGCGCTCGATTCCTCCGGCACCGAGGTCGCCACCGGCGAGTCGGCATCGAACGGCCGTTGGGAACTGGCCGTGGCACCGGGCACCTACACCTTCGAGATCGTTGCCGACACACTCCCCGACGGGGTCAGTGTGCAAGCCGCTGTCGAACGCGAGGTGGTGGCCGGCCGCGCGAACACCGTGATCTTCTCGTTCGGCGAGGTTCGCACCGCCTCGAATGTCAGCTTCGGCGAGAAGCTCATCCGCACGACTGTCGACGGTCTGCGGTTCGGTCTCGTGATCGCGATCGCCGGTGTGGGTCTGAGTTTGATCTACGGCACGACCGGCCTGACCAACTTCGCTCACGGCGAGATGGTGACGTTGGGAGCCGTTGCTGCCTGGGTGATCAACACGTCCTTCGGCGTTCCGCTGATTCCCGCCACGATCCTCGCGATCTTCGTCGGCATCGGCATCGGCCTGCTGACCAACGGGATCGTCTGGAAACCACTGCGTAAGCGCAAGACCGGGTTGATCGCGCAATTGGTTGTCTCGATCGGTCTCGCGATTTCCCTGCGCTACCTGATCCTCATCTTCTTCTCCGATCGAGCAGAACCCTTCGACGACTACCAGGGGCAGGTCGAGAAGAACTGGGGCCCGATCGCACTGACCGACGCCAACGCGATGGTCATGATCGTCAGTCTGGTCGTCCTGGTCGGCGTCGCACTTCTTCTGCAGAGGACTCGCATCGGAAAGGCCATGCGCGCCGTCTCCGACAATCGTGACCTCGCCGCTTCGTCGGGAATCAACGTCGAGCGCGTGATCATGTTCGTCTGGGGCCTCGGCGGCGGATTGGCCGCACTCGGCGGTGTGCTCTTCGGTATCTCCGAGCTCGGCGGACGCGTCCAGTGGGAGATGGG
This sequence comes from Rhodococcus sp. GB-02, assembly GCF_053470465.1. Lineage (NCBI taxonomy): Bacteria > Bacillati > Actinomycetota > Actinomycetes > Mycobacteriales > Nocardiaceae > Rhodococcus > Rhodococcus sp. GB-02. The sequence continues at coordinate 54,946 of NZ_JBPUKE010000004.1, forward strand.
CTTCAAACTGTTGCTGCTGATGTTCGCCGGAATCACCCTCGGTGGTCTGGGAACGGCGTACGGGGCGCTACTCGGCTGCGTCATCGTCGGACTTCTGGTTCAACTCTCGACGCTCATCATCAACCCCGACCTCAAATACATCGGCGGACTTCTCGTCTTGATCGTGATCCTCGTGGTTCGCCCCCAGGGCATCCTCGGATCCAGACAAAGGATCGGGTGACGAACATGGACATCATGGGAGCTTTCCAGGTTTCCTTCGCCCAGTTGATCGGGCCGTCGGCAATCTTCTACGCACTGCTCGCGATCGGGCTGAACCTGCACTTCGGCTACGCCGGACTGCTCAACTTCGGTCAGATCGGTTTTGCTCTTCTCGGCGGCTACGGCGTCGGCATCATGACGGTGACCTACGACCAACCGTTGTGGCTCGGCATCCTCGTCGGACTTACCGCAGCCGGCCTCCTCGCGCTCGTGCTCGGTATCCCGACACTGCGTCTGCGCGCCGACTATCTCGCCATCGTCACCATCGCGGCTTCGGAGATCTTGCGTCTGATCTTCCGCTCGACCGCGTCGGATTCGGTGACCGGTTCCACCAACGGCCTGTTCGGTTTCGCAGATCCGTTCACCGCACTGAGCCCATTCGACTCGGCCAAGCAGTACTCGTTTCTCGGTGTGAAGTTCTACGGAGACGACCTCTGGTCGATGGTCGTCGGCTGGACCCTGGTCCTGATCTTGTGCGGATTTGTCTACCTGTTGACGCACAGCCCGTGGGGGCGCGTCCTCAAGGCGGTTCGTGAAGACGAGGATGCAGCGCGATCGTTGGGCAAGAACGTCTTCGTGTACAAGATGCAGGCTCTGGTTCTCGGCGGCGTGATCGGTGGTCTGGCCGGTGTTTTCAACGCCCTCCAGACCAAGTCCATCAACCCGGACTTCTACTCGACCGCTCAGACGTTCTTTGCGTTCGGCGCACTGATTCTGGGCGGGGCTGCAACGGTTTTCGGCCCGGTGGTAGGAGCAATGCTGTTCTGGTTCCTCCTCGCCATTCCAGACGCTTTGTTGCGTCAGGCGATCTCCGGCGAAAATCCGCTGCTCTCGCTGACCGAACAACAGGTCGGAGCCACCCGGTACGTCTTGCTCGGATTGATGATCGCTCTTCTGATGGTCTTCAGACCGCAGGGAATACTGGGTAACAAGCGGGAGGTGCAACTCAATGCTTGACGCCGATACCAGAGCACAGATCTTTGCCGACGTTCCTCATCTTCCGGGATCGGCAAAACCCGACCCGGTACTGATCGCGGACAACGTCTCGCGCACGTTCGGCGGCCTCAAAGCCGTCGATGTCGACCACCTCGAAATTCAACGCGGGTGCATCACGGGTCTGATCGGCCCCAACGGCGCCGGGAAAACCACCCTCTTCAACCTCCTCACCGGTTTCGACCGGCCGGACACCGGTACGTGGTCGATGGACGGTCAATCGCTGGGTCGCATGTATCCCCACCAGGTAGCCAGGAAAGGAGTGGTACGCACGTTCCAGTTGACCAAGGCGCTGTCCAAACTCACGGTGCTGGACAACGTACGCCTGGGCGCCACCGGTCAACGAGGTGAACGCATCTTCGCCTCGCTTGTCCCGTGGATCTGGAAGGGTCAGGAACGCGAGATCACCGAGCGCGCCAACGAACTCCTCGCCCGTTTCAAACTCGACACGAAAGCCGACGACCTCGCCGGTTCCCTGTCAGGCGGACAGCGCAAACTGCTCGAAATGGCTCGCGCACTCATGACCTCGCCCTCGGTGGTGATGCTCGACGAACCCATGGCAGGCGTCAATCCCGCTCTGACGCAAAGCCTGCTCGGACACATCAAATCATTGCGCGACGACGGAATGACGGTCGTCTTCGTCGAGCACGACATGGACGTGATCCGAGACATCAGCGACTGGGTGGTGGTCATGGCACAGGGCAGCGTCATCGCCGAGTCCACTCCGGATGAACTCTCGTCCAACACAGCTGTCGTCGACGCATATCTGGGCAGCCACCACGACCAGGCCCTCGAGTTCGACGACAACGGAAATCCGGTGGGCGAGACGGCCGTTCTGGCCGCCGCCCTGGCAGAAGCCGAGGTCGAAACGCTCGAGGCGGGCGGCGATCTCTCGGAACCCGACATCGACAACCTCCCAGCCGATCTCGCCGCGACGCTGGAATCGAGTCCCGAGGAACCGCGCGGAAGGCACGAGAAGCCATGAGCGACAACCAAGCACGTTCACTCACACCCGCAGAGTTCGCCGCGACAGCCGAAGAGCATCAGCGACTGTCGGCCGGTGCCCTGCTCCGCGCCGACAGCCTCGTCGCCGGCTACATTCCCGGCGTCAACATCCTGCGTGAGTGCAACTTCTTCCTGAAGGAAGGCGAGATCGTCGGAATCATCGGACCGAACGGCGCAGGCAAGTCGACACTCCTGAAGTCACTGTTCGGTTTGATACCGGTTCGCGAAGGATCGGTCACTCTCCGCGAGGACAACATCACGTCTGCGCCCGCTCACGTCCTCGTGCAGAAGGGAGTCGGGTACGTCCCTCAGACACAGAACGTTTTTCAGACTCTGACTATCGAAGAAAACCTCGAGATGGGAATTTATTTGCGTCCCAAGGCATTCGCGGAGCGATTTGCCTTCGTGAGTGAATTGTTTCCACTCCTGAGTGAACGACGAAAGGTAAAGGCCGGGGCACTCTCGGGCGGCGAACGTCAGATGGTCGCGATGGGCCGGGCTTTGATGATGGACCCGTCGGTCCTGCTCCTCGACGAACCGTCCGCGGGCCTTTCCCCGATGTTCCAGGACGAGGTGTTCATCCGTTGCAAGAAGATCAATGCTGCGGGTGTCTCGGTCATCATGGTCGAGCAGAACGCGCGCCGCTGCCTTCAGATCTGCGATCGCGGCTACGTACTCGATCAGGGCAAGAACGCGTACACCGATACCGGCGCCAATCTGATGAACGACCCCAAGGTGATCGAGCTGTATCTTGGAACGCTCGCCGGGAGCAAAGAGAAGTAGGCACGACATGAGAACGGGCCAGGGTCTCTCGACCCTGGCCCATTCTCGTCGACGGCTTACTTGCCCACCACCACGAATCCTTCTGTGGTCAGCGTGTTCTCAGGGCCGAACTTGAGCTTTCCGTACGAACCGATGGACGGCTCTCCCGAATCGTTGAAGTCCAACTCACCGGTGATGCCGTCGTAGTCGATGTCGGTTCCCGCCTTCACCAACGGCAGGCACTCCACGTAGGACGTGCACTTGGTGCCGCCTTCGGTGACGCTGTTGATGTTCGCCGCGATGTCCGTGCCCGCTGTCGACTTCGCCTGCTCGGCAGCAAGTGCCGAGATCACCACCGCGTCGTACGACTCTCCGGCGTAGTTGAAGTCGATCAGTGACGGGTTGACTGCCTTTAGGCGATCTTGGAAGGCGGCTCCGACATCCGTCAGTGGCGTCGTTCCCTGCATGGTGTCGAGCAACGGCTTTGCCACGGATTCGCCGAGCGCATTACCCATGTTGCCGTCTACGCCGTACATCGCCATTCCGTCCGACGGGCCGATGCCCACCTCGTGCATTCGCGTGATGATCTTCGCCGACTCCTCGAAGCCCACCAATGCAACAGCATCCGGATTGAAGTTCTTGACCTGATCGACTTCGGAGTTGAACGACTGCGCGTTCGGGTCGTAGATGATCTTCTCGATCTGATCGGAGGGGACACCCGAATCGATCAGATTCTTTTCGATGTTGTCGGCCAGACCCGTCCCGTACGGGTCGTTGAGAGCCATGATGGCTACGCGCTGACCACCATCGTCCGAAATGAGCTGTGCGACGGCCTGAGCCTGCAGTACGTCCGTCGGAGCGGTGCGGAAGTACATGCCCTTGTCGGGGTAGCAGACGAACTGGTCCGACGTGTTGGCAGGAGAGAACATCACGACGCCGGCGCTGGCAATCTTGTCGATCACCTTGAGCGAGACCGACGACGACGCGGCGCCGACGATCACCTGAGTGCCGGCCGCCAATTCGCGGTCGACGGTGGAGTTGGCGGTGTCCGTCGTGGTGTCTCCCGAATCGCCGGGAATCAGCTGGACCGGTTGGCCGAGAACGCCTCCGGCTGCATTGACGTCGTTGACTCCCAGCTGGGTGCCCGCAACCATCGGCGGCCCGAGGAACGACAAGCTGCCGGTGTCGGGAAGAAGCGTGCCGATGCGCAGCGCTTCCGTGGACGGGGTGGCGCCGGCCTTGGCCTGCTCCGGGGTGCAATCGGTCGTGACGGATGTCGTCGCGGCGGAAGCGCCGGACGTAGAGCCACTCGAAGACGAGTCATCCGACTTGTCCGAGCTACAGCCTGCAAGTGCCAGTGATGCCGCGCCGAGAACTGCAGCAGTACGCACAAGTGTTCGTCTAGCCATCCCACGCTCCTAAGATCAGCCGGTGCTCGCGCCGCCCGAACTGGCGCTCGCTGTGGGATCAGACGCTAGACCTTGGAACCGTTTCGCGATCCTTCAAGAAAGCCCTGTGACCTGACTGTTATCTGAAGGCGCACAGTGTTTACACGGCTGTAGCGCTGCGCGACGTTTCGACGGTCGACGCAGCACCCGGATGACCCGGACACTTTGCTCAAGCGTCCGGTTCGCCGCCCAGAGTTTCCAGTACGACCTGTGCGACGGCCTTCATCGTGGAGCGCCGGTCCATCGCGGCGCGCTGAATCCACTTGAACGCCTCGGGTTCGGTGAGCGCTTGGCGAACCATCAGAACACTCTTGGCACGCTCGATCAGCTTGCGTGCTTCCAGTCGGTCGGACAGATCGGCGACCTCACGCTCGAGCGCGGTCACCTCTCGGAAGCGACTGACCGCCAATTCGACGGCAGGCACCAAGTCACTGATGGAGAACGGCTTGACCAGGTAGGCCATGGCGCCGGCATCGCGTGCGCGCTCGACCAACTCGCGCTGACTGAACGCTGTGAGAATGACAACAGGAGCGATGCGCTTGGCGGCAATCTCCGACGCCGCGTCGATGCCGTCCCTCCTGGGCATCTTCACGTCCATGATGACCAGATCGGGCCTGAGCGACTCGGCCAACTCGACCGCCACCTGTCCGTCACCGGCCTCGCCGACGACGTCGTAGCCCTCTTCGCGGAGCATCTCGACCAGATCCATGCGGATCAACGCCTCGTCTTCAGCGACGACAACACGACGGGGTGCGAGCTGATTGCCTTGCGGCTGCGGCGAATTCATGGCCACCATCCTCCTCCATCGAACCGCCCCGACACGAGACGCGAACGATTAGAGGGTACCGGTGTTTGACATTGAAATCGCATCTTCTAATGTAGTCATCGCAACAAGCCCTCGTATCCCAATTGGCAGAGGAAACGGATTCAAAACCCGTCCAGTGTGAGTTCGAGTCTCACCGAGGGCACCACCTGCCGCAGTCGGCCGTACCGCAAGGTTTCGGCATTCGGCTGTACCCCGGATCAACCGCCGCTAGGTTCGATCCATGAACGTTCGCCGGGTAATTACTCTGCTCGGAGCCATGTCTTTTCTCTCGCTGCTCGCCGGGTGTCAGACAGACGACGAATCCGACACTGCCGGCGGATCTTCCACCCAGGTCGTCCTCGACGCTGCAACACGCACCGGCACCCTTCAGGTCGGCTCTCGCCCGCTCAATGCCCCGTCCACCGAGATCTCCATGCGTCCCCCATTGCCCAACGACACAGAGATCCCTTCACCGAATCCACCCGTCGACGTGAGCGAGATCGACGTGACCGATCACGAGGGTTTCACCCGCATCACCTACCGCTTCGACGGCAACGGACCGGTGTTCTGGAAGACCGAATACGTCAGTGAAGCAATCCGAGCGGGAGACAGCACAGTCGTAGATGTCGGTAGTCGCTCGATACTTCAGGTCGATCTGATGGGAGTCCAGTCGGCTTCCGTGCACGACTCTGTATCGCACGAGGGCGCGAGCATCACGCGTATGGACAGTGCAGCCGTGAACAATACGATCCTGCAGTCGTTTGTCGGGACGGTCGACATCCGTCCGACGTACACGGTGTCGACATCCGATTCACCGTCCCAGTTGACGATCGACATCCCCGCAGTCGACAACTGACATTGATTACCCAATTGTGCTTCCAGCGCAGGCATCCCGGCGCAGCAGTCGTCAACTGCCGTAATCCAGTTGTCGAGGGTCGGCTGAATCTCCATCTCGAAACCGAGGTCTCACAATCGGTCCGGGGCGATTGTGGGGTCCGGTCCAACACGACTGTCACGATCCTCATGCCCGAACTGCTGCTGCCCGAACTTCCGCTGCCCGAACTGCTGCTGCCAGTGTTTGTTCCAGCAGTACCGCAACCGTCATGGGGCCGACACCACCCGGCACCGGTGTGATTGCACCGGCGCGAGTGAGCGCGGCGCCGAACACCACATCGCCGACGTTACCCGCGTTGTACCCCGCATCGATCACCACTGCCCCAGGCTTGATCCACGCCCCTTTGATCAGTTCCGGAACACCGACAGCAGCGATGACGACGTCCGCCGTACCGACATGAGCGGCCAGGTCGACGGTTCGCGAATGGCAGTACGTCACCGTTGCGCCTCGACGCAGGAGGAGCATTCCCATCGGCAGTCCGAGGATGGGGCTTCTGCCGACTACAACGGCATGCTTTCCGGCGAGTTCGACGCCTGTGGCGTCGAGGAGGCGCAAGATGCCACTCGGCGTACACGATTCGAATCCCACTCCGGTCAACGCCATTGCCGCAAATGATGCCGAAGTGACGCCGTCGACGTCCTTGTCGGCCGAGATGGCATCGAACGCGGCCCGTTCGTCGATGTGGTCTGGTACCGGGTGTTGAAGCAGTATGCCGTCGATCAAAGGGTCCGCCGACAACGCCTTCAGCACGTCGACGAGTTCTCCCGTGGTCGCACTCACCGGTAGGTCTATTGTTCGCGACGTCATTCCGACAGCGGCGGACCGTTTGGCCTTCATGTGCACATAGGCCTTCGAGGCCGGGTCCGATCCCACGATGACGGCTGCCAGGCAGGGAACATGCCCCGTCTGTTCACGAAAGTGCCTGGTGCGCACTGACAGGTCTGCGAGCGCAGCATCGGCAATGGCGCGACCGTCGATAATTCGAGCGGGCTCGCTCTGGCTGGACACATTCTCGGCGGACAGATTCTTGGCGGCCATGGTTCTCCCTTCACACAAGATGTGTGAAGCACCCAGGCGGTCGATGCCTCGCGATGTGCACTCCCCGGTGGTAGGTCCCACCCGCGCCAGTCGTGCGTGGTCAGCGTACAGCGCGGTTGTTTCACCGCCACGAAACGCATCGAGAACGCCGCTCTCAAAACGAGACAAATCGACATAACCTATCAATAGGTAACGATCTGACCTGCAGTTATTCCATCCTGTGCAATTAGATGGCACGATGGGGGCAACCGCACGGGCACCAAGCATTGGAGGCACCGATGGACAACGGCAAGATAAACCTGACCTATGACGGTCGGGTGTCACTGAGCTTCCAACTGGCGATTCCGCACGCACCGGACAAGGTCTGGAAAGTGATAACGGAACGCGAGTACCTCGATGCCTGGTTCCCGGCGGACGTCGATTTCGATCTCACTCCTGGCGCGGATCTGCTGTTCAAGGTGACACCGGAACAAGTCGAGCGTTTCGGACTACCCGCAGATCACGTGACGCGTGGGACGGTCATCAGCGTCCACCCGCACCGAATTCTCGAATTCCTCTGGGACGCAGACACTCTGCATTGGGAGCTGGCTCCGGACGGCACCGGCGGCTGTTGGCTGACCCTCACCCACACGATGGAAGACGAAGAGTCCGCGTACGCCCACGCCGCCGGCTGGCACGCGGGCTTGGAAGTTGTTGCGGCCCAACTCGACGGACGCGAAGTCGACTGGTCTCCGTGGGACCGCGCCGACGAACTCTCACCGCAGTATCGCAAGTCGGCCTGAACCTGGGCCCGAGCACAGTCTCGGGCCCGCTTCTCACTCCCCCTTGCGCGGGAAGTGCCTGATCATTCCTTCTTGAACCACCGTTGCCAACAGCAGTCCTTCCACCGAGAAATACCGTCCGGTCGCCAGACCACGCGAACCTGCAGCGACGGGCGATTCGGTCGCGTACAGAACCCAATCGCTGAATCGGAACGGACGGTGGAACCAGATCGAGTGGTTGACCGTCGCCGCGACGATACGATCATGACCCCAGGACAATCCATGAGTGGTCAGAATCGAATCGAGCACAGTGGTGTCCGACGAATATGCAAGCGTCGCAGCGTGTACGAGTGAATCATCCGGGAGATCACCGTCGGGGCGCATCCACACCCGATTGTGGTTGAGTTTCTCACCGGTGCCTTTGAGTATCCACGCCGGATCGTTGGCGTACCTCATGTCGATCGGCTTGAGCGCCGCACTGAAATGCGGCAGTTTTTCCTCGTACCCCACCAGATGATCGCCGATCGGCGGCAGTGACTCCGGAAGTGGAACATCCGGGATCTCGACGGCATGGTCTAGCCCCTTGCCGGAGTCCTGGAACGCCGCGAGCATCACGAACAATTCGTTTTCACCCTGATAGGCCGTCACCTGACGGTTGGCGAAAGCACGCCCGTCACGATGACGCTCCACCCGATACTCGATGGGCGCCTTGACATCTCCACCCCGAATGAAATGGGCGTTGACGGCATGGATGGGGCGCTCACCGTCGACGGTCCGTCCGGCGGCCATCAGTGCCTGAGACACCAACTGACCGCCGAACGTGCGCGAACCTACTTGCTCGGGGTGCTGTCCACGGAACGCGTCGTCACCGATCTGCTCCAGATCCAACAGACCGAGGAGAGTGCCGAGGTCGGTGGACGCATTCGCGTGGGTCACTCAGTGGTCCTCTTCGCCGATACGGTGGACGTGAATGAGGTTAGTGGAGCCGACGGTTCCCGGAGGGGACCCGGCAACGATGACCACAAGGTCGCCCTTGACGTATCGCCCGAGGGAGAGCAAAGCATTGTCGACCTGACGCACCATCTCGTCGGTGGTGGCCACCGCATCGACCAGGAACGTCTCGGTTCCCCACGTCAGCGTCAGCTGACTGCGCACTGCGGGCAGCGGTGTGAAGGCGAGCAGCGGCAGCGGGGTGTGCAGGCGAGCCAGTCGTCGCACCGTGTCACCGGACTGTGTGAACGCAACCAATGCCTTGGCGTCCAGACGTTCGCCGATGTCACGTGCTGCGTACGAGATGACACCGCGCTTGGTGCGCGGGACGTGAGTCAGGGGTGGGACTCGGGTCGATTCATTCTCGACGGCCTCGACGATGCGGGCCATGGTGCGAACGGTTTCCATTACGTACTTGCCCACTGATGTCTCGCCCGAGAGCATGACTGCATCCGCGCCGTCGAGAACGGCGTTGGCAACGTCGGACGCCTCTGCACGGGTGGGACGCGAGTTCTCGATCATCGACTCGAGCATCTGTGTGGCGACGATGACCGGCTTCGCGTTCTCACGAGCAATCTGGATTGCGCGCTTCTGGACGAGCGGGACTTGCTCGAGCGGCAACTCGACACCGAGGTCACCGCGGGCGACCATGACGGCGTCGAATGCAAGCACGATGGCTTCGAGATTGTCGATCGCCTCGGGCTTCTCGAGCTTCGCGATGACGGGAACACGGCGCCCGACTCGATCCATGATGGCGTGAACCAATTCGACGTCCGCGGGTGAGCGAACGAAGGAGAGTGCAATGAAGTCGACGCCCAGCTTGAGGGCGAACTCGAGGTCGGCGATGTCCTTGCCCGACAGGGCAGGAACGGAGACGTTCATGCCAGGCAGCGAGAGGCCCTTGTTGTTGCTGACCGGACCGCCTTCGGTGACCCGACAGACGACGTCGTTACCGTCGATGGAAGTGACGACCAGGCCGACCTTTCCGTCGTCGACCAGCAGTCGGTCGCCGGCCTTGGCGTCGCGCGCCAATTCCTTGTACGTGGTCCCGACGCGATCATGTGTTCCCTCGACGTCGTCGACGGTGATACGAACCTCTTCACCGTTGGCCCAGGTGGTCCGCTCGTCCTTGAATCGGCCGAGGCGAATCTTGGGCCCCTGGAGGTCGGCGAGAACACCGACGGCCTTTCCGGTGGCGTCCGACGCGGCGCGGACGCGAATGTAGTTTTCTTCGTGATCGGCATGCTCGCCGTGGCTGAAGTTGAGGCGAGCCACGTCCATGCCGCTCTCCACGAGCTCACGGATGCGGTCGCCAGAAGCTGTCGCAGGTCCAAGTGTGCATACAATTTTTGTCCGTCGGTTCACGGCTCGAGCCTAGTCGCTACCCCACCGCACTTCTATCCGGCATTTGCGACGTGCACTTTCTGTTCTTACTCGATTCAGTTGTTCACCTCACGAACAGCGGAAATTCCTTCGGATGAACCGGCGACGGAAGGTCGGACCCGCCGGTGAGATACACGTCGACGGCACGTGCGGCCGACCGCCCCTCTGCAATCGCCCATACGACGAGCGACGCCCCGCGATGCGCGTCACCACAGACGAACACGCCGGGTGTCCGTGTCTGCCACCCGACATCACACTCGATTCTGCCGAGTGGATCGGTGCCGACATCGAGTTCGGTAAGCAGTGGGGCGGTTTCGACGCCGTCGAAACCGAGAGCGAGCAGGACCATCTCGCACACGAGATCCGTCGTGTCGCCGGTCTGCACCAGGGTCCGTTGTCCGTTCTCTCCCCGCGACACGGCGACCGGAACCATCCGGATTGCACAAACCGCACCGTCACCGTCGTCGAGAAATTCCTGCGCCGCCCATCGGAACCGTTTGTCACTGCCCTCCTCGTCTGCCGGGGAGCTGCGCAGGACCCGCGGCCACAACGGCCACGGGTCGCGGTCTCGATCGCGATGCCCCGGGGGTGGGACGTGGTAATCCAGTTCCGTCACCGAGCGCGCACCCTGGCGATGCACCGTGCCGAGGCAGTCAGCCGCCGTGTCACCGCCACCGATGATCACGACGTTCTCACCTCGCGCCGAGATACTCGACGCACCGTCACCCTCGCATTCACGGTTGGCGGCACGCAGGTACTTCATCGCAAAATGGATTCCGCGAAGGCCACGACCCGGTACGTCGGTGTCTCGGGCACGATCCGCCCCGACCGCCAGGACTATTGCCTCGAAATTCGTCCTGAGGTCTTGTGCGCTCACGTCGACTCCGACGGCGCAGTCCGTGACGAATCGGGTCCCCTCGGCGGTCAACTGGGCCAGGCGTCGGTTGATCAAGGCCTTGGGTAACTTGAATTCCGGGATTCCGTAGCGAAGCAGTCCCCCGATTCGATCACTCCGCTCGAACACCGTGACACGATGTCCGGCACGTGTCAGTTGTTGAGCCGCAGCCAGTCCCGCCGGTCCCGAACCGACTACCGCAACGCGGTTACCGCTGTGAACTACGGGCGCCTGTGGCCCTAACGAACCAGACTCCCAGGCGTTGTCGACGATCGTCTGTTCAATGCGCTTGATCGTGACACCTCCCGACGTGCGCTCGTCGTCGAGTGCGAGAACGCACGCTGTTTCGCACGGAGCGGGGCACAGATGTCCGGTGAACTCGGGGAAATTGTTGGTGGAATGCAGATTCTCCGAGGCTTCGGACCACCGTCCACGCCGAACCAGATCGTTCCATTCCGGGATGAGATTGCCGAGCGGACACCCCACCCCTGCCGAATGGCAGTACGGCACAGCACAGTCCATGCATCGCGATGCCTGTGCAGAAACGTCTCGATTGCGCACGACGGGATCCATCGGCTCGTATACCGATTCCCAGTCCCCGACACGCACATCGGTCGGCCTGGTCGGTGCGCCGGATCGTTTCACGCTGAGGAACCCACGCGGGTCAGGCATGAGCCGGCTCCACAAATTGGTTCTCTTCCACGGCCTTCTGATAGTCGACAGGCAAAACCTTGGTGAATCTCGGGCTCTGGCCGACCCAGTCGTCGAGAAGTTTTGCAGCGACCGACGAGCCGGTCGCGTCCAGATGATCACCGAGAATCTCGACCAGCCGACTACAGTCTTCCGCCGAAGGCCGCTCGAGAACGACCATGTCGCAGTTGACCTTCTCAGCGTTCAAGTCGAGTACGAAGGCAATTCCGCCGGACATGCCTGCAGCAAGGTTCCTACCAGTTGGGCCGAGTATCACGACGCACCCACCGGTCATGTACTCACACGCGTGATCTCCGACGCCTTCCACCACAGCGACCGCGCCCGAGTTACGCACAGCGAATCGCTCCCCCACACGCCCCCTTGCATAGAGTGCACCGCTCGTAGCGCCGTACAGCAGCGTATTGCCGGCAATCACCTGCTCCTCGGCCACGAAGGGCGCATCCTCACTCGGCCGAAGCACAATTCGTCCACCGGAGAGACCCTTCCCCCCGTAGTCGTTTGCATCGCCGACTACGACCAGCGAGATGCCGGACGGCAGGAACGCACCGAGTGACTGGCCTGCCGTTCCACTGAGCACGACGTCGATGGTGCCTTCGGGTAGCCCGACAGCGCCGTAGCGTCTGGTCACCTCAGCGCCCAACCTCGTTCCCACCGCTCGATCCGTATTGTGTACAGGCACTTCGATATGCACGGGTCGAGCGTCCGCGAGTGAGTTCGCGGCGAACTTGATCAGGGTGCGTTCGAGTTCGCTCGAAACAGGTACACACGGCCGGTAGGTCGCGCCGGCCGCCGCGGCCGGAACGTCGAAGAGTGGTGAGAGGTCCAACGTCCGACTCTTCCAATGCGCCACCGCCGGAGACATTTCCAATACGTCTGCGTGCCCCAAAGCATCGTCGATACTTCGAAACCCCAGTTCTGCCAACAACCGTCGTACGTCGTCGGCGATGAAGCGGAAGAAGTTCTCGACGTACTCCGGCCGGCCGGTGAATCGCTCGCGCAGTTCGGGATTCTGCGTCGCTACTCCGACGGGGCAGGTGTCGAGGTGACATACCCGCATCATGACGCAGCCGGCCGCGATGAGTGGCGCCGTGGAAAACCCGTACTCCTGCGCCCCCAGCAACGCGGCGACGACGACGTCCCGCGCCGTGCGCAAACCCCCGTCACACTGGACGACGATCCGATCGCGTAACCCGTTGAGCACTAAAGTCTGCTGAGTTTCGGCCAGCCCGATCTCCCACGGCGTACCCGCGTGATGGATGGACGAGAGTGCCGCCGCGCCCGTCCCGCCGTCGTGACCGGAAATCAGTACAACGTCGGCGTGCGCTTTGGCCACACCTGCCGCAACTGTCCCGACTCCGGCCGCGCTGACCAGCTTCACGTGTATCCGCGCACGATCGTTTGCGCATCTGAGGTCGTAGATCAGCTGGGCGAGATCCTCGATCGAATAGATGTCGTGGTGAGGGGGCGGAGATATGAGACCGACCCCTGGCGTCGAGTACCGGGTTTCCGCGATCCACGGGTACACCTTGGACCCCGGAAGCTGCCCTCCTTCACCTGGTTTGGCACCTTGGGCCATCTTGATCTGAATGTCGGTGGCATTGACGAGGTAATCGCTGGTCACCCCGAAGCGACCACTCGCGACCTGCTTGACGGCGCTTCGACGCTTGTTGTCACGTAACCGCTCCGGTGCCTCCCCGCCTTCACCGGTGTTGGAACGTCCGCCGAGAGCGTTCATCGCAACCGCCATCGTCTCGTGCGCCTCAGCAGAGAGGGAGCCGTAGCTCATCGCACCGGTGTTGAATCGAGCGAGAATCATCTCGACGGGTTCGACATGACGGAGCGGAACCGGCGGACGAATCCCGCGTCGGAATCGAAATAATCCCCGCAGTGTTCCGCCCTGCGCGCTCAGTCGATCGACTTCGTCGCGGTAGCGACGAAACATGTCACTACGTCCCGACCGTGTCGCATGTTGAAGGAAGAACACGGACTCTGGCGTGAACAGATGCAATTCACCACCGCGGCGATACCGGAACTCTCCACTGCTGCTCAACTGACGATGCCGCTCCGCTGACGGCGAGAACGCGGCCGCATGACGCATCAGAACTTCGCGGGCGACTTCGGTTATACCGATGCCGCCGATCCGGCTTCGTGTCTCGCAGAAATACTCGTCAACCAACTCTCGGCCCAAGCCCACGGCCTCGAAAACCTGAGCGCCCGTGTAGGAGTGAACCGTAGCGATTCCCATCTTCGACATCACCTTGAGCACGCCGGAATTTGTTGCTCTCAGATAGTTGTCCGTTGCCGTCTTCGGATCTATCCCGGGAAGTTCGTCTCGCTCGCTGAGTGCTTCTACCGATTCGAGAGCAAGATACGGGTGGACAGCCGCCGCACCGTAGCCGATCAGCAGGGCGATGTGATGAACTTCGCGGGCGTCACCCGACTCGACAACGAGTGAGACCTTGGTTCGCAGGCCATGACGAACAAGATCGTGGTGCACGCTTGACACTGCGAGCAACGACGGAATGGGAGCCTGCTCGCAGTCCGATCCACGGTCGGAGATCACAAGGATTTCGACACCGGCGGTGGCGGCAGTTCGGGCGGTCTCACGAAGCCTCTCGAGACCCTCGGCGAGACCGCCCCGCGCATCGAATATTCCCTGCAGGACAGTGCTTGCCGGAGTTCGAGGGCCGCGGAGTTCGGCGATCTTCTGCAATTCCAGCGGACCGATCACCGGTTTCTGCAAAACGATCCTCCGGCACGATCGGGCAGATGCTTCGAACAAGTTCTGCTCGGCACCGAGCGTGGTTGCGAGTGTCGTGACGACTTCCTCGCGAATCGCGTCCAACGGCGGGTTGGTCACCTGGGCAAAGAGCTGAACGAAGTAGTCGTACAAGAGCTTCGGTCGATCAGAGAGAACAGCAAGCGGCGTGTCGACGCCCATCGATCCCAACGGCTCCGATCCTGAGCTTGCCATCGGGACAAGAATGTCCTGCAGGTCCTCGGCCTGGTATCCGTAGAGCAGCTGACGTTGCAACAGCGGAGCCGGATCGCCTCGGGCAGGCGCAGACTCGGGGATGTCCGCGAGATCGACCAACCCCCCGGCGAGCCAGTCCCGGTAGGGAGCTGTGCTCGCAAGTTCCGACTTGATCTCCGCATCGGGAACGATGCGACGGCGAGCAGTGTCGACGAGGAACATGCGCCCCGGTTCGAGGCGCCCCTTTTCCAGCACCTCGGACGTGGGGGCGTCGAACACACCGCTCTCACTGGCCAACACGATACGGCCGTTCTTCATCCGCCACCATCGCCCTGGTCGAAGTCCGTTGCGATCCAACACCGCCCCCACAACGGTGCCGTCGCTGAATGTCACCGACGCCGGACCGTCCCACGGTTCCATCAGGCAACCGTGAAATTGATAAAGGGCCCTTATCTCGTCGGGCATCGAAGAATCGTTTTCCCAGGCACCGGGAACCATCATCGCGATGGCGTGCTGCACACTGCGTCCCCCGAGCGTCAAAAGCTCGAGTACTTCGTCGAAGGACGACGAGTCGGATCCGCCCGGGGTGCAGATCGGAAACAGGCGATCGATGTCCCCGTCGAAAAATTCGCTCCGCAACATCGGCTCGCGAGCACGCATCCAATTTCTGTTTCCCACAATCGTATTGATCTCGCCGTTGTGAGCGATGCAGCGATACGGCTGAGCGAGTGGCCACGACGGAAAAGTGTTCGTGGAGTATCGACTGTGCACGACTGCCAAGGCGGATCGCATTCTGCCATCGCATAGGTCGGTGAAGTAACCGGGTAACTGCGCCGGGGTGAGCATGCCCTTGTACACGATGGTTCGCGCGGACAGCGAAGGGAAATACACTGCAGTGCCGTCCGAATGAATCCGCTCGACTCGCCTCCTGAGCGTAAACACTCGTCGGTCCAAGGCAATTCCGCCCACACTGTGATCTCTTGGCTTGGAGCACATCACAAAACACTGGCTGATGTACGGAGCACACTGCGCGGCAACGGCTCCGACGCAGTCACTGTCGACCGGTACCTCTCGCCACCCGATAACCCGCAGTCCTTCTGCCGCTGCGCACTGATCGATCCGAACAACCGCTTGGCGACGTGCTTCCTCGTCCACCGGAAGAAAGCAATTTCCGGCCGCGTAGGTGTTCTCACCCATCGAATTGGGCGGTGGAAGCTCGAACTCGGTCACCGCGTCGAAGAACTCCGTCGGCAGCTGAATCAGAATGCCCGCTCCGTCTCCGCTGTTGGATTCGCGCCCGACTGCGCCGCGATGGGAGAGATTGCCCAAGACTGCGAGCGCCTCGTCGACAATGGAATGCATGTGGCGTCCAGAGGTGTCTGCTACCACGGCTACACCACATGAATCGGTTTCCTGATCGGGGTCGTACAGGCCTCGAGGATCAGGTATTCGAGAAAACGGCACTCGGCGACCTCCACACGGACATGCAGCCGACGAGCGCTAGTTTATCAGCCCATAACCGCAGGTCGCGAGAGTAAAACTGTGACCCCCTGATACCGAGGCATCAGGGGGTCACAGTTCCGAACGTCGCCTCGATCAGCTACGCAGTGGCCGACCCTGGCCGTCGCGCACGCTACCCGTCAACATCATGATTCCGTCGATGAAGGCCCAGATCCAGATCGCTGGGACTACCACAATTCCCACGACCAGGAACAGAAGAATGTAGCCGAGGAAAATCCCGAGTAACTGGAGCACTCCAATGGTCGTGCTTCCGATGTACAACCGACCGATGCCGCAGATACCGATGAATCCCAGAAGAATCTGCAACAGGCCGGCGGTGGTCTTCGACTTGTCCGAGAACGGTTCACCCGTCAGCGGATCACGGCCGTAAGGCGCGGATGCATCAACCAAACCGTAACCGGGTTGGACGTACCCCGGGGCTTGAGGGTATCCCTGCGGCTGACCGTAACCCGGCTGTGAATATCCGGGCTGGGGGTAGCTCTGCGGCTGACCGTAACTCTGGCTTCCCTGCGGCGGAGCCGCGTAGGGATTCGGAGTCTGATCTGCCGGCGCACCGTAGACGGGACCGTCCGTCGGGGTTTGGGTCGGACTCGAGTAGTCAGGCGCCGGATAGTTTTGAGCGGCGTAGCTTTCCTGCGGCGTGTACGGCGCTGTGGGCTGATTCGGTGTGGAATCAGCACTGGGAAACGCTGTAGTCGATTCGGTTCCGGTCGGCGGCGGGTAGATGGGGTGGTTTCCCCAACCCGGACCGTTTCCGACTCCCGAATACGTATCCCAGCCTGGACCGGTGCCGGTGGTCTCCGTCGACGGCGTCTTTTCCGTGGGCGCCGAGGTCTCCGTCAACGACGCATCCGCAGTGGCGTCGTAGTCGAAGGGCGACCCGAACTGCGGTGGAACTGGCGGCTGCGATCCAGACGAGTCCCCCGACTCGGAAGGTTCCGGATTCTTGTTCAAGTTAGGCAACGTACTTTCCTTCGATTCGACGACGGTACGTAATAGCTTTTGTTATCGGGCCGCGAGAAGGGTTCGACCTTCGCGTGGCCAGTCCCCCACACATCTGTCCTCAGTTCGTGCTCGCGACTCATCCTCGCAATGGCCGGCGAGCACCGTCCCGCGCATTGCCCGAAAGTATCACGATGCCGTCGATGAACGCCCAGATCCAAATTCCGATGGCAAATGGAATTCCGATGAGGAATGCCGACATGAACAGCGCGAAGAACATGCCGAGCAGTTGGCACAGTCCGATGCCGACACTTCCGATGTAGAGGCGCCCGACTCCACAGATTCCGAAGAAGCCCAGCAAGATCTGCAACAGGCCAGCGGTGGCCTTAGACTTGTCGGAATACGGTTCCCCGGTTACCGGGTGCCGACCGTACGGCGCGTAGGGATCACCGAACCCGTACATCGACGGAGCCGACGGTGACTGCTGATAGCCGTACGGATTGGGCACGCCGTACACCGGCCCCTGATCCTCGGGGAATCCCCCCTGCGAAGGGGGAGAAGAGGGAACTGTCACGGCTTGTCTTTCTTCGACAGCTTCACCGCGTCCGACGACTCATCCGTCGCTGCTGTGGAGGCGCTTGCCTCACTGGAATCGGATTCCGTGGAGTCGGATTGAGGGGAATCAAATTCAGTAGCCTTTGTACCAGCCTTTGCACCAGCCTTTGTATCGGCTATTGCTGAATCACTCTCGGTACCGGGCGTCGCGGCTCCTGCTTCACCGGCAGATACCGCAGCAACGTAGTTCTTCGACTTCAAATCAGCCGGATCCTCACGACCCTTCTTCGCCAGGAAGAAGTAGGCAAGTGCGGCGAAGAACACGATCCCCGAAGTGAAGGTGTTGACTCGAATGCCGGCGATCTCGTAGGCAAAATCGTCGCGCATCAGCTCGACGACGAACCGGCCCAGGCAGTAGCCCGCGACATACAAAGCAAACAGGCGTCCATGGCCGATCTTGAATCGGCGGTCGACGAAGACCAGCAGGATCACGATCAGGACGTTCCACACAGCTTCGTAGAGGAACGTCGGGTGAACGACCCGGATGACTTCCCCGTTGGAGACACCTGCCAGTTGATCGAGTTGGCCGGACGAGTTCACACGCTCGAAGATCTCGAGGCCCCACGGCACGGTGGTCTCGCGACCGTACAACTCCTGGTTGAAGTAGTTGCCGATACGGCCGATGGCCTGCGCGAGCAGGATGCCGGGCGCAATCGCGTCACCGAGGGCAGATACGGGAATGCCGCGTCGCCGGCAGCCGATCCACGCACCGATGCCGCCGAGGAAGACAGCTCCCCATATTCCGAGGCCACCCTGCCACACCTTGAGTGCGTCGAGAGGCTGACCGTTCTCGCCGAAATAGGCGGGCCAGTCGGTCAATACGTGGTAAAGCCTGCCACCGATCAGACCGAAAGGAACAGCCCAGATCGCGATGTCGAGAACGGTCCCCTTCTCGCCACCGCGGGCGACCCAACGACGATCTCCCCACACGATCGCGACGATGATGCCGAGGATGATGAAGAGCGCGTAGGCGCGCAGCGCCACCGGTCCGACGTACCAGACGCCTTGGGGCGGGCTGGGGATATAGGCCAGCAGTTCCACAGTTGAGGTCACGACGCCACGGTAGCCGAGCGGACGCCCTCAGCGAGTTCTTCGGTGAGCGAGCGAACTGCACCCAACCCGTTCTCGACCGCGGAGACCAGGGCCGAACCCACGATGACGGCATCGGCGTATGCCGCGATTTCGGCAGCTTGTGCGCCAGAGCGAACTCCCAATCCGACGCCGACGGGGATGTCGGAGTGCGCGCGGATTCGTGCGGTCAGTTCCGGAGCCATGGACGAGACGGCGTCTCGCGCGCCGGTGACACCCATCGTCGAGGCCGCGTAGATGAATCCGCTGCTCGCGTCGAGCGTCATCGCGAGCCGTTCCTCGGTCGAGGATGGAGCGACAAGGAAGATCCGGTCGAGGTGGTGCTCCTCGGATGCTTCCATCCAGGCGCCTGCTTCTTCCGGAATGAGGTTAGGAGTGATGAGTCCGAGCCCACCGGCGGAAGCGAGGTCTCGTGCAAACTTGTCGACGCCGTACTGGAGCACCGGGTTCCAGTACGTCATCACAACGGCCTTGCCGCCGACCGAGCTGATCTGCTCGATCACGGTGAAGATGTCGCGAAGGCGAACGCCGTTGGTGAGTGCGGTTTCGGCTGCGCGCTGGATGGTCGGACCGTCCATGACCGGATCGGAGTACGCGACACCGACTTCGATGATGTCGCAGCCACCGTCAACCATCGCCTTGAACACGTCGATCGACTCGGGAACCGTCGGGTAACCGGCAGGAAGGTATCCGACGAGGGCGGCGCGCTTGTCAGCCTTGCACGCTGCAAAAGTGGGTGCGAGGCGTGATGGTCGTTCGCTCACTTGTCCGAGCCTTCCGTGTTGTCGTTCTGGTCTGCTCCGTTATCCGGAGCGGTTGCCTGATCCGAAGGTCCGTCGAAAAGTCCGAACCAGCTTGCGGCGGTATCCATGTCCTTGTCACCGCGTCCGGAGAGATTGACGACGATGATCGCGCCCTCGCCGAGTTCCTTGCCCAGTCGGAGTGCGCCGGCGACGGCGTGGGCGGATTCGATGGCCGGGATGATGCCTTCGCGGCGCGAGAGCAGCAGAAGCGCATCCATGGCTTCGCTGTCCGTGACGGGTTCGTAGGTAGCGCGCCCGATGTCGCTGAGATAGGCGTGCTCGGGCCCGACACCCGGGTAGTCCAAACCGGCAGAAATCGAGTGCGATTCGATGGTCTGACCGTCTTCGTCCTGGAGCAGGTAGGAGTAGGCGCCCTGGAATGCACCCGGTGTACCACCGGCGAATGTTGCTGCATGCCTACCAGTTTCGACACCGTCACCGGCCGCTTCGTAGCCCACCAGCCGTACCGACAGATCGTCGATGAACGGGTGGAAGATTCCGATCGCATTCGAACCACCTCCGACGCAGGCTGTGACTGCGTCGGGCAGGCGGCCGGTCAGTGCCTGAACCTGGACACGTGTTTCGAGGCCGACCACTCGCTGGAAGTCGCGAACGATGGTGGGGAACGGGTGCGGACCTGCCGCGGTACCGAAGCAGTAATAGGTGTTGTCCGCGTGGGAAACCCAGTCGCGCAAGGCTTCGTTGATCGCGTCCTTGAGCGTGCGCGAACCGGTCTCGACCGAGACGACCTCCGCGCCGAGTAGGCGCATGCGGGCGACGTTCAGTGCTTGACGTTCGGTGTCGACAGCACCCATATAGATGACGCACTCGAGACCGAGAAGTGCACAGGCGGTGGCCGATGCCACACCGTGCTGGCCTGCTCCGGTCTCGGCGATGATGCGGGTCTTACCCATGCGCTTTGCCAGCAGAACCTGACCGAGAACGTTGTTGATCTTGTGAGAACCTGTGTGGTTCAGATCTTCACGCTTGAGAATGATGCGCGCACCACCGGCGAACTCGCTCATTCGCGTTGCCTCGAAAATCGGCGACGGACGTCCGGTGTAATCGCGCTGCAAGCGATCGAGTTCGTTCAAGAACGTGTCGTCCGCGCGAGCCTTTTCGTACTCCGCGGTGACCTCTTCGATGACCGCCATGAGAGCTTCCGGCACATGCCGTCCGCCGTAGACGCCGAAATGGCCTCCGGCATCGGGATCATGTGAGCGCTCGGTGAGTCCCGCGCTGGCGGGCGGCAGATTGCCGCCCTTGAATGCTGCACCTGATACTGCATCGGAGCCTGGTTCCTGAGTACGTGAAGTCACCCCACCAGTCTGCCCCAAGGGTGCCGCTGGTCACCGCCCGGGTGCGTCAAAGCACGCCGGGCCGGTGATGCGCTTTATCGAGACGGTTTCGGGCAGGACGGGTGCGCGCCGGCGTTGACCAGATCTGCGACTGCCTTGCGAGGGTCACCGCTGGTCACGAGGCCTTCACCGACGAGCACCGCGTCGGCACCCGCACCGGCGTACGCCAACAGATCGGCAGTTCCGCGAACACCCGACTCGGCGATCTTGATCGTCTCGGTCGGTAGACCGGGAGCAATGCGACCGAAGGTGTTCTTGTCCACCTCGAGAGTCTTGAGATTGCGGGCGTTCACACCGATCACCTTGGCGCCGGCTTCGAGCGCGCGGTTGGCTTCTTCTTCCGTGTGCACCTCGACGAGGGCAGTCATTCCGAGGGATTCGGTGCGATCGATCAGCGAGGCGAGCGCCTGCTGTTCGAGCGCGGCAACGATCAGCAAGATGACGTCGGCACCATGAGCGCGAGCCTCGTGAATCTGGTACGGCCCCACGATGAAGTCCTTGCGCAGCACCGGAATGGTGACAGCTTTGCGGACCGCGTCGAGATCGGCGAGCGAGCCGTGAAAACGGCGCTCTTCGGTGAGAACACTGATGATGCGTGCGCCACCGGCTTGGTAGGCCGCGGCAAGCTCTGCGGGATCGGCGATGTCGGCCAACGCACCCTTTGACGGGCTCGCTCGCTTGACCTCGGCGATGACGCCGATGCTCGATTCCAGAAGTGCTGCTGCAGCATCGAGTGCAGGCGGTGCAGCGGCGGCAGCAGCCTTGACTGCAGCGAAGTCGAGTACGGCTTCGCGGGCGGCGACATCAGCGCGCACCCCGTCGAGAATCGAGTCGAGTACGGTCATCGTGGCCCGAATCCTTTCTGGGCAAGAGCCCGATGTGAGATACGTCATCAGGGTGCTCTCAGCCTAGTGGGACGAAATTTTGCTACTCCGTCGGGGTACCCACGCAGGTGAGGCTTCAGTCTTATTCAGTGCGACGAACGCGGTTTCGCACCGCTGTCGCCCCCGGCTCCGTCGTCCCCGTCGGCGACAGTCGGGTCCTCTCCGGCGTCGAGCGCGTCCCACAACATCCGTTGCGTCACAGGCTCGTCCGATGCGGCGGTGTCAGCCTTGCCCAGTTTTGCGGCCGCCTCCCGACGCGCAGCGGGGTTGTCGTACTTCGACGACAACCCGCCTCGCACTGGAGGTTTGCGCATCAGGAGCACTGCCGCACCGAGCGCCGCCACCGCTCCGACCAAGGCCAGCAGGGCAGGCAGTACCGAAACAGTCGTCGAGAGGTCTTCCGGGTGACCGGACAACTCGGCCAACTCCACCGCTCGATCCGCAGAAGCTCCGGAAACCAACAACTGCACCGCCGGAACCGCAACCGCTATTGCGACGAGTGCCACCAACAGTCCGACTACCCGCAGGGCCCAACCTCGCACCGCAAACGAAGCCGCGATCGCCGCCAGCAGCGCAAGCGCGAGTGGAGTCATCGCCGCCGCCCACGTGCTGCCGTCGAGGTCCGTCGTCCGCTCCAGCGTCTTGCCGTCACTCGAAGTCAGATGAACCCACGTCATTCGCGAACTGCCCCACAGAGCAGCCGCCGCCAATGCGAGTAGAAGCGTTCTCGGCACTGCCGTTCCACGCGAAGTACCTGTGGGCCGTCCGGTTGAAGGTTGCTGCGCTGCGGTCGACTCGTTTTCACTCACTGATCGTCACCTCCGATGGTGCGCAGGGTGTGCGCCGACGCGATGGCGCTCAGTACTGCCATCGCCTTGTTGCGGGCCTCGGTGTCCTCGTACACGGGATCCGAGTCGGCCACGACGCCGGCGCCCGCTTGGACGTATCCGACCCCGTCCTTGATCAATGCCGTTCGGATAGCGATCGCGGTGTCGGCGTCGCCGGCGAAGTCGAGGTAGCCGACGATGCCGCCGTAGATACCCCGCCTGGTGGGCTCGAGTTCTTCGATCAACTGCATTGCCCGCACTTTGGGCGCCCCCGACAGGGTTCCAGCGGGAAAGCATGCGGTGACCGCGTCAAGAGCGTGCTTTCCCTCGGCCAGATGACCGGTGACGGTCGAGACGAGATGCATGACATGGCTGTAACGCTCGATGTGCCGATAGTCGTGAACCTTCACCGTGCCCGGGCGGCAGACACGACCCAGATCGTTTCGCCCGAGATCGACGAGCATGAGGTGCTCGGAGTTCTCCTTCTCGTCGGCGAGGAGATCCTTCTCGAGCAGAATGTCGTCCTCCTCGGTGGCACCGCGCCATCTGGTTCCTGCGATCGGGTGCGTGGTCGCGACACCCTCGGCGACCGTGACCAGTGCCTCGGGGCTCGAACCGACGATCGAAAACGCGGTCTCACCATCACCGTTCGGCACGTTGAGCAGATACATGTACGGGCTGGGGTTCGACGCACGCAGCATCCGGTACACATCGATCGGCGCTGCAGTGCAATCGATCTCGAATCGCTGCGAGAGGACTACCTGGAATGCCTCGCCCGCTTCGATGTCGCCGATCAGCTTCTTGACGTCGACACCGAAACTTTCGGTGGTGCGCTGACGGCGGTAGTTCGGAGTCGCTTTCGAGAAGGTCGAGACGGTCGATTTCGCCGGCGCCGCGAGAGCGCGAGTCATCGCGTCCAACCTGGCGACCGCGTCGTCGTACGCCGTGTCGACACGCTCGTCGGTACCGTCCCAGTTGACGGCATTGGCGATGAGGGTGATCGCCCCTTCGTGGTGATCGACGGCAGCGATGTCGGCAGCCAGCAGCATGACCATCTCGGGTATCTGCAGGTCGTCGACCGCCGAGTCACCCAATTTCTCGAGTCGCCGAACCGCGTCGTAGCCGAGGAATCCGACCATCCCACCCGTCAGAGGCGGCAGGTCGGGCAGCCGTTCCGAACGAAGTAGTTCAAGGGTGGCACCGAGCGCATCGATCGGGTCGCCGCCGGCAGGAGCGCCGGCGGGAACATTGCCGTACCAAGCGGCTTCTCCGTCCACGACAGTCAGTGCTGCCGGGCTTCCGACGCCGATGAACGACCACCGCGACCACGAACGACCGTTCTCGGCCGACTCGAGCAGGAAGGTGCCGGGACGATTGCCGGCCAACTTCTCATACGCCGAGAGCGGAGTTTCGGAGTCCGCCAACACTTTCCGAGTGACCGGAACGACCCGGTGCTCGGCTGCGAGAGCACGGAACTGCTCCCGAGTGGTGGTGGAATCGGACGCGTCACCGACGATCGCGGTGTCGGACGACCGTGCGGACATGGAGGTGGGCTCGCCGTGCATGGCTCCATCATCCCAGGCTCCCCCACGCGGGCGTCGTGCGCGGGTAACCTCGGCCGAATGAAACCAGGCCAACTCGCTCCCGAATTCTCGCTGCCCGACCAGGACGGAACTCCGCGCTCGCTGACGAGCCTGCTCGAGAACGGACCCCTGGTCCTCTTCTTCTACCCGGCAGCCTCGACGCCGGTGTGCACCGCCGAGGCGTGCCACTTCCGAGACCTCGGCGGCGAATTCGCCGCAGTGGGCGCTTCGCGGGCCGGCATCAGTACCGACACGGTCGAAGCGCAGTCCACCTTTGCAACCGCACAGTCGTTCGACTACCCCTTGCTTGCCGACACCGACGGCGCCGTAGCCGAACAGTTCGGCGTCAAGCGCGGGCTTCTGGGCAAGCTGGCTCCCGTCAAACGCTCGACCTTCGTGATCGACACCGACCGCACCGTTCTCAAAGTCATCTCGAGCGAGCTGCGCGCCAACACACACGGCGACCAGGCACTCGAGTTCCTTCGCAATCGGAACTGACTTCCCTGGGCAACCTGATTCTCTGGGCTACCTGAATTTCTAGGCGACCTGAATCGAGCGCTTCGCAAGTCCCATCCAAAATCCGTCGATCACCTGGGTGGGCACCTGTTCCGGATCGGACGACGCACCGAGCGTGACGAACAACGGGGCGAAGTGCTCGATGGTCGGATGCGCGTACGGCATCCCGGGAGCTTGGGCGCGGAAGTCGATCAACGAATCGACGTCGCCGGCAGCGAACCTCTCCCCTGCCCACGCATCGAATTCCGCCGACCATCCCGGGGCCTGCGCTACCGGCGACGGATCGCGCAGGAACGGTAGGCCGTGCGTGGTGAATCCGGATCCCACGATCAGCACACCTTGCTCGCGGAGGGGCCGTAGGCGCTCACCGAGATGGAGCAAACGCTCGGGGTCGAGAGTGGGCAGCGAAATCTGCAGAACCGGGATGTCTGCATCCGGGTACATCACCGTCAACGGCACATAGGCACCGTGATCGAGGCCCCGATTCGGCTGCTGAACCACCCGTTCGTTGTCCGGCATCAATGCGGCAACCTGTGCGGCGAGGTCCGGAGCGCCGGGAGAGTTGTACTTCGCGCGGTAGAACCTCTCGGGAAAACCGCCGAAGTCGTAGATGAGCGGGGTCCCCGTTGTCGTCGATCCTATCGTCAGCGGTGCTGATTCCCAGTGCGCCGAGACGACGAGAATTGCCGTCGGTCTCGGAAGATCGCCGGCCCACGCTCCCAACTGCTCGACCCACAACGCACTGTCCACCAGGGGTGGAGCACCGTGGCTGAGATACAGCGCAGGCATTGTCGTGGTGGACATACGGACTCCTCGGGATAGACATTCGTCGTCAAGTTGAAGGTTCAACCTAATATAGAACTCAACACTTTCGTCCCGCAACTATTCCCCGCAAGATTCTTCTGGACATGCGTCTGAGACGCTGTACACCAGCACGCTCTGTGCAAGAAGAATGCTCGACCCGAAGGAGAAGTCACCGATGAGTGAACCGACCGCGCAGACCGACGCGCAGTCTCAGACGAAGTGGCTCACAGCCGAGCAGCAGGAAGCCTGGCTGACACTGATCGCTCTCGTGACTCGGTTGCCGGCCGCACTCGACACTCAACTGCAACGAGATTCGGCACTCACACACTTCGAGTACTTCGTGCTGGCCGCACTCTCGGACGCCCCCGACCACAAACTCCAGTTGTCGGTACTGGCGCAGCGCGCGAACGCGTCCCTGTCCCGTCTCTCTCACGTCATCACGAAAATGGAGAAGGCCGGCTGGGTGAAACGGGAAGTCATCCGGGGAAGCCGTGGATCCAACGCGGTACTCACCGACGAAGGCATGGCAAAGGTTGTCGCGGCCGCGCCACCTCACGTCGCGTCTGTCCAAGGCCTGCTCTTCGAGGGCCTCGACGATCGCCAAGTTGCCCAGCTTTCGTCCCTGGGTACGGCAATGCTCACCCAACTGGACAAGGGAATCGCCGCCGGACTCGGCAAGGCCTGACCAGCCAGCCCCGAAACGAGCGACTGTTGCCTACGACGGCGGCTTCGTCAGGTCCAGCGCAGCCAGGTGACTGAACAGCATGCTCGCACCGATCGGGTTTCCACCGCCCGGATACACCGTCCCGCTGGCCGCTGCCATCGTGTTTCCGGCCGCATACAACCCCGCGATAGCCGTCCCGTCAGCCTTCAGCACGCGCCCGGTCGCGTCGGTACGTAGACCACCTTTCGTCCCGAGATCGGAGATACCGAAAGCAGCGGCGTGGAACGGTCCCTGATCTATCGGGACGAGTGGCGACGCGCCATCCGAGAAGGCTCGGTCGTACGCAGTATCTCCTCGACCGAAGTCCGTGTCGACGCCAGTTGCCGCCAATGCGTTGAACCGCTTCACGGCTTCCACCAGATTCTCCGCGGGAACATTGATCTGGGAGGCAAGGTCTTCGAGTGTCTCGGCACTCTTCCACAATCCGGCATCCACGTACTGCTCCGACGGAGCCAACGGGACGTTGGGTGCCTTCACCGGTGGCACTGAACCTTCCCGGCTATCGTAAATCATCCAATACGGAGTGGTCACTTTCCCAGCCCGCATGTGTTCGATGACGGCGCGGCCCAAGCGGTCGTACGGCGCAGATTCGTTGACGAACCGACAACCGTTGTCGTCCACGAAAATTCCGCCCGTGAACCACAGCGCAAACGCGGAGCGCCCATCTGGATGGGTGAGTCCAGGCGACCACCAAGCTTCGCCCATCAGGTCGGTGTCGGCACCCGCGGCGACCGCCGCCTGGTGCGCCTTCCCGAGGTTGCCGGGGCAGCCCATCGTGTCGAGAGCGGATCCGGGAACACCGAATTCGGCACGCATGGTCTCGTTCTGCTCGAATCCGCCGGCGGCGAGGATCACTCCTCTGCGTGCCTGGATGGTTCGACGCCTTCCATTTCGGTCGACGACGGCTCCGACCACCACTCCTTCCTCGACAACCAACTCCTCGAGTGTGGTCTTCAGGTGCATGGTGGCGTTCGGGAGTTCCGCAAGCGCCAACAGGAATCGTCCGATCAACGACTGTCCACCGACGAGGTACTTCGGCAACTCCTCCCCCAGCCGTTCCGTCGCCAACGGCGGACGAAGCGAATCACGAAGCGCACTTAGCTTGTTCGCGTTCATCGGCTTGGGAACAATGTGCCGTCCGCTCGCTCGAGCCTTGGGCTCTTCACCGAAGTAGTCAGGCCACGGCAGTATCTGAAATTCGAAGTTCGAGTCCTCTTCGAGGTAGTCGATCAACCCGGCGCCACCTCGAACGTAGGCTTCCTGAACGTCGGCGGGCGTACGATCACCCACCACTGATCGGTAGTACTCCAGTGCATCCTCGATGGTGTCGTCGTCGCCACCGCGGCGGAGAACAGCGTTGCACGGGAACCACATTCCGCCGCCGCCGGAGTACGCCGTTGTTCCGCCGTACTTGTCGGTTGCTTCGATCGCAATGACGTCGAGGCCTTCGCGGGCCGCCGTGTACGCGCCGGTGAGTCCACCGCCTGATCCCACAGCGAGTACGTCGCACGTCTCGTCCCACTTCGTCATCGTCAGCCTCTCCGATTCTGGGCACAATTTCCGAACATGTTCTAGAAATCGTTCTAACACATGGACTTAGCGATCGCGGGGGTTCGAAATTCTCTCCCACCGAGCGGGAGCGAGACATGACACCGAGCGGGGAGCGAGAAACGAGCGGCGATAGCGCACACTTTGCTCGCACGGGTCCGATCCCGTAGTGTCTGGACACATGTCTGGTAAGACCAAGTTCGAGTCCACTCGCCGCCGACTGACCCAGCAGCAAGCCGAAACCGTCGATCGATTGACCGCGGCAGCGATCACGGTCCTGCGCGACAAAGGGTTTGCCGATCTGACTGTGCGAATGGTGGCAGCGGAAGCCGGTGTAGCCGCGGCTACGGCGTACACCTATTTTTCGTCCAAGAGTCACCTTGTGGCAGAACTGTTCTGGCGCCGACTCGACGCGGTACCGCACGAGCCCTCCCCCGAGGCGGAACGAGAAGCGCAGGTCTGCTCGGTCCTTCGAAGCGTCGCACTCCTCGTTTCCGACGAACCGGAGCTGGCCGCGGCCGTGACCACGGCGATGATGGGCAACGATCCCGACGTCGAACACCTTCGGGGACGTATCGGCAAGAACATCCGCGAGCGGCTCATCGAGGCGCTGGGGCCGTCATACGATCCCGACGTACTCGAAGCACTCGAAATCTCCTGGTCCGGAGCGCTTGTCCGAGCCGGCATGGGTTACGAGTCCTATTCGCAGATCGCAGACCGGCTCGAAGTCACTGCCAGGCTGATCATGGCGGGCCGCGACAACCTTCACTAGATGGGGGTCATGGCACTCACCAGCCATGTGCCGTCGACTCGATCGAGTGTCACCTCGACTCGGCTCGACGTCGACGCTGGTGCCGGCCGCGCGATACTCGTCGTGATCTGATCGACGAACAGGAGCAATTCCGCTCGGTCTGCAGCAGCGGAGAGCACTCCGACATCGACTACTCGCGCCTTCGTGCTGATTCCTTGCTCCTTCGACTGGGGTGCAACGGTTTTCGATCCGAATTCAGCGAAACGGTCCTGAAATGTTCCACTTGCGCCCTCGGCAGCATGTGCAAGATCCTCGTCCACCGTGTCGCTGTTGTAGCTCAAGAGATTCTCGACGAGCATCGGCGCCACACCGATCACCTCGACACGTGCGGTTTCAGCGGCTGCCGAACGGTGGTGACTCCAGAGCAGAGTCCCGCCGACTCCCACCAAGATCAGCGCTGCAAACGCCAAGACCGCGCGCTTCACGGGACGAACTCCACACTCGACATCAGTACCCGATCGTCGACCTCTTCGACACCGACGCGAAGACGGTAGGTTCGCGCCGAAGACTCTCCCGCCGAATTGCCGACCTGAGCCGATGCCGCGATCAGTACCACCCCCGAGGTTCCGGATTCCGATGCCAGGGCTGCGGTGTCAACACGACCGTCGGAATCGACGGCGAAATCACGGATCGATGCGACGAACGCAGATTCACCGGACTTCAGTTCGTCTGCAAAAGTCCCCGTAGTCAGCGACTTCAGCGCCGCGAGATCCTCGTCGAGCGTGGCAGAGTGAACGTCGATCAGAGCAAGGGTTCCTGCGACAGCACCGTCGACGAACTCTTGACGCTGGGACTCTCGCGCGCGGTCCGATCGAACAGCCAGACAACCGAAGACCACAACGACGCTCAGAGCCGCGAGTGAAATCCAGACCAGGGCAGTGAGTACACCGCGCTTCCCTCCGACCGGATCCAGCACCTCACCTCTCAGCGATTCGTCGGCGTCAGCAACTGTTGCCACGGCTCACCCTCCCCCGGACCGGAGTCAGCCGGAGCCAACTCCGTGTGTTGATAGTCGACTCCGTCAGGCCCGGTGTACAACTCGCCGGGCGCATTGGTCCCCGACGGCACGTACGCTTCGGGACTCCGGCAGATCTCCGGGCTCGGTGCTCGTTTGCCCGGTACCTCCATACAGGGAATGTTCCGGGATCCACGAACTGCGAAGACCGAGTTCTGCGGAACTTTGCAGTACAAGTCGGCCGGGATGTCCGGGACGCTCATCTGGGTCGGGTCTCGTCGCTGATCGGCCGGAAGGTAGCCGGTCGAGCAGGCCGCAGGGTCCTGCGCTTGGAGATGGAAGTTGACGTTCGCGGCGCCGTCCACCTGCCCGCGTTGTACGACGGTTTCCTGTGCCGCGACCAGTGGCGGCAAGATGACGAGCACCTGCTCCAACCCGGCGTTGTACGTCAAAGCCACCTGAGCGGTGCTGGTGAAATTGGCAAGCAGCACAGGCAAAGTGGGTTTGAGGCCTTGAAACAGCAGGTCGGCTTCGGTCGCGAAGCCCGGTCCGGTCTCGAGGATATTGCGCACGGAGCCGTCGGCGACCTCCAACTGCCCACTGAGCTGAGCGACACTGGACGCCCACTGGCGGATCTGGTCGCCCGTCACCACCTGGGTCTGAAGGAGCGGATCCAACTGCTGTACGAGCGTCGTGGCCGGGGTTGTGGCGGCAGACATCTGATCGACGAACGAGGTGGTCGAATCCAGCAAACGTGCCAGGTCCTCTCCCCTGCCACCGAACGCTGCCGCGGACTCGTCGATCACCGATCGCAACTTGTCCTGCGGTACGGATGCGAGCATCGCCTGAGCCTGATCGAGGACCGGTCCGATCTCGGTCGGGATCGTGACAGCCCCAGGGCCGATCACGTCTCCGTCGGCCAGAAAGGGTCCGTCAGCGGTACTCGGTTGCATGTCGACGTATTGCTCGCCGATGGCCGACACACTTCGCACCGCTACCGTCAGCTCGCGGGAGGGAACGGGAACCGCACTCTCCAAGGATAATTCGGCTCGCACAACTCCCGGAAAGAGACGCACCGACCTGACCTGACCGATGGTGTCGCCGCGATACGTCACGTTCGCGTTCCGATAGAGGCCACCGGCGTCGGGCAGCTCGACAGTCACCGTATAACGCCCGATTCCGAGCATCGTCGGAACTCTCAGATACGAGATCGCCGCCGCGCCCATGCCTATCACTGCGAGGATCGCGAAGATCGTCAATTGCCTGCGCACCAACTTCGTGAGAATCATCGCCCACCGCCCTGGGCGGTCCGCCCTGTTTCAAGTGGGCCGGCCTGCCCTGTTCCAAGTGGAGCGGTCAAGGGATCGACCAGTATTCCGTTCTCCACCGGAGTTTGCGGCGCCCCGAACGGAGTGCCGAAGCCGAGC
Organism: Rhodococcus sp. GB-02; assembly: GCF_053470465.1. Lineage (NCBI taxonomy): Bacteria > Bacillati > Actinomycetota > Actinomycetes > Mycobacteriales > Nocardiaceae > Rhodococcus > Rhodococcus sp. GB-02. The sequence goes on from NZ_JBPUKE010000004.1 coordinate 86,271, forward strand.
CCCGACCGGAGACGATTACTCGTGAGGTCGATCAGCGCCCACAGATTGGTGTAGTCGCCGCGCATTCCGTCGTCGATGGTCGTCTGGGGGAAGGGGAAGGTACTCAGGTTGCCCAAATTGTTGATCAGGTCCGGCCCCGTTTCGGCCACCTTCTGCAGCGTCGATTCCAAGGAGCTCAAATTGGCTTTCAGATCGTCGCGGGTCCGATCGACCAGATCGGTCCCGACGTCCCCGAACCTACCGACCGCATCGAGCGCGGTGGTCAGGCTCACGCGCTGGGCGCTCAGTTCCGCCAAGGCCGGATCGAGCGTCTCCAATGCCTGACCGAGAACAACTCTCTGGGCCGTGATTTCACCGGCGAAGACGTCGAGATTCTCCATGGTCGTGACCATCGCATCACGTTGGCGGTCGAGTGTTCCGGTCACGGTATCCATCTGACTCAGCAGGTCGCGAGCCGCATCGGTCCGTCCGCCGAGCGCCGTATTCAGCTCCGTGGTGATGCTGTGAATCTGAGCGAGCCCACCGCCGTTCAGGACCAATGACAGTGCTGTCAAAGCTTCCTCGGTGGTGGGATAGACGCCGGCCGACGCGAGGGGGATCACCGATCCCTCCGACAACCGCCCTTCCGGCGCAACGTCGGTAGGCGGCGCAAGCGCAACGTGTTTGGACCCGAGCAGGCTGGTTTGGCCGATCTTGGCCGTCGCATTGGCGGGCAGGGAGACCGAACCGTCGAGCGCAACCGTCACCCGTGCGTGCCAGTTGTCGGTCTCTATCGCACTGATACTTCCGACCGTCACGTCGTTGACCATGACCGGAGAGTTGGGACTTATCGACGTGACGTCCGGCATCTCGATCACGACTGCGAAACTCCCCTCACCGCGCCCAGCCGCGCCTGGCAGCGAAACCGAATTCAGCCCGCTCCATTGGCAACCCGTCAGAACCAGCACGGTGCTCGCCCCCAGACACACTGTTCCCCACCGGCGGCCAGTCATCGTGATCCTGTCGACGGCATGAGCAAGCCGGTCAGATCAGACGCCACCGGTACCGTCGGAAAGCTCAAGGCGCCAGTCGGTTCCAGATCAGGCTCGCTGTACACCAGTTGGTCCGGAAGAGCCCCGAGCGCCCGGGTCGGATTGATGCTCAGGTCCGGGTAGTTCGCCTTGATCGTGTTGAGCAACGGGCCGAGGTATTCGATGCACAAATCCGCGCCCTTCTTCGAGGTGTCGTTGGCCAGGCCGGCGATTCCGCCGCAGATCAAGTCGATCGGGTTGCCGACGTTCTGGAATGCGGGCACACCCACCATCGCTCCTTGGGCCGGCCGATAGACGTTGTAGTAGTTCGACAACGCTGTCGGAGCCAGATGCAGTACCTTCTCGAGGCCTGCGCGCTTGTCGACCAATACCTGGGACACGTCGGCCAACTTCGCGATCTGCTCCGTCAAGCCGGTTCGGTTCTGTTCGACAAACCGCTGTACGTCGACGACGGCGGCGTCCAGATCGGCGAGAGCCGGAGCCAATTGCGTCCGGCTCTCGGCGAGCACACTCGAGACATTTGCCAGTCGTCCTTGGAACTGAACGATCTGTTCGTCGCTTGCGGCGAGTGCGGTCGTGAAGGTCTGCAGGCCGTGGATGGTGCCGAACAGATCGGCTCCGCCTTCGTCGAGTGTGCTCATAGCCTCCGAGAGTTCGGTCACCGAGCGCCCCAGCGCTTCCCCGTTGCCGGCCAGTGCGGATCCGGCACCGTCGAGGAAGTTGGCGGCGGGACCGCGATCGTCCCCGTCGGGACCCAAAGCATCGGCAGCCCGGCCCAACTGTTCCTTGATCTGGTCCCACTCGACCGGGACGGCTGTTCGGTCGAGCCCGATCTCCGCACCGTCATTCAGTGCGTCGGCGCCGTCCGTCACCGCCGGCGTCAACTGCACGAAGCGGGCCGAGACCAGTGACTGGGCAACGATCACCGCTTTCGCGTCCTCGGCGACGGGAACCTCGCGCGCCAATTTCAGTTCGACGCGCATTCGATCTCCCTGTGGGGCGATCTCGGTGACGCGGCCGACGTCGACTCCCACGACACGAACGTCGTCACCGACATACAGACCGGTCGTCGAGGTGAAGTAGGCCGTCACGTTGTAGTAGCGCAGATGTTGCACCGCAAGGTATCCCGACACGACGACGATCGCCGCGCCGACGACGCTTCCACCGACGACGCCGATTCGACGCCAGTTCACCGGTTTGCGAACTCGTAAGGCACCCATCATCGAACCTCCGGAATCGGTAGCGGCGCAGGTGGTAGCCCGAACATCGCGTTGATCAACGGTTGGGTGTATTGCGCCGGTACCAGGTTCTGGACGTAGGCGTAATAGAAGGGACCGCTGGCCACGGTGTCGCCGAGCGTGCCCACGTACGTACCGAGACCGTCGATTCCCTGAGAAAGGTTGTCCTTGTTGTTCTGCAGAATGCCGACAACCGTGTCGAGTTTGCCGAGGACCGGTTGCAATTGCGCCTCGTTGTCGTGGACGAGTCCGCTCAGCTGGGTCGACAACGCCGAGATGTTCGTGATCACTTCCCCCAGCGCCGCCTGTCGCCGATCCAGTTCTCCCAACAAGGCATTGCCGTCGACGAGTAGCGCGTTGACCTGTGGTCCACGCTCGGCCAGCGTCCCGGCGACGTCGTTTGCATCGGACAGCAAGGTGCGCAACATGTCGTCGCGTCTATTGACGCTGTCGGAGATCCGTGCGACACCGTCCAGCGCCGGCCTCAGGTTCGGCGCACTGTCGGACATCACCTGCCCCACTGCGTCGAGTGATTCGGAGAGTTGGTCGAGATCGATGTCCTCGACCGTCGTGGTGAGGTCACCGAGCACGTCGGGCAGCGAGTACGCCGATCTTGTTCGCTCGACCGGGATCTCGCCGCCGACCGCGATCCTTCCCGGACCGTCCAGATCGAGCGATACCGCTCGCTTGCCGAGCAACGACATCGTGGTGACGGCCGCCGATGTGCTTTCTCCCAAACCGATCGAGCCTTCCAGTGTGAAATCCACGCGCGCGAGTCCGTGCTCGACCTCGATCCGATCCACCGTTCCGATCTTCACTCCGGCGGCGTTGACTTCGTCTCCCGGCGCGAGACCGCTGGCGTCGGCGAACACCGCGCTGTACCCGACACCCGATTTCAGGAACTGCAGATTCTGATACTGGAGCGATGCCAATACGACGGCGGCCGTGACGACCAATCCCACGACCCCCACGCGTACGGCCTGGCTCTGTGCCATCTCTCTCATCGTGGTGCGCACCTTCCGGTCGTCTGATCCACCAGGTCGACAGTGAGCGGCGTACCGTCGGCACCGTCGACCTTCAGTGCGATTCCGCACAGATAGAAGTTGAAGAACGACCCGTACGAGCCGACTCGGATCAGCTGCTTGTAGTTCGAGGGCATGGACGCGAGAATCCGATCGAGCTCACTTTGTTGCTCGATCAGCGGATTCAGGCTTGCGTCCAGATTCGACAGGTTTCCAGCGATGTCCGGGCGAACTCCGGCGAGGAGATCGGCGAAGGTGCCTGATGCGGTGTTCACACTCTCGACGGCAGTCCCGATCATCTCCCGGTCCGCCGCGAGCCCGCTGACCAGCTGTTGTAGGTGATCGAGAGTGTCACTGAACTGACCACCGCGGCTGCGCAATTCACTGAGCACACCGTCGAGGTTGCCGATCACTCGACCGATCAGTTGGTCGTGGTCCGCGAGAGTGTTCGTAATCGATCCGGTGTGCGCCAGCACCGATGCCACAGTTCCGGACTGTCCTTGAAACACCTCGAGCAAGGACATCGACAACGCGTTGACCTGCTCCGGGTCCAGGGCTTGAAACAGCGGCTTGAAACCACCGAGTAGCGCATCGAGGTCGAGTGCCGGTGCGGTGCGATCGACGGGAATGCTCTCGCCCTGTGGCTGCGGTCCCGCGATCCCCGGATCGTCGAGCAGTTCGAGGTATCGATTACCCACCAGATCCTGATATCGAACAGCGGCTCTGGTCGATACAGTCACGGTGTCACCCGTATCCACACTGAAACTCACGTGGGCACGGTGATTCCCACCGAATTCGACGGAGCCGACAGAACCGACCGGCACACCCGCGATGCGCACCTTGTCGCCGGCTCTGAGCCCGGAGGCGTTGACGAACTCCGCCGAGTACGACCTCGCGTCGCCACCTCGCATCTGGCCGAACACGAGGATCAGCCCGGCGTTGACGAGGATCATCAACAGAACAAAAATTCCGAACTTGACGGTGTACCCACGAACTTTCATCGGATCTCCGTCCCGAACAGGTAGCTCATCAGATCCGGGACCGTGTTCATCGGTTGCCCACCATTCGGCTGACGCTCGGGCGCAAACGGATTCACCCCGGTATCCGTCACCAGGTAAGGCGCATTGATGTTCGGGTCGCGCAGTGGAAGGCCCATACACTGCGGGCCACCTGTTGCCGCGACCTTCGGAAGGTCGTCGGGATATCGGTACGGTTCGGTTCCGGCGATCAGACCGATCGACATCTTGATTCCTGGTTGTCCGTTGTAGGCGCCGTCGCCGATCTTCTTGCTCTCCTGCAGTCCGTGGAACATGCAGGGAATCACCGGGGAGTATTCCTCGAGCAGTGCGGTGGTCGGCCGCAGTAACGACAGAACGGTGTCGATACCGTCGGCGTTGGCTCCCAGTACATCTTCTCCGGTGCGGGCGACCCCGATCACGTTGAGCAAGAGGAGATCAAGATTCTGCTGCTCGTCGAGAACAGTGGTTCCCGTCGTCGTGAGCGAGTCGAGGGTGCCCATCAAGTCGAGAACAGCGTCGCGGTAGGTCTGCGTGACGGTCGGCAGGTCGGTCAGCACGTGATCGAGCGCCTCACGTGCAGTGTTGAATTCGGCCAATGACGTATCAGCTTGTTCGAGTGCGACACCGAGGCGCTCGCCGCGTCCTTGCAGGGCGGTCGAAAGTGCGCCCAATGTCGAATCGAGCTTGCCCGGATCCACCGTCCTGAGCACGGTGGTCAGTTTCTCGAACACGGTGTTCAACTCGACGGTCACCCGGGAAGCGTCGATCGTCGCCCCGGAGGCAAGGCGCGTGCTCGCGGGCCGCTCCGGCGAGGACAGACTCACGAACTTCGCGCCGAAGGCTGTATTCGACGTGATCGCCACCTCTACGTTGGCCGGAATCGACTCGAGCGCTCCGGGATCGATCGACAACGACAGTCGTGCAGTGGCGTCGTCGTTCGGCGCGATGGACTCCACCGAGCCGACCGTCACCCCGGCCATCTTCACCCGTGCGCCGGGATCCATCACGAGTCCCGCGCGCTCCGCAATCACCGTGATCGGCACGCGGGGGACAAACGTCTGGTTGAAAGACGCGACCGCCAGGGCGATGACCCCGAGGATCGCCGCGGCCAGGCCGAGCGCAGCCAACTTGTAGCCGTATCTGTGCACGCAGTCCCCCTAACCGGACAGATTGAAGTTGCCGGAACCGCCGTAGAGTGCGAGTGAGACGAGCAGGGTCACCGCAACGACGCAGATAAGCGAGAGCCGAACCCCGCGGCCCACTGCGGTTCCCACGCCCGACGGTCCCCCGGACGCGTTGTATCCGTAGTACGTGTGGATCAGCATCACCAGTAGTGCCATCACGAGCACTTGAACGAAGGACCATGCGACGTCGACCGGATCGAGGAACGTCGTGAAGTAGTGGTCGTAAAGACCGGAGGACTGACCGAACAGCACGACCGTGGTGAATCGTCCGGCCAGAAATGATCCTACGAGCGCCAGTGAGTACAGCGGCAAGATCGCGATCATCCCTGCGGTGACGCGGGTGCTGACGACGTACGGGACCGAACTGATCGCCATCGATTCGAGGGCGTCGATTTCCTCACTGATGCGCATGGCACCGATCTGCGCGGTCGAACCTGCTCCGATCGTGGCCGACAGGCCGATTCCCGCGATGACCGGCGCAGCGATACGAACATTGATGAAGGCGGAGAAGAATCCGGTGAGCGCTTCGACTCCGATATTTCCCAGTGAGCTGAAACCTTGGATCGCAATGGTGCTGCCCGAGGCGAGAGTCAAAAATCCTACGACCGCAACAGTGCCGCCGATCACTGCCAAAGCTCCGGTGCCCATGCTGATCTCGGCTACCAGTCTCAACACTTCTTTCGGGTGTTTGCGAATTGCCCACGGGATGTGAGCGATGGCGCGCGCGAAGAAGACAGCTTGTCGCCCGACGTCGTCGATCGAGCGTGACGTTCGAGCCACCCGCGCCCGCGTGCGTCCGAACTTGCCGATTTGTGCGAGCGAATCCGACAGCGTCACCTCGATCACCCCGCCGTCAATCGGATGCCGATCGCGGTGACGATGGTGTTGACGACGAACAACGCCATGAATGCGTACACCACCGTTTCGTTGACGGCCTCTCCCACGCCTTTCGGCCCACCCCGTACCGACAGTCCGCGATAGCAGGCCACCAATCCCGCCAGCATCCCGAACAGTGCAGCTTTGACCATCGACAACGCCACCTCGGGCAGGCCGGTCAGCAACGTGATTCCCTCGACGAAGGCGCCAGGGTTCACGCCCTGGAGAAACACCGAGAAGGCGTAACCGCCGGCGATGCCGATGACGCAGACGAGTCCGTTGAGCAGCAAAGCCACCACAGTCGACGCGACCACCCGCGGAATCACCAGCCGATTGATCGGATCGATCCCGAGCACCTCCATGGCGTCGATCTCTTCACGAATCGTTCTCGATCCCAGATCGGCGGCGATGGCTGTCGCGCCCGCACCTGCCACGATCAGCACCGTCACCACCGGACCGACCTGAGTCACGGCGCCGAGCGCGGCCCCGGCGCCGCTGAGGTCGGCGGCACCGATTTCGCGGAGAAGGATGTTGAGTGTGAAACTCACCAGGACCGTGAACGGCACGGCTACCAACACTGTCGGCACGATCGACACCCGGGCGATCATCCAACTCTGCGCGAGAAACTCCTGCACCTGAAAGCGGGTGCGGAACAAGCCCACTGCGACATCGGCGCCCATCCGGTAGAACTGCCCGAGTTCGCGCATCGGGCCCGCAAGTGCAACTCTTCCGCTGTACACGTCAATGCCCCGAAGGACATGACGTGGAGTTGCCGTAGTCGACCTTGAATTCCTTGATCCCGTTGAGCCAACCGGACGAGAGCCTGCTCGGATCGCCGAGCTTGCTGATGTCGGGCATGTGATCGGCGATCTTGCCGAAGATCAGATCGACCTCCATTCTGGCCAGGTTGGCGCCGACGCAGTAGTGCGGTCCGGTTCCTCCGAACGCGAGGTGCGGGTTCGGGTCTCGGGTGATGTCGAAGACGTCGGGGTTCTCGAAGACGGTTTCGTCGAAGTTCGCCGAGCCGTAGAGCAGTACGACACGCTGCCCCTTCGCAATCGCAGTGCCGGCAATCTGTGTGTCCACCACTGCTGTCCGCTGCATCGACGTGAGCGGAGAAGCCCAGCGGATGATCTCGTCCGCGGCGGTGCGCGGACGCTCACGCTTGTACAGTTCCCACTGATCCGGATGCTCGAGAAACGCCATCATGCCGAGTGTCGTTGCGTTGCGCGTCGTTTCGTTGCCCGCGACAGCCAACATGATGACGAAGAAACCGAACTGTTCCGGGGTGAGTTTCTGCCCGTCGATATCGGCATGCACCAAGCGCGAGATGATGTCGTCGAGCGGTTCCTCCCGTCTCGCTTCGGCCAGTTGATAGGCGTAGCCCAGGATCTGCGCCGACGCCATCCGAGACTCGCCGGCGAGCGACTCGTCGTCGTATCCCGTCATCTGATTCGACCATTCGTACAGCTGACGGCGCCCGTCCTGCGGTACACCGATCAGCTCCGAGATCGCCTGCATCGGTAACTCGCTGGCGACCTGGCTGACAAAATCACCGCTACCTTCCGCCACGGCAGCCGACGCTATGTCTTCTGCCCGCGCTTTCAGCCCGGCCCGCATCGCTTCCACCGACCGCGGAGTGAACAAGCGCGCCACCAACTTGCGCAACTGCGTGTGCTCGGGGGCGTCCTTGTTGATCAGGACGTGTTTGGTTGCCTCCAACTCCTCAGCGGAGATGTTGTCCTCGTGGCGCGGAATACAGCCGTTGACATTGCTGGAGAACTCCTCGCTGCGCAACGAGACATCACGAACGTCTGCGTGACGAGAGACCACCCAACAACCACCGTCGTGGAATCCGCCGGTGCCCGGTTCCTGCGCGTTCCACCAGACCGGAGCGCACCGTCGTAGTTCGGCGAATTCGGCAAGCGGGACGCGCTCGCCGTACAGCTGGGGGTCGGTCACGTCGAACCCGTCGGGAAGGTCGATCTCAGGCATTGCAGATGCTCCTTTACGGATGGGTGCCGGGTGCCGGGTGCGGCGTGCGAGCGCTAGTCGATCCGATGGGCAGGGTCTCGGCTGTGCGAGTACTCCTTTGCCCAGCGGTAGTCCGGTTTACCGCTCGGCGCTCGAACAACGTCGTCGGCGATCCAGAAGGAACGCGGAATCTTGTAGCCGGCGAGGTGACTGCGGGCGTGCTTCTCGATGGATTCGAAATCCGGTTCCACACCGTCGCGGATGCGAAGCACAGCCGCCACCCGATTGCCCCACCGCTCGTCCGAAACACCGATCACTGTCGCGTCGTAGATGTCGGGATGGGCTTTCACCACTGCTTCGACTTCTTCCACGAAGACTTTCTCGCCGCCGGTGTTGACCACCATGTTTCCCCGTCCGAGGAGGGTGACCGAGCCGTCGTCCTCGATCCGAGCCCGGTCTCCGGTCACCACTGCCCGTGCGCCGTTCACCTCGCGGAATATCTCGGCCGACTTCACGGGATCCTTGTAGTAGCCGAGTGGGACGTTGCCGAGTTTCGCCAGCCATCCTTCGGCGCCCGAGCCCGGCTCCAACACTCGGTTGTCGTCGTCGACGACGACAGTGAATCTGTTGGCTCCCACTTTGGGGCCACCGCGCTGCTCGAGACCTTTGGTTGCGAATCCGATTCCGCCGAAGCCTGTTTCGGAGGAACCAACCGAATCGGAGATCATCAAATTCGGAAATACGTCGAAGAACGCGTCTTTGACCGAACCGGAGAAGAGTGCAGCGCCGGATGCGAGTACAGCCAGGCTCGACGCATCAGGTTGCAATTCGCGATGGGTTTCGACCAGGGGACGACCCATGGCGTCACCGGTGATGACCATGACCTGCGGCCGATATTCGGCGACGACCTGCCAGACGTGTGCGGCATCGAATTTGGGTTCGAAGATGACGGTGTTGCCCGAGAACAGCGCATTGAACGTCGGCATCAACGCGGACGTATGGATCAGCGGTGGAAGCATGCACCACCGCATGGGTTCGGCTGCCGCGGCGCCACCGCGCGACTGCTGGTACTCGTCGGCGATCGGCTCACCCGAATAGAAGTCGTAACCGCCGGCCAACACGCGCCAGATGTCTTCCTGCCGCCAGACGACGCCTTTCGGTCGTCCAGTTGTTCCGCCGGTGTAGAGAACATAGACGTCGTCGCCGGAACGCTCGGGAAATGCATGTTCACCTGCGCGAAGCGGAGATTGGTTGCCGAGCGCGTCGGCGTATGCCACTGCCCCAGGAATCGACGGTTCGTTCCCGAGAGCGAGTTCGTCCGCCGCCTCGATCAGGTACTTGACCCGCGGCGTGGCCACCAACGCCTCGGCGACCCGCTCAGCGAAACCACGATGGAAAACCAACGCCGTGAGATCCGCGTTCTCGTACAGGTAGACCAATTCGTCGCTCGTGTAGCGGTAGTTCACCGTGATCGGAACGCCGCGGATCTTGAAGGCCGCGAGGACAGCAACCATCGCCTCGATCGAGTTGTGCAGCTGAATACCGATGTGCGAACCGACACCCAACCCGACTGACTGGAAGTAATGCGCCAATCGGTTGGCCCGCTCGTCGAGCTCACGGTATGTCACCTCCTCGCCGGAAACGATCAGCGCGAGGCGATCGGGCATCACATCGACGGAATGCTCGAACAGGTCTGCAAACGTGTACGCCATAGGTTGAGTCCTTCGGGTTCGGCCGGTCAGACGACGAAGAGAGGCAAGGGGATTCCGCGATCTTCGAATACGAATGCCGCGCCGGTACTGACCTTCGTGATGGCGACTTCGACGCATTCCGGAGCGGGAGCTTCGGTGATGTCGACGGCCAGAAGAAGCCCCGCGGCATCTTCGGCCACCACTCTCACGGTGAAGTGCGGATTCACTCCGCGAACCAACGCCTGGAGGGCATCGAGATGCCCACTGTCCAACAAGGTCGGCCAACCGCCGTCGCGGTCGACAAGACCTTCTCTCGAGATCCACAGCTCCAGAGCATCGCCGTCGCGCCGAATCTCACTCTCCACGTACTGCTTCGGACTCAGCAAGGGGTGCACGGACAGGACCAACGACAGCGATTCCAGTGTCGAAGGAAGGCCGAGCGCATCTCTGATGCGCTGTGCGGCCACTCCTGCGATTCCCGTGAGTTGCTTCCGAGTGATGTCGCGCGCCTTGTCCTCACTGGCACGACGGCGAACCGCGGCCAGAAAACCCAACGCCAACAAGTGATGCTGCACGCAGATCTCCTCTGCGATACGAACCAGGGCCGAACGTGAGAAGTCGGAGAACCTCAGGTCAGACAACAACGGCCCCGAATAGTCCGAACTACCGTCCCCTCCGTGATCGATCGGGCTCAGCTCGACCGTCACCGCTTCAGTGCGTCCGATCTGCTCGGTGTGTGCAGTCATCACGGGAGGAGTGTGCGACGGGTCGATGGCAACGGTCCAGGCGCAGTGCGGATGTCGGTCCGCGGGTCTGCGCGGTGGTCGGTGAATCGGGCGGATCTGGGCGTGCGGGTTGGTCGCGATGGCAGTCGCATCAAAAGTCGGGTCCTCGATGTCGTGGCACATCGAAGTGACGAACTCGTCACCCAACGGCTCGACGTCCATGAGCGCTCCGCAATGATCGAGCCAGAATTCACCATGCAGCGGATCGTCGACCCGGTATCGAAAATCCATGAACTGTGGCGGCGCGCCGATGTCGAGTTGTAGCCCTTTGAAAATCGTCACGACGTCGTCGCCCTCGTATCCGAGAGCCTTCTGCATGCGGCGGGTGTACCAGGGGCTGGCCGACTCCCACTCCTCGACGGCCACCTGTGCCATACCCTCGCGTCCGAATTCGACGATCAGATGCGCCATGCCCGAGCGGTCGATGAGTTGCCCGCACAGGAGCAACTCGGGCACCAGCACGGCAAGGTCGCGCTGCGAGAGTGCCTCGAAGGAATCGCGCACCGACATCGGACTCACCACAGCGAAACCGGCGCGGTGCCCACCGGATACCAGCCCGGCAGCGGGTCGCCCGAGATCGATCGCTGGATCCGCCCCTGCATCCCCTTCGAGAGAGCATTGTTGCCGATCATCTCCATGAACAATGCCGACACGTTCCCGAAGTCGAAGAAGTCACGCTGCCAGGACCATTGGAAATCCCCGCCGTAGCGGAACCAACTACCACCGATACCGTAGACGGAGTAGTTGCTACCGTCCTCACGCTTGGCATCGGAAATCTGCTTCCACAAGCCGATCACGTTTCCGCTACGGTCGTCGATCACAAAGTCTTGATACGGATACTCCCAGCCTTCGAGGCCCTTCATCTCGAGACCGAGCGCGACTTCGCGAATCTCCTCGCGCCCCACCGCCATGAAATCCTGCTTGGGGCCGTAGTTCCACCCGTACGTGGCGTCCTCGGTATACATGTCCGCCAACGGTTTCCAATCGCCGGCGGCTTCGGCCTTTTTGTTCGCCTCGATCCAGCGTTGGACCATCTCGTCGAGCTCTGCGCGGTCGAAACCCGTCATCTGAACTTCCTCCCTCGAGTACTTGAATTCGCTGCAATCAATCGACAATCCGCTGTAATCAGTCGACAATTCTCAGGGCGCCGGTCGGGCAGTACCTGACCGCCATCTCGGCTTCACCGCGGAGCGACTCGGGTGGGTCCGAGTCCAGAAGACTGACCTTCCCCCGCTTCGGGACGACAAAGATCTCCGGTGCCTCCAGCTCGCATGCCGCATGGCCTTGGCACAGGTCGAGGTCGACTTCGACGTGCATGATCACCCCTCACGCCCGGGACGTGTTCTGCGCCGGTACCTCACCGCGCACGGCTGCTGCAACTGGACGACCATCTTGCTGTGGTCGTTTCGGTAGGATTCCGACGGCTGCGCCATCTCGAACTCGAAGTCCCGCAGCAGGATCGAGAAGATCGCTTTGAGCTGCATCTGGGCGAACGCAGCGCCGACGCAGCGATGCCGGCCGGCTCCGAACGGAATCCACGTCCAGCGGTTGACGATGTCCTCTTGATTCGGGTCGATGTACCTCCCGGGATCGAAGGTGTCCGGCCGGGGAAAGTCCTCGGCGATTCGATTGGAGATCGCGGGTGTCGCGGCGACAAGATGGCCCTCTCGGATCTCGAAGCCGCCCACTTCGAAATCTCCACGTGCCACCCGCAACAGGATGATCAACGGCGGATGCAGTCGAAGGGTTTCCTTGACCACAGCCTCGAGAACCGGAATCTGGCGCAGGGCATGAAAACTGATGTCGGCGCCGTCGGAGTACAGATTGTCGAGTTCGTCGACGACGTCCGTCATGGTGTCGGGATGCCGCAGCATCTCGATCAGCGACCACGCTGCCGTGCCGGAAGTCGTGTGGTGGCCGGCGAACATCATCGAGATGAAGATGCCGGTGATCTCGTCGGCACTGAACCGGAGGTCGCCGTTCTCGTCCTTGACCGAGACCAACACGTCCAACATGTCGCGGTCATCCTTGCCCTGCGGAGGATTCGCGATGCGCCTGTTCATGATGTCCTGTACCAGAGCGACCAACGCCAACCGGGCCTCGTCGCGGCGGCGGAAACTCTCGATCGGCGCGTACGGATCCACGAAAGCCAATGCATCCGTTCCCTGTTCGAGCTCGTGATACAGCTTGGCGAAGCTATCATCCAGTTCGTCGCGGAACTTCTTGCCGATCAGGCACGCCGACGAGGTATAGATGGTCAGCTCGGCGAAGAAGTCGAGCAGATCGATCTCGCCTTCGTCTCCCCACTGCGCGACCATCGCCTCGACCTCGCGGCCGATCGTGGCGGCGTGCCCGCGCATCTGTTCGCCGCGCAGAGCCGAGTTGTGCAGCATCTCTTTACGCCGCTCCGGGCTGGCGTCGAAGACGACGCCTTCACCGAATATCGGCTTCATGAAGGGGTAAGCCGCTTGTTGGTCGAGATCCTCGTCGGCGGAGCGGAAGAAGAACTCGTTTGCCTCGGCTCCGGACAGCAAGATCACTGTGCGGTCGGCAAGTTGAAAGGCGCCGACGTCACCACATTCCTCACGCACCCGGCGCATGAGCGCTATCGGGTCGGTTCGCAGTTCCTCGAGATGCCCGTGCGGGAGATCCCCGCCGGACACCCGCGGCGGCTCTGGCAGTGTTCGCGACGTCTCTTGCACTCCGTGCGTCATGTCGTCTCCTGTGAGTTCGCAGTGGGAAGTTTGTCCAGTGGCGCCTCGGGCTGAACTTCGACGAGCACGATGTGTGCTCCTCGCGGCGCCGACACAACGGCGACGATGGCATTGGCGATGTCCGAGGCGCGCAGAAAGTAACCATGGCGGGCGAACCCCCACTTGCTCCACGATTCCCCAACCGGTCCGATGATCTCCGGCGTCGTGTCCATCCCCATGCCGGTCAGTGTCGGCCCGGGTCGCACGATCGACGCGCGAATGCCTGTTCCCTCGAGCTCCATTCGCATCTGACGCCCCATTGCCTCGAGCCCGGCCTTCGCTGCGTCGTACGCACCCATGAGTGGACGCTGGCGCTCGGCACAATCCGAGCCGATCAGTACGAAGTCACCGCGCTGTCGTTGCCTCATACCGGGGAGTACGCGATGCGCCAATCGCTGCGCACCGACGAGGTGAACTTGGATCTGCCGTAGAAACGCCTCAGGATTCATCTCGTCCGCAGCCCCGAATTCGAGGTCTCCGGCACCGGAGACGACGATTTCCGCGGGACCGTGGACTGCCTCTGCGGCCGAGACGAACCCGTCGACCGAATCACCCTCCGTGACGTCGAGGAAGTGGGCGAACGCTTCACCACCGTTGCTGCGGATCTTCTCGGCGATGGCTTCGCATTCGGCGACTCGACGCGCACCGAGTGCAACCGGATGCCCGAGTTCGGCCAGGGCATACGCGGTGGCTGTGCCGATTCCCGACGACGCACCACTGATCAGTGCCGGCCGGCGAACAGGATTGGGTTCGAAACGAGGCATCAGCGCACCTGCACTTTCACCGGCAGGGCCGCAAAGCCCCGGACATTTGTCGAATGAACACGCTCGATTCCGGACTCGACGACTTCGTAGTCGCTGACCCGACGCCCGAACTCCGCCAGGGCGATCTTGGCTTCGAGCTTGGCAAGGTGGGCACCGAGACAGAAGTGCACGCCACCACCGAAACTCGCGAGTTTGCCCGACGAACTCCGGCCGATCTGGAAGCTGTCGGCATCGTCGAAGACGTCGGCGTCTCGGTTGGCCGATCCGATCAGGAGCAGGACCTTCTCCCCCGCCGGAATCGTGCGCCCGTGGTATTCGAGGTCGACAACCGAAGTCCGAGCCACGATCTGACTCGACGTGTCGTAGCGAAGAGTCTCTTCCACCCATTCCGAGGCTCGTTCGGGATCGTCGAGGACCGGTGTGATCTGCTCCCGGTGGTGCGAACCCCAGTACAGAGCGTTTCCGAGAAGCTTGGTCGTGGTCTCGTTTCCGGCCACGACCATCAGAAACATGAATCCGAGGATCTCCTGGTCCGAAAGCTTGTCTCCGTCGATCTCGGCGTCGAGCAAGGCCGAGGTCAGATCGTCCGTCCGCGATCGGCGACGCTGCGCGATCATCTCCTTGTAGTAGCCCATCAAACTGATCGAAGCCTCCACCGCAGGTTGCGGCACGTCGAGAACACCCGCCTCTCGATGCACCACCAGATCCGCCTTGCGCCGCAGTTCGGCTCGGTCGGGTTCGGGGACACCCATGAGTTCGGAGATGACGTCCATCGGCAGCTTTCCCGCCACCTCCGTAATCCAGTCGAACTCCCCCGCGCCCAGCGCGGGTATCAGATGTTGCTTCGTCAGTTCGAGTATCCGGCCGTCGAACTCCGCAACACGCCGCGGTGTGAATCCGCGAGAAACCAACTGGCGCAACCGCATATGGCGGGGATCATCCATAGCGAGAAACGACATCACATAATGCGCGTGTGGACCGTATGCAGCGGGGTCGAGTGATACTCCGTTTGCGCTCGACAGACGCTTGTTGTCCTTGAATCCGTCGACCACGTCCGCATATCGCGACAATGCCCAAAAGCCCACGTCCGGATTGTGATACAGGGGTGATTCTTCGCGCAGACGCTTGTACGTCGGATACGGATCGTCGTGAAAGTGGTAGTCGTACGGATTGAAGACCACCGGATCGATCAAAGCTTCTGTCATGATTTCTCCAGGATCAGTAGAGCTGAGGCCTCGAGGCGGCCAGCGATTTGCGCGTAGGTTCCGTAGCCGATTCCTGCGCGCAGAAGCGCCCCGGCATAAAGCATTTCGAGCGCTTCCAACACTTCGGGTTCGCCATTCGGATCCAACGCCGAGGCGAGTCGTTGATGGATCTCGAACCCGATCCGGCCGCGAAGATGTTCCACTTCAGGATCGGATCCGAGCAGTGCATTGGTCACGGCCGCCGATACCTCCGGTTCGTCCGCGAGAAGCAGCGCGATATTTCGAAGTACAGACAGCACGTGCGCGGTGCGATCCAACCCTGAGCCATCAGGCGCCGACGAGTTCCGAAGCCTTCGCCAGAAAACCTCGGCGACCAGATGCTCCTTGGACGCGAAATACGTGTAGGCGGTCGCAGTTCCTACGCCCGCTTCGGCCGCAACCGAACGGACAGTCAGTCCGGAAAACTCTTGTTTGCGTAGAACTTTCACTGTTGCTTCGGCAAGCCTGGCCACAGTTTCCGCCTGTTTGCCCGTGAGGCGCCTGCGAGTGGATTCGTAGACAATCGATCCCCCGCCACTTGAATCGCCCCGTTTGCTGGACACGTGTCTGGACGTTACTACAGCGTCCTGTCCAGGGCAACGAAATGGGGAAACTTAGAAATTCACCACGAACAGGCAGCAGCGACGCGAAAAGTTCTACTACAGACCGATCTTCATCCCGGCACCAGCGTCCACACGCAGTTGCTGACCAGTCACGAATCGCGACTCGTCCGAGGACAGGTACACGACTGCATGCGAGATGTCCGCGGGTTCGACCCACGGGGTCGGCATCGCCTGCATGAACGGGAACGTCACAGCCGCATCCTCGGCGGTCGGATTCTCGAGGTCGGGACGGAACGTCCGGTACATCGGCATGCTCTGCAACATGTCGGTGTTCACATTGGTCGGATGAATCGCGTTGACGCGAATGGAACTCGGCCCGAGGGTCAGCGCCAACGAACTGGTGTAGGCCTGAATCAGCTTCTTGGCCAGGCCGTATCCGTCGCCACCCGGACCCTGGAGCGCCTGTTGCCCGTTGAATCCGGTCTGCGGCACCAGACCGGCAACAGAGCCGATCGCGATGATCGAACCCCCTTCGCCGAGGTATTCCATCGACGCGTGCACTGTATTGACGACACCGAGAAAGTTCACATCGAACGCGTCGACAAAACCGGCGGTCGACACGTGTTTGCCGAGCGGACAGATACCGGCGTTCGCCACGACGACATGCAATCCGCCCAACTGCCCTACCGCCTCGGCAAGTGCTGTTTCGAGTCCGGCGCGATCACGGACGTCGACACGCGCCGTCACCACCTGCTGCCCGGCCTCTTTCACCAGGCGAGCCGTTTCCTCCAGATCGGCTTGACTGGCGAGCGGGTATTCGTTGCTGGCGATGTCTGCGCACAGATCGAAGGCGATGATGTGCGCGCCCTCCTGCGCGAGACGGACGGCGTGACTGCGCCCCTGACCTCGAGCAGCGCCGGTCACCAACACCACTTTTCCGTCAACTCTGTTCATTTCGACCTCTCTCCTGTGGATGTGAAGACGTGGTTGTGAATGTGCGGTGAACCGTAGCGGCGCCTCACCGGACATGAGGCGCTTTTCGTCGAGGCCGATCCGCCGACACTCGAAACAGCTTGGCTCGAAATCTCTTATGCCCCAAAAACCATTGCCTCAACCCTAAGTGTGAACTAGAGTCCAGACACATGTCCAGAAAGAGAGGGCTCGCGCTATGACGCTTCGACCCGCAGACAGTTCTGCACTTCTCGTCGACGGAAAGCTGATTCCCGGATCCGGCGGAACCTTCGAAGTTTTCAATCCGGCAACAGAGGAACTGATCGGCCGCGCTGCCGAAGGCACCGCCGCGGACATGGATGCGGCCATCGCCGCTGCACGCCGTGCATTCGACGGCACCGAGTGGGCACGCGATCACGAATTTCGCGCTCGCTGCCTGCGCCAACTGTGCGACGCACTCCAGTCCCACATCGAAGAACTACGTGAGATCACTGTGGCCGAGGTGGGCGCGCCCGTCATGCTGACGACCGGCCCACAACTCGAGGGCCCGATCGAAGATCTTCGCTACTGGGCCGACCTGATCGAATCCTATGCGTGGGAACAAGATCTCGGCCACGCGTCACCCATGGGCATACCCACCCATCGCCGATTGCTCAAAGAAGCAGTCGGTGTCGTAGGTGCGATCACACCGTGGAACTTCCCGCATCAGATCAATTTCGCCAAACTCGGTCCCGCCCTCGCAGCCGGCAACACCATCGTTCTCAAGCCCGCGCCAGACACGCCCTGGTGCGCTGCGTTGGTCGCCAAGGTGATCGCCGAAGAAACCGAGATCCCCGCCGGAGTCGTCAACGTAGTGACGTCCACGGATCATTCACTCGGCGCACAATTGTGCAGCGACCCGCGGGTCGATCTGGTGTCGTTCACCGGTTCCACCGCCACCGGACGCGCGGTCATGGGCTCTGCCGCCCAGACACTCAAGAAAGTCTTCCTCGAGCTCGGGGGCAAGTCGGCATTCATCGTCCTCGACGATGCGGACATCAAGGGTGCATGCTCGGTTGCAGCGTTCTCCGTCTGTGTTCATGCCGGTCAGGGCTGCGCGCTCAGTACCAGGCTTCTGGTGCCGCGCAGTCGGTACGACGATGCTCTGGCTGCAGCGTCCACAGCGATGTCCGGCATTCGGGCAGGTGACCCCAGTGCCCGCGGAACGGTGTGCGGCCCAGTTATCTCGGCGCGCCAGCGCGAGAGGGTGGAGAGCTATCTCGCGCTCGCGGCCGAAGAGGGCGGTACGTTCGTCACGGGTGGTGGGCGTCCTGCCGGTCACAAAAGCGGTTTCTTCGTCGAGCCCACTCTCATTGCCGGGCTGGACAACTCGTCGCGGGTAGCGCAAGAGGAAATCTTCGGACCCGTCCTCGTGATCATTCCCTACGACAACGACGACGACGCCATCCGGATCGCCAACGATTCACCCTACGGACTGTCCGGGTCGGTGTGGGGCACCGATCCCGATCGCATCGCGCACGTCGTAGCGGGTGTCAGAACCGGAACGCTGAGCGTCAACGGCGGCGTCTGGTACTCGGCCGATGCACCGTTCGGTGGATACAAACAATCCGGCATCGGCCGCGAAATGGGTCTCGCAGGTTTCGAGGAATACTTAGAAACCAAGCTCGTCGCTTCACCTTCCTGACATTCACACCCCCACCATCACCGCAGATCATCACCACGAAAGTAGGTCGACATGGGACGTTTCGACGGTCGCACTGCGATAGTCACCGGCGCGGCGCAGGGCATCGGGGAGGCGTACGCTCGCGCGTTGGCCACGGAGGGCGCCAACGTGGTGATCGCCGACCTCAATCGCGAACTCGGCGAAGCTGTCGCAAAACAGATCACCGCGGACGGAGGGCGCGCGGTGTTCAAGGACGTCGACGTTGCCGACGGGGAATCGACTGCGGCACTTGCCGAGTTCACGATCGAGCAGTTCGGCAGCATCGAGCATTTGGTGAACAACGCTGCCATCTACGGCGGAATGAAGATCGATTCCCTGTTGACCGTCGACTGGGAGTACTACCGAAAGTTCATGAGCGTCAACATGGACGGTGCATTGCAGGTGTGCCGCGCCGTCGTACCTCACATGCGGGAGAAGGGTGGCTCGATCGTCAACCAGTCCTCCACGGCAGCCTGGCTGTACTCGAACTACTACGGACTAGCGAAAGCCGGGGTCAACAGCCTGACGCAACAGCTCGCGACCGAACTCGGCTGGTCGAACATCCGCATCAACGCCATAGCTCCCGGTCCCATCGACACTGAGGCGACTCGAACCGTCACCCCCGGCAACATCGTCAAGGACATGATCAAGCGAATACCGTTGCAGCGCATGGGAACGCCGGATGATCTTGTCGGAATGTGCCTGTTCCTCCTCTCGGACGACGCAGGCTGGGTCACCGGGCAGATCTTCAACGTCGACGGCGGGCAGGTGTACCGGTCGTGACGGAATCCGCTTCTGAGCCCCGCTCGTCGAAATCCAGCTCTTCGAAACCCCGTCTGGGGTACATCGGTCTGGGCAACATGGGTGCGCCCATGGCGACGCGCCTCCTGGACTGGCCGGGAGGGCTCGTGGTGTGTGATGCACGCCCCGAAGCGCTCGAACCGTTCACCACCGCGGGTGCAGGCGCAGCATCGACGCCCGCCGAGGTAGCTGCGCGCGCGAGCATCATCTCCGTCACGGTGCTCGACGACGCGCAGGTCCGCGACGTCGTCGACGGGCCGCACGGGATCCTGACGACTGCACAGCCGGGAACCGTCGTCGCGATTCACTCGACCATCTCGGACACCACGGCGGTGGAACTCGCTCGTATCTGCGAGGTTCGTGGTGTTCTGCTGATCGACGCGCCGATCAGCGGCGGTGCGGGCGGTGCCACCCAGGGCAGGTTGGCGGTGATGATCGGAGGATCGGAGGAGGCGTTCGAGGCCGTCCGTGAGCCATTCGGATACTGGGCCGAACTGGTGGTTCGTGCCGGTGATGTCGGCGCAGGAACTCGAATGAAGCTCGCACGTAACCTTCTTCATTTCGTCTCGTTCACCGCCACGACCGAAGCTGCGCGACTCGCCGAGGCTGCAGGACTGAATCTCCGCACGCTCGGAAAGGTCGTCAGGCATACCGATGCCATCACCGGTGGCGCCGGCGCGATCATGCTTCGCGACACCACCGCACCGGTCTCGGAGGATGATCCGTGGTTCTCGATACTGCAGCACGTTCGCAATCTCGGGGAGAAGGACTTGGCCTTGGCCATCGACCTCGGTGACCGGCTGGAACTCGAACTGCCGCTCGCGCACCTTGCACTCTCCGGACTCGGCGTCGGACTCGGCGTCGATCACGGGGATGGAAACGGGGACGGCGAACCTTCACCGGCATCTACGACACGGGAGCACGCATGACCGACACCACCCACATGACCGACACCAGCGGAACCGACGGAAACCGCATCTCCGAGACCCGCGCTCGCGGCGTCGCGAAGATGAACGAGGTGTACGGCTGGGAACTCCCCGCTGATGTTCCCGGCGATTTCTTCGCGGTGACCGCCGACCATCTCTTCGCCGACATCTGGACACGACCGGGGCTGTCGGTGCGTGATCGGCGGCTGCTGCTGATCGGCGCCATCACCGCCCAGGGGCAGAGCGACGTCGCAAAGATCCAGATCAACGCTGCTCTCCACAACGAAGAGTTGACCGAGCGGCAGTTCGAAGAGGCCGCGATCTTCCTGTGCCACTACGTCGGCTGGCCGCTTGCAACCGGCCTCAACAACGCGCTGATCGCCGTGAAAGCCGACCGACGCAAAGCCGCGCGCGCCGAGGAGAAGGCCGCAGCCGATTCCGCGAAAACGGACACCGACTGACTTTCGGTCGAGATACTGCCATCAGGGCATCAATCACACCCACCGATTCCCCACCAACCAACCAGAAGAACGAAGGATCCGAATCCATGGCCGAGGCCAGCCCAATCCGTCCGCAGTCCGCAGCAAGCATCGAGCAGTGGCACTTCGAGGCTGACGTTGTCGTCGCCGGCTACGGCATCGCCGGAGTAAGCGCGTCGATCGAAGCGGCCCGCGCGGGCGCCGAAGTGCTGGTGCTCGAACGCACGAGTGGATGGGGCGGCGCCGCGGCGTTGGCCGGCGGATTCATCTATCTGGGCGGAGGAACCCCGTTGCAGCAGGCGCTCGGGTTCGAGGACTCCCCCGCAAACATGAAGTCGTTCATGATGGCCGCGCTCGGTCCCGGCGCGGACGAGGAGAAGATCACCGACTACTGCGAAGGCAGCGTCGAACACTACAACTGGCTCGTCGACAACGGTGTGCCGTTCAAGGAAAGCTTCTACGGCCAACCGGGTTGGGAAACGCCGTTCGACGACGGGCTCATGTACTCCGGCGGCGAGAACTCGGCACCGTTCAACACGATCGCGACACCGGCCCCTCGCGGTCACGTTCCGCAGATGAGCGGCAAACGCACCGGAGAGAAGGGCGGCGGCTTCATGTTGATGAAGCCGTTGATCGAGACAGCGGAAAGCCTGGGCGTACGAGCTGAATACGACATGCGGGTACAACGCCTGGTCGTCGACGGCGATCGAGTCGTCGGCATCATCGCCAAGCAGTACGGCAAAGAAGTGGCGGTCCGAGCACGCACGGGCGTCGTACTGGCGACGGGAAGCTTCGCCTACAACAAATCGATGATCCAGTCGTACGCGCCGAGACTGATCGGTCGACCCGGCGCAGCGATCGAGGAGCATGACGGCAAGGCGATCCAGATGGCGCAGGCTCTGGGCGCCGACCTCGCGCACATGGACGCAACCGAGGTCGCATTCTTCGGCGACCCCCAGTTGATGATTCGCGGCATACTCGTCAACGGACGCGGCCAGCGCTACGTCAACGAGGACACGTACCCAGGTAGGATCGGGCAGGAAACATTGCTACGCAACGAGAATCAGGCCTACTTGATCATCGACGAGGCTTCCTACGAAGAGGGTTGCGCCGCAGACAGTTCCACACCGTTCTTCAGGTTCCAGCCTAAGTGGGTGGCCGAAACCGTCGAGGAACTCGAATCCGACATGAGTCTGCCAGCGGGGACGCTGCAGTCGACCGTGGAGGTCTACAACCGCCACGCAGCCCGTGGTGAAGACCCGGTACTCGGCAAGAAGAAGGAGTGGGTCAAGCCGATCGGCTCGCCCGTCGCGGCGCTCGACCTTCGCAACTTCACCGCCGGATTCACACTCGGCGGTCTGCGCACATCGATCAACTCGGAGGTCCTGCACGTCTCGGGCGAGCCGATACCCGGGCTTTTTGCCGCCGGCCGCTGCACTGCCGGAGTCTGCGCCGGCGGTTATGCCTCAGGCACGTCCCTCGGTGACGGCAGCTTCTACGGTCGACGCGCCGGAATCAGCGCTGCCAAGGGCTGAGCGCCTGTTCTCAAAGGCCAGCGACAGCATCCTCGCTGCGACGTTCGAGGAACAACGTGTCACGCCACCGCCCACCCAGTTGAGCGATACGCGACCGAGTCCCGACGATTCGGAACCCGACGGCCTGATGCAGCGCGACACTCGCGCGGTTCTCCGGAAAGATCGACGACTGCACGGTCCAGATCTCGCTGGCGTCGGCGGCCTGCACCTGTTGGCGAAGCAGCAGCTTGCCGACACCCCGACCGCGAGCACCACTGCCGACGTAGATGGAGTTCTCGGCGACCCCGCGGTAGCAGTCACGTGAGGACACCGGGCTCAGGCTCGCCCAGCCTTCGACGCGTCCGTCGATCTCTGCGACCCATCGATGATCAGGCAACCATTGATCGTCGAGCTTCTCGGCGGATGGCACCGACGTGGTGAAGGTCGCGGTTCCGGTGTCGATTCCCTCGCGGTAGATCGACCGCACGGCGTCCCAGTCACCCGAATCCATGCGGCGCAGAACTACATCGGAGGGAAGCAGCCCCAAGGTGTCTCTGACCGGACCGCGCGCAGCCACGACGGCGGCCGCTGCCATCAGATCTGAGTACGCGGTTCCGGCGACACTGACAACCGAGATGCCTACGTGCACCGTCACCTCGACGAAGCCGACCTCGCTCAACGCTTCGAGGTGAACACTCAGGGCGGACGGGTCGAGTGATGCAGCGCGTGCAATCTCGTCGACCTCTACCGGGCCGGCAGCTGCAAGTCGAAGCACTCGCAACCGCGTCGGATCACCCAGGCACGCAAACCTGCGCGCAAGTACATCGGTGTCGAGAGGCGCGAGTGTATCTGAACTCATCTGCCGACTATAACGCCGCTGACCTGCAGTTCGGGCGGCCAGGTTCGGAGACTGGGCACCGAAGTGAGAAACAACTCAGCCAACAACCCACTGGTACGCCGGCTAACGTGCACCGATCGACTCGGCAATCACCGGCCACGAGTTGTGAAGATCGTCCTGCCAATAACCCCAGGAGTGTGTGCCCGTTGCCCGGAAATCATAGGTGGCGGGGATGCCCAGGGAGTCGAGTCGCTCGGCCAGACGATGGGTGCACTGGTTCGTCCCGGCCTCGATGACTCCGCCCACGATCACCTGGTTGGCCAAAACGCCCGGATCACCGTTAACCATCGGTCCACCCAGATTCTCGTGTGGACCTGGCAGCCCCGTTCCGTTGCTGATGTAGAGATCGATGCCGCGCAATCTCTCGGCGTTGACCACCGGATCGTTGGCCACCCACGCCGGACCACCGAGGGGACCCCACATGTTGTCGACGTTGCCGCCGCGGAATCCGACCACAAATCTCACGTAGTCCTGACCTGGTTGAGTACTCGTCTCGGCGCAACCGCTGAAGGCACCGACCGCACGGTAAACCGTCGGCGCAGCCTCGGCCAGGCTCAGAACCGACGTACCGGCCATCGACAATCCGGCGACGGCGTTCGCACCCGTCGTACCGAGTGTGGCGTCGACGATCGGCGGCAACTCCTGGGTAAGGAACGTGGTCCACTTATTCAGTCCCAGAACAGGATCAGGCTTCTCCCAGTCCGTGTAATAGCTGTATGCACCGCCGATGGGATTCACGACGTTGACGTTCTTGTCGCCGAAGAAGTCGACGACGTCTGTCCGTGTCTGCCACGTAGCCGTGTCCTCGCCGCCGCCGGCGCCGTTGAGCAGATAGAGAGTCGGTCTCGGCGCACTGGTGTCTGCCGGCCGAATCACCTCGAGTGGGATCACTTTGTCCATTGCAGCCGAGTAGACGTACATCGTTAGTTGACGTGCATTGATCTGCTCGACGTGATCGAGAGCTGATCCGTCTGAAGGCAATGTCCGCGCCTGATCTGCCGAGGCCAGCGCTGCTTCACCGAACAATCCTGTCCATGCGACGAGGGCGACGACCAGTATCGCCCGAGTGCGTCCGATCCTTCTCATTGCCGCTCCTCGTGCTCGATTGCGGTGCCCGGCAACAGTTCGGTGGCGCTCGCGTCGCGGGCTTGCGGCTTGGTGGCTTGAAGTTGTCATGCCCGTTCGGAGTAACCCGAAAACATCGTGAGGAGCCGAGCCATCTCCGGTCCGATGACCGTCATGGCCGCAGGCTCGATCATCTCGTTGTGTCCGCAGCCCACCGGTATCTCCAGGATCCGGCCGGTCACGAGCGGACCCCATTCCTGGGTCGACCTTTCGCGCGGAATCGTGTCGTCTCCTCCAGTTGCCGGGAAAATCACCAGGTCTCCTTCGTAGACCTGTGGAACGAACTGGTGCGTGATTCGCTGCGAAGCCTCGTACGCACGGGCAATCCGCTCGAGGTCCCGACCGTCGACCCCGGTCTCGGTCCCGACCGACTGGGTCAACACGGCAGCCGCGTCGTCGAATGTCAGATCTTCGTCGGTCTCGACCTCGAGGCCGAGTCCTCTCAGCAGGTCCCGGACATCGAGGACGGCTGACGACGCGGCATCGCCGTTGTCGGGGTAACTGTCCATCATCGTCAGTGTTGCGACTTCGCTACCGGACGATTGCAATTCGACGGCCATGGCGTGCGCGATGACGCCACCGAGCGACCACCCGAGCAAGTCGTAGGGCCCTTCCGACGACACGGCCTCCATCTCTTCGACGTATCGATGCGCCAACTGTTCGATCGACTGATAGTCACCGTCGTCGCTGAGTGCGGGTAGTTGAAGGCCGTATACCGGCCGGTCCTCGGGCAGGTACCGCACCAGGCCGGCGTATCCCCAGGACAGGCCCATACCAGGGTGCACACAGAACAGTGGTCGCCCACTTCCTTCTGCGCGCAGCGGAACAACCACGGCGAGCAACTCTTCCATGCCGGCGCTCACAGTCGGCAGGTCGAGGCGACGAGCAATTCCGGCCGGTGTCGGGTCGAGGAACATCCATTGAAGTGGAATCCTGCGTTGGAATCGGGAGTGCAGTGCGCTGACGATTCGGGTGGCAACCAGCGACGACCCGCCCAGATCGAAGAAGCTGTCCGCGGTGCTCACCCGGTCGACGCCCAGAACCTCGGCGAATGCGTCGACCACTGCGTGTTCGGTCTCGGTGACCGGTTCGCGGAACTTTGCTGCGGCCGAACTGAATTCGGGTGCCGGTAGAGCCTTCCGGTCGAGTTTGCCCACCGGCGTCATAGGTATTCGCTCGAGAAGTACCACCGCCGACGGAACCATGTGCGCGGGTAGCCGGTCGGCCGCGTACACCCGTATCTCGTCGCTGTCCGCGGCTTCGCTGTCCGCGGCTTCGGCATCCGACGCGCGCACATACGACACCAGGACCGTTTCACCCGACGGTCCGACCTGGCCGATCGTGGCAGCGAAGTCCACGGACGGGTGACGCGTGAGAACTGCATCGATTTCGCCGAGTTCGATCCGGAAACCACGGATCTTGACCTGGAAGTCGCTGCGCCCGATGTACTCCAGCGTGTGATGTGACCCAGTACTTGCACTGTCGTCATCACGTGCACTGCCGTCATCACGTGCACTGTCGCCGCTGGACTCACGCCAGCGCACGACATCTCCGGTGCGGTACATCCGGCGCCCCGGCGACCCGTACGAGCACGCGACAAATCGTTCCGACGTGAGCGACGCCCGATTATGGTACCCACGTGCCATACCTGGGCCGATGATGTACAGCTCCCCCGGCACACCCACCGGGACGGGCTGCAAACGCTCGTCCAGCACCAGGAAACCGAAGCCCACTGCCGGCGAGCCGATGTTCACTCCCGCACCGGGTTTCATCGAATCGCTGACACTCGCCTGCACGGTGGTTTCAGTCGGGCCGTAGCCGTTGTGCAGCCTCCGACCCGGCGCCCATTGCGCGACGACCTCCGGCGGACAGGCCTCGCCCACCAGATCGAGGACACGAAGCGCCTCGAATCCGTTGTCACCGAGCGCCGCTAGCGCAGTCGGCGTGATGGTGGCATGAGTGACCTGCTCGCGCCGGAAAACGTCTGCCAGTTCGGCGCCACCGTACACCGCCGGTGGAACGATCACGACCCGTGCGGACGCGCTGAACGCCATGGTCAGCTCGAAGATGGACGCGTCGAAACTCGGCGAGGCCAACTGCGAGACATGCGCATCGTGAGTGACCTCGAACCTCTCTCGAGTCTCTGCCGTGAAGTTGGCCAGACCGCGATGAGTGATGTTCACTCCCTTGGGCTTTCCGGTAGACCCCGAGGTGTAGATCAGATAGGCGGGATGGTCGAGGCGCAATTCACCGGTTCGGTCGTCGTCGGTGATCGGTTCCGGCGACAACGCCGCCACCCGCCGCTCGAAGTCAGGATCGTCGAGTTCGAGCCAAGGAACCACGTCGGGTAGATGGCTTCGGCTTCCGCGAACCGTCAATCCGAGTGAGGCTCGGCAATCGGCGAGCATGTATTCGACGCGCCCACGCGGGTAGTCGGGATCGACGGGCACAAAAGCAGCTCCGGCTTTGGCCACCGACCAGATTGCCACCACCGACTCGATCGATCGGGGCATTCCCAACGCCACGAAGGTCTCCGGACCCACACCCCGACCGCACAGTTCCCGGGCCACACGGTTCGACCACTCGTCCAGTTCGCGGTAGCTGATCTGCCGGTTCTCCAGTGACAGAGCCACCGAGTCCGGGTCAACCGCAGCAGCGGTCGTCAACAAGTCGGGCCACAGTTTCGGCGGTACTCCCGTCTGTCCACGCGCAGGCACCAACTCGCGAGTTTCGAGATCACCGAACAGCGCAATGTCACCGATCGCCGCTTCGGGATGCACGGTCACGGATTCGAGAACACGTACGAACATGTCGGCAAAGCTACTGACCGTACCTGGATCGAAGAGATCAGTGGCGAAGTCGACCGCGCCGCTCATCCCTCGGGGCGCTCCACTTTCGTCGAATTCCTCGGCCAGGAGGAATTCCAGGTCCACCTTCACTACGTCGAGTTGGGGGTCGATGCCGCGGACTTCCAACTTTGGCAGTTGCAGATTCAGCCGTTCGTTGTTCTGGAATTCCAACGACACCGAGGCGATGGGAGCGTAGGCCGTCGACCGTTTCGGCCCGACCGCGTCGACAACCCGCTCGAACGGAACCTCGGAATGCGCGAACGCCGCGAGGTCGACCTCGCGACAATGCGCCGCGAAGTCCCGGAACGACTGCGCCGAGTCCACCTGTGTACGCAGGGCAAGTGTTCCGACGAACATCCCGATCAGGTCATCGAGGACGCGGTCCCCTCGACCGGCGATCGGTGTCCCGATCACGACGTCGTCGGTGCTGCCGAGACGTGCCAGCAGTACCGCGAGCGCCGCGTGCACTGTCATGAATGCAGTGGACCGATGCTGCCTCGAGCGCTCCCGGATACGGCGATGGAGGTCACTGCCGATCGAGAAGTGGATGCGCGCGCCGTGAAAAGTCTGCTGTGCGGGCCGGTCCCGATCGCGTGGAAGTTCCAGGAGGTCGGGTGCGCCCGAGAGTGTGCGTCGCCAGTAATCCAGCTGTTCGGAGATCACCGATGCCGGGGTTTCGCCAGAACCCAGAAGCTCTCGCTGCCAAAGGGTGAAGTCGGCGTACTGGATCGCCAGAGGCGCCCATTGCGGTTCTTCGCCGTGCACGCGGGCCTCGTACGCCGTCATCACATCCCGCACCAACGGGGACATCGAGAAACCGTCGGCGGAGATGTGGTGCACCACAACCGCAAGTACGTGTTCGCGCTCGCCCATGGTGAACAACGCCGCCCGCAATGGGATTCGCGCTGCGACGTCAAAACCTGCCGCGACCATTCTGGCAAGCTCGTCGCGAAGGTGATGTTCGTCGGCAACAAGTGATTCGGCCAACTGCGGCAGCGCCGTGCTGTCCGTGGGCACTATGTGCTGGATCGGCCCGTCGCCGCGAACCGGAAACATCGTTCGTAGCGATTCGTGGCGGGCGATGACGTCGGACACCGCTGCTCTCAACGCCGGCTTGTCGAGTTCACCGGTCAGTCGCACCACGAGCGGGATGTTGTACGCGGGCGAACTGGTGTCCAGTTGATTGACGAACCACATTCGCTGCTGAGCAAACGACAACGGGATGTTTTCGGGCCGAGGCCGCGGCTCCGACACCGGGCGCCCCGACTGTCCGGCAACCGACTGTTCGATCACCGCAGCCAGGGCGGCAACCGTCGGCGCCTCGAACAGATCCCGCACGCCGACAGTGGCTTCCAGCACTGTCCTCAGCCTGGCCGCGACCGATGTAGCACTGAGAGAATTTCCCCCGAGGTCGAAGAAATTACCGTCGGCACCAACGCGCTCGAGGCCGAGCACCTCTGCAAACACGTTCGACACCGCCTGCTCGACCGGACCGACAGGTGAACAAAAATCCTTTGCGGTCGTGTGGATCTCGGGGCTGGGTAACGACGAGCGGTCGAGTTTGCCGACGGCTGTCAGCGGAATGCTCTCCAGCACGACGATTGCGCCGGGCACCATGTGCGAAGGCAATCGCTCGGCCAGGGCGTATACCAGGACCCCGGTGTCCAATTGGCCCTCTGCTGGCACAACGTACGACACGAGCCGGGCGTCTCCCGTGGGACCACGGTGAGCAATCGTGACGGCAAACCCGACGTTCGGCTCCGCCATGAGCGCGCTGTCGATCTCACCCAGTTCGACACGGAAGCCCCGAATCTTGACTTGGAAGTCGCTGCGGCCCAAGTATTCGATTCGCGATTCGGCCGTCCACCGCACGATGTCTCCGGTGCGGTACATCCGCGTTCCCGGGTCACTCGGGTTGGCGACAAAGCGTTCTGCCGTCAATCCCGGCCTACGGTGGTATCCCCGCGCCACTCCCGGCCCGGCAAGGTACAGTTCGCCAGGCGCCCCGACGGGAACGGCTTGCAGCCGCGAATCGAGCACCAGTTCGCTCACACCCCTGATGGGTCCCCCGATCGTTATGCGTTCACCAGCCGCCATCGGCGGGCTGACGTTGGACATGATCGTCGCCTCGGTCGGTCCGTAAGCGTTGTACAGCCTGCGGCCGGGCGCCCAGCGAGCGACGAGGTCGGGCGGGCAGGCTTCACCACCGAACACGACCTCCGACAGTTGCTCGAGTCCAGCCGGATCCACCGAAGCCAGTGCCGCCGTGGTGATGAACGCGTGCGTGACTACGTGCTCGGCCAGAAGCTCCGCAAGCTCCTCGCCCCCGTACATCTCGGGTGGAGCGATCACCATGGCCGCGCCGGCTCCGAAAGCCTGCAGATACTCGAAGAGCGACCCGTCGAAACTCGGAGTGGAGAAGTGCAGTGTGCGCGATTGTGGTGTTGCACCGTAGCGTTCGACCTGGTCCCGCGCGAAATTGTCGATGCCGCGATGGGTGACCACCACTCCCTTGGGCACGCCGGTCGACCCCGAGGTGTAGACCACGTAGGCCGCGGAATCCAAGCCGATCGGACGGAGTCGATCTTTGTCGGTCAGAGGACGGCCCGAGAATCCTTCGCACTTCTTGGTGAAGTCCGGGTCGTCGAGAATCAGCCACTCTGCGACTTCGGGCAGTCGATCTCGACATGCGGTGGTGGTCAAACCGACGCCGACGTTGGAATCGCTCAGCATGTGGGTGATCCGCTCGTCGGGGTAGTTCGGATCGATCGGCACGAATGCAGCGCCTGTTTTGGCCACGGCGAGTATCGACAACACCGAGGTGAGAGAACGTGGAACACCGACTGCGACGTAGTCCTCGGTTCCCAGTCCTCGCGAGACGAGCACGCGAGCAATACGATTCGACAGGAAATCCAGCTCGCCATAGGTCATGCTGCCGCTCGACGACACAACAGCGAGTGCATCCGGATCCTGCTGAACTGCCGCGTCGAAAATCTCTGAGAAAATGCGGGTCGACTCACCGACCGCACCACGGACGGGCACCAGTTGGTCGCGTTCGATCTCCGTCAGCACCGACACCGCCGCCAACGATTGATCCGGATGGACACACGCTTCGAGCACGCGCCGCAGTCGGCTGGCGATGGACCCGATATCGACTGAGTCGAAAACCTCGGGTAGATACTCGAACTTCAGCCGAAGCCTGGCATCGACCGACGCCACCAAACTGAGCGGATAGTGGGCAGCATCCTTCGCCTCGACGCCTGCGATTCGGATCCCCGCGTTGTCCGTGTCGGTCGACAGTCCTTGACGGT
Source organism: Rhodococcus sp. GB-02 (assembly GCF_053470465.1). NCBI lineage: Bacteria > Bacillati > Actinomycetota > Actinomycetes > Mycobacteriales > Nocardiaceae > Rhodococcus > Rhodococcus sp. GB-02. The sequence continues at coordinate 116,971 of NZ_JBPUKE010000004.1, forward strand.
CAACGGGGTACGACTCGAAGACTGTCAACGTGTCGAAGCCGATCTCCGGCCCGGAGGCGTCTTGAATCTCGGAAAGTCCAAGATAGTGGTGATCCGACAACTCTGCCTGCTCAGACTGAATCCGCTGCAGGAGAGCGCCGACACTCTCACCCGGGCGCACCGTGATTCGGACCGGAATTGTGTTGATGAACAGCCCGATCATGGTTTCGATCCCGGTCAGCTCGGGTGGTCGACCCGACACAGTCGCTCCGAACACCACATCATCTCGCCCGGTCAGAGCCGAGAGGACGATCCCCCACGACACCTGGACAATCGAATTGAACGTCAGCCCGCGGCTCCGCGCTACGCCGCGGAGTGTCGTCGTGAAATCCTCGTCCAGATCGAACACCCACTCGGCCGCCATGGTGGAGAGTCGACGCGACCGATCGTGCGGGGCAAGCAGCGTCGGTCCGTCAATTCCGCGCAGCGCCCCCGCCCACACCCCGCGGGAGGCTTTCCAGTCGCGACGGTTCATCCAGGTCAGGTAGTCGAGGTAGGGGCGTGCACGCGGCAACCCCGACGCCTCGGCGTCTGCAACGTACAGAGTCGCCAACTCCCTGATCAGAAGTGGCATCGACCAGCCGTCCAGAAGGATGTGGTGGTTAGTCAGCACAAGCTTGAACGTTTCCGGGGCAATCGCGATGAGCGTGAACCTGATCAGCGGCGCACGCGAGATGTCGAACGGGAGCGCTCGGTCCTGTGCCAGTACTTGCTCGAGATCCCGAGCTGACTTGGCAGCGAGGTCGACCGCCTGCCATGACGCAGCCACGTTGCTTCGGACCACCTGGACGGCGCGGCCGTCCGCGTCGTGAAGGAAGGCGCTGCGCAAGTTGTCATGCCTGTCGAGCAGCCGGTCGGCCGCGCGGCGAAGGCGTTCCGCATCGAGGTCGCCGACGAGGTCGAGGGTCACCTGCACGAGGTAGGCGTCGACGGACTCTTCGGCCAGTTCGGCATGGAACAGCAGGCCTGCTTGCAGTGGTGAGAGTGACCAGACGTCGCGAAGGTCGTCGCACCGACTCTCGAGGTCGTCGATCGCATCCTGTCGAATCTCGACCAGATCGAAATCCGAGGGTGTGAATCCGCCACCGTCCGCTGCGTACTCGCCGAGCCCGACGAGTGCGTCGACCCACAACTGCGCAAGGTGGCGAACGTCGTCCTCGCGCAGAATGTCCGGCGAATAGGTCCAGCCGGCAACGAGCTCCGCGCGGTCTGCAGTGTCGCTGCCCTCGACGACCATGATGTTGACCTCGAGGACAGCCGCCAGCGGTAGCTCGGTGACCGCAACTGCCCGCAGACCCTCGTCACGGATCGGTACCCATTCCGCTGAAGCATCGGCCTCGGATCCACCGACGCGCCCGAGGTAGTTGAAACTGATCTGAGGCGCAGCAAACTGCGACAGATACTGTGCTGTATCAGCATTCAGGTATCGAAGTAGGCCGTATCCGATGCCGCGTTCCGGCACCGCCCGAAGTTGTTCCTTGACAGCCTTGACAGCGAAGCCTGCAGCCGGACCGCCGGCGCAGGCATCACTCGGATCCACACCGCTCAAATCGAGGCGCACCGGGAAGATCGACGTGAACCATCCGACGGTACGAGCAAGGTCAGCCCCCGGGACCACCGGTTCCTCGCGTCCGTGGCCCTCGAGGCTGATCAACGCCTCCGGAGCGTCCATCCCCCGATCGCTCCGCCAGCGAACCAAAGCCAAAGCCAGCGCCGTCAACAATCCGTCCTCGACGCTCCCGTGAATCGCCTGCGGCACATCGGTCAACGCGGTTTCGGTCAAGGCCGGGGGTACCCAGATTTCGACGTCTGCTGCACTCACGCCGGTATCCGTCGTCGCCAAGGAGCGCGCACCAAGCATCGGGTCCGGACCTCGCAGTGTGTCCAGCCAGTAGTCGAGTTCAGCCACCCGATCCGGCTCGTGCGCGGCGTCGACGAGGCCACGCGCCCATCGACGCATCGACGTCCCGACCGGCGCCAGTGAAGGGTCGATGCCTGACTGCACCTGCGCACACGCGAGCGCAAGATCGGGGATCAGAATTCGCCAGGAGACCCCGTCCGTCACGAGGTGGTGCGCCACGAGAAGCAACCGCTTTCGCCCGCGTCCGTCAGGTTCGAACAACACTGCTTGCACCATCACGCCGGTCCCCGGATCGAGCCGATCCAGAGCGGCGCCAAGTGCCGTCGAGACCGTCTCGGCAACAGCGCCGTCGAGGTGCACGCGATGCACGATTGTCTGAGACCTGACCGCACCCGCAGGCTCGACGTTCATCCGCCCAACGGATTCGGGATCGGGTGCGACCCGAAGACCTGCTCGGAGGATGTCGTGATGGTCCACCACAGCCTGCACGGCCCGTGTCAACGTGTCCTCGTCGACCGTGGCAGGAACCGAGAGCAGAACAGATTGGGAGTACCGGCGAAAATCTCCACCACGATCAAGCATCCATTTGACGATCGGCGTCAATTCGATCTCACCGACGCCGCCGCCAGGTAGCTCCTCGAGGATGACGCGGTCGCCAGCCGTTCCGGCCGTCTCGGACAGCGCTGCAACGGTTTTGCGCTCGAACACCTCGCGCGGTGTGATCAGAACTCCGGCAGACTTGGCGCGGGCCACCAACTGGATGGACATGATCGAATCGCCACCGAGGGTGAAGAACGAGTCGTCCACCCCTACCTCGTCGAGTCCCAGAACCTCGGCAAAAAGGCTCGAAAGGGTCCTTTCCGTTTCCGAAACGGGAGAACGACTCTCGGTTATCTGTTGCCCGAAGTCAGGTTCAGGCAACGCTTTCCGGTCGAGTTTCCCGTTCACCGTCAGTGGCAGGGTCTCGAGAACCGTCACGACAGCGGGGACCATGTGTGCTGCCAACTTCGCCGAGAGGTCCTCGAGCAACGCCTTCGGAGAGATGGTCGCACCGGTCTCCGGCACCACGTAGCCCACCAATCGGTCTCCGCGTACCGCCACCGCCGACTGCGCCACTCCCACTCCGGCGAGCAGAGCAGACTCCACTTCGCCGAGTTCGATTCGATAGCCCTTCACCTGCACCTGAAGGTCATTACGACCGAGGTACTCCAGTTGTCCGTTGTCATTCACGCGCCCCACGTCACCGGACCGGTACATGCGCGCACCGCTGACTGTGAAGTCGGGAACGAAACGTGTAGCGGTGAGGCCGAACCGGCCGAGGTATCCGCGTGAGACCTGGTCGCCGGAGACGTACAGTTCACCCACGACGCCGGGCGGCACGGGGTGCAGCCGCCGATCCAGCACGTACACACGCAACCCGGGCAGTGCCCGCCCGATCACCGAAGCAGATCCTTCACGTGCCGGTCCACGATCCAGCGGTAGGTAGCTGACGTGCACGGTTGTCTCCGTGATGCCGTACATGTTGACCAGATCAGGTGGCGAGGTCCCGCGTCGGGCGTACCAGCGCGTCAGCTGTCCGAAGTCGAGCGCCTCACCGCCGAAGATCACGTAACGCAAGAATGACAGGTCCGCACCCCCGGCACGCCGGTCGGCTTCCGCCAATTGATAGAAAGCAGTCGGAGTTTGATTGAGCACCGTGACACGTTCGTGTCGCAGCAATTCGAGGAATGCCTCGGGTGACCGGGCCGTGAAATAGTCGATCAGCACCAGTCGGCCACCATGTGCGAGTGCACCCCACATTTCCCACACCGAGAAGTCGAATGCCGCCGAATGAAACATCGTCCACACATCGCCGCGGTCAAATCCGAAGAGTGCTCTGGTGTTTGCCAGCAACGTCACGACACTGCGATGAGGTACCTCCACCCCCTTCGGTCTCCCGGTGGATCCCGAGGTGTAAATCACGTAGGCCACCGAATCAGGGTGCAGCGGTAGCGACCGGTCTTCATCGGTTACCGGCAGCGGTGAAAACCTCTGCAGCGCATCACGAGTGTCGGTACTGTCCACGACGATCGCGGGCACCCCGTTGCCGCCGACGTCATCACTGCCAGCTGTGGTCGTCAGAACGCACACCGGCGCAGCGTCACGCAGCACGAAGCTCACCCGTTCGGGCGGAGACGTCAGGTCCACCGGTAGGTATCCACCGCCCGATTTCACCACCGCCAGCAGAGCCACAAGAAGTTCGAACGACGGGGTCATCGCAACTGCCACGAGTGTCTCTGGCACGACCCCCTGCGCCAACAGCAGTCGCGCGAGGCGGTTAGCTCGTTCGTCCAGTTCGCGGTAGGTCACCGACTGGCCGTCACAACGCACCGCCACGGCATCACCCGAAGTGCGCACCGCTCGATCGAAGAGGTCCGACAGCGAATCATCATTCGTGTCGATAACCGAGGGAGGCGGCGCAACCAGCACCTCGCTACGTTCGCCGGTCAGAAGAATGTCGATGTCACCGACGATCGCGGACGGATCGTCGATCACGGCGTCGATCACCCTCCCGAAGCGCTGTGCAATTCGCTCCACGGATCCTTCATCGAAAACATCCGTGGCATAGCGGAAGCCGGCGCTGATCCCATCCGGAACGCCGCGCTCGTCGACTTGCTCCATCACACTCAGTTGCAGATCGAATTTTGCCACCTCGAGATCGATGTCGAGCGAACGGATCGTCAACTCCGGTAGTTCGAGGCGCAGGCTCGCGGCGGTCTGGAATTCGAGTAGTACCTGAAATAGGGGTGAATGTGCAGTGGAGCGATCGGGCGCAAGGTAATCCACCAGCTTTTCGAAGGGAATGTCCGCATGGTCCAGTGCGCCGAGATCTGTCGACCGCACTGCTGCAAGGGTGTCGGTAAAGGTTGCTCCGGATTCGACCGGTGTACGAAGAACCAGAGTATTGACAAACATCCCTACCACGTCGTCCAACACTGATTCGCCGCGTCCCGCGACCGGCGTCCCGATCACAACGTCACCTGACCCCGAGAGCCGTGCCAGCAGCACCGCGAGCGCCGCATGCAGAACCATGAAGAGAGTCGAATCATGCTGGTGTGCAAGGTCGGTCAAAGCTCGATGAACTTCAGGTGAGATGCTCACCGAGACCACGGCGCCTTCGGAAGAGCGCTTCGGCGTTCGAGGTCGATCAAGAGCGAGGGGTGAGACGTCAGGGATTCCCGACAGCGCCTCGGTCCAGTAGATGAATTGTTCCGCGATCGAAGTACCTGGACCATCTTCTGCGTCGATGGTCTCCCTCTGCCACACGCTGTAATCAGCGTAGTGGAGGGGCAATGGCGCCCACATCGGTCTCTGATCCTGCGCACGGGATGTATAGGCGCGCATCAGGTCACGTGCCAGTGGCGTCATCGAGAAGCCGTCGGCCGCGATGTGGTGGACAACGATCGCAAGAACATGCTGCTCCGGTCCGGTTCGGAGCAACCTCACGTGCAGCGGGAACTCCTCGGTCACATCGAATCCCACGTCGAAGAACCCATGCAACGCCGTAAATATCTGCTCGCCGGGAATCGGTACGGGGTGGATTCGAGGAGCAGCGAGCGTTGGTTCGACAATCACCTGGTGTGGCCCGTCCGCGGAAGTCGGGAAGATCGTCCGAAGGGATTCATGCCGTTCCACTACGTCGCCGAGCGCAGCTTCGAGCGCTTCGAGATCCAGGAATCCGTCGAGTTGCAGGGCAACGGGAATGTTGTAGAGCGGAGATGAAGTGTCGAACTGGTTGAGGAACCACATACGCGACTGCGACAGGGACAGTGGAATGTGTTCTGGCCGTTTTCTATCCGTGAATTCAACCAGCCCCGAACCTCCAGGCCCCGATTCACCAAGTACTGGTTCGACCGGATCGATCGAGGCCGCCAGATCAGCTACCACCGGAGTGTCGAACAGCGCTTTGACCCCCAGTTTTATGTTCGACGCGGTGTTGATGCGCGATATGACGCGGGTAGCGCTGAGGGAGTCCCCGCCGAGCTCGAAGAAATTGTCATCGGCCCCCACCCGGTCGAGATCGAGCACGTCCGAGATCGCTCGAGCGACCACACCTTCGGTTCGCGTGATCGGCGCGCGATATTCTGCTGCGTTGAAAGTAATGTCCGGTAGGGCTTTACGGTCCAACTTCCCATGCACCGTCACCGGCAACCCATCCAACACCACCACCACCGACGGCACCATGAACCCCGGAAGAGACCTCCGCACCCCCTCCAACACCACCACCTCGTCAACCACCACCCCCACCTCACCCACCACAAACCCCACCAAAAAATCCCCACCCACACCCGACCGCAACACCACCACCGCACCAGCCACCCCCGCCTGAGCAACCAACACCGCCTCCACCTCACCCAACTCCACCCGCTGCCCCCGCACCTTCACCTGAAAATCCGTGCGCCCCACAAACTCCAACTCACCACCACACCCCCACCGCACCACATCACCCGTCCGATACACCCGAGCACCCACCACCCCAGACACCGGATCCGCCACAAACCGACCCGCCGTCAAATCCACACGACCCTCATACCCCCGCGCCACCTGCACCCCACCCACATACAACTCCCCCACAACCCCCACCGGAACCGGCCGCAACCGCGAATCCAACACCAACACCCGCGTATTCCACACCGCCCGACCAATCGGAACACCCACCCCCACAACACCCTCCACCACATGAAACGTCACATCCACCGACGCCTCCGTCGGCCCGTACAAATTCACCAACTCCGCACCACACACCCCCGCAAACCGCCCCGCCAACACCGACGACAACCCCTCACCAGAGACAAACACCCGACGCACACTCGAACACCCCACCACCACCGAAGGCTCCCCCACGAACACCTCCAACATCGACGGCACAAAATGCACCACCGACACCCCCCACCGCTCGATCACACCCACCAAATACACCGGATCACGATGCCCACCCGGATCCGCCACCACCAACCGCGCACCCACCATCAACGGCCAAAACAACTCCCACACCGACACATCGAACGACACCGGCGTCTTCTGCAACACCACATCCCCCACACCCAACGGAAACTCCCCCTGCATCCACAACAACCGATTCACCACCCCCGCATGCGAAACCACCACCCCCTTCGGACGACCCGTCGACCCCGACGTGAACATCACATACACCGCATGCTCAGGCAACAACACCCCCAACCGCTCCCCCACCCCCACCGGATCACCCGAAAACCCCGAAACATCAACACAACCCACATCGACAAACCCCACCCCCACCGGCAAACACCCACCATCACCAACCCGCGACAACACCACAACCGGATCCACCACCCCCACCACAAACCCCACCCGCTCCACCGGCGCACCCACATCCACCGGAACAAACACCCCACCAGCCCGCACCACCGCAAACACCGCCACCAACAACTCCACCGACCGCGACAACGCCACACACACCCGCGACTCCGGACCCACACCCAACGAAATCAACAACCGCGCAAAACGATTCACCCGAACATCGAACTCACCCCACGACAACACCACCCCACCACACACCAACCCCCCACCCCCCACACCAGCAAACCGCCCATCCAACACATCCACCAACGTCAAACCCCCCACCGCAACCCCCACACCATCCCAACCACCCACCACCAACCCACGCTCACCCGCAACAAACACGTCGACCTCACCGACCGTTGTGTCCGCGTCCTCTGCGATGGTGGTGAGAATCCGCGCCAAACGCTGTGCGATGGTGTCGACCGCTGCGCGATCGAAGGCTGCAGGCTGGTATCGCAGGCTCAGGTGCAAAGCCTGCTCGGCGATCGAGAGCACGGTGAGCGGGTAATGCGTCGCATCGCGGGCGTCCACATTGGTGACTCGCATCCCGGCGATGTCGGCGTTCTCATCCATCCCCGAGGTGTCAACGGGATAAGACTCGAAGACCGAGAGCGTGTCGAACAGGTTGCCCATCCCTACCCGTGCCTGAATCGAGCCGAGCCCGACATAGTGATGATCGAGGAGTGATACCTGCTCGTCCTGTAGTCGAGCGAGCAACTGGGCCCACGTCTCGTCCGGATCCAGTTGCACACGTACGGGCAACGTGTTGATCAGCAGTCCCATCATGTTTTCCACACCACGTAGTTCAGGTGAGCGCCCCGAGACCGTGGCGCCGAAGACTACGTCTTCGCGGGAAAGCAATCGGGACAACAGAACACCCCACGCGGCTTGGACCACCGTGTTCATCGTGATCCCGCTGCGCTGGACCAGTGCACCGAGTCCGTCGAGTACCGGTTGAGGCAGATCGACGATTACTTCCTCGGGCACACCCTGCTCCACGTTCAGTGCCGGATCTGCCAACAGGGTCGGCTCCTCGACGCCCTGCATGGCGTCTGCCCATACCGCGAGCGAGGTGTCGGGATCGCGGTCCGCCAACCATTCCAGATAGGTGCGGTACGAGGGGGACTCGGGAAGATCGGGCGGGACTCTGTCGACCGGGAGACTGTCGGCGGCGTATCGCATCAGCAGTTCTCGTACCAACAGTGGCATCGACCAACCGTCGAGAACAATGTGATGATTTGTCACCGCCAGCACGCACTGCGTCGGGGTGGTTCGCAGCAACGCCAGCCGTAACAGTGGCGGCGAGGCTAGATCGAAGGGAGCTCTGCGATCCTCATCGAGACGCCGCCGTAGCTCTGATTCGGAAACCGATCCTTGTTCCGTGAGATCTACTTCGCTCCATGGAATCTCCGCATCGTCGACAATCAACTGCGCTGGCACACCGTTACTGTCGTAGACGAACGCCGCACGCAGATTCGGGTGGTCGACCAACAATCCGGCAGCAGCGCCGCGCACACGCTCGGAATCAACCACTCCTTCGAGTTCGACGCACAGTTGAGCTGTGTAGACATCCGTGGATGTTGCCGCTAGTGAAGCATGGAACATCAACCCAGCCTGAAGGGGCGACACCGACCAGACATCGTTCAATGCCGGGTAATCCCCCTCCCAGCGTTCGATCTGTTGCTGGTCGACCGAGACCAGCGGGATGTCGGACGGTGTCAGACCACCCGCACCGGGTAACGATGCGTGAGCGGCCAGACCATCGAGCGCACGCCGCCAGAGATCCGCGAACTCCGCGACCTCCGACTCGTCGAGCACCCCGTGTGGAAATGCAAACGACGCTGTCAGGCATGGCCCGTCGGGGCCCTCCTCGACGGCCGCGTTGATGTCGATCACGGACGCCACAGGCATGGACCTATCCTGGGTTCCGCCGAGCTTTCGATTACCCTCCACCGGCAGCCAGTCCTGTGTTCCGTCAGAGGAGCTGATCCGGCCCAGATAGTTGAAACTGATCTGAGGAGAACGGAATCGGCCGGGTGTGCCGCTCTCGCCAGACAGGTACTGCAACATCCCGAATCCGATTCCATGATCGGGGATCGCACGCAAGTACTCTTTGACAGCTTTGAGGGCCCGACCGGCGGCGGCACCACCTGCCAGTGCGTCGTCGACGTCGATTCCGCCGAGATCCACGCGCACCGGGTAGAGCGTGGTGAACCAACCAACGGTGCGAGCGAGGTCTGCGCCCGGAACCGCTCCTTCCTCGCGGCCGTGTCCTTCGAGAGTGATCAGGGCGGTGGCGGTATCCATACCTCGGCGTCGTCGCCACCCGATAGAAGCCAACGCGACAGCGGTGAGGAGTCCGTCGTTCACCCCGGCGTGGAATGCCGCAGGAACCGTGGTGAGTAGGTTCCTGGTCACCGGGGGCGAGATGTCCACTGTGACGGTGTCGACCGTGTCGTCGACGTCGATCGTGGGATCTATTGGGCGCGAACCGATCAGCGGGTCATCACCGTTCAGAATCGTTTTCCACATGTCCCGTTCGACGCTCCGGTCGCCCACGTGCTCGACAAGCCCGTGCGCCCATCGCCGGAACGAAGTTCCGATCTGTGGCAATTCGGGCGTGACACCGGCCTGGAGTTGTGCTGTCACCGACGCCAGGTCGGTGACCAGAATGCGCCACGAGACGCCGTCGACAACCAGGTGATGAATCAGCACAAGTAGTCGGCCCCGCTTGTTCGAAAAATCGGGATTGTCAACAGCGTCGAACCAGACAACGCGAACCACGTCGGCGGAAGCAGGATCCAAGCTGTCGGCCGCAGCCTCGAGTTCCCTCGACGCCAAGGCGGTGAAGTCGTCGTCGTCCACCGCGTCGACTCTCACACGACGGATCAGTCCTTCGGCCGAGATCGAGCCGGGCGGTAAGACTTCCATGACCCGCTCACGCTCGACCAGGCGCGCTCGGAGCATGTCGTGCCGGTCCAGCAGCAGCTGGACGCTACGGACAAGGACGTCCTGGGTGAGATCACCGGGAGCGGTCAGCAAGAGTGCCTGGGAGAACCGGCTCAATTCGCTGCCAAATAAGCCGCCGCTGCGGTCGAGCATCCACTCTGCCACCGGCGTCAAAGGAACAGTACCGATGCCCGATCCTGGCAGCTCCGCGAGAACTTCCGTTCCGTCGTGCTCGAATTTCGCCGACTCGGCAAGCGCGGCAACAGATTTATGGACGAACACATCTCGAGGCGAGAAGATCACACCTGCATCGCGAGCCCGGGCCACCAATTGGATGGACATGATGCTGTCGCCGCCGACCTCGAAGAACGAATCATGCACTCCTACGGTGTCGAGGCCGAGAACCTGCGCGAACAGGCCGGCAAGAAGATTCTCGGTTTCCGTTCGTGGTGGCCGGTCGGGTGAGGAGGCGGACGAGAAATCGGGTGCGGGAAGCGCTGCGCGGTCCAGTTTTCCGTGAACCGTCAGAGGAAGGGCGTCGAGCATCACCACCGCCGCAGGCATCATGTACGACGGCAGACGCCTGCCTGCATGCGCGAGGACGTCACGCGTATGGATACTCGCTCCCCGATCAGGAACAACGTAGCCGATCAACCGATCGCTACCGTCTCCGTTCCAGACGCCCGTCACCGCCTGGGCCACGCACGGGTGCGACTGCAGCGCCACCTCGACTTCCCCGAGTTCGATGCGGAACCCACGGACCTTCACTTGGGCATCGGTGCGCCCGAGATACTCGAGCTGTCGATCGGGCGTCCACCGCACGCGATCGCCCGTGCGATAGATCCGCGTTCCCGGCGCACCGAAGGGATCTGCGACAAACTGCGCGGCGGTCAACGGGGATCGCCGGTGATAGCCGCGAGCGAGAGCCGGCCCGGCAAGATATAGCTCACCCGCGACACCTACCGGTACTGCGCGCAGACGCGAGTCCAGCACTACCTCGCTGAATCCGCGAGTCGGTCCGCCGATGGTGACCGCGTCGTTCGGAGCCAGTGCCGCGCTGATACTCGACACGACAGTTGCCTCGGTAGGGCCGTAGGCGTTGAACATCTTTCTGCCCAGCGCCCAGCGGGCCACCAATTCCGGCGGGCACGCCTCCCCACCTGTCACGACACAACCGACAGTGGTGAGACCGTCTGGGTCGACGGACGCCAACGCTGCCGGAGTCACAAAACAATGCGTGACGCGTTCGCGCTCCAGCAGCGCCGCCAACTCCGGCCCGCCGTAGACGGTCGGTGGCACGATCACCATCGTGGCTCCAGCACCAACGGCCAACATGAGTTCGAGAACCGACGCGTCGAAACTCGGCGAAGCGAAGTGCAGAGTTCTGGATCGGGTCGTGGCGGCGAATGTCTCGCGCTCCTGGAGAGCAAAATCGCTCAACCCGCGATGTGTGACCGTCACGCCCTTGGGCGTTCCTGTTGACCCCGAGGTGTAGATCAGATAGACCGGATTGTCGATTCGAATCCGTGCCTTCCGATCAGCGTCGGTGACTTTCGACGGCGAGTACGCCCACAGCCGTTCCTCGAAACCGGCATCGTCGAGGACCAGGCACGGCACGAGGCCGGACAATGCTGCGTGGTGAGCTCGAGACGTTATCCCCAACGCTGCACCGGAGTCGCCCAGCATGTACTCGATACGTGCAGCAGGATGTCCTGGGTCCACGGGGAGGAATGCCGCACCTGTTTTGGCAACGGACCACACCGCCAGAACGGACTCGACGGAGCGTGGGAGACACAACGCCACCACCGATTCGGGACCCACTCCGGATTCGATCAGCATGCGGGCCAATCGGTTCGACTGTGCGTCGAGTCCGAGATAGGTCACTTCACGTTCCTCGAACACCAGCGCGACGGCGCCGGGATCCTGGGCGGTCGCCATATCTTTTGCTGCAGTAAGCAAATCCGGAAGAGTCTGAACAGCGGCGGAGATCACACCTCGCACGGGTACCAGTTCGACTGACTCACGGGTTGAGAGAATCTCGATATCTCCGATCCGCGATTGCGGATCCGTGATAGCGCGCTCGAGAATCCGTTGCAGGCGGTCGACGAAGCACCTTACCGTTTCCTCGTCGAAAATATCCGTCGCATAACCGAATTCGGCGCGAATACCGTCCGGTTCGCCGGTGGCGACGACCTTCTGCGTCACCGTCAACTGCAGATCGAAGTTGATCGTGTCGATCTCGACACCCACGTCCGTCACCTGCAGGCCGGGGAGTTCCAGTGTAGGTCGCTCGATGTCTTGGAACTCCAACATGACTTGAAACAGGGGCGAGTATGCCGTCGAACGTGAAGGATTCACTATCTCGACGACTCGTTCGAACGGCACGTCCGCATGGATGAAGGCGCTCAGATCTACGTTTCGGACCTGGTCGAGGAAGTCCCCGAAAGTCGCGCCACGGTCCACGGCAGTGCGCAAGACCAACGTGTTGACGAACATGCCCACCAGGTCGTCGAGTTCGCGCTCCCCACGCCCGGCGATGGGAGTTCCGACTGCTACGTCGTCCTCATCACTGAGCCTCGCCAGCAGGACCGCCAAGGCTGCGTGCACAACCATGAAGACCGTGGCGTTGTGTGTGCGCGACAGGGCAACCACACCGGCATGAACATCCGGATTGAACTCGAACCGAATCCGTCCGCGTCGAAGCGAACGCACATCACCGCGCGGTCGATCGGTCGGAATGTCGAGAACCTCCGGTGTGCCCGCAAGATTCTCGGCCCAATACGCGAGCTGTTTCGAGATCAAAGACCGAGAGTCGGATTCCGAACCCAACCAACCACGTTGCCACAACGCGTAGTCGGCGTACTGGATCTCGAGCGGCGCCCACCGAGGTGCCTCACCGTTAACGCGGGAGGAGTATGCGCTCATGAGATCTCGGGCCAGCGGTACCGTCGAGAATCCGTCGGCGGCGATGTGGTGAATCACGATCACCAGGACATGCGAGTGGACTTGGTCATCTCGCCGCAACAAGGTGACGCGCATCGGGACCTGATGCATGACGTCGAAACCAACCGAAGCGATCTGCCGGCAACGCTCGCGCAGCTCTTGCTCTCCCTGCACAACTATCGGTGCAAGATCCGCTACCACCTGTGAGGTGGACATGATCACCTGACGCGGGCCGTCGTCAGTGAGAGGAAAAACAGTGCGCAAAGACTCGTGCCGCTCGACGACGTCGACAAATGCAGCGTGAAGCGCGCCCACATTCACTGCACCGTCGAGCCTCAATGCGCACGCGACGTTGTATGCGGCGGAATCGGGGGCGAACTGATTCGCAAACCACATTCGCTCCTGCGCCGGCGAAAGTGGGAGATCGGTCGTCGTACCCCGCGGCTTCAACGCTGGCTTGGCCCCTGCTCCTCCACCGATATCCCCTTCGCCATCGCTTCCGCGAAACTGCGCCAACTCGGCCAGCGCTGCAACGGTAGAAGCATCGAAGACGTCGCGGATGTTGATCCGTTCGCCGAGAACAGAATTCACTCGCGCAACCAACCTGACCGCACTGAGAGAGTTCCCGCCCAGAGCAAAGAAGTCGTCGTACACGCCCACCGTCGACGTTCCCAGCAGATCATCGAAGATTGCGGCAACCGTCTCCTCGACCGGCGTGCGCGGCGCAACGTACTGCAGCGGTTGAGGTTCGAAGTTGATGTCCGGTAGAGCTTTACGGTCCAACTTCCCATGCACCGTCACCGGCAACCCATCCAACACCACCACCACCGACGGCACCATGAACCCCGGAAGAGACCTCCGCACCCCCTCCAACACCACCACCTCGTCAACCACCACCCCCACCTCACCCACCACAAACCCCACCAAAAAATCCCCACCCACACCCGACCGCAACACCACCACCGCACCAGCCACCCCCGCCTGAGCAACCAACACCGCCTCCACCTCACCCAACTCCACCCGCTGCCCCCGCACCTTCACCTGAAAATCCGTGCGCCCCACAAACTCCAACTCACCACCACACCCCCACCGCACCACATCACCCGTCCGATACACCCGAGCACCCACCACCCCAGACACCGGATCCGCCACAAACCGACCCGCCGTCAAATCCACACGACCCTCATACCCCCGCGCCACCTGCACCCCACCCACATACAACTCCCCCACAACCCCCACCGGAACCGGCCGCAACCGCGAATCCAACACCAACACCCGCGTATTCCACACCGCCCGACCAATCGGAACACCCACCCCCACAACACCCTCCACCACATGAAACGTCACATCCACCGACGCCTCCGTCGGCCCGTACAAATTCACCAACTCCGCACCACACACCCCCGCAAACCGCCCCGCCAACACCGACGACAACCCCTCACCAGAGACAAACACCCGACGCACACTCGAACACCCCACCACCACCGAAGGCTCCCCCACGAACACCTCCAACATCGACGGCACAAAATGCACCACCGACACCCCCCACCGCTCGATCACACCCACCAAATACACCGGATCACGATGCCCACCCGGATCCGCCACCACCAACCGCGCACCCACCATCAACGGCCAAAACAACTCCCACACCGACACATCGAACGACACCGGCGTCTTCTGCAACACCACATCCCCCACACCCAACGGAAACTCCCCCTGCATCCACAACAACCGATTCACCACCCCCGCATGCGAAACCACCACCCCCTTCGGACGACCCGTCGACCCCGACGTGAACATCACATACACCGCATGCTCAGGCAACAACACCCCCAACCGCTCCCCCACCCCCACCGGATCACCCGAAAACCCCGAAACATCAACACAACCCACATCGACAAACCCCACCCCCACCGGCAAACACCCACCATCACCAACCCGCGACAACACCACAACCGGATCCACCACCCCCACCACAAACCCCACCCGCTCCACCGGCGCACCCACATCCACCGGAACAAACACCCCACCAGCCCGCACCACCGCAAACACCGCCACCAACAACTCCACCGACCGCGACAACGCCACACACACCCGCGACTCCGGACCCACACCCAACGAAATCAACAACCGCGCAAAACGATTCACCCGAACATCGAACTCACCCCACGACAACACCACCCCACCACACACCAACCCCCCACCCCCCACACCAGCAAACCGCCCATCCAACACATCCACCAACGTCAAACCCCCCACCGCAACCCCCACACCATCCCAACCACCCACCACCAACCCACGCTCACCCGCGCCCAGAATTTCCGTATCGCATACCGGGGCAGTAGGATTCGCCACCAACGACGTGAGCAGGCGGACGAACCGCTCGGCGAACTCCGTAACCGTGCCGCGCTCGAAGATGTCCGAGGCATAGGTGAAGGCTGCATCGAGGCCGGTGGGGATGCCATCCTTGCCGCGCCGTTCGGAGAGAGCCAACTGCAAGTCGAATTTTGCGACACCGATATCCACCGGGATCACATCGACAACGAGTCCTGGCAGTTCGAGATGGGGGTGGGCGATGTTCTGAAACTCCAACAGAACTTGGAAGAGCGGTGAATGAGACGTCGAACGTTCCGGCGCAATCGCGTCGACGACGCTCTCGAACGGCACCTCGGTTTGCCCGAACGCTGCCAGATCAACGTCGCGAGTTCGTGCAAGGATTTCCTCGAAAGTCGCGGCGGTATCAACGGCGGTTCGCAGGACGACAGTGTTGACGAACATCCCGACCAGATCGTCGAGGACTTGCTCGGCGCGCCCTTCTACCGGAGTGCCGATCGCTATGTCCGGCGAGGCGCTCAGCCGTGCCAACAGAATCGCCAGCACTGCGTGCACCACCATGAACGGTGTCGCGTTGTGATTCCGAGCGAGTTCGAGGAGGTCACCGTGCACGTCTTCGGGCACCGAGAATCGGACCGATTCACCGCGCATGGATCGTTCCGCCGGCCTCGGTCGATCCAGCGGAAGGTCGATCACGTCAGGTAGACCAGACAGGGTGGACGTCCAGTAGTCCAACTGCTTCGCCTGGAGCGTGTCCGGATCGGCGTCACTGCCGAGCAGTTCGATCTGCCATTGGCTGTAGTCGGCGTACTGCACAGGCAAAGGCGGCCAGTCCGGTGCCCGATTCGCAGCCCGCGCCGCGTAGGCGCGGGTCAGGTCGCGGGCCAGCGGCTCGAGAGAAGCTCCATCCGCCGAAATATGGTGAACCACCAACGCGAGGACATGAACGTCCGGAGTGATTCGAAAAAGGGAGCCGCGCACGGGCACGTTCGCGCTCACGTCGAACCCCTCGCGAGCCAGATCTGCGATGCGCCTGTCCAAGGCTTCCTCGTCAACGGATACTTCCCACGCCATCTTCGACGTCACACGTTCGGAAGGAACCACGACCTGATGTGGACCGTCGACCGACGACGGGTAGACGGTGCGAAGCGATTCATGTCGATCGACAACATCTCCCATCGCGAGCTGCAGCGCAGCCACATCCAACACCCCTGACAGTCGGACCACCATCGGGATGTTGTAGGCCGGGGACGACGTGTCGAACTGATTGACAAACCACAGGCGTTGTTGCGCCAGAGACACCGGAATCGTGTCCCTGTACGAATGTGCCTGCAGGATTGGACGCTTCGAACGCGAGCGATCAACTCGGGAGGACTTCGCGTCACGCACGTGATGGGCCAGTGATTCGATAGTCGGTGCTTCGAACAAAGTCCGCACCCCGAAATCGATTGCTTCAGCGGCATTGACTCGTGCGATCAGCTTCGTGGCAATCAGTGAGTTCCCACCCAGCTCGAAGAAGTCGTCACTCGCACCCACCGTCTCGGCACCTAGAACGTCGGCAAAAATCTCGGCCAGCAATAGTTCCTCGGCGCCCTCGGGCGGCCGAAAGTTGTCCGACCGAGCATCGAACCGAGGTGCCGGTAAGGCAGCGCGATCGACCTTTCCCGATGGAGTTACCGGCAAATCGTCGAGAAGAACAAAGGCCGCAGGAACCATGTACGACGGCACACGGCTCGCGGCGTACTGCGTCAGATCGGCCGTCGAGAGAGCACTTCCGCCGGCAGTCACGACATACGTGGTGATCATCGTTGTACCGGAGGAAGCCGCACGCGCCACGGTGACTGCATTCTCGACCTGCGGACACGACTGAACGACGCTGTCGATTTCCCCGAGCTCGATACGGAATCCGCGAACTTTCACCTGGAAGTCGCTACGACCGACGTACTCGAGTGCACGTCCGCGGCGCCGGCGCACCAAGTCCCCCGTTCGATACATCCGCCGGCCCGGGAGACCGAACGGGTCAGCCACGAATCGTCCTGCCGTCAACGCATACTTCCGGTGATAGCCGCGTGCGAGCGCGTCTCCCGAGATGTACAGCTCTCCCACAACACCGTCGGGGACGGGGTGCAGCCGCTGATCGAGCACGATCTCGTCGAATCCGCGGAGCGGACCGCCCACAGTGATGTTCTCCGACGACACCATAGGCTCGCCGATGTTCGACATGACGGTGGTCTCGGTCGGCCCGTAGGCATTGCACAGCCGTCGGCCGGGAGCCCACCGCTGCACAAGATCCGGCGGACAGGCCTCACCACCGACAACCACATCGCCGAAGCCCGAAAGGCCCTCGGGCGAAACTGTTCCGAGCGCCGCAGTAGTGACAAAACCATGCGTGACACGCTGGGATTCGAGGAAGCGAGACAGCTCGTCACCGCCGTAGATCGTGCTCGGTGCAATCACCATGGTCGCTCCGGCACCGAAAGCCAGAAGGTACTCGAAAATCGAGGCGTCGAAACTCGGGGTCGAGAAATGCAGCGTTCGCGCATCCTGGGTCGCACCGAGCCTCGAACGCTGTTCGGCAGCAAGCGCTTCCAGCCCACGATGCGCGACAGTCACCCCCTTGGGGAGTCCGGTGGAACCCGAAGTGTAGATCACGTACGCGGGATTGTCGGGCCGGATCGGGTGCACCCGATCGACATCGGAGATGGTGCGCACGGACAACCGTGCAAGTCGGCCACGGAACTCGGCGTCGTCGATCGCTATCCAGGTAATCGAATCCGGCAAACGATGAAGTTCGGCAACGACCGTGAGCCCCAGTACGGCGCCGGAATCGGTCAGCATGAAGCGAACACGGTCGTTCGGATAGGTCGGATCCACCGGCACGAATGCCGCGCCGGCTTTGGTCACCGCCAACATCGCGACAACCGATTCGATCGAACGCGTCAATCCCAGCGCCACGCTGTTTTCCGGACCGATGCCGCGGTCGATCAATACTCCGGCCAACTTCGACGAACGCTCGTCGAGTTCTCGATACGTCAACTCGTCATCGAGATACGAGAGGGCCACGCCGTCGGGGTGTGTGCGCACCGCACCGTCGAACAACTCGGCCAGGGTGCGGTGCGAAGCGCGAGAGTCACTGCGGACAGGCCGTATCGCGGATCGCTCGTCGTCGGACAAGATGTCGATGTCGCCGACCATCATTGCCGGATCTGTGGTGACTGATTCCAGGACGCGCGCTAACCGCAAACCGAGGCCGCGTACCGTCTCGGCGTCGAACAGATCGGTGGCAAACGCGAGCGTCACCGTGATTCCGGACGGCGTACCCACCTCGTCGAACATTTCGACTGCAGACACTCCGAGATCGAAGCGGCCGATGTCGCGAGGGTGCTCGTCAGCGCTGGCGAGGGGCTCGAACGTCACCTGTAGAACCGGCGCATACGCAGGCGCAACCTCCACAGCGAGCGACTGCACCACCTGCTCGAGCCGTATCTCACTGTGCAGCAGCGCATTACGCCGGACCTCGACGACACTGCCCAAGAGCGCCGTGAACGGCGTCTCCAGATCGATGCGACTCCGGACGGCAACGATGTTCGCGTCGGATCCCGCCGGCGTACCGATCACCACGTCCGAAGCACCGGACAATCGGCTTACCACGAGCGCGAAGCCTGTGTGTAGGACCGCGCGTGTGTCCGTCCCGACATCACTCGCCATTTCTCTGAGCCGCGCGTGGGTGTCGGCGGAGATCAGGACCTCAACCTGTCCATTTTCCAGCGATTGCGTTGCAGGCCTGGGCCGATCGAACGGAAGTTGCAACAGTTCGGGCGCCCCGGTGAGCTCATGTCTCCAATATTCGAGGTGCCGCACTTCGCGTTGTCGTCGCTCGCCCTCCCTGGCCGTCGGGCCGTGAATTTCTGCGAGTTCGGCACCGGGATCAGACGCGATCAACCCTTCCAGCACGCCGACAAAATTTCGGTGGTGCTCGCGTAAACCCGCCTCCTCGTAGCGGATCGGGTTTGCCCGGAAGTCGACACGCAGCCTGTCGCCGCTCGGATACACGTTGACCAGAAGGTCTTCCACCGGCCCGGAGGTCACGATGTGATACTCCCCAACCACCTCGCCCAACTGCACCTCCTGGCGAAACAGCATGACGTTGACCATGGGCCCGGCATATGAGTCTTCGCCTTGCAGACCGCTCGTCACGCCTGCGTCCCGACGGATGTCGTCGAGGCTGCAGCGCTGGTGCCGCAATGCACCCATGAGCTCATGCTGGACCTGGGCGAAGAGTTCACCGACAGTGTCGACGGCTGCGACACGGATGAGCAGCGGCGCGACGTTCACCATCATGCCGCCCGAGTCCCGCAACACCGCCGTAGTCCGTCCGGACATCGGAACATGAATCTGGACAGTCTCTTTCGCCGTCATCCTCGAGAGGTACAACGCAAGCGCAGCGAGGACCGTTGCAGCGTGGTTCTCGGATTCGTGGAGAAGGGCACAGCTCCGGTCCGACATCAGTGTGCTTTCGAGTCGGCTCTCGATTTGCGCGGGCCCAGAAGCCTCCGCCAAGCTGGATCCGGCGACGGCGGTTTTGCGCCCTGCCCAGTACTCCCGGTCGGCCGCGAATCGATCCGACATTCTGTACCGCTCGTCGATGTCGTACAACGTGCGCAGTGTCGCGGCACGACTCGGCTGCGGATCCTTTCTCGCCGCCGAGGCCGAGTACCGATGCGCAATGCGGTTCATCATGGTCATGGCACCGAAACCGTCGAGCGCGACATGATGAATGCGGCTATACCACAGATAGTGCGCGTCGCCCACGTGCAGCACTGCGGTCTCGACGATTCCGTCGACTGCCAGGTCGGGCTGGGTCCGGCAATCTCGGCGCATCCACTCGAGGGCATCCTCGATCGGATCGGGGGACCCACGGAGGTCGACAACAGGGACGGTGATCTCAGATGTCTCGTCCACGTACTGCATCGGCTGACCATCGACCTCGATCACTTTGAGCATGGGAGATTGAAACTCGTATGCAACCGCTCGCGTTTCGCGATCCAGCAGTTCGACGTCGAGTTCGCCGCGCAACTCCACGTAGTGCGCTATCAGAATCGGGACTTCGGGATCGAATTGCTGAGCGAACCAGGTTGCCCGTTGGGCGGCCGAGAGCGGAAAGAGGGTCTCATCGGAAGGGTCGGTCCGTCTTACCTCGAAAGGTTTCACAGCGCCCCGCCCCGCATTATCTCCGCGGCCGCCGGGTGCGTAGCCGCGTCCGAATCAACAGCGCGAAAGCAAGAGGCTGATCGCGCCTCTCAAGCAGTCGTACCCAGAATCAGCCAGCACATGCACCGCCCCACCAGTCGATGTCACGTACGTATCGCTCATGTTTCACCTGCCCGATATGCACTAAAAGTGTGAATGTGCCCCGTCACCTCGGTAATGTCCCACTCCGAGACGACACATCCCCCGAGGGGAGCAGGCGCATGGACATCACCACCATTACCGACGTGATACGCCGACCACCGGATCGCCCAGGGGACGTGTGGCGTCCCGGCGACGCCTGGCTCGCGGGGGGAACGTGGCTGTTCTCAGCGGAACAACCCGACACACGTCGACTCGTCGACCTCACCGGGCTCGACTGGACATCACTGGAGGTCAGTGCGACTCATTTCGGTGTCGGAGCTACGTGCACCGTTGCCGAACTGTATGCGTTTGTCCCGCCGGACAATTGGCGTGCGAGTCCACTTATTCGCGTCAGCTGCGAGTACTTCCTCTCGTCTTTCAAGGTGTGGAATTCGGCCACCGTAGGCGGCAACATCTGTATGTCGCTTCCCGCCGGACCGATGATCACCCTGGCAGTTGCACTCGAGGCTACTTTCACACTGTGGGCAACCGCCGGAACAGAGAGGACCGTCGACGCGTGCGACTTCGTGACCGGTGACCACCAGAATGTCCTGGAGCCGGGCGAAGTTCTTCGGAGCATCGAGTTCCCGGTGCACGCGCTCACCAAACGGCACGCCCACCGCCGCTTCAGTCTCACGCACCTCGGCCGTTCGACGATCTTCATGGTCGCGACGCAGACTCCTGGAGCCGACGACTTTCACCTCACCATCACCGCCGGTACTACGCATCCGATCCGGCTTACATTCGACGCGATGCCGGACGAAGACTCTCTGCGACGAGCTGTCGACTCCATTTCGGCCGACAGTTGGTTCGACGATCCCAACGGAACCCCCGACCACCGCCTCCACCTCGCCCGTCACTACGCCGACGAGCTCCGAATCGAACTCACGAGGAGCCAGTCATGAGCTACACGGTGAACGACCGGAAGTTCGACGAGGAACCGTTCCCAGGACAGTGTCTTCGGACGTTTCTTCGGCACCTCGGACACCACGGAGCGAAGAAGGGGTGCGACGGCGGGGACTGCGGGGCCTGCACGGTGTGGCTCGACGGAGCGCCGATACACAGCTGCATCACGCCCGCCTTTCGCGCCGACGGTCGCGCGGTGACCACGATCGAGGGACTCGGTACGCCCGAAGATCTCCATCCGATTCAGCAACAGTTCCGGGATGCACCCGGCTTTCAGTGCGGGTTCTGCACCGCCGGAATGATCATGACCTCCGCGGCGCTCACCGACGCGCAGAAAGAAGACTTGCCGCGAGCGCTCAAGGGAAACCTGTGCCGCTGCACCGGTTACCGATCCATCGAAGACGCGGTCAACGGTGTCGGCGCTGTCGAAGTTGCCCTCCCCGGACAGGCGGTCGGGACCAGCGTCGGGGCGCCGGCGGCCACCGACGTCGTGACCGGCCGAGCCGAATACACTATGGACACCGAGATCGACGGAATGCTGCACCTGAAAGTGCTGCACTCGCCTCACGCCCATGCACGCATCACCTCAATCGACGCCACCGACGCTCTCGCTGTCCCTGGCGTGCATCGCGTTTACACCTGGAAAGACGTGCCGCGCAAGCTCTTTACAACGGCAATTCATACCGACCACCTTGTTGATCCGGACGACACGTACATCCTCGACAACGTCGTGCGGTTCGTGGGTCAGCGTGTGGTGGCCGTCCTCGCCGAGTCCGTCGTCGCCGCGGAAGAAGGCCGCCGGAAGGTGAAGGTCGATTACGAGATCCTGCCTTCCGTGTTCGATCCGGAAGAGGCCATGGCCGACGGCGCTCCAGCCCTGCACGGATCCGACGATCCCTTTGTGCGAGATCCCGAGCACAACATCCTGCTCGAACTTCACGGTCATGTGGGCGACGTAGAGGCCGGGTTCGCCGAGGCCGACGTCATCCACGAAGGCACCTACTTCTCGCCGCGGGTTCAGCACGCGCACCTCGAGACGCACGGTTCGATCTCGTGGATGGAAGACGGACGCCTTCACGTTCGCACAAGTTCGCAGTCCCCCTCCATTGCAAAGGTCAAACTCGCCCATCTCTTCGACCTCCGCCCGGATCAGCTACGTGTGTTCTGCAAACGCGTGGGTGGCGGGTTCGGAGGAAAGCAGGAAGTGATCAGCGAAGATCTGGTGGCGCTCGCCACCCTGGACACCGGCCGTCCCGTCTGTCTCGAGTTCACCCGAGAAGAAGAATTCACCACCGCGTCGCCACGTCATCCGATGAAACTGACGATCAAGCTCGGAGCAAAGTCGGACGGGACTCTCACCGCCCTTCACTACCGAAACGTCTCGAACACCGGTGCATACGGAAATCACGGCGGAGAGACACTCTTTGCCGGCGGCGCGGCAGTCTCTCTCTATCGCTGTGAGAACAAGAAGTTCGATGCGTATTCCGTGTACACCAATAATGTTCCGAGCGGCGCTCTACGTGGGTACGGGATGACGCAACCGGCCTTTGCCGTGGAATCGGCCATGACCGAATTGGCCATCGCGCTGAACATGGATCCGCTCGAACTGCGTCGACGCAATATCGTCCGACCGGGCGATTCGCTCGTCGCACTCGAAGACGGCCCAGACGACGTGATCTTCACCGAAGACGGACTGGGGCAATGCATCGATCTGATCGACGCGGCGTTGAAGCACCATCCGATTCCCTCGCTCGGAGACGATTGGCGGATCGGCACCGGTACCGCCAGTTCACTACATGAAACCGCACCACCCACCGAGCACATTTCCGAGGCCTGGCTCACCCTCGGTGAAGACTGTGTATACGAACTTGCCATCGGCACAGTCGAATTCGGTGAGGGAACTTCTACCGCCCACGTGCAGATCGCCTCGAATCAGCTGGGCACAACACCGTCACGCGTACGAATCATTCAGTCGGACACCGACCGAACCGGTTTCGACACAGGCGCTTTCGCCAGCGCCGGCCTGTTTGTCGCGGGGAACGCGGTACTTCGCGCGTCGAACGCGCTCCGTGATCGATTACTGGCCTTCGCCGCGCACCACACCGGCGTGTCGATTGACCAGTGCTCGATGGACGACGACAAGATCGTCTGCGGGAGTATCCGTGTGACTCTTCAGGAGATACTCGAGGCCGCACGCCCGCGCGGGATCCGATTCACCGAAGCACGGAAAGCTTATGGGTCTCCGCGCAGCGTGGTGTCCAACACTCATGGCTTCCGGATTGCCGTCCATCGCATCACCGGCGAGATCCGCATTCTCTACAGCGTCCAAGCTACCGATGCTGGGGTGATCATCAACCCGGCGCAGGTGCGGGGACAGATCGAAGGTGGCGTCGCCCAGGGCATCGGGTTCGCACTCACCGAAAACTTCTACGTGGATGCGAACGGCGCGATGATGAATCCGAATCTACGTAACTACCGGATCCCGACATATGCAGATATCCCACGCACCGAGGTGATCCTCGTCGAGTCATCAGACTCCGTCGGCCCGCTCCGCTCCAAGGGCATGGCAGAGTGCTGCATCAATCCGGTTGCCCCTGCATTGGCGAACGCACTGCAGGATGCCACCGGGTCACGATTCCGGTCACTACCGCTCACCCCGGAACGCATCTACACAGGCCTGAACAGATGACCGCGAACACGTCGGCGGACAGCGCCGCGACGGTCATCATCGGCCAGCGAGTACATGCCGGACTGGAGAAAGAATTCGAGGTCTGGCAGAAAGACCTCAACCGAGCCGCCGCAGATTACGCAGGCTTCCTCGGGGCAGAAATCGCGGCTCCGACACCCACCCAACCCGATTGGGTGATCGTGTACCGCTTCGACTCCATCGCTCATGTTCAAGCGTGGATCAACAGCGCGACGAGGCAGGGCTACCTCGACAGCGGTCGTCAGTACTTCGACGGCCCGGCCACGCAGCAGGTAGTGAGCGGCGGGATCAAGCCTCCGGACCCACTGCTGACTGTCGTAGTGACGCACCGAGTAGGTGACGACAGCATCGACGAGTTCCTTGCCTGGCAGGACCGCCTTCGCGAGGTGGAGAGTGCTTTCGACGGATTCCGCGGCACCGAACTGTTTCGCCCAGTCGACGGTGTGCAGGACGAGTGGACCCTGCTGTATCGCTTCGACAATGCTGCCCATCTCGATACATGGCTGACTTCCCCTGAGCGACAACAACTCCTCGCCGAGGGCCGCAAGTTCCACGACTTCGAACTGCGAACCGTGGACAATTCGTTCGGCAGTTGGTTTGCCTTCGACGAGAACGGAAACGAGGCCCCTCCACCCTCGGAGACAAAAACCTCGATCGCGGTCTGGGTCGGCCTGTACCCGACTGTCGTCTTGCTTACTTTGGCGCTGTCACCGCTCAAGCTGCCACTCTGGCTGGGATTGTTGATCGGCAACCTGTTGTCGAGCTTCATCATGAGTTTCTTCACGATGCCGTACTACGTGAATCGGCTTCTGCACCGTTGGCTGCGTCCACCTCCGGGGATTCCTGTCGCAAAAACCAACGCGCAAGGGGCGGCAATCGTTGCAGCGGTGACCTTGTTCTGGGTTGTCGTCTTCTATCTGGTGACTACTCAGTTCTGGTCGCTACCGTGAGCAGTGACTTCGCGTTCACCGCCTTCACCACGCGGTGCCCGCCTGAAAGAGCAGAACAGCTCCGCCCCGGGGTGGACTGATGGTGAACTTCGTGGTCATGCTTCATGTCCGGCGCTGCACTGCGCGAGCGAAACGGTTTGTCGACCGCACCTCGCCTCCGCGTCTCCAGCCTGGGCAGATCATCCGCGGACAATCATCAGTGGGCAGTGGGAGGCGTGAAGCAGAGTTCGGATGGTCGATCCGAGAAGGAGCGCCGTGAATCCTCCGCGCCCGCGGCTGCCGGTGACAACAACCCGCGCATGACGGGACAACTCGACGAGTTGGTGCACCGGACGGTCACGAACGACGACCATGTTCACATCCACGTCACGGTACGTCTCGCGCCATCGAGCCAGTCTTTCGGCGAGCACCGACTCTTCCACAGTGGCCATCTCGGCCCAACCTGGATCATCATCCGAATCGGGGGCGAAGACCGCCGTGAGATCGACGTCGCTCCACGCATGCGCGGCGATCAGACTGGTGTGCTGTCCTCGCCCGAGTTGGTTCGACACCAGTCTCTGCCGACGCTCGGCATTCCAGTGAGGGCCAAAGGTCATTAACGAACCCCGGTCCACCCTCTTCCGACCACGACCAGTTCGCGGGGGCGGCACAATTGGCCCCATGCCGGAAGAACCGAAGACATTGCGGGTGGAACTGGAAGAGGTCGGGGCGCGGCACTGGTGGGCTTCGATGTTGGCGACCCTTTCCTCGCAATCAGGGAATGCATACATGCGGTTCGTCGGTGTCGTGGATGGGAAGCCGCGTTATGTCAGCCCCACCTTTCCGACCCCGCGTGGGTGGGGAACCATTGCGCCGCAAGAAGAGTGGGCGCCGGGAATGACAGCGAGCCTGGCCGCGCTTCGGCACGGAATCGAGAACGATGGTTGGCGCCAGAGTGGTCGTGGACACCACCCGTGGTCTCTGACCTACCGGCTTCACTGAGACGAATCACAGGCCATCGCTGCGAGGATCACCTAGTCAGCGAAACAAGGCATCAGCGATCCGCGCGGAAGGACTCGCCGTCCGGGTGTCTCGCCGGTTGCCTATCCTGCCCGTAGCTTCGGGGAATGGTCATGCCCGCGACAATGCGCTAGGTATCGACGGTGACGGCCGAAACCGTAGCCGTCCAGGTTGCCCCACCGTTGCATATGCAATCCGTGCAGGTTGCCGCTGTCGGCGGCCTCAAGGTGGATGGTCTCCTCGTGACCGCTCCCTGTCCAGGTAGCGGTCGTTTCTGTCGGGCACCCGCCCGTTGCTCCGGTCCGCCGACGGGAAGGCGCTCGGCACGCAGATGCTCTGCGGCTAGGCCGTCCGGTTGCGCTTCGAGCGACATTGCGGCCGGTCATGGAAGTGCACATTTCGCGGAGTGTGGAGCCGTCCGGGTGCTTGTCCGGTGACGTCCAGAGTAGGGGCGCAGGACATATTCGGGGCGCCACTCTGCGTTTTCGTCGAACTTGTGGTGACCAATGGCTCTCACGCCGGGGGTCGCGGGCCACCACAGTGGTGTGAAGCACGTGATTCGGAGGCTGACTGTGAAACCGGGAAGAATCGTTGCGCTCGTCATCGGGTGCCTGTGCGCGCTGCTCGGGTTCGCCCTTCTGAGTGCTTCGGTGTTCCTCGGATGGGCGTACTTCACACAGAACGACGAGGGTCATGTCACCTCGCCCGCCCAGAAGTATCAGTCCTCGGCGAATGCCCTGGTCTCGGAGCGAATCGATCTCTTCCAAGAAGCAGACCTTCCCGAGGGCTTCAGCACCGACGACCTCGGCCGAGTGATGCTGCGCGTCACCTCGGACCGACCGAGCAAGGAGATCTTCGTCGGAATCGGCCCGCGCGAGGCGGTAGACGGCTATCTCTCCGGGGTCGCGCATACCGAAGTGACGGAAATCGAATTCGATCCTTTCCAGCCTAGCTACCGTCAGATCACCGGTGACCGGCAGCCGGAATCCCCTTCGGCACAGACGTTCTGGTCCACCTCGGCCACCGGAAACGGTACCCAGGAGGTGCAATGGGGCCTTCAGCGCGGATCGTGGACCGCCGTCGTGATGAACGCGGACGGTAGCCCCAACGTCGCTGTCGATATTCAGGCCGGGGTGCGGCTCGAGGTCCTCGGACCACTAGCACTCGGAGTGCTCCTCGCTGCAGTGGTGACGCTCGCAGTAGGCATACCACTGGTGGTGGTCGGAGCGCTGGGGCTCGGCCGGCACGGGCCACCTCAACCGCACTGGCCGGCAGCGGCGAGTGGACTCGATGCGGGCTATGTCCCCGACGCACCGTCGACTGCCCGCGCACCCGCCCCGTCCGCGCCCTATGCCGCGCACCTACGAGGCGACCTTGATCAACCGCTGTCGCGTTGGTTGTGGCTGGTCAAATGGTTGCTCGCGATTCCGCACTACTTTGTGTTGTTCTTCCTCGGTCTGGGGTTCGTGGTGACAACAGTGGTGGCAGGATTCGCGATTGTGTTCACGGGCCGGTATCCGCGGGGGCTATTCGATTTCAATGTAGGAGTTCTGCGCTGGCTCTGGCGTGTGCAGTTCTACACCTACTCCGCACTGGGCACCGACCGGTATCCGCCGTTCACACTGGCGCGCACCGATTACCCAGCTGACTTCGATGTCGAGTATCCCGAGACACTCTCCCGTTGGCTCGTTCTGGTGAAGTGGTGGCTGCTGGCCATACCGCACTACTTGATACTGGCCGTTCTCGCTGGCGGATGGTTCGGCGGATGGCGATTCGGAGTCACCGGTGACGACGACGGAGTCTCCGGAGTGCCCTGGCTGTTCGGCTCACTGCTCGGCGTTCTCATCCTGATCGCGGCGATCGTCATCCTGTTCACCGGCCGCTACCCGCGCCCACTCTTCGACTTCGTCATGGGTATCAACCGCTGGGTCTACCGCGTCATCGCCTACGCCGCGCTCATGCGCGACGAGTATCCACCTTTCCGATTTGATCAGGGACCCCTCGAACCCTACGACCACACCGATCCACGGGACCGGGCGCCTGACGATCTCGATCTACCGGCCGCCGGCCACCCACGGGGATCGACCTGATGACCACCTTGGTGAGCTACGCGACGGCGAAGGGCTCAACTCGAGGGGTAGCCGAGCGCATCGCCGCGCAGCTCGAATCCCTGGGTGAGACCGTGGACGCACAGTCCTTGCACGCCGTCGCCTCGGTCCAGGAATACGACACCCTGGTTGTCGGAAGTGCTATCCACAGTGGTCAGTGGCTTCCCGAAGCTGTGGACGCCATCGCGCGGCTGCGCCCCCAACTCACCGGCCGGTCCGTGTGGGCATACTCCGTGTCGTCGGTGGGGGTAACCAGCACGATCCTGTCGGACCGGGTGGCGCCGTGTCTTCGCCGGGTTACCCCGGAACCGCGCGTCGTGCAGTTACTGCGGGTGACTGCGGATTTTCGCGGCCACCGCTCCTTCGCCGGCGCCATCGGGCCCGGAGACTGGTCAGGCTTGGCCCGGGTGCTCTTCCGGCTGATGGGCGGACACTACGGCGACGCCCGCGACTGGACGGACATCGACCAGTGGGCAAAGACTATCCACCAGCGGGGCGCCCAGGTACGCGGCGACTGACCGCATGCGAGGCAGCGCCCTTCAATAGCGGCCTCAACGTCCCCGGTCTGTCGTCGACCCGGTGGACCGATCTGTGTGCCGCAGAGGAGGCCTACCGGCATAACCTCCGCCGATCTCGCCACGAAGCTCAGACAACGGATATCGGACGACGCCCCGCAAGGACACGATGCCGCGCCGGTGCTCACCGTAGTGGTGACCAGAGGAATCGTCGAGAGCGTCGCTCTCTGTCTCGTCCGGACCCCTGGACTACGCCGGCTTCCCCGGGCCAATGTGGGCCCGTGGATCGTGGGCACTGTCGTGGTCGTCGTGCTGGCTGGGCTGGGCCAGAGCCTCCGTACCCGGGGGCACCACCGGGTACGGACTTCCACTGCGAGATCTAGCGCTCATCAATTCAAGAAATCTGTCCAAACAGTGTCTGCCCCTCTGTGCGAGCCGCGTACGCGGGAGTCGAACGCAGCGAACACTTTCGATGTAGTCGACGATCGCGGTGTCATCCCGCCCGGCGTTGCAGTCGAATGGTCGAATGCAACGCTGCGCAGGCCGGAGTTCGATGGTCCACCCATACGGCGCGCCCGCCGCCCACCTTTGCGGTAGCAGTGGGTCAGGACTCGTCGATCGGCCAACAGATCCGGGTACGCCACTTCTCAGGATCCGGCTCAGCTTCGGGATCACTCAGGTAGCTTTCCCACATCACCGCACTCGGAATGAGTCGGGCATCCGCACAATAGCGCTCCAGTTCGGCGTAGGTTCGCGCCATAGCGTCGTACGGTCCGACGTGGACTGCCTCGACGGCCTTGCCACCAGGCAACGCCCCTGGAACAACATTGCCGACTGGTGTGATTGCGACTGAAACGGGGAAGCCAGCCTCCACGTCGACCACGTCGGTCGGTCGACCGAAATACTTTCCGAACGGCGGGCCGCTTGGGTGCACACCCCGAGCATGAAGGGCGGCCAACGTACCTGCGAATGCTCGCGAAAAGAATTCGGACAGCTCGGAAAGCGGTACCTGTTCTCTGATGCCGGCGGTCGGCTGAACTGAGTTCTCGACAATACGAATGGTCGTCATGATGCAACATTCATCGCACATGCACGCGCTGGATAGAGTCGAACGTCATACCCCGACCCACCACCGGTGTCGGTGAATCGCAGTCGAGACGTGTGCTGGCCGGTCGACACCGCATTCACGAGAAATTGATGCCACCGAAGAATAACCACCAAAGGCCGGACATCCTGGCAGGTGTTACTTCTTGGTATCGAACGGCGCCAACCCCCGATTCATACCATTCATGCTGTTACGGTTGAAGATGTGCAGGCAGGCATGAAGATTGGCTTCGCACGGACCGTGGGTCATCGATGTTGTGTGCTCAACGCCGATGACGTTCGACCGCCCCGGCTCGATCATGCAGGGTCGGGGCTCCGGCGGCTTCGCTGTTGAACGACCAAAGCTGATCGAATTTTATGCGGAGCCCTTCCGTCAGTAAAGATCTACCACTCATCAAGTTCAAGAAATCCTGTCGAACAATATTCGCTGTCTGTCCGAATCGAACCGCGGGAGTCGAACGCGGCCACTGTGCATCTACCGATACTCACCTGTCGTTCTCGTTCCGCCCACTTCAGGATCGGCGCAGCACTACACCGCGGCCCGGCCGACGCACCTGTCGCACCATCCGCGTCCGGCGACGTACGCAGACTCAGCGGGTCGTGCCCCTGCCTGCCTTCGCTGCCGTCCTTTCCTCGCTGCCATCCTCTGCATCGTGATCGCAATCGTCGGGACCAACCCCAGCGGAGGGCACCACGTTCCAGCACGGTCGCCCGTCACATAGCACCCGCACTGGGTGATGGATGGGACGCTGCCGAACGCACATGCCCCCACTCCTGGGGTGAATAAACCGCCCTCGAACGGGTAGGCAATCGAGAAGGCGACATACACCGAACACGGCCCCGCGGATGTTCTCTCATCGGCCGCCCCCCGAAATGCTCTGAACCACAACGCCGGAGAGGGCCGCCAGCATGCGCGATCGCGGAATTCACGGGACATCTCGACCCAGACGTATATGGCGGTGCGCACCGTGGTCCACCAATTCGTTGATGCGCACCTCGGACCGATTCTTAGCCGCGCTGGCGATCTCGGCCGTCGTCGCCGCGCTCATGGCGATACCTCTCGCGGCGACCGTAGGAACATCGGTCTACGCCTCGGATCGAGAACGAAGCGAACAGCAACACAACACCTACGACCGCTGGAACGCAACGGTCACGACCTCATCACCGGCAAATCCTGCCACCAAGGACATCCAGACTGGTCAGAAGGTTGTCACCTGGGCCATGAACGGGACCGAGCGCACCGAACCGCTGATCGATCACTTCAGCGCCCGTCCCGGAGAGACGATCACGGTATGGACCAACAGCGACGGTGAACAAGTCAGAGCGCCGATGGAGACATCCCTCGCCGCCGTCGACGGCATCGCTGCTGCCGTCTTACTCTGCTGCGCAACGATATTCGGACTCTTCCTTACGGTGAGAATTGCGCAGGCGTGGATTACGCACCGGAATCTGAACACCTGGGAAAAGGAATGGCGTGACATCGTCACACCACACCCGTCATAACAACGTGCACCTTGATCTGAATCGACCACACCATCCCCACCGTTACCGGTTCTCTCACCAACTGCCCCTGTCAGGACGACGCTATTCCACACGTCGCAGATTGGCAGCGCACCGCAGGTGGCGCGCAGGCGGAGGTGGGGCGAGGTACGCGTTCACGATACTCACATCTCACACCGACGACTCCCGATACGCGTGCCTGGAATTCCCGGGAGCCGGAAGATTCTGAGGCGGGCCGCCGGTACGGCGACCGCGCACTGATGCTCGGAACGCTCTCGATACTGCTGATCTGGACCTTCGGCGCCGGTCTACTACTGGGCTACGCCGCACTCATCACCTGGGGGAATCGCGACCAACAGCCGCGGCAAACACCGAACCCACACCACCGACACCCAAGTACACGCTCGAATCAGATTCTCCGAAGCTGACTTTCGCCTCTGACACCCGGCACAGCCCTCCCCGCAGGATAGAAGGGAGGCTGGGTGTTGAAAGTCCGCTACGTGCCGCGCCCTGTGGACGATCGGAGAAAATCGTGAGGATCAACCCACCCGTTGCCGTCGGCGTCGACGGAACCCCACAATCCGATCACGCCGTGTGGTGGGCTGCACGCGAAGCCGACCTACGTGATGCGCCACTGCTTCTGGTCACTGCATTCTTCACACCCACCACCTACGGAATTCCCTTCGGAATGCCAGCCGTCTTCTTCGACGACCAAGAAGCCATCGCGGATCAAAGACTGACGCAGGCGACAAGGATCGCGGAGGACGCCGTCGACGGGCGCCCACTCGAGAAACACAACGAATTACGCACCGACCTCCCGATACCCGTGCTACGCCGCGCATCACAGACGGCGGGGATCCTCGTTCTCGGATCCCGCGGGCACGGAGAATTCACCGGCAGCATCGAAGGCTCGGTGAGTTCCGCTCTCGCAGTCCACTCACAGTGCCCGGTGATCGTCGCCGGGGAGTCGGGCGAGAACTCTCAAACCCACACCCACCGCCCGATCCTGGTCGGAGTCGACGGAACCGAGCACAGCCGCCTCGCCACCGAAGCAGCGTTCGAGGAAGCATCCCTGCGCGGGGTCGACCTCGTCGCGGTGCACGCTTGGTAGGACATCGCCCTCGCCGTCGTCTTCTCCGCCTTCCGCAACTCCGACTGGAACGAACGGCAAGACGATCAACGTGATCATCTGGCCGACAGTCTCCGGGACTTCCACGACCGATACCCCGACGTCACAGTGCATCCCGTCCTGGCGAAGGATCAACCTGGAAAACATCTCACCGAGTACTCCCGACGCGCACAGTTGGTGGTGCTCGGCCGTCGAGGCCGCGGCGGCTTCAGCGGCATGCTCCTCGGGAACACCTGCTGCGAAGTCCTGCACACCGCTCACTGCCCCGTCATGATCGTCAACAGCGACCGATGACATGACCGACCACGAGAACGGTCGCTGTCGCAGCGCATGGAGAACATTCGAGCCGATCCACATCGACGGACCGGCAAGTCCACACCCGCCGCGCTGCGAACTGGTCGTCGGACTCGACGCACACCCCGGGATACATCCCGCACTGCCGTACGCGATCGCGTTCGCCCGACAACTCGACGCCGGACTGCACGTCGTCCACAGCATCGACCCCGCCGACTACCCGATCGAACCGGACTCCCCGCACCACGAACAGGAATTCGCCGACACACTCGAATCCGAGTGCACCGAACCCGCGCCGCACTCGCACCATTCACCGGGTCCTGGTCCTGGTCCTACGACCTCACCGGCGAAGACCCCACACACAACTACTGGCCACTATCGCCAACGCCTGCGACGCCATGATGATCGTCATCGGAACACCGCACCGAGGACTCACTTCGATCTTCGAACGCCTCTCCCGAAACTCCGTCGCTACCCACCTGATTCACCACACC
Source organism: Rhodococcus sp. GB-02 (assembly GCF_053470465.1). NCBI lineage: Bacteria > Bacillati > Actinomycetota > Actinomycetes > Mycobacteriales > Nocardiaceae > Rhodococcus > Rhodococcus sp. GB-02. The sequence goes on from NZ_JBPUKE010000004.1 coordinate 150,555, forward strand.
CATCGCCCGCTACCGACGCCGCCGGAACCACCAGCCGGCCGCACTCCCTGGCGACACCACCAACCCCCGCACACTGAACGCCGCACGAATACCGAGAGGAATCGCACTACACCGAATAACACTGCGACACAGGAAAAGAGAAGCACTCCCGTGCAACAGGCACCCCTATTCGTCACCGAGACGTCGCGGACTCGCGCGCATTTCGGGCCCTCTGTGTTTCCCGGTTCCGAGCCTCAATTGATTCACCACAATCCGGTGAAATCCCGATCTCTGCTGCGGCAGTAGCTGGCAATCCGCTCCTGCGCGAGGCGTTCACTCATCTCCGGCATCGACGCGAACGACACCCCCCGACAAGTCGGCAATACAGCCGTCGAGGACGATTTCAGTCCCACGCTCCGAGAACCTTCCCGCGAACTCCACCGTCAAGCGCGCTAACGTCTCTGCGTACGGATCCGGCTGCATGCCATGACCGCTCGCGCGATGACTCGGAGTATGGGTGGTGGTCATGGGTTTTCCTCATCGCTGGCATATCGTCGTTCTTCACGCATGGACACCACGGCGATGGCTATCCGGGCGATGAACGGGTGTGATCGTTCCAGTGTGCTCGGCTGCTGCCGGTGTCGAGTAGGGCCGAAAGACTGCTACGTTCACATCTGTCGCCACCGTTGTGAGCACAGTGAGGAGTACCGTCGAAAGTATCGGCGACGGTGCGGTCATGACCGCCGTGGTCATCATCGCGTCGATCGTCGTCGTGGTCCTCGGCGCTCTCGCAATGTCCATTCGCGTCGTCACCCAATACGAACGCGGGGTGCTGCTGCGGTTCGGCAAAGTCCAAAATGTTCGGACGCCCGGCCTGACCGTGATCATCCCCCTCGTCGACCGCCTCACTCGCGTATCACTGCGCATCGTGACAATGGATCCAATCCCAGGGAATCATCACCCGTGACAACGTCAGCGTCGACATCGCCGCCGTCGCCTACTTCCGAGTTGTCGACGCCGTGAAATCCGTTGTCGCCATCGAAAATGTCGATACAGCGATCAACCAGATCGCACAAACCACCCTTCGCAACATCGTCGGCCAACACAGCCTCGACCAAGCGCTCTCCGAAACCGACACCATCAACGCCGACATCCGCAAGATCCTCGACGTCGCAACACTCGAATGGGGCGTCGAAGTAACACTCGTCGAGCTCAAAGACATCCAACTACCCGACAGCATGAAACGCGCCATGGCCCGCGAAGCGGAATCTGAACGCGAAAAGAGAGCGAAAATTATTGCCGCAGAAGGTGAATCCCTGGCAGCAGCAGCCCTCGGAGACGCATCCGACACGATGATGGCGCACCCCCTGGCGCTACAGCTCCGCAATCTGCAAACCCTCGTCGAACTCGGAGTCGAGAAAAACACCACCATCGTCTTCCCTGCACCCCTGATGAGCGCAATCGGAGAACTCGGCAACTTCCTCGCCCAGGAAACCCGAGCCACCACCGACCTCGGCCGCACCACGCAAACACCCGCTCCCCACCCCACGCCGCCCGCACCAGCGTCCCTCGCGAACAACGGAACACCACTCCCGATTCCCACCACCTGACACACAACACACACCGGCACGAACTTTGTCTAGCGTGCACCCAGCTCCCATACTTGTAAACGAAAGCACTGTCGGACAGTCAAATTCACTAATTCGACTACCGGTAGTCGAACGCCGTTCCCGTTGAGCACACAAGACGAGGGCCCCGATAGCCGTGCGGAGTCGACTCCTCGAGATGACCGCAAGCGAAGGGTGGTTGAACAGAGGGAACCACGCCGAGATTGCGTACTGATTCCCGCATAGCCGCCTCTGGCGAAATCGATAGATATTTAACGGTATTCGGTGGAGAGTCAAAGAGATGACCCCCGCCGACGAAGAACGTCACCTGGTTCGGATCACTGAGCGACTGCGCATGAGGTTCCCGCATGCGCCCACTGAAGCAATCGACAGTTCGGTGGCATACGCATACGCACGTTTCGACGACGCACCGATCAGAGACTACATACCCGTGCTTGTCGAACGCCGAGCACGCGAACAGCTCCAAGAGCTCGCAGCGCGTGCAGCGACGCGGTTCCTCACCGATACGATCAAATGGAAAGCTGGAAACCTGTTTTGCGGGTAACTGTTATCGCACCCACATCTACCGGGGTCTTCTCGCACGCCTGAGCCCCTGAAGGTTTCGCGATAGAGGCCGAATGCCTCTACGCGATATCTCCCGACGTCGTCACTGTGAAGGAAGCACGAATCCGATCACTTCGATGGAAGGACAAATCGCGATGAGCCCCGCACCATCGATCAGCAGCGACCACAACATCCAGGCCGCCGTCCAAGACGAGCTCTCCTGGACCCCAGAGGTGGACTCCGCCGGCATCGGCGTGGCAGTCGACGACGGCACCGTTTCCCTCTCCGGTGAAGTCGACAAATACTCCACACGCCTGGCCGCCACACGCGCCGCACTACGAGTTCGCGGAGTCACCGCAGTGGTCGACGACCTCTCGATACATCCGAACGCCACACAGTCCGTCTCCGAAACCGACATCGCCAAAGCCGTCGAACACGCCCTGACATGGGCCTCCAACATCCCCAACACCGTCAAAGCGAAGATCGACAACCACAATGTCACCCTGCAAGGTGAAGTGATCTGGGACTTTCAACGCCAAGCCGCCAAGCGGGCCGTCGAACATCTGCGCGGCGTCAACTCCGTCGCCAACACCATCACCATCACCGCACGACCGTCCGCCCCCGATGCCGAACATCGCATCACGCAGGCACTGGTCCGCAACGCACAACTGGACGCGACAGCCATCGAGGCCACCGTCTCCGGAAACACGGTCACACTCACCGGCACCGTGCGCTCGTGGGCGGAAAAGCATCAAGCCGAGCTGGCAGCATGGGGATCACCGCACGTGACCGAGGTCAACAACCAGATCACCATCCGCCTCTGAACACCCCCACCCGACACCTGCCCCTGACGCACAGGGGAACATGCCCACATAGCCGCACAACTCACTGCACGCGGGCCGAGGCCACCCACGCACAGTTCGCGGTATCGGAACGGGGCCGATTTTGGGTGAGCGTCGTTTTCGCTGTCGTTGTTACGGCAGAGGAACAGTCCACACCAACGAAGTGCCGCCTGTGGGGGCCTTTCCCACAGTCAGGGAACCTCCGCATTCGAGGGCGCGACTACGGAGGTTGTCGAGTCCGCTCGAGGCGACCGAGTCGGCGATGCCGATGCCGTCGTCGCTGATGTCGATACGAATGTCATCGGCGATAGAGAGTGCGATTTGCACGGTCTGTGCGTATGCATGGCGAACGGCGTTGCTCACGCCTTCCCGGATGACGGCCACAGCATGATCGGCCAGACTTTGGTCGATGACCGACAGCGGACCGTGCACACGAATGGTGGTACGTACGGACGAATCGGCGGAGATTTCGTCGACGGCATCGTGGATTCTCGCTCGCAACGCCGACTCCGAGAGAGTACCGCCCTGCAGATCGAAGATGGCGTTGCGAACATCTTGGACAACATCTTGAAGATCGTCGATTGTGGCCGCCAGACGGGCCTTCGTGACCACTGAAGTTTGCTGCTGCGCTGTCACCTGCAGTGAGAGACCGGCGGCGAAGATACGTTGAATCACACTGTCGTGCAGGTCTCGTGCGATCCGGTCACGGTCTTTGAGCACATCGAGTTCACGTAGCTTCCGTGCCGCGTGTGCCAACTGAAGCGCGACAGCTGCCTGATCGGCGAAAGTGGTCAGGAAAGCAAGTTGATGTTCGCTGAACGGTTCGGTGTCGTGCTCACGCAGCGCCACCAGCACACCCGAGACGGAGTCCGGTGTCCGCAGCGGAGACACCAGCGCCGGCCCGTAACGCACACGAGAGCCTCGATTGACGTCGAACTCGAGGTGCTCACCGCGGGTGGACGTACGCGTACGGAAGGATGTGCCGATCGCCGAGCCGACCACCGGTATCAGGAGCCCGACGATTTCCTCCGGCGAATTGCCGTCCGCGACGGTGACGACCAAGTCGGAGTCAGGCCGCAGCGCATCGACCGGTTCGGCAATGAACGTGCGGTCAGCACCGGTGAGTTGACGAGTTTGCCACGCGATCAGGTGTAGCACGTCCTCGACGGCAACTCCCGAGAGCAGGGCTTCACCTATTTCACGGATAGCCTCGAGCCAGAGTTGCCGCGAACGAGATTCCTCGAACAGTCGCGCGTTCTCGATCGCGACTCCGGCAGCCGAGGCCAGCACTTCGACCACAGCCTGATCATCCTCCGAGAAAGAGCCTCCCCCATGTTTTTCGGTGAGGTAGAGGTTCCCGAACACGGTCTCCCCCACCCGGACAGCCACGCCGAGAAAGGAGTTCATCGGCGGATGATGCGGCGGGAACCCCACGGAGGAAGGATGCGAAGACAGCGTCGTCAGTCGCAAGGGCTGCGAACCGGTCACGATGGATCCGAGAAGCCCACGACCGGTCGGCAGCGGGCCGATGCGGGCCCGAGTGAGTTCGTCGATGCCCTCGTAGACGAACTGGGTGAGCTGCCCGTCATGCCCGCGGACCCCCAACGCGCCGTAGCTGGCACCGACAAGGTCGATGGCGGCATGCACGATCGAGCGCAGCGTCTGTTCCAGATCCAGACCGGAGCCGACGACCAGCATCGCCTTCAGGAGCCCGCTGGTCCCCCCTCTCGTCTCGGCGCTTCTACGTTCGATCCGGTCATCGACAGGCTCAGAGCACGGTCGAGACGCGGGGTCTTCCGCATCCGCTGACGCGTCGGGCGCGATCATCGGCGCTCCAACTCGAGTTCGTGTTTCGATGCGAACACCGCTGCTTGGGTTCGACGCTCCAAACCCAACTTGGCCAGCAACCGCGACACGTAATTCTTGACCGTCTTTTCGGCCAGAAACATCCGCCCCGCGATCTGACGATTGGTCAGACCTTCGCCCAACAGCGCGAGGAGTGTGCATTCCTGATCAGTCAGTGCATTCAACTCACCACCCACTTCATCGGCGGCCCGGAGTTTGCTCATCAGAGCAGCGGCAGCGCGATTGTCCAACAACGACTTACCGTTGCCGACGTCCTTGACAGCCTTCGCCAGCGCCATGCCCGTGATGTCTTTGACGATGTAGCCGTGCGCGCCGGCATGAATCGCATCCAGCATCGCTTTGTCTTCGGTGAACGAGGTGAGAATCAGACACTTGACTTCCGGCAGCGTCGCATTCAGCTTCTTGCACAACTCGATACCGTCACCGTCTGGTAACCGCACATCCAGCACCGCCACGTTCGGCCTCAACGCCGGGATACGAGCGAGAGCGTGTGAACACGTCCCTGCCTCACCGATCACGGTCAGATCCGGATCGTTGTCGAGCAAATCGACAAGGCCACGCCTGACCACTTCGTGGTCGTCGACGAGAAACACTGAGATCACAACTGTTCTCCTCTTCCCCGCCTCTCATCAGCCTACGGATCTTTCACCGAAATCAGCCCCCTAGCGCCGACTTTTCGAGGTCTTTCGCCTCTAACTACTACGGGTTTTCGCGAGATTGGGGCCGACAGGACGCGTCGGCGACGACCCAATTCAGGCACAACAACTCACTCGACCCTGTCCCAAGGTCCTGACACAAGGAGCGAATGCTGGGCAGAGTGAGTACATGGACACAAGTGATTTCGATTGGAATCGCACCCTGTGCCAGCAGTGGGAATTCCACTGAAACCATCAGGTCAAGGCTCGGCTCGACGGTCTCACCGATGACGAGTACTTCTGGTCCCCGGTACCCACTGCCTGGAGTGTCCTTCCTCGCGGCCGATCGCCCTTGCATGCAACCCCTAGGCTGGTTGCGTGGGCACAGACGCGGAAAATCAGAGCGCCGACGTCGTGCGGTGGCTTCTGGACGGAGACGTCTCAGTACAGTTTCAGACCTATCGCGATCTACTGGACGAAGCTCGTCCCGACTTGCAGTCCCGAATCGCAACGGAGGGCGCCGGTGCAATGATTCTCCTGGCCGGAGATCGTGGAGGTTGGGGGCGTGGTTTCTACGAGCCGAAGTGGACCTGCACTCACTACTCGTTGTTGGAGCTGCGCGACCTCGCCATTTGCCAGGGTGAGCCGATGTGCACCGACGCTGTGGCAACTGCGCTGAGGGCGCACATAGGTGAGGATGGTGGGTTCAACCCCGCGGACTCGGTCAAGGAATCCGACGTCTGTATGAACGGGATGTTTCTCGCATACGCAAGCTACTTAGGAGCCGACGCCCTCGCGTTGCACAGCGTGGTGGATTTCTTGCTGAACCAGCAACTGAGCCCCGGCGGCTTCAACTGCCGATTCAACCGATCGGGTGCGAAAACGGCATCCGTCCACAGCACGACAAGCGTCATCGACGGATTCGCCGAGTACCTTCTCCGTGGTTTCTCGTATCGAAACGAAGATGTCCGTGCTGCGATTGACATGGCGGCAGAAGTGATGCTTGACAGACGCCTGTACCAGCGGCGCACGGATGGTGAGCCAATTCGTGCGGAGTTCACGCGTTTCCACGTACCTCCTCGATGGCACTTCGACGTGCTCCGCGGTCTTGACGTGCTCCACAGTGCGGGTGTCACTCACGACCCACGACTCACCGACGCACTCGATATCGTTCGGAAGCGACGTCGGGCCGATGGCCGCTGGGTAGGTTCTGCCCAGTACCCAGGCAAGACACACATCACCTATCCACGCGCTGGGACGCCGAACCGCGGGGTTACCCTGCGCGCCTTACGCGTGCTTCGCCACTTCGCGACCCTAGGAGAGTCTGAGCGCCCGGACCAGGATCCGCAATGAACTCATATATCGCCATGACAGCAGGAAACCGGCCACCGTTTCGTAGGAACCGTATGCCTGACCCGAGGATTCGACGTGGTCAACATCGACCGTGGCAAGCCCCAAACAACCACGCCGACCATCGCCTCCTGGCTCGGGAGCCAGGAGGTAGGCGGAGACACCAGTCGCTCATATTTCTATGTGAGTGCGCCCGCCACGCATATGCAGCGAATAGCTCGAACCCTGCCGCGGCATCGCCCTCGCGAGTGTTTCCCGTTTGGCATGCCGATCCCGCACGCTCATCGGCCGATGGGGGTCTCCCATGTGCTCGGAACCACCATGACCGGCCGATGGCAACGGTGCAAGGTAGCCATAGCGACACTGCCGAGCAGAATTTCTCGGATGGCGGAGCGTCCGCGGGACCCGACGACAACGACGGCAGCGTCATGGGCATTCGCTACAGCAACAAGGGCATCGGCGACGCCCCGCCCGTGGAGCGCAGGACCACGTTCGCTATCGCCGCGTAAGACTTTTCGGCCATCCACGCTCATCGGGGTTGCCGGCGTCGTGGCACCCTCATCGATACAGACCGGCAGCACTTCACGGTCTGGGAACAGATGTGTGGTTGCTGCGATGGCTGTTTCGGCGCCGGCAGACCCGTCCCAACCCACAACTACGGGCCCACCCTTTAACGCATCATGCTCGAAGGCCAGCACCGGGTAAGGGACAACAACGACAGGCCGGGCGGAGTAGTGCACCACCATGTCGGAGACGCTGCCGAGGACGGCGTGGGTGCCACCGAGCCCGCGAGATCCGACGAGGACGAGGTCCGCATGGAGTTCCTCGGCGCTCTTGGCGATCGACATGCCTTCCGTACCCCAGGTCTGTTTCAGCAGCGGTTCGGCGTCCCAACCGGCCGCGCGAGCGAGCGTGACCCCCATCGCCACGAGCCGTTCGGCTTCGCGTCGGCCCTCTCGCTCCACCATCGCGGTCAACTCGTCGGTGTTACGGGCGCGGGCGAGGAGCCGCCGCCGAATCGTGGCGTTCGCGAACGGTGGGGTCCACAGATGTGTGATCCACCCGTGCGCTGCGGGAAACAGCGCCGCCCCGGCATCGATCGCTGCGCTCGCCCTCAGCGAACCGTCATATCCCACAATCGCGCTCACCGACATGGCAATCCCTCCTTCATAGCTTGATGCTGCATGTGGACGACAGACATTCGAATATTCGTTCCGTCCCATCCCCGCTTGCGGGTTCAAGGCACCGGGTGGCGCACCCCCAGCGCACGATGAGCACGGTCGCTGTCGTCGTTCGGGGAGGGCGTATCAACTGCGGACAATCATCAGTGGACAGTGCGACGCGTGGAGCAGAGCACGGCTTGTCGACCCGAGCAGGAGCGCAGTGAATCCTCCTCGGCCTCGGCTGCCGGTGACCACCAGCTGCGCATGATGTGACAGCTCAGCGAGGTGGTGCACCGGACGATCACGAACAACGACTTTCCTCACCGGCACGTCGGGATATGTTTCGTGCCAGCCGGCCAAACACTCGGACAGCACCGCTTCTTCCGCGGTAGCGATTTCGGCCCAACCGAGATCGCGGTCGCTCACATCGGTTGCGAAGACCGTGGTGAGGTCGGAATCGCTCCATGCATGCACCGCAACGAGATCCGTGTGCCGGATCCGAGCTTCTTCGAACGCTGTGCCGAGCGCCGCTTCGCTTCGCGGGGAACCATCGACTCCCACAACGACAGGTCCGCCGAGATCGGCGTCGAACGAATCCGGCATTCCCCGGACCACCACGACCGGACACTGTGCATGGGCAGCCACGGCCGTGCTCACCGAGCCGATGAGGCCACCGGTGAACTCGCCGAGTCCGCGAGACCCGACGACGAGCATGCGAGCTGTCTTCGCCAACTCGAGCAATACCGCGGCCGGTGTCCCTGTGAGTAGCGTCGTACGGACCATCAGAGGAGCGCCGTCGGCGACTTTCGAGGCGATCTCAGCCGCGAGCTCGAGCCGCTGCTTACCCATCGCTTCAAGATCTGTGAAAGCCCCCGCAGACAGATTGATCGCATCACCGAAAGTGCCCGAGCGCGCGATGACCGACGTTGCCACCAACAGCGGGACGGCACGGAGTGCAGCCTCGCGTGCCGCCCATCGAACCGCATCGAGGCCCGATTTCGAACCGTCGACTCCGACAACGACGGGATCATCGACGTGCATGGGGGACTCCTCTGCTGGTTCGTCCTGGCGATCTCCAGTGTCGAGCTGGCCGGCCGGTGCCGCTAGAGCCGAACGGCCCGACACGAGATGCAGCCACGATCCGTCCCCGGCTTCGACGCGTGCCTCTACGCATGGATCGCGGTCAAGCAGTTCTTGCCTGACGACCCCCCTCCATGCCCGACCGGCAGTGTCACGTTGATTGAAAAGTTTAGCGGCACAGTTGATTGTTGAGATGTTGCTACGGAACACCCTCGGGTAGTTCTCCTTTCATGCAGCAATATCGGTCGTGGTGACTTCCCGCCGGACCGCGAAGCGGCCGGCCATCTCGGTACGCCACTCGGGTGCCGGGATTCTGTGCCGGTGGGGTCGGAGATGAGGTGAGATGCCGTCGAAGGCAGACAGGAATCGTTGCGCGTGCCCGGGCGATGTGAAGCGTTCCATCGCATGTTCTCGCTGCCTGGCGGGTTGACGCGAGTTCTGGGCTCGATTGTTCAAGTACTTCGACCGGCGATGCTCGATCGAGGCCAGCATCTCGGGTGCGCCACCTGGTAGCCGGCGAGATTGTCGGTGACGATCACACGCGGCACATACTCCAAACTTTTGAGTAGTCGGCGGAAGAATCGCTTGGCGGCGTTCCCGTTTCGCCGCGACTGGATCAACACGTCGAGTACGTTGCCGTGCTGGTCGACCGCGCGCCAGAGATAGTGTTGCCGGCCATTGATCCGGATGAAGACCTCGTCGAGATACCACTTGTCACCGGTCCGGGCACGCCGTCGGCGCAGCTGGTCGGCGTAGGCCTGCCCGAACTTGGCGCACCACCGCCGAATCGTCTCGTAGCTGACCACCACACCGCCTTCGAGCAGCAGTTCCTCGACCTCACGGAAACTGAGTGGGAACCGGAAGTACAGCCACACACAGTCGTTGATGACCTCGACCGCGAAGCGGTGACCTTCTTGTACGACAAAACCGCAGTGGTCATTCTACATCCTCCCAGTTTGTCGCGTTCAGCACCGTGACAGTGCCCTTCTACCGGAATCATGTTGCTACTCGTGCCAACCTGGCAATCGCTCCCGGTACGGCGCTCATTCATAGCTCCCTGCTGCTAGTCAGCAAGGTGAATCGTCCGAATCGTTTCACCGTCACTAGAATTCGAACACCAAGCGCGCAGTGACACGGCCAGCAAGAATGTCGTCGAAGCATTCGTTAACATCGTCGAGTTTGCGCGAAACTGCAGATACGGTGGTTTTTCCGGCGGCATGAAGCTCGAACACCTCACGCAGATCCTCACGTGTGCCGACTATCGATCCCAGAACGGAGATACCCCCGACTACGGTGTCGAAGATCGGGATCGGAAACACACCATGCGCAGGCATCGAAACACAGACCAGTCGGCCCCCGCGCCGAAGTGAGCGGAACGCTTGGTCGAAGACGCTCGGAACGACCGCCAACACGATCGCGACATCCGCACCGCCAAGCTTCTGGATCGCTTCGACAGGGTCTTCGGTCAGTGAGTTGACAGTGTGGTCCGCCCCCAATGTCGCGGCGAGCTCGAGCTTGTCGTCCTCGATGTCGATCGCGGTGACAAAACCTCCGGCGATCCTGGCGTATTGAACTGCCATATGCCCCAACCCGCCGACACCGAAGATCGCGACACGTTGCGCCGGCCTCACCCCACCGACCTTGACCGCCTTGTACGTGGTCACACCCGCGCAGGTGAGCGGGGCAGCATCGAACGACGAGATCGAATCGGGAACACGAACCGCGTACTGTGCTTGTGCCACAGCATATTCGGCGTAAGCCCCGTCGATGGAGTATCCGCTGTTCTGCTGCTTCTCGCACAGTGTCTCCCATCCGGAGACACAGTGGTCGCACTCACCGCACGCGGAACCGAGCCATGCGATTGCGACACGTTGACCGACACGATCGTGGGAAACATTCACTCCTGCCGCTTCGATCACTCCGATACCTTCGTGACCGGGCACGAATGGGACAGTGGGTTTGGCGGGCCAGTCGCCCTTCGCCGCGTGAATATCGGTGTGGCACAGTCCGCAGGCTTGGATCTTGATCAGAACTTGGTCCGGTCCAGGCGTTGGGATCGCAATATCCTGGACGACCAGGGGTGCTCCGAACTCTGTCACTACTGCTGCCTTCATCGCGATCATCCTCGGATTGGGGTGGACTCGAAAAGCCGACAGCCGATCTCGGCGCCGCACCTACTGATGCTCCCGCGACCAAGCACAGCTCAAGTAGGGTCAGAGGTCACCCCGGCAGGTCGAAGGACCCCGAATGCTAAACACCCCGAAAGGTTCGGGCCCCTGATTTCCTGCACTCATGGCCGCCCATTTACCGATGATTCCCATTTCCGCACCGCCTATCATCGAATCTCTCACTGGAATCACCGCAGGAGAGCACTGGCATCACCGTAAGAGCGATGAGGTCCGCTACCGCTTCGGCGGTGCGGCCATGCATGTTGCCACTGGTGTGGCGGTGCCGTCACCGGTGTTTCGCCGGGCCGCAGTGCAATTCCGGGCCTATGTGTCCATGGCGGTCTTTCGGCCCTACTCGGCTCGGGCAGCAACCGAGCACACTGAAAGAACACGGCGGTCACGCGATGAACGACAGAACGGCGATGAGGAATCCCGGATGGGCATCTTTCACACTCACGTTGGCGTGCGAGCGTCCTTGCCATGCAACACAATCCGTTTACCCACGCACTGACCCACCTCACGAAGGCGTCCACCGGTGTCTACGATCGCGCTATCGCTGGGTTGCGGTGAGAGCCGTCGCGGAGCGGAAGCGCGACAGTCCATTTGGTGCCGTTCCGAAAAACATTGAGCCACAATTTTTTAGGTCACCGTTGGCGGAGCAAAGAATCTGTGTTCACATCCTCGGGCGCGAGAGCGAGGGAAGGTTCACACAGGACAGTGGCCCACAGTTGCCGCTGGTGAATCACGTCCGAGGAAGGGGACCGAGATGAAGGTGTCGTCGTCGATGATGCATGTACGCGACTTGGATCGTTCTGTGCAGTTCTATCGTGATGTGTTCTCCTGCACTACGGGCCTGCGCACGCCGGACTCGGCGTTGCTCCTGACCCCTGACGGATTTCAGATCTACATGCACGCGAAGTCTGCATTTCGTCCAGTCGATGCCGGCGTCACCGGAGTCCTCTACATCATGTGGTCCACCGACACCGAAGACGAGTTCACACAGATAGCGGAACGAATGCGCGTGCACGACCCGTCGGCATCGGTCTCGACGTCCGACGGACTGACGCTCCTCGACGGACGCGACCCGGACGGAATCAGAATCGTCATCGCGTATCCGAGCCCGACGCAGTTCCCACGCGAGGTGATCGCTGCCCGCTTCCGCGGGTAACCACCGTCGCATGATTCGCAACCGGAAAGCCGTCGACACCGCCACTGGCCGGTCACTTGCCATAGATGGTGTCAGGCCAGCGACAAGTCTGCAGGGCACTCTCTCTGACGGCGCCCTGCCTGCTATGTCGTCTCGTCGACAGGTTCGAGGGCCGCGCCAGCTGAGCAGCGGGCTCGATCTAGCGTGCCATCGCTTCGGCGTTCGCGCGGAGTGTGTGCAACATTTTCCTGCTCATCACGAAACCTACCGGTTCGATGATCGAGCATCCGAAAGCAAGGCGGCTGGTCAATGACTGTCCATGTGAGTATCTCCCCCGCTCGATCAGTCGTGTTCTGTCCGAGGTTATGGGACGTAGATGGAACGACCACAGAGCATGGTCGGATATGTCTGGGCCTTCGCCGAGAAGAACCATTGTCGTGCCGCGCTTGATCATCGTCACGGTCAGAGGGGGTGATTTCGGGTGCAGAACTACCTTGTCACCCACTTCGAGGAGTTGGAAGTCGGGATTGATACCTGCCGCACTCGTGATGTTACATCCCACCATGTTCTCCAGTCCGCGATAGCTGTAGAAACCCGCACGTTGTTGGCCTATTTGAATCATCCACGGCCACAACTGATCTGCCGCGGAATCGACAGTGATCGCGTGTGTGTACGACCATGCCGCGTTCGGGACGAACTCATCGCCGGGAAGCGTCTCTGCGATCTCCGATGCCGTCGCACCCCAGCCAGTTCTCCACCGACGCAACGGCCTCGATGCAAGTATGTGAAAAGCAATGAGACCAGCACCGCCGATCGATTCCACAGCCTCGTTCATTCCGCGCCCACATCCTCGTGCTGCCCAGCCGAGACGCGGCTGGTTTCGCTACAGGCCCCTCGGGCACTTAACTCGCCTGTGCACCCCGCTGTCGTCGACGCGACTTTCGGCCGCGCCTCTGCATAGGTGGTAGTCGGATCCGCGACTGCACCGATTACCGCGAAAGCAGCACTCGACCAGACCAGCGGGTGGAGCACTTCTGGGTCGGCGGCGAATACAGTAGTCACAACGATTGGCAGCATATGTGCAGGACTGTGGTCGATGGTCGTCACGGAAGCCTCAATTGTTTTGTCTTCGAATCGGTTCGACACCCGTTTTAGGTGCGGCCTACGCGTCTCGACGTCTGAGCATGTAACCGGCGAAGCCGATCAAGAGTACTGTCCAGATCACCGCGACGCCGAAACCTTGCCATGGCGAGAGCAGGTCCCCCGGGGCTTGCTTCGGTGAGGCGATCAAGCTCCCGGCCTGAGAGGGTAAATAGGCGTGGATGTGCTGCCCGATACTGCCGGGCAGCAGCTGAGCCAGGGGCGCCAAAACGAGAACGAAACCGATGATGCCGGTGACGGCTCCCGCAGTGTGGCGGACGAGTGCACCGATCGCGATCGCCATTACTCCCAGCACCGAAAGGTACAGACCCGCACCGACTACGGCTCGCAGGACACCCGGATCACCCAACGACACCGATACGCGCGACCCCATCACCGCCGATCCGACAAAGAACGCCGGAAAGGCCGCGAGCTCGCCGACCACGAAGACCACAACCATGAACAGTCCGGACTTGGCGGCCAATACAGGTATCCGCGCAGGAACCGCCAGCAGGCTCGCTCTGATCGTTCCGCTGGCATACTCGCTGGTCATGACCAGAACGCCGAGAACACACACCGCCAGCTGTCCGAGCTGAAAACCGGCGCCGAGAATCTGGCGAGTAGGGTCGGCCACAATCTGCATTTGGGCAAGCGGATCGACTCTGTCCCAGTACGACACGGTAAACCACGTGAACAGCGCAGTGAAACCGACAGTGACGACAACCAGCAGCGACAGGGACCAGATCGCCGACCGGAGCGATACGAGTTTGGTCCACTCCGATTTCAGCAATCCCACAAGATTCAGGCCGCTGAGGTGCTGCGCAGGCGCAGCGGGTTCGTCATGAAACGCGGAGATACTCATCTCGCGGCGCTTCCTGTGGCGAGAGGCACCAGCGACCGCTCGTTGGGCGTCATTGCAGGGTGGGTGAGGTTCATGAACGCTTCCTCCAACGTAGCCACTTCCGGTGTCAGCTCGTAGATCGCGATGTGATGCTGATTGGCGAGTTCGCCGACACGCTGAGCGGAAATATCACGCACGGTGAGTGCGCCGTCATCACGCGCGCCGGTATGCCCCCCGGCCGAGGCGATACGTTCGGCGAGTGCCGGCGAATCGGATGACCTCACCAGCACGGAGGTGTGGCGGCTTCGAGCGACCAATTCCTTGGTGGTGCACTGTGCTATCAGTTTTCCGTGATCGATCACGACGAGGTTGTCAGCGGTTTGCGCCATTTCGCCCATGAGATGGCTGGAGACGAACACAGTTCTTCCCTCGCTTGCGAGGTGCCTCATCATGGATCGCATCCAGAAGATGCCGTCTGGATCCAATCCGTTGATCGGTTCATCCATGATGAAGGTCGTCGGATCCCCCAAGAGTGCTGCTGCGATTCCCAAACGCTTGCGCATACCGAGCGAAAAGGAACCCGCACGTTCTCCCTTGACGTCACGGAGGCCGACGAGATCGAGGACCTCATCGATACGGTGCCTCGAAATGGACTGTGTTTGAGCGAGATAGAGCAGATGATTGTACGCCGATCGACCTGGGTGAACAGCCTCGGAATCCAGGAGTGCGCCAACTTCACGTAAGGGCTGACGGAGCTGGGTATAGTTCACGCCGTTGATGTGGGCATGTCCATGACTTGGGTGGTCGAGCCCGACGATCAATCGCATCGTGGTGGACTTGCCCGACCCGTTCGGCCCGAGAAACCCTGTCACTGAACCGGATTCGACGTCGAAAGACAGGTTGTCGATCACAAGCTTGTCGCCGTAACTCTTGCTGAGCTCTCGAACTTCGATCGTGTGGCTCATCATGACCTACCAGAATTCGGTTGCGCAGGCGCTGTCGGAGCGGCGCAGATCGCTCCGGGCCATGTATCGATCACACAGGCCACGGCCTCGCGTTCCCCATCTCCGGCACTCACGTGAAATTGCGGACTGCGATCGCGCATCCCCTCGGCTCCCGCAGTTGCTGCAAGCCTACGCATATGGGTTCCTTCGTCGGCGGAATGAACTGAGGGAGCGGACAGGGTCTGTGGTAATCGGCAACACTGTCAGGAGACCGGTATCTCTTCGGTCTCGCGATGAACCTCGATTCGACAGTCCTTCACCACAGCGGCGACGGCAGCAACTGCGACCAGAACAGGTGCCGCTATGGCTACCACGACGCCAACCGTGACCGGAATCTCGAAAATGGTTTGGTCATGGTCGTTTTTCACCACAATTCGTCGGACGTTGCCATCATGTAGCAGCTTTTTCACCGCATCAGTTACCTCAGCTCCCTGAACCTGGAAACTGTTCGTAGGAGGAGCGGCGCCCATGGATCCGTTTACTGAATTTCCCTGTTCCTGCATAGTCGACATTCCGTTCTGTACAAACGCACGATGTGGACGCGGTGCGATATCGGGGCGCCGGGTAGCCGATCGACTACCCGTCATCAGTGTCGGGGACGGCCGATCCAGTGCGTAGAGTCTTTGTACCTGCGGGGCAGTTCTTTTACGGATGCGGATGTCGAGCGCCCACACAGCACTCGTGAGCTCTGGGCTCACGAACTGATGATGACCTTCGCCCAGACCGTGGGCACCTACTCGCAGTGACAGGGTCTTTCGGCAGTCCGCACCACTCGGCCCCGCTGAAATGCAGCCGGGCGATCGGGAAACGCGTCCACTCAGGGCCGAGGTCCTCCCGCCACGGCGGCCGGCATTCGCAGATCGTCAGATGACGGGGTGCGATGTCGCATTCGACCCGAATCTCATGACGCAGACGATCGGGAACCCTACTCGCGCAATACTTCACGACCCGCGCGACATCGAGTTCGGGAAGTCCGGTGGCAGCCATGCCCCATCATGCCAACCGTCATCGGCGGCCGGCTTCGCTATCCGGTTGCGCAGGAACCGAGTACCCGTTCCTCTCGCCGGCGTGGGCTGTCCCAGTCGAGCACTCGCCGAGGTCGATCGTTGAGTTTGGCCGCGATCATATTCAGGTCATCTTGGCTGAAACTGCGCAGGTCAGCGTTCTTGCGCAGGTACTGCCGCAGCAATCCGTTCGCGTTTTCGTTCGTCCCGCGTTGCCACGGAAGGTGCGGGGCGCAGAAGTAGACGGGCATGTCGAGGGTTGCGGTGATGCGCTCGTGTTCGGCCATTTCTCGTCCCCGATCCCAGGTCAGCGAACGACGTAGGTGCGCAGCCAACCTGCTCAGGTAAGTGATCAAAGCGTCCTCTACCGTCTCGGCCCGGTACCCGCCCGGCAATGCCACCACATGAGTGACGCGTGATTGCCGATCCACCAGCCTCGCGACCGCTGACGGGCGGATTCCGAACACGAGGTCACCCTCCAGGTGCCCGGGCTCACTACGATCGTTTGCCGCAGCTCCTCGAAGATCGATCGAGACCATATTTCGTATCCGCCCACGACCGTGGGAGCGTTTCTTCCCGCGAGCCTTGCTGTCCGCGCAAGCCACCGACGGATACGTCCGAATAGCGGATCCCAACTCAGCCGAGTCGCTTGCGGACAACATGATCGGCGAGATACGTGTTTCCGGTCCACGACTGAGCCCCGGTTACTGGGGCCGCAGCGAGATCGGGAAGGAACTGTGTACAAGTGACCTCGGCGCGGTCGTCGATGGTGAACTGTAGGTGGTCGGACGCATCAGGGACGACATCATCGTTCGAGGGAAGAACTATTACCCGCATGACATCGAGAACACCGTGCGGATCCACGTCGAGGGGCCGAAGTCCCTGACATGCGCGGCATTCGCGATTGCCGACTCCCACGGGATCGAAAAGTTAGTGATTGCTGCGGAGACCACCGCTGATCACGACGTGAGTCCGTCTGCGGTGAGGGAGGCAGTGACTCGCGAGCAAGGACTCACGGTGGGTGAGCTGGTGATGACGGACAAGCGACTGCAGAAGACCAGCAACGGCAAGTTAATGCGAGCCAACGCCAAGGCCCGCTACCTGCGGGGCGAGTTCGTCTAGAGATCCAGCTCGAGGACCGGTGACACAGCGGCCCTCGAGACGCACACCATCATCGATTCGCTCCGCTCACGTTCGTCGTCGCTCAGAACGGAGTCGCGGTGAATCGGGCTCCCGCCCAGCACCTTTGTCTCGCAACTCGAGCAGGTCCCTTCTCGGCAGGAGGTAACGACCGAGACGCCTGCGCGTTCGAGTGCGTCCACCAGCGCCTGGTCCGGGCCGACTCGGATGACGTCGCCCGTGCTGACGATACGTACATCGAATGCTGAGTCCGGCTCCTCGACGACAATGGGACGCGGTGCGAACCGTTCCACGTGCAGGGCACCCTTACCGTGTTGTTCTGCCGCCGCGAGCAACGGCTCCGGTCCGCAGCAGTAGACGCAGGTCTCGGCACCGGCGGTCCGAGCGATGTCGGCGAGCGGCAGCAGCCCTGCTTCGTCCTGCGGGAGTATCGCAACTTTGTCTCCATGCGCGGCGAGTTCGTCGACGAACGCCATGGAGGCGCGGGTGCGCCCCCCGTAGTACAGCTGCCACTGCGCACCTGCACACTCGGCGGCGGCGATCATCGGGAGTATCGGGGTGATTCCGATCCCTCCCGCTACGAACACGTACGCTGAAGCGTCGACGAGGGGAAAATTGTTGCGCGGCAACGAGACTTGGAGGGTGCATCCGATCTGTGCACGGTCGTGGAGGTAGGCCGACCCACCACGCCCGTTCGGCTCGCGCAGCACCCCGATGCGCCACCGAGTCCTCTCCGTTGTCGAGCCACACAGGGAGTACTGCCGGACGTCATCACCGCCGACACCGATATCCACGTGCGCGCCTGCATTCCACCCGGGCAGGTCACCGTCGTCGGGTAACGCGAGTTCGAGTGCGATCACGTCCGCAGCGACATCCGAACGTCCGACGACGACCACTGTGAACATACCGGCTTCCAACACTCTTGCTCCTTCGGTCGTGGACGTCTCGCACACCCCAGGCTGGGCGAACATCGTGACCCTCGCACGCCGTGGGCCCCATTGATGTCGTGCGATCGGCGTCGCCTATCGCGGCCCCGCTCGCACGACCCGCCGCCCGACACTTGACGCCATGACAACCGTCGAACGAGACATCGATCGCATCCAAAGATTCGATACCCCCGAGACAGTCGACCTGCTGGTCGCCAGGACCGCGGCCTTCGTGCAGGAACACGTTCTGCCCGTCGAGCGAGAGGTCATCGTCGAGGGCCGCGTAGTCGACGACGAGATGCGTCTTGAATTACAGCGTAAGGCGAAGGACGCCGGTGTCTTCGGCCCCCTGTCGGATACCGAGTACGGCGGCCTGCAGCTGTCCACGCGTGCTCAGGCCCGCGTCCTCGAGGCGTCGGGCGCGAGCCTACTGGGGCCGTTGTCGGTCAATGCGTCGGCGCCCGACGACGGCAATATCCACTTGTTGAAGCACGCCGGCACGCCAGAACAGCACGCACGCTATTTGGCCCCTCTGGCGTCCGGAGACGTCCGCTCGTCCATCGCGATGACCGAACCCGCCCCCGGGACCGGCTCTGATCCATCGATGTTGCGGACCACGGCGCGCCGCTCCGATTCGGGCTGGGTGATCGACGGTGCCAAACACTTCACCACGGGAGCCGACGGCGCGGCCTTCACCATCGTCATGGCAGTCACCCCGAACGGTCCCACGATGTTCATGGTCGACCAGAACAACCCGGGTCTGCACGTCGGACGGCGCATGCCGACGCTCGACCACAGCATTCCGGGTGGGCACTGCGAGATGCAGTTCACCGAATGCGAGGTCCCCGCCGACGCCGTACTCGGCGAAGAAGGGAAAGGCATGCTCTACGCCGGGGTCCGGCTCGCACCGTCCCGCTTGGTCTTCTGCATGAACTGGCTCGGCCTGGCCGTGCGTGCCCACGAAATGGCCGCCCGCCACATCGTCGGTCGCTCATCGTTCGGCGTCCCCATCGCCGACCATGGAATGGCACAGGCCCATGTCGCCGACAGCGAGATCGACATCGAAGCGTCACGCGGTCTGATTCGCCGAGCTGCGGAGATCATCGACACCGAGGGTGCCGATTCCTCCAGCGCCCGCCACAGCGCCTCCATCGCAAAGACTTTCGTTTCGGAGGCCGTGTGGCGAATTCTCGATCGGTCGGTCCAGCTCCACGGAGGCCTCGGCGTCTGCGAGGACCACCTTGTCGCCCGGTTCCTCGTCGAGGCACGCGCGTTTCGCATCTACGAGGGCCCGTCGGAGGTCCTGCGGTGGTCCATAGCCCGCCGAGTGCTGCGCCCCTTCCGCTGACCCACTTCTTCACACACAACAGAACGGAGCTCATCGTGTACACTTCGACTTCCACGTCCACCACAGGCCATCGGGTCGGACTTTTCGCAGCAGCGTTCGGTGACATCGACGGCTGTGCACCCGATTTCGAGCACCTTCGATCGGTGTCCAACTCCCTCGTGCCGTTCGGAAAACACGTAGGGACCATTGTCACCGAGATCGGCCCCGATCGAGCCGTCGTCGAGATTCCGCGCGAACCCCACGTGGTCAACCACATGAACACCGTCCACGCGGGCGCGCTGTTCACCGCAGCAGATATCGCTGGAGCTGTAGCGTTCGTCGGTGCCGCCGCAACGAGGCTGTACGTCGTCGAGAGTCTCGTCGTGCGCTCGGCGAGCTCGACGTATCGCAAGCCCGCCTCGGGAAATATCCGTGCGATCGCAACCGTCGACGAGCGGGAGATGCGAGCCATCCTCGCCGCCCAGTCCGACGCACGCTTCGAGCTCACCGGCAAAGCGCTGATGGTGAACGACGACGACGTCACCGTCGCCAAGTTCACCTTCGACTACGTGTGCGACGTCGTCGTCTCCGACGGGCAGGTCTAACCGATGTCCACAACCTCGGGAACACCGAGCGGCCCCCAGGGTGCCGAGAAGGAGACGCCGGCCCGGCGCCCCTCCGAATACTCATTGCTCGAATCTCTGCCCGTCGAGGTCGCGGGCGGAATCACGTTCACGGTTCGATTGGTGCCGGCAGCAGACCCGTCGGCTCCGGTGGTTCTCATCCTCCCGGCCATGGTCATGAAGGCCAAGCACTACATGCATCTCGCCAAAGCCCTGAATGCACAGGGAGTGTCGGTCGCCCTGTGCGATCTTCGTGGACAGGGTGAAAGCACACCGGCACTGCTCGATCAGCCGAACTTCGGCTACCGCGAGATGCTCGAAACCGATCTTCCCGCCGTGACCGCGGCGGTGAAAGAACAGTTTCCGGACAGTGAGCTGCACCTGTTCGGACACAGTCTCGGCGGTCAGTTGTCGTTGCTCTACGCGGCGGCCGAACCGGGAGTGGTCGACAGTGTCACGGTCATCGGCACCGGGACGGTCTACTGGCGCGCATTCGGTATCCGACGGTGGTTCGAGGCGCTGCGCGACATCCAGTGGATCGGCTTGGTCGCACGGGTCAAAGGACACTGGCCGGGCGGCGTCCTGATTCCGGGGGCCATGGCCGGGCGCGTCATGGTCGATTGGTCGCGGCACTCCCTGACCAGTCACTACCGACCCACCGGAACGTCCCGTGACTACGACCGCTTGCTTGCGGAGATGACTACCCGGGTCCTGGCCATCTCGCTCGCCGACGACCATCTGGGTCCCAAATCGAATGTCGACTTCCTGGAATCGAAGATGAAGGCGGCCGCGGTGTCCCGGTGGCACATCGACGGTGATTCCCCGGTCACCCACCGCGATCACTTCGAGTGGATCAAGGATTCACCGGTGATCGCTCGGGTCGCGTCCGAGTGGATTCGGGCGGGTGTCGCGACAACCGCTTCCTGATCTTTCATTCGCGCGGTCCTGACAGCCGCAGCACGACGGCCGTCAGGACCGCACCCGCCAGGGCTCCCACCGCAGCGATGACGAACGTCGTCGACATCGACGTGACCTCGTCCCCCACGCGCGGCGACGCGATGGCCGCAGCGGCAACGCCGAACACGGCGCCGAACTGCCGGAACGTATTCATTGCGCCTGATGCGGCACCCACCGACTCCGCCGGAACCGCGTTCATCATCGCGGCAATCGCGACGACACCGCCGGAGAGCGGTATGCCGATCCCGAGCAAGGCGAGAGCGACTCCGTAGACGGCGAACGGTGCGCCCGCCGGGATCGACAACAGACCCAGCATCCCGGCGCAGATCGAGCCGAGCCCGAGCAACATCGTCGGACGGGTACCGAGCCGACCGACAATGTACGACGCACTCAGCGATCCGATTCCCATTGCGCCGAAGAGCGGGAGGAATTGCAGGCCCGTCGCGATCGGACTGAGGCCTCGCTCCCCCTGCAAGTACAGCGTCAGGATGAACAGCACGCCGTAGAGGCCGAACAATCCGAGGAAATTGACTGCACATGCAGCGAGAACTTCGGGGATGCGGAGCAGTCCCGGCGGCAACATCGGCAACTCGGTGCGGCGCTCCCACACCACGAACGCCGCCGCAGAGAGCGCCGCAACCCCGAAGGTCACCAGCACGAACGGATCCGCCCAGCCGCGATGCGGGCCCTCGACCAGCGCGAGTGTGGCGCCGACACCTGCCGCTACGAAGAAGGCCTGGCCGAGGACGTCGATACCACCGCTACGCGGCTTTTCCTTGTGGCGCAGAGAAATCCGCAAGGCACCCCACGCGAACACCGCGATGGGAACATTGATCCAGAACAACGACTGCCATCCCGCCGACGACACCAGCACCCCACCGACCAGCGGTCCCAGTGCAAGCGCAACCCCCGCGGTGCCACCCCACAGACCGATGGCCTTCGCCCGGGCCGTAGGGCGGGGAAAGTGCGTGGTCAACGCCGCGACGGACAAGGGAACGATGACCGCCGCGCACACGCCCTGCAAGGCGCGACCCGTGATCAGCACGCTCATGGTCGGCGCGAGGGCGCAGACGATCGATGCGAGCCCGAACGCGCCGGTGCCACCGAGCAACATGCGCCGAGTGCCGAATCGGTCGCCGAGCAGCCCGCCCGACAACAGCAGGCACGCGAATGCCAATGTGTACGCGTCCAGAATCCATTGCGCCGCAGTGTCTCCGCCATCCAGGCGGTCTGCGATGGTCGGAATCGCTACCGGAGCGATGCTGGTGTCGAGGTAGACGATGAACGTCACCGCGCAGATGCCCCGCAGGAGGGCCCGCCGGCGGAGTTCGGGCCGGTTGGCGGGAATATCGGTTCGGGAGATGTCACTATCCGAAGTCACTCGAAGATCGTATGCTCAGAATACGAATTGCTGTCGAGCGAAGACACTTTCGGTCGCCGGCGATAAAATACGCCTATCCTGGCTGGCCACCGCCGGAATCAACTTCTCGGCGATTGGGTGACGGCGATCGCACGCACCCGAAGATTCTATCGGCCCAGGTCCACGCATCGTCATTGCTCCCGGCACAGGACCGCGGCGGCCGGTGTTCACCTCGAGTACACAACGGCGTGTTGGCATGTTCCCACGGATCACGTGCACAGCAAGGAGACACACAGTGAGTCGAATCCAACTCCAATCGATATCGAAGAAGTTCGGTACCACCCATGCGATTCACGACGTCAGTCTCGACATCGCGGACGGCGAATTCATGGTCCTTCTAGGGCCGAGCGGGTGCGGCAAGTCCACCCTCCTGCGAATGGTGGCCGGCCTGACCCAACCGACGTCGGGGCAGATTTTGCTCGACGACAACGACATCACCTCGGCACCCCCACGTGGACGAGATCTTGCGATGGTCTTCCAGAGTTACGCGCTGTACCCCCATCTGACCGTCGCCAAGAACATCGGATTTCCGTTGCGCACCCGCAAGCTATCGCGACAATCCATCGCTGACAGCGTGGCGAAGGTGGCGTCGATCCTCGATCTGACCCCACTACTCGCGCGGCGTCCGGCCGAATTGTCCGGCGGGCAACGGCAGCGAGTTGCATTGGCGCGAGCGATGGTTCGCGAACCGGGCGCATTCCTGATGGACGAACCCCTGTCCAATCTGGACGCACAACTGCGGAGCGCGACGCGTACCGAACTCATCGAACTGCACAGAAGGATCGGCACCACCTTCCTGTATGTCACCCACGACCAGGTCGAAGCCATGACGATGGCGTCTCGGATCGCGTTGATGAACGACGGGCGCGTCGAGCAAGTGGGCACTCCGACCGAGTTCTACGACACCCCTCGGTCCACGTTCGTGGCAGGCTTCCTCGGAGCGCCGCCGATGAATCTCCTGGCGGCCGACGTGGTGAGCCGAGGCGGCGAACTATACGCGGAGGCAGCCGATCTTTCGGTGCCACTGGGCATCTCGGCCGACGAAGTCGCTGCTCGCAGCGTGACCATCGGCGTTCGCCCAGAACGTATCGTTCTCCGCCACGACGGCGTCGGCACCCCGGCCACGGTCGCTACCGTGGAGAACCTCGGGAGCGAAGAACTCGTTCATGTACGTGTGGGGCCTAATGCCCTGTGCGCCAGAGTGTCCCGGCCTGCCGGCGTACGACCCGGCGATACGGTCCACCTCGGCCTGGACAAGTTCGACCTTCATCTGTTCGACCGCGACACCGGGCGCCGGTTGGTCTGGCAGCCCGAGGACGCGGTTGCCGACACCGCAGTTGCAGACACCGATGTCACCGCCCGGCAGACGGGTATCCCAGTCTTCACTTCCTAGATCCCGATTCCTTCCGTACCCACTCTCACCAGGAGCAACAATGAAAAGAACCCTTCTCGGCATGGGTGCGCTCATGACGAGCGCACTCGTACTGACTGCGTGTGGCGGTCTCGGCAGCACGACGACGACGGAGACCACATCTGCTTCCCAACCGGTGCCCGAACTGACCGACGACCAACAGGTCTCGATTGTCTTCGAGAGCTACAACTACGGTCTGGCAGGTGCGTGGACCGACACGTTCAACACCCTGATCGGCGAATTCGAAAAGCAGCATCCGAACATCACCGTCACAGCGCAGAAGCCGCAAGGCAACAGCCCCAACCCCGCAACGGACACTGTGTCGAGCATTCAGAACCAGACCGTCGCGGGCGCACCCCCGGACATTGCACAGCTCGGGTTCAGCGACCTGGACTTCACCATCAACCAGCTGGGAGCGCGATCCCTCGACGAACTCTTCGGCAAGGACGAGGTTCAGAAGAACTTCGACGGAACGAAGCACGCCTACGCACCCACCGCACGCACGCTCGCAGACTGGGACGGGACCACGTACGGCATCCCGTTCGTGTTCTCCACGCCCGTCTTCTACTACAACGCAACACTCTTCGAGCAGGCCGGTCTCGATCCTGCCGATCCGCCCTCGACCTGGGACGAGGTTGGCGAGGCGGCGAAGACCATTGCCGACCGGACCGGCAAGGGCGGGGTGTACCTCGACTGCCTCACCAAGTCCGCGAAGGACTGGTGCTACCAGAGTTTGATCCGATCGAACGGCGGACGCGTCATCTCGGAGGATCGGACGTCTCTCGAATTCGCCGACGAGGCGGCCGTCGAAGCTACGACGATGGCGCGGAAACTGGTCGCCGACGGAGCGACGCCGGTATTGAGTCAGCAGCAGGGATACGAGGCCTTCGCTCGCGGCGACATGGGGATGATTCTCGAAACCAGCGCTATACAAGGGACGTTCACCAAGGGCGCCAAGGACAAATGGGATCTGCGTGCGACCACGATGCCGTCCTTCGGTGACAAGCCTGTCGTTCCCACCAACTCGGGTGCGTCGCTGTTCACGTTCGCATCCGACCCCGCTAAGCAGCGTGCGTCCTGGGAACTCATGAAGTTCTTGACCAGCGAGGAGTCCTACACCACAATTTCGCAGGGCATCGGCTACCTTCCGCTGCGCACCGGGCTCGTCGACGATCCCGAGGGACTTCAGGATTGGGCATCGAAGAGCCCGCTGATCGGGCCGAACCTGAAGCAGCTGGAGTCGATGGAGCCGTGGGTCTCCATGCCCGGCAACAACTATCTGCAGATCCGTGACGGAATGATGGACGCCGTCGAGTCGATCGTCTATCAGGGTGCGGATCCGGGTCCGACGCTGGAGGCCGCCCGCGATCAGGGCACAGCTCTTCTCCCTGCTCAGTAGACCGTCGCCCACCTGCCGAAGCCGCCCAAGAAAAGGACACGAGATGGCTGGACCTGATTTCACCGTCATTCAGTTGACGGACACACACATTCGCAGAGAGGGTGAGACGGTGCACGGTGTCGTCGACACGCTCGCCAACCTGCACACGGTCCTCGACCGACTGGTGAACTCGGGGCAGCGCATCGACGCCCTGGTTCTCTCGGGAGATCTCACCGACGATGGTGACCCGGAGGCATACCGCCGGTTGCGCGAGGCGGTCGTTCCCGCCGCCGACGCTCTCGGTGCCGTCGTGATCTATGCAATGGGCAATCACGACGATCGCGAAGCGTTCGTACACGAATTGATCGCGCCGCCGTCGCCCGACGGCCCCGTCAATTCCGTGGATTCCGTGGATTCCGTCTTCGACATCGGTGGAGTCCGAATCGTCGTTCTGGACAGCACGACGGCCGGGAGACACGACGGCCGGCTCGAGCCGAGCCAGCTGTCGTGGCTGACCGACGTTCTTGCCGAGCCGGCACCCGGCGGCACGATCCTGGTGCTGCATCACCCACCGATCCCGTCACCGGTCACTTCGGTCAATTCTCTTCGGCTGCAGCACTCAGAGCATCTCGAGGCCGTTCTCGCTGGATCTGATGTAGGCATGATCCTGTGCGGTCACGCCCACCACACGAGTTCGGGTTCGATCGCTGGGATTCCGGTGTGGGTGGGCCCCGCGATGTCGTACCGCGTCGACCCGATACCGCCCGTCGGCCGACATCGCGGTGTCGTCGGGTTCGGCTTCTCCCGCATCGATGTGTTCGGATCGTCCTTCGTCGCTACCGCGGTGGAGGCCACGCCGTCTGCGACGGTGTACGACGAGTCGATGCAGGACATTCTCGACAAGCTCGCGGCGCTTTCGCTCCAGGCTGGGTGAGACGTGTTCGTCAGCGTTCTCGACCGCCCTGTACCCGCCAAGGAGACGGCCTCCGAACCCGCTCGAACCATCCGGGATTCATCGATCGCGCGTGTACTGCGCGTCGCGCAGCCGTATCTGTATCTGACACCGGCCATCGCACTGCTCGTCGTGTGGACCTATCGCCCACTCGTCCAAGCTGCTCAGTTGTCGACGTATTCGTGGAATTTGTTGCCCACGACACCGATGCAAGCGGTGGGGGCGGACAACTACCGTCGTCTGCTCGAGTTGCCGGCCGTCGGTGACTCCATCTGGCGCACGGTCGTTCTGATTCTCGCCCTGCTCCCCTTCTCGATCGTTCTGCCCGTGGTGATCTCGTTCGCAACACGGGGCGTACACGGGCGAGCACGGGTGATGTACCAGAGCATCATCTTCGCTCCGTTCCTGATCGCACCGGTAGCGGGCGCGGCGGTATGGCAATGGCTGCTCGATCCGAGCGCCGGAATCGTCAATCGGATTCTCGGTTCGGACCGCAATTGGATCCAGGACACAGCTACCGCTCAGTGGGTGATCATCATCATCACGGGGTGGCACTTTCTCGGGTTCGCGGTGCTGGTGGTGTCCGCCGGCATGGCGAGTGTGAACAGCGACTACTCCGAGGCCGCACAGATGGATGGGGCGTCGCGGTGGCAGATCGATCGCTGGATCACACTGCCGCTGCTCTCCCCCACCCTGGTGTTCCTCACGCTCATGACCGTCCTGCTCAGTGCACAGTGGACATTCCCGCTGATCGACACCCTGACGCAGGGCGGGCCGTCGCAATCGACGACTAATATCTACTACCTGTTGTGGGACTACGGTTTCCACAGCTTCGACGCCGGACTCAGCGCGGCCGCGGGCATCGTGCTCTTCGTGGGATTCGGTGCTGTCGCAGGTATCCTTGTCTGGCTCTCCGAACGGATAACGTTTCATGACAACTGACATGCGCAACACCGGCGCGCCCGACAGCGTCGAGGGTAGCGGCGATCTTCTGCGCCGAGTTCGCGGGCACGCCATCCTGATCGTCATCGCGGTGGTGTGTGCGTTCCCGATTTATTGGCTGTTCGCGACATCGTTGCGTCGGCCGGACGACGTCGGGTCCCTCTCACCGTTTCCGTGGCCACTGTCGATCGAGAACTACACGGACGCCGCATCGAAGGTCGACATAGTCGGCCTCCTGTTGAACACGTTCGGTGTCGCATTCGTGTCCGCCGCGTCGCAGCTGTTGATCGCATTGCTCGCGTCCTACGCGTTCGCGATGTACACGTTCCGTTTCCAGAACTTCCTCTACCTGGCATTCATCGGGACGTGGTTGGTACCGTTCCAGGTCACCATGCTGCCCAACTACGTTCTGCTGTACCAAATGGGTCTGATCAACACGCTCGCCGGAGTGGTGGTGCCGACGCTGTGTTCAGCTCTCGGCGTGTTGATGCTGCGTCAACACATGACCAGCTTCCCGAAGGAACTGGTAGCGGCTGCGCGAATGGACGGCCGGTCGTCGTGGTCGATCCTGTGGACCGTCGTGGTACCCAATCTGCGTCCGGCCCTCGCCGCGCTGTCCATCCTGTTGTTCATCAACTCGTGGAACGAGTACTTCTGGCCGGCAGTGGTATTGCAGCGCAGCAATTCCGTCCTGCAGCTCGGTTTGCGTAGCTTCATGGGCACCGAGGGCAACGACTGGGGCCCGATGATGGCGGTGGCAGGGATGGCGTGCCTACCGGTCTTCCTCCTCTATATCGTGCTGCAACGTCATATCGTCAACGCGTTCGTCCGCTCCGGTCTCAAGTAGGAACCGAATCAGGGGCGGGGGGGGGGGGGGGCGCCGGCGGGGGGCGGATTCGTCGCACGTTCGATGTCCAGCGCGAACCTACGGTGCAGCGAAGAGCGGGAACAGCTTCGGTCCGCCGTCGGGGAGTACGATCTCCGAACCGACTCGAGACAGTCCCAGACGCTCCCAGAGCCTCGAGCTGCGCTCGCTCGACGCTTCTGCATAGACACCGACACCGTCGGCGAGCCGCAGTTCGCGCAGCGCGCCGGTCACAGCAGCCCGCGCGCCGGTCCCCCGCGAGTGTTCGCGGACAGCGGCGAACATGACATGGCAGTGCGGCGGAAGGTCGGTCGGGTGATGCTCGTCGAGCAGTTCCATCAGGACGCGGACGCGGTGGCCGGTCGGCCCGGTCGCGGACTCGAGTCGGTCCAGCAGAACTGCACTCTCGTCGACGGTCGGCACCGCGTCGGTGGGCGTCGACCAGACGACGACCGCGTCGTAGTCGCTCGAAGTAGCAACCATTCCGCCGCGATCGAGAATGTCTTCGGTGACGATCGCGAAAAATGAGTCCAGGTAGCGGCTACGTTCAGGCGTGTCGGTGGGTATTGCCCATTCGATGATCGGGTCCTGTGCGAAGGACGCCGTGAGCGTCGCAACGACGGCGTCGAGGTCGGGTTCACCGGTTACGATCGGTTCGGGTCTCATGTGGGCGGTGGTCATACGAATTCCTCCAAGGGAGCGACGGCGGAGCTGTGCACTGAAGTGGCCTGTCGATGGGCGCCGACCAGCGCGTCTATGCACCGTTCGATGTCCGCGCTGTCGGTCTGCCAGTTGCAGACCGACAGCCGCAGCGTGGGGTGACCGAACCACGTGGTGGGGCTGGCCCAGCCTGTCCCGCACCGCTGCACGGTGTCGACGATGCGGCCGAGGTGGCCCGCGGCGTCACCGTCCGGAGCGTCGAATCGAACCAGCACCTGATTGAGCACGACGTCGTTGACGACTGTGATGCCCGGCTCGTCGTCGAGGCTCGACGCGAGTTCTCGTGCGAGGCGACAGCATCGGTCGATCAGGTCGGCGACACCGTCCCGGCCCAGATGTCGCAGGGTCGCCCACAGAACAAGGCTGCGCGCGCGTCGGGACATGTCCGGTGAATAGTCGACGGGATCTCGGTCCCCGCCGGTGGCGACGGTCAGATACTCTGCGCTGGTCCGTAGCGCCGCGCGGTGCGCGTCGGGGTGAGCGCACAGAGCGATACCGCAGTCATAGGGAACGTTCAGCCACTTGTGCGCGTCGGTCGCCCACGAATCCGCGGCGGCGAGTCCAGAAACGTGACGGCGCACGGTGGGTCCTGCGGCGGCCCACATACCGAATGCTGCATCGACGTGCACCCATCCCCCACGCTCATGCGTGAGCCGGCAGATCTCGGTCAGTGGGTCGACGGAACCGGAGTCGACATTGCCGACCTGAGCGCACACGATCAGCGGACCCGTCGTCGAGTCCAGACGATCGATGAACGCGGGCAACGACATCCGGCCCTGTTCGTCGACATCGACGGGGTACACCTGTCCTGCCATGCCCAGCAGACGAATCGCTCGCGACACCGTGACGTGGCAGCCTTTGCTGACCAGAATGCGCGGTGCCGGCGCACCGATCAGACCGTCGTCGTCGACGTTCCAGCCCGCGTCGGCGAGCACGGAGTGACGGGCCGCGGCGAGCCCCGTCAGGTTCGCCGTCGCACAGCCGGTAGTGACACCGACCGACACGCCCGACGGCAGCCCGAACAGGTCGATCAACCACCGCGCAACCGTCTCTTCGACCACCGACGCAACGGGACTTGTCGCGTACAGCGCGCCGCATTGATCCCATATCGACGTCAGCCACTCGGTGGCGACCGCAACGGGATACGCACCGCCCATGACGAACCCGAGGAAGGTAGGCGCTCCCGAGTGCAGCAGTCCCGGTTCGCCGCGCGAGACGAGTTCGGACACCACGTCGTGCGGTTCCTCACCGCGCCTCGGCAAGGGCCGAACGAAGTCCGCTCGCAATCGGTCCCGGTCTGCCTCGACCCGAGTACTGTCGGCACGGCCCTCCCGGACGTACCGTTCGCTGTAGCGCGCGACGGTCGTCAGCAGACTCGCCGTCCGGTCCGGCGCAGTCATCGCTGCGGCTCCGGCACGTAGTGTGCCGCAGCGGCAGGCAAGCGAACCCCCGCGCTCCGCAGAGACGCCACGCGAGTGGCGTGCGCACCTCCGAACATCATGTGGTGCGCGATGTCCGCGACCCGACGATTCGTCGGCGCAGCGAGATGCGTACCGGCGACCCAACTGTTGAACGCGCCCATCGCAGGCCCGCACCAAATCTGATAGTCGGCCGTGCGATCGGATTCTCCGCGGATGCTCCACCCCGACGACAACCCTAGGTACCACCGAAAGATCAGCGCCATCTTGCGCTTCGGGTCGCGTTCGGCGCCGGCGAGTTGACCAGGGTCGCGTTCGGTGAAGTAGTCCACGCAACCCGCCCACACGTCGTCGAGCGGTCGCGCGAAGATCGACTTCTCGAGATCGGCTCGGCGGACGGCTGGGATCGACTCGATGCCGTCGTATTCGCGGTAGGTCTCGTACAGCCGGTGTGCGCGCGCCGCGAACATCGTTCCGCGGCGCAGCACCTGCACCTGCACACCGAGCTCGAACATGTCCGACGACGGTGCCATCGTGCAGTCCGCGACCCCGGACGAGGCCAGGAGCGCCTTCGTCGTGTCCGACTGATCGGCTTCCACCGACGACTGGTTAATCGAGCCGGTCACGACGTACGCGGCGCCCATCGCGAACGCTGCGGCCACCGCCTGAGGAGTGCCGATGCCACCCGCTGCGCCGATCCGGACCTCCGATCGACCGGGTCGTTCGCGAGCGAGTCGGTCTCGCAGCATGATCAGGTCCGGAAGCAGAACTGTCAGTGGACGCCGGTCGGTGTGACCGCCCGAATCGGCCTCGGCGGTAATGTCATCGGCCATCGGAATGTGTTCCGCCCACTGTGCCTGTTCGGCGGTGATCTCGCCGGAGTCGAGCAATGCCCGAAGCAGCTTCGAGGGCGCCGGCCGGAGGAAATGCTCGGCTACTTCCGCTCTGGACACCTTCGCGATCACCCGATGCCGCGGCTCGACGCGGCCATCACGGCCGAGCGCCAAGCCGCTGACTCGGTAGCGCACGAGTTGCGGCGTCAGATCCATGAAAGCCGACGCTTCGATACACGTCACCGCATTCCTGAGGCACGCGTCGACGATGGCCTTCTCGAGCGCGGGTTCGGTGGGACTATGGATGAGATTGCATGCGAACGGGGTGTTGCCGAGTGCCTGCCGAATAGTGTTCAGCGCCGCATCGATGCGGGCGGGAATCACCCCTGCGGCGCCGTAGGACGCGAGGTAGCCTGCCCGCGCGAGCGCGATCACCATGTCCGGTGACGCGATACCGTTGGCCATCGCTCCGGCGGCGTACGAGTATCGCACACCATGGAACCTGCGGAACGTGCTGTCTCCCAGAGATTGTGGCGAGAGGGGGCCGACGGCGCTGAGCACCCGGGCGTTCGCCGTCATCGCCGGATCCGACGTTGCGCCGACTCCGTCTGCATCGGCGACGATCCAGCACGGCGAGTCGAGGTCGAGCAGAACCGAACGCACGTCGCTGACGGCCCGTGCCACCGCGGCGGTCATCCGAGGGCTCCGCGGCGAATCGAGATGTCCGAAAGCTCGACAGCAAGGTCGATGAGCTCGTAGATGCGCAGACCTGGCTTCCACAACGACGCGTCGACGGTCACGATCACCGAGCCGTTCCTGCGCTCGACAGCCTTGATGTGCACCTCGAGTTCGCACTGCCGATCTGTGGGCAGGAACTGGCCGCGGTATTTCCACGTGAAGTCGATGTCGGCGGGGATCAGGAACTGCGGATCTGCCATGCCCGAATCGAACCCGGAGTCGAGCATCCATTCCTGAACGGCCTGGATCGCCGTCTCCACACCGAGCGATCCGGGGATCACCGGGTCGAGGTAGAAGTGTCGTGCGAAGAACCAGTCATTCGGATCGATTCGGCGCACTGCGTGCAGGTAGCCCTCGCCGTGATCACCGCCACCGTCGACGACGTCGACCTGATCGAGCAGCGCCAACGTACCCTGCGAACACAGGCGCGCACCCGAAGTGTTGCGACGCGCAGCGATGTCGATCGTGCGAACACTGCTCGGCACGTTCGTTTCTCGCCATGTCGGCTTGTTCCGTCCAGCGTCGAGACCGGTCTGGTTGCCCAGTGCCTCGTCGCTGAAATAGCCGAACATCGTCTCACCACGGTAGAACGCCTCGCCGTCGACCGACAGGGTGTAGTCGAATGTCTGAAGCGACGAACCAGGCAACATGGTCGTCGACAGCAACCGCGACGACTGCGCAATGGTCTTGTCGCGCAGGTCCACTTGACGAAGCACGGTCGCCGTGCCCCCGAGGTTACGCAGACTGAGGGTTTGGTTCGGGGCGGTGAGCGTGGGGCCGACGTACAACCCCATCAACAGCGCCGCCTGCAGGGACGTCTCCATGTACACGAAGTGCGGCACCGAGTAGTTCGCGCTGTCGGCGTAGTACCACGAGTCGGCGGGCGAGTCGTATTCACTGTCGTACGACGCCAACCGGTCGAGGACCCCCCGCGTGCCGTCGAATCGACTGACGCGATCGACCAGCAGCAAACCACCGGTCGGCAGCCGTGTCGCCCGGTGTCCGGTGTAGTGCGCGAATTCGGGTCCGAGTGCGGTCCCCTGGTCCCCGCGTGCGAGATGCGCCATGTGGAACTCGTTGAGCAAGAACCTCTCTCCACCGTGGCCGATCCTGCCGGTCCAGTGATCGAGCGTGCCCCCGGTGCCGGGTCCGATCGCGGAACCCGGCTTGTCGGTGACGGTCATCGTGACACTGACGCTCCGGCCGTCGCCCGCGATCACTTCAGCGATGACATGCGGCCGAGGAACGAGGTCTATCTGAGTGACGACGACGTCGAGTTCGGTCGAACGGGTCTCGAGCTGTGTCGGTGGGGTGGCGGTCAACAATGCGTCGGCCAGGCATAGATGCAGCCCGGCGAACACCGCAAAGGTCTCGACTGCCTGCACGGCCGCTGTCGTGGCGTCACCGTCGAATCGGGCGCGCAGGCGACCCCGACCGAGCGCACCGCCACGCAGATCGATGTCGGTGATCGCGGTCAGCGCCAGAGGCTCCGCCGCAGCGATGCGGACATCGGGGTTGGCTTCGGCTTGGTTGTAGTCCGTTCCGAACACGGCATCGATGTCGCC
Source organism: Rhodococcus sp. GB-02 (assembly GCF_053470465.1). NCBI lineage: Bacteria > Bacillati > Actinomycetota > Actinomycetes > Mycobacteriales > Nocardiaceae > Rhodococcus > Rhodococcus sp. GB-02. The sequence continues at coordinate 184,160 of NZ_JBPUKE010000004.1, forward strand.
GCGCGAGAGCGACTCCAGCGCAGCTCGGTCGAGTGTGCAGCGATCGGTACGGGCAAGTGGTTTGAATGCTCCCTCAGGCGCCACCGCGACGGGTGCGACCGTGAGCGCTCGCAGCGGTGCGGGCGCGGTACGAGCGGACCGGAGGATCGCGTGCTGGACGCGCGTGTAGGCATCGAGGTGCGCGCGGTGCGCACCTGTGACCGCAGCCCTGATCTCGCGTAGCGGGTTCGGCCGTCCGGCAGCCGGTAGAAACGCCTTCGGGACGAAGGCCGCCGGTGCGGATGACGCGGGAGTGGATGAAGTGGGGATAGATGTGGCGCCGACCGGGTCGAACGCCTCGCCGTCGAAGGCGAGCACGCCCTCGCCGAGGTCTCGTGTAGAGCCGTCGTTCATGATTGGGACCACTGCCTTACTGATTCGCGGAACATGTCGGACAGATCAGGTGTCGTGACCACTGTCACGTCGGAAAACTTCTGAAGAACCACGCCGTCAGCCCCGATTGCGGTGGCGTCGATTGTTACGTCGGTAGAGCCCGCGCGCGGGTTGTCGACCACCACCGCCCAGGGCTCGCCCAACGGAAGCGCTGCGTAGTAGTCGATTCGGCCGATGCCGAGGGGTAGGCACGCCGAGTTCAGCAGGCGATGACCGAGTACCGGAGGCCCCTGCAGAATGACGTCCGCGAGTACGGGATTGTGCAGGACTCCGGCATACGCTCCGAGTTCGAGCGGCTCACCTCCGAGTTCGCATTCGAGCACCAGTTCGGTGTCCGAGTCCGTCAGAACTCGGCGCATCCCGTGCAGCAACGGCGCGTGGAATTGCCTGGCGTCGCGATACAACTCGCCGGCGGGCACTCCGGCACCGAAACGAGGTGCATGGTGCCGAGGAGCCTGCGCAGGATGCCCATCGAGATCCATCGTCGCAACGTAGTGAGAGACCGTCTTGGCTTTGTCGCCGCCGGTGACGAACACCCGAACGGTACGGTCATCGTCGGGGGCGACCCGGATATCGATGGATTCGATCGGGTGGTCGAAGACTATTCCCTTGTGCACGTGGAAATCTCGGACTCCTGTGACGGTCCGGCCCGGGTATGCCCGCTCGACGACGTTGATCATTGCGCCGAGACCGAAGGTCGCGGGAAGCACCGGATGCGCGCCGATTCGGTGCGCCTGAACCAGCGGATTCGTCTCCAGCTGCACGAGCCGCCGGGTAGCGACGAACGGTTCTCCCAGCGTCGGTGATCCTTCGGTCAGCGACGCGGCTTCTCCCACCAACACCACGACGTCGTCGCGGCGGTCAGGTGTGAACTGCTCGGCGAAGGCGCGAGCGCCGACAACGGGATCGAGCAAGGTAACACCGCGTGCGATGAAGTGCTCGCGCAACTCGGCCGTGACCATCCCGCCGTCCCAGGCGCCCCAATCGATCGCCGTCACGTGAAGATCGGGCCGGGAGGACACATGAGCTGCAGCGAACCGAGTGAGCGCCTCGTTCGCAGCCGCGTAGTCCGATTGCCCGGAATTTCCGTACAGCCCAGCGACCGACGTGAACAGCACGATCCTACGTAGCGGTGATGGCTCGTCGTTCGTCTCGAGCGCAACCAACACGGCACCGAGTCCGGTGATCTTGGGGTCGAGAACTCGGGAGATTTCGGCGACCGTCTTGGCGCCGATCGCCGAATCGGCGAGCACACCCGCACCGTGCACCACGACGGTGATCTTGGATGCCAGCGGGCTCAGGACGGCTCGCACCGCAGCGGCGTCGGTGACGTCGACCGCGATGTACTGTGCGCGATCGCCGAGGTCGCCGAGGTTCTCGGCGATTTCGCGGCCGGCCCGGACCGCTGCGCAGGCCCGCCCGACGTCGCGGGGTGTCGCCCCCGATCCGGCCATCGCCGTGAGTGCTGCCGACTGCAGACCGGCGTCGTTCACACCGTGTGCCCAGTCGGGTTCGGGGTCCGGGTCGGTGCGCCCGAGGAGAACGAACCGTGCGGCCGTGTGTCGGCCGAGTTCGCGTGCGCACAGCGCCGTCACACCCCGCGCGCCTCCGGTCACGAGAACCACGTCGGACTCGGTCAATTCGGTGACGCTCATGGTCGCGGTGCGGTCGACAACCGTTTGCGACGACGACGCGCCGTGCAGGCTGGGCACGATCGTCCACCGGTCACCGTTGTCGTCGATCGCCACTTCCAGCGTGTCTGCCGCTGCGTCCGATATTTCGATCAGCAGTGTTTCTACGAGAGTGTCGGCACCGACGGCTGGATGAACGTCTATGTTCCGGCAGAACAGGCCAAGCCGCTCGGCAGCAACCGTTTTCACGACACCACCGACACCACCGATCAACGCGCGCACCGGGTCGACTGTGCCGGCGAAACCGAGCGCACCGTCGAGACGAGTCAAGGTCACCAATGCCGACCGGAGCCCGCCGGAACGTTCGAGGGAAGCGTAGGCGTACTTGGCGGCGAGCAGAGCCGCCGAGAGCCGATGGCTTGCGACAGACCACTCAGTCGACGTGCCTACCACGACGAGAGCGAGCGTCACGTCGGCGTCGAACACTCCCGCAACGGTTCTCTCGATGTCGTTCGCGGTGCCGGTCAAGGGCACATGCTCGACGGACCAGCCGCGTTCGCTGAGCCCGCTCGTGAGGCTGGCAGAATCGGCGCCATCGTCTGTGAGGTCCAGAACCACTGCGGTAGCGCCGGTTACGAACAATCCTTCGATTCTGTCCACTGGTGGAAGCGCAGCGAGTTCGACGGTGTGCCGCGGCGAGGTCGCCGCGGCTTCAGCTTTTGGGTGGACATCACTCCCCGCGGCAAGGAGCTCGACGATCTGATCGAGAGTGCGCAACGTTCCGAGCTGCTCGGGCCCGAGACTGGGCAGCGACGGGAACCTCTCCTGCACAGCGCCCAACACCTGCACCCGCTTGATCGAATCGACACCGAGATCGGCTTCGAGATCCATCGACGGATCCACCATCTCGACCGGGTAACCGGTCTTGTCGGCAACTACTTCGAGCAGGGCACTGCGCACAGCGTCGGCGGATATGCCCGACGGCGAAGGTTCCGGTGGACTAGGTAGCGCAGCGGATTCGGGCGCGGAAGGTTCCGGTGTGGGGGGATTCGGTGCCGACTGCGCCAGCAAGTCGACGATCTGATCGAGAGTGCGCAACGTTCCGAGCTGCTCGGGCCCAAGACTGGGCAGCGACGGGAACCTCTCCTGCACAGCGCCCAGCACCTGTACTCGCTTGATCGAATCGACACCGAGATCGGCTTCGAGATCCATCGACGGATCCACCATCTCGACCGGGTAACCGGTCTTGTCGGCGACCACTTCGAGCAGGGCACTGCGCAGTTGGTCGGCGCTGACACCCGCGGCCTCCTCGGACACCGACACGACGGTCGGGATCTGGGCAGCCGGCTCCCGGGCCGCAGCGATCGATACGGTCGGTACCGGGACTGCAGGCGAAGCAGGCGCGATCGCAGCGGGTGCAGCTTCCTGTGTGTTCTGCTGCGCCGCAACCGGTATCGATGCGGTCGAAGTCGCAGGCCGGAACGGAGCGGGGTCGGAGATTCCGCCCGCGATCTCCAGTTCGGCGATCCGCCCCAGGACCTCGGTCGCACGGGTGTGGCTATGACTGATCGCCACACCGTGGTCTTTGACCGCTTCGATCGCTCGGATCAATCCGTCGTCGATCCGGTCGGTACTCAGAGCCTCGGCGAGGTGGCGCGCGAGTTCGAGCTGGCCGTCGAGGTATCGGTCATGGGTGTCGAGGTGCGCGGCAAGGGGAGAGGACTCGTTTGTCGCTGGACGTGGATCGTTGGAAGGCACGGTCGTCTCCGAGGGTCGAGTTGCCTGAGGGGCGGGCGTGGGCTGGACAGGAGCCGGAGCGGGAGCAGTCGACGGCGTCGACGCAGCGGCTGGAGTGTGCGCCGGGGTGAGCGCGGACACTCGGTATCCATCGGCGAGTGCATCGGCGTAGGCCGCACGGCGGGTCGGCGGCACGTACTCGGGAGCGGACAGCGCGACCGTCATACCGCTCCCGGTGCGCGGCGGCGGCGGTGTAGAGGCGTAGCGGTTGACCTGGTTCAACGTGACACCCAGCACGATCAATTGAGCGGCCGCACGCTTGAGCGAGAGGTCACTGTTTCCGAGCGGACCGATATCCGTAGCGATGGCAACCACGTCGTCGCCCAGAGTGCGATGAACCAACGAAGTCAGGACCTTCTTCGGGCCGAACTCGACGAACACGGTGCACCCGTCGGCGTGCATCGCTTCGAGCGACGCGACGAATTCGACTGGCTTCAGCAATTGCTCGACAAGCATCGCGGCGTTCTCGGCCGCGTCGGATCCGTACTGGCGATCCGGCGAATTCGCGTAGACGGGAATGGACGGTGCTCCGACACCGACAGCGTCGACTGCAGGTGCAAACGCATCGACCGCGTGCGCGACGTACGGGGTGTGGAACGCGGCCGACACCGGGAGCTCACGAGTGGCGACCGCACGCTCGGCCGCGGACGCGATCACCGCGTCGATCGCAACGCGCCCACCGCCGACAACCACCTGATCGGGCGCATTGTGGTTGCAGATCCAGACGTCGTCGATGTCCTGGACGATCGAGTCCACGACATCGCGGTCGGCAGCGACTGCGAGCATCGTTCCGTTGTCTTCGTCGGACGTCGGTGCCATCGCAGCACCGCGGGCACGCGCCAGAGTGAAGTAGTCGCCGGTCTCGAGTGCGCCCGACGCCCACAGCGCGGTCAGCTCGCCGAAGCTGTGGCCGGCCAGAGCATCTGCTTCGAAACCGAGTTCCCGGAAGAACTGGTACTGCCCAACCGATAGCGCGCCGATCGCCGGCTGCGCGAATTCCGTTCGACGCAAAGTGGCGTCGTGTCGCTCGCGAGTCTCGTTGTCGAAGACCGGCGGTGGGAACACGATTCGGCCCAGCCGTTCGGTAGCGTCCGCGAACGCTACGTTCGCGAGGTCGAACGCCTCGGCAACCGGCGGCGTGTTGAGAAGAGCGTCGGTCCCCATGTCGACGTACTGGCTACCCTGGCCGGAGAACAGCGCACCAACCTTGATCCGGGGCAGTGCAGCCGCGCGGAAGAACAGACCCTCCGGATGACTCCACTGCTCGGACTCTCGATTGCGGATCAGTTGTGCAACGCCCAGCTCGCGCAGCTGCGCCTCGTCCTCGTCATCGACTGCGACGAAGCCGAGTCGCGCATGATCGCTCGGAATCTCGCCGCCGTCGACCGACTCACCGGAGCGGACAGCCTCGATCAGCGAGTCGACATCGGCGGCATGCCACACGTGAACACGGGGCACGCAGTGCAGCGGGCGTACGTCCGCGCGGGGCGCGTTGCTCTCCTCGAGTACGACATGGAAGTTGGTGCCACCGAATCCCATCGCCGACACCGCAGCGCGGCGCACCGGTCGCTGCGGGTCACGAATCCACGGACGCGTCGCGGTGTTCACGTACAGCGCTGCGTCCGAATCGATTCCGGCGTTCGGCGCATCGACGTTGATAGTGCCGGGCAGAACTTTGTGGTACAGGCCGAGTGCGAGCTTCATGAGACTCGCGGTTCCCGCAGCGCCCTTGGTATGGCCGATCTGCGACTTCACACTTCCGACAGCGGCATACGACGTCTCGTCACCGGCGTCGCGCAACAAACCACCGAGCGCTTCGATTTCCGTTCGGTCGCCGACAGCGGTACCGGTCGCGTGCGCTTCGAACAATTCGACCGAGGCAGGTGAGCACTCGGCGTCGGCGTAGGCGCGGTCGAGCGCGATCCGCTGGCCTTCCGCACGGGGGGCGTAGATGCTCTTGGACCGCCCGTCGCTCGATGAGCCGAGGCCACGGATCACTGCGTAGATACGGTTGCCGTCGCGCTGAGCGTCCGACAGACGGCGGAGCGCAACCATGCTGATGCCCTCGCCGAGCAGCGTGCCGTCCGCTTGTGCAGAGAAAGGGCTGATCTGCCCGGTCGGAGACAGCGCGCCGACCTTGCTGAAGCACAGGTAGATGAAAATTGAGTTCTCGGTGTCCACACCACCGGTGATCATCGTGTCGGCTCGACCGTCCAGCAGTTCTGCGACAGCGGTCCGCAACGCTGCGAGCGAGGCGGCACACGCCGCATCCACCGTGCAGTTGATACCGCCCAGTCCGAACCGGTTGGCGACGCGACCCGCGACCACGTTGGCGAGCAGACCGGGGAACGAATTCTCTTCCCACGGCGCAAACGCTGCAGTGAACTTGTCTGCGATCGCGTTGACGTCCTCGGTCGACAGACCACAGCTGCGCGCCGCTTCTTTCAGGATTGGCGTGGACAACCGAGCGGCGAGCGGATGCATCAGTGGAACCGGTCCGGTCGTGCCGAGGACGACACCGGTGCGAACAGGGTCGTACCAGGACGATCCCGTCGCGCCGGCGTCGATCAGGAGATCACGAGCAACGCCCAAACTGAGCGTCTGCATCGTCGACGTCACTTCGAGCTGGTTGGGCGGCAATCCGAATTCGAGGGGATCGAAATCGACATCGGGGAGAAACGCTCCGCGGCGGGAGTAGGTCTTGTCGGGGGCAGTCCTGTCGGCGTCGAAATAGTCGTCGAGGCTCCACCGAGACGCCGGAACCTCCTCGGTGCAATCGACACCGTCGACGATGTTCTGCCAGTACTCCCGGTGGCTCGTGGCTTTCGGGAACAATCCGGACATTCCGACGATCGCAATAGGGTTGCGAGCGAGTCGACGGTCTTCGAAGATGTCGGATCCGGTAGTGGATTCGGCGGTCACGATGGTCCTCTCGGGTTTCATGCGAAGTGACGTGCGGCGAGCGAATATCAGGCTGCGAGGGTGGTGGCAGTCGTCTGGTAGACGAGTTCCACTGCGGAGGCGGCGAACTCACGATGGCCGGTCGAGCTCGGGTGAAGGCCGTCGGAGGTCCACATCTCGCCCTCCGCCCACTGGGGGGACGCGGCGATGTCGAGAAGAAGCGTTCCCGTGGTGCGGGTGACCTCGACGAGTGCGGAGTTCGCTTCGGTGAAGCGCTCGCGCAGCAGTTCCCGGAACCGGTCCGGCACCGGCAGCCTCGCTGGGATGTCCGGGTACGTGGCGGTGAATACTGTTGCGCCGCCGGTACGCAGCTTGTCGAAGATCGCGTGCAGGTTGTCCTCGAACCGGGGCCGTTCGTAGTCACTCACCAGATCGTTGACTCCCACGACGACACCGTAGAGCGAGGAACGGGTCGCAAGCGCACCGGGAAGCTGCACATCGAGGACATGTGTCGTCGTGGCGCCGTGTGTGCCGAAGTTGCGAACCTTGTTGCCGCGCAGCCCTAATTGTCCTGCGAACCGCGGGACCCAGCCGCGGAAGCCGCCGCCCTCGACCGGGTCGCCCCGGCCTTCGACGAAGCTGTCGCCGACGACGGTCAGAGTCGCGGTGCTCACGCCGACGTCAGATGTCGGTCGCCGTGCGGAAGGTCAACTTCCGCGTACAGATCGGCGAGATTGGCGGGAGAGAAGAACTCCTCACCCGGGATACCTCCGGCGATGAGCCCGAAGAACTTCTTCGTGTACTCCGGACTCTTGCTCGCTGCACGGAAGACCGAGTCGTAGTACGGCGTCAACTTCAGGTCGGAGATACTGGTGGTCAATTCGTACGTGCCTGCGCTCTGTTCGTCACGAGTATTCTGGTAGTCCTCGAGCGCATCGCTCATCGGCCGCGAACCAGCCAGACCTTCGTGTACGCGCTCGGAGAGCAGCTCTGCGTACTTGAACGAGTCGGTAATCCCCCAGCCGGTGAACGGATCCTTGTGGTAGCCCGCGTCGCCGACCAATGCCCAGCCGGGACCGAAGGAGCGTCGGTAGAAGTTGTCCGGGTAGAGCATCGGACGGAACGGCTCTTCACGAACGGCGCTGTCGCGCAATTCTTCACCGTACTTCGGGTCGACTGCGTCGACGATCTCCTGCATGCCGCCATCGGGGTCCGCACGGAAGTCGCGGAACCGGTCGCGCTTGCGCATGACGGCCACGAGGCTGAGACCGTCGTTGGTGGGCCACGACGCGAACTGCTGCTCGCCGAAACCGGTGCGGTGCTGCATCCCCCAGTCGATCCCGGAATAGTACGAGTAGTAGATGAAGCAGCCACCGGGCGACGTCTTGTAGATGTCCGCGCCGACTTTGCTCGCGACGGTCGAGTTGGCACCATCCGCGCCGATCACGATCGAGCTGCGGAACTCCTGCTCCGGACCATCACCCTCGTGTCCACGAATTCCCCGCACGACACCGTCACTGATCACGAGTTCGTCGACGGTGAAGTTCTCGATCACCTCGACTCCCGCTTCGCGGGCGCCGTCGACCAAAATCGAGTCCAGGACGGTGCGTCTCGGGCAGTAGACGGCGTCGAGGCCGTCGATCGGGTCTGCGAACCCGTCGAGGGAGATGTCGGTGTAGGAGAAGTTCAGGTGTCGAATCGGCGGGCAGCCGGACTCGATCACCTTGTCCAACAGTCCCCAGTCCTGCAGCCGCGAGAGCCCTGCCTGGTGAATGTAGTGAGTCGAGACCGTGTCGCTCGGGAACGTCGTCCGATCGACCGCGAGTACTCGATATCCTTTCCGTGCGAGCAACATTGCTACCGAAGATCCTGACACCCTGGCGCCGACAACGATGACGTCGTACATAGTGAATCCGCTCCTGTTCGATCGGTTTTGAGTCTCGTGCTCTCGAATCTCAGTGTTTCTGTCGTAGGGACCCGATGCGTGTCCGAAGAATGGTTCGGCATCGGGCGATCGGTCTGCCCTATAGCCGACCTGGGATCAGTAGGTGTGTTATCGAAGTGTTTGCGGGGTGGCCATGTCGTAGATGTCGGCGATCTCGGCGGCGAACGTCGCTTCGATAGCAGCCCGCTTCAATTTCAGTGACGCCGTCAGCAATCCGGAATCGACCGTAAAATCGACTGATAACACACGGAATTGACGAATCGACTCGGCACGCGAGATCAATGAGTTCGCGTCGTCGACGGCCGCTTGCAGCTCGGCGCGTACCAGGGCGTCGTCGAGACCGACCGCTGCCGGGTCGAGGGTGATCAACGCGACCACGTACGAACGCCCATCTCCGATCACGACTGCATTGCTCACGAACGGATGCAACCGAATTCGGTCTTCCAGCGGGGTGGGCGCCACGTTCTTCCCACCCGAGGTGACCAGAATCTCTTTCTTACGCCCCGTGATTCGAAGATAGCCATCGTCGAGCTCGCCGATGTCCCCGGTATGCAACCAGCCGTCGGCGTCGACCGGAGACCGATCCGCTGCGGCACCCCAGTAGCCCCGTGTGACGTTGGCGCCGCGGACCAGGACTTCGCCGTCGGGAGCTATGGCCACGGTCGTCCCCGGTATCGGCCGTCCGACCGTTCCGATGCGATTGGTCTTCGGCTCGTTCACGGTGACCGCCGTTGCGGATTCGGTCATTCCGTAGCAATTGAGGATATCGACACCGAATCCTGCATAGAACCCGGCGGTGGAGTCGTCCAACGATGCGCCCCCGGAGATCACGGAGCGCAGGCGCCCGCCCAGCATGCCGAGCACTGGCCGCGAGGGAAAAGCGGCCGATGCCTGTTTTCCGGACCCGAGCACTGTCAATCCGTCCGACACCGCAGCTTCCTCCGCACCGCCTTCGAGGTGTGGACGGGCGGCCTTGCGGATCTTCTCGAGGGCGTACGGAACGAGAGCAAGGAAAGTCGGCTTGATCTGCGGCAGCGCCGCAACCGTATCGGGAATACCTGGCAAGAGGTGCGTGTCCGTGCCGCCGTACAGCGTTGCGAACAGAATGGTCTGTCCGAACACGTGGGCCAGCGGCAGTCCCAGCGCGGTCACCGCCTGGTCGTCCGCGGTGCCGCCGAACATGTCACCGGCCCGAACAACTGTGTTGGCCGCGGCCGCAAACATGTTGCGGTGACTGAGCATGCAGCCCTTGGCCGGCCCGGTGGTACCGCTGGTGTACACGATCATCGCGAGATCGTCACGATGGACTGCGGCGATGCGATCATCGGGGGCGGTCCGACTGGTCGAACGCGACCACTGTGACACCGTCTCGAACGACCACACCGTTGCCGCACCGGCGTCGCTCAGCCGTTCGGCATCGAACTCGCTCTCGGCGGCGAAGTGGGTGGATCCGGAGTCTGCCACGATGTGGCGGATCTGATCTGGGGAGGATGTCGGATACACGGGCACCACGACACCACCGACAGCCAGCACCGCCAGGTCGAGGACGACCCAGTCCAGGCTCGTGCGGCCGAGCACGGCGACGCGTTCGCCCGCGCCCACTCCGGCCTCCACGAGGGCCGAAGCAAGACTCCGGACGCGGTCCGCGACCTCGAGGCACGTCAGCGATTCGGATTGCCCGCGCTCTCGTAGGGACGGTCGACCCGGTGTCCGGTCTGCGGCGTCGAAAATGATGGAGGAGAGGCCCGACTTCTCGGCCAACTCGACGCCGGGCCCGGAGAACGACTGAGGATTCATGAATACCGATTCAACACGTGCAATTCTTGGGCGGCAATGACCAAAAGACTTGCGCGCCAATGGATATTCCTATCCACGACGTCAGACTGCGAGCCCCACTTCCGACGGACATTTCACGCTCTCCGGAGGCTCGATGCAATCCAGGAAGGAATCGACAGCTGGATTCACTTCACCGGCGCGCCAGACGGCGTACAGGTCGATGACCGGAACTGGGTCGAACAGCTTCACGGCAACCGAGTTCGCCCCGACCGCTCCCATTCCCACCGAGGTGGCCCGCGGAAGGGATGCGAACCCGACGAGCGGTTTGACCGACACGACGTGTGCCGTTGCACCCGGATCGTCGGCGGTCTGGGCGATCTTCAGCGCGATCTTGTTGTCCGCAGCCGCGGACAGGATCGAGTCGTACATCGCCGGGCACTGCTCGCGTTCGAACAACACGCACGACTGGTTGGCCAATTCGGCAAACGGAACGCCAGGCCGACCCGCCCACGCATGCCCTTTGCCCACCACCGCGACAAGGGGAACCCGATGCAGGACCCGACGATGACGAAACTCGGCAGTGTGCGGATGACCGTAGACAAGAGCGACGTCGAGAACTCCGTCCGCCAACGCCGAGAGCTGCGGGCCGGTTCGCTTTTCCCACAAAGAGACCACCAAGTCGGGGTGTTCCTTGCTCATCTTCGCCAATGCGTACGGCAGGATGTGCCTGCTGGCCGGGAAGTTGTAGCCCACATTGAGCGATCCCGATCGCCCAGCTGCCGTCGACTTCGCGATACTCGCAGCCTTGTCCACCTGTTGAACGATCAATCGTGCTTGGGTCACGAACTCTTTGCCCGCCGAGGTCAACTTGACCTCATGCGAGTTCCGGGCGACCAACATCACGTCCAGAGACTTCTCCAATTTCTGCAGTTGGGCACTCAGAGACGGTTGCGTCATATGAAGCCGAGCCGCAGCTCGCCCGAAATGCAACTCCTCAGCGATGGTGATGAAAGCCATCAGGTGCCTGAACTCCATGGTGCTCCCCCAGTTAGTTCGTGGGAATGACACTATCGAGGGGAAATAACTGCACGTAAACAGAGCGAAACCGTGCGGTGCCGCCGCGGTGTCAGCTGAAGGTTTCGCGATCGCGTTCAGCGTTGGCGGACCGCGGCTGGGGACACCGATTGCACGAGACTACTGCCGAAGAGTTTGTTCGGCCCAGGTGAGGATCACACGCAGTCATTCGGCCCGTCAGTCAGCAACGTACCCCTCACGTCGGCCAGATCGGAATCGCTGACGCCGATCGCATTCGGGATGTCGATCGGCCCCGCTCTCAACATTTCAGGCTCGCCACGAAGATCGGATACCGGCCCCACTCCAAGCCGTCTCATTTCAGTGCGGCTCCCTTCGTCCAACCTCGACAGCTCCGATGGTCTAAAAGCAACCCGCACCGAACGGCCCCCCTCCGCTGTACGGACGCCACCGACGTCTCGAAAATTTCAAGCACCCGACAATCGAAATCAGTTGATAGAAAATGGCTTTGCCATCAGGATATATTACCGCGGCATCGCGTCGGGAGTAGTTCCCGAAGGTGTCCGATTCGGAAGGTATTGTTTCAGAACGTCATTCGCCTTCTCAGGTACATATGAAATGCGCGCCATTCCTCGTTCGACGGCCGCTATGATCTGCGGTCGCAGTTCGGCTGCGGGGACGATGCGGTCCACCGAGCCGACCTGCTGCGCACGCTCGATGTTGTGGATGGCCTCGAATTCCGCCGCCACTTCACCCAGCTTGGCATTGCGCACATCGACTCTGGTCGACGCGAGCTCCACGCGCAGGTGAGCACGGTCAGCGTCGGTCTCCGCCGCGGTCAGCTCGGCTTCGAGATCCTTCACTGCTGGGTCCGCTGCGGTTCGGGCATTGACGTCGCGAGTGAACACCACCGCCGCAGCGGGTGCGCCACCCAAGACGGAGGCGAACGACCCTTCGACTGCCAGCACTTCCATGTTGTCGTTGAGAGCTCCGGAGAACACGACGAATGCACCGCCGTGGTACCGCGAGACGACGCAGAAGACGATCGGTCCGTCGAAGTTGACTATCGCGCGGCCGATTTCAGCGCCGTACTCCAGCTGCAAAGTACGTAACGACTCGGGCGAGCCGTCGAACCCGGACAGGTTGGCGAGGACCACCAGCGGCCGACTTCCGCTGGCCGCGTTGATCGCGCGGGCCGTCTTCTTCGACGAACTGGGAAACAAAGTTCCTGATGTCCATTGGTCGGGTCCATCGGCGGGGAGCAAGCCCTTACGGGGGATGGCCCTGGACTCGATGCCGATCACGCTGACCGGGATTCCCGCCAGGTGGGCGTCGAACACGACGGAGGTGTCGGCGTCGGCCATGTCGGCCCAGCGCTCGAGAACGCAGTGATCCTGATCGACGACGGCCCGCATCACGGTGCGAATATCGAAAGGCTTCTTGCGATCCGGATTGGTGACCGACGAGAAGACTTCGCCGACGGTGGTGAAGTCGCTTGACGGGTGGGTGTGCGGGAAGCTACGCACGTCGCGATCGACGGGGTCCGTGGTCGCCGCGCGCCTCGGGAACCGTTCGCCGGGAGCGAGGTACGAGTGTGCGTAGTGGCGGAACAGGATCTCGCACGCCGCGGTGAGGTCGGGGGCCCAGTACTGAGCCTGGCCGTTGGGGCCCATGACGCGGTCGTAACCACCGATACCGAAGTTGTCTTCGGCCGACACACCGCCGGAGTAGTCGAGAGACTGCTTGCCGGTCAGCACCATTGCGCTGTCCGGAGTCATCACCAGAATGCCCTTGGTGTGCATCAACATGGTGGCTTCGGCGTTCCAGTAGGGCTGAGCGCCGACGTTGATTCCGGCGACGACGATGTTGATCTCGCCGCCGCCCTGGGTGAAGGTGATGATGCGGCGCAGCCCGCGGGCCACCCAGTCCATGTTCTCGGTTCCGGTCGACATCGAGATGGTGGCACCGGAAGACAGTGCGAACCACTCGACCGGAGCGCCGATCTTCTCGGCCAGGTCGACCGCGGCGACGATGCGTGAGCATTCGGCCTCCGCGACGGTGCCCAGCGCCTTGGTGGGGTCACCGAAGAGCGCGACGCGGGTGACTCCTTCGGGGTACCGCGCGCTCGGAGTGGTCACGACGCCGGTGATGATGCCGGCCGGGTTGTGGCCGTACGGACGGTCGACAGGGTTGAGGGTGCCCGCGACGTCGAAGTCGTATTCGGTGAACGTGCCACCCGATCCGGTGAGCAGCGGAATGAGTTCGTAGGGGTACACCGTTCCGCGTGCTTGCGAACGCAGAACCTTCTGCGTGTACTCGTCGAGCGGACGCATCGGTTCGGTCGGCTTGGCCGTCACCTTGGCGACGATTCCTGCGCCGGAACGGTACGAGAACCGGATGGCCACGTCGCGAGGTGTCGACCGTGCCCCGTCCTCGAGTCGGGCGATCAGGGTGATCTCCTCTAGCCCCGCACCGACCGTCGACGGGGCGATGTGACGCGCGATCGACGCCAGGCGGTCCTCCGGAACGTCGAGCACCGGCCAGACGTAGAGAGTGACGCGGTTGGCGTCGAGCCGCTTCTTACCGCGTTGAGCCTGGGTGCGGCGGATGCCGTCGAGGCAGGCGGCAACGGTGCGCTCGATCTCCGGTACCGCGACCACGTTGCCATGTTCGTCGAGTTGCGTTGTGACGCTGCGTACCTCGGCGAGTGCCATTAGTCGCTCGTCCGACGGGTTCGCTTTCGCCGTGAGCCGGAACAGGTAGGTGCCGGCGGCGGTGGGGAGCCGCTCCCCGTCGAAGTTCTTCAGTCGCCACAGGTCCAGGCGCTGCCCGGTGAGCGGGTGCATGTCGCGGATGATCAGGTCCTCGGACAGCGGCTCCGATCCGTCGGTTCCCGTGCGGCGGAGTGTCACATACCGAATTTTGCCTCCGCAGACAATGACGGTGATACGACGCCAGCCTCGCGTTCGTGGGTGCTCACTCAGCACGGCATGAATGGTTGACGAGATGTCGTCCCCATCGGCCGGCGCATCCGGCCATGCCAGGTACAGATCAACCGCGAGATGCGCAGGGTCCGGTCCGGCAATATCGTCGACGACATCCAAGGTTGACGACAGATTACCGAAATGGGTTGCAGCTGTGATTAATTGAATACGTTCGCCAGCAAGGTCGAAGTTGCCGGTGACAAAGAACTTGCCATCGCGGTCGAAGGACTTGATATCTTCGAGCGTCCGGATCTCGTAGTATTGGCGAGTGATGACCTCGAGCAGCGCACCGGGATCGAAAATGCGTTGTGCGAGTAGGCCGATCAGCGGCTGCGGGGTTGCGACGAGTGCGTCGATTCGGGACGAGTAGTCCATGGCGTCGGGGTTGTCGGCAAGATATTTCAGGCTGCCGCGGACGTGGTCGTAGGTCTTTTCCCTGGCAGTGCGGATCTGCGGCTCGTCGAAGACGCGGAAACGTAGGTTACGCGCGAAGTCGCCGATGACAGGGTAGCGGGCCTGGGTGGCGATGATGAGGCGTTCGAGTACCTCGGCCAAGGCAGCGGTGGCCTCGGGTGGCGTCGAAGGATCAGTGAGCCGGTGGTCGAGCAGTGCGGCGATGACCGGGACATGGTTCTCCATGCGCTGGAGTGCGAGGAAGACGCGGTACACCGCTTCCTCGAGCTCCGATGTCCGGCCGTCGACAGCATCGGCGTCGTAGTGCTCGAGGACCCGGGAGAGCCTGGTCCGAAACGAATCCGGCAAGCCCTGAATGTCCACGTCGAGCGAGTGCAGGAACGAGTGAAAGTGCTCGCGTGGGCTGTGCACCCGCTCATCGGTACGCTCCTCGTCCATCGTCGGGCGATTGCGAGACAGTTCACAGATGTCGGCGAAGGTGTTGAGCAGGGCCAACTCTGCCTCGACGACCTGGGTGTCGTTGCGGGGAACCTCACTGCGCAGAGTCTCGTACTCGGAAAGCAATGTCTGTGCGCGCGAGGCGCTGACGTCGAAGCCGGTGATCAGTGCAGCCAGCTCGTCGAGCTGTGCGAGGGCCTTGCACCGGGGTGTCTCACCCTCGGGTCCGTCCACCGCGCGAAACTGAACACGAGCAGTCAGGTGCGACGCTTTCTGCTCACCCGCCTGGTCGACGCGAAGTAGTGCAGCTCCCGAGTCGACCTGACCGTTGACCGAGGCGAGTACTTCGCGGACACGTCCCGCGTACGGCGACCGCACGGCAGTTTCCATCTTCATGGATTCGAGGACGACCAGCGTCTGACCGGCTTCGACGTCGTCACCGACAGCGACCTGCACTGCAACGACGACGGCGGGTGCAGGTGCACGCACGAGGCCGGCTTCGTCCTGGCTGATCTGATGACTGATGCCGTCGACCTCGACAATGAAGTGGGCGGCTCCGGCGACGGTGACGATCTGATATCGACGGTTGCCCAGAACCAGACGACTCTTGAAATCGCCGAGGCGCTCGACATCGACTTGTAACTCGCCGCTGTCACCGTCGACGCAGTACCGGTGTGGCGCAATCTGGCCGACACCGAACTTGTAGGCATGGCCCTGGTAGTTCAGTTCGACGGTCCGGCCGATGGTGTGGCTCGCGCGAGGTCGTCCGCCACGCGCGGAAGACAGGAAGCCGGCGCGTTCGCGAGCCTCCTCCGCATCGTACGCGTCGATCGTTGCTGCAATCAGTGCGATGTCAGCAAGGGCGGTGGGGCCCGTCGGGGTGCCGGCGTCGATGCGGTCGAGCCAGCCGGTATCGGCGGAGGCGGAGATGACTTCTTCGCGGTCGAGCAGGTTCAGCAGAAAGGATTTGGTGGTGGTGCCGCCTTCGATGACGACTGTCGTCTCACGTAGTGCGTTGCGCAGTCGGGCGAGGGCCTCGTTGCGATCGCGTCCCCAGGCGATGACCTTGGCAACCATCGAGTCGTAGTCGGGAGGGATGACGTCGCCCTGCGCGATACCGGTATCGACGCGCAAGCCACTGCCGAGAGGGAACTCGAGGAGTTCGACGCTGCCCGGTGCGGGCGCGAAGCCGTTGTCGGCATCTTCGGCGTTGAGTCGGGCCTCGACGGCGTGACCGAACTCGGCCGGACACGGGCCCTCGAGCTGGTCCCCGTCTGCAACGAGGATCTGCAGCTTGACCAGGTCGATGCCGGTGGTGAACTCGGTGATGGGGTGCTCGACCTGTAGCCGAGTGTTGACTTCGAGGAAGGTGAAGTTCTTCTGTTCGGGCTGGTACAGGTATTCGACGGTACCGGCGCCCGCATAGCCCGCAGCTCGGATGAGTGCACTCGACACGGCGCGCAGATGATCGGCCTGTTCCTGGGTCAGTAGCGGCGAGCTGGATTCCTCGATGACCTTCTGGTTGCGGCGCTGGATCGAGCAGTCGCGTACGCCGGGGGCCCACACGTTGCCGTGGTTGTCGGCGATGATCTGGACCTCGACGTGGCGGGCATCGGTCACCAGGCGCTCGATAAACACGACCGGGTCGCCGAACGACCGTTTGGCCTCACCTTGGGTGCGTTCGAGTGCGAGTTCGAGTTCGCTCTCTTCGAAGACCTTGCGGATGCCGCGGCCGCCGCCGCCGCTACGAGCCTTGATGATGAGGGGATAACCGATGGCCTGTGCGTGCCGACGCGCATCCGCACGGGTCTCGACCGGTCCACCGCTCCACGGTGCCACCGGAACCCCGACACGTTCGGCGAGGAGTTTGGCCGCGACCTTGTCGCCGAGCAGGCGCATGGCGTCGCCCGACGGCCCGATGAAGGTGATGTTCAGACGCGCGCAGATATCCGCGAACGCGGGGTCCTCCGCAACGAATCCCCAGCCGACCCACACCGCGTCCGCGCTGGACTCGACGAGCGCACGCTCGAGTTCACTGTGGTCGAGGTAAGCGGACCCCACCTGGGGTTCGCGCAGGGTCACTGCCTCGTCGGCCTTCCTGACGAACATTGCGCGTCGCTCCACCTCGGTATGCAGGGCGACCGTCCGAATGCCGTAGCCGTGCTCGGCGTTAAGTTCGTTGACTGCCCTGATCAGGCGTACTGCCGCCTCACCCCTGTTGACTACTGCAATCCTCTTGAACATCACATTCCCTGATTCGTCAGAAGGTATCGAACAATGTCGGTCTTCGGGCTCGTGCGGAGGCATCGGTAGCACCCCGCCCGGCGCACCGACCAAAAACGGAACGCCCGGTCGCACTGTCGGTGATTCGCGCGTTGCACTGGATCACGCGACGGGCAACCCCGAACCCAAGTCCAAGCCGACCCGCGCTACGAACCGAACGATGCATCAGAGGTCCATACAGGACAAATGCCGAAGTGGCACTCAAGACACACACCATCATCGAGTTCCCGTGGGGCCCCTCATCGCCCGTCCGCACCGGGTGGCGGTGCGGTGGAATTCGTCGAGTACATCTCTTTCGCAAACCGAGCAGGTGCCCGACAAGACCTACCCGTCCACTACACACGCGCAGAACAAGATCTGCCAACGCTTGCGTTCGTGAATAGCTCCGCAAAAGCGAGTACTGCTTTACTTCCTCCCCGCCGACACCGATGTGCACCGGAACAACCCGAATACAATCCGCTGTATCCAGGGATGCGAGGTCGGCATGATTGCCCTCCGCTCCACCGGGCGTCCGACGACAACCACCGTGTACACGCCGGCTTTCAGCATCGTCTCGTGCTCCATCGATTGAAGATCGTTTTGCACACTCCAGGCTCGGGGACCACCCACCGCTTGCGCGCCGCGAAGGGCACATCACGTTCGTGCGATCAGCGTCGTCTATCGCGCCGTCCCGGCCAAAATCGGCGCAGGAACTTCATCGACCATCGAACACGATAGCGCGCAGGCATCGACCAGCTGACCGCAAAGTCAACAACTTTCACACACGAACACCAGCCCGCCGGACGAAACGTGATGGTCGACGGGCGAATCATCCTCCCGCTTCGCCTCCGGACGCAGAAGGAAGCGAACACCACCGGAGTACGAACACCTACACGTTCAATAACCACGGGCCTTCGAACAATGCTGTGGACAGTGCCGATTTCTCTCAGACTATCTCGGCTGGAGAGCAGGCCGACGACATCTTTGCAGTGACCGACGCGCTCGAAAAGTACATCACGGAAAGCCTCGCCAATGCCGATGAGGTTGAGGACATCATCGCGAACCTACGGGTTGAGTCCGCCCATCCGCAGTCAAACAAACAGAGTCTGCGCGCACTACTCGGGGGCGCGATCCTGGCTGTGCCGGTAGCAGCTGGAACAGATATTTGGAACGCAGGTCTCCGAATTGGCCGTCACGGCTGTGCAATCGCTTGCCTGATACCCGCAGCAAAATTTTCCGACCCCGCGCGCCCCCCTTACGGGAGTAGAAGGCGACTCAGGATACCCGCTCGAACGCGGGCGAGTCCTGGGACCTCGCCGAATTGGATCGGGAAATACGTGCCATCGTTCTGACCGGAGCAGGCGAATCCACGTTCTGCGGCGGTGCCGACCTGAAAGCGCTCGCCACCGGTGGGCCGGACGCCGTCACACCGCCGGAGACAGCAGACTGGGGATTCGCTGGAATTGTGCGGCACCCGATCTCGGTGCCGATCATCTCAGCAGTGAACGGTTCGGCTTTCGGCGGTGGCACCGAGCTGGCCCTTGCCTCAGATCTCATCGTGGCATCAAGCAAGGCGGCATTCGGCCTGCCGGAAATTCACCGGGGACTCATCGCCGGCGCGGGTGGGGCATTCCGGCTTGCTTCCGCGTTACCCGAACATATCGCCCTCGAGCTCCTCCTCACTGGGCAGATGCTGACTGCACAGGATGCAGCACGATGGGGTCTGGTCAATCGAGTGGTGCAACCCGCCGAGGTACTGAGTACCGCAATGGAACTCGCGGAACTGTGTGCATCCGGCGCTCCCCTGGCGGTACGAGCATCGAAGCGAATGGCTCGCGGCATTACAGACGGGGTCATGACTCACGAGTACGAATCCTGGGAGAGAAACAAGAGAGAGCTCGATCTCCTCGCTGCGACAGCGGACGCAGTAGAGGGCATCACCGCTTTCATCGAGAAGCGCTCGCCAGAATGGACCGCGAAATGATGAAGAACGCAGGCGGCGACCCCGCTGACGGCGCTGTCAAGTAGTTGAAATCCACTGGTCTGGAATGATCCCGTGGCGTCGTCAACTTGACAACACCCGCGAGATCTCGTTTGTCCGCACGAAACATGAAGGATGGTCATCACCGCAAAATTCACCGCCATGACGAATATCGTCTGACGATACTGAACTTCACTATTCCCTTAACCTGTGAGCACGGGGCGGTCTCCTGCGGCGATGTATCGGGCGAACATGTCGATATTGTCCCTCACGAACGCACCGCGGCACGCCCGTCTGAGGATTTCCTCCACTTCCGGTAGCGGTTTCCAGCAGTGACTGCGATACACGCTGTCGAGGAATGGATGCAGAGCTCTACGAGCAAGGTCACCCATATCGGCGTGGGCGCCGTCGAATCTCACCCGCACCTCACTCATCGCTCGGCCGCCTTCGCACACGGACCCGGAACCCCGATCGCCGAACAAGATCCCGGAACGACCGCGTTACGCGACGAATACATGCCGGTACACATCCTTTCGAGGTACATCAAAACGTACGCAGAGCAGAATGTGGCGATCTCCGCGAAACACTCAATTGGTTGCGATTCATTCACGACAGCTGGCCAATCACGTGCCGGCTTCTCCCCCGTGCAACTCTCACACGAACATCGCCGCCCCTACTGTTCCGGAAGACATTAGGGGATAAAGCCGAAATATGTTGTACCGCAGATCATATTGTGCGTTAGGCCAGTCAGCGTTCCGCTGACAGGAGCTGATGTCAGCGGAAGGTGAGTGCGACTGCTTCGCCAGCCTCGACGGAGTAGCAGTTGACGACAAGCACACAACGTATGCCCTACCACTCAACCCCGCCTTTGATCCGCAGATGCGACGCACACTCTCATTCTCCGACAGCAGCGCAGCCACATGACGTGCAAGTTATACCTCAGCGAACTCTTGTTCAAGTTGCACATTTCGCAGACATCGAACAGTGCTAAAGGTCCTGTCCTTGAAAAACTACCCACCATCTGGGAATGCATAGATATCAGAACACGTAAGGGCGTCAACGCCCTGTTGCCGGAAGTGATATTTTGGATTTTCAGCGCATTTCACCTAAATTGTAGTTAGTCTTCAGCTATCTGCGCCTCCGAGCATCAAGGAAGGGTTCGTAGTGACGATCAGTGACCACGACCACTCGGCATCCCCGACCATGACGGGAGTTGCTTCCGAGCTTTGGACGAAGACCTCACCCGCGTTGGCGCCGTGCCGGCAACGCGCCACCAGACCGCGTCTGCGTGAACACCGCGGTTGCAGGCGAATCCATTTCACTCGCAGGACGGCCGGGAGTCCGACTTTGGAACGAAAGCAGGAAATCGTGTACGACCTGCACCGGACCCACACCAGCACGGAGGCCCGGGCGACACTGTTCAACGGTCCACGATTTTCCGAAAGCGTTGCCGCAGTGCGCAACTGTCACAAAATTGACCGACACGCCGATCTACTCATCGCATTCGACTACTACGGCCACGCCGCAACATTGATGAATCGTCATCTCGCTTCCCCTACTTGCCGACCCCAACACCCCCACACTGAATACGCAGCACTGACCACCATTTCCGGCGCCATCGCACCGCCTCTCTCCATATGTGCCACATCAAATAGGGAGGTCGTGACGAACAGGAGGCGCCGGAGAAACGCCCTTACTCAACGAGTGAGTTCCGAAGGCAAGAATCACTTCCTTGGAGAGACGCCGATGTAGGCAGTTTCAGTAGCGCAGGTGCGAAATCTCCTCGCGGACAACACGAATGATTCTCAGTTACGTTGAATGTCAACAAAGTTGGATGTCATTGATATCGCTTTCTCAGATTCTCGCACTCAGCGCTGTCGGCAGCGGAATGCTATCCCTGTCACTACAGATCACCTCGCTGACATTCCACGGCCACGACGAGAACCGACTATTCTTCCGCGCCGCCGAGGCAACTGCGGCACTCACCCTCGTGTTGTTCTCCGTCAGTCTGCTCGTCTGACTCTGCCAAGACGCTGCATAGACATTGATTGACAAGAAGTTTCGATGACATCGCCAGCGAATATCTGTCGCCCGACGTCGGCCGGATCACTTTCAGGCGCTCTCGCTGTCTTATGCGGCGATGGAATTCAGGTGTGCTGTGACTGTGTCTTCGATACAGGTCAAGAGGTCGACGTTTTCTCGCCGGGTCGCCGATGCCTGGCCGCTTCCGATGGTGGGTTCGAGGGCGAGTTTCACCATCAACGGCGCCCGGCCTATAACAACGCCGGCGGCACACCCGGACCGCGGAAGGACACTGCCATCGTCAAGCCGATGGAATCAGTCGCCGTCGATCTGGTGGCAGATAACCCGGGAAGTTGGATGTTTCACTGCCACAACGGCTATCACCAAGATCCGGAATGATGACACGTCTGGACTACGTCAGCTGACCGGCCGGGGCGACGCCACATGCAGTCGCTGACGTGTGCCCCTACCTTCAGCCCGTCTGCGCCGGATCTCGATCACCCGAGGAGGTGAGATCAATGGGAATGAACCCGATGGACAGGTTGCGCATGATGATGATGTGTCTACATCTCATGGGCATGATGCCACGGATGAATATGCCGACGTGACACAGAAAGACACGCTTTGATCGGCCCGGCGTCCGCTCGAACACCAGCTGACTCGCCGGGTCTAGATGCATCTGCGCCACGGACTGCGCAGATGCGCCATCCCGAACAAGTCGCCCCCGTCAGATCCCCGCGACACCGAGCAGTTGCCCTACGGCATACGTGATGATCATCGCCAGGGCCCCGCCCAGAACCACACGAACCACCGCGCGACGGGAATTCGCTCCGCCCAGACGCGCACTCACCGCCCCGGTCAGAGCCAACGCAAGCAGGACCGCGACGAACGTGACAGGAATTCGGGCCCCCGCTGGTGGAGCGAGTATCGCGATCAGAGGAAGCAGCGCACCCACCGTGAACGACAGTGCAGATGAGAGGGCTGCCGAAATCGGATTCGTCAACGCGTCGGGGTCGATCCCGAGTTCGATGTCGACGTGTGCAGCGAAGGCGTCGTGCGCGGTCAATTCCTCCGCGACCTTGTGGGCTGTTTCTTCGCTCAATCCCCTGGCCTGATACATGGCGGTCAATTCGTCGAGTTCCGCTCCGGGTGTCTGCTCGAGTTCGCGGCGTTCTTTCTCCAACAGGGCGCGTTCGGTGTCACGCTGAGTGCTCACCGAGACGTATTCGCCGAGGGCCATCGAAACAGCACCGGCGACGAGTCCCGCGACTCCGGCGGTCAGGATCGGGCCGCGGTCGGGCGAGAGAGCTGCGACTCCGACGACGAGGCCGGCGACGGAGACGATGCCGTCGTTGGCCCCGAGTACGCCGGCGCGCAGCCAGTTCAGCCGCGAGGAGACGTCACCGGTATGTGGTTCGTCGTGAGACGGTTGACGGTTCTCACCGGTGTTGTCGGCTCCGTCGGGGTTCGAGGAGTCAAGCGAATCTGTCATGAGCGTGCGAGTTTCATGAACTGCGCAGCGGCACGGGCATCACCGTCGCACACGAACCAGGCGGTACTCGTTTCTGCGTGATGGGTGGTTCGGATCTCGACTGTCTCGTCGATGGTGATGGGTTTCATGTATTCGAGAACAGCTCGATACGGCGCCTGCGGCAGGGACGGATGCGTCATCCACGACGTCTCGGCCGGCTGCCAGTAGACGGCGTTATTGACGTGATCGAATGGATCGATATCACTGGACCGTAAACAGAATTCGCGACCTGCAGTGTCCGGCGCTACGTCGGTGATCCACCGACGCCAGGTCAGCCGATGCTCGTCGGTTGTCGTCGCGAGCGGCACCAGGAAGTCATCGCTGATTCGAGACGGCATCCCGTTTCGGGGATTGATGTTGATCCAAAATCCTTCGGTTTCGATCAGCCCGCCGCCATCTGACTCGATGCGCACTCGCATGGTGCACCAGCGGCTCGACAGTGCGGAACACCATCGATGTAATCGCACGGTATCGGGCCACGTGATTGGTCTGATGACGTCGATGACCGTTCGCCGCACCACCCACAGGGGGTGAGTCTGGGCTGCGCCGTTTGCTTCGAGGTTGTCGAAACCCAGATCTTGCAGGTAGCGGGCTACGGCGTCGAGTCGTAGGGTTCGGTCCGGATGGATGTCTCCGGTACGAACAGGCCACGAGTTACTGAAGACTGCACCCTTCGAAGGGTAGGGTGCGAGCGGATCGAACCGCGACCCTCCGCGGTTGGTTGACGTCTGTGATGCCGAGGTTGTCACGGGCAGAGCTCTTTTCGTTGTTTGTTCTCGGCGGGTCTATCCGAGTTGGTCACTCCACACGGCCTTGGCTCCGCTCTCGCCGATCCGATATACCTGCACAACCGAGCCGGCAGCGACGAGAACGGATAGGGCAGCGACCGCGATGACGACAACCCGCCACACCTTCGGCGAGGTCGAGGTATCGGGAGGGTCGGCTCGCCACGCCGCGAATCGTGTCGAATGAAGGATCCACCATGTGGCCGCGAGGACGAACACTCCGATCGACCAGAACAGCATCTGATCACCCAATTCGGCGTGTGCCTGCACCAAGGGATCTTCGGGGATTTGTTTTTCGAGCCATTCACCGGCATCGGTGGTGACCGGCACCGCTATGAGCGTGATTAACGCAATCACTGCTGGTGCCAGTCCCAATCGGATTCTTGCAGCAGGCCAACACACCGCGAGAACGAGCAGGAGCGCCGAGATCGGCACGAGGACAACGACGAGGTGGACGAGAAGTGGGTGTGCGGGTAGGCCGCCGATCGTGGTCAACCCCATAGATGATCTCCGATTTCATGCACCGACGAGGCAATCAACCGTGTGTCACACGGTTCTGATTCAACGTATCGACCGATTCTTGGAGAGTTCTCGGTGGAAGCCTAGCCCTTCACCGGTGCAAGCAGAGTGAAAGGTCCCCGCCCACTTCCCGACCGTCTCCACGGTTTGCTCGACCACACGCGCCACGTGAACGGCCTATCGTCGCAGTCCATGCACTTGGTATCACCGGGATACGTGACCTCCGACTCGACGACATCGACCGCGCAGCCGGCACCCTGCTCATCGAGCGTCGTCACCCCAAACACCAGGTCATCCTCGGCGAACTGGTCATGACACTCACCCACGACTGGCTGCACACCCGGAACGGGGGGCGGCCCCGCCGGTTTCGAATCCAGCACCTCAGCGGCTCAGTGCGAGTGTGTCGAGCAGAATGTAGGCGGCAACGGCGAAGACCAGGTATGCGAACCAGCGCTGGAGTGTGCCGGTGTTGACGCGGTTGCCGAATCGTCCGGCGACCAAGGAGGCAACGATCGCAGCTCCGGTGAAACTGATCGTGATGGCCGGATCGATGGCGACGCCACTTCCGAGATGTGAGATCAACCCGGCGGCGGAGTTCGCGACGATGATCAGAAGCGAGGTTCCGATCGCGATCTGCATGTCTATTCCCAACATCAGGACAAGGGCGGGGATGATGAGGAATCCACCGCCGACGCCGAAGAGTCCGGTCAGAACGCCGACGGCGAATCCGGCTGGGATCGCACGAGGTGCGCAGCGACGCCAATTGATACCGGAATCACCTATGCGGCAGGCGGTCCCAATATCGCCGCGGTCGGCAAGCATACGAGCACCGGCGACGATCATGACCGCGGCGAACCCGATCATCACAACGGACTGCGGGAGCAGTCGCCCGAGGGCACTACCAAGGAAGGTTGCGGGGATACCTGCAGCGGCGAACACGGCGGCCAGCCGCCACTGCACCAGGTGGGCACGCACTTTCGGGATGGCTCCGACGGCAGAAGCGACGCCGACCACGATCAGTGAGATCGGGATCGCCTGGTCGATGTCGAGGCCGAGGCCGAACACCAGCACCGGTACGGCGAGGATGGATCCGCCGCCGCCGAGGAGTCCGAGAAGGATGCCGATGACAGCGCCGGCCGCGAGCGCGATTGCGAGGGTCATCGGAATCCGTTTCCGTTCATCGGCGGTCGGGGATTTTCTACGTTGTCACGAGTCAGTGTGGATGCGTGGTAAGTGAATCGAGCGCAGCTTGCAGTCTGGTGCTCGCTTGGTCGGCGACTGCCTGCAGCGCCGGCTCGCCGGTGACCTCGGCCATGAGGGCGGGGTTCATCGCGTCGACGATGACGCTGTTCGTTGCGGTGCGGTCGGCGCGCACGACGACGTTGCACGGCAGCAGTAGTCCGATCTGACGCATGACGTCGACGGCGCGATGCGCCAATGGCGGGTTGCAGGCGCCGAGGATGAGGTAATCCTCGATGTCTTCGTCGAGTTTGGCTTTGAGGGTCGCTTTCATGTCGATCTCGGTGAGTATCCCGAAGCCCTGATCGGCCAGGGCTTTGCGGGTGCGTTCGACGGCGTCGTCGAAGGTGGTGTTCAGGGTGGTCGTGAGAGCGAGTTGCATGATCTACGTCCTTTTTCCGGGATTGGGGGTCTGGGATCGGTCACCGGGTGCCGAGACGTGGGATGCCGAGGCGTTGAAGTATCAGGCTCATCGGGCACCACCCCACTGCGCTGTAGAGCAGGAGATTCGCGGCGACGAACGCGGTGAGAAGCAGCCACCAGATGGAGAAGATGAGGGTAAGCGCCACACTGAGCAGGACGACCACCCCGCCCAGCAGGGGAACGATCCGTTCGATGGTCCAGCCGTGGTGCCGAGGGAGAGCTGTCATGATCTGTGTCGTCCTTTCCGTTCGTTGTCCCCGATCGTCGCCTCGGCCTCAGGCGAGCGCGAGGAAGAGCTTTTCGAGTTCGGCTTCGGTCATCGGTTCCTTGCCGTTCGCAGTATCACCGGTCATACATTCACGCAGACCGGTAGCGACAATCTTGAAGCCTGCGCGATCCAATGCACTCGACACCGCAGCGAGTTGGGTGACCACGTCCTTGCAGTCGCGGCCCTGTTCGATCATCGAGATCACCCCGGCAAGCTGGCCGTGAGCACGGCGGAGCCGGTTGAGTACCAATGCGATGCTGTCGTCGTCGCCGACCATGGGATTTCCTTCCGAAGGTGAATCAGCAACCTCAAATATACCCCTATGGGTATATCCAGGTGGGTGGTTCGGGAGATCTGTGCGTCACAGCTGCCGAACCACCCCCGGACCCTGTCAGTGCGAAAAACTTATGTTGGGCAATACCTTTCGCAGCCACGCCGGGGACCACCACGCGGCATGTCCGGTCAACCGCAGGAGCACCGGCAACAGGATGAGCCGGATCAGGACTGCGTCGAGTAGGACAGCAACACCGAGAATGATGCCCATTTCCTTCGGCGGTAGCGGGTCAGCGAGCGCGAAGGTGAAGAACACTGCCACCATCACCGCGGCGGCGGCGAAGATCACTCGTCCGGAATGAGCCAGACCTGCGATGTGGGCGACCTTCGGGTCCCCGGATCGTTCGTAGTGTTCTTTTGCCGTGGCGAGGAGGAACACGGTGTAGTCCATGGCGATCGCGAAGATCATTGCGAAGAAGAACACCGGCCCCCAGCCGTCGAGGAAGCCTTGCGGAGTGAAGCCGAGCAGGGATGCACCGTGCCCGTCCTGGAAGATCAACTTCGCGACCCCGAATGCGGCTGCGGTGGAGAGCAGGCTGACCACGGTGCCCAGGATGGCGATCAACGGCGCCTGCAGCGCCACCAGAAGCAACACGAACCCGAGTACCAGGATGATGCCGACGATGAGTGGGAAGTAGTCGTTCAGCGCTTGCTGCAGATCGAGGTTCTCCGCTGGTGCGCCGCCCACGAGTGCACCCGAGGGGAGGTCTGCACGCAAGGTGTCGAGGATAGTGCCCATCTGTGCATCCGATGGGTCGACGGTCGGCATGGCCTGCAGCATCACATAGTCACTGCCGTCTGGGGCGGGCTGCGGCGGAGTGACCATGGCGATGCCGTCGACCGAGGAAGCGGTCTGCGCCGTCTGCGAGGCTTCGGCGGCGGGAGCGATGATCTGCAACATGCCCGGTGCACCCTCACCCATCTGAGCCTGGACGAGTTCGTATCCTTGGCGGACCGGGGCGTCGGCGGGGACGACTTCGATGGAAGGCATCGCTACCTTGAGACCGAGCACCGGGATCGACAGCGCGATCAGTACCAGGACAGAACCGATAGCGAACGGCCACGGGTGCTTGTGCAGCAGTTCACCCCATGCGGCGAACTTCGGCGAGCGGTGTTCTTGCCGCTTGGCGTAGGGCAGGGATCCACCATTGACCTTGGTGCCGAGTTTCCCGAGCACTGCTGGCAACAGAGTCATCGAGGCGAGAAGGACGAAGAAGACGGCGAGCATGATGCCGATCGCCATCGTCCGCACCGCGGGGGCCGGAACGAGAAGGACGGCAGACAAACTGACCAGCACTGTGATTCCGGACAGGACAACGGCTTTGCCTGCGGTGTCCATGGTTTCCGCCACAGCTGCCTGCTTGGAGGTGGCGTGCGCGATCGCGTCGCGAAAGCGGGCGACGATGAACAAGGCGTAGTCGATACCGAGGGCGAGAGCGAACATCATCGCGAAGTTCATCGCCCACACCGAGATCGGAGTGACCTGGTTGAGCAGGACCAGGCCACCTGCGGAGGCGACGAGGCCGGCCAGAGTCAACAGCAACGGCAGCCCTGCGGCGACGAGGGACCCGAACGCGAGCACCATGATCGCGAGGGTGACCGGCCAGGAGAACAGTTCGGCCTGAATCATCGCGTCGTGGTTCGCTTTGTTGAAATCACTCCACAGTGCCGAAGCACCGGTCGGGTAGACCTCGATGCCGTCACCGGACAGAGCGGTCAACTGCCCCTTGAGATCGTCGACGGCCTTGACCATCTCGTCGGTGGACGCGTTCGCGCCCGCGATGAGAATTCCGGTGTGCCCGTCCGGGCTGATGGACATTCCCGGTTGCGGTGCGATGATCGCACCGAAACGGGTGTCCCCGGCGAAGACATCCGCGACCGCGGTGAGGGTGCGCTGCACTTCGGGACTGTCGACGGTGCGGTCGTCGGAATGGACCACGACCTGGACCGCGGCCGAGGAGTTACCGCCGAAGTGTTCCTGTGCCAGTTCGCGAACCTGGACCGATTCGGACCCGTTGGCTTGCCACCCGGCGCCCGCGAGGGAACTGAACACCGATGGTGCGGCCGCACCGAGGGCGACGAGGACGATCAGCCAGACACCGATCACCCATTTCGCATTGCCTGCCATGGCCGCGCCCATACGCCCGAGCACTCCGCCGGAGGATCGAGACGCCGACGTAACGCGTTCCTCGACAGTAGATTTGCCAGTCATTGATTGACTCCTGAAGATGGGGTGAATGGGAGTGACGTGCGCAGCAGTGTCCGGCGCACCGGTCAGCGGCCGAAAAGGGACCGGAAGAACCCGGAACCCGGATCAGGAGCAGGAGTGCAGGTGCAGCGCCGCGCTTTCGGGACACCTGCCATGACCTGCTCGGAATGCTGGCCGCACCCTGCCCAGGTGGTCTTGGAGCAGGAAGAACATGCCGTGGGGTAACACATCTGGTTTCTCCTTGTCAGACGCCGTGCCGCCTATGGGGCACGAGAGTTTCAGTGATCAGGCACTATTCGGACGAACGCTCGACCCAGGCCGTGTATCCGCCGACCAGGTCGCTGACGTTCTCGATGCCGTCGGCCCGCAACAGTGATGCAGCGACGGACGAGCGCCAACCGCCGGCGCAGTGCACGACGATGGGCCGGCTTCGTGGCAGGTCCTCGATCTGGGAGCGGAGCTGGGCGAGCGGAATCGATTGCGCACCGTCGATGACCCCGAAGTCGCGCTCGCCGGGATTTCGGATGTCGATCAAGGTCACTGCATCCGAATCCAGGAGCCCCTCCAGTTCGACCACAGCAGTACGCGGCGCGGTACGGACAAGGTCGGTGAGCGAGTTCGGAAAGATCCCGTCGACGTCGACAGTGAGGTACCCGGCTGCGTTGTCGGATCCGATGCGCGCCAAACGCATCGCCGCATCTTGTTCCTCACCCGGATAGGTGATGAGTACGATGCGCTCGCCGATATCGGCGACCATGCCACCGGTTTCAGCGAACCTGCCGTCGAATCCGACGTTGATCGAGCCGCGCAGATGCCCGCCGGCGAAGTCGTCCGGAGTGCGGGCGTCGAGAATGCGAGTTCCGATGGCCATTTCCGTCCGGAGCTCCTCGGGTGTCAGCTCGGGTATGCGCCGATCTTGTTCGAGGAGAGCGCGATTCGACCTGTTCAGGGTCACATCGGTAGAAAAATACCGCGGCACCGCAGGCTGACCGTCGGTGATCAGAGCAACGAACGTATCTTCGCTCATCGGCTGCACCGACGGGTTCGTGCGGCGCTGCTCGCCGATGGTGGAGGTCAGCTCGGAGGAGAGGTTCTTGCCGCAGGACGACCCTGCGCCGTGGGCCGGCATCACGGTCACCTCATCGGGCAAGGTCAGCAGCGTCTCGTGGACTGTGCGGTACATCGCCCGAGCCAGGTCGGTGTTGGTGCCGTCGCCGAGGTTTGCAAGGTCGGGGCGACCGACATCGCCGATGAACAGCGAATCCCCGGTCAGCACAGCGGAAGGCGCGGCATTTGAATTCTCCCGCACCAGCAGACTGATCGACTCCCATGTGTGACCTGGGGTGGAGAGGATCTCGATGTCCACCTCCCCCAGCGTCAGGTGTTCGCCATGGCGCAGTCGGCGGATCGGGTAGTCGGTGTCCGCGGTTTCACCGAAGCCGATCCACGCACCGGTCGCCTCGAGCAACTCGAGGTGGCCGGAGACGAAGTCCGCATGAAAGTGCGTGTTGACGACACCCTCGATGGTCAGACCGTAGCGGGCTGCGTCCTCGAGGTATTCGGTGATGTCGCGGCGCGGGTCGACCACGATGGCACGGCCGGTGCTTTCGTCACCGATCAGGTACGACGCATGCGAGAGGCACTCGATGTAGTACTGCTCGAGGATCATCGAACAACCTTTCCTGAATCTGGAGGATGGTATGCACACAGGGTGCCATATACCCCCTGGGGTATGTCAAGTACCCCAGGGGGTATACGCGGGTGCAGGCCAGGAACATCGAGAGGAGAGATCGGAACAACTGATCGCCGCCGACTGGCGCTCCGGATCGGCGATACGGTGGAAACCCGGCCGCCCTTCCAACTCACACGCCCAGGTCTAACGGCCCTAGTGCGGCCCACGACTCCAAGCGCACCCTGGCAAAAGAGAAGGTACGAGCGCCTTGCCGTAGGAGGAAGAGACCGCATGACGGCAGTGACCGGAAGCACCGATACCTCAGCAGAATCAGCCCCCACCTCACCACTGATCGAACGGATCCGACGGGGAGTCATCGGCGAGGGAGAGATCTTGGACGGACCCTACGGTCGGCGACGGATCACCTATGCCGACTACACCGCCTCGGGACGGTCACTGGATTTCCTCGAAGACTTCATCCGCCAACAAGTGCTCCCGCGCTACGCCAACACTCACACCGAAAGCTCCGGCACCGGACTGCAGACCTCACTGCTGCGGCAGGACGCACGCCAACTCATCCACGACGCCGTCGGCGGCACAGACAACGATCTGGTGATTTTCTGCGGGTCCGGGGCAACGGCGGCGGTGAACAAGCTGGTCGGAATCCTCGAACTCCGTGTCCCGTCCGGGCTGGCCACACGCTACGGCTGGGACGAACAGATCGCAGAGTCGGACCGACCCGTGGTGTTCGTAGGCCCCTACGAACACCATTCCAACGAGCTACCGTGGCGTGAGTCGATCGCCGACCTGGTGGTGATCGACGAAGACGCTGACGGTCACATCGACGTGGAGCAACTCGAGCGGCGACTGATCGAGTACTCGGACCGGCCACTGCGCATCGGTAGCTTCTCGGCCGCCTCCAACGTCACCGGCGTCTTGTCGGACACCGACCGGATTGCCACCTTGCTCCACGAGCACGGCGCGTTGTCCTTCTGGGACTATGCGGCCGCCGGACCCTATGTCCCGATCCGGGTGCGGGAGAGCGCTCCCGGGGGCGGTGACTACAAGGATGCGATCTTCCTCTCGCCACACAAGTTCGTCGGCGGGCCCCAAACCCCTGGGGTGCTGATGGTCCGTCGTGAGCTGGTCCGCAACGCCGTACCCACCGTGCCGGGTGGTGGCACGGTGGCGTTCGTGGATCCGACCGGCCACCGCTACCTCGATGATCCCGTGGCCCGGGAAGAGGGAGGCACCCCCGCGATCATCGAGTCGATCCGTGCCGGCCTGGTCTTCGCACTCAAAGATGCAGTGGGGACCGACCTCATCGAACAGCGAGAACGACATCTGTGGTGCCATGCCTTGGACCGGTGGCACCGCCACCCGAGTATCGAGATTCTCGGCCACCCGGATGCTCGACGGCTGTCCATCGTGTCTTTCCGTCTCAGATCAGGCGCGGATCGCTACCTGCACCACAACTTCGTTGTGGCCCTGCTCAACGATTTGTTCGGGGTCCAGGCCCGCGGTGGCTGTTCCTGTGCCGGTCCCTACGGGCATCGGCTCCTGGGTATCGACCCGCAACATTCGCGTGCCTTCCGAGACGAGATCGCGTTGGGTTGCGAGGGAATCAAACCCGGCTGGACCCGCATCAACTTCAACTACTTCATTTCCGACGCTGTGCGGGACTACCTGATCGAGGCCGTGGAATTGCTGGCCCGGTACGGCCACCGTCTCCTCACTGACTACACCTTCAGTCCGGATACCGGCCTGTGGCACCATCGTGGAAAAACCCGCCAGCCCCCCTTGCGCCTGACCGACCTGTTCTACGACACAGCCGGCATCCTGCACTACCCGACGGAACGCGAAACCCTCGACGAGGCCGCGCTGGCCGACCACCTGCGCGAGGCCCGCACGCTTCTCGAGGCCCGCCCCGAGAAGGTCCCCGACGGCCCGACCCGCCTCCCCGCGCACTTCGAAGTGCTGCGCTGGTTCCCCCTGCCCCCACAGTGCTTGACCTCCACCCAGGAGAACCCCGGCACCGACGGCACCCCGCATTGACCACCACCAGGCCACTACAACGAACAGTGGGAGGCACAACATGGGCTACGGCAAGGACGTCCAACAGGAACTTCGCGCGCCCGCCCGGGCGTTGCGCCAGGCGATCCCGCAGGTCTACGAGAGCTTCGGACAGCTCTACTCAGCGTCCCTGGCTCCCGGAGCGCTCGATGCCAAGACCAAGGAACTGATCGGCTTGGCGATAGCCGTGACCACCCAATGCGATGGCTGCACCGCCACACATGCGCGCGGCGCGGCCGCACAGGGCAGCACACCGCAGGAAGCGGCCGAGGCCATCGGCGTCGCGCTCATGATGGCCGGTGGGCCGGGCACCGTGTACGGGCCCCGGGCTTTCGCCGCGTTCAATGAATTCCACGCTGCACAGCCCTCCAACAGTGAGAACGACGCACCCGGACCGTAACTGCCCCACTCCGCGGTCGATGCCGTGGAGACGTCCCCGCGATCTCTCCCCCACGAGAGGACCACGATGGCCGAACACCGTAAGGCGACCGCCGAACATCTGGGCGCCGACGTCACCACCGAAGCGGGCGAGGTGTCTGGCGGCGGGGGTGCGTCGGTGCTCGATGTTGTCGCCGGCCGCGGTCCGGCGTTGGCGGTGCTGGCCCATCCCGATGACGAGAGCTTCGGGTTGGGCGCCGTACTCGCCGCGCTGACCACAGCGGGGACCGACGTGCGGGTGGTGTGCCTGACCTATGGTGAGGCGAGCACCCTCGGTTCCGTCGCGGACCTTGCGACCGTGCGCCGTGACGAGCTGACCACCGCCGCCGAACGCCTGGGCGTCAGCGCCATCGTGCTCCACAACTTTCCCGACGGCCATCTGGGCGAGATCGCCCCCGCCGCTGTCGACGAAGTCGTGCAAAACGACCTTGGTGATGCGGCCACGCTCGTCGTGTTCGAACCAAGCGGTGTCACCGGCCACCCCGATCACCAGGCCGCGACCGCCGCAGCGCATCGCGTCGCTGACCGTCACCAATTGGCAGTGCTCGAATGGGGCGTCACCCCCACCGTCGCCGCGCAACTCAACACCGAGTACGGCACAGCTTTCGTTGCGCTCGAAGGCGACGGAACCGTCGACATTGCCGTCGACCGCGCCGTACAGCGAGCCGCAATCAAGTGTCACGAAAGCCAAGCCCGCGACAACCCGGTCCTCACCCGTCGACTCGAACTCCAAGGCACCGTAGAACGGATCCGCCTACGCCCTCCCACTCGTTCAGCAC
Source organism: Rhodococcus sp. GB-02 (assembly GCF_053470465.1). NCBI lineage: Bacteria > Bacillati > Actinomycetota > Actinomycetes > Mycobacteriales > Nocardiaceae > Rhodococcus > Rhodococcus sp. GB-02. The sequence goes on from NZ_JBPUKE010000004.1 coordinate 218,044, forward strand.
ACACGATGACGTGAGGGACAACCGAGCGCAGACACCCGCCCGGTAACACGCACAGACGGGAGAGCGTCTTGTGGCGGAGAGCGCAGTTCGGTGTCTCTACGATGCTCTCGATAACGAATTGATCGCCTGTTCTGCCTGAATATAGCGTCTGGGCGGTATCGGTGACCTTCGCTCCGATGCATGGTTTCGTACCTACGGCGTGCCGGAGTTCGGCGAATAGTCGTCGCCCGGATGTAGGCAGTCGAATCCGGGTGCCGGTGCAGGAGAGCAGGTCGCGAAATACAACGAATTAGTGGAGATCGCCGCAAGCACCACCACACGCCTGCCGTACGGTCTCGCTCGTCGATCACTCAGGCGGTAACAGGAGGGGCCGCCGCGGCGCTGCCCGTCTCGGCCACAGTGTGCTCTGCACGTGAACTCCACCGATGATGTCCGAGATCGGGGAGGTTGACGACCACCAGATTGTTGTCGAGGGGATCGTTGTTCTTCCCGAGACCATCGACTACTGTCCGATACCCGGCACCTTCGAGCAGCGCTTGATGACGCTGATGGAAATGCCCGTGCCACAACCTCGCCGGGCGCACCTGATCGACGACGCGGCGGAGCCGATCCCGATTCGCCTGCGAGGCCGCCACTTCCGAAGGCGGGAACCCGTAACGCTCACGCGGCCTGCCCGGCACGACGACACCGGCCGGGCAGTCATGGCAGAACATCGCATCCGCAGTGCCCCCGGCGACCGCCGTTTCCGCCTCCTCGACGGTGATGGCTTCCTGCGGCCACCACGAGGTTCCCTCGACCCGCAGGATCCGATCGATCGAATATGCGCCGCCCAGCGCCAAACACTGCGTCGACCCCCACGACCACCTCCATCCACGGGGAAGGTGGACGATCCGCTCGCGCAGGTACCGCAAACCGCTATCAGCGAGCGGGTACGCCAGGAGTCGGTCGAAGTCTTCGTGATTACCGTCGACGAACCCGAGAACGAGGCCACACCGGCGCAGGGTGTCGTCGAGGGTATCGAGATACATGTCGGTGAAGCGGTAACCGAAGTCCCCGAGATGAATGAGCACAGTCGCGTTCCGTCTGGCTGCGTGCTCGATCGCGGCGACACCATGACGAGTGTCCGCGTGCCAATCTCCGGCAAGGGCGATCCGCGAAGGAACCTCCAGAAAGCGATCCACACCTATGCGCTGATGTGTATTCACGGTCGGCCACCACCTCTGACTTTGTACCTGCGAATCTCGCCCATGAATTCAGACACGAAGTCCTCGCGCTACCGCCGCCACCGAGGGATCTCTGATTCACACCTCTGTGACGAGATCGGTCAGCAGACTATCCAGCGCCTTTCTGCTCGATTCGAAGTCAGGAACCGTTGGCGACACGGCTGCCGCATTCGGTGGTGAGCCCACCACCACCGTGAATCAAATTTTACTCCGCAGAGGGCTGGCTGAGCAGTATCAACGCCCGATTCTTCCCGCAAGCCGGCCCGTGAGCGGGATGCGGTGACCAGCACGAACCCGTTAGACCCGTCCGATGACATTCCCATCGCCGGGGCGCCAAACGGAGCGAAGGCGTCTCTTCGCGTGCCGGTAGGCCAGGAAGGATGCATCATTGTTGCCGTTGTTTGCGAAAATGTGGGTGCGGAGTCGCTATGCCTTGCTCAGGGTTGCCAGGGCGGCTTCGCCGATGGGTTCTTCGGCGAGCATCGGGACGATGGCGGTTCGCTGGCTGTATTTGTTTGTGATGCTGTCGATTTCGGCGATTTCTCCGGCTGCGCGCTGCTGCAGGAGCGGCGAGGTAGGTTCGGCTGCGGCGAGGGAGTTGTTGACCACCCACGCCCAAGGGCGAATTCCTGCGCGTTGTAGATCAGCTTGCAGACCGGCGGCTTCGAGGACGGGTGTGGTTTCGGCGAGGGTCACGAGTAGGACTTTCGTGGCGTTTGGGTCCTGGAGTCGCATGAGTGGGGTGGTGAAGTTCGTGTTGCCGCCCATTTGGCGGGCGATTTCCCGGTGGTAGGAGCCGGTGGCGTCGAGGAGCAACAAGGTGTGACCGGTTGGGGCGGTGTCGACGACGACGAATTTGCGGCTCGATTCGTGGATGACCCGCGAAAATGCTTGGAAGACGGCCACTTCCTCGGTGCAGGGTGATCGAAGGTCTTCGGCGAGGTTGGCGCGGCCGCGTTCGTCGAGGTTCTTGCCTTTGGTGGTCAAGACGCGGGTTCGGTACTGCTCGGTGGCTTCGGCGGGATCGATGCGGGAGACCTGGAGGTTGTCGAGTTCCCCGTTCAAGGTCTCGGTCAGGTGTGCGGCCGGGTCCGTGGTTGTCAGGTGCACCTGGTGGCCGCGTTCGGCGAGGGCGACAGCGATCGCGGCGGCGATGGTGGTCTTGCCGACTCCGCCTTTTCCCATGCACATGATCAGGCCGTGATCGTCTGTATCGAGTTCGTCGATCAGGGATACGAGCGGAGCACTGGGCAGCTGCTGGGCCGGGTCCGCTGAGGCGGCAGATACCGGACGGGGGTCGGTGGTGAAGAGGCTTTCGAGTGCGTCGATACCGACGATGTTCGTCGCTTTGAGCGGGACCTGATCGGTGGGCAGCTGCGCCAATTCGGTTGGCAGAGCGGCGATCGCGGCTTGCTCTCGTCGGCGGATCGCGGATTCGAGTGGATCCGTGTCGTCGGCCGGTTCAGGGAGGACGCCGTTGATGACGACGTGTTGGTGGGCCAGTCCGATGTCGGCGAGTTCGCGGTGGGTGCGGGTGATTTCGGTGAGCGTCGAACGCTGGGCGCGCGAGACCAGGACGAGGCGGGTCCGGTGCGGATCTGCGAGGGCGGCAACGGCGTCGGCGTAGATGGTGCGCTGCTTGTCGAGTCCGGACAGCGGCCCGAGGCACGATGCGTCGCCCTTGCCGCCGTCGAGGAACTCGGTCCACGATCCGGGGAGTTGGAGCAGCCGGATGGTGTGCCCGGTCGGGGCGGTGTCGAAGAGGACGTGGTCGAAGTCCGCGGTGATGTCGTCGTGCCCGGAGAGCAGTCCGGTGAATTCGTTGAACGACGCTATTTCGGTGGTGCAGGACCCGGAGAGTTGTTCGGCGATCGCCACGATCTCCTTCTCGGGGAGCAGCCCGCGGACGGGACCGATGATCCGCTCGCGATAGTCGGTGGCGGCTTGTTCTGGATCGATCTCGAGCGCAGACAATCCGGGAGCGGCGGGGATCGGGGTGATGGTGTTGCCGATGCTCACACCGAAGACCTGCCCGACGTTGGAGGCTGGATCGGTGCTCACGAGCAGCACTTTCTTGCCGGCGCGAGCGAGGGTCATCGCGCTCGCGCAGGCGATGGAGGTTTTACCGACACCGCCTTTGCCGGTGAAGAACAGGAATCGGGGCGCGTTGTTCAGGAACTTCATTGCGGTGTCGGCGCTTTCAGCAGCAGGTGGTGGAATCGGCGTCGTCGGTGGAGCAGCATGCCGAGGCGTCGGAGAGTCCGAGCATGGCGATCCCGGCCGGCGCCTCAGCCGTTCCAGGTTCGGTGATGCCTGCCCATTTCGCGAGTTGGCTGCGGGTCGGATATGTACCGGTCAGGGCGGTGACTCCGTCGACGAGCGCCAGCGGGAGTCCTTCGGAGCCGGATATCTCGAGGAATGCTGCGACGGTGTCGTTACCGGCGAAGGCCAGTGGGTCGTTGGCGAGGTTGTGGCGGGCGATGGTGCCGCCGTTGCTTGCGACCCAGTCGAGGTCGGCGGTGAAGGTGATCAGCGCTTGGTCGACGTCGTCGCCGCAGACGCCGGTGTTGCAGCACAGTGCGGGTTCGAATACTTCGATGGTGCTCATGGTGATGTTCTCTTTCTTGCTTCTCGGGTCTTCGATGGTGCGGGTTCTACCGATCCGGTGTCAGCGGGTCGCCAGACGGGCGGCTAGAGCGTCGACGCGGGCGGCGATGTCGTCGCGGACCAGGCGCATTCGTTCGATTCCGTCGATGCCTCGTTCGGACGGCTCGTCGGTGTCCCAGTTCTCGAAGTCGGTGCCGTCGACCGGTTCGACCTTCGCTTCGCTGCCCAGGGTGACGACGATTTCGACCTCGCGCACCAGTTGCGGATCGATCAGCGTCGGAGCCTGTCCCGAGATGTCCACACCGACTTCGAGGAGGGTTTCGGCGGACAGGGCGTTGACCGCCGATCCTGGTTTGGTGCCGGCCGAGTACACGTCCACCTGGTCACCGGCGGCTTTGCGCATGAGGCCGGCGGCCATCTGGGATTTGCCGCCGTTCTTGACGCACACGAACAGCACTGAAGGCTTGCTCATCGAAGTTCCTTTCGCTGGGTATGGGAGTCAGACGGCGTCGACGATATGGCCGGCTGCGTCGAGCGTGTTGGCGGTGATGTCGCCGCGGTCGGCCAGCCAGCGTTCGGCGTCGATTGCTGCGGAGCATCCGGTGCCGGCAGCGGTGATCGCCTGACGGTACGTGTGATCGACCAGGTCACCGGCAGCGAAGACGCCGTCGACGGAGGTCGCGGTAGAACCGGGTGCGACGCGGACGTAGCCGGCGTCGTCGAGGTCTACCTGGCCCTTGACGAGCTCACTGCGCGGGTCGTGGCCGATGGCGACGAACATGCCGGTGATCTCGAGGGTGGAGGTTTCACCGGTGACGGTGTCGCGCACGACGAGCCCGGTGACACTGTTCTCACCGAGCACCTCGACGGGCTCCGCATTGGTCAGAAAGCGGATCTTCTCGTTCGCCTTGGCGCGCTCGAGCATGATCCGTGAGGCGCGGAACTCCTCGCGGCGGTGCACCAGGGTGACCGAGCGAGCGAAACGGGTCAGGAAGGTTGCCTCTTCCATCGCGGAGTCGCCGCCGCCGACCACGACGATGTCCTGGTCGCGGAAGAAGAACCCGTCGCAGGTGGCGCAGGCGCTGACGCCGCGGCCGAGGAGACGCTCTTCACCGGGGATCCCCAGGTAACGCGCTGCCGCGCCCATCGCGAGGATGATCGCGTGCGCGGCGTAGGTTTCGCCGTTCGCGACGACCGTCTTGATCGGGCCGCTCAGATCGATTTCCTCGACGTCCTCGGTGCGGATGTCGGTGTCGAAGCGCAGTGCCTGCTCACGCATCTGTTCCATCAGATCGGGGCCCATGATGCCCTCACGGAAACCGGGGAAGTTCTCGACCTCGGTGGTGGTCATGAGGGCGCCACCGAACTGGGTTCCCTCGAAGAGCACGGGCTGAAGCTCAGCGCGCGCGGTGTAGACACCAGCGGTGTAACCGGCCGGTCCGGAACCGACAATGATGACGTCATGGACCGCGGGCGTGTTTTCCAGCTGGGTGGTCATAGTGCCTCTTTCGCAGGATCGAATACGGGCAGGGCGATCGGTCAGGGAGACTTCGCGGCAGTAGCGAGTTCAGCGATCAAGGCTTGGACTCGTCGCTCGATTTCGTCGCGGATCGGGCGGACCGCATCGATGCCCTGGCCAGCGGGATCGTCGAGAACCCAGTCTCGGTAGCTCTTGCCGGGAAAAATCGGGCACGTGTCACCGCAGCCCATCGTGATCACGACATCCGAATCCTGGACAACGTCGACGGTGAGAATCTTCGGAGACTGAGCCGAGATGTCGATTCCGAGCTCTGCCATCGCTTCAACTGCAGCGGAATTGACGATCTCGGCGGGTGCAGACCCAGCGGAACGGACCTCGATGGCGTCACCCGCGAGATGACTCAGGAAACCGGCAGCCATCTGAGATCGGCCGGCATTGTGGACGCAGACGAACAACACCGATGATTTGCTCATGAACCCGCTCTTTCTCGACTGGATGAAACGTCTTTGACGGCAAAGCGTTTACGCAGAGCAAGGGAGACATACACCAGACCGATCAGCACCGGCACCTCGATCAACGGGCCGACAACACCAGCCAAGGCTTGCCCCGAGGTGGCGCCGTAAGTAGCGATGGCTACGGCGATCGCGAGTTCGAAGTTGTTACCCGCAGCGGTGAACGCGAGCGTGGTGGTGCGTTCGTAGCCCAATCCGATTGCGGCACCGAGGATGTAGCCACCGCCCCACATCAGTGCGAAGTACACCAGCAGCGGCAACGCGATCCGGACGACATCCCAAGGCTGCGAGGTGATCTGTTCGCCCTGCATCGAGAAGAGCACGACGATGGTGAACAGCAGACCGTAGAGCGCCCAGGGACTGATCGTGGGGATGAACGTGGTGTCGTACCAGTCGCGGCCTTTGACGCGTTCACCGAAGAAACGGGACAAAAAACCTGCCAGCAACGGGATACCGAGGAAGATCAGGACCGATTTCGCGATCTGCCAAGGCGAAGTGTCGATAGTGGTCTGTTCGAGGCCGAGCCACCCGGGCAGGACCGAGAGGTAGAACCAACCGAGCACCGCGAACATGATCACCTGGAACACCGAGTTGATGGCGACCAGCACCGCGGCGGCTTCGCGATCTCCGCAGGCCAGGTCGTTCCAGATGATCACCATCGCGATGCAGCGAGCGAGACCGACGATGATCAAACCGGTTCGGTATTCCGGCAGGTCAGACAGAAACAACCAGGCGAGGGCGAACATCAACGCCGGGCCCAGAACCCAGTTCAGGAACAGCGAGCCCGCGAGGAGTTTCTTGTCCCCGGTGACCGTGTCGAGGCGGTCGTAGCGGACCTTCGCCAACACCGGGTACATCATGATCAGCAGACCGAGGGCGATCGGCAGTGAGATGCCGTCGATCTGCACCTTCTCCAGGGCAGTGTTCACACCGGGAATCCAGCGCCCGACCAGCAGGCCGACGACCATGGCCACCCCGATCCAGACCGCCAGATAGCGATCGAGGGTGGAGAGTTTTCCGACCACTGCGCGGTGTTCGGTGGTCGCAGCGGTGTTGCTCATGCGGTGACCTCCGCGCACGCGTCCACTGCGGTCACGATCGAGCCTTCAACCAGGAGCACAGCCGAGAGCTGCTGCAGTGCAGCAGGAATCACCCAGTAGTACACCCAGGTGCCGCGACGTTCACAGTCGAGCAAACCGGCCTGACGCAACACCTTGAGATGATGCGAAATCGTCGGCTGGGACAGGTCGAACGTATCCGAGATGTCGCAGACGCAGGCCTCCCCACCCTCATGGCTGGCCACCAAGCTCAACAGACGGAGGCGAACCGGATCGCCGAGGGCCTTGAACATCCGAGACAGGTCACCGGCCCAATCCTCGGTCAACGGCTCACGCACCAGCGGGGAGCAGCAAGCGCCGGTCTCCACCACAACTTGATTCGACATACTTCGATATTGACAGTTTTCGAATCAACGCGCAACAAATCGGAGATGAACATCCGCCTCCGCGATTGCCGATGCGACACTGATTCGAAACCCCACATTCGACGATCTGACCGGACTATGACCAGCAAGCCGACGTAGAAGCGCCACCTGACACGGCTCTCAGCCTTCGCACTGCGAGCACGGCGGGTCAAAGCACACTCGCTCTGCGAGGACGCGGATCGCTTGACGCAATAGGCTGGAGCGGATCGGGCCAAACGAACGAGATGAGTCCACCCGTCCGAAACGTAGATGTGATCGAGCGGCTACACCTATCCTGTCGGCGGCCTGCACGCTCGTTATGACACGAACCAGGCAGAAAGACTCTCTTTCGCCATACGTTCGACGAGCAAAGGAACGAAATCTCGTACTGGATCTAGAACCATCTACACACGCCCCCAAGCTTCCCGGTGCGCACTTCGAACCTGCGCCGCTCCTGTGGTTGGCCCTGAATCGCGGCAGCATTGACAGCGGCGGGCCTGCTCGCGTTCGGCCGTCGGGACCTGCGTTGCGTTGTCAGCACGTCGTTGTCACGGTGGCGTTTGCGTGCCGAGGCCCAAGCGCCAGCACGGCGCGAAACCCTTCCGCGATAGCTGTCATCAGCGCGGGTTGGTCCGGAACTGCTCTCACGTCGACGTTGATCCCGACACACATGTGCGAGTCGTAAGACATCAAAGTCGCGTTGAAAGCCGATCCGAGGGTAGGACTGAATGCGAATTGGCGAATTATCCGCGCACCGGCGAGGTACAACGGTGTCGAAGAACCAACGACGTTGGATGCAACAAAATCCATGTGCTTGAGCATGTCGCCTGTGACCGCGACCGGCAGCAAGTTCAGCATTCTGGCCAAGTGAGGAGATAGCGGAATCGCCGGCTCGTTCCGCCAACTTTCTACGATGACGTGAACACGACGGATCAATTTCTCCGGATCTGCAATATCGACCGGAAGAGCAAACCTTGCAAGCGTGATTCGGTTGCCTCCCAGCGGATCACGACTGTCACGCAGACTGATCGGCAACGTCACCATCAGTTGATTCGGTACGTCACCGTGGCCTCTGTGGTAGCCGGCCATGCCCAGTAGAAGTGCAGACAAGAACGCGTCGTTTACTGAGCATTGTGTGCCCGCCGCGGCAGTGGTCAGTGACGCCACCGGAAATTCGATCACACCGAAACCACGGCGCGTACTCCGAGCAGTCATCACTGGCGACATCGTTCTGGTCGCCGGTCGCGTCATACGCGCCGTCGATCCGAAGATTCGTACGACGTCGTGCATCGTAGCGGCGGGATGGCGCACTGCGTGCGCGGCACTTCGGGCCACCGCTTCGGTCATCGCCGCACGTGAGTCTCCTGGTGTGGAACGAACAACAGGTGGCCTGAATTCGTGGCCGTCCTGACTTGATCCGCCAGTCCGCGTGTCATCGGTAATTTCGCGTGTCAGTTGCATACCCCCGACCCCGTCGGTCAAGGAATGATGAACTTTGACTACCAGCGCTGTTGCACCGCCGCCTAGCCCATCGAGCACGGTGAGCTCCCATAACGGACGATCCTTGTCGAAGGCTGCCATCCCGCTCATGCGGGCAAAATCCAGGACGCCTTTCCACCCACCTGGTGGTGGCACGGAAGACCTTCGAAGGTGCCAACTCAGGTCGAAGTCCGCGTCATCCACCCAACGTGGTGGACTCCACGGAAATTGTCGCGCAACCGCTTTACACCTGAAGATCGGAACTACGTCGATGGCGTGGTTCATCGCGGCGGTCAATCGTTCGTGATCCGGGAGCCTGTCCAGCACGATGATCGAGACGATTGTCGAGCGGAGGACCGGATCGGCCTCCATCCGCCAAGACATCAGGTCGGTCTGCGTCATCGATCGCTCGTTTGCGCCGCTCATGGCCACTCGATTCACTCGTCGGCGTAATCCTTCAAGGATTGGCGATTCTCAAGGCCTCAATCGAACCTCGTCAACGCCTGGAACGGTCGAAGCAAGTGCAGTCACGACACCTCGCTCGGGATCATCGTCGGAAATCCCACTGACTGTCAGTATTCCGTCGACATAACCCACTGCCCATCGGTCGGGCCCGCCATAGACGTCAAGTCGATGGCGCACTTCGTCAGCGATCCGATCGGGGTCCAGGGCCAGCAGTCCGATCAAATCCTGGCGGGTCACCACTCCGATCACGTCCCTCTCACGAACGATCGGAACCGCGCGCAGCCCAGAACGCAGCATCTCGGATGCGATGTCATTGACCACGACATCTTCGGTCATTGCCACCACGGGTTGCGTCATCACGTCAGCGACGGATTGTTCGGTCGACTCGGTCGCGTGTTCCTGTGACAGTCGTTCGAACCCACTTCTGAGAAGATCGCCTTCGGACACGATCCCGACCAGTCGCTTCTGCTCGTCGACTACTGGGAGTGCCGAAAAACCTGACCGCGCAATCTCTCGTAGACAGTCACCTACACTTCGCGCCTGATCGATTGTCGTCACAGGGCTACTCATGATGTCTCGTGCACGCATGACAATTCTCCTCTGGTTATCCCGCTGGACGTCCGATCTCGCGAACGCAGGAATGCGACGAACCGATGTCCCCAGCGTGACAAACATCGACCGTGAACCGGAAGTGTCTTCGGCATCCTGCGCACCGGAAATCGGCCCCGAGCGGAGTGACTTCCGCCTCTGTAGACCTGCTGCGGGAAAGGGTTTGCTGAACACTGTCGCTAGCTAACCCACGCGCATAGCACTCGGACGGGAGAGCTCATGAAAGCGAGTTCCATAGATGCCAGACGTCGGTGGGTAGTACCGATCGACGCCGTCGGACCCGAAGACGCACCGACCGTCGGCGGCAAAGCCGCGAATCTCGGCGAACTGAGGCGATCGAACTTTCCGGTTCCGCCGGGGTTCGTAATCACCACCTGCGGCTATCTCGACGCCATGGAAGCTTCCGGGTTGAGAGACGACCTGAAATCAGGGGAACTACCGTCTACCCGCAGCGCCGAGGAGGCAGTCACAGCATCACTCGTGCCCAAAGCACTGCAAGAGCAGATCATCGACGCCTATCGCGCGCTGGGGCCTTCAGGTACGCGAGTAGCGGTCCGTTCGTCCGCTCCCGCAGAAGACGCGTCCGATACCTCGTACGCAGGCATTCACGAAAGTTTCACAAATGTCGCCGGTGACGAAGGCTTGATCGATGCCGTACGGCAGTGTTGGGCATCGTTATGGTCGGATCGAGCATTGTCGTACCGCAACCTCCAAGGCGTTGCGGACGAGCCGTCGCTGGCAGTCGTCGTCCAACTGATGGTCGACTCGGACCAATCGGGAGTCGTATTCACTGCCGACCCGCGCACCGGTGCGCGGGACCGCATGGTCATCGAAGCTGCCACTGGCTTGGGGGAAGTCGTAGTGGGTGGACAGGTGGAACCAGACACTTACGTAGTGTCGAAACCTGACTTCGACATCATCGATGTACATATCGGTTCACAGGCATTCGCGATCTCGCTGTCCGAAGGGACTGAAAAGGCGTCGGAAATACCTCTCTCACAACGCGAACACCAGATCCTTACCGACGACCAGATCCACCAGCTCGCAGCATTGGCCGCAGCCGTGGAAGAACACTACCGGCGACCACAAGACCTCGAATTCGCCTACAGCGGAGGACAACTGTGGCTGGTCCAGACACGCCCGATCACCACCCTTTCCGAGCAACCGGAAGCACTGGCCGAAGCCCAACACGACGCCGGCGAAAAAGCACGTGTCCTCGCCCAGGGATTGGGCGCCGGGCCGGGAACTGCTACCGGACGCGTCCGAGTCCTGCGTTCAGTGGCCGACGGTCGTGATTTGGTCGACGGCGAAATACTGGTGGCCCCGATGACGCGACCGGATTGGTTACCGGTTCTCCGACGAGCCGCAGCCATCGTCACCGACGGCGGCGGCATTACCTGCCACGCAGCTATCGTGGGCCGCGAACTCGGCCGACCGGTTATCGTCGGAACACGCACGGCAACAAAGGATCTTGCAGACGGGACTTTGATCACAGTCGACGGAACTGCAGGAACGGTCATTGCTGCAGATTCCGCAACTGCCGACTCCTCGAAAAATGCGACCACCACCATGCCGAGGACAATGTCGACACCCCGTCCGACAACCGCGACATCCGTCTACGTGAACCTGGCGACTCCTGAAGCTGCAGAACGGACAGCCGACACAGACGTCGACGGAGTAGGGCTCTTGCGAGCTGAATTCCTGATCATGGACGCTCTCGAAGGGCTGCATCCCCACACGATGATCGCCCGAAGTCTCCACGGAGAGTACGTGGCCAAAATGTCTTCTGCCCTGTCACGTATTGCCGCCGCTTTCGGAGCCCGACCGGTCATCTATCGCGCAATAGACCTCCGCACCAACGAGTTTGCACATCTTGAAGGTGGTGACATCGAACCCCACGAAGACAATCCCATGATCGGCTACCGGGGCTGTTTTCGCTACGTGCGGGAACCGGAATTGTTCGCGCTCGATCTCGATGTCATCGCCGAAACGCGAAAGAACTATCCGAACGTGCATTTGATGATTCCGTTCGTTCGGACCGAATGGGAGCTCGCGCGCTGTTTGGCACAATTGGATGCCCACCCTCTCGGGGCGGATCACCGGATGCTTCGATGGGTGATGGCTGAGATACCCTCGGTTGCCTATTGGATTCCCAGGTACGCGGCAATGGGCATCGACGGAGTGTCGATCGGCACCAACGATCTCACTCAACTGGTGCTGGGAGTCGACCGGGATTCGGAGATTTGCCAAGAACTCTTCGACACCATGGATCCTGCCGTTCTCGAAACCATCGACACCATCATCGAGCGTGCCACCCTCGCGGGCATGACGACCTCACTGTGCGGACAGGCAGTGTCAACCAATCCTGCTCTGGCCGAACACCTCGTGAGGCAAGGCATCACGTCGGTTTCCGTGACCCCAGACGCAGTTGACACCGCTCGCCATGCAATCGCGGTCGCTGAACGACGCATCCTCCTCGCCCGAGCTCGTTCGGGTGGACGCCGAAATCCGAGTCGCTGGCTTGACTGAGCATCGGAACCTAGTCGGGTCGGATCACTCCCCGATCTGCTCCTGCACGAATCCGTTCATAGAAGACCTCCACGTCGGCTGGTAAACACGGTGCCGTCCCTGGGGTCTTCAACATCGCGGCCCCGGCTGCAACACCGAACCGAACCGCATCCATCAGCGAACGCTGATGGATGAGCGAGTACACCATGCCCGCAACCATGCTGTCCCCCGCGCCCACACCACTGATCGATACGACGTCCACCGACGGCACACACTCACACATGTCGGCAGTCACCAGCAAGGCTCCAGCGGCTCCAAGCGAAACGACCACCACCTCCGCAACCTTCTGCGCAACAATAGTTCTCGCTGCGTCGACTTGCTCCACCCGAGTCTCGAGTGGGTGGTCGACCCATTCACGAAGCTCGCGGATACTCGGCTTGACAAGAAAGACACCACTCTTCAATGCGCGCAATGCAGCGCCAGAGGTGTCGACAACCAGCCGCGCCCCGGTTCCCTCGAGGTAATCGACCAACCGCTGAACAAAATCAGCACCCACCCCCGGTGGCAAACTGCCGCTCACGACAACATATCCGGAATCGACGGCGAATTCACGCACTCGAGCGAGACACGATTCCACCTCTGCAACGGTGAGAATCGGTCCAGGCAACACAAAACGATACTGCTCACCTGTCGACTCATCGTCCACGGTAAAACTCTCGCGAGTCGACCCTGAGACGGGCTCGGCCCAATGCCGCACTTGTTCACCGATCAGAAGGTCCTCGACCGCCAGGCCACAATGACCTCCCGAGGGAAACACTGCCATCACGTCGCCGCCGAGGACCCGGAGCACTCGCGCGACGTTCAATCCGCCGCCGCCGGGATCACGACGAGGTGCCACACAACGCACCTTGTCTGTCGTGTGGACGGCACGCGCGCTGGTCGCTATGTCGAGTGCCGGGTTCATCGTCACCGTTACGACGCGAGAGTCACTCTGCTCCATGTAGTTTCACTTCCAGATGCAGCGTTGATCCATCACGACGAAGCGAATGCGCCCAGCCACGGTCACGAATGACCTGAAGCATCGGTGCGTTCGCCCCCAAAATTTCGGCCACCATGCGTCGTGCCCCGTGCAGGTAAGCTTCATCCTCCAGCCGCTTCAAGATCGAAGTCCCGATTCCATGCAGCCGGTCGCCTTGCGCAACCACGAGGGCGAACTCCACCGTGGGCGGCGAAACCCTCTCCAACGCAACATAGCTTCCGACAACCACCAATTCTTCGCCGATGAAGGCACCCAGAGCGCATCGCCGATCGTTGCACTCGCACAGTTGATCGGAAAAGGTGGTGAGTTGCTTCGGCTGCGGTCCGAACCACCGCATGTACGAATCATGTTGGTCAAGATGCTCATGTAACCGTTGAACAGCAACCGCGTCGGGTGCTCCGAGGCACCGGAGAGTTGTCGTGCCGATTCCGCTGCCCGTCGCGGCCATCGATCATCACCTGATTCGGCTGGGGATACTTTCCGATTGAACCGTGCCGTTGCCTTCAGGGGGCAGAGCCTTTTGTCATCGAATACCGTCCTTCGCCCCTACCCGCGCCGGCAGCCCATGCGCGAAGCTGAAGCGTGGAGGAATACGGATGACGCCCGCAAGGAGGATCCATGACTGATTCAGGATCTGCCACCGACCTGACCAGCGAACAATTCGTCATGGACCGAGACGGACTTGACGAGTTGATCACCGTGTTGATCAGCGAGGGTTATCGCGTCATCGGGCCGACTGTCCGCGACAGCGCTATTGTCCTCGACACTCTCGACTCCGGTGATCAATTGCCGACGGGATGGGGTGTCGATACCGCCCCTGGACTGTATCGACTGCGGAGGAGAGCAGATTCTGCCGTCTTCGGTCACTCCGCGGGCCCGCAATCGTGGAAGCAGTACCTGCACCCGTCGCGGCAACAACTCTGGAGCCGATCCACGGACGGTACATTCCACGCACCGCCGACCGAACCTGCTCGATACGCATTTCTCGGTGTGCGCTCGTGCGACCTCGCAGCGATCGGAATACTCCAGACAGTGCTGTCGGCCGGCGGAAAGGCGGCGACAAATCTATTCGAGGGTCTGTTCGTGATCGCAGCCAACTGCACGGAGCCCGGCGGGGTGTGTTTCTGTGCGTCGATGAACACCGGCCCGGAGGCCAAAACCGGCTACGACCTGTGTCTGACCGAAAGGATCGACAACGACGGCCACCGATTCGTCACCGGGGTGGGCACCACGGAAGGATCACGGATACTCACGCTGGTCCGCGGTAGGCAGGCGACCGACGAGGAAACTATCGAAGCCGCAGGCGCTGTCGCCGATGCAGCACATCATATGGGTCGGCAAATGCCGGACGTCGATCTTCGCGGCATGCTCCGCGACGCACGGGACGCCGATGTCTGGGCGGACGTCGCGTCACGGTGCTTGACGTGCGGGAACTGCACGATGGTGTGCCCGACGTGCTTCTGCACTACCACCGAGGACGTCTCCGATCTTGCGGGCGACAATGTCGAGCGATGGCAGCACTGGTCGTCATGTTTCGACCTGGACTACTCGCAACTGCACGGTGGCGCAGTACGTGTCAGTGGTGAGAGCCGGTACCGACAGTGGATTTCTCACAAGTTGGGCACCTGGCACGACCAATTCGGTTCGTCCGGTTGCGTTGGTTGCGGCCGATGCATCGACTGGTGTCCAGTGGGAATCGACATCACGGCGGAAGCGGCCCGCCTGACCGGCGCTTTGACTGTGGAACCCGACAGCGATACCGGTTGTCACTCATGAACGATCACGCCTGCGAGCAGTGTCCAAGAGAAATCGAAGGTCTGGCCGACGATCAACGTCATGAACTCGCTGCCTTCTCACGCGAGGTTCAGTTCGCGGCCGGTACCGTGGTGTTCCGCGAAGGTGACTCCGCTGACAAATGTTGGCTTCTCCGGACCGGCCGGATTACGCTCACCACCAGAATTCCCGGACGCGGCGAGGAAACTGTCGAAACACTTTCTGTCGGTGAGATTCTGGGCGTGTCCTGGTTCCGCCCACCTCGACAGTGGCAATGGACAGCGACCGCGGTCACTCCCGTGACAGCAGCCGAAGTCGACGCCACCATGTTGCAATCTGTCGCCGGGAGCAATCCGGATCTCGGACGGGCGATCTACTCGATCCTGGCGGACACACTCCTCCACCGATTGCAGGCAACACGCGCACGCCTGCTTGATCTCTATGCACGCGAACATGTTCGGTGATCAACTCGTCCCGACGCCGTGCAAGGTTGTTGCCCGCCGGGACGAGAACAGCGATACCTCGACCCTGACCCTCGCCGCGCCCTCGCAGTGGTTCCCCGGGTTCCGCCCCGGTCAATTCATGATGGTCTACGCACGGGGGGTGGGCGAGATTCCGCTGTCGATCAGTGGGGACCCGACTCACGCCGATCACACAGTGGTTCATACTGTTCGGGCTGTCGGTGCCGTCAGCCGCGCGCTGCACGAAGCCTCCATCGGTGACATCGTAGGTGTCCGAGGACCTTTCGGAACGGGATGGGATCTGGATTCCGCCAAAGACGATCTGATCGTCGTCGCGGGAGGCGTCGGCTTGGCGGCAGTACGTTCGGCAGTCTTGGAGGCCCAGGCCTGCGGTCGATTTCGTCGAGTTGTCCTCAGCGTGGGTGCTCGCCGACCATCCGATCTCCTGTACCGCCCAGATCTCGACACATGGAGCCGGGGAGACCTGGTCGACCTCGAGCTGTCCGTGGACGTGGCAGAACCTGACTGGCAGGGTCATGTCGGATTTGTCACGCAGTCCCTGAACCGCCTCGTTCTCGAGCCCGGTCGCACGACGGTACTGCTGTGCGGCCCCGAACCGATGATGCGGATGTCGGCTCGGACCATGATCGGCCAAGGCGTTGAGCGCGAGAATATTCGAGTATCGCTGGAACGGAACATGCAGTGCGGGACCGGAGTGTGCGGGCACTGTCAACTCGGCGAACTCCTCCTCTGTCGTGACGGTCCG
The DNA here is from genome assembly GCF_053470465.1 of Rhodococcus sp. GB-02. Classification (NCBI taxonomy): domain Bacteria; kingdom Bacillati; phylum Actinomycetota; class Actinomycetes; order Mycobacteriales; family Nocardiaceae; genus Rhodococcus; species Rhodococcus sp. GB-02. Next base: position 234,428 of record NZ_JBPUKE010000004.1, read on the forward strand.
GTAGTCGACTACCGCGCGGCCGAGCCACTTCTCGCAGTGAAGGAGCTGTGATGCCCTCACCCACCATGGCGGTCTGGAAATTCGCATCCTGCGACGGATGCCAACTGACTCTGCTCGATTGCGAGGACGAACTACTCACTTTGGCCGACGCCGTTCACATCTCACATTTCCTCGAGATGTCGAGCGAGGTGGAAAGCGGTCCATACGATCTCTCGCTGGTCGAAGGCTCCATTACCACCGCTGCCGACATCGAACGTATTCATGCCATCCGCGAGAATTCCCGGCATCTGGTGACGATCGGCGCCTGCGCGACTTCTGGTGGGATACAGGCTCTCCGGAACTTTGCGGACATCGCCGAGTTCATGTCCGTGGTCTACGCGAGCGGCGAGTACATCGACACTCTCGCGACGTCCACACCGATCGCCGACCATGTCCCGGTCGATTTCGAACTACGCGGCTGCCCCATCGATCGCCGGCAGCTCCTCGAGGTGATCTCGTCGTATCTGGCCGGGCGGGAGCCGAACATCCCGGACACCAGTGTCTGCGCCGAATGCAAACGACGTGGCCTCACCTGCGTCATGGTCGCCGACGGCACACCGTGTCTGGGGCCAGTGACCCATTCAGGCTGCGGCGCGCTGTGTCCGGCACAGTCGAGGGGTTGCTATGGATGTTTCGGTCCATCAACCCACCCGAACTTGATTGCAATGGCGGGGTGGTTGCGCACCTGTGGGATGACCGACGAGAGTATCGAGCGCGTCTTCTCGACGTTCAACGTTGCCTCCCCCGAGTTCGACGGGATCAGGCGAGATGGACGGTGAAACGAACAGGGATACCACCCGACTGACGCTCGGTTCCCTCGCCCGTGTCGAAGGGGAAGGCCGGCTGGCGTTCACGGTCCGACACGGCCGGGTTGAAGCCGCAGAGTTGAACATCTACGAACCCCCTCGATTCTTCGAGTCATTTCTCCGGGGCCGCGATTTCCGCGAGCCTCCCGACATCACATCCAGGATTTGCGGAATCTGTCCTGTCGCTTATCAAGTCAGCGCCTGCAACGCAATCGAGCAAGCATGCGGTGCGCACCTCACCCAACCGATTCTCGATCTGCGACGACTTCTGTATTGCGGCGAGTGGATCGCCAGTCATACATTGCATATCTACTTGCTGCATGCCCCTGATTTCCTGGGCGCGGCAGACGCCATCGAACTTGCCCGAATCGCGCGTCCCGACGTCGAACGTGGGCTCGCATTGAAGAAGGCCGGCAACGCGATTCTCGACATGATCGGTGGCCGATCGATTCACCCGGTCAACGTGCGCCTCGGCGGGTTCTACCGAGCGCCGACGTCCAGTGAACTCGCGCCCCTCGCCGAACAATTACACAGGGCACTCGACGATGCTCTCGCGACCGTGCAGTGGGTATCACACTTCGAGATCCCAGATGCCGAGGTGGATACCGAACTACTCGCACTGGCTCAGCCAGGCCGCTACGCGATCGAAGACGGCGTGTTGACAACCACATCCGGATCATCGTTCGCACCGGAGGAATTCTGCGATCACGTCGCGGAACGGCAAGTTCCGCATTCGACCGCGCTGCACGCGCACCTCGACGGCCAGGCCTATCTCACCGGACCGCTGGCTCGCTACAGCCTCCACTCCGCCGACCTCTCGGAGACCGCTCGTCAAGCGGCCACCGAGGCCGGCTTGGGAACAGTGTGTCGCAACCCGTTTCAAAGCATTGTGGTCCGCGCCGTCGAGACAGTGTTCGCCGTGGACGAGGCACTCCGCCTGATACGTGAGTATTACCGCCCGGAATCGCCGTACGTCGACATGTCACCCCGCGCCGCAACCGGGTACGGCGTCAGTGAAGCCCCCAGAGGCGTGCTGTACCACCGCTACCAACTCGATTCCGAGGGCCTAATCCTGCGGGCCACAATCATTCCGCCCACCTCGCAGAACCAGGCAGCAATCGAGAACGACCTCCGCAACACCCTCGCCGCGAACCTCAGGCTGACAGACGCCGAACTGACTGGACTGTGTGAGCGGACCATCCGAAACTACGATCCCTGCATCTCGTGTGCCACTCATTTCCTCGACGTGACAATCAACCGCGCATGACTGTCACAGTGGTCGGGGCCGGCAACGAATTCCGCCGAGACGACGGCGTAGGACCTGTGGTGGCGCGAACGATACAAAGCGAGCACCAGGCCGGCGTGAACGTGGTCATCGACAACGGTGAACCTTCAAGGCTGCTCGAAACATCGACGAGGTCGGATCTGGTGATCATCGTCGACGCTTCAGTCTGTGCTCAGTCTTCCGGCAGCCAGCCGCAACCTGCCGGAACAATTCGTCGGATCACGGATTGGTCGAGAGAGAACTCCGGAATACTCACCAGCTCACACGGACTGGGCATCATGGAGGCGCTGGCCTTGGCCGCCGCGCTCGGCCGAGAACCCCACCGCGTGGCGATCTACACGATCGAAGCGCACGACACCGACTACGGCATCGGGCTTTCACCCTCCGTTGCAGCTTCTGTCCCCGCGGTACTGTCTCTGATCGCAGCCGAAATCGCCGACGTGCAATCTCGGGATCTACCTCTTGGGACGTAACTCCGAGGTTATCGGAGGCGTGGCAGTGAACCGTGGCAGTGACCCGTGGCAGTGACCTTTGCCATCGATTGGCGTCGTTCGCCTCTACTTGGCCAATGTTCACCGGACAAGGCTGAAAGCCACACCGGTTTCGAAGTGTCCGTGAGGATTGCACATGAAGCGACAGTGATGCGTGAACGGAACTTGACAAGTACACCACCACAGCCGAATTGACACCCAGGAACCTCGATAGGGAGGAATCTGATCGTGAACGAAAAGCATTGGTCAGTGGACATAACCATCGACGAGCACACCGCCGCAGAGGGCAACCGTACTCGGGCCATCGCACGCCTTCGATCGAGGGACGATACTCACATCGTCGGATCAGGTTTCGCTCGGTGCAACCCATCGGATCGCGATGTGCCCGAGATCGGTGACGAGCTCGCGGTCGCGCGTGCTCTTTCCCACTTGGCCCGTCAACTGATCGAGGCTACCGCTGCAGACCTCGAAAATGTCACGCACGAACCCGCCCACCTGAACGCCTAGCGACATCTCGGGAAGATGTCGAAATCGTAGAAATCGTTGTCGACCAAGGAGATGGCGATGTCGGATAAATTGACTCCCCTGGATGCGGCCTTCCTCGAGGTCGAGGACTCCGATCGACACGCGAATCTCTCAATAGGCGCGGTTGTAGTTGCCGAAGGACCCACACCCACCGACGACGATTTGATCGAGAGATTATGCGCCCGAATTCGGTCCCTCCCACATGCTGCGGATCGGATTCACGTCATCCCACTCGATCTTGCTGCACCTACGTGGGTGCCTGATCCGAATTTCGATCCAGCTCGCCACTTCACGCGGATCGGAGTGCCGAGTCCAGGGCGAATGTGCGACTTGACGGACACCGTCGCGTGGATCATGTCCGAACGACTCGATCGCGATCGTCCACTGTGGCAATGCTGGTTGATCGAAGGCCTCGAGGACTGCCGCTGGGCAATTCTCGTCAAGGCACACCACTCTCTCATCGATGGCGTTACCGGGGCCCGATTGTTCGACGTATTGTTCGACAAACCTCTCACCTCCGGACCGCCGACGGACAACGAGGCACCGAAAGGCCCGAAGTCGCTGTACGGCAAAATCATCGGATTCTATTGTTCGACGCTCAGGGCGCCGCAACGGTTGGCTCGGCGATCCGTCCGGATCGCGGAAGGCACTGCCCAGTTGGCGGGCGATCTGCTGATCCCGAGCGCGAACAGTTCCCTGAACGGGCCGATTGGACATCAACGGCGATACGGGACAGCACAGGTGCGAATGCACGATGTAAGGACCATCTGTTCCGCCTTCGATGTCACCGTGAACGACGTTGCGCTGGCCTGCGTGACCAGTTCGCTGCGCTCACTTCTCCTTCACCGCAAAGAAGACATCAGCCGACATGCGGTGAGGACACTCGTCCCGGTCTCTGTTCGGGCATCGAACACCGGCACGTCGTTCCACAACGAGGTCTCTCTCATGCTTCCCTTCCTACCCGTCGAGATCGAGGATCCGGTGGACCGCTTGCAGACGATCCACCGCAGACTCTCCCGACACAAGAACGGTGGTGAATCAGGCAGTGGACAAACGATCACGGCAGCTGCTCAGTACGCACCATTCATGTCCTCCGCCTGGTTCATTCGGCTTGCGATGCGCGTTCCTCAGCGAAGTATCGTCACCGTAGTCACAGACGTTCCCGGTCCGACCGAAAAGCGCCGACTGCTGGGGCGAGAAATCATCGGTATCTATCCGTACGTGCCGATTGCAGTGCGGTTACGACTCGGATTCGCAATCCTCAGCTACCACGATCAACTCGCGTTCGGAATCACGGCTGACTACGACTCGGTCTCCGAAGTCCAACTTCTTTCAATGTCGGTGGAACAGGAAGTCGCCTCCCTACTTCGTTCCACGCGCAACCCTTCGTCCGCCGGCGAATTTCACTAGGTCAGTCGGACAGTCGCGCCCGGCCGGAGTTGTACCACTCGACCACGGCATTCGATCTCGATCGGCGGCTGATTTCCGATCCCGGCGCTGACGTGCACTTCTCTTCCGTTGATCCGCAGTTGCAGGCGGTGGCCCCGGTAGAAGACGGGAAACTCGAGAACTCCGAGTGGTTTTGGCCAATGCGGGGAAAAGATCAGGCGGTCGCCGCGGGTCTCGAGCCCGGTGAAGCACCTTTGCAGCAAGTCGACGCTTCCCGCCATGGCGGCCAGGTGTATTCCCTCCGCGGTAGTTCCCCCCTGAACATCGGCAATATCGGAACGCAGTGCCAGGTCGAAGAATTCCATCGCCCGCTCGCGGTTGGCCCGAGCCAGCACCCAGGAATGGACGACACCACTGAGCGTCGAACCGTGCGAAGTACGTGCCATGTAATAGTCGATGGTTGCGGGGATGGCGTCACCCGAAAACTCGTAACCCAAACCATCAAGGATGCAACGCAACTCGTCAGCGGACAACAAGTAGAACAACATCACTACGTCGGCCTGCTTGGAAACCCTGTAGCAGTTGACGTCGTCCCCCTCTGCCTCGAGGAGTCGATCGAGGCGTTGTACGTCGCCGTATCGCTGACGATATGCGTCCCAATCCAGTTCGGGAAGGTCTGCGTACCCCTCGAACTGGCTGATGACATCGTCGTGAAACGGGACGAACATCTTGTGGGTAATGTCTCTCCAACGCTCGATCTCCACTGTGGGCAGTTCCAGCTTCTGAGTCAGATCCGACCGGATCTGAAGTGGCACAACTTCCAATGCCTCGAGTGCTCGCAGGATTACCCACACCGACATGACATTGGTATAGGCGTTGTTGTCGATCCCGTCACAGGGAGCATCCGGATATCCGGAGTGGAATTCGTCAGGGCCGATGATGCCCCGGATGACGTACCGTCCGCGCATCTGGTCGAGTGAAGCGAGATCCGCGTAGAACCGAGCGATTTCCACCAGCATTTCGGCCCCGAACTCGATCAGGTATTCCAAATCGCCGGTGACCTGATAGTACTGCCACACGTTGTACGCAATCGCGATGCCGCTGTGATGCTGGCGCCGACTCGGATCCGGGTTCCAGCGCCCGGATCTCGGATTGAGATGCAGTTGCTGGCTCTCTTCCCGTCCGTCACTACCCGACTGCCAGGGGAACATCGCTCCTTGATGACCGGTTTCGATCGCAGCCCGACGGGCCTCCCCCAATCGACGGTATCGATACCGGAGCAAGGACCGCGTCAGCGTAGGCAAGCGCAGGTTCAGAGCCGAAAAAACGAACAACTCGTCCCAGAAGATATGGCCACGATAGGCCTCTCCGTGCAATCCGCGAGCCGGCACTCCGGCGTCGCGGTCGGCGGTGTTCGGCGAGACCGTCTGCAGCAAGTGAAGTAGATGAAATCGGATTACACGCAGTGCGTGACCGTGACCTACGAGGTCGATGCCCATGCGATCCCACAGACTTGCCATGGCGAGAACGTGACCGTCGAGCATTACATCGAATCGGTCTAGACGAGACAGCCAGCGCTCGGCTTCGTCTGCGGGCTCGGTCACAGCGGGATCGCGTCCGGTGAACACCGTCACCATCTTCTCGAGAGTCGCCGAGCAACCCGCTGCAAGATGCAGAGATATGTCGTGCCCGATCCGACCCTCTCCTTCTACCAGTCGATACTCAGTCGAAGTCGAATCGCCATCGCTCCACACCGTATGCCGGGCGGCCATCGCCACCGGTATCCGTGAGCGATTGGTTTGCACCGCGAGCAGAACCGCGTTCTCGGAAAGCTCTCTGGCCGTCAGCAGTTCGAGGTGTTGAGAGCCGAGTTCACGATAACGCTCCACCAACCTGTTGCGGACCGTACCGTCCAGTTCCGAGCGGATCTCGAGTAGGCCCGCCCAATCTTCAGCCACGATCGTCATCTCGAGCGCACAGGCGTGAGGGAGGTGCATGGCAACACATCTCCGCTGGACGACCGTGGTGGTGTATCCCTCAGTGTCGCGCACCCGGAATCGGCGCGTCAGCATTGCCCGGCGGAGATCGACGTACTGGCGGTACTCGAGCACCTCCACAGCATCGATATCGAACCACGGGCCCCCTTCGATCCGGAATGTCACCGGCAACCAGTTCGGCAGGTTGACGATGCTCTCGTTGTCGACTGTGATTCCCGATACTTCGTCCTGCAGGCGGTTGAAGATCCCCGCAGCGTACGTGCCCGGGTAGTGGATGGCCCCGGCGCGAGACTCCGGAGCACATCCCCTAGTGGCGAATGCTCCATTGCCCAGGGTGCACAGTGCCTCCCTCAGCTTCTCTGTGTTCGGGTCGTAGCCTTCGAAGAACACAGTCCAGGGATCGCCGGCAGGTGGCATCGTCTGCGCGCCGCTGCCCAGCAGATCTGCCAGCCATTGCACTAATTTACGGACCTGGACGGGACTGTCTACCGCGAACCGAGCAGCCGACCGCCGGTCGCCGTTCTCGAAGTGGCGCACCACGACCCCGACGCCGCGGTCTTGCAGCGCAACAAAAGCATCCTCGTCGGTGAAGTCATCGCCGATGTAAATCGGCAGCACGTTGTCGGCATCGACCAGGCTATCGAGAATCCAGTCCAGCGTTCGACCTTTGTCCCAGTCGACGTCGGGGCGGAGCTCGGCCACCATCCGTCCGCTGGTGGAACGAAGCCCGGTTCCACCCGCAACCTCCTGAACCATCGCGACAATCTCGGGGCCCCTGAGGGCATCTGCATTGCGATAGTGGACGGAGAGACCAAACCGCTTGCGCTCCAGGATAACCCCTGGAATACCGGTCAAACGATCACGCAGGATGTCCGCCGCGCGCTCGAGATTCTGCACCGAGGCCATGGCCAGCTCATTTCGATAGCGCTGCCCGTCCGGCCCGACGATTTCGAAACCGTGACTACCGGCGTACCAGATCCCGGTCATGCCAACTCGGGTCTCGATGTCCGCCAGATCGCGGCCGGTGATCACGCCGATCGTGCAATGGCGAGCTAGCCTCGCGAGATCTTCCTTCAGGCCGTCGACGAGAGTGGCAGCGGCTGGGTCGTTCACGATGTTCGAGAGGGTACCGTCGAAGTCAAGAAAGACGACAGGTCGCCGGGAACGCAAAAGGGTCGTCAGCTGATCGCGTGATGTGAGAGCTTCCGGTATTTCCGACATTCGGCGGTCGTGACGACGTGGGTGGAGCGCAGGCATAGTCATGGACTCGACTCCAATGATTCATCGATGCCGGCGAGAACCCACTCGTCGCAAATGTCGGACGCGATCGTCCACGAAGTATCGCCGGATTCCTTGATACACAATTTCTTTCGATGCCATCCTCTATTCGTCAACACATTCACCGCCTGGTTGTCGGACCATCAGGAGTGGGCACGGCGTTTTGTGCAGCAAAGCTGTGCCGGTCGAGCCGATGTCCATCCCCGCGAAGCCGCCTCTTCCTCGGGTTCCGACCACAACGAGCTGGGCATCGGCCGCCAGAACCAGGAGATGACGAACAGGCCGGTCCCGAACCAGATTCCGCCGCACCCTGACCTCAGGGAATTGCTTCCACCACCTGGACACACTTTCCGCGAGCACCAACCGGCCTGCCGCCTCCACCGCGGCGCGGACCTCGGTCGCCGAATCGTCCTGCAGCGTAGACATATCCTGGTCGAAACAAGCGTGCAGCACTACCAGGGCCGCTCCACGAAGAGCACATTCTTCGAAGGCGAGACCGATGGCCGGATCACTGTTCATCGAGCCGTCGACGCCGACTACGACGGGTCCCGCGACGGGCTCGTCCCTTGACCAACCGTCTATCACTGCCACTGGGCATTTCGCTCGACGTGCTACCGCCGCGCACACCGAACCGACAAACCCTCTGGAGTACTCATCGAGCCCGCGACGACCGAGCACGATCATCGATGCATCCGCGGATCGATCGATGAGCGCTCCCGGAGCATACTGGTGTGACACTTCCCCCTGGACGTCGATCGATCCGGCAACTGTGTCAGCCCTGGCGATCCCAAGGGCCGTGGCAAGCACTCGATCTGCGCGGTCACATAACTCTCGGGCCAGGTACGGACCGTCTGCTGTGTATCGATAGGTCGTGCAGCAAACGAGCAGTAGAGGCAAGCCACGCAGGGTTGCCTCTCGCGTAGCCCACCCCAGAGCGTCCAGCGAGTGCTGAGACCCGTCTATTCCCACAATGATCGGAGATCTCACCATCAGGACCTCCACAACAATTGATATCAGCGTCGAACACCGATACGTCGGTGACCATGGCTTCCTCACCCACACAATTGTTCAGCTCAATCTGACTCCGGGGGCACGTCGTACAGCGCGGCGCCAGCGGTCACGCCCGCCCCTACCGCGACCAGCATCGTTCGGGAGCCGGCAAATCGTCGCGGTTTCTCCCTCGCCAAACCTGCGATCAGCGCAGCGGTGTGGATGTACTCGTCATCCGCCACGATGACCCGTGAGCTCGGTCTCCCCAGCCGTGTCGCGAGCGCTGAACGGAATGCCGGGCGAGCCGGAGCAGCCACTACGAAATCGACGTCGGCCAGAGCGATTTTCGCCTGCCGGAGACATGCGGTGACTGCTTCGTGACCGGCGGCGGCGTAGACGTCATCGAGCGAGTCGGTCTCCCGGAAACGCAGGATGTTTCGATTGTCTGCCTGACCGACAGTTGCCCGGAAGGAATCGCCGCTGTCGAGATCATTGACCCAATGCACCGGGCCGAGCCCATACCGATCCTCGGTCCAGCGGCACAACGCCGCTCCGCCTGCTGCAGAAAACGGAAAGCTCTCGCTGAGCCGGTGCCCCGGGTCTGCATCGCTGGCAACGACGAGAGCCAGTTCGATCACACCAGAGCGAAGGAATCCATCGACGATCTGCAGCGCGGTCAGAACGCCACAGGTGCCATTCGCGATATCGAAGGAGAAGGTCCCGTGTTCGCCGGTATGAGGGTCTTCCGGATGAGCACCGATGTCGTCCTGGATCAGCGCGGCCAGGGCCGGCTCACCAAGGTTTCGGTCGCGGTACAACCCTGCGTTAACGAGCAGATCCAAATCGTCCGGGCTGCGACCGGCCTTTCCGAGGCACGACTGAGCCGCCACTACCGCAAGGTGCAGTGCGCTGTGCCGCCTCAGCCATCCAGCCCGAGTGACGTTCACCTGCTCAATGATCGTTCCCATAGCACGCCACCAGTTCTTCGTCGATTTCCACCAGCACTACCCCGATCTCCAGCCCGGAAGCCAAGGAGATCAATGCCACTGTCTCTCCCGGTTTGATCCGGCCGGCTTCGAGTTCTTCGACCAACGCCACGGTGTGGGTTGTCGAGGCCGTGTTCCCGTATCGATCGACGGTGATGACCGCGTCATGGCGCGGACTGTCGCCGAACGACAGCGCCATCTCAGCCATGCCCTTCTTGATTGCCCGCGCCGAAGTTTGATGGGTGATCACATGGTCGATGTCATGGATCGACAGTCCGAGAGTGTCGAGTACCTCGTGCAGGAGTAACGGGGTATCGGCGATGGCGGCCTTCTGAATGGCTCGCGAATTGGTGAACATGCGAGCACCCGGCTCGCTGCCCTTCGGGTAAGCGAGACACAACCGGCTGTAGTCCGCGACCGTTGTAAACCCGGCGACGCGGATCCCGGCTGCACCGACGGGCGCCCGTTCGAGTACAAGTGCGGCGCCGGCATCGCCCAAGGTCAAGGAAGCCAATTCTCTGCTCAATATGTTGTGAATATGCTTGGCAGCATTGTGACCGAGCTGGGAAATATACTCACCGCTGACAACCAGCGCCCGCTCGATCAAGCCCAGGCGGATCCAATTGTTGGCCACCATCACCCCAGTGAGCATCCCAGCGCAAGCATTCGAAAGGTCGAAACTCATAGCCCGGTCTGCACCGAGGGTGCGCGCGACGGCACTACTCATCGTCGGTTCGAGCCATTGAGTCATGCCGCCCCGAAACTTGGTGATACTGCAGCTGATCACCACATCTATCGACTCGGCGGCACAACTCGACCGATGCAAAGCATCCCGCGCGGCTGCTGTTGCGAGAGTGTAGGAATCCTCATCGCCCACGCTGACCCGACGCTCGTGGATCCCAGTCAGTCGTTCGAGGTCGATACCAGTGTCGTGGCGTGTTGTCGCCATCAAGTCCTCAGTCGTGAGTCTTGTGACGGGAAGATGCCGACCTGCCCCCGCCACCCGCGTTCGATACGGCACTCGTCTGTCATTACTTTCCGAATCCGTCAACAGCCAGTGTTTGACCATGTCACTTGATACCTCACGCCGGGATTGGATCTGGAGCTAGTGCATCGACATCATCTGCATGGGTGGAAGTATGCCCATGCCGTGGAGACACATCATGAACATATGGAACATTTGCATGGCATCCATGGCTGTCACCTCCTTCTTTGCTTGTACCGAATCACTCAGGGGGATGGGTCTGTTCGCAGAATCGTCAATCGGCTTCGATACTCGTTCTCATCAATTTCCCCACGCGCGAATCGCTCGGAAAGAAGTTGTTCTGCGCTGTGTTGCGGCGGCGGAAAACTTGTCGGCGGACTGCTACCGGCCGGCCGAATCGCCGACTCCGGAGGTCCGTGTCCGGCATAGCGAATGAGCAGAAAGATGCCCAAGATCAGCAGGCCCCAGAACAGGGCCATACCTACGAACATCAAGAGGTAACCCCAACTCCAACCACTCGAATAATGGTCGTGCATCACAGCGAGGCCTCCAACGTCTCCATGCGTGTCGTCCGCACTCCCTCCAGCGGAGAACTCACGCTTCCCCCCTCATGATGCGCCCTTTCACAACGCACATACAGGGTCTTTCTGCTCGTATCCACAGGTGTGGCCAAGGCTCCGCATCCTGCCGCAAGTCCTTCTTTCGAGAGCACTTCGGCACCATCTGTCACAAGAGACCCAGCCGAGGAATCCTTCCGATCCACGAGGTGTTTCAGAGAAGTAACGAGGTGGTAATCAGCGACCGCCGACTGAAGAGAAGTGGACGTCATGACGAACCTCCCCGAGTTCGAGGAGCGACTCCCGACCGCCGATACACCCGCGGTCCCTCGCGATGTCTCAGCAGAGTCCCCGGTTCGGTCCACTCCGCGCGTCATGCTCGTCGATCCACGGTTCGGTCAGCTGGCCGCACAGTTCTTTCGCCTCTTCGAGCGCCCCTCCAGCGGCGGCGGCGCACTGGCGGTATATCTGGGAGGGGAACCTGTCGTCGATATCTGGGCCGGGTGGTCGACCCCAGACACCCGCTGGCAATCTGACACCGTGTCCGTGTCTTTCTCCACCGGAAAAGGCGTCGCGAGTACAGTTTTGCACCGTCTCGTCGAACGCGGGCTGATCGATTACGACACACCCGTCGCAGAGTATTGGCCCGAATTCGCAAGCGCCGGTAAGGACACCGTGACAGTACGGCAGCTGTTGGCTCACCGGGCTGGGCTGCATCGTGTACGAGGACTGGTTCCCGGCCGATTGGCGATGCTCGATCACGACAGCATCGCCAATGCCCTTGCTTCGGCCACTCCGGACCACCGCCGCCTGGGCGCACCCGGATACCACGCAGTCACATTCGGATCTCTCGTCGCCGAACTCACAACTCGCGCCACCGGCTCATCATTTACAGACCTCGTCCGCACCGAGATCGCGGAACCTCTTGGTATTCCAGAATTCTGGTTCCAGGTCCCCGAAGACGAACGGCATCGGATCGCGAGGTTGTTCCCCCACATCAATCAGTTCAAAATGCCGTGGGATACCGCTTCGTTCGCTTTGGCCCGGATACCGGCGCTCAGAAATATCGCGGATGCCGGCATGCCGGCAGGTTTCGACGAACTCGTCCGCAATCCCACGATCCATGACTACGTGATGCCCGGCTGGAACGGCGTGTTCAGCGCGCGTGCCCTTGCTCGTATGTATGCAGCACTTGCCAACGAGGGAATTGTGGGTGGAATCAGGTTTCTGAGCGAAGACACCCTGGAACAGGTCAGCGAAGTGCAGACCACTGCACGCGATTACGTACTCGGAATCCACATGAACTGGAGACTCGGCTATCACTCGGCGTTCGTCACCAGCCGCACTCGGTCGCTGCAGGCCTTCGGGCACTACGGCCTCGGCGGATCAGGCGCGTTCGCCGATCCCGAAACTCGTTTGTCCGTCGCTTTCGTCACGAACAGAATGGGCGGCCCCCTAACTCCGTTCGCCGACCTCAGGCTGGCTGGATTGGGCGCCAAAGCGGAAGCCATCGCCCGCACGTTGTAGGCCGCCGATCAGCGACGTCGCGTCCACCGCCAGAATTCGTCGCATCCCCACACCAAGACCGGCAAGGGCAGTAACCACAGAACCTGATACCACGAGGGCGAGACTGTGCCGAATAGGCGCTGCGCCGTCGGAACCGTCACCACAACAGCGGCAAAGACAACCTCGAACGCAATCCCCCAGAGCAACAAACGGTTCGAGAACAGCCCGATCTCCCGCAAGGACGCTCGCTCAGTGCGAGAAGCGACGGCGGTACCGATCTGACACGAAACGATCCCGAGGAAACTCATTGTCGTCGCCAGCTTCCAGGTGTGCTCGAGCGCACCTGACGACACGTCAGCCCCGAATGTCCAGCCTCCGGACACGAGAGTTGTCATGAACAACACCATGACTGCTGCAGCCGACACGCCCCCCAGGACGCCCCACGATCGGACCAGCATCGCCTTGTCCACGACATTTTGTGAAGCCTTTCGCGGCGCCCGATCCATCAAACCAGGCTCCTCCCGTTCCCGACCGAGAGCCAACGCCGGCAATGTCTCGGTACCCAAATCGATTGCCAGTATTTGCATTACGGTCAATGGAAGTGGAATCTGACCACCGGAGAGCGCATAGACGAGAAAGGGCACCACTTCCGGTGTCGCGTGAGCGAAAATGTAGACGATAAATTTTCGGACATTGTCGTAGACCCTGCGCCCAGCTTGGACCGCGTCGACGATCGTGGCGAAATTGTCGTCGGTGAGAACCATCGTCGCAGCCTCCCGAGCGACGTCGGTGCCCGAGCGCCCCATCGCCACTCCGATGTCCGACCGTCGCAGAGCTGGAGCATCATTGACACCGTCGCCGGTCATCGCGACCACATAGCCACCGGCGCGTAGTGCATCCGTGATCCGAAGCTTCTCTTCAGGTGAACTACGAGCGAAGATGATCTCGTTGTCGGTGTAAAGGAGCCTGTCGAGATCCTTCTCCGACATACCTTCGAGTTCAGATCCGGTTACTACTTGTAAGCCCGCATTGCCGATTCCGACACTCTCCGCGATTCCGCGTGCAGTGAGTCCGTGATCGCCCGTCACCACGATGATGCGTATTCCGGCCGTATGACATTTTGCCACCGCCGCACGGACTTCGGGTCGCGGAGGATCGATCATCGCCACGATCCCCAGCAATGTCATGTCGCGCTCGATATCTCGACGACAGAGTTGTTCAACCTCCTCGGCGGTGGCCGATCGTTCTGCCACGGCGATCAGTCGCAGTCCTTCACGTGCCCACCTGTGGACCACCGCTGCCACTTCCGAGCGCTCCGAGGACTCGAGACCATGCTCGGACGCCCCAGAACCGACGATGCGGACGCACAAAGACAGAATCTCTTCCGGCGCCCCCTTCGCCTGGATCCGAAATCGATCACCGACTCGGTCTACCGTCGACATCCTACGAAGCTCGGGATCGAACGGAAAAATAGTGTGATGTGCTTGGATGGCCGCGTTTCGCGGCTCCCCGATGTGTTCCGCCGCCCTCAACAATGCCACCTCGGTGGGATCCCCCGAGTCGCACTCGTCGCCGTCCCCTGACCCCTCCCTGAGCTCTGCAGTACAACAGGATGTGATCGCGTGTGCCAGACGACGCGGCACGGTCCCCTCGGGCCACGGATCGGTGGCCGCATCGTCTGCATCGAAGGTCAGAACGTCGCTCGGCATCCATATCCTGGTTACTCGCATGCGGTTCTGTGTCAGCGTCCCGGTCTTGTCCGTACAGATAACGCTGGTGGAACCGAGCGTTTCCACTGCCGAGATCCTTTTGACCAACGCACCTCGTTTAGCAAGGGTGCGTACTCCGACTGCCAGCGCCAACGTGATGATCGGAAGGAGCCCTTCGGGAACGTTGGCAACAAGGAGTCCGATTGCGAAGTTGATCGAATCTCCCCAGGACAGTCCCGCGATCAGGCTACCGAGGGGGATGAATGCCGCGCCCATCACCACCGCTACACAGGCGATCAGCCAGGCAACCTTCTTCACTTGTTTCTCGAGTGGACTCTCGTCACGACCCCCGCGCTGGGAAAGGGCAGCAATCCGTCCGATCTCGGTACGCATACCAGTGGCGAAGACCAATCCCATGGCTTTGCCGCCGAGCACATCCGTTCCACTGAAGGCGATGTCTCGGGCCGAAACCAAAGCTCCTGCGTTACTTGTCGAATCCGCAGAAACAGTGACCGGAACCGACTCTCCGGTCAGTGTGGACAGATCTACCTGCACCGAGCCCGATATCAGTCGCGCGTCCGCCGATACCCGGCCGCCTTCGTCGAGAACGATCACATCACCTGGCACCAAGGTCCGTGCATCCACCACTTGCTCGGCGCGGTCACGGACCACCACCGCCGTTGCCGGGAGAAATGCAGAGAGCGCCTCCACCGCTTGTTCGGCATGTAACTCCTGAACGAACGCGAACACCGCATTGACGAGAATCACCAGAACGATTGCCACGGCCAGCGGAGAGGGTCCACTGACAACAGCAAGTCCGGCGGCAACCCACAACAGCAACGCGAGGGGATGAGTCAACTGCCGGAGTATCTCGCCAGGCCACTCACGTCCACGCCGACGCTGCAGTTCGTTGGAACCGTGAACGAGGGACCGTCGTTCGGCTTCTCTGGCCGAGAGACCTTGCCGATCTGACCTGAGATCTCGAAACATTCGTTCCACGGATTCACGCGGATTCACCGCATCTGATTTCGAATCAGCGACCGCTTCAGACACACGCACACCTCCTCGCGAACCAAGAACCAAGTGCAACTGCTTCGTTCGAGGTTTCACCGTCCGAGAACGCGATACCAGGGCACTCGGTAGTCAACTCAGGCCGTATGGCCTCACTGATCGAAACAGTGTCCGCCTGCCGTGCAACTAGTGACATTCGGCCATGTATGCAATCGACACCGCGACGCAA
The DNA here is from genome assembly GCF_053470465.1 of Rhodococcus sp. GB-02. NCBI lineage: Bacteria > Bacillati > Actinomycetota > Actinomycetes > Mycobacteriales > Nocardiaceae > Rhodococcus > Rhodococcus sp. GB-02. The sequence goes on from NZ_JBPUKE010000004.1 coordinate 250,211, forward strand.
AGCTGGACGAAGACCGGACATGCCTGCAGGTCCGCCCGCCCGCACGACGGTGCTCGTCTGGCCCCCTGCCCCGCACAGAATCGAGAATCACCGTGAGCGCCACCATCGTCGTCGTCGTGGTTGCGACAATCCTGTTCCTGATTTTCGCAATGGCAATACGAATCGTCACACAGTACGAGCGCGGTGTTCATTTCCGGCTGGGGCGGATCATCGCGGTACGCAATCCCGGTCTGACACTCATCATTCCCGCGGTCGACCGGATGACCAAGGTCTCGATGCGTATCGTCACGATGCCTATCCAGTCGCAGGGAGTTATCACCCGCGACAACGTCAGCGTCGATATCGCGGCCGTCGCATATTTTCGCGTCATCGACGCGGAGAAATCCGTGGTGACCATCGAGAGCGTCAACTCTGCCATCGACCAGATCGCGCAAACCACGCTCCGAAACGTGGTAGGTCAGCATTCCCTCGACGAGGTTCTGTCGGAAACGGCCGTGATCAACACCAGTATCCGTCAGATACTCGATACCACGACACTCGACTGGGGCGTCGAGGTAACGCTGGTAGAGCTCAAGGACATTCAGCTTCCGGAAAGCATGAAGCGAGCCATGGCGCTTGAAGCAGAGGCCGAACGAGAGAAGCGGGCAAAGATCATCGCAGCGGAAGGGGAAGCGCGAGCCGCCGCTGCGCTCGGCGAAGCGTCGGACACAATGATGGACCACCCGTTGGCGCTACAACTGCGCAACCTGCAGACCCTCGCAGAGCTCGGCGTCGAGAAAAACACCACCGTGGTCTTCCCCGCACCCCTGATGAGCGCAATCGGCGAACTCGGTTCGTTTCTTCATCGGGAAAACGCATCTGCGGAGGATCTCTCCAGTCATGGTGCGAAGGAAAACGCCATGAAAGAGACAACTTTCAACGCAAGCTCCCTCAGCGCCAGCCGACCGTGATGCCTCCACTCCAGACCGGTCCAGGAGGCCGGCACCATGCGTAAAGATCTGATTCACACGACGGGACGACCCACTCGCTGGTGGAACCAAGCTCCCTGGTCTTCGAACCGACTCATGCGTCCGTCGGATCGTATCTGGTCCTCCTTGGTCATCGCCGCAGTCGCAATCGGGACTCTTGCGATACCTGTCGCAGCAGCAGTCGGCACGTCCGTCTACGCGTCCGGCCGAGCGCGAATCGAACAGCAACAGCACGTCGACAGCCAATGGAGTGGCACGGTGAGTCCCGACCCGGTTCCCGGGACAAAAGACATGGGAGCCGCGCGCAAGGTCGTGGCATGGACCATGAACGGAACTGCACGCACCGAACCAATGGTTGCTCACTTCAGCGCACGTCCCGGTGACACGATCGCCGTGTGGACGAATGCAACGGGCGATCAGGTTCCGCCTCCCCCTCAGACGTCGAGCACGGCTGTCGACGGAATCGCTGCTGCGATCACGTTGTATTGTGCGAGCGTTCTTGCTGTGCACGGAATGCTCACTGCCGCAAAAACACTGATCAGTTGGCGCAACGGTCGCGCCTGGGATGCAGAGTGGTCGGGGGCCTTCCCACCACACGCATGAAGTAACAAAAATCCAAGTGGATTCGTCTGCGACTGGATTCGTCTGCGACGCAGATCAACTGCTACTCCCTTCCCTCTCCGATCGATCTGCGAGGACGAAATAGCTCTCTTCTTCCTGACGGAAATGCAACTTCAGCACCGCATAGAGACCGTAGAGACACGCGAGAAGGTCTCCGACCTGAGCATCGTCCACCGCTCCCAGCTTGTCCGCGGCCCTGACATGATTCTCGACCCGTCGGCAGAGTCTCTCGATCTCGGAGTGAGCGTCGGCCACCGCCGAGATGGAATCCGCGCCACCCAACGAACGCTCTAGTGCTGGATACAGTTTCGCCCCCTCGGCCCGCTCGTGCGGAAGAACCACCTCCTGGAGAAGCCGATTGGTCTGATGAAGTCGCCGCATTGCCAACACACGGTCGTCACCCGAGAGAGCATCCGCAGCGACACGAATCGAATCGAGATCTGCGCGCATACGACGATGCTCCGTGGAGAATCCGCGAAGCATCCGCTCCAACTCAGGTTCGAGCTTCGGCACACTCGACCGTCCGTGCCCAAGCGCACGTAACGCGTTCAGTATCACTGCAACATCTATCAACTCCTGCAACAAGGCACCCACCGCCGGAGCCAGCAATCCGAACGCTGCAAAAGCCATCGCGACCACAGAAAGCCCGGTACCGACAGTGGCACTCTGCACAGCAATTCGACGAGATCGCCGAGCAATATCCATTGCATCGGCTACCCGAGACAACCGGTCTGTCGTCAAGACGATGTCAGCCGCTTCAGACGATGCCGTCGCACCTCGTGCACCCATGGCGATACCGACCGATGCTGCGGCCAGCGCCGGCGCGTCGTTTATTCCGTCTCCCACCATGACGGTCACCGCGCGCTCGGATTCTTCGCGTACTCGCACGACCTTGTCGGCAGGTTCCTGTTCCGCATGAACCGCGTCCAGTCCGAGGACACATCCGACCTCGACTGCAGGTTCCGGACGGTCGCCAGTCAGCATCACGATCTTGCCGATGCCGGCCGATCGCAAGCGCCGTATCGTCCAAGGTGCGTCGTTGCGAATCGGATCGATCAGCAGTAGCGCCCCGCTGAGTTGATCGTCGATCCGCACCCACACCACGACCGCTCCGTCGAGCCTCGCGCGATTCTCCACTGATGCGGCCCAGCCGGGGCGGTCGATCGCGCCGGCGATTCTGCCGACTTCGACGACATGACCGTCGACCGTTGCGGTCACTCCATACCCTGGCCGTTCGGTCACCGATTCGGGTGTACTGAGCAACAAACCCTGCGCTCGCGCACTTCGAACGATGGACTCCGCCAAGATATGTGAGGACACTTGGTCTGCGGATGCAGCCAGGCGGAGAATTGAAGAGCTGTCGACGTCCTCTCCGCAGACGATATCCGATTGTGTGGGTTTCCCTGTGGTCAAAGTCCCCGTCTTGTCGATAACGAGAGTCTTGACATTTCCGAGCCTCTCCAGTGCACCGCCGGACCTGACGATCACACCGATCCGCGATGCCCGTGAGAGACCGGAAACGATAGCAACGGGTGCAGCCAGCAAAAGCGGACACGGGGTCGCGACGACTAGTACGGCAACCGCACGTGTGGCAGAGCCACTCGACATCCACGCAAAGCCACTCACGAGCAGTGTCACGGGTATGAACCACGCCGCCACGCGGTCGGCCACACGCACGATCGGCGCACTGTCGGCGGCCGCTTCCTGGGCAAGCGAAACCACCGCCGCGTACGTGCTCGATCTGGCCGTCCGACTCGACTCGATTCGACAACCACCACCCGCATTCACCACGCCACTGCGAACCGGGTCGCCGATCGAGCGCTCCACTACTTTCGATTCACCCGTCAGAGCGGATTCGTCGAAGACTGCCGGTTCACCGACAATCCATCCGTCCGTGGGTACGACGTCCCCGGAGCTGAGGAAGATTCGGTCGCCTGGCTCGATCTCGTCGACCGCAACCGTCCGAAGTTGGCCGCGCTCTTCGCGTTGCGCAGTCCTCGGAACATGTTCACGAAGGGAACGAAGATCTCGCGCCGCTCGACGATTGGCCGCCGCATCGAGGGTTCGCCCGGTCGCCAGCATGACTGCAATCAACGCACCGGCCAGATACTCCCCTACCAAAATCGTTCCGAGCAGCGACAGAACTGCAATGACATCGACGCCCGCCCGTCCTCTGCGCAACCCGTCGACAACCCACCACCCTGCCGGCAGCAACGCCGCAATTGTCCCCAAGGCCCACATCCCGTCGGCAACGGCGCGCTGATCGAGCGACCAGGCGAGAACGCCACCGGCGAGCGCAGACACAGTCGCGATCAGGAGAAGGGACTCGGCTTTCGTCGTCAAGCGCTGGAACAGGTCTCGGATCAGCGACATGATTCCAGCGTCGTCATTGCCGCGCCGCGACCACTAGTGCCGTAATGCCCGACTGAGACACCGCAATGCCCCGCGACGGTTGACCGCTGTTTAGTCCAGACTTGAAGGATCGAGGAATCGAGCATCTCCGTGTGGGAACCGCTTCAGTTCGAGGGGAGATCAGATGAGCATTCATGCTTCGTATCTCGACGTAAAGGAAACGACTACCGGGGTCGTCGTACTTGTAGGTGACCGCGCGTACAAGATCAAAAAGGCCATTTCCACGCCATTCCTCGACTTCAGCGAACCTTCACGACGAGAGGACGCTCTGCAACGTGAACTCACGTTGAATCAAAGGATCTGCGAGGGTGTCTACCGCGGAGTGACACACGTGGTCGACCCGGTCGACCAGTCGAGCGAGCCGATTCTGGTGATGGTGCGTATGCCCGATGAGCGAAGACTGTCCGCGTTGGCTGCGACGAATCAGGATGTCGCACACGCATTGGACGAGATCGCAGCGGCAGTGTCGGACTTTCACAGGCGAGCAGCCAGGGGCGAGCGAATATCCGAACAAGGAACATCAACAGGCGTCGGACACCGATGGGTATCGAATCTTGCCGAATTGCGCCAATTGTGTGCGGGTCTCCTCCCGCCCTGCCGACTCGATCACCTCGAGTCGATGTCTACGAGATACCTGTGTGGGCGTCGGTCCCTGTTCGATTCGAGAATCGCCGAAGGTTGCATCGTGGACGGCCACGGAGACCTTCTCGCGGACGATATTTTCGTACTGCCCGACGGACCCAAGATTCTCGACTGCCTCGACTTCGACGACCAACTCAGATTCGTCGATATTCTCGACGACAGCTGTTTCCTCGCCATGGACCTGGAGTTTCTCGGCTATGAGGATCTTGCGAGGGAGTTCCTTGCCTCGATCGTCGCGAAATCGAAGGACCAGCCGCCGATTTCGTTGATCGACCATTACATCGCCTATCGCGCCACGGTTCGTGCCAAGGTCGACGCTCTGCGTCTGCAGCAAGGCGATTCGAATAGTCAGGCCGCGCTCGAACGGCACCTTGATCTTGCCGACAACCACCTGCGCAACGGCGAAGTTCGACTATGCCTGGTGGGCGGCTTTCCGGGAACCGGTAAAACGACATTATCCCTCGCTCTTGCCGCACACACCGGCGCTACAGTCATCTCCAGCGACCGCGTGCGGCGCGAACTCGTCGATGCCGGCGCACTCCGCGGCTCCGCCGACGCCTATCAATCGGGACTGTATTCGCCCGACTCGGTTCACACCGTCTACAGCGAAATGCTCGATCGTGCCCGCGATCACCTCTCGATGGGTGAGTCGGTCGTACTCGATGCAACATGGGCTCGGTCTCGACACCGCAGGGAAGCCGAACTGTTATGCACCTCGACAGCGTCGACGTTGATCAGCCTGTCGACCAGCACACCGCTACCTGTCGCCGTTCAACGAATAGCAACGCGCAGGAATACGCTTTCCGACGCCACGACGGCTACTGCAGCCGCCATCGCGCAAGGCCACGACCCTTGGCCCGAATCGACCGCGATCGATACCGACACATCCATCGACGTCAGCGCCGAGTCGGCCGTAGATGTCTGGCGCCGGTCAGTGAGTGTGGGTAAAGGTGTCAACTCGACACGGTGAGCACCTCTTCGAGTGGACGACGGCCTGTGCCCCTTGGTCGATGTTCCTCGATACGTGTTTCGCTCCCTGCGGCATCGATCACCGCGTCGGACGGTTCTCTCTCCAACCCGACACGAATCATCACCTGTGGATTCTGAAGTGTCTCGCCGGATCTCGAAGCAACATCTCGAACGATTTCCCGACTTGATTCCACTTCGGTCAAATGTGTCAGAGGGCAGGTTGCCAGGTGCGACGCGGTGGCATGTAACAGCAGCGAGGACATCGCCTGACCTACGTTCAGCCAGTCGATCGGTGTGTCCGTAACCGTACTGAGCAGTATCAATGCTGCATCGTCCCTCACTCCATGCCCGATCCTCAGTTGCCCCGAAGGAAACGCTCGTGCAGACGCAGACTCGTGAATCGACAATGCATCCGGCAACGCACTGCGCGGAACACCGTCTGCGGTCGGAGCCGAGCGTATCCAACTCTCCAACTCGTTCCAGTACGCCGGATCGCTCTGATGCTCCTCCGCGGCCACTGTGGCCGCTCGGGCGAGCATGTCCCCGAACTGCGGTGACAAACTGATCGCCGACGCCCCGAACACCGAGGCTTGCCGCGCAAGGCCGACCAGCGACCCGACGGGGGGTGCATCGAATGGCCGTCGGTCGGAGCGGCGGCGTTCCAACGATGCGAAGAGGCCCGCGTCGGCACTCATCGCGCGCGCTCGCCCTCTGAAGGTGATCACCGCGAGCAGGTCCGGTTGCCCACGGTCGGGAAACGTCGCGACAATGGGCTCGATGAGGTTGTGTTCCAATGTAACTCGCAAATGATGCAAGGCGGCGCCACAGCTGATGATCAGTTGCCTGCCGGCAGGATCCTCCACCGGGATCGAGCGCAGCCGATCGACGCGGAGTTCAAGTTCACCGCGCCGCAGTCGCCAAGCCCACGGTTGGACGTTGTGAACAGACGGCGCCGCGCAGGCCCAACGGACAGCGTTGCTGATCGTCTCGGAATCCGCGCTCACGTAGCGCACCATGGTTAGATCACTCTCGTCGAAGTCGTCTGCTGTCGGACGAGCGGCAAACGTCTCTGTTGATCGTGCGCCTCGCCCCGCACTGTTCGCTACGGCCCTTTGTCAATCAACTTGTGTCAATCATCGAACTCTCGTGAGGCATCCTCGGTTCGTGCGGAGTACTTGAATTCACCGCCACGGAGTTGTTCCGTGATCTTGTCCGCCCACGCATCGATGTCGGCCCAGTCTCGAGCATCCGAGTATCGACCGCCCATGATCTTGAAGACAATGCGCCCGACCAGGGGCCAGTCTCCACGTGTCAACGCACCAGCGAACCGGCGATGGTCTCGCAAGTCCGCGGATTTGCGAAGTTTTGTCACCGTCCTCGGTTCAGTCGCCGACTTTCTGATTCGACGAGTCAGTCGCGTAGACAGAAGCGTCGATGTCTCGCCCCATGTCGCGACCGAGAAGGCCCACACCGGTTGAGTCTTCACTTCCACCCTCCGTCGATCGACAACGACTGTGGCGGAGGGCAACCAATCCATGTCGTGAATGGCGCTTCCCAAGATCACAGCGTCGAACCATTCGTGCCCTGGGCTCTCGACCGCAGGAAACATCTTCACGTCGAATCCTGCAGCACCACACCGTTCCGCGATCCTTCCGGCTACACCTCGCGTCGATCCTTTGGCACTCGCGTACGCGATCAGAATCTTGGTCATCGTCACTCGTTCCCATCAGGAAGGGGAACCGACCAGACGAGAGTTGTACCGCCGCCATCAGGGGACTGTGCGTCAAAGGTCCCACCCAAGGCGAATGCTCGCTCGCACAGATTCTTCAGCCCGCGCCGATGTGCACCTGGTGGCAAGCCGATTCCGTCATCGGCGATCGTGACGGTCAATGAATCGTGCACATCTATGACGATCGCTACGGTGGACGCCTGCGCGTGTCGGACCACATTGCTGAGCGCCTCTCGCACCACCGCCTCAGCTTGCTCGCCCAGAGACGGATCGACGACAGACAGTGGGCCCCTTACTTGGACCGTCACCCGCAGATCGGTGTCAGCGCTCGTCTCGGCGACAACTTGGTTCAGGCGACTCCGAAGTGAAGGGGCGCCGTCCTCGGTCGCATGCAAGTCGAAGATGGCACGGCGAATGTCTTGAATGATGTCCTGCAAGTCGTCGATGGTCCCACTGAGCCTTTGATGTATGTCAGGAGCCCGCGTCCGCTGGAGCGTGCCTTGAACAGACAATCCGACAGCAAAGATTCGCTGAATCACGTGATCGTGGAGATCACGCGCGATCCGATCACGGTCAGCAAGTATGTCGAGTTCTGCCATTCGCCGTTGATTGTCTGCCAGCCGCAGTGCAACAGCCCCTTGATCGGCAAAGGCCGACATGGACGCCAACTGATCCGCTCCGTATTGCTCCGCCCCAAGCAATTTCAATACCGCCAGGACTCCTCGAACCTGTTGTCCGTCTCGAAGTGGCAGCACGATCGCAGGTCCGTAGTCATGTCCCTCACCGAACCCCGGATCGAATTCCAATGACTCCGTCACAATCGGAAATTTGTTCCGGTAGACCGCGCCCGATGTGGAGAAGTCCAACGGAATTCCGTGTCCGACCAAGGTTTCGGAATCAAGCCCACTCGCGACAGTGACCACCAACTCGGCGGTCGCTACTCCCGTCAGCTCAGGATCCGGAGGTACCGCCAGAAATGCGCAGTCAGATGAAGTGAGTGACAACGACTTGTCTGCGATCAGTTGGAGAACCCCGAGCGCATCAGCGCCGGCCAACAATGCTGTCGTTACCTCGCCGGTCGCGAGCAGCCATTCTTGTTTCATTTTCGTCAGGGCGTACAGCTGGGAGTTGTCGATCGCGATGCCGGCGGCCGATGCGAGCGCGAGAACGATCATCTCGTCGTGCGCGGTGAAAGCTCGCCCGTTCGACTTCTCGGTGAGGTAGAGATTGCCGAACACCTGGCCACGAGTCTGTATCGGTACGCCGAGAAAGGTTTTCATCGGCGGATGATGGTCGGGGAAACCCACGGAGGCCTCATGTTTTGACAGATCATCCAACCGCAGTGGCTTCGGATCAGAGATCAGGGCGCCGAGCACACCGCGTCCGCGGGGGAGGTCACCTATCAGTTCCCGCCCGGTCTCGTCGATTCCTTCGTAGACGAATTGCTTCAGTTCCTCACTGTCGCCGACCACTCCGAGTGCACCGAACCTGGCATCGACCAACGCGATAGCGGATTTGACGATCGTACGCAGAGTCGTATCCAAGTCGAGTCCTGCCGAGACCGCCAGTAGAGCTTCGAGAAGTCCGTCGACATGAATGCCTTCGCCGGACGGCACGCCGAAGTCGTTCGGTACCATTCCGGCATGAGCTTCAGAACCCGGCTCGGAGTGAGTCATGGCTGCGGAAGGTGCTCGTGCATCTTCGTTGCCAGTATCGCCGCTTGAGTTCTACGCTCCACGCCAAGTTTGCTCAACAAACGGGAAACGTAATTCTTCACGGTCTTCTCCGCCAAAAACATTCGCGCCGCAATCTGTCGATTCGTCAGGCCTTCACCAAGTAATCCCAGCAATACGCGCTCCTGCTGGCTCAGTTCCTCGAATGGGCCGTTCTTGTCAGCCGCATCGGTACGCAATTTCGCCATCAACGCCGCAGCAGCTCTGTTGTCGAGCAACGATTTCCCCGCGCCGACATCTCGCACCGCCCTGGCCAAGTCCAGTCCCTTGATGTCCTTGACCACGTAGCCACTGGCACCGGCCAGAATCGCATCGAGCATCGCCTGATCGTCTTCGAACGAGGTGAGGATGAGGCATCGCAATGCAGGCAACTTCGACAACAACTCGCGACACAGTTCGATCCCGTTTCCATCCGGAAGCCGAACATCGAGAACAGCCACGTCTGGTTTCAGAGCAGGTATTCGTGCCATCGCGTGGGCATAATTCGACGCCTCCCCTACTACCCTCAGCCCCGGGTCTCCCTCGAGTAACTCCACGAGGCCACGGCGCACAACCTCGTGATCGTCCACCAGAAATACGTCGGTCATGTGATCATCCGTCCTCACCTCACGCAGCACGCACTCAACGACTACCCATAGCCCGACGAACGAATCAGCGAACGCGGACGTCACTGCACCTAACGGGTGTTTCCCGACAAGTTCGTCACGTCACGGTAAGGACCTCGGACATCGACCTGCGAGTGGTCATGACGGGCGGAGTGCCGCCAGGCGCGCGCCCGATACGAACCAGCATCTGAGGAACGCCGACTTCCGGCACCAACTGGTTGAGCAGAGCACGACTGCCAGGCACTTCGGTCATGTGTGACAGTGGGCACGTCGCCGCGCCCCGAACCGTCGCTTCGAGCAGTATCGACGAGAGCACCTGACCACACCGCAGCCAGTCGCGCCGGGTGTCAGTGGTTGTGCCAATTGCCAATACCGTCGATTCGTCGATTGCGCCTTGGTCCCCCATCGCGGCATTACGGCGCGCGGGAAAAGTCCGGGCGATGGGGACGCTGCCACCACCGGAAACAAGCGAAGTCTCCGGAATTCCACCCGAGGACATGGAATGCCCAGCCCACCAATGCAACTCCGCTTGATACTCGGAATCATATCGGCGAGCAGCGGCCGACGCTTCGGTTGCGCGAAGCAGACCGGCTCGTTGATCCGAGTCCATTACCGTTACGCCGACGTCGAGTTTGCGACCTACTTCCGCCACACAGTCGGTCAGCTCGTCGATTGCGTCGAACATCCCGAAAGCGCGGCGGTCGGTGCGCCGCCGACGTATCGCGGCGAGCATGTCGAAGTCGTGCGAGCGCGGCCGCGCATCGTGTCGAAACTCTACCGTGGCAAATAGATTCGGGGAGACTCCGCGGTCTTCGTAGTGAATGTCGGCACTCCAACGTAGCCCCAGCAGGCCCACTCGGAGGTGATCGAGTGCGGCGCCGCAACTGATATGCAGTTGCCGTCCGGTCGGGTCAGCTGCCCGGAGAAGTCTACGGTGATCGCCGAACAGCTGTAACCGCCCGTCGGCGTACGTCCACCGCCACGGTTGGCTGTTGTGCAAGGACGGCGCCCGACACGCGAGATCGACGGCGAGCTGTACGACACTCGAATCCGGTTTGGTGAGGTTCATGTCTCCTCCGATCTCAGCGGCCCGAAGTCGTACGTGCCGCTCTCAGTAGTAGCGTCTCAGGGTCGTCCGCTCTGCATAAGTGCCAATGGTCACCGCAACGCCGGCCCTGTGAAGGTCGGCCCAATCCGACTGGTGACACCGAAAATGACTTTCTCCTCTGCCATCGGCAGCCTCGTTCACGAAGGATTCGGTCACGGCCAGTTGACATCCGTTCCGACGAGAAGGAGATCAGTTGTGAAAATCAATCCACCCGTTGTTGTCGGGTATGACGGATCTTCGCAGTCACGGGACGCAGTGTGGTGGGGCGCTCACGAATCCGCCCTCCGAGCTGCACCCTTACTCCTGCTGACGACGATGTTCACTCCCACCACCTATGGCGTACCCATCGGGATGCCGGCCTTCTATTTCGACGAACAAGAAGCAGCCGCCAAAAAACGACTTGCCGAGGCCACCGAACTGGCGAAACAAGCGATCGGCGAACGAACAGTCCAGATCGACGTCGAATTGGCTTCGGATCCACCCATACCGGTGCTCCGTGAAATCTCCAAGACTGCCCGGGTCATCGTCGTCGGAAGCCGCGGACACGGTGAATACACCGGAGGTCTCCTGGGTTCGGTGAGTTCGTCGCTGGCAGTGCATTCACTGTGCCCGGTCGCCGTCGTCCGAGGACTCGGCGGCGACGAGGACGTCTCCGTTCGCCCTGTAGTAGTCGGGGTCGACGGCAGCGTACACAGCGAACCAGCCATCGCAACTGCCTTCGAGGAAGCGTCACTACGTGGCGTCGAGTTGGTCGCCGTCCATGCGTGGTCGGACGTAGTTCTCGACGTTGTCTTCTCGAAGTTTCGCGAGGTCGATTGGCGAGCCCGCCAAGACACCGAACGCGCACTGCTCGCCGAGAGCCTGGCCGGATTCGGTGATCGTTACCCCGATGTTCCAGTAAATACTGTCGTAGTCAAGGACAAGCCGGGTCAAAATCTCGTCCACCACTCCGAGCGGGCACAGTTGGTAGTTCTGGGACGCCGCGGCCGCGGCGGATTCAGCGGCATGCTTCTCGGGAGCACCTGTCGAGAGGTCCTCCACGACGCGCACTGTCCGGTGTTGGTCGTCAACAGCCATCGATGATCGAGATGGCACCCCGCACGCCCTCCGACGAGTGGATGATGTCGTGGCATGTCGACTCCCCCGGTTCGCTCGGGACGCATCCTCTTGTAAGGCGACTGGTCCCCCGCCCGGAAATCGGCGCGAATGAACTACTTGTTCGTGTTCTCGCGTGCGGAGTGTGCCGCACCGACCTCCACGTCGCCGTAGGCGACCTTCCGGTTCACCGACGCAATGTCGTACCGGGTCACGAAGTTGTCGGGCTCGTCGAGGCGGTCGGGACGGCTGTCGACGCCTTCAAGCCCGGTAACCGTGTGGGGATTCCGTGGCTTCACTCGACGTGCGGTGTGTGTCGCTACTGCCTACGCGGCGCTGAGAACCTGTGCCCGAACTCCACCTATACCGGCTGGGATGTCAACGGTGGATTTGCCGAATATACTTCTATATCAGAAGGATTCGCACTCAAACTCCCGTCTGGGTATACGGACAACGAACTCGCTCCGCTACTCTGTGCGGGAATCATCGGATTCCGTGCGCTCGAGCGTGCCGACCTGCCGGAAGGTGGGCGGCTGGGAGTTTACGGTTTCGGCGCAAGTGCACACCTTGCGACGCAGGTCGCACTTGCTCGAGGCGCACAGGTGCATGTGATGACGCGCAGCAGATCCGCGCGCGAACTGGCCCACGATCTCGGAGCCGCATCGGTGCAAGGTGCATACGACCATCCACCGGAACTGCTCGATTCGGCAATCCTTTTCGCGCCAGTCGGTGATCTCGTTCCCACTGCCCTCGAAGCACTGGACCGAGCCGGCGTCCTGTCGATCGCCGGAATACACCTCACGGATGTGCCTGTACTGAACTACCAGAAGCACCTGTTCTACGAACGCGAGGTTCGCTCGGTGACTTCGAATACCAGGCGAGATGCACAGGAGTTTCTCGAATTCGCAGACAATCATCACCTCCGCGTCAGCACCATGCCCTATCCACTCAGCGGAGCGAATCGGGCACTGGAAGACTTGGCGGCAGATCGAGTCACTGGCGCAGCAGTGCTGGTGCCATGACCATCTGGCGCGCGGCGACCTCCGAACACGCGTCGGTGGTCATTCGTAGACGCGTCTTTCGCGCTGTCTTGTTCGACATGGACGGTGTCGTGACCGACACCCGACATACCCATCGAGCCGCCTGGGGGCGCCTGTTTCACGAATTGAGCGCGCACGGCGACGTCGGCGATGTGGAACTCGACGACGAGGACTATCGAGAATTCATCGACGGCAAAGAAAGACAGAAAGGCCTCCGGTCATACCTCGAATCGCGGAAAATCGAACTCCCCCTGGGGCATCCCGACGATCCTCCCGACGCCACTACCGTCAATAATCTCCTCGAGCGCAAAAACCGATTCTTCCTCGCGGAACTCGAACGAGAAGGAGTCGGGGTGATCGTCCCGACCGTGAGGTGGATTCAGCAACTACGCGCCGCCGGCGTACTCACTGCTGTGGTGTCGGCAAGTAAAAACGCGCGACGAGTACTCGAGAATGCCTGTGTATCTGACTATTTCGACATCCGACTCGACGGCGCCGACATTGCACTACTCGGGTTGGACGGCAAACCGGATCCAGACACCTATCTGGAAACCGCACGAAGACTGTCGATCCCGCCAGCCGAATGCGTCGTCGTCGAAGACTCGATCGCTGGAATCCGCGCCGCCCGATCCGGTGGATTCGGTCTGCGAATCGGTCTTGGCCCAAGCGAAAATCTCGAATCTCTCACCGAGAACGGCGCCGACCTCGCCGTCACCGCCATCGGCGAGGTCAACTTCCACTTCGTCACGGCCACAACGCGCGAAGGCGATAACCACGACCCTGGATGCCGACTCTGTATATCAGGAAATGAGCCCAACTCCACACTCGAATATCGCGGGATAGATCCGAGCGCCACTGGCCTTCGCGAGACCATGTCGACCGTGGGAAATGGCTACTTTGCCACGCGAGGCGCGTTGTCTGAGTCCCACGATGACGGCCTCCACTATCCCGGCACCTATGTCGCGGGGTGTTACAACCGACTCACCTCGGATGTGGACGGACACGTACGCGAGGACGAAAGCGTGGTCAATCTGCCGGACTGGACGACATTTACCGTCACAGGTCCTGACGGAGAACTGCTCCAATCCCCATCAGCGCTTGTCACGCACCACCACGAAGCAGTTGATCTCGAGCATGGAATCTGTTCCAGAGAAAGTGTATTCCGCGATACGCGCGGTCGCGTCACTCGAATTCGACAACGCCGGATCGTATCGATGGACGATCCACACGTAGCCGCGATCACCATGACCGTCGCAGCCGAAAACTGGGATGGATCGATCGACATCGCATCCGGGATCACCACCGACGTCGTCAACAACAATGTTCCGGACTATTCGAAACTGGCCAAAAAACATCTCGAAGTCCTCGCTTTGGATACCGTCGGCGACCAATGCATTTCCGCAACGGTCCAAACCACTAGCTCCCACATCCGCATCACCCAAGCCGAGCGTCTCCGCCTGACCGACGTCGACGGATCAACCACGCAACACAACCGCCGCGTGAACACAGACCACACTGGAATCGTGCAGGTCATCCGCTGCCGAATCACGGTCGCCAAACCCGTCACCGTCGAGAAGACGTCGGCGCTCTTCACCTCCCGCGATAAGTCAACACTCGATCCAAAGTCCGCCGCGTGGCAACGAGTCCAGGAAGCAGAGAATCACGGCGCACTGTTTCGACGCCACTGCGCCGCTTGGGACTGGCTCTGGAACCAATTCGGCATAACACTCGCTACGGAAGACTCCACCGCTCTGGCGACGAATGTATTACTCCTTCACGTACTTCAGACACTGTCGACCCACACGACAGATCTCGACGTCGGAGTTCCCGCTCGAGGACTCCATGGCGAGGCATACCGCGGTCACGTCTTCTGGGATGAATTGTTCGTTGTGCCAATCCTGACGCGTCGGCTTCCGGAGTTGACATCGTCGTTGCTGCTCTATCGGTGCCGGCGGTTAGCCCGGGCGCGCCGAAACGCCCGAGGGTTGAACCTGCACGGCGCTCTCTTTCCTTGGCAAAGCGGCAGCGACGGTCGAGAAGAAACACCGCCCTTCCTCTTCAACCCGAGGTCTGCCCGCTGGATACCCGATCACTCTCGTCGCCAGTACCACGTCAACCTCGCAATCGCCCACAATGTCTGGCGATATTGGCAAACGACAACCGATCTGGAATTTCTCGGTAATCACGGGGTCGATCTACTCATCGAGAATGCGCGATTTTGGATGGCAAAGTCCGAATACGACGCGAGCAGCGACAGATACGATATCCGCGGTGTCATGGGCCCAGATGAATTCCATGACGGCTATCCCGACCGCCCCGGCACCGGGATCGACAACAACGCATACGTGAACGTCATGACGGAATGGTCGCTCATACGTGCGGTCGAGGCGGTTCGGGTACTCCGGAATGACAACCGATACTTCCCTGGGCGCCTCGATGTGACCGACGAGGAGTTGGTGTCGTGGGACCGACTGAGCAGGCGACTGCGCCTGACTTTCCTCGACAACGGCCTGATCAGTCAATTCGAGGGTTTCGGCGCGTTGACCGAGCTGGATTGGGCCGACTACCGGTCACGATACGGGGACATCGGCCGCCTGGATCTCATACTCGAGGCAGAGGGAGACTCATCGATCCACTACAAGGCCTCGAAACAGGCAGACATCCTCATGTTGCTCTACGTATTCACCGCTGAGGAACTGACTGAGTTGATCACGCGATTGGGGTACGAGTTCGATCCCTCCGTGATCCCGGCGATGATCGATTACTACCTCGAGCGTACGACGCACGGTTCGACACTGAGCCGAATTTCCCACACCTGGGTCCTTGTGCGAGGCAACCGATCACAGTCGTGGGCCATGCTCCGCGATGCACTGGCCGCGGATCTGTCCGACGCTCGGAGCGGAAGTACCAGGGAAGGAATCCATCTCGGAGCGATGGCGGGCGCGATCGATATTCTCGAACGCTGCTACACAGGGCTCGATTTTCGGGACGATATTCTGTGGCTGCATCCGCAATTACCCGTCGAGCTGCGTGAACTTGCCTTCACGATCTATTACCGTGGCCACCGTCTTCGAATCCAGTGCACCCATTCGGCTGTGACTGTGACATCGGAGACGAAAGATGTCCCACCGATCGCACTTTCGATCGACGACACCAGCTACACCTTTGCTGCAGGCTCGTCGGTCACCGTGGAGTCCGAACAGCCAGGGAGCTCGAACAGCTAGGGGGTCCGAACAGCTAGGGGCTGTCACGAGGCGTCGATCGACCCCAGGGCGAATCCGGCGTCGGACAGATCCGCATACGCAGGCTCGCCGTGGGAGCCGTCATCGCGAACCTCGACATACCTGGCCGAATACGCTCTCGGGTCAGCAGCGCTGCCCGTGACAGGCATCCTCTCGAGGACGACAGCGCCAGGCCATCGCGCATGGACCGCAGCGACCAGCGCGCTGCCGTCGACTGTCGCCGTCGACAGTGGTCCACCTTCACCCACGATCACTACCCGCTGACCATCTGTCAGCATCCATACCCCGACCGGGAAGGACCTGACTGCGCCCTCTCCCCCTGAGACCGTCACCGTATCCCCTGTCTCGCTCACCAAACGCGCAATTTTCGGTTGATTCATTGCCGGGCCTCCTGAGCAGTCGTACCGGTCGAGTCGAGTCGCTCTCTGCCGTCGACGCTAGCGCACAACAACCACCACCACAGGTGTCGGCGGCACACGGATCAGAAGGCCGAAAGACCCTTTTTCGTGCACCTCGCGGCCCTGACCAGGAAGTCCTGACCCCGGCACAATTCGAATCACGATCACCCGAGCACGGCGAGTGCATGTGAGCAATCACCGTGTTGATTCCCGAGCGGAGCACTGGATGAAAACACTGGTCACGGCCGCAAGCCGCCACGGTTCGACAAGCGAAATCGCAGATTTCCTCGCAAAATCCCTGCGAGAGAGCGGAATGGATGCAGACCGCCGTCACCCCGACGACGTTCTCGAACTCACCGAGTACGACACGATAGTTCTCGGGAGCGCGATCTATATGGGGCACTGGATGAAGGACGCAGAGGAATTCACCAAACGCTTCTCGGATGCATTGCGGCTTCGCCAGGTTTGGCTGTTCTCCTCGGGACCGATCGGTTCGGGCGAATCCACGACCGGTGTTCCGTCCGACATTGCCACCTTGATGGAGAAAACCGGTGCAGTCGAACACAAATCCTTCGCAGGCAAACTCGACCGCGAAGGATTGGGGTTCGGTGAACGAGTAGCCGTACGAGTCGTTCACGCGCCTGAAGGCGACTTCCGGGATTGGGCTTCGGTTCGCTCCTGGGCTGAGTCGATCCTCGGGACAGCTCGCACCACACGGCATTTCGAATCAGAGGAGACATCATGAACCGCGGAGCACCAATCGTGGTGGGTGTCGACGGGTCGGCACCGGCGCTTTCCGCAGTTCGATGGGCGGCCCGAGAAGCCGTACTTCGCACTCGACCGCTCCACTTACTGTCCGTGATGCCTGTCGAAGCAGACACTTTCGGCGGTGCTGTCAAACTCGGTGCACCACGGTTTCCAGACCAACGAACTGTTGGTCGCGAACGACTCTCCACAGCTCGTTCCGAGGCGCTGCTGTCCGCAGCGACGCTGGGAGACAGAGAATTACAGATCGTCGACAAGCTGAGATTCGGAAACGGTGTAGAAGCACTCCTTGACGAATCCCGCACGGCTGCGATGCTTGTCGTCGGATCACACGGGCTCAATCAATTCGCCGACGCGATACTCGGCTCCGTCAGCGCGGCAGTGGTTCTCCATTCGAACGTGCCTGTCGCAGTCATCCGAAACGTCCCGAAGTCGAAACAGCCGCAGATGAGCGGCCCGATAGTGGTGGGTATCGACGGGACAGAGAACAGCGAACCCGCGATTGCCGAAGCGTTCGAGACCGCTTCACTCCACAGAGTGGAGCTCACTGCAGTCCATGCCTGGAGCGACTCCGACCTTACAACCGTGTTTCGCTCCGACCCTGACGGTGTATCGCTGGACTGGGACACGATCTCTACCGCCGAGCATGCGGTCTTGGCGGAAAGGCTTGCGGGGTGGAGGGAGGAGTACCCCGACGTCGCCGTTCGATGTGTCGTCGTACGTGACAATCCTGCAAGGCAATTGGAAATCGAATCGAAATCAGCGCAACTCGTCCTCGTGGGTCGGCGAGGACGGGGCGGATTCTCGTCGATGTTACTCGGCTCCACGAGTCGCCGTCTCATGCACACAGTGTCCTGCCCGTTGCTGATCGTTTCGTCCCCGATCCGCCAGAAGGACCAGAACAAGTGACAACGCACCTCGAACCCCACTCACCACCGAACTCGCCGTCGGACCGCAACCAATACTCCGCCACGGTCAATCGACTCGACGCGGAGTTCAAGGGACTCATCTCGGCGGAATGCATCAACATCGTCATGATGGGCTGCCTCGACGATCTGTCCTGGACAACACCGCAAGCCCGACCTGAACTCAGCGAACGACTGGCGCGGCAACGCATCATCAGCTATCTCGACAGCAAGGCCGACAACTTCAACTGAGGGGCTACGCATGACCGACCACGACGGAAGAAGTGCTCTCATTTCCGGAGGAGCGGGCCAGGTTGGTGCGGCCATCGCCAAAGCCCTGTCCGAAGAAGGGTTCGGAGTCCTCATCGGCGACCTCCTCGAAGGAGAAGGAAACGCTACAGCATCGAAACTCGGTGACCGCGTGGCGTTCCAGCGTCTCGACGTGACACAACCGGAGAGTTGGGAATCCGCCATCGACACAGCCGAGTCAACTTACGGACATCTGTCCGTCCTCGTCAACAATGCCGGAATCATCGAGCCGGGAAGCGTGCAACTACAACGCCCCACGCAGTTCAAACATGTTCTGAATACCAACCTGTACGGAGCATGGCTCGGAATACACTGTGCTGCAAAGTCCCTGACAGCCGCGGGCGGAGGTGCAATCGTGAACATCTCCTCCGCAGCGGGCCTGACCGGATACCAGGGAATGGGTGCTTACGTTGCCAGCGAATGGGGCCTTCGAGGACTTACCAAGGCGGCGGCCCTCGACCTGTGCGGTAACAACGTGCGAGTTTGTTCCGTTCATCCCGGACCGATACAAGGCTCAGCGACAAATGATTTCGGCGGTTTGCCCTTCGTTTCCGATCAGCCTATCCCGCGTCTCGGAAGTCCGAACGAGATAGCATCGACAGTGCGCTTCATCGTCAGCGAAGCGACGTACTCCACCGGCACAGAATTTGTCGTCGACGGTGGGTACTCTGCGGGGCGACATCGCTCGTAGCCGAAAGAATACCGAGGATAGTCGACCTGAACTGAACACGACCAGCGGCAAGCGCACAATGGTGAACCATGAGGCGGTGAACCATGAGACGCAGAACCATGAGACGCAGAACCATGAGACTCGGAAACAAGAATCGGTGGCATCTGCATCCCGCAGTCCGCACGGGTTCGGAGCTGACCCGCGGAGAACGTGCGGCCGATGTGGTCCGCAACGGTATGGGGTCGTGGCCGTTCGTCTTCGTGTTCGTCGCGATCATGGGAATCTGGGCAGGGTTCAACGGCAATACCGGTTTCGATCCCTACCCGTTCATTCTGCTGAATCTATTTTTGTCGATGCTTGCCGGCATGCAGGGAGCAATTCTGTTGATCTCGGCGAAACGGGCGGATGCCATCAGTAGTGAAGTCGCGGTTCACACTCTCGACAACACCAATCAACTCCGACAGTTGATCGAGGCGAACACGGCACTGACCGAGACCGTCGCGGAACTCTCGCGGGAGATCCACAAGCATGTCTGCACTCCGGAACACACCGCAGGGTGACGTCACCGCGTCGATCCCGGCGGGTTCACCGGTTTCGTCGAACACTTGCGAAGTGAGAATGAAACGTCATCCTTGGCGATGTCGAGCGGTATTCGCACTTCCCGCTCTCACCCAGAGGCCGAGCCAGGACAAATCCAGAGTGCTCAGCCCAACTCCGTAGATTCGTCGAGTAACCGCTCCAGATAGTTGAGGTCCTGGCGAAGCAAGGCAATCGCCCTGGCGGGACCTTCGGAAGTTTCGGTATGCGGATTCTCCTGGATGAGCGAATGTAATGCCATGTCGGCGAGTTGGTTTGCGACAGCACGGTCGTTCTCGAGGTCGCCTGGTTGGTGCCACCAGGCGATCCAGTTGATCATGCCGATAACGCCGAGCGCCGCAGTACGGGGGTCGACGGGGCGCATCTCGCCGGCGCGAATTCCTTCCTCGATGACGCGGATGAATTCCTTGAGCACATGTCGGCGGCTGTGGTGGTACGTGGTTGCGATGTCCTCGGGGAGTTCAGCTTCCGATCGGATGATCAATCGGAATCTGTCCGGCCCTTGCGCCTGGTGCAGGGCGATGGCTGTTGCCATTTGGCGCAGTTTTTCGGTAGGGCCCAAGTCGGGGCGGTCATTGATCTCGTGCAGAAGAGCCGCGGGTGTCTCTGTGCTTTCACTCACGAGGCGGGAGAGGAGTTCGTCCTTGTTGGCCACGTAATGATAGAGCGCCGGCCGGGTCAGGCCGGTCGCGTCCGCAATGTCCTGCAGTGTCGTACTCGCAAAGCCTTTCTCAGCGAACAGGCGGGTGGCCTGCTCCATTATTTGCTTCTCCACGAGTTCCCGACGCGGGTTGCTGCGGGTTGCCGCGCCCTCGATGGCATCCTGATCTGTCGTGGTCAACTTGCCCCGTCCCCGGGAACGGCGCCTGGCCGCGGCTTCCTCGCTTGTCATGCCCGAAGAATAGCCCGGCCGAGGAGGATGTTTGCGCTCACGCCGAGGCCCCGAACGAGGAGAGCTCCGGATCAGCAGGAATCGATTCGGGTTCATCGAAGAAGGCGAGGTCGATGCGCGCACTGGCCAGGCCGGCGGCAATGTCCTCGCGGCATGACGACGGTGCTTCGACTACGAGCAGGGACCCCGTACGACCGCGAAGCCGTTCGGCAAGGTCGAGTCGGGTGAGGACGGCAGCCCGCGACGGAGGTCCTGTCAACCAGAGCGCCCGGGCAATGGGTGCGGTTTCCACGATGTCAGCGGCTTCGACGCCCCACGCGGAGTCGAAATCAATGTTGATCACTGCGGTGGAGCCAGCGTCACGCAGCTCCGAAGTCGCGACACGGTCCTCGAACCGGTCTTGGTCATGATCGAGGGATTGCGCAAGGATCCAGTCCTCGATATCCGTCGGGGGTACCGCGCCGACAGGTACGTTGCCGTAGCTCGCAAGCCCCTTTTGAACCAGTGTGGGGGCGGAGTCGTGAAAGCGGCCGACGCTGACTTTCCCGGCGCGGGTCATGTAGGCGATCATCAGCTGCTCGAGTGGCAGGTTCATCCGCTCCGGGAACGACTCCCACCAGAGTTCGCTGCGCCGCGCGATCTCCTGGAGATATTCGACAGCGGGCCGCCGCACCTTTTCGTACGCCACGAGGGCGTCCTCGACAGTCTGTGCGGCGATGAGTGCATGGTCGAGGGCGATGGCGTCCTCCATGGCAAGTTTGGTGCCTGATCCGATGGAGTAGTGAGCTGTATGGGCCGCGTCGCCAAGCAGGACAGTCTTGCCGCTGTGCCAGCGCTCGCACGAAATGGTACGAAAGCGTGTCCACCGGGTTCTGTTCCCGATCAGTCGGTGGCCTTGGAGGGTGTCCGCGAACGCACGCTGCAAATATTCCAGGGCGAAGCCGTCACTGTCAGCGGGAGCTGTCCGGTCGGTGGAGACATCGAATCCGGCTCGCCGCCATGTTTCCTCGTCGGTTTCGACGAGGAAAGTGCTGCGGTCCCCGGCGTACGGGTAAGCGTGAGCGACGAAGGTGCCGTGTTCAGTGGTGACCGGAACAAAGATTGCGCGAGGGAGTGCAAACTCGGTTCCACACCACAAGTAGAGGCCGGCCCCGGTACTTACGCGAGGGCCGAAGGTGTCGGCCATCTGTGTGCGTGTTGCGCTGTTGATTCCGTCTGCTGCGATGACGAGGTCCACATCGAGTTCTGCGGCTTCGCGCCGTTCGCCGAAATGCATTCGCACACCGGCATTTTGCGCTTGTTGCTGAAGTACCGCGAGCAGGGTGGTGCGCGCGACGGCAAGGAGTTCACCGTGCGCCAG
This sequence comes from Rhodococcus sp. GB-02, assembly GCF_053470465.1. NCBI lineage: Bacteria > Bacillati > Actinomycetota > Actinomycetes > Mycobacteriales > Nocardiaceae > Rhodococcus > Rhodococcus sp. GB-02. Next base: position 272,271 of record NZ_JBPUKE010000004.1, read on the forward strand.
CGTAGCCATTTTGTCGCCGACCTGCATTGACATCTCGTGAGGGTGCGCGGCCCCGACAATGGCTTCGAGCGATGCAGGGTCGGCCTCACGCAAGTTCCGTTGAGTGCGCGACGCCAAGCCGACGCCGAACCCGAACGTCTGATCCGGGCGGCTCTGCTCGTAGACAGTCACATCGGCGTCTGGATGACTGCGTTTGACCAGCCTCGCGGCGTAGAGGCCACCTGGTCCGCCACCTAGTACTGCCACTCGTTCCAGATTCATATCCAACTCCACTCTTTGTGACGCACTCGTTGATTATTCGTCGCCAACGTCAGATGGTCAAACCGGCAACTTTTAGCCTCGGTCCGTCCGCGAAACATCAACGCGGAACACAAATTGACCTGTACGTAGATTATTCAACATGGACGTCAAAAGTCAAGAAATTCAGGTTCTTCGCACTGGACTCACCACTCCGGCCAGGTGAGGACGTGATGAGTACGACACCGGCACCGATTCCGTCCACAACAACCTGAGTGCATTGCTCCAGTCCAGCCAATGACATTGCAGAAAAACAACTTTGAACCAGTAGGTAGTCGAGCAAAGGTCGAGATTCCGGAAAGAGGCTGTGAGACGCCAACGACGTCTCACAGCCGTGATTCTTCCGGTGTCTTGCTAAACCCCGATCGGCCGGGAATCCGATTCATCGACCAATTTCGCCGCAATCTCGGCCCTCAAACGCTTCTTGTCGATCTTGCCCACATTCGTCTGAGGGAAGGACGACACCCACTCGAGCCTTTCGGGCCACTTGAATTTAGCGACCCCCAGCTGGGCCAAGTGTTCCTGGACATCTTTGAGCGCCAACACATCACCGCGTGTCGCGACAACGTACGCACACGTTCTTTCGCCGAGTCGGGGGTCCGGCATGGCGACGACAGCGACGTTGGCGATGCCAGGATGTTCCAACAGGAGCAGCTCGAGTTCTTCGGCGTTGATCTTCTCCCCACCCCTGTTGATCAGATCTTTGATCCGGCCCTCGATGGACAGGTAACGCGCGCCCTCGATCTCGGCGATCGTGCCGAGATCTCCGGTTCGGTAGAAACCGTCGGAGGTGAAGGCATCCCGGTTGTGATCCGGAGCGTCGAAGTATCCGGGAATCGTGTAGGGGCCTCGGCAGCACAATTCTCCGACCTCCCCATCCCCGAGTTCTGTCTCGGATCCCGGTTCGAGGATGCGTACCTCGTCATCGGAGGAGATCGGCGAACCCACCGTCGTCAGTCGAGCTTGTGCGGGCGCATCGAGAGGGGTAACTGTGAACAAGCCCTCGGCCATGCCGAACAGCTGGCCTGCCCACCGCTCAGCGCCGTCGTCGACGCGCTCGAAGAGCTCATGCGGAACCTTGGCCCCCGAAAGGATGATCCGCTTCAGAGACACCGCTGCTAGATCGAACTCCGGTGTCATGACGGCTTGGTAGTGACCGTGCCCGATCAGTACCTCGGTAGCGCCGGACCGTGTCATCAGATCGAACGCGACCGAAGCATCGGCCGTCGCGAGAATCAAGCACGCTCCGACCGAGTGCGCCGCGTGCAACCCGCACGAGATGCCGGCATTGTGGATGATCGGGATCAAATGTGCGACCCGACTGTTCTCGTCCCATCCGAGGCTGTCTGCGTACAGCAACGCGTTGTTCCAGTATTCGGCGTGAATTCGTGGGATGACCTTGGGAACTCCAGTGGTTCCACCGGAGAGCTGGAACGCAGCCACGTCACTCGGATCGGTCTGTATTGCGATCTGCTCGACGACTGCATGCGCCGTGTGCGGATCGATGTCGAGGCCGAGATCTTCGAGTCGAGTCACCTCGTCCCGATCGTTGCTCGCAACATCGCCGACGCTGATGATGTGCCGCATCGTGGGGTGTCCGGCAGCGTGTTCGCGGGCGAACTCGACGAGGTCGAAGGAGGGCAGACCAGCCTCGACGAGGTGCGCCACAGCGCCGACCTTGCGACTGACGTGCCCGATCTCGTGCATGCGGTGCGCCGCCAGCGTTGCCACCGGTACCAGCCCCGCCTTGATGCAGCCGTACCACGCGAGGACCGTCTCCAGGCGGTTGGTGAGTTGGAAGATGACCGGATCGAGTCGGCGAAGGCCGAGTCGTATCAGCGCGGCGGCGATCTGGTCCGTACGGCGGTCCAGTTCAGCAAAACTCATCTGCCCTTCGGCGGCGATCACGGCCGGTCGATCCGGGAAGCGGGTAGCAATCTGATGCAGTCGCCGCCCCGTGGGATCGGAACTCCATGCGCCGCTGTCACGGTAGCGACGTGCACGTTCCTCCGGGAACGGAACGAGGCGTCCGCCCCAATCCGAGAATGTCACCGTTTTCCTCCTCTATTGATCGTAATCACGATTGTCCGGAACATCACCGATCCGCCACCGCAGGCAAAAGCCGCGCCAAATCAAGCGCATGATCGGGATGATCGGCGGGAACGATTCCGGAGTAGATGGCGGTCCAGCAGCCGGGGCAGCACAGCTGCCGGAAAACCACCGCGGCATCGACGTACTCGGCGGGGTCGGAGGTGACCTGTGGGCCGGCGATCGACGACGGGCCCTCGAATCGCGCGAGGTCGAGGGTGGTGCTGTTCTTGTCGTCGCCGAGTAGACGACCACACTGAGCGCAGCCAATCGCGCGGGTGTCTCCGATCGTGACCTCGACGAGGTTGTCGTCGAGTCGACGAGCACCAGCCAGCTCGAGTGTGGGGCCGTCGGCGGGAATGTCGCCGGAGCGCTCTCGCCGCTCGGAGCGCATCTCCTCACGCCGACCCAAAGTCTGTTCTTCGTCGACGTCACCGTCGAGGAGCAAGACGCCGTACACGGTTTCGGCTCCGGATGCCGTGACTTTGCCCTCGCGGTAGTCCGCTGCCACAGCCGCCGGGTCACGTAGGAGCGGGTCACCGTAACCTCCGCCACCCTGCCAGTGCATGTAGAGCACTTCGCCGGGGGCTACATAGCTCTCTGCATAGCAAGCCCCGAGTTCGCGACAACCGCCGAGCTCGTGGAGCGAGCCGGGAATGCTGCCGGCTGCAAACTGCTCGACGATGTCGGTATTGCGGGCGAGCACCTCGACGCCGGTGTTGCCCGGATATCCGCCTGCGAGGCCGTTGTTCTGGGCGACGGCCTTGCCCGCAGAGGCAAGCACCAGGCCCATCGGCAGGCTGGTGCCGTACGGAGTAATGGCGATGGAGGCGCTGACGCCGCCGCGGTGACGTCCAGGCCCACCGGAGTCCGGTTCCTCACGGCGCCACAACGTGAGCAGTGGGTAGAGAAATTCGGTCATCTCGGTGTCGGGGATGCGACCCATCGGAATGCAGAACAGCCCACCGGTATCCATACCGTCGGCGGTAGGCCGAGCTCCGTACCCGCCCGCCATGGGTTCCATCATGATGTTGAGGAAAGGAACCGATTGTTCGGGGCGTTCGTCGAGGCCGGCGATCACAGCTGTGTCCCAGGTGCCGCAGCAGGCCGCCTGCACACTCTTACCGAGATCGACAGAACGATCCAGCATCTGGGACAGACATTCGGCGATCAGAGTTCCTGTGAGCCAGGCCGGACCGATAGGTCCACGGCTGACGGCAGCAGGGAAGGTGGCGTTGTTGATCGTGCCCTCTTCAGAGACCAAGTCGAAGCAGCGCATCAGACCGCCCGCGGACCACGGGATGTCGCCGGCGAGAATGGGCAGCAGAGCGAGCATGACGCCGCCGCGCATACCGGCGTAGGTACAGTTGATCACACCGGTCTGTGGGTCTGTGCCGGTGAAATCGAAGGTGAGATGGTCGGCTGTCTTGGTCATGGCCACGGTGATCTTGTGGATTCCGCGGTCGCCGATCTGGGACTGATCCTGGTATCCAGTGGCCTTCCAGGTCCCGTCAGGTAGCGAAGTGAGCTTTCCGCGCAGGCGGCCCTCGGCGTCGGCCATCATCCGCTTCATCACGGCCTTGACCGTGTCAGCACCGTACTGTTCGATCACGGAGAGCAGCCGGTTACGACCGACGGTGTTTGCGCCGATCTTCGCCCGCAGGTCCAGTCCGACGAGCATCGGCACCCGGGAGCGCCGCACCCAGGCATCGGAGACGTCGCGCTGCAGTTCGTAGTCGCGAACGACCTTGATCGGTGGTGTCGGAAGCGATTCGGAGAAGACATCCTTGGCTGAGGGATCGAACGACCCGAGGCCGGACCCACCGAGGTCGGGTTCGTGACAGATCGCACTGGTCCAGGCAAACAGCTTGCCCTCGTGGAAGATCGGTTGGTAGACGATCACATCACTCTGATGCAGTCCGCCGCCGACCCAGGGGTCGTTGCACAAGAACATGTCGCCCTCTGCGATACCTGGGTTTGTCGAGCGGTGCTTCAGAGTCCAGTAAATGGCCAGATCTACGGCACCGACGAGCATGGTGTTGTACAGCCCGACCTGAACTTCCTGGCCGATTTCGTCGCTGATCGCAAAGTCGAAGTCGTTGGCGTCGGTGACGATCGGCGATCCGGACATGCGCTTGAGCGCTTCGCCCATTTCGTCGGTGACCGACCACAGCCGGTGCCTGATCACCTCGTAGGTCAACGGGTCCAAGTTATCGATCTGCTCTTGGGTGACGCTATGAACTTCCAGCTTCGGGGGAAGTGTGCGCGCGAGTTCGTCCGGATCGATCGGTCGGCTCGAGAACACCTCGGAGCCTGGGATTTGCATGGTCATTGCGGAGCTCCTAGTTGGGAAGAATGTTCAGGTTGCCGAGGCGGTCGACGGTGCCGGTGGTGTCGTGCGGGACGACGACGGTGGTGGTGGGTACCTCGACGATCGCGGGACCGGACAGGACGTGCCCGGCGAGCAGTTTGCTGTAGTCGTAGACGTCGGTGTCGACGAAGCCAAGCTTGCCGTCGAGGCAGACCTTGCGGGTACCGATCCGCGCGTGGGTGGAATCGGCGGAGTCTGCAGATTTGAGGTCAGGAAGTGCCGGTGAGAACGGCAGGATTCCAGTGGCACGAACGCGGTAGGTGATGGCCTGTATGCCAGCCTCCCGGAAGCCGCTGTCATTTCCGTAGAGTTCGGCGTACCGCTGTTCGAACAGATCCGAGGCCCGCTGGATCCCTGCTGCATCGAGGTTTCCCTCAGGCACCGGGGTTGCCACCTCAGCGAGCTGCATCGCGTAGCGCATGTCGATTTCGCGTTCGACTTCCACTCCGGTGAAGTTCAAACCCTGGCGATTGAGTTGCTCGAGCACCTGGGTCTCGAGCTGGGCGAAATTACGCTCGGCTCGGGACGGGTCGAGTGGCATCGCTGCCGGGTCCGATAGTTCGGCCGCGAGCACGATGTTCGACGAGGCGAGACCGTACGCCGAGAAAGCAGAAGCAACTTGACCGAGCGGGATGATGACTTCCTTGACCCCGACCTCTGCGGCGTATGCGGCGCAGTGTGCTGGGCCGGCACCACCAAAGGCGTAGAGAACGAAGTCACGGGGGTCGTGCCCCGCTTCGACCACCGTCTTGCGCAAAAGGTCACCGGTTTGGGCGTTCTGGACCGCATAGATGGCGGCAGCCGCGTCCTCGATCGAAAGACCCAGGGGCTCTGCGATCTTCGAGCGGATCGCTTCCCGAGCGAGGTTCTTGTCGAGCGGCTTACGGCCGCCGAGCAGACCTCGTTCCGGAAGAATCCCGAGCACAAGGTTGGCATCGGTGTTGGTGGGATCGGTACCGCCCTGGCCGTAGCAGGCCGGGCCCGGTACCGACTGGGCGCTATGGGGTCCGATCTGGAGATTGCCGCCGGCATCCACCCAAGCAATAGCACCGCCGCCGGAGCCGATGGCATGAACTTCGAGAGTGGGAACGTTGATCGGGTGATGGTTGATGATCGTGGTGCTCGCCCGGACGGGCTCACCGTCGACGACGAGACCAACGAGGAAAGTGGTGCCACCTACGTCCGTGGCGATGATGTTGCGATGGCCGAGTTGCTTACCCAGGGAAACCGCGCCGACCACGCCACCGGTCAACACTGAACCGACCGTGCTGATCGCGTTCTTCGGTGCCTCGGCCGCTGCGACAGCACCGCCGTTGCTCTGCATCACCAGCAGGGGGCCGGCCAGTTTGCGTTCGCGCAGCTTCGATTCCAGTTCGCCGAGGTAATCGCGGAGTCCGGGCCCGATTTGAGTGCTCATGATGGTGGTCGCGTTGCGCGCGAACTCCCGGATGCGTGGGCTCACCTCGCTCGACAGGGAGACGAACATGGTCGGGTCGATCTCGTGGACGAGTTCTCGAATGCGCTGTTCATGAGCAGGATTGCGGAACGACCACAGCAGTGAGACCGCAATCCCCGACACTCCATCTGCGAGGAGTGCGTGGATGGACTCGCGGGCAGACTCCTCGTCGAGGGCGACGACGACATTGCCGTCACGATCGAGCCGTTCGGTCACTTCGAGTGCATGCTTCTTCGGGACGAGACCGTGAGACTTCTTCTGGCCCATCACATTCTGGACCTGTTCGGGCGAACCTCCGAGATACCGCCCCTCAACGTTCATGATGTAGATGGAGTCGCGGTGGCCCTTCGTCGTGAGGAATCCGACTGGTGGCACGTTTCCCATGACGAGCGCATTGAGCGACGACGTCGTGCCGTGCGCGATGTGATGGGTGTTTGCCAGCATCTCTTCGATCGGGCAGCCCAACTGCTCAGCAAGTGCCTCGAGTACGTCGAGGACACCCTGCGAATAGTCCGGGGGTGTCGATGGGGCTTTGGCCGCCACAATCGTACCCGCATCGTCGTCGAGCACTGCGTCGGTGAAGGTTCCACCGACGTCCACTCCGATTACATATGCCATTGCCGCTGTGCTCCTTCGTACTTGGGAATGCGACGGAGTGCGAGGTCATCTCGAACACTGCTTACGTCTATGTCGATTATTCGACGTCCGCGACAACAAGTCAATAGTCAAATGTGAGAATCGACACGAAAGGTGAACATGCCAGCACGACCACACAGATGCCGGGCGCGCTGGTCAGGTAAGCGGCGAACCGACCTTCGACCGAAGAGCGTCAGGAACCGGTCGCGAGCGACCCTCGTCATCCACGAAAACCGTGACCGTACGACCGGAGAAATAGACCTCGCCGCACATCCGTGCGAACCATAGATACACCACCGAGGTCGCGCCGACCTGCGCAATCTCCAACGACAGAGTGAAACAATCCCCGAACCTAAGGGCGCGATGAAAGTCGACTTCGACCCGGCGACGAGGAAAACGATCCGGCGGCAATTGCAACTCCCTGAGCAAGGAATGCTCCACGCGTTCAGCCCATATTGACGCCATCGAGTGATGCGCCGCGCCACCACCGTCCACGTCGACCCATTCCACTCGAATGTTCTTGCTCATGTGGGCCATTCAGATCACCCTCCTTCACTCGCTCGCACGTCGAAGCCAGCGGAGCGCACGCATTCGCAATCGCGCTCGAGGCCCGACAGGGCTTGACGAATCGTCACTAACGTCGAATAATTGTCATCAACGTAAATCTACGTTAGTCGGGCGGACCATCACATGTCGCCCGGAAATTCCAGATCAGAAGGGCTACCCCATGGGCATTCACAGAATCGGACTCGTCGTTCCGAGTTCGAATGTGACGGTCGAGACGGAAATGCCGGCCCTGCTCGGCCGACATACCGACGCCGAGTTCTCGTTCCACTCGAGCCGGATGCGGATGCAGTCCGTATCACCGGAACAGTTGCGGGCTATGAACGCTCAACGTGAACGATGCATCCTCGAACTCGGTGACGCAGGCGTCGACGGCATCCTCTACGCATGCTTGGTCGCCCTGATGTCAGTGGGTCCAGGCGAGCACCAGCGAGTGGAAGGACTCGTCGCCGAGCAACTGGCAACCGGCGGTTCGGATGCGATCGTTCGCTCCAGCGCGGGCACCCTCGTCGAAGCGCTACGCGCGATCCACGCGAAGAGAATAGTCCTGGTCACCCCGTACATGCGCCCGCTCGCCGAGCAGGTAGTCGCCTACATCGAGGCCGAAGGTATTCAGGTCACGGACTGGCGTGCACTCGAGGTGGCGGACAACGCCGAGGTCGGCTGCATCCCCGGCGAACGAGTCATGGAGGCTGCCCGATCCCTGGACCTCACCGGAGCCGATGCGATGGTGATCTCTGCCTGTGTGCAGATGCCGTCTCTCAACCTTGTCCAGTCAGCCGAAGACGAGTTCGGACTGCCAGTTCTCTCAGCCGCCACCGCTGGTGCTTACAGCCTCCTGCGTGGCCTCGACCTTCCCGTCGACCTTCCCGGCGCGGGGAGCCTGCTACGCGCCGACTCGCCAGCAACCACCCGTCGCTAGCCCGAAACCCTTGGGAGAGTTCACCATGCCCACACTGCAACACACCGTCAAAGGCGTCGATCACGTCGCCTACCCGACCTTTGATCCCGCCGCTACCGTCAAGTTCTACCGAGACGTGCTCGGATTTCCGGTGGTGCATTCCATCTGCGCCGCAGGGTGGGGTCCGGAGAAACACCCGGACTTCATCCACTTCTTCTTCGACATCGGAAACGACGATCGGCTTGCATTCTTCTATTACTTCGGCCTGGACCCGTTCGAAGGTGGCCCGCAAGGCGATTCGTACTCCCGCTTCGGCGCAGACGTGCCGATCTTCTTCATCCGATCGAGACACCTCGCGATCCACGTCGACAACGAGAAAGATCTGTTGGAATATCGGCGGCGCCTCGACGGCAGCGACTGGCCGGTCGAAATGCAAATCCAGCACGAGACGATCGAGTCGATCTACACCCACGATCCCAACGGCTACATGATCGAGATCACTCGTGCCCTTCGTCCGGTGACCCCGCAGGAGGATCTGGACGCCAATCTCACCATCGACGCCCTCGTCGATGTCGTGTCCAGCCCCGAACCGAGCATGTCAGCCCTACTGACTCGAAAGGCCGAGCTGATCGTCGAGCGAGCCGAAGCCTGGCAGCGAGTACAGGACGAGAAGGAAAGGTCAAGCATCTGATGACCACTATGTTCATCCTCGACGTTCCCGAGAACATTCCAGTCGCCGCAGTCGCCGGACAAGACCCTGCGGTAACGATTGAACGCGTCGGACCGTACTACCGAATTGTCTCCGACTCCCCCATCGTGATCGACCGACGGGCGACCGAAGCACGTCACGCAGTGTGGTACAGCAGCGTTGCCGGACTGTATCGGTCTCGAATCACCCAGTGGGACAAGGACGCAATGCGAATCGAGCCGCAATGACCGAGCAGACACCGCGCCTTGGTGCCGGCCGTTACATCGACGCCGCCCAAGCGCCCGAGACCACAGTGGTCTCACTGCACGAGCTCAACACTGCGGACGGGGCTAAGGTCAGTGGAATCCTGCGGGTCGTGCCTGGCGCCCGCACCGTGGTCACGCTGATGCACCCTCGGCAAGACCTGACACACCACGTGCTCGTCCCCGAGTTGCTCGCACGCGGATACGCTGTATGGACGCAGGGCACCCGGTCGGTCAACAACGACATCGCTTTGGTGCATGAACAGGCCCTTCTCGATGCGGCAGCAGGGCAAGTATTCCTGCGGGAGAAAGGGTTCGATCACGTCGTCACCCTCGGGCATTCCGGTGGCGGCACTCTCTTCGCGTTCTACCACCAGCAAGCTGGTTTACCGGCCGCTGAGCGCCTGACCCACACGCCCGCCGGCCGGCCCATCGACCTGGCGGGAGCGCAGATGCCGCTGCCCGACGCGGCAGTGTTCATGGCCCCGCACCCCGGTCAAGGAGCACTGCTGTTGCGGTTGATCGACCCTTCGGTCATCGACGAAACAGATCCACTGGCAACCGATTCCGAGTTGAATCCGTTCGATCCCACCAACGGATTCGCCGAACCTCCGCACAGTTCCTCGTACTCGCCCGAGTTCGTGATTCGCTACCGATCAGCGCAGCGGGAGCGCATCGCCCGCCTCGACGCGATTGCCCGCGCACGCATCGACGAAGCCGCAGCTGCGCGTGAGCGATACACAAGCACTTCCGATTCAGCCGAACGCCGCGCCGCGCTCGCACCCCGAGTGTTGACCGTGTATCGCACCGATGCTGATCTGCGATTCACGGACTTGTCTCTGAGCTCGAACGGGCGCCCCTACGGCTCGCTCCTCGGCCGGCGGCCGGACCTGACCAACTACGGACTCGTCGGCTTTGGACGCTTGGCCACCCCCGACGCCTGGTTGTCCACCTGGTCGGGACTGAGCAGCAACGCCGACTTCCTCCGCTGTGCCCCTGCTCTCACCACACCGTCCCTGTTCGTCGAACTCACCGGCGACCAAGCCTGCTTCCCCGAGGACGCCACAACCATGGTCGACGCCCTCGGATCAACGGACAAAACCCACGTCCGCGTCGCCGGTACCCACTTCGGCGGCCCGATCCACGACGGTGCCCCCACCGGCGCCAGCCTTGCCGCAGCCGATATCGGCGCCTGGCTGGCAACTCGGTTCGCTTGAGCATTCCCCCCAATCCCTCTGAGCCCCGACCCATCTTGCATTCAGGAGAGCCGAAGGGGCCAATCCACGCCGAGCGGAGACACTGATGTCTGCCCGTATCCCACCCGCAGCGCCCGTCGTCGGGCTCTGCCTCATGGCACTCGTCCTCGAGGGCTATGACCTTCTGATGTACGGAACCGTCGTTCCTTCACTGCTGAGCTACGCCCCCTGGGATCTCGATGCCACCGACGTAGGAATGCTCGGTTCGCTCGTCGGCGTCGGAATGCTGGTCGGCGCCCTGCTCGCCGCGGCCGTCGGCGACCGATGGGGACGGCGACGCACCATCCTCGCCGCCGTCCTCGTCTTCTCCGCAGCGACAGGCCTGTGCGCCATCGCACCGACCCCCGCGATCTTCGGGGTCGGGCGCCTCCTCGTGGGTCTCGGTGCCGGCGTACTCATGCCCACCGCGGCAGCGACGTTGATCGAGTTCGCCACCCCCGGAGCCCGGGCCCGGTCGGTGGCGCTCGGGTTCGTCGGCACCAGCATCGGCGGGATTTTTGCCGGAGTGCTCTCGCTCTGGCTCGTGCCCGAGTACGGGTTCCGCGCAATGTTCCTGGCCGGAATGGTGCCAGCACTCGTCTTCCTACCCATGATGCTCCGGTATCTCCCAGAATCACCCGCGTACCTCGCCGCCCGGGGCCAGCACGACGCTGCTGCAGCAATTGCCAACCGATACGGCCTCGACCTCCCCGCCGCCCCCGCGCCCGAACCGGCTTGCATCCCCACACACGAACGCGGACTGCGCGCACTCTTCGGCAACGAACGCACCCTGGCGACCTTGCTGTTCTGGGCAATGACTCTGGTCTGCCTTCTCGTACTGTTCGGTGTCGCAACCTGGCTTCCTGCGCTCATGAAATCCGCCGGTTACCCGCTGGGGGCCGCATTGTCCTTTCTGCTTGTCTTGAACGTCGGCGGTGCGGTAGGAGCGCTCGTCGGCGCGATGCTCGCAGACCGGTACGGCATCAAACCCGTGACCGCCGCCTTCTTCCTCAGCGCCGCACTGTCCCTGCTGGCCATCGCCACCACTCCACCCCTCGCAGTCGTCTATCTGCTGGTATTGCTCGCCGGACTCGGTACCACGGGTACTCAAATCCTGCTCAACACCTACATCGGCACCTTCTACCCCGCCTCCTGCCGCGCAACCGGGCTCGGTATGGCACTGGGGGTCGGGCGGATCGGTGCCATCGTCGGCCCCACCTACGGTGGCCTCTTCGTCTCACTCGGCGCCAACACCACCTGGCAACTGTTCGCTTTCGCCGTGCCTGCCGTCGTCGGCGCGGCACTGACACTGCTCGTACCGCGCACCACTGGTGACACGGCAACAACTTCCAACCCAACTGGAATCACAAACCAAGAACGCGGTGTCGCGCCCACCAACCTCGCCGGATAAACCCCACACCGAGAAACTTCACCCAGAAACGAGCACACCATGAGGGAAGCCGTCCTCGTCTCGACAGCCCGAACGCCGATCGGCAAGGCATACCGAGGCGCCCACAACAACACACAACCTCAGCACCTGGCCGCACACGCGATCGCCCACGCCGCGCAACGAGCCGGAATCAACGGCCGGGAGATCGAGGACGTCGTACTCGGCTGCGCCATGCAGGAGGGCCCATCCGGAACCAATATCGCCCGCCAGGCCGCGTTGCGCGCCGGGCTCCCAACCTCCGTGCCAGGGATGACCATCGATCGCCAGTGCGCCTCAGGGCTGATGGCCATCGCCACTGCCGCCAAACAGATCGTCGGTGACGGCATGCACATCGCGATCGGCGGCGGCGTCGAGTCGATCTCCCTGGTCCAGAACGAACACCAAAACCGTTATCGCGCAACAGATCCTTGGCTCGTAGACAACCTCCCGAGTACCTACCTGCCGATGCTGCACACAGCAGAAATCGTGGCCGAACGGTACAAGGTCAGCAGAGACCGGCAAGACGAGTTCGCGCTGCTGTCCCAGCAGCGGACCGCCGCAGCGCAGGCCGCGGGCCTCTTCGACGCCGAAATCGTTCCCATCGACAGCATCAAAACCACCGAAGACGGAATCGCGCCCGTACAACTGATCGCCGATGAAGGGAACCGCCCCTCCACCACTGCCGCCGGACTCGCCGCCCTCCGGCCGGTCCTCCTCGACGGCGAAGTGACAACCACGTCGACTGTGACCGCGGGCAATGCTTCGCAGCTCTCGGATGGCGCCTCGGCGTCGGTCCTGATGGAGGCGAAGGAGGCCGAGCGACGCGGTCTCGAACCGCTCGGCGTGTACCGCGGCATGGCCGTGGCAGGGTGCGGACCGGACGAAATGGGAATCGGACCGATCTTCGCGATCCCGAAACTACTCGCGCAGCACAACCTCACTGTCGACGACATCGGGCTGTGGGAACTCAACGAAGCGTTCGCCTCCCAAGCCGTCTACTGCCGCGATCATCTCGGTATCGACCCCGACCGATTCAATGTCAACGGCGGCGCAATCTCGATCGGTCATCCGTACGGGATGACCGGCGCCCGCCTGGTCGGCCACGCTCTCGTCGAAGGGAGGCGCCGAGGCGTTCGGTATGTCGTGATCTCGATGTGCGTCGGCGGCGGAATGGGCGCAGCCGCACTCTTCGAAACAAACTGAAATCTGTCATCCTGCAAAGCTTTTACCCTGAAGGCGCAAGATGGGCAATCGCCGCGTGCAAATGTCCGGCCCGGTGGATTTCGCTCCTGGACCGTCAACCCTGCGTAGGGCTGACGGTCCAGGAGCCGTTTGGCAGCTAGAGCCGGTCAGGTCCACGGAAGGTCGACATAGTGGACGTCCGGCCCGGGGGTGGTCAGTGTTATTTCGGGAACCGCGCACCGCGGCGAGGTGCGCAAAAGGAATCGCACCGCTTCGGCGACGTCCGAGGGCGACAGCATGGCACTTGGCTCCTTGTCCATCCACGTGGATCCGGGTGTCTCGACCAATCCCGGGCAGATGGCGGTGACCTGGATGCCAAGGCGGCTGAGCTCGCCGTGCGCCGATTGGCTCAGGGCGATCATCGCCGCCTTGGTCATCGAATACGCGGCCACTCCTGCCCGCGGCAACTTGCCGAAGATCGAGCTCACGTTGACGATCAAGGCCTTACCGTGTTCGGCTCCCGCCACCTGCAGTGTCGGAATGCAGCTTTGCATCAGCAGATAGGCGGACCGAAGGTTCAGATTCAGATGGAGGTCGAGCTTCGGTATCGCCATGTCGGCGATGTTTCCGCTCAGTCCCAGGCCGGCATTGTTAATCAGGACGTCGGTGCGGCCGTACCGCTCGACGTGCGAGGTCACTACGGCCTCGCAGTCGGCGCTGTGGGCCAGATTCCCGGACACCGGCAGGACCTCGACGCCACGCGTGCGCAGGTGAGTCGCAGCGTCGGCGAGTTTGCCCTGGTCCCGGGCGACAATTGTCAGGTTGTAGCCCTCGTCAGCGAGCGCTTCCGCGATAGCCAGCCCGATTCCTGCAGACCCGCCAGTGACGAGCGCGGCTCGTTGATTCCCGTTCATCGCATCCTGCTTTCTATTCATGTTCGTTGCGGCACGTGGTTGTTCGGCGCGCTGTGGCATCCGCCCAGATTGGGGCTGCCAACTCCCGGCGACTGCCGGACGCAATTCTCAGGTGTGTCCCTTGACACATCAATTTACATTGGTGTTCAATATATTACATCAACGTAAATGCTGTGACTATGGATGGCAGGACAATGACAGACACAGGATTCGCAATCAGGGATGTAAGAGTCTTCGACGGAGAGGACGTCGTCGAGCATTCGACGGTCCACATCAAGGGCGGATTCATCGAGTCCGTCGCGACGCAGTTCGACTCGACTGCCGACATCGACGTCATCGACGGGCGGGGGAAGACTCTGCTCCCCGGACTGATCGACAGCCACACACACGCGCAGCCGCCATCATTGGAGAACGCCCTGTTGTTCGGCGTGACAACGGAACTCGATATGTTCTCCTGTCCGGAATGGATGGACTCGCAGCGGCGCGATGCCGCCGAGCGCAATGACCTCGCTGACGTGCGGTCCGCATCCATCGGTGCCACTGTGCTGGGCGGGCATCCATCGATGATGATCGGGACTTACTTCGATGAGCAGTACCCGGTGGTGAATTCCCTCCAGGACGCCTTCCCATTTGTCGCCGCCCGCGTGGCGGAGGGCGCGGATTACATCAAACTTCTCATCGACGACGGCACTTCGCTCGGGCACGATTCCCCCACCCTCGGCGAGGACGTGGCACGGGCAATCGTCGACGCGGCACATGACCACGGCAAGATGGCGGTTGCGCACGTCACGTCACTGGCCGGAGCGGAGCAGGCTCTTCGCGCCGGAGTCGACGGGCTCGTACACATCTTCTTCGATCGACCGCCCACAGACGAGATCATCGCCCAGGCGCTCGATGCTGGGATCTTCATCACTCCGACACTCAGCACGGTTGGTTCCCTCGCCAGCGACATCGACGGTACTCACCTCGCCAACGACGACAGAGCCCGTCCACTCATCCCCGCTTCGTGGCACGAAAATCTATGCCAATGCTGGCATCTCGGTTCTCCTGGATCTATCGACCATGCAATTGAAGCGACCCGGCGGATGCACGAAGCCGGAGTGGACATCTTGGCAGGCACTGATGCTGCCGGCATCGGAGTGGTCGGCACCGCGCACGGCGTGAGCATGCACGGCGAACTCGAGCTTCTCGTCCGGGCAGGTCTGTCGCCGGTGCAAGCGCTGCGCGCGGCGACGTCATCGCCCGCCCGGCGGTTTGGTCTCACAGACCGGGGTCGTATCGCACCAGGGCTTCAGGCTGACCTGCTTCTGGTCGAGGGCGATCCCACGCGTGAGATCACAGCAACTCTCTCGATCGCGGGCATATGGCGGCGCGGTGACAAACTCTCTCGCGTCCCGCGATAATCGGACAGGTACCCGACGACCGATCGGCAGGCGGTCTGATCGAAACGCACACTCACCGTTACGGTTTCGTGTCCAGCGCGAGCAACGCTGCATCCGGACTCGCCACGAGAGCATCCGCGGTTGCGGACAGGGTCTTGGCAAAGAGGGTGGCGGTAGCTGCGTCGAAGAGATCGGAGGAGTAGACGAGTGTCGCCTCGATCCCGGCGGGTTCACCGGTTTCGTCGAACACTTCGGCGAAGTGAAAATGAAGGTCACACTTGGCGATGTCGAGTGGCCGCGGCGTGACCTCGAAGGTAAGCCCGTCGGATTCGAGCACTGCGGCAGGGAAGTTCTCGAACGACATTGCCACCTGGAAGAACGGGTGCAGCGACGCATGACGAGGAGGATCGAGGTAGTCGACCAGTCGCTCGAACTGCACATCACTGTGATCGTGCGCCAACAGTTCTACTCGGCGGCACTCGGCTACAAGAGAGTCGAAGTCCTCCGTGACGTCGACGTGTGTGCGAAGCACGAGTGTGTTCACGAACATGCCCACGAGGTCGTCGAGTTTCGGATGGCACCGGCCTGCGACCGGGCTACCGATGATGATGTCGTGGTCACCGGACAGAGCACTCAGTGTCGCCGTCAAGACCGCGTGAACGACAGTGAACATCCCGGCCTCGACTCGCTTTGCAGACGTCGTCAACCCGCGATGAGTCTCGGAATCGAGCAAGAATTCGACTCGCCCACCCCCGAACGTCCACATCAAGGGCCGAGCATTGTCAAGTGGCAGAGAAATCTCGCTCGGTGCCCCGTCGAGAACCGTCGCCCAGTGTTCGAGTTGACCGACAGTGAGGTCTGTCCGCTCCTCCTGCACGCCCAGAATTGCCATGCGCCACTTGGCGTAGTCCGAGTACCGCACCGCGGTCTCCGGCCACGTCGGGTGTGTGTTCCGCGCGCGAGCCTCGTACGCGATGGACAAGTCGCGCGCGAGGATGGCGAGAGACCATCCATCTGCCGCAATGTGATGGACAACCGCCGCCAACAGATGATCGTCGCGACCGTATGCACACACGATCAAGCGAATGGGGATCTCGGAACGCACATCGAAACCCCGAGAGAGCGTCTGGTGAACGATCGATCCTGCATCGCTCGAATTCCCTTCGACCACTTGAAGTCCGCGCGGAATCCGGTCCGGATTCACTACTAGCGGGCGGGGCGAACCCGCGACATCCGGATACACGGTTCGAAGTGTTTCGTGCCTGACCATTACGTCATGCACGGCCGAAGCCAACGCGTCGTGGTCGAGTCTGCCACGCACGCGAATTGTGAAGGGCAGGTTGTACAGAGCAGGCGAGGTGAGTTCTCGACCGATGTATTCCTGTGCAGGTGAAAGCAGCGGCGTCGAGGCGTCGACGGCTCGTTCCAATGGTGGCACCCGTCCGACGTGTTGTCCGAAGGAACTCGCGAGCGCGGCGGCGCTCGGCGAGTCGAACAGATCGCGAACACCGAGGTTTATGCCGAAATCAGCGTTGAGGCGGCCGATCACTCGAGTTGCAGACAATGAATCTCCCCCGAGATCGAAGAAAGAATCGCTGTGGCCGATCTCGGTGGCCGTGAGCACTTCCTCGAAGGTACGGATGATGCGGGACTCGATCGGTGTTGCGACCCGTACCGCTTCTCTCCGCTCGAAGGTGGGAGCGGGGAGCACGCCCCGATCGACTTTCTTGTTCGTGGTGAGCGGAACCGCGTCGATGCGAATCACGACGACCGGGATCATGTATTCCGGCAACTTCTGTGTCAGAAGGCGTTCGATACTCGCATCCGAGTCCAGGATTCCCGAGTGCAGTTTCACGTAACTCACCAGCGCCGGCGAACCGTTGGCCAGATCGCGGACCAACGTCGTGGCGAACTCGACCGACGGGTGGCCGTACAGGACGGAATCGATCTCACCGAGTTCGATTCGGCGCCCACGCACCTTCACCTGATCGTCTGTGCGGCCGAGGAATTCGAATTGGGCGTCGTCTGTCCATCGGACCCGATCGCCGCTTCGGAACATACGCTGCCCCGATGAAAGAGTGGACGCAACGAAACGCGCAGCCGTCTCCCCCGCTCTACCCTCGTATCCTCTGGCCAATCCAGGTCCCGACAGGTAGAGCTCCCCCGCGGCCCCGGTGGACAACGGCTCGAGCGATGCGTCGAGAACCACCGCCTCGACTCCGTGCATGAGCCGCCCGAGTGTCACACGATCGTCGACGTTCAAGACGTCGGTGATGGTGACACTGCATGTCGCCTCGGTAGGACCGTACGCGCTTCGAACACGCACGAACGGCGCCCACCGGCGCATCAGTTCGTGCGGTAATTTCTCGCCACCGACTATCAGGAATTTCAAACAGGGCACCCGTTCCGGAGCCAATGTTGCGAGCGCCGAAGGTGTTACGAGTAGATGTGTCACGGCATGACGGCAGATGAGGTCTTCCAGCTCGAATCCACCAACGGTCTCGGGTGGGCAGATCACCGACGAGGCGCCGAACAGAGCGGGAGCGAGAATCTCTACGACAGACGTGTCAAAACTGGTTGAAGCACAATGCATTACGACAGAGCGTGAATCGAGCTCGTATTTCTTGCGAATGTCGGTAGCCAAATTGGCCAGGCCACGGTGAGTGACAGACACCGCTTTGGGCCGGCCCGTGGAGCCGGAGGTGAAGATCATGTAGGCCCGATGATCGGCATGTGCGGGCTCGGCGTCGAAGGACGGCCCGAAAGCACCGGGGTCACGGTCCAAAAACAGCCACTCGAGGTCATACGGCAACGAATTTCGCAGCCCGAAAGTCGTGAGCCCGATCTTCGGTTTGCATACACCGAGCATGTCCACGAGCCGTTCGGCGGGGTGGGCCGGATCGATCGGTACGTATGTAGCTCCCACTCGCGCCGCAGCCCACATTGCCAGGACCGATTCGATGGATCGCGGGATCGTCACGACGACAACATCATCGGGACCCACATCGGCGGACTTCAAGCGGCGACTCCAGATCTCCGCCATCCGATCGAGGTGCCCGTAGGTCCATGACCGATCACCGTCAGAGATCGCAACCGAATCCGCAGCGTGGTTCACTGCGGAACGCAGAAGAGAATCAAGACTTCTGGGCTCGACCGAAAGCTCGCCACACGCCGGCGTCGTGGCTCCCAGCTCGACATCCGTCCACAGAGGCGGAGCAGGATGATCCGAGGGTGTGTCGACGAATGCCTCGAGGAACCGAACGAATCGATCATGATGCGCAGAAAGTTCGGCAGAGCTGTACAGCGCACCGTTGGCCTCGAGATCGACACGAACGTTCCCTGTGTAACCGGGGTAGACGTTGAGCGCAATATCGTCGACCGGTCCGGTCGTGAGTATCTCGACGTGACCTCGTACCGCACCCAAGGTCAGGGTCCTGTCGAACAACATGACGTTGACGACCGGACCGAACGATTGCACTCTTGACTGCCGTCGACCGTCAGTCAGAGCGGAAATATCCTCCCGGCGGTAACGTTGGTGCCGAAGTGCCTCGCTCAGTGCGCTTTCGACAACGCGTACTGCCGAGGATGGGGTCGATGCACCCACTCCGTGAAGTACCAGAGGAACCACGTTCGACATCGCACCTGGCAACGATCTCGACGCAGCAGTCACTCGTCCGGATACCGGCAACGACAAACACAGGTCGTCGACACCACACATCAGCGCGACGTACGACGCGAACGCCGATATCACGGTTGCTGCCGAGATATCGGAAAGTGGCACTGTGCCACTCGCCCGCAGCGTTCTTCGCCGATTAGTACCCGTCGCACTCGTTCCCAAGGACGGAAATGAAGGAACTGACCGGCGTTTCTCATGCCAGAACTCTCGATCGCGGACACAGCGTTGTGATTCTCGGTATCGGCTTTCCTGGCGGGCAACCGCCGCCGCGCGATCCGCCACAACCGAGTCGACCTGATCCGGCCTCACCGGACCAGCGGACAGATAGATCTCGGTGGTGCGGCGCATCAGAAGTGCAGCGGAGTAACCGTCGAGTGCGATGTGATGCGCACGGTAGTACCAGAACCAGCGATGAGGACCGACCTGCAACAGATTTGCGACGGTGAGGGCAGTACCCGGATCGAGAGTTGCTGTGCTCCACTCTCGATTCATCCACGCCATCGCTGCCTCGACGGGATCGTCGTATCGACGAAAATCCAGCCTGCCGCCGACCAGTGCCACATCAGGGTCGTCGTCCACGTCAGGCACTCCCTCCGTCACACGTAGACGAAGGCCCGCAACACCGAACTCACGGTGCGCGGCGACTGTCGCTGATTCCAGTCGAGACGCGTCCAGTTCACCGTTCAGATCAACGAACTGAGCTATGACAAACGGCGTCGTCGGATCGAGGGACTGAGCGAACCACAACGAGCGTTGTGCAGCTGTCAACGGCGTCATCGTCTCGCTCGGATCACGACGATCTCCTCGGTGACCTGATCGGGAGCGATGACACCGATCGACTCCAGGTATCGCCTGCGCGACAGCAAGACCGGGCCGAAAGGAATCAAGGTCCTCGACACCACCGATGCCTCGAGTTCATGGTCGGCCAACCGTTCGACGGTGCGATCGATACCGCTCAGTGCTGACTGGATCAGCAGTATCGTGCCCTCCTTCCGCAGAACACCCGGTGCCTTCGCGCATATGCGATCGATCAACAAGCGTCCGTCGTTGCCTCCGTCCCAACTACGGGCACGGCCGGTGCGCGGCGCACGATCGCCCACAGAAGGAACATAGGGCGGGTTCGAGACGACGAGGTCGAATCGACGACCGTGAAACGGGGCCAGGAGATCTCCGTGACGGGCGTGGATTCTGTGACCGCGGAGTCGCCCGTTCATCCAGGTGCACACCGCGGCACGTCGTGAGATATCCACGGCGAAAACCGTTCCCGCCCCAGCTTTGGCCGCACACACACTCAGCGCACCACTACCGGAGCACAGATCGAGAACCTGAGAAGACGCATCCAACTTCTCGGCGCGTACTGCGTCGGAGATGAGGCGGGTATCGCTCTGAGGCGCATAGACACCGGGAAATCGAATCATCACACTGCGCTCCTGCCGTGGACTTGCTCGGTGGATGTCTACGACTGCTCCTGCCAGACTGCCTTCGCTCCGCTCTCACCGATTCGATAAACCTGGACCATCGAACCAACGGCCGCCACGATTGCCATTGCCGCTATCGCAACTGTCACGACTCGGAGCAGCGTCGAACTGTCGGACAGTGAAGTTCGTGCGCTTCGCCACTCGGTGAATCTATTGGTATGCAGAACCCACCATGTCGCCGCGAACACGAACACCGCGATGGACCAGATCAGAAGTTGATCACCGAGTTCGGCGTGAATCTCGATCAACTCGCTGTGGGGCGAATTGTGTTCGAGCCATTCACCGGCATCGGTCGTGATCGGTACGAGTATCAACGTGACGAGGGCGATGGCCGGTGGGAAGATCCCGAGCCTGCGCCGAGCACTCGGCCACAGAACGGAGCAGAGAACCAGAACCGCCGAGAGCGGAACCAACACGACAACGAAATGAACGAGGAGTGGGTGAGCGGGTAATCCGCCGATCGTAGTCAGGCCCATGTCGATCAACGTAGGCAGGATTTCTTGGAGAGTTCTGGGGACCCTGCTCGAACGTGCTCGGTGTCAACGAGCTACCGGCAGCACAATCTCGAAGGACGAGCCGACATCCGGTGTCGATTCGACGAAGACTTTCCCTCGGTGCGCGTGCGCGATCTCGCGAACCAAGGACAATCCGATGCCATATCGCCGGCTACCGGCGGGTTGAGTCGGGCCATGTGAGAATCGGTCGAACAGAATCGGAACCGCTTCAGATTCGATTCCGATTCCCGTATCGCTCACGCGGATTCTGACGTGGTCGCGATCTCGCTCGACGCGGAGAAGGACGTGACCTCCTGGACGCTCGTGAGCAAGCGCATTGTCAACGAGCGCGAGAACCGCTCGGCGCAAAGCCGATTCGATCCCCAAGACCACTGGCTCTCCAGTTCCGGCCTTGCTCACGTCGACAGAGACGCCAGATTTCTGAGCATGATCGGCCACACTGTCACGGACCTTCTCACACACTGCCGCCATGTCCACTCGATTCCGGGGTTGTCCGCTGTTGTCCATCGATGCGGCCATCAACAAGTCCTCGATGACTTCGCCGAGGGCCCGAGTGTCGTCCACCAACCCGTTGAGCTGCGAAACAAGATCAGAAGACTCGAGCGAGTCTCCGCGTCGAGCCAAAAGTTGTGCACGAGTGTGTAGTACGGTCAACGGCGCACGTAGTTCGTGCGATGCATCGGCGACAAAACGACGTTGCAACTCGAGCGCCTGTGTCAGTGGCTGAATCGCACGTCGGGACAACAACACCACGACGCCCACAGATGCGGCAATTCCGGTGAGTTCGGCAAATCCGAGTGCAAAAAGTAATCGCTGCCTTCCTGATTCATAGGGCTCGAGTGCCGCGATCACGACAACGCGACCTTCCGCACCGTCGGAGACGAGGGCCCTGAAGTTGCTGTCACCATCGGTGAAATCCGAATACCCAGCGGGCGCATCCAAGAGTTCCGCGGTACCGGTGGGGGCATGCGCGCTCACGGTCTCCACCCCATCATCGGAACGAAAGGCCAGCGACATACCGGGCGGCGGATCGTCCGCATCGTCTGCTGTGGCTGCAACCTCGGTCAGTGCAGAACGAATCTGACGATCCTGTGCCCGCGCATACCCCACGTAGGACACCGCTCCGACGATCAGCAACACGGCACCGAGAGCAATGGCGGCTTGGACCGCAGCTGAACGTCCGGCTCGCCGTAGACGCACCTCGTCACCGAACCCGATCCCAGACGACTGCCGGTCCTTGTTTTTGCTGCGGACAATCATGATCCGAGCCGGTATCCGAGTCCGTGGACGGTGGCTACGACGTCCCTGCCCAGTTTCCGCCTGAGATAGTGGACATAAGTGTCAACGGTGCCTGGAGTATCGGCACTTCCGAAGACACGCCCCAGAAGCTGAGTCCGAGAAAAAACCTGCCCAGGCGATGCGCACAGAAACCCGAGCAGTTCGCTCTCGCGTTCGGACAACGAGGTCACCGATCCGGACTCGGTGTCGGTAGCCGTCCGGTTCACTCGATCGATTTCCCACCTTCCGACCACGATCGGCACTATGGACGTTCGGCGACGCAACAGCGCACGCATTCGAGCCAACAACTCGGGAATCTCGAAGGGTTTGACCAAGTAGTCCTCGGCACCGGCATCGAGTCCCTCCACTCGATCGGCAACGGAACCGCGAGCAGTGAGGATCAACGACGGTACTGAGCAATCCCTCGCCCGGAGGGTTCTGAGCAATTTCACACCGTCGATGACCGGCACTCCACGATCGAAAACGAAAGCATCGTAGCTGCGGGTCAACGCCAGATGCAGACCGACTTGTCCGTCGTGCGCCACGTCGACCTCGTGCCCTTCCTCCTCGAAGAGGTCCGCAAGCAGGCCCGCCAATTGCCGGTCGTCCTCGACAAGAAGAATTCGTGGTTTCGCGCCCATGCCTGCGAGCCTGCCACGTCCGTTCTGAGAACTCTCCAAGATTGCACCGCGATCGTGGAACTCGGAACTCTCCGACGGCACGACCGATTCCCCGCAGCTTCACAGCAGACGTGCAGCCCCGGACAAGCACCTCGGCCGATTGTTGAGTTCTCAATCGAACCTTCGAGGGCAGGCATCAGATGGATACACCGGAAGACGGATTTCGACGCACCCGAATCGTCACCGGGGCCCTCGTGGCATTCGGAGTCGTGGGCGTTGTCGGCGGAACAGTACTTGCCTATTCGGATACGCAGGCCACGCCGATCACAGCGACCACAGACGAAACCAAGCAATCGAGCAGTGCACCTGGCGGCAATTCGACTCCGAACTCGCAATCGAAAACTACCTCAACCGCGGCGGCACAGAAGACCTCGAGCGGAAGTTCTACTCCCCACGCTCGATCGGCCGGATCGTGACCACCTCCCTGAGCGTCGCGAGTTCCATGTGGAGGGTGTGGGGCCTCGAAGCCACGGTCGTGGTGACAAAACCCGAGGCGATTCCATCTGCCAGGTCGATAATCGACGAGCGCCTTCTCGAAATAGAATTGGCATGCAGTCGATTTCGTGACGATTCAGAGATTCGAGCTCTCGAAAAGTCGACAGGCCTACCGGTCGAAGTGAGTAGCACGCTTGCCCGGCTGATCCAGACAGCACTCGATGGCGCCGAGTGCACGGACGGCGCCGTCGACCCGACCATCGGCGCAGCGCTCGTCGCGCTCGGATACGACCGCGATTTCGCGCAGATCGAAGGCAGGGACGTGCCGATCAAGACATCGTTCGTCTCTACTCCGCAGTGGACCTCGGTCAAACTCGACGGACAAAAGGTCACAGTTCCCCCGGGCGTCCAACTCGACCTCGGGGCAACGGCAAAGGCCCTCGCAGCAGACGAATGTGCGCACGCCGTCAGCATGTTACTCGACTGCGGTGTCCTGGTGTGCCTCGGCGGAGACATCGCTACCGCCGGACCGGCGCCGGACGGTGGGTGGATCGTTCTCGTCCAAGACGGCGACGACGCCCCGGCCGATACGGTCGCCATTCGAGGCGGGACAGCCATCGCTACATCCAGCACCAGGAAGCGTCGATGGTCGCAAAACGGTAGACACGTGCACCACATCGTCGATCCGCGGAGCGGCACCAGCGTTGATGCAACATGGCAGACGGTCACCGTCGGCGCGGACAGTTGTGTGTCGGCAAACCTCGCGAGCACCGCATGCATTGTCCGAGGTTTCGAAGGTGCGCGGGACCTCATGGACACGGGCCTACCGGTGCGACTGGTGGACCGTGCAGGTGAGATCCGCCTACTGAACGGATGGCCGACGGAAGATGCGGTCGCCACCGGCAGACGGGAACCCTAGTCGTGGACGAAGCACTGTGGGCATTGGGTCGAGGGACAGGTATCACCGCTCTCGTGTTCATGACGATGTCGATGGTTCTCGGAATCGTCACACGGTCCGGGAGAGCTCTAGCGGGACTACCTCGATTCGGCGTGCAGAACGTGCACAGGGACGCCGCCTTGATCGGGGTGATCCTCGTAGTCGTACACATGCTGGCACTGTTGGCCGATCCGTACGCACAGCTGAAACTCGTCGACTTCGTCTTCCCCTTCCTGGGTAACTATCGTGCCTTCTGGCTCGGACTGGGCACCCTTGCGTTCGATGTTCTGTTCGCGGTGTCCTTGACAGTACTACTGCGAAATCGCCTAGGAAACAGAACTTTTCGCGTCGTTCATTGGAGCGCGTACGCTCTGTGGCCGATCGCGTTCGCGCACGGACTGGGAAACGGAACGGACTCAGGACACACGTGGTTTCTCGCCATCGCCATCGGATCGGCCGTCGCGGTGACCGGAGCGGTTCTCTGGCGACTCCGGACAGACTTCGTCGAATTCTCGACCCTGCGCCTCATGGAAAGGACGTGACGTGACAACCGAATCCACCTATGCGGGCCTTCTCGCCGCATGCTCACCCGATCTAGCCACCCACACGGCCCTCCACGGCCACAACCCACGCTCGTCGCCGGGTACCTTGAGCCGCCTACTCGCCGATGCCGGTCTCCACGGGAAAGGCGGGGCGGCATTTTCGACTGCGCGAAAACTCGATTCCGTAACTGGACGGCGTGTTGTGGTTATCGCAAACGGTAGCGAAGGCGAACCGCTCAGCGACAAGGATGCAGTTCTTCTCGAACGTGCGCCGCACCTCGTCCTCGACGGCTTACAACTCGTCGCACACGAGTGCGGAAGCGAAGAAACATATCTGTACGCAGGATCGCAACTGCTTCAATTCGTACGGAATGCGTTGAAAGAAAGAAGGACTGCCGGGCTGACCGAGCCTTTGGTCACACTCGTGGCTTCACCGAAGACATTCATCAGCGGCGAGACATCCACGGTAGTCGGAACGATCGAAGGCCGAGCACCCATTCCTCGAGACCGCTCGGTACACAGCACCGTGGCCGGGCTGAACGGACGACCCACAGTGGTTCACAATGTCGAGACACTCGCGCACATCGCTCTCATAGCCCGATACGGACCCGAGTGGTTCCGCACGCGAGGGCTGGGCGACGCGTCGGGGACGACCTTGATCACCCTGTCAGGCGATGTGACCGTGAGTGGTGTCGTCGAGATCCCGATGGGAATTCCATTGGATCAGCTGGTGACCCAGTATTCGCGTACTGATACTCCGTCGATCAGAGCAGTCCTCGTCGGCGGGTTTCACGGAGGTTGGATCGATGCGCAAGACTTGCCAACCACCACCATGACAACAACAGCTTTGGCGAAGGTCGGTGCTTCGCCCGGCGCCGGAGTCATTCACGTACTGGGTCACGCAAGGTGTGGTCTGAAGACTTCAGCCGACATCGTTGAGTATCTCGCCGATCAAAGCGCTCGGCAGTGTGGACCGTGCATCAACGCAATGCCCCGACTGGCACGCGCGTTATCCGAGATTGCCTATCGCTCAAGGTCGGTCCATACCCAGGAGTCGATCCGATATCTGGCAGATCTGGTCGAGGGGCGTGGAGCATGCAAACATCCGGACGGGACAGTGAGATTGGTGAGGAGTTCCCTTCACGTTTTCCAGCACGATCTCCGAATGCATGCCGCAGAAGCCTGCGAGGTCAACACACGGATGGGAGCGGCATCATGAGCACAAAATCGCCCAAAGTCCTACACATCGATTGGACTACATGTGAAGGTCGAGGACTGTGCACAGAATTGCTGCCGACCCTGCTGACGCGCGACGAATGGGGATATCCACTCCCACACGATCGCCGACGTGAGCCACACATTCCCGCCGAACTCGAAACGGATGCCCAACGCGCCGTCAAACTCTGTCCCAGAGCGTCATTGAGGGTTCTCTCGGGTCAGGATCGATGAAAATCTGTTTCCATGCACAGATCCCGACTCCGCAATCAGTCCATACTGGCGACATCGATCATCGACCGCCGAGCGGCAGCGCTCCCCCACCGACGGGGTAGGGAGGGAGCGTTCCCACAAGTGTCGGTGTCAATGTGGTCGCAGACGGATCGGAACGACCGAGAGTGAATTTCCGAACTTCGGCACCACTTCCGTCGCTGCCGCTGACGAGGAGATCCGCGCCGGTGGTCGTGCTCGTCGTGGCTACTCCGACACCCGTCCCTGGACCGGCGAACGGATCGAAGGATGCAACTTCCCGAAACACCACGTCCGTCGAATGATGATCTGGGCTCTCCAGGTACATCTCGGGCGCACCGTCGAGCCTCGATCCACTCGAGAAGACGCGGACGGATCCTTCGCCTCCGAGCATGCCTGCCACTATCGACTTTGCTCCGCCCTCGGCGCCGGCCACCCAACCGGTCGACAGAGACACCCCGTCGCGGTAGCCCTGATCGAAGGCCAAGAACTGTGATGTCGTCACTGGACCAACCGCATGACCTGCGTGTTCATCGGAGTCGCCCTTGGTCGCCGCCGTCGGCTCGTACAGGTCGTAGCGGAACGTCTTGACCAAAGGCTCGTCGCCGGCACCCGGCGCGGTCACGATACTCGCCCGACCGGAGTGACTGTCAACCATCCCGGTTGCAAAAGTGACGCCACTACTCGAACCCGGATACGGAGAGAAGGAGCCGAATTCTGCCGGCGCGGACTTCTTGTCCGCCGGAAGGTCGGTGGAGTAGATCTTGACCTGCGACTCCATTCCTGGGCCTGACGAAACGATGATGTTGTCCGCCAGAGCATTCCCGTCGATGTCGACGCCGCCTACGTTCACTCCACCACGAAAGGCCGAGTCGAAAGGTGCAAATCTTGCCAACTCGTCGGTGAACGGCACGCCTCCGACTGCGTTGTACGCCAAGACTTCCGGAGCCGAGCCTGCACCTGTTCCAGCCACCAGATCAAGCACCATGTCTCCGTTCACGTCGGCCATTGCAACGCTCGGTGTGCCTTCGAACGACGGGAAGGGAGTGACGGTGGAGATCAGCTTGTCGCCGTTGGCATCGAATATCTGAACTTTGGCGGGAACGCCGGCCGAACCGGGTACCGCCACTGCATAGGTCGACACCTCTGGAATCACGTTGACAGTCGCCATCAATCCGTTGTCCTCGTGATTGAGTCGGTGGCAGTGGATGACAAAGGTTCCGGTGTACTCGGTAAACTTTGTCCGCAACGTCACCGATGCTGGTTCCAGCGCATTCTCGTTCTCGTCCGTCACCGGCGCCGGCACGTTCACGTTGTCGATTCCCCACGGCTGAACGCCTGTCGTCGTCCCTGCGACGGAATCCACGACTTCCATCACTTGGAAGTCGTTGACGTGAATATGCATCGGATGTTCGTCATTGTTGAGGTTCGTGATCTTCCATTCCTCAACGGAATTCAAACGCGGTTGAATCAGCGGAATGTTGGGGAACGTGTTGTCGGCGAATTCGTAGGTGAAGGCCTTCGGATCACTGTTGCTGGCCTTCTCGTTTCCGAATCCGCCCGAGACTGTGAGGTTGCGGGTCACGTCGGGCGTCATCGCTGCGGTATCCACGAAGGAGGTGTAGGTGTCCAGTTTTTGTCCGAAGTCGAATGGAGTCGTCTTTCCTTGGCCCTCATCTGGTGTCGCGCGGATCAACTGCTGAGTCGGGAAGGTGAAGAATCCGTCCGCGTAACTGATCACCGACGGGTCAACGGTGACGGTTCCGAGTTCGGCGGGCGGATTGTCGGTACCGTTGTTGGTATAGAGAATGCCCGGGTTTCTCACCGGTTTTGCACCTTCGAGCGGTGGCATTTCCAACACCAGATCACCAGCCACCGGCATCGTCACCGCGATTGCGTATCGCGAGGCCGGCGGAATCACCAGTCTGGTTCCGTCCCCGTCCACGGGTGGCCTGACCTCGTCGAACGGGTTTCCGTCCTGCCCCACGATTGCGAACTTCGGATGGGCGCCGGTTGCGGTTTCCGTCAACGTGACCGGCATGTAGGCAAAGTCGCTGATGTTGGCAAGCACCCAGATCTCCGTCTGCCCCGGCTTCAGTTTCAGCGACGGCTGGAACTGACCGTTCACGGTGTACTGCACGTCGCGTTGGTTCTCCGGCAGTGAGGGATCGGCCGGAACACTTGTCGATTCACCCACGAAGCTCTGAAGGTTGCCTGGTACGAATTGATTCTGTCCACGATGGTTGGCAGGCGACAGCGGTCCGCTGTACCAATTGGTGAAATACTGCGCTCCCTGCGTGGTTTCCGAGAAATTCACTGGAGCCAAGCTCGGACGGTACGTCCCGTCTGCTAATTCCGTGCCGGTGGGCCGCGTCAAGGTACTGACGAATTGGGGCCAGTTCGCGTCGTTGAGCTGTCGGCCCTTTCCTTTGCGGTCGAACACGAAGTTGTACTGCAGTGCCATATCGCGGATCGGGACGTCGTTAGCCGTCACGACAGGCAAATTGCCGTCCGGCCGGCCGATTTCCAGTAGCCCGGCCAGGCCCATGTACGTCTGCTGGGCGGTGAGGGTGTGCCGGTGACTGTGGTACCAGTAGAGACCGTTCGGCATCGTCCCCGGAATCGCGTAGTCGTACACATTTCCCTGGCCGGCGGGGATATTGAGCAACACGTTGTCCGCATTGCCGTCCGGACTCACGTGAACTCCGTGCGTGTGTAGATTCAAAGGAGCCGACGTCAGCGCCGGCGGATAGGTCGGCACATCGCCGCCCGCCGGTGTGAATGCAGGATCGTAAAAGTCCTCGATCGTGAGATCCTGCAAATCGTTGTCGTAATGAATGATCAATCGCTCTCCCGGATTGACCTGGAGAGTCGGCGCCGGATAGACGTCACTCGCCGAGGTCGACCCGTCCGACGCCGTACCGCGGATGACTTCGTACCCGAAGAGCAGAAAATTCGACACCGGCGCCGACACGGTATCGAGCGGAATCACGCCCTGATGAGCGGACAACCGCACCTCGAGTACACCATCTCGACTGCTCAGTTTCACCGGCTCCCGATAGTCGACGGCGGTTCCACTCGAGCCGTAATTGGCGCCCATCTCGGACGCCGATTCACCGGAGGTACACGCGGCCAACGCCACCGTCATGGACACCACTACTGCTGCGGCTAACGCCTTTCCTCGCAGTGCGATCACTGGTTTCCCCGTTCCATGGTGGCGTGAGATACGTCCGATCAGCGCACATCAGCCTATCGAGAAAACATCGGCTGAACAGTATATTCCCGACAAATTGCCCACCTAGGGCCCGCTTGGGCGCTGCACCTTGCAAGCAGTCTCAGCAAACCGATCAGAAATCGAGAAGCACAGCCACGGGACCCGCAATTACGTTGAAACACATGAACACACCACAGAAGTCCACTTCCCACCACACGTCGTCAATCCACACATCAGCAGGGAGCGCCCAGATGACCACCGCGCAATCCGTGATCCTCGACGTTCCCGACCTCGCCGCAGCCGGGGCCTTCTACAACGCTCTCGGCGTCGGAGATCGAATCCAGCTACGCGAATCGAACGAACCGACAACCGGATTCCGTGGGTACACCCTTTCGCTCGTTGTCGCCCAACCGAACATCGTCGACGCTTTTGTCGGCGCGGCACTCGCAGCCGGTGCCACCGCGTTGAAGCCGGTGAAGAAATCCCTCTGGGGATACGGCGGAGTTGTTCAGGCTCCGGACGGTTCGATCTGGAAGATCGCCACGTCGTCGAAGAAGAACACCGGACCCGCCACCCGCACAATCGACAGCTTTGTGCTGCTGCTCGGTGCCGAAGACCTCAAGGCCAGCAAGCAGTTCTACCTTGACCACGGACTCGAGGTGTCGAAGAGCTTCGGCCGCAAGTACGTCGAATTCACCAGTACAGCAGGCAATGTCACACTGGCACTGTATGGTCGGCGCGCCTTGGCGAAGGATGCCGGGCTCGCTCCGGAAGGCACCGGATCGCACCGGATCACCATCACCGGCGCTTCCGAACGCTTCGCGGATCCCGACGGTTTCGCCTGGGAATCCGCCGCTTGACATCGGGCACGGATCATCGGGAAGGTGATCGAAACCCGACTTCGGAGTTGGGCGCGTCATGAGCCGGATAAGCATGCACCAGGGCAGTGGCGAGCTTGGGCACCGCGTGGGTGAGCGAATGCTCGGCGCTATGCGCTATCGCATGAGCTTCGGCAAGAGTTGCCCGGGGATCGATGTCGAGTTCTGCATCGGCATGTAATCGGTGCCCGATCCACCGCATCTTCAAATCACGTACCCCGAGAACCCCGGGCTCGCGCTGTAGCGCATGTTCGGCATCGTCCAACAACTCCGGTTCGACACCGTCCATCAGACGCCGGAAGACGTCTCGTGCCGCGGTCCGCAGCACGGCCACGATCGCCACTGTGATGACAAGACCGATGATCGGATCTGCCAACGGGAATCCCAGAGCGACTCCCCCAGCTCCCAGAAGGACTGCGAGTGAGGTGAATCCATCTGTCCGAGCATGCAGTCCATCAGCCACCAATGCAGCTGAGCCGATCTGCCTTCCGACTCGAATCCGATACAACGCCACCAATTCGTTGCCGATGAAACCGATCACACCTGCCGCCGCTACCCAACCGAGGTGCTCGATCTGGACCGGGTTGATCAATCGCCTCACCGCTTCGACACCGGCGATCACTGCCGACAGTGCGATCATGGCGAGCACGAACAATCCGGCCAAGTCCTCCGCACGCCCGAAACCATAGGTATAGCGCCTGGTTGCAGCGCGCCGACCGAGGGCAAAGGCAATCCAGAGTGGGACTGCCGTGAGTGCGTCGGAGAAGTTGTGAATGGTGTCCGCCAGCAGCGCCACCGAACCCGAAATCGCCACGATTGCAACCTGAGCAACTGCGGTGATGCCGAGCGCGACAAGACTGATCTTGACCGCCCGGATGCCGATCTCGCTCGATTCCAGCGCATCGTCGACGCTGTCCGCGGCGTCATGACTGTGCGGGGCGAACACTTCGCGAACCGCCGATCGAAATCCCTTCGTTCCATGTCCGTGTCCGTGACCGTGCCCATGACCGTGGGATGTTCTGGGCTCGTGCGTCATGACGCACCTTCTTCTTGATCGGTCCGCTCGACCTTCGCGGAGCGCTCCGGGTGAATCTCTCGAAGCTCACCCTCACTACGGTGGTGGCCCGGTAGTCCAGGTCCGGCATGCTCGGCATTGAAGACCGCATCCGTAACCAGTTGGCGCACATGGTCGTTCTCGAGACGGTAGAACACCGTCGTACCGTCGCGGCGCGTTCGTACCAACCTCGCCATGCGCAGCTTTGCCAGGTGCTGCGACACCGAAGGCGCCGGCTTGCCGACACGCTCTGCCAATTCGTTCACCGAGCACTCTCGGTCGACCAATGCCCACAACACCTGCACACGGGTTGCGTCGGCAAGCATGCGGAACACCTCCACAACGAGGTCGACTTGATCATCGGGAAGTTTTCGGCGACAAACACCACTATCTGCGTTCATACGTAGATAGTAGATCATCAGATGCGTCGAAGATGATCTCTCCTCGATTCACCAGTTGTGCAAAGCTTGGCGGCAGAGCACTTCTCCACTCGCAGACAGGGAAACAACCGAGATGAGTCCTGACGACTGGAACGCCGGCATCATTGCAGAATTCCGCGCGAACGAGGGCAAAGTTGGCGGACCTTTCGAAGGTGCCCCCATGGTGTTGGTCCATCACACAGGACGCAAGTCCGGACGCAAGTTCGTGAGCCCGATGATGTACCTGCCAGACGAGCAGGATCCGAACACCGTTTACGTCTTCGCATCGAAGGCCGGCGCCCCGACCAACCCCGACTGGTACTACAACCTTGTTGCCGCCGACCAGGCCGAGGTCGAGGTCGGTACCGAAACGTATCCGGTCTCCGTCAGCGAAGTAACCGGCGAGAAGCGCGACCGAATCTACGACGAACAGGCCAGCCGATACCCCGGATTTGCCGAATACGCGGAGAAGACAGCCGGGATCCGCACCATCCCGGTTGTGGCACTGACTCGCGCGTAAATCCTGCGATGTGCAGCCCTGCCGTTTACATCACGAAACGGCAGGGGTCGTTCGAAACGGAATCACGACACTGACGACGCTTTGACCTCAGCCTTCGCATGCCGTCCGAGCAGCACGTATCCAACCCAGGATCCGACAACCACTGTCGCCGCGAGCGCTTGCACAAGGCCTTCGATACTCACCGGATAGAACACACCGGTGATGTAGTGCGAGATGAATCCAGTGGACGGCAATTCCGCGATTCCGGCCATCCGGCGGGCCCAATTCTCGAGATTGGTCAACGGGCAGTCATACCCGACCGCTATCGAGCCGGCTCCCCAGACAACCGCAACAAGATGGAATGCAATGCTACGACGCCACTTCCACGCCACGAATCCACCAAGCACCACATAGAGAACAAACCCGAAGTGAACGAACACCGTCACTACTTCGATGAGCCGATACACCATCGTCGTCTCCGCTCGTGGCGCGGAAGTCCCGCAACAATCAGACTATTCCGATGTTAGTCCCCGTAGCGGCGATCTACCCGGTGTATGCAGCCGTCGTGCGGACAGCGGCGGCGTGGGCGGCATCCGGGTCGTCGCCCGATGCGATTGCGGCAGCGGCTCATGATTCACTGCTTCCCGCGACGAATGCCTTGGCCTCGTCACTACCCGCCGATCCGAGCCTCCCCCGACACCGGCGTGAACCACAGCGCGATGCGGTCGAGCTGGGTGACCGCCGCCCAGACCGTGCCGATGGGTGCCGCGAGCGTCCGCGACATGCGGAGCGTGCGTGTTTTCCCTTCGTCACCGCCGAACGGGCCCGTTCTCACGCCACCAACTGCAACGAATCAATTGCTTTGTCGACGGTTAGGCTCCTCGGTTCGAGCGAAACTTCAGCTAAGTCGCTGGCGGAGATGTACTGATACTTCTTCTCCAGCGGAGCTCTTGCCGATCGCCTTGCAGAGGGCCACGCGCAGCGGAAGCCAGTGAGGTCCGTCGCCGGAGGGCATCAGCGTCGCCTCGAAGGGATGATCACCATCGAGGGTCCCGACCACCTTGACAGCGCGTCTGGTACCCAGAAGTTCCGCCGAGCCGGGCACGGTCAAGTACGTTGCGAACGCCCCGTCTTTCTCGATGGGTGAGGTGAACGAGTAATCGAGCGGTTGTGGAGTCTTGTCAGCGGCCATGTCGCGTCACTGCTGAGCGGCTAGCAGGACGTCGGTGTCGAAACACGTGTGAGTGCCGGTGTGGCATGCTGCGCCCTCCTGATCGACGATCAGCAAGACGGAATCGCCGTCACAGTCGAGGCGCACCTCGTGTACGTACTGGGTGTGCCCGGAGGTCTCTCCCTTGACCCAGTACTGCTGCCGCGAGCGCGAATAGTACGTCCCCTTACGGGTTTCCAGTGTTCGCGCGAGCGCTTCGTCGTCCATCCACGCGACCATCAGCACATCACCGGTCGACTTCTCCTGCGCAACCGCGCTGAACAGTCCGGCGTCGTTTCGCTTCAGCTTCGCCGCGATTGCGGGATCAAGGCTCATATGACGTTTATACCTTCCACCTGTGACTTCCGTGGAATTCCCCTGCGTGCCCGCCCTAGAATGGAAGTTCCTTCGCCGTCACCGTGGAAGAAGATCCGACATGAACCATCAGCATCATGACGGTCCGCACCCGGAGTACTCATGCCATCTCACGAACCCGAGTACCGATCACGTCCGAACGCGCCACATCGTTCTCGGCATCGGCCCAGGGTCTACCAGCAAGAATGTGCTCAGCTACGCATTGGCGCTTGCCGCCAAGGAGGATTCAGCCCTCCACGTCGTTCACTGCATCACGTCCGAGGACCTGCCTGTCGAAACCGACTCGCCACAATTCGAAACACGCCTGCACGACGAGATGGTGGCGCAACGCGAGCAGACAACCTCGACACTCGCCTCGCACACCGACACCTGGACATACGACTGCACCTACGGAGATCCAGCCGGTGTCATCCTCGCGACCGCGGACAAATACGACGCCTTCACCATCGTAATCGGCTCACCGCGAAAAGGCGCTGCCTCCGCGGTGAGCCAACTGATTCACAGTTCGGTCTCTTCCCGACTGAACCGGCAGAACCGCTATCCCGTGATATCGGTTCCCGCCGGCGTCAGATCAGCCAGATAGCCGAACACCGGCACATGCCCGCCTAAACGATCGAATAGTCTTCGAGCGGAAAGCGTTTCGCTTCGACGAAAGCGTTGCGTGTCGATGTGGGCCGCAGGATCGCAGCCTCACCGTGCTGATTGAAGTAATAGCTTCGCGCAGTCTGGCAACTGCCGCCGTAGAAGACGGAGTCCGCCAGGTTCTCGGTCATCCGGTCGAGGAACTCGGCGTTGGCAGTTTCGGTGACCTCGAATGTTTCCGCGCCGCGCCGTTTCACCTCGCCGAACAGTCGATCCATGTGCTGCATCTGGGATTCGATCGTCGTGAAGTAGGACAATCCGCTGTACGAGTACGGACTGGCGAGCGTGAGGAAATTGGGGAAGTAAGGAACCGCGACCCCTTCGTAGGCCTGGAATCGGTTGTCACGCCACCACTTACCGAGGTTTCGGCCCTCGCGACCGATAACCTCGATGGCCGGAAAGTTCACATCCCAGAGGTTGAAGCCCGTTGCCAGCACCAAGGTGTCGATCTCGGTCTTGCGGCCGTCGGCGGTGACGATTCCGTCGGCAGCAATATGGTCGATCGACGTCGTTTCAAGATGCACATTGTCTTTGGTGAACGTACGGAAGTAGCTGTTGGAGAACGTGGGTCGCTTGCACCCGAAGTCGTAGTCCGGTGTGAGTTGCTTGCGCAGGGTCGCATCTCGTACCTGGGACCGCAGAAACGCGCGTGATGCGGCCGACGCACCCTTGTTCAACAGTTTGACCTGCTTGTAGTGCAGAACTGCGCTGACCATGATCATTTCGAGAATCGACGAACTGACGGCGCGGGCGATTCGCTGCGTGAGCGGAATGCGCGAGAACAGCTTCTGCACTGCGTTGGGGATGGGGACGTCGATCTTGGGAACCACCCAGATCGGCGTGCGCTGGTAGACGGTCAACTCTGCGGCCTGACGCGCCACCTCGGGGATCAACTGCACAGCGGTAGCACCGGTTCCGATGATTGCGGTCTTGGTGCCGGACAGATCGTAGGAATCGTCCCAGGCAGTGGTGTGAATGATCTTGCCGGCGAAGTCGTCGATACCGGGGATGTCCGGCCGATGCGGTTGCGACAGGAAGCCCGTCGCAGTCAGGAGGTACTTGGCAGTGATGTCCGGCGCCCCCTCGACGGATACGACCCAGTGCGAGGAATCCTCGTCCCAGCGGGCTCCGTCGACGACGGCACCGAACGTCATGTGCTTACGCAGGTCGTATTTGTCTGCGACGTGATCGGCGTACTTCTTGAGTTCGGCGCCCGGCGCAAAGAGCCTGGACCAGTTCGGATTGGGCTCGAACGAATACGAGTACGTGACCGACGCGATGTCGACAGCCAACCCGGGATAGCGGTTGACGTGCCACGTTCCGCCCAAATCGTCCTCGCGCTCGAGGATCGCCAGCTTGTTCAGGCCCAGCCGCTTGAGTTGAATGGCCGCACCCATTCCGCCGAAGCCCGCCCCCACCACTACTGCGTCGTACTGCACTGTCATCGGAGAATCCCTCTCATGAACTACGCACTCATGAACTGCACATCAGAAAATGACATGCCATTCCGTTATGGAGAACGGTATCATTCTTGACGTGACGAAGGCCATGACCAGAGCGGAACGAAAAAAGGCGGAATTACGCCGCGAGATCATCGACGCATCATTCGAGTGCTTCGCCGAGCGCGGCTATCACGCAACCGGAATTGCCGACATCGCAACAACTCTCGGAATCGGCCACGGGACCTTCTACCGGTACTTCGAGAACAAGCGCGACATCATCGACCACGTCATCGACGACCTGATCGCCAAGATCATCAGCGCACTGGCCACCGAGAATTCACCTGACGCAGCAAGCACTCTGGACGAGTACCGCGCTCAAGTGGGACGGATCGCCGAAGCGCTCCCCCGCATCTTCTTCGACGACCCACGCATCCCGCGGGTTCTGCTTTTCGAGACGACGGGCGTCGATGCCGATCTCACCGGCCGGATGCTCGATCTACTCGATCAGTCGGCATCGTTGACCGCGGCGTACCTGCATCACGGAGTCGAATGCGGCTATCTGCGCGCCGACCTCGACGTCGACAACACTGCACAGGCCGTCAACGGCATGATGCTGGCAAGTGCGATTCAAGGATTGCGAGCCGATTCGTCCGCCGACTGCACGGCACTGAACCAAGCCATCAGCCGCCTCATGTTCGACGGAATCCGCGCCGAGAACGCCTAGCGAACAACAATTCCCTCGGCACGCATCGCATCCTTGACCTGTGGGATGCTCAGATCGCCGAAGTGGAAGACACTTGCTGCGAGAACTGCGTCCGCGCCCGCTTCGACCGCCGGGGCGAAGTGCTCGACCAGGCCGGCGCCGCCACTGGCGATCACCGGTACATGGACCGCCGCCCGGACAGCGCGGATCATCAGCAGG
This sequence comes from Rhodococcus sp. GB-02, assembly GCF_053470465.1. Classification (NCBI taxonomy): domain Bacteria; kingdom Bacillati; phylum Actinomycetota; class Actinomycetes; order Mycobacteriales; family Nocardiaceae; genus Rhodococcus; species Rhodococcus sp. GB-02. Next base: position 309,337 of record NZ_JBPUKE010000004.1, read on the forward strand.
TCGAAGCCGGCCTTGGTGCCGTCGGCATCCATCGAGTTCAGCAGGATCTCCCCCACTCCCAACTCCGCACCACGCTCGGCCCACTCCACCGCGTCGATCCCGGTGCCGCGTTTGCCTCCGTGCGTCGTGACCTCCCAGCCAGACGGTGTATCCGGCTGACCCTGGGGAACGGTGCGGGCATCGACCGAGAGGACGATGCACTGCGAGCCGAAACGCTCACTCAGTTCCTTGAGCAGTTCCGGGCGCGCGATCGCCGCGGTATTGACGCTGACCTTGTCGGCACCGGCACGCAGCAGACGATCGACGTCCGCGACCGTGCGCACCCCACCGCCGACGGTGAGGGGAATGAAAACCTGCTCGGCAGTACGGCTTACGACGTCGAGCATCGTGCCGCGATCCGACGTGGATGCGGTCACGTCCAGGAAGGTCAGTTCGTCGGCACCCTGAGCGTCGTACGCTGCCGCGAGTTCCACAGGATCTCCGGCGTCGCGAAGATTCTCGAAATTGACACCCTTGACCACTCGTCCGGCGTCGACGTCGAGGCACGGAATCACACGAACTGCGAGGGTCATGACTGTGGTCCTCCTGAGGACGAAGCGCGCGGATCACCGAGCGCGTTGAGGATATCGAGAATCTCACCGTGGATGCCCGGGGCGGCGGCGAGCACCGACTCCGATTCTACGGTCCACGGATTGCCGGACAGATCGGTGACCACCCCACCCGCGCCGCGAACGAGCGCGACCCCGGCCGCGTTGTCCCACGCGTTACGGCCGTAGACGATCGCACCGCCCAAGATGCCCGCCGCTGTGAAGGCCAGATCGACTCCGGTGGAGCCGTGTATCCGGATCCGCGAGGACACCTTGCTGATCTCGGCGAGCAGGTCGAGTCGGAAGCTACCGGGAATCCGGCCACGACTGTTGACGTTGAGTGCGCCCAAGCCGACGATCGACGACGCCAGATCGGTTGGCTCCAGCGGCGGTACGGCGATTCCGTTGACCAACAACGGACCGCCGGCACGAGTGGCGTACGTGTGACCGATCAACGGAAGCCAGGTCAATCCGAGCACCGGGACACCGTCGTCGAGAAGCGCCAACAGCGTTCCGGCAGTAGGTAATCCGGCCGAGTAGTTGAAAGTGCCGTCGACGGGGTCGAGTACCCAGACAAGTCCCGAACCGACGTCGGGGCCACCGAATTCTTCGCCGTGCACCTCGATGCCGGTCTGCTCGAACAACTCCGCGCTCAACCGCTTCTCCAGCGCGAGATCGACCTCGGTGGCAAAATCGCCCCAACCCTTGCGGACCGCGCTCGGGGCACCGACACCGGAGACGAACTGATCGTGGACGCCGTCGAGAAGCCGACCCGCAATCGCGAGAAGTTCGTCGAGGTCACGCGTCGGAGTCATCTGGAAAATCTATCCGGAAACTGCTGCCAGTGCTTCGGGGAGTGTGAAGCGACCGGCATAGAGCGCCTTGCCAACGATCGCACCCTCGACACCCTGATCTACCAGGCTGGAAATAGCAAGGAGATCCTCGATGGTCGACACACCGCCGGAGGCGACGACGTGCGCGTCGGTGACCGCGCATACCTGGCTGAGAAGTTCGAGATTAGGTCCGGTGAGCGTGCCGTCCTTGGAGACGTCGGTGACGACGTAACGGGTGCAGCCGTCACGGTCCAAACGCGCGAGGGTCTCCCACAGATCCCCGCCGTCGGTGACCCAGCCGCGACCACGGGTGCGGTACTGGCCGTCGACGAGACGAACGTCGAGGCCGACGGCGATCTTGTCGCCGTACTTGGCCAAGGCACGTGCACACCACTCGGGATCTTCGATTGCGGCGGTGCCGAGATTCACGCGAGCACAACCGGTGGCCAGCGCAGCTTCCAGGGAAGCGTCGTCGCGGATTCCTCCGGAGAGTTCCACCTTGACAGTCAGGTCGCCGATGACGCCGGCCAGCAGTTCGCTGTTCGATCCACGCCCGAAAGCAGCGTCGAGGTCGACGAGATGTACCCATTCGGCACCGTCGTTCTGCCACGCAAGAGCGGCGTCGCGGGGCGACCCGTAACCGGTCTCACTTCCCGCCTCTCCTTGCACGAGGCGAACAGCTTCACCGTTGACGACATCTACAGCAGGCAAAAGGACCAGGCTCACGTGCGGTAACCCTAGTGGGTCAGGACCTCGAACCGTCCTCCGGGTCACCGAACGCTTTTCGGGTCATCCGCTTGGATACGACGCCCATTGCCGCAATCGCAGCGACGACCCCCACGAGACCGATCACGAGGCCGACACCCGGCGAGGGTTTGAGCACAACGATGACGACCGTGGCGACCGCCAGCGCAGCCACCGCGGCGCCGAGCGAGAACAACGCCAGACGAGCGAGGGAGAAATTTTCGCCGCGGTTCGATCCGGGTCCCCCGGTCACAAACTCTGCACCCAGTTGCTCAGCAACTCGGCGCCTGCATCGCCGGACTTCTCGGGGTGGAACTGCGTCGCGGACAACGCACCGTTCTCGACGGCAGCGAGAAACTTTCCGCCGTGATCGGCCCACGTCAGCTTCGGGGGCGCAATGTGCTCGGACGGCGCGAGTTCCCAACTCTGCACACCGTAGGAGTGGACGAAGTAGAAGCGGGTATCGGCGTCGATACCCTTGAACAGGGTGCTCGACTCCGGAGCCTCCACGGTGTTCCAGCCCATGTGCGGAAGGACCTCTGCTTGCAGCCTCTCGACGGTGCCGGGCCATTCGCCGCAGCCCTCCGCCTCGACACCGAATTCGACCCCCCGGTCGAACAGAATCTGCATGCCGACGCAGATGCCCAGCACCGGTCGGCCACCGGCCAGGCGTCTGCCGATGATTCGCTCACCCTGGACTGCACGCAGACCTTCCATGCAGGCCGCGAACGCGCCGACGCCGGGCACCACCAGACCGTCCGCAGCCAGTGCCACGTTCATATCGTTGGTCACCTCCACCTGCGCCCCGGTGCGCGCTAAGGCGCGAGTAGCCGAATGCAGGTTGCCGGAGCCGTAATCGAGTACAGCAATCGTGGAAGCGCTCATGCCCCAACTCTATCGGGCAACCCTGGCGCCGATCACTTTGCCGCCTGCGGCCAGTGCCGGGAGGAGAGCAACAACTACCGCGGAGACCGCGAACACCCACGCATAGCCGGCTGCAGTAGCCACGAATCCCAACGCCAGCGCTCCGATTCCGGTGCCGGCGTCATAGCCGATGTTCCAGATCGCGCTCGCGGATCCGAGTTGTCTCGGGCCGGCAGCCTGAAACGCCATGACCAATGATTCGTTCTGCACCGCACCGAAGCCGAGCCCGAAAAGGACCGCCGCGCAGAACAAGACCGGTGTCGAACCGCCGTCCACGTTGATCGCGAACAGCACCAATCCGATGGTCGACGACACCAATGCCGGTGCGAGTGTCCGCCCACTGCCGAGGCGGTCAGCGATCAGCCCCGCCGAGTACCGGCCGACCAACATGGACCCACTTGCCGTCGCCAACACCACGCCCGCGACGGCCGCGCGCTCCGAGATGGCGATCGGCAGCAGAGACGACAGCCCGCCGAACGACGCGGACACGCAAGCCAAAGCGAGCACCGGAACCAAGACTGCGAACACACTCAACCGAACGGATTCCCCGGTGGGCTGAGCGAAGATCTTCGGCAACCGGGCAATGGCCACCAGTGCGAGTGCCGGGATAAGCGCACCGAGAACGAACACCGGTGTCGCCAACCACCGCTCCATGAGCGCAAGCCCCAGCGGCAGCCCAGCCATTTGCGACGCTGCGATCGCGATCCCCTGAGCGCCAGTGACACGGCCGAGAATTCGTTTGGGCGCCAACTCCGCCACCAGTGCACTACCGGCCACCGTCAGCAGGCCGAAACCGATTCCTCGCACCGCGGAAACCGCCAGGACAGGGCCGGCGTCGGCCGAGATCAACAGCACCAACGACGGTGGACCGAGGAGCAGACATCCGACCGCCAGCACGCGCCGATAGCCCTGCGTCCGCAACAACCGAGGCACGAGAAGTTGCGTCACGACCGTGGCCGCCATGAAGACACCGGTCACCGATCCGGCAAGCGCATCCGATCCGCCGGATTGCGCAACCATCAACGGCACCACCGGCAACAGCAACGACCAGCCGCCGAAAGCCGCTGCCGCCATGATCAGGACACCGACCATGCCCGGAGTACGAAGCAACCCCGGCCCCGCCTCTTTCCCCGTCACAGACGCAGTAACTCTTCGCGTCACAGACGCAGTATTTTTTCGCGTCACAGACGCAGTGCGCCCGCTACCGCCGCCAGAACCGCCATCGCGAGGAGGATTCCCGACGCCAGCTTGTTGACCTTGAACATCGAGTAGGCGCCGCCCACAGCAATTCCCGCACCGATGAACAGCAGATAGGTGAAAAGGACGCTCACAGTGTGCCCTTCGTCGACGGCACGCCGCTCACGCGCGGATCCGGCTCGACCGCCTCACGCAGAGCGCGCGCAACGGCCTTGTACTCAGCCTCGGTGATGTGGTGCTGATCGCGACCGTACAGAACCCGAACGTGCAGTGCGATACGCGCATTCAAGGCGATCGACTCGAACACGTGGCGATTGATCACCGCGTGATACGGCACGCCCGGGTACCCGCCGATGACGGAGTGCACCATGTAGTCGGGCTCGCCGGTATGCACGCAGTACGGGCGACCGGAGACGTCGACCGACGCGTGCGCCAGCGTTTCGTCCATCGGGATGAAGGCGTCACCGAAACGACGGATGCCCTTCTTGTCGCCGAGAGCCTGGCCGAGCGCCTGGCCGAAAACGATCGCGGTGTCCTCGACGGTGTGGTGAGCGTCGATCTCGACGTCACCCTTCGCCTTGACGTCGAGATCGAAGCTGGCATGGGTACCCAACGCGTTGAGCATGTGGTCGAAGAACGGAACGCCGGTGGAGACGTCGACGATGCCGGTCCCGTCCAGATTCAGTTCGACGACGATGCTTGATTCCCGAGTTGTTCGTTCGATCCGCGCGATGCGATCGCTCATGCCGTCTCTCCTGAATTCGTGTCGACCAGCTGGGTGCCTGCGATTTCGTCACTGGCCTTGATGAACGCGTCGTTCTCGGCTTCGAGTCCCACGGTGGCCCGCAGATATCCGGGGATGCCGATGTCGCGGATGAGAACCCCGCGGTCGAGGTATTCCTTCCACGCCTGTGCACTGTCGGTGAACTGACCGAACAAGATGAAGTTCGCGTCACTGGGAATCACTCGGAAACCGGTGTCCGCCAGTGCCTTCGACACCCGATCACGCTCGGCGGACAAGGCGTGGACACTGCCGAGGGTCTCGTCGGCGTGACGCAGGGCGGCACGTGCCGCCGCTTGCGTCACCACCGAGAGGTGATAGGGCAAGCGCACCAACAACAGTGCGTCGATGAACGCGGGAGCGGCGGCGAGGTAGCCGAGTCGGCCACCGGCAAACGCGAAAGCCTTGCTCATGGTGCGGGTCACAACCAGCTTGGCCGGGAACTCGTCGATCAGCGTCATCGCGCTGGGGGCAGCGGAGAACTCCGCGTACGCCTCGTCGACGATCACGATGCCCGGCGCCACGTCGAGGATGCGTCGTAGTTCCGCAATACCGACGCTGTGTCCGGTCGGGTTGTTGGGACTGGTCACGAACACGACGTCCGGTCGACGTTCCTCGATCACTGTGACGGCAGCATCCACGTCGAGTGCGAAGTCGTCCCGACGGAAGACCTCGACCCACTCGGTATCGGTCCCGTCGGCGATGATCGGGTGCATCGAGTACGAGGGCACAAAACCCATCGCGCTACGTCCTGGACCTGCGAACGCCTGCAACAACTGCTGCAGAATCTCGTTCGATCCGTTTGCCGCCCAGAGGTTGTCGACGGTGACCGGCACTCCCGTCTGCTTCGACAGGTACGCAGCGAGATCCGTCCGCAGAGCCACGGCATCGCGGTCGGGGTATCGGTGCAGTTCCTTTGCGGCCTCGCGCACGGACTCGGCGACGTCGTCGATGAGCGCCTGCGTCGGCGGATGCGGGTTCTCGTTGGTGTTGAGTTGAACCGGAACCGTCAACTGCGGTGCGCCGTACGCCGACTTGCCACGCAGGTTCTCGCGAATCGGAAGTGCGTCGACCGAAATCGATCCTCCAGGAGCACTACTCATCGCAGAGCTACTCATCGCAAAGCCTCGAATCGCAGGCGCACAGCTTCCCCGTGCGCGGGCAGGTCTTCGGCATTGGCAAGCGTGATGACGTGTCCGGCAACATCTTTCAGAGCCGACTCGGAGTAGTCGATCACGTGGATCCCACGCAGGAAGGTCTGCACGCTCAGACCGGAGGAGTGACGTGCACACCCGGCCGTCGGCAGAACGTGGTTGGAGCCGGCGCAGTAGTCGCCGAGGCTGACCGGCGCCCACGGGCCGACGAAGACGGCACCAGCGCTGGTGACCTGTGCTGCGACACCGGTTGCGTCCTCGGTCTGAATCTCGAGGTGCTCGGCCGCATAGGCGTTGACGACACGCAGACCGGCGGAAACATCGGAGACCAGCACGGTGCCCGACTGACTGCCGGTCAGTGCGGTGGTGACGCGCTCGCGGTGCTTGGTGATCCCGAGCTGCGCGGCCAGGGCCTTGTCGACGGCGTCGGCCAATTCGACGCTGGTGGTGACGAGGACGCTTGCAGCCATGACATCGTGCTCGGCTTGGCTGATGAGATCGGCGGCAACGTGAACCGGATCAGCCGTGTGGTCGGCGAGGATCGCGATTTCGGTCGGTCCGGCCTCGGCGTCGATGCCGACCAGGCCACGGCACAGACGCTTGGCGGCGGTGACGTAGATGTTGCCGGGACCGGTGATCAGGTCTACCGGCACCAACTCGGAGCCATCGGTATCGGTCCCGCCGTAGGTAAGGAGGGCGACGCCCTGTCCGCCGCCGACTGCCCACACCTCGTCGACACCGAGCATGGCTGCGGCGGCAAGGATGGTCGGGTGCGGCAATCCGCCGAAGTCGGCTTGGGGCGGCGAGGCGACAACCAGCGATCCGACGCCGGCAGTCTGAGCCGGCACGACGTTCATGACAACGCTCGACGGGTACACGGCATTACCGCCGGGGACGTACAGCCCGACGCGCTCGACGGGAACCCAACGCTCGGTGACCGTGCCACCCGGGACCACCTCGGTGACAGTGTCCTTGCGACGCTGATCGGCGTGCACCTTGCGGGTGCGCTCGATCGCAACCTCGAGGGCTTCCTTGACGGCCGGGTCGAGTTCACGAAGTGCGCGCTCGAGCTCCGCAGCCGGAACCCGGACCGAAGACGGACGAACGCCGTCGAACTTCTCGCCGAACTCGAGCGCGGCTTCGGCCCCACGATCACGAACGGCTTCGACCATCGGGCGAACCTGATGCAGTACCGCGTCCACATCCACTCCACCTCGGGGAAGCGCGGCGCGAAGTTCGGCCGTGGATGGGGTACGACCACGCAGGTCGGTGCGGGCAAGCATGAGAGTTCCTCTCGTACGCAAACGGGGTGCCTGTGCAAGCGGCAGCAAACCGGTCCGGCATTACAGGCCTGAACAACGCGCCTGAAATACAGAACTGATGTCAATTATCCAGGATAGGCGCACCCCATTTTTCACCGGTCCACCTGCGACGCTCACTGCAGGTCCGGCGCCCGCCGCCCGGCAAGTTCGATCAGCTCGTTCCTTCGAGGTGTTGCCACCGAGATTTCACGGCCGTCATGCAGACGAAAGCGGACCCCGTGGCCGGGAGACGCGAGGATTACCCGCATACCGGGGCCGGTCATCCGAAAACCGATCCCGGAGCCCATCCCGATATGGACTGCAGTTGCGGACACAACTTCGTCCCACCGAAATACCTGACGCAACCCCGGAGACAGCGCGATCATCACCCGTTCGGAGTCTGTGGTGATGATCACGCGCACCTTCCACATGTACGCAGCCAAACCGAAGCAGAAGGTCGCCGACAACACAGCACCGACGTAACCCGCCGGGTCGCCTTCCACGATCTCCGCAAACCCGCAGACAATCACCAAGATAATTCCGAGGACGACGCACAATGCGACCGTCGACCGCCGCAGTAGTGGGCTCAGCGGAATGGACTCGTGAACTTCGTGCACAGCACCCCCACCTCGATCGCCGACAACCCCACCCCGAGGAACGACACCGGGAACACGACCATCCCATTACTCCCGCTTTTATAACAAATACGTCACGCACAGCTAGGGTCCAAAGTCGTGACAGACAGTGACGTGGCCACGACCGCACCTCCGGCCTTGCCGACCCCCGAGCGATCCAGCGGACCGAACCGAGCACGGATCGTTGCGATTGTCGCATCGATCCTCGGCATAGTTTTGTGCGGATCGGTGCCGTTCCTGCCGATCGAACAGGACACGGCCGCCGTCAACTGGCCGCAGGCCGGGTCGACGACAAGCGTCGAGGCGCCATTGGTCTCGTACACACCGTTGCGCATGGAGGCATCGATTCCGTGCGCGTCGATCAGTGAGTTGGCCGCCACCGGCGGAACGCTCGTCTCGACTGCTCCCCCGGGTGCCGCCGATGCGCGCCGCTACGGATTTGTTGCCACTGTCTCCCCCGAATCCTCCGACGCTCCCGCCCGGGTGGACGTTGTCCTGCGCGATCGAGTGTTGCTCTCGACACCCGTCGCTGATCTGCCGACTGGATGCGCACTCACGCTCGCCGCCGAGCCGACCCGAACCACCTTCAGTGCCACCGGTTCCGAACCGCGCGTCATCGAGGGCGACAGCCGGCCACAGGTAGTCGGCGTCTTCAGCGACCTCGATTCGGCGGCAGCCGGTTTGAACGTCTCGATCGAGGCGGACTCTCGCTTCACGTCGAGCCCGTCGGTGATCAAGACTCTCGCCATGATTCTCGGGGCACTCACGGCTGTCGTGTCCCTCTTCGCGCTGCACCGCCTCGACAACCGCGACGGCCGGGGCACACGCAGATTTCTGCCCGCCCGATGGTGGAAGTTCACCGTCCTCGACGGCGTCGTCGTCGGAACGCTGGTGCTGTGGCACTTCATCGGCGCTACCACCACCGACGACGGCTACCAGTTCACGATGGCAAGAGCCTCCGAGCAATCGGGCTACATGTCCAACTACTTCCGGTGGTTCGCGGTCCCCGAAACCCCGTTCGGAACGCCGTATTACAACATCCTCGGACTCCTGGCCCACGTCAGCACCGCAAGCCCCTGGGTCCGTCTGCCTGCTCTGTTGGCAGGCATCATCACCTGGCTCGTCATCAGCCGGGAGGTTGCGCCTCGGCTGGGCGCCGCCATTCGCGGAAATCGACTCGCCCTCTGGACCGGCGCGCTTGTCTTCCTCGCATTCTGGCTTCCGTTCAACAACGGACTGCGCCCCGAACCGATCGTTGCTCTCGGCGTCGTGCTGACCTGGTGCTCGATCGAACGCGCCGTCGCGACGAGACGACTTCTGCCGGTCGCAGTCGCGATCCTGATCGCCGGATTCACCTTGACTGCCGGTCCTTCCGGCCTCATCTGCTTTGCCGCACTCATCGCCGGAATACGCCCGATCATGCGCATCATCATCGAACGTGCGCGCACCATCGGTTACGTCGCGGCTGTCGGGCCACTGCTGGCTGCCGGACTCTCGATCCTCATCCCCGCGTTCGGCGATCAGAGTCTGGCCGCCGTCATCGAGATGCAACGTGTCCACTCGATCTCACCGAATCAGCCCTGGTTCGACGAGTACCTCCGCTATCAGTACCTCTTCAACATCTCCGTCGACGGTTCCCTGACCCGCAGATTCGGTGTGTTCGTCATGGTTCTGTGCCTGGGCGTCTGCACCGCGATGATGTTGCGCAAAGGCGGCCGGATTCCCGGTTTGGCCGCCGGTCCGTCACGCCGCGTCGTGGGGCTGACGATCGGCGCACTGCCACTGCTGATGTTCTCGCCGACCAAGTGGACACACCACTTCGGAATCTTTGCCGGACTCACCGCAGTTCTGGCGATGATGACTGCCGTCGCCGTGGGAACGAAACTCCTGCGTTCGCCGCGCAATCGGGCCCTCTTCGCGGCGGCTGTCCTGTTCCTGCTGGCGGTCGCATTCACCGGCAGCAACAGCTACTACTACGTGTCCAGCTACAGCGTTCCGTGGTGGGACAAGCCGGTGTCGATCGGCGGGCTCGGCGCGAGCACCGTCCTCCTCGGGCTGACCGTGCTGATGCTCGGCGTCGCCGCGTGGTACTTCTTCCGTGAGCCGTACACCGCAGGAAGGGAACCATCCGCGAAGCACGCTCGACTGCTTGCCATCTCGCCACTGACGATCGCCGCAGGTGCCATGGTCCTCTTCGAGGTGCTCTCCATGGCCAAAGGCGCGGTCACCCAATACCCTGCCTACTCGGTGGGCCGCGCGAACGTCGACGCGGTTCTGGGCCAACAATGCGGACTCGCCAATGACGTTCTGCTCGAAACCGATCCGAATGCGTCGATGCTGACCCCCCTCGCCGGCAGCGTAGCCACGGCGCTCTCCGCTGGTGGGGCAACAGGATTCGATCCGAATGGTGTCGCCTCCGACCTTCGAGCCGACAAGGAAGCCACGGCTACCGGCGGCGCGAACACCGTCGACACCTCCGAGGACACCGCCGGTAACTCGGCCGGAACCGGTGGTGGCGCCGGACAGACCGGAGTCAACGGCAGTTCGGTCGCGTTGCCGTTCGGTCTCGACCCGGCGACAACACCGGTCATGGGCAGTTACGGTCAACCGTCCCCCGGCACTCTGACCAGCGATTGGTACCAACTCCCCGACGTGGGTGAGAACGCAACCCGTGGCGACATCATCTCGATTGCAACGGCTGGTCGTGTCCGATCCGTCGACAAGGACGGAATCGTCACTTACGGCCAGAACGTCGAGGTCGAGTACGGCACAGCGCGCGGCGTCGACGACGCGGAAGCAGACGATGTGGAAACACTCGGAAAGATCACACCCCTCGACATCGGGCCGGCACCGTCCTGGCGGAACCTGCGTGTGCCGCTGGCTCAGATTCCCGTCGAAGCCAACAGCATTCGACTTGTCGTCAGCGACTACGACAGCAAGGCCGACCAATGGGTGGCCGTTACCCCGCCACGCGTTCCGAAGACCCAGAAGCTCAACGACGTCGTCGGCTCGCAGGCGCCCGTCATGCTGGATTGGGCTGTCGGCCTGGCATTCCCGTGCCAACGCCCCTTCGATCACAGGGTCGGAATCGCCGAGGTCCCCGAGTACCGGATCCTTCCCGACCATTCCGGCGCGCTCGTGACCAGTGCCTGGCAGGACCACTACGGCGGCGGACCGTTGGGGTGGATCGATCTGCTGCTCAGCGCTCAGACCATTCCGTCGTACCTCGACAACGACTGGGCTCGCGACTGGGGTTCGATCGAGAAGTACACACCGATCGATCCGGGCGCAGTGCCCGCCCAGGTCGACGAAACACGAGTACAGCGTTCCGGAACGTGGACCCCTGGTCCGATGACCATGGTGTTCTGAGCGGGAAGGTTCTGAGCGGGAAGGTTCTGAGTGACGAGGTCCAGTCGCGGGCGGATCGGACGAAACGCCTGCGACTGGACACTTGTATGACTTAGTCTCCCAGACATGGGAGCCCTGTCACGGTCTATCGCGCCTGCGCTGATGGCACTGACGTGCCTGGTCGGGGCGCTTGCCCTTCCCACGCACGCATCGGCTGAGGTACCGGACCATTTCCTCTGGGGCGTTGCCACCTCCGGATTCCAATCGGAAGGATCGTCACCGGACAGCAACTGGTCGAGATACTCCGACTCCGGACGAACCCACGACAAAATCGGTGACTCGGTCGACTTCCGCCATCGCTACGCCGAGGACATCGATCGGGCGGCCGATCTGGGATCGAAGGTTTTCCGATTCGGCGTCGAGTGGGCGCGAGTTCAGCCCACCCCGGGAAACTGGAACGAGACCGAATTCGCGTACTACGACGACGTGGTGGCGCACATCCGCGCGCGGGGCATGACTCCGATGATCACGCTCGATCACTGGGTGTATCCGGGATGGGTTGTCGATCAAGGCGGATGGGCAAATCCGAAGACGGAAGCCGATTGGCTGGTCAACGCAGAGAAGGTAGTCGAGCGGTACTCCGGAATCGGGGCGCTGTGGATCACGATCAACGAGCCGACTGTGTATGTTCAGCGCGAATTGACCTTTGGCGGAATCGCACTCACCCAGGCACCGTCGATGTTCGACTCATTGGTCCGAGTCCACCGGGCGATCTACGACCGCATCCATGTTCTCGATCCCGGTGCCCGTGTGAGCAGTAATTTCTCCTTCATTCCCGGTGTGTCCGAGGCCATCGATTCGGTGTTCACGGATCGAGTGCGCGACAAGCTCGACTTTCTCGGGATCGACTACTACTACGGTGTGGCCCTCGACAATCCGAGTGCCGCGTACGCCGCGCTCGACGAGTTCTACAACGTCACACCACAACCCGAAGGCCTGTACGACGCATTGATGCGCTACTCGGGCAAGTATCCCGAACTCCCCCTCTACATCGTCGAGAACGGCATGCCCACCGACAACGGAGCGCCGCGCGCCGACGGATACACACGCTCGAATCACCTACGAGATCACATCTATTGGATGGAACGCGCCCGAGAAGACGGCGCCGACGTGATCGGCTACAACTACTGGTCCATCACCGACAACTACGAATGGGGTTCGTACCGGCCTCGATTCGGCCTCTACACCGTAGATGTTCTCGGTGATCCCACCGCGACCCGTACCCCGACCGACGGAGTCGACACCTACCGCCGGATCATTCGCGACAACGGCGTCGGCGCCGACTACGTGCCCGTCATGGCCCCGGCTTTCTGCTCGCTCGTCGACCCTCCACGCAGCTGCACGGCTACTCGATGACAGCCGTTTTCCGAATTTCCACCACTCCTCGTCGTTAGGATCCCCCATGCGAACACTGCAAAAGATCGCCGGAACTGCTGCTGCCACAGCTGCCCTGATCCTGGCTGCGGGAGGCGCTGCGACGGCAGTCCCCAACCCGGCCGATTCACCCCGTGAGGCGCAGGTACGTGCCTACATCGACGCCCTCGTCTCCCATGACGTCTCCGATGTTCATTTCGCCCCGGACGCCACGCGCGTCGAAGCCGGAATCAAGACCGGGTTCTCCGGACCGCAGATGACCGCCGACCTCGAAAACGGCATCCAATACCGCGTCATCCAGGGCATACGCGACCTCGAGATGTCGGAAGCCGGGGACATCGTCTCGACCACCTACCTGCTGGACGCGGGAATCGGTGGCACTCGCCTCATGACCGTAGAGATTCGTGAAACCTTCGAAGTCCGTGACGGACTCATCCACGACGTCGTCGCCGACATCATCCCGGTGTCGGTGTCGTAAGGCGCGCCCGATAGCTACTGGGCGATGCACCCGAGACCCGGGTGCACATCGCCGCGAAGGCAGCGGGCGTCGAGTATCCGAGTTCAGACGCAACGGACGTCACACTGGCACCGGCGGAGAGTTTCGGAAGCGCATGAAGAATGCAGGCACGCTGCATCCACGACGACGCGCTCATCCCCGTTTCCGAGATCAGCAAGCGGTGCAGCGTTCGTTCACTGATGTGGAGTCGCCCGGCCCACCGCGCGGGCGAGTCGTGAATCGACGGGCCTGCGAGATACCGCGTGCACAATGCCCGCAATCCCGGGTGCCGAGGCAGCGGAAGTTCCACAGGTAGAGGTGCAAGATCGCGAAGTTCGTGGAGGATCAATTGAACTACTGCGGCCTCACGTCCGTGGGCAGAGATGTCGTCCTCCACCTTCAGCCCGACATCCAGGTCGACCGCAGCGACAAGTAGCTCACGTAGGAGCGGCGAGACCGCGACTACCCGGCACCTGACCGGAAACCAGGGAACTGCGGACGGTTCGATGTAGAGGCTTCGTGTGCTGACGCCGTCCATCGTCACCGCATGCGCGACACCGGCGGGAATCATGATCGCATTGGACGGCAGAACCGTCCACTCACCGTCTTCGGTTTCGACGTTCATCGCACCGTTCACAGCGTAGAGGAACTGGGCTCGTCGATGATCGTGTGCTGCCAGGGCGTGACCGGGTGGGTAGTCGGTTCCGATGGCGAGGACACTGCGAGGTGAGTGATCGACGTCCTTGATCGGAATGTTGCGCACCGGAAAGAATCTACCGAGTCGGTGTCCGATTGACAATGGAATCTGGCGAACCTTCGAATGTGAGCCAGGAGGGAAATCGCTACCGTTCATCACGTGCTTCACTACGCCCTCATCCTGCTCACTTTCGGCGCTTTGACCGGAGTCACCACTGTTCTGTTCGGATTCGGTGGCGGGTTCGTCACCGTCCCAGTCGTTTACGCCGCGTCCGCACTTCGGCCAGACGTCGCCGATCCGATGCACGTCGCCGTCGCGTCCTCGGTTGCAGTGATGGTGGTCAATTCACTCAGTGCCACAGTGGCATTCAGGAAATCAGGACGACTTCGGACGGAGTACATCCGACCTCTGATCGGACCCGTCGCGGTCGGAGCAGCGCTCGGAGCGGTCGCGGCAGGCCACGTCGACGACGGCATCGTCCGGATCCTGTTTGTCCTCTACCTCGTCGTGACGATCCTCGACAGCCTTCTGCGACAAGGGTTTCTGACTCCACCTGAACCTCGCGAACATCTTGACCGTCACGGCGTCCACGCTGTCGGGACAGGCATCGGTGCCGTCGCAAGTTTCCTCGGAGTCGGCGGGAGCGTCATGACGGTGCCGATGATGCGACGCGGCGGAGTTCCGATGGCCGATGCCGCCGCGAGCGCCAACCCGTTGAGCCTGCCTGTCGCCGTCGTCGCGACTGCGGTGTACGCGGCGGCATCCGGACACATCTCTGCTTCGGATCTGTCGGCGGGCAGAGTCGGCGCTGTCGACCTTCTGGCCGTCTGCACGCTTCTCGCCGGCTCTCTGCCTGCGATTGTGCTGAGCCGGCGACTAGTCGGTGCTATTCCGGACCGCGTCCATGCCGGCGCCTACATCGCTCTACTCTGCGTCGTCACGGCAGTGATGATCGCGGCCTAGCGAACGGCGTACCGCAGGTAGATCACGCCGCCGTCGAAGGTTTTCTCCTCGAGCAGTTGCAGATCAAGCCGCTCTTCCGGGAGAGCTCGTAATCCGCCACCGATATTGACCGGACACAGAAACAGTCTCACTTCATCGACCAAACCCGCCGCGAAAGCACTAACCGCAACCGTCGGTCCACCGATCGAGATATCTTGTACCGCTTCGCTCTTGATCGAGCTGACAAAGTCTGCATCGAAGCGCGGGACGATCCTGGTGCGCGCAGTCGACACCTCGTTCAGCGTTGTGGAGTACACGATCTTGTCGATTCCACGCCAGATCCGAGCGAACTCGACGGTCGCCGCCTCGATTCCGGCAAACTCGTCCGGAACCGAAGGTCCTCCTGGCACTGAATAGCCAGACACCGACGTGCCTGCGGGGTCCTCGTGTGGCGTCGTTTCGTGTGCCATCGTTTCCCAGGGAATCATCGTCTCGTACATCCGGCGCCCGAGCAGGTACGTGCCGACTCCCCTCTCGAGCTCGTTGACAAACGAATGGACCTGCGAGTCGGGAACAGCCCAGTCGAAGTTCCCGTCGCTGTCCGCTATGTACCCGTCGATCGAGCAGATCGCCGAGTAAATCAGGCTCACCATCGGTCCACGTGCAGCACGTTGTCGACGGGTTCGCGCGCCGCAGGTTTGAACGTCTCGCCGGTGAAGTACGCCGTCGGGATCAGAGCCGCCTGATGGAATCCGGCCGGAATGCCCAGCAGCTCGGCAACTTCCGCCTCACGCTGCAGGTGCAATGTTGTCCATGCCGTACCGAGCCCACGTGCCCGTGCGGCAAGCGCGTAACTCCACGCAGCCGGGAGTAGAGAACCCCACAGACCGGCTTGGTTCCCCTCCGGCAGCGTCTTGCCCGCCTTGATGCACGGAATGAGAAGGACCGGCACCTCACCCATGTGCTCACCGAGCCACGCGACGCTGGTGCCCACGCGCTGTTGGATCGGCGCGCGATCAGGATCGTCGGCGAAGAGTTTTGCCGCCGAACCGTGAGAAGCAAGGTACTCGTCGGTGACTTCCTTGTAGATCTGCCCGACTGCTGCTCGCAGTGCCGGATCGGTCACCACCATCCACTGCCACCCCTGGCGATTCGAACCGGAGGGCGCTTGCAGGGCGATCTGGAGGCACTCCTTCACCAGATCCAACGGCACGGGACGGGTCAGATCCAGACGCTTTCGAACCGTGCGTGTCGTGGTCAGTAATTCGTCGGGTGTCAGGTCGAGTACGGGGTACGGCGTCATCTCCCGATCATTGCACTGCAGCGAGCAGTGAGCAGGACAGTCCGTCTACACTTTTCTGATCCCGTGCGTGCTGGTTGTCGGGAGTATTCCCCGATCAAAGGACATTCGACATGAGTTGGCACGTCTGGTTGGCCTTCTTCGGAGCAAGTTGGGTGATCAGCCTGTCACCGGGGGCCGGCGCCATTGCGTCGATGTCGTCGGGGCTTGCCTACGGCCTGCGGCGCGGTTACTGGAACATTTTCGGGCTGCAATTGGGATTGTTGCTGCAGATCGGAATTGTCGCGGCCGGGGTCGGTGCAATTCTCGCCAGTTCGACCGTGGCCTTTTCCTTGATCAAGTGGTTCGGTGTCGTATACCTCGTCTACCTGGGAGTCAGGCAGTGGCGGTCAGCGCCCACCGAAGTGGAGACCGACGAAGCCACCGCGAGCAGTTCCGGCCCGATGATGATGCTTCGCGGATTTCTCGTGAACGCGAGCAACCCGAAGGCCGTCGTTTTCATGCTCGCAGTGCTCCCACAGTTCCTGGACCCGGCGGCACCGCTGCTGCCGCAGTATCTGATCATCGCCGCCACGATGTGCGCAGTCGACGTGATCGTGATGACCGGATACACCGGCCTCGCCGCACGGGTGCTCACCTTGATGCGCTCCCCCAAACAGCAGCGAACCACCAATCGAGTGTTCGCCGGCCTGTTCTTCGGAGCCGCCGGCTTCCTCTCGAGCATCGGGCGTGCAGCGGCTTGATCGGTCACACGGCTTGATCGATCACAGGCCCGCAATCAAGTTGACGACGGACGCCACGATCACCGAACCGAACAGGTACGACAGCAATGCGTGGCCGAGCGCCATCGCGCGCATGTCCGACGACTTCAAGTTGGTGTCGGAAATCGCGAAGCTCATCCCGACCGTGTACGCCACGTAGGCGAAATCGCTGTACCTCGGCGGTTCTTCCTGATTGAAGTCGATTCCTCCGTCGGGGCCCGAGTAGTACAGCCGCGCGTATCCGAGGGCGAAGAGCGTGTGAACCGCCAACCACGAGATCACGACGCTGCCGACTGCGACGGACGCGGCCACGACTTGGTAGTGATGTCCGTCGGGTGCGGCCACGAGCAGGAACGCGATACCGACCAAGCTCGCGACGGCGGCGCCGAGAATCAGCAGGTGTGCGACGTTGCGAGCCGGTTCTTCCCGCGTTGCGTGGCTCGCGGTAAGCGTCGCATCGAAGGGCCAGACCAGAATCCACGTCCACACCGTGAACACCATCGCCGCGACATCCCAGCCGATCAGGAAAGCGAACCGGGGGTAGCCGACCAACGCCGTGACGACACCTGCAGCGACACCGAGCACCAAACCTGTCGACACTCTCAACGCGGGCCCGGCACCCAGCTCACCCCGCGGAACCGGGTTGATCGGGAGGTCGTGCGATCGATCGTTCACGCGCTCAGTCAACCACCGTTCGAAGTGACACGGTGATTACGCGACACGGTGGTTACGTGACACAGAAACTCAGGCGTTGCACGCACCGACTATCGGCTTGCCGTTGAATCTGTCCAGCACGTACTGCAATCCGACGCCGAAGTCCGCCACCGCCGGTGCGAGGTGATTGTTGCCGCTCCCCGGATTCACCGCAGGCAGGGTGTCGGTGAACAACGTCGCCTCGGCCCCACGCGCACACCAGTCCTGAACCAGGCGCCGGGTTTGCTCGTACGGGATGAAATCGTCGTTGAGCGCTCCGTTGACCAGGATCGGCGAGGCCGGGGTTCGACGCCCGATGCGTTGTTCCTCGATCACCTGCTGGATCTCCGGTACCGATTCCACCACGTCGGCAAGGGGTCGTCCGTCCGCGCTCCACGACGCCGTCGACTGCTTCCCGTACTTGGTTCGGGAATCGATGAGGCATTGCCCGGCGACGTCTGCGAGCACGGACCGACCGTAGTCGTTGAGTCGAGATTCGATCGGTTCTCGGGCGGCGGGATAGCGGTCGAGGACACCGTTGATCGTGTAGCCGATCGCGGCCATCAGGCCGGTTCCGTCAATATGACGCAGAACGCTTGCCAGGTCTGCCGGGGGCGCGCTGGCGTAACTCCCGACCAGATTCACCTCAGGCGCGTATTCGGGTGCCAGTTCGGTTGCAGCGGCAGTGGCGCCGCCGCCCTGCGAGTGGCCCCACAGCGCGATCGGATCGTCCTCTCCTGCCTGTGCCAGGGCTCGGGCAGCGCGTGCACCGTCCAACATCGCATGGGCTTCCTCGGCGCGATTGACGTAGGTATGGACGCCTGGTGTTCCGAGTCCGATGTAGTCGGTGACAAACACGCGAACGCCCTGGGCTAGGAAAGCGAAAGCAAAAGCTGACTCGTAGTTGACACCGACACTGTCCACACCGGCGCCGTAGTTCGACGGATTCCCGGGTTCCGCCAGGCGGAGCTGACCGGCAGTGGGAAACATCCTCGACGGCGCGCACTGATCACCTTGGCCCTGCGTGCCCGGACCGATCACCACCGTCGGGCGCGGACCCGCCCCTGACCAGGGGGCAGCCGGCTCCAGGAACGAGCCCGACACGGCAACCTTGGATCCGTGGGTGTCGGTACTCGCGTACAGGATCCGAGTCCCTACACCAGGCACTGCGCCGACGGCGCCGGCAATCGGAAGGGGTTCCGTCCGGATCACCGATCCCGGATCACCCACGTCGCCTGGGCTCGCGTCGTAAAAATCGCTCACCGGTTCGGCGTTCGATATCGGCGTGAACAGCAGCGAGGTCGGCAACAGCGCCGATACCGCAACGGCCGAAATCTTCACCGCCGCGAGGACAACCTTCCGGGTGCTCATGGAAATCCAACGTATAGGCCTCAGTCGATGCGCGGACCGGTTTCGATCTGCGGGACTTCAATCGGTCGGTACCAACTGTTACGCGAGCGGGCCATACCGCTGACCCCCCGATCCCCTGGTTTCACGGCCAGAACCTGATGAATCGTAAGCCTGTGTGGCTCCTCGAAACCCAGCGCACTGGCGGCAAGGTACAGCAACCAGGTACGCACCCGAGGAGCACCGACCTGTAGGACTGCCGCATCCCAGTTCTCGCGAAGGTTCTCCACCCACGCGCGCAGCGTCAGTGCGTAATGCTCACGCAACGCTTCGCTGTCACGTGTCTCGAAACCTGAAAGTTCCAGCGCATCAATGGTTTTACTCAGCGGAAGTATCTCGCCGTCCGGGAAGATGTAGCTGTCGATGAAACTGGGTCCGTCTTCGGCCTTGTCCGACAACGACTTCACCGCTGCGATGGCGTGATTGAGCAGACGCCCCTGCGGCACGAGAAGGCCGTAGAGTTTTGCCGTGTACACCGGCAAATTGACCAGGCCCACATGCTCTGACATCCCGATACTCGAAATCGCCTCGTACGGGCCGTCATCGACGTCGCGGTAGTCCTGCACCCGAATCTCGATGCGATCGGTCAAACCTGCATCGGCAATTCGCCCCTTGGCGTACTCGACTTGCTCGTTACTCAGCGAGACTCCGACGACGTCGACACCGTAGTTCTGAGCGGCGTGTAATGCCATCGATCCCCAACCACAGCCGACGTCGAGCAGTCGCATGCCCGGCTTCAGATCGAGCTTGCGGCAAATCAGGTCCAGCTTCGCGAACTGAGCGGCTTCGAGGGATTCGACCCCCTCCGGCCAGTATCCGCACGAATAGACCATGCTCGGCCCGAGAAACAGTTCGTAGAAGCGATTCCCGACGTCGTAGTGATGGGAGACAGTCGCCGAATCGCGTGATTTGCTGTGCCGTTTGCCTCGCTTACGACGCATCTCGATCGACGGGGGTGATGGCGGTAGACCTACCGCCCCCAAGCCTGCGAAAGTACCGGCGGCGCGCACGATCGAGCGCAACGGCAACGCCGACAATCGATTCTCGCCAAGCCGCGTGACCAGGTCCGGGACGTCGAGGAGCGCAAAGATATCGCCGTCGACGTCAAGATCCCCGGACACGTACGCCCTCGCCAACCCCAATTCGTTGGGAGAGTAGAGGACTCGCCGCAATCCACGCCGATTCCGGAAATGCACCTGTGCGGCGGCGTCCGGCGGGCCTGCCTCGGAACCGTCCCAACAACGCACTCGAATCGGAAGCGGAACCCCGATTACGTCCTCGAAAACTGTCAGAATCTTGGTCGCGGCACCAGTCACAAATCAACCCTCCGACAACAGATGGTTAGCCGATGACAGAAAACTTACGCTCGATGCACGAATCTTTCGCGCCATTTGTCCGAGTTTTGGATAGTGTTCATCGCGGTTTCGGTATTCACCGCTGAGTTCAGGGCTCCACCAGTCCGGCGAGGAATTCCACCAGCAGTCTCTTCGTGACCTCACGTGGCAGCGATTCCACTGCCGCCAGGACGGCCGCCATGTCCAAGGGAGAATCAGAAGAGCCCCGAGGATCCAGCCCCGCCGACGTCAACGCTGCCGCGACGGCATCACTGGGCAACGCAAGAACATCGGCGACGGTGACATCGCCACGTTCAAATGCTCCGGCCAACTCTGCCAGGGCCGGCGGCGCCTCGGCTGCCGCCAAGCCACGAACGTCGTCGGCACCGAGGACGAGTGCGCTGGTCAACTCGCCGAGCACCGACTCGGTCACCGGGGTGACGGTGAGGTGGGTTGTTCGAGGCAACTTCGTCCCGTCGGATTGCGTCGACGCCGGCTGCCCTTGAAGGACGAAACCCCGGGCACCGACAGCGCTCACCCAGCGATGCGGATCCACTCGCCGTTCGAGCGGCACGGAATCGTCGGTAGCGACCGCGAACAGTGGTCCCACCGGCGAGCCCACGACGCGAAGCCCGTCGACGCTCTGGACTGTGTCGACGAGCGCACGGGTCGCCCGATGCGCCCGGGACACCAGTTCGGCATACCCGGGTTGACCGAGGACTTGCGAAATCGCCCACGCCCCGGCCAGGGCAGCAACGGATTTGGAACCGAGAAGAGTGGGATTGACCACCGGATAGCCCGGCCAGTCCGTGAGTCCGAAATACTGCTTGCGATGCAGATCACGCCCTCGGTGCAGCAAAACCGAGACGCCTTTCGGTGAATATCCGTACTTGTGGAAGTCGACCGACATGCTGGTGACACCGGCCACCCGGAAATCCCAGGGCGCCAGATCACCCCACCACGGCAACGCAAGTCCGCCGATGCAGGCATCAACATGCAATGGAATCGACCGTGCACAAGCAACTTCCGCGACTTCGGCAATCGGATCGAGGGCCGCGAACGGGTAATTGGGCGCAGAGACGACGATCAATACCGTGTCGTCCCGCAACGCTGCCGCAATACCTTGTGCGTCAACGCGCCCCGACGTGGGATCCACCGGCACCAGGATCAGTTCCAGTCCGAGCAAGTGCGCCGCCTTGTGGAAAGCGGCATGCGCGGTGGTCGGAAGAACCAGCGAGCCCTCCCCCGGCGGGAGGCCACGGAAGTCGCGAGCGGCCTTGACGGCCAACACACAACTTTCCGTTCCGCCGCTGGTGACATTGCCGACTACCGCCCCTCCTGCTTCTGCGTCTGGATCTGCGGCCGTGTCCGAAGTTCCATGGAGGAACTCGCGCGCGAACGCCACCAGCTCACGCTCCATTACCGCAGTGGAGGGAAACACCGTCGGGTCGAGACCGTTGACGGGCTGAACCAATCGAGCCGCGTCGGCTGCCAACTCGTCGAGGACTGCGAGACCGCTGTCGTACACGTACGACAGAACCCGGCCGCCGTGCGTCGGAGCATCCTGCTCACGAAGCGAACGCAGCCGGCCCAAGATGTCAGCGGCGCGGCTCTCGAGGTTCGCGCTCTCGAGGATTTTGCCCTGAAATGCCTCGACCTGACTGGAACTCATCGTTCACCTGCGTTCTCGTGAGTGGATTCTTGCTCGGTGTGGTAATTCCGCAATACGACCAGACTTATCGCAACCAGGATTGCCGGCACGATCGAGAACCCCAGGGCGATGCCGGTGAGCGCCGATTCCGGTTGTACGACAGTCTCCCCCGCAGTTTTCGAGACAAACCCGGTTACTGCGAGAACACCCAAGAACACGGCAGGCCCGAGGGCCAAACCCGCGGTTTCCGAGGCGGTCCAGATACCACTGAGCGAGCCTCCGCGCTGGCGACCACCGATTCGCGCGTCGTCCTCGATGACGTCCGGGAGCATCGCCAGCGGGAACACCTGCATACCGGCATAGGCAACGCCGGCAAGGGCGACGGCGCCGTAGATCCACGGGCCGGCGTCGAGCGCCGCGAGCGTCAACAACGCCGTCGCCACGACAAACAGAACCGAAGCCACGACGTAACCGCGAAGCTTTCCGTACCGATGGGAGAACCGGTACCACAGTGGCATCACGACGAGGGCCGGCCCGACGAGTGCGACGAACAGCCCGGTGAGTGCACCTTCGTTGCCCATCACATACGTCGCCAGGTATTGCGCACCCGCCAACATCACCGCAGTCGCAAGAGCTTGGAGCACGAATACGCTGACCAGCAATCGGAACGCGCGCGTGCGTCGTATCGCGTCGAATCCGTCCCGATACTGCGAGAGCAACGAGCCTGTCGGGGCATCCGCGTGAGTCACCGTGTGGCGCGCCGCTCCGCGAACTGCCCAGATCATTGCGCCGCACATCAGCGCCGACACTCCGATCGTCATGACGAGATAGCCGCGCGCCCCGCCCCCGGCGGCATCGCGAAGCTCGGGGCCGCCGGCGCCGATGACCAGAATTGTCAGGGCCAACACAGCAATTCGAACCGATACCAAGCGAGTGCGCTCGTGATAATCGCCGGTCAACTCGGTCGGCAACGCGATGTACGGAACCTGAAAGAGACTGTAGGCACTGGCCGCGAGCAGGAAGAAGACGAGCACCCACAACGCCCCGACTCCAGGGCCGGCAGACACGGGAGCCGAGAACGTGAGAATGAAGAGCAAGGGCAGAGCCAGAGCACCTGCGAGCATGAGTGGCACTCGCGTACCAGTTCGATGAGAGCCTCGATCGCTGATCGACCCGATCAGCGGGTCGATCAGGACATCGGCGATTTTCGGAACGATGACCACGAGCGACGCGAGCGCCGCGGTAACCCCGAGCGTGTCGGTCAGGTAGTACGCCAGTACCAGACCTGGCAGAACACCGAATCCGCCCGTGCCGACACTTCCCGCTGCGTATCCGGCCACCACACCACGCGAAAGCCTGTCAGGCGATCTACCTTCACGAAGACGTACCGGTTTGTCTGTAGTCACCGTCCACACACTAATGTCACAACTCCGTACCGCGAGGGCAAAAGAATCTCGATGACCAGAAGTCGCTCACTCGGACGGGCCGGGCATGCCAGACTGTGACTCGATTCGCACACGAACGAAAGTCTGGGCACGATGGTTGATCCGTTGAGAGAGATCTGGCCTCCGTACGGAGTAACGATCACGTGTGGGCCCGTCACCTTGACCCCCGTGCGCGACGACCATTTCCCCGAACTCGCTGCGCTGGTCCGAGCCGGCATTCACCCTGCCGAACAGATGCCGTTTCTCGTCCCCTGGACGGTGGGCACTCCCGACGAAGTGTCGCGAAGATTCATCCAATACCACTGGTCGGTCCGCGCAGCGATGACCATAGCCGACTGGAAATTCGAAACAGCCATCGTTGTGGACCGAGAAATCGTCGGCTGTCAGGCGTTTGCAGCGACGGACTTCCCCAACAGTCGTACCGGTGAAACCGGTTCGTGGATCGGGCGCGAGTTCCAGGGCCGGGGTATCGGCACTCTCGCCCGACAGGCAATCTGCGCATTCGCATTCGACTATTTGGGCGCACGCAGCGTCGTATCGTCGGCGTTCACCGACAACCCCGCCTCGATCACGGTGTCAACCAAAGTCGGGTACCGCGCAGACGGCACGATAGAGGAGTTGGCTTCCGACGGCCGAATGACTGTGCGTCGTCTCTTCACCCTCAGTCGCGAAGACTTTGTCCCACCGCCGTATCCCGTCGAAGTGACCGGCGTGCGCGAGCTCAAGCAGATGCTCGGCATCGACTGAGCGAGTTACCCGCGCACAGCGACCACTTTTGTCGAGGCCCCCGGTTCCGACCTTCTGGCGCCCGCAAAAGCTCCCGGTCAGTCGACCCACAAGATCGGGCTCACCGGTACCGCGGACATGAATGACGATGTCGCATCTTTGATGGCGATCGCATATCAACAGAACGACCGCTAGGCCTCTCACACACCCACAGGCAGCCACTCACCGGCAGGCAGCACAAAAGTCCCTGTCCTCCTCGTCGGAGAACAGGGACTTCTTCACCGCGGGGGAAGGTCGCTGCGATGTGTCAGCTCAGGCCGAAGATCGCGCCGATGATGGTCCGAGCAGCCTCGAAGAGCGCGTCGACGGACGGGACACCGATTTCAGAGCTGATGGAAAAAAGGGAACCCAACATACGATCCTCCGGAGATAGTTTCTGAATGGCTTACTGCCACAAGGCAAATGCTACGGGTTCTACTTGCGGAACGGAAGGACGGGGACCCCGGGTGTGACAACTCCGGACCAAAGTCCCGGCGCCGCAGATCTACTGCACCCCAGTATGATTGCGCTTCCCCGCTTCGGATTCGATGCTTTGGCGATCGTCGACGAGGACTTTCGCAACGCTTGCCAAAACCTCCATGCTCGACATTTCCGAGTGAGAGCAGTCGACCAGATACGTTCGCAACGACCCAGCCAGTTCGGACCACTTTTCAACCAAGTGACGATGTTCAGGCAGATCATGCTGCGCCACAAACAGCTCCACAGACCCCGAATAGGACCTCGGCCCGTGATCCCGGACGATTCGCGACAGTTTTTCCACCCGGCCCACTACCGATTCGAGAACCGTATCGGTGAGGAAATCCATACCGGTCTGCCTTCGGATCTCTGCTGCGACGTCGACGAAAGTCACTGCTGCAGTCGCAGTTTCAACCTCCGCCAGTCCGATCTGCGCGAACAGTTCGGAAGGCTCCGGAGCTGCTTGTACAGACGGCATCATCTCCGGCAGCAGTGCATCGAGCATTGCAACCGAACCGACCAGATCGCCGGCCTCCTCGAGCTGGCACGCCATCTCGAGCGCGATCGTTCCGCCGGCAGACCACCCCAGCAGATGGTATTCACCCGACGGTTGCACCATCCGTACGGCATCGACGTACCCCGACGCCAACTCCGCCACCGTGCCAGGTAGCTCACCTGCTCCCGTTGCCTGGATGCCGTACACCCGTCGACCTTCGAGCCGACCGACGAGTCCGACGTAGCACCAGGCAATTCCACTGACCGGATGCACGCAGAACAACGGCGGCCGTACGTCGTCAGGATTGCCGCCCAACATGACGATCGTGTCCAGCGGATCCGAATGAAACGAATCACCGTCCAAGACATCGGCATGATCGAGATCCAACCGAGAGGCAAGCTCGGCCACAGTTCGGTCGGTGAAAATCCATTGAACAGGGAATTCCCTGTTCAGGGCCTCACGCAAGCGCGAAGCCACCTGAACGGCTCCCATGGACGTACCGCCGAGTTCGAAGAAGTCGTCATGACGGCCCACCGATACCGCGCCTGTGACACTCTCGAATGCCTGTGCCACTTGACGTTCGGTAGCCGAGACGGGTCGATCCGCACTCGACCCTACCTGCGGTGCAGGAGCAGGAAGAGCCGCGACGTCGATTTTCCCCGATGCGAGCAACGGGACCCGGTCCACCACCGTTACCGAAGAAGGCAGCAGGTGTTTCGGCAGCGAGCCGGAGACAAAGTCGCGCAGCTCCCTTTCCGTCGCCGAATTATTCTCCGCCAGAGTTACATACGACCGAAGCTCAGCGGACCCGCGCCCGTCGTCGGTGACAACGGTAACCGAGAAGGTCACTGCTCCATGGCTTGACAGAGCCGCATCGACCTCCGCCGGTTCCACGCGAACACCCCGGACCTTCACCTGTGCGTCGTTGCGACCCAGATACTCGAGCGCTCGGTCGTGACGCCGACGACGAACAAGGTCACCCGTGCGATACATCCGAGTCCCCACCGCGGCGGGATCCGCGACAAAGGGATTGGCCACAAAACGATCAGCAGTCAAACCCGGGGAGGTGACATACCCCCGCGCCAAATTCTCACCGGAGAGGAAGAGCTCTCCCACCACGCCATCCGGAACCGGACGTAACCTTTGGTCGAGAACAAGTGCCGTCGTACCAGGTACCGGAGTGCCGACAGTGACGTCCCCATCGATAATCGGGTGCGAAATCGATGCCGCGACCGTTGATTCGGTCGGTCCGTACCCGTTGACGATGTGATGTCGGCTCGACCAGGCCGACGCAAGGCGGGCAGAGAGCGGCTCTCCCATCGATTCGACGATCAACGGTTGCACTGAATCCGGATCGACCGTGGCCAGGACGGTCGGCGTCACGATCAAATGCGTGACGTCGGCAGCCACCAGCAGACTCGTGAGTTCCTCTCCCCCGTACACGAAGTCGGGAGCCAGAATCAACGTTCCACACCCCGCAGCCGCCAGAAGAATCTCTATCACCGACGCATCGAAGGTCGACGACGCCAATTGCAGGACTCGGGTGCCACGATCGAGCTGGGCGATCTCGGCGTGCGCCGTGTAGACATTCATGATTCCGCGATGTGAAACCTCGACACCCTTGGGTCTTCCCGTCGAACCCGACGTGTAGATGACATAGGCAAGGTTGTCGGGACGAGCCGGCGTGGCCGATACCTCGGTAGCCTCACTCACAGTGCGTGATTCATCCATCGACAGCCACTCGACGCAATCGGGCAAACTCTCGGCTGCACCTTGTGCTGTCAAACCGACAACCGAACCGCACTCCTCGACCATCGTCTGCCGGCGCACTGTCGGCAGCGCCGGATCGAGCGACAGCCACGCTGCGCCTGCCCGCGCCACTGCCCACAACGCAACGATCCACAGATGTCCGCGACCGAGCGCAACGGCGACGACGTCGTCAGGCCCGATTCCCCGGCCCACCAACTCGCGCGTCCAGTGCGACGACGCCTCGTGCAGGTCGCGGTAGGTCCAGAGTTGGCCGTTCTCTTCCAGAGCTACTCCGTCGGGTGCCTGACACAGTGCACGTTCGAAAATGTCGGCAATCGTCAAAGGATCGACGGTGCGGGGATTCGCAGCGGTCAGCGCCGAGCGTTCGAATCCGGACAACAATTCGATCTCCCCGACCACTATCTCGGGTTCGGCTATCACTGATTCGGCGATACGTGTCACCCGCTGCATGAACAGTTCCGCGGTCGACTTCCGGAACTTGTCCGTGGCGTACAGCAATCGAATGGTGAGACTGTCACCGGCGTCGACCAGATCCCACGTCAAGTCGTAGCCCGTCGACGCCCCTGCGATGTCGATGTCAAAGGCAGATACCCCATCGATCTGCGGCAACTCGAGCGCTCGTCGATATGCCAGCATGACGGTGAACAGTGGATGCTCGTTCATCCTGCGCGGCGGATCGACCTTTGCGACTACATCGTCGAACGAAACGTCCGCGTTCGCCATTGCTTCCAGATCTACGCGGCGAACCTCGTCCAAGACTGCTGTGAAGTGGTCGGCGGAGTTGATCCTCGTGCGCAACGCGACGGTGCCCACCATCATGCCGGCGACATTCAAAAGCGCCGGATCGTTGCGCAGACTCACCGCTGCTCCCACAACGACGTCATCCGTGACGGACTCACGAGCGAGCAGCACGGCAATCACGCTGTGGACGACCATGAATACCGTGACGCCGTGCGAACGGGCCAACGCCGACAACGCGTCGTAGGTGGTGCCGTCGAGGACTTCCGTCACCATCTCGTCGGATCGTGAGGACAGCAGACTCCGGGGTCTGTCGACGGGTAGAGCCAACACATCCTCGACGCCACGAAGGACGTTCGACCAGTAGTCGAGTTGCCGGTGAGCCACGCTGAGAGAATCCTCGGAATCACCCAAACTCTCTCTCGCCCAGAGACTGTAATCGCCGTAGCTGATCCCGTCGGCGGAGCGATCCCATTCTTTTCCAACTGTCCTGGCCTTGAAGGCTGCCGCGAAATCGGCCAGGATCGGGCCCATCGAAGCACCGTCGATTGCGATGTGGTGAACAACGATGGCCAGGACAGTCGATCCTGCAGAGTTGGCTCCTGCATTCTCGGTGAATACACGCACTCGGAACGGAACGTCTCGTTCGAGATCGAACTGCACATTCGCGAAGGCCTGAGCGCTCGCACGGATATCGTCGACCTCCACCGGGGTGAGATCGAATGCAACAGAATCTATTTCAACCTGTTGTGGACCGAATTCACCTGGAACCAACACAGTTCGCAGTACGGCGTGGCGATCGACGACGTCACCGAGTGCGGTGCTCAAGACCGAACGATCGATGCCGTCTGCCAGGATTGCTGCAAACGTCAGGTTGTACGCGGTCGATTCCGGCTGCAGCTGATTGATCAGCCAGAGTCGCTGTTGAGAGGGCGCCAACGGCGCGGGCATCCCGGGATCGCGTCGAGTCAATTCGCGGCGCGTGCCGTCGGATGCGCTCGACGAAAGCCACTGAGACATCGCTCGCGGTGACGGATGGTCGAAGACGGCTCGAACAGGCACGTCACGGGCGAAGATCGAGGCGAGTCGACCTGCCACCGCGGCCGCGGCCAACGAATCACCACCCGATTCGAACAGGTTGTGCAGAGCGCCG
Organism: Rhodococcus sp. GB-02; assembly: GCF_053470465.1. Classification (NCBI taxonomy): domain Bacteria; kingdom Bacillati; phylum Actinomycetota; class Actinomycetes; order Mycobacteriales; family Nocardiaceae; genus Rhodococcus; species Rhodococcus sp. GB-02. Next base: position 338,400 of record NZ_JBPUKE010000004.1, read on the forward strand.
AAGCTTCCGGACACGTGTTCCGACATGACAGCGGTGACGAGTTCCTCCGAAACCGTCACTGCTGCGTCGGGTGCCTGGCTCTCGAACACATGGCGCCGCAACGCGTCTGCGTCCAGCTTGCCGTTCGACGTGAGCGGGATCGACTCCAACACGACTACTCGGCCGGGCATCAGATACGCAGGCAACATCGCTGCCAACTCGATTGTCAGCTGACCCGACTCCAATGAATCACCAACCGCGCATGCCACAGCGATCTCGTCGACAAGAACAACCGCAGCGGCCTCGACGCCGAGGCACCGACGCAGGGCTGATTCGATCTCGGCAGGCTCGACGCGGATTCCTCGCACACTCATCTGGCGGTCGGAGCGTCCGACAAATCCGAGGGTGTCATCGGTGCGGCGGTGAACCAGATCACCGGTCCGATAGCGGCGGCGCCCACCTGGTGCGGCGACAAACGAACTGGCGGTGCCGGCGGGATCTCCGGCGTAGCCCATCGCCAGTCCGGGTCCGCTGACGTACAACTCACCGATCCCGGCCCATGGCACCGGATGCAGTCGCGTATCCAGTACCTCTGCACCGATTCCGGTGAGCGGGACTCCGATGGTCACCCGATGATCCACCTCGGCAACAGTCGTGACCACGGTGCATTCCGTCGGTCCGTACGCATTGAGCATTCGCGCACGGCGACTCCACGCGCGCGCGGTGGAAGGTGAGAGCACATCGCCACCGACTGCCACCACCTCGAGCGAGTCGAACCGCTCCGGTGCCATGGTGTCGAGTACGGCCGGAGTCGACAACATGTGGGTAACGCCGCGTTCTGCAACAAACTCTTCGAGTGCCCGTCCCCCGAAAGCCTCCCGGGGCGCGACCGCCAAGGTAGCCCCGGCGCCGATCGCCAGCATCATCTCGAGGATCGCTGCATCGAACGTCGGTTTGTATCCATGCAGCACAACCGAACCCGAAGTCACGCCGTACTTCCGGATTGCGTCGTCGGTCAGAAGGCCCAGTCCTCGATGGGTGACTGCAACGCCTTTCGGTTCACCGGTCGATCCGGACGTGTGAACGACGTACGCAACTGAATCCGGATACTGCCGGCCGGGAACAGGACTGCGGTCGGAGAGCACTGTGCGTAGCTGCTTCAACCGTGCCGTCGGCAGGTCAGGGTCGATCGGCACGAATGCCGCGCCCGTTTTCGTGATGGCCAACATTCGGACCAGGTAAGCGATGGTTCGCACTGCCGGAATCTCGTAGACGGCGCCCGGTCCTGCCCCCCGAGCCACCAGTTCCCAGGCTTGAGCATCCGAGGCCGAGTCGAGTTCGGCATACGTCACCGTGCTCTGTCCGTCGTCGAGAGCAATGTTGTTCGGGAATCGAGCCGCCGTAGAGGCAAAGATCTCGGTGAGTGTCCGAGACGAATCGACCTCGACAGCAGTCCAACTGGGCGCCGCGCCCATCGCGAGATCCGAAACGAGTACCGGCACATCCTCGGCAATCGAGGTGAGCACTCTCGACAGATGTCGAGTAACCGCGTCGGCGCTCGACGGATCGAACGCGCTCGCGGCATAGACGACAGCGCCGGTCAACGATCCGTCGACAGCGGGTGCGAGCGAGACATGCATGGGGAACTTCGTTGTTGCGGTCTCGATTTCACGAGCCTCGATCGTGAGACCGGCCACCTCCACGGCAGGGACCGCAAAATTCTGCAGACCCAGCGCAACCTGGGGAGTTCGTCCACCGAGCAACTCACCAACCAATTCGGCAGGAACAGAACTGTATTCGAACGCTGCAACGTCAGCATCGAAAGCTGTAGCCAACAGAAGATCGATCGGCATGTCCCCGTCGATCCGCAGGCGCAGAGGCACCGTATCCACGAACATTCCGACCATGCCGTCGAGTTGGGGCGTACGCCGTCCGTCAACAGCGGTCGCGATCACGACATCTGGGTTCCCGCTCAGCTTGGCAAGCACCACGGACAGCGCCGCATGAACCACCGCAAACAGCGAGACCTTCAACCGGTCTGCTCGCGCCTGCAGTGCCGAGGTGACGACGGCTGGTATCACGAAGTTCACTCGCCGCGCCACGGAGAGCGGTCCGTCGTCAGTGTGATCCACCGTCAGCGGCGACACAGACGTCACGCCGTCGAGTGCTCGGCGCCAGAACTCTTCGACGGCGGGGGGAACGTCACTCGCTGCCTCCCACGCGGCAAAATCTCCGTACTGGATCGGCAGCGGAAGCCATTGCGGATCCAGTCCAGCCCGGCGCTTGCCGTAAGCGGTCAGGAGGTCGCCGACCACAGTTCGCATCGACACCCCGTCGACTGCGATGTGATGAAAACTCACCGCCAGAACGTGTCTGACCGGCGACAGTTGGAGCAGCATCCAGCGCACCGGCAGGTCTGCAGCTACGTCGAAACCGCGCGAGCCGAACTCTCGCAGCAGCACTTCGACCTCGATGTCGCCGACCAGTCGCGTTTCCACTGTCACCGAGGACGGAGGATCTACAACCTGAACCGGTGGAGTGCCCGGATACCGCGTTCTGAGGACGTCATGCCGACCGACAAGATCCGTCGCGGCCTGACGCAGCGCGGACACGTCGAGTTCACCGACGATCTCGATGCAGATCGGCAGGTTGTACGCACCGCTCGCTGTGTTCCGCTGATTGAGTACCCACATCGCACGCTGGTTTCGTGACAGGGGTGCGGGCGTGGGGTCGCGGCGCGGCTCAAGTCGGACAAGATCGGTCACCGAGTCGATCTGCTCGAGCGAATCGAGCCAAGCGGCCAACGCCGCAACCGTCGGATGCTCGAATACGGTCCTCAGCGGAACATCATGTCCCAGAGAACTACTCAAAAGTGACGTGACCTCCGCGGCCGAGAGCGAGTTGCCCCCGAGCGAGAAGAAGTCTGCGTCACGATCGTCCCCGTCTCCGCCCAGAACGGCGGCAAAAGCCGCAGCAACCAGGTACTCAGCGTCAGTGTCTGGGCCCGCTGGGCGGGAAGCATCGAGTGCCGGCAACGGTAGACCGTCGAAGTCGACCTTGCCGTTCCGCATCGGAAGGTCGCCCTCGATTTCGACGATGACATGCGGAACCATGTACGTCGGAAGAACTTCTGCAACGGCGACGCGAAGTCGACCCGTGTCAACTCTCTCGGCGCCTGAACTTCTCACGTAGGCGACCAACAGAGGGCTTCCACTTGCGGAGCTCCGAACTCCGGCGATGCAAAAATCGACGTGCGCGGCGGACTGAATGACAGCCTCGATCTCGCCCGGTTCTATCCGGACACCGTTGACCTTCACCTGTGCGTCAGTTCGCCCGAGATAATGCAGGCGATACGCATTGCGTTCGGGCTTCTGGGTTGCAGGTTTGGAGATCTCAGGCTTCCACATCACCAGGTCGCCGGTTCGGTACATCCTGGCGCCCGAACTGGTTGCCACGAATCGTTCCGCGGTTCGGCTCGGTTGGCCGGCGTACCCGCGTGCGAGCATTCGACCTGAAAGATACAGTTCGCCGGCAACTCCCGGCGGCACCGGTTCGAGTCGATCATCGAGCACCACCGCGTCGACCCCGGCCAGCGGACGTCCGACGGACCCGTCGTGACTGTCGGTCGACAAGTGTTCAATCGACAACGGTTCGGTAGCAAGCGAATACATAGTCGACTCAGCGGGTCCGTATCCGTTGATCACTCTGCGCCCGGGTTGCCAACGCTTCGCCAACGCACCGCTGAGCCGCTCGCCTCCGAACATCACCGTTACAAGGTCCGGCAGCGACGGATTGCCGATCGAGGCGACGACGGTAGGTGTGGCGCAGAGATGAGTAATACGCTCGCGCCTCAGCGCTGATGCGAGTCCCGAACCGAACAGTTCGTCGTTCTTCGCCAGGACGAGCGTCGCCCCGGACATACTCGCAATGAGCACCTCGAGCAACGTCATGTCGAATCCTGGTGCTCCGCGATGGAATACGCGAGAACCTCGCCCAGCAGAGAACCTACCGGGCAGGTCTTCGGCGATCACACCGAGCCCGCCGTTGGTCACGATTACAGCCTTCGGGGTTCCGCTCGTACCCGAAGTGAAGACTACGTATGCCGCAAGGCTGTCGGAACATTCCCGCGCCGAGTCTGTGTCCCTCTCACCACCAGCGTTCTCACCACCAGCGTTGCGGCCGCCGATCGCGCCGTCGCCCAGTGTTTCGAGGACATCGCGTAGTCGTGCCTGCGGGTGTTCCGGATCCACCAAAGCCGGGGCTGCCCCGACCTTCGCGATTGCCCACAATTGCACGATCGACGCAATGGACCGATCAGCAGTCCAGGCAGCAACCTGGTCGACTCCGACTCCCCGAGCGCGCAACTCGTCGGCTGCGACATCGGACTGGGCATCGAGATCCCGATAAGTCAGTGTGTTGCCCTCGCCCTCGACCGCCACAGCGTCCGGTGCGGATTCGACGACGAAGCGCAGCATCGAGGCAAGCGTCGTACCGGAACGTCGAGATTGATCAGGCCGGTCGGCCGCGCCGTGTGCGGGGACGAGAAGAGCTCGTTCCGCACTGTCCAACAGGTCGATTCGCCCTACGGCGATCTTCGAGTCGATCGACACGTGACCCAGGAAGCGCTCGAACCTGTCCGCAAAGCTCGATACCGTCAGATCATCGAATAGATCAGCGTTGTAGACGAATTCGAGTGTGAAACCGCCGCCGATCCCCGCATCCGTGACGTTGAGCTGCAGATCGAAATTTGCGTGCCTGACATCAGGAGCAATCTGTGTGACAGACAACCCCGGCACGGACCAGGCGGTGGGATGCACTGTTTGGAACGAGAGCGCCACCTGGAACAACGGGTGCCGCGAGCGCGATCGGGGAGGGTCGATCAGATCGACCAGCGATTCGAAGGGCATCTCTGCATGCGCGAACGCCGATACGTCGCGCTGGCGAACCTGCTCGACCAACTGGCCGAAGGACTTCGACGGATCGACTTCGGTTCGGAGAACAATCGTGCCGGCAAACATGCCGACGAGCTCATCGAGTTCAGGTGCGGTGCGTCCGGACACGACAGTGCCGACAACCACGTCACTGCTGCCGGTGTGCCTCGCCAGCAGCGCCGCGAGAGCAGCGTGGACAACCATGAACATGGTTGCGTTGTTCGATCGTGCCACCGCTTGCAGGCCCGTCCGGACGGGACCTGAGACGACCACTCGACAGCTCGACGCGCGAGCGGACGTCGAGCGTGGGTGGTCCAGGGGTAGCGTCACCTGCTCGGGAAGGCCTTCGAGAGCCTGCTTCCAGTAACTGGATACCGTGTCTGGAATCCCCGATTCCCTTTGCCATGCAGTGTAATCGGAGTATTCGAGTGCGAGCGGCGACCACTTCGGAGCTTGCTGCTCCGTGCGAGCGGTGTACGCGGCGGTGAAGTCACGTACCAACACTTCCAGCGATCGAGCGTCGGCGGCAATGTGATGGACAACGACGGCCAGGACATGCTCGTCGGGTGAAACCTGGAAAAGGGCCACCCGTACAGGCGGATCCGTGGTGACATCGAAGCCCGAACCCACGAGTTGTGCAACGCGATTCTCGGCGTCCTCGCCCGCGAGTGCCTCGAGCTGAAGTGGCGGACTTGCTTCCCTGGCGTCGAGCACCCTCTGAACTGGGCGCTCGCCGACAACCGGGTACACGGTCCGCAGGGTGCGATGGTGCTCGATCAGGTCACGAATTGCCAGTTCGACTGCAACTACGTCCAATTCACCCGTCAGGCGCAACACGATCGGAATGTTGTAGCCGGCGGACTCTGTATCCAACTGATTCAGAATCCACATTCGGTGTTGGGAATCCGACAGCTGCACCTCCGTAGTGTCCGAACGAGGTACCAAGGACAGAGGCACCAAGGACACCGGAGACGCCTGCCCAGTGCCGATTCGGGCAGCAGCAATTCCGGCCAGCTGATCGACGAATGGGTGCTCGAAGACATCGCGGACGTCGAGGGTGCAGCCCAAGACGGCGTTCAGTCGCGACGAGAGTCGAGTGGCGATCAAGGAATTGGCCCCTTGATCGAAAAAATTCCGAGCCAGATCGACATTCGGAACGTCCATCAAATCGCTCAGGATGGCTGCGACTGTCTGCTCGAAGAAGTCTCGTGACCGCCGAGACGGCTGCGTGAGAGACACCGGGGTCGGCAGCGACGTACGGTCGATCTTGCCGTTGATCGTGACCGGCAATGACGCAAGCGCAATCAAAGCCGACGGCACCATGTACCCGGGCAACAACGAACGGGCAGTCCGCAATACGCCGTCGAGGTCGTGGCCGTTCTCCGGGGTGATGTAGCCGACCAATGTCGGCCCGCTGTCGAGTTCTCGTACCACCACCGCGGCCTGCTCCACCGACGTGTGAGCCAGCAGCGCGGACTCCACCTCGCCCGGTTCGACGCGGTAACCACGCAGAGCCATCTGACTGTCGACGCGGCGAACATATTCGAGTCGGCCGGCTCGCCAACGGACCAGATCGCCGCTGCGGTACATCCTCGAGCCGTCGAATCCCGGTTCAGGCACAAATCGTGAAGACGTCATGCCGGGTTGACCCAAGTAGCCTGCGGCCACCTGCGGACCGGCAACGTACAGTTCGCCGACAGATCCCGAGGGGACGTGCGCGAGCGCGGTGTCCAGTACGTAGCTGCGCAAGCCTGGTAGCGGAGATCCGATCGGCGAGGCAGCTCCGTCACCGACCGGCAGTTCGACACTGGTGACGTGAACGGTGGTTTCGGTGATTCCGAACATGTTGACGCCCCGCACATCCGGGTGCCGATCGAACCAAGCCTCCACGCGCCCGACGTCGAGGCGTTCACCGCCGAAAACAATCGACCGGAGCGGAAGCAGCATTTCCTGCGTGACTTCCGCGAACGCATAGAAGGCAGCCGGGGTCTGATTCAGAACGGTCACTCGTTCCCGCACAATCAGATCCACGAATCTTTCGGGTGAGCGCGCGACGTCACCGTCCACGATCACCAAGGATCCGCCAGTGGTCAACGCACCCCACATCTCCCATACCGAGAAGTCGAATGCGTACGAATGAAACATCGTCCACACATCTTCGGGCCCGAAGTCGAAGATCTCTCGAGTCGAGGCGAGCAGAGCCAACACGTTGCCCTGAGAGACCACCACGCCTTTGGGGGCTCCGGTTGATCCGGAGGTGTAGATCACGTATGCGGCGGACTCCAAGGGCGCAACTGGCCAGTATTCAGCCGCGTCAGCCGTCTCGTCGACGGATACGACGGCATGTTCGTACTCACCGAAACGTGTAGCGGAACTGGGCGTCGACAGAATCGCTTTCGGGCGCGCATCGGCGAGGACGTACCGGATACGAGCGTCGGGATACTGCAGGTCGATCGGGACGTACGCGGCGCCCGCCCGAACGACCGCGAGAATCGCAACTACCAGGTCGATCGAGCGAGGGAGGCCGACGGCCACGCGATCCCCCACTCGAATTCCTCGATCGATCAGGGCGGCTGCGAGCGCCTCCGAACGAACTTGCAACTCTGCGTAGGTGACCCGAGAATTTCCACTCGTCACGGCGATTGCGTTCGACCGCTTCGTCGCGACCCCGGCGAACAGGTCGGACAGTGAGTTCGCACCAAGTGCGGGCGCCGGCACGTGCATTTGCAGTTCTTCGCGCTCGGCGACGCTGAGAACATCGATGTCACGCAACATAATTGACGAGTTCTCGGTGACCGAGTCGCACACTCGACGTACTCGCTCGACCCAACCGCCTACGGTGGCCGCATCGAACAGATCATCGGCATATCGGAAGGTGCCCCTAATGCCGCTCGCGCCTCCGTCAACCGTGCGATCCTCGCGCACAGTCACTTCAAGGTCGAAGCGAGGGTGCGCGGGAGGTAGCGGAGTGCCGTGGGCCGTCATCGTTCCCAGCGCGATCTCGGGAGCTGAAGCCAGCGGATCGACAGCGAGAACCACGTGCAGGAAGGAATTCTTGTCGCCTGCGGCTCCACCGACCGCCCGCTCGACTACCCAGTCGAACGGGACGTCGGCATTGGACAGAGCCGCCACGTCGACGTCGCGTACTCGACTCAAGAACTCACCGAAGGTGTCTCCATCGAGCAGGAGCGTTCGCAGGGCCACGGTTCCGACGAACATACCGACGGAGCCGTCGAACGAAGGGTGTGTTCGACCGGACGTCGGGGTTCCGATGACAATATCGGGCGTACCGGTGATCTTGCTCAGCGCGATCGCAAGGCAGGCGTGCAACACCATGAAGGTCGTGCAGTCGTGTGCCCTGGCGATTTCGTTCAGCGCCGCGTGGACGGGCGAGGGCAATTCGAACGTCACATCCCGCGCCGACGACGATTGGCCCGGCCGGCGGGATCTGTCCACGGGAAGCGCAAGAGTCGGATCAACGCCGGCGAGAGCTTTGTCCCAGAATTCCAGCTGGCGGCCAGCTAGGCTCTGCGGGTCTGCAGGATCACCGAGAACGGTTCTGTGCCAAGCAGAATAGTCGCGATAGTCGAGCGAGGGCGAAGCCCAGATCGGCGAACTCCCGGCGGCGTGGGCGTCGTACGCCGCGATGAGGTCGGAGACGATCGTCGCGAACGAAAGGCCGTCAAGGGCGATGTGATGGGCAACCACGGTCATGCGATGGTCGGCGTCGCTGTCCGAGGTGAGGATCAACCGCAAGGGCAATTCGGTCGCCAGGTCGAACCCGGCCGCAACCAAATCCGCTGACGCAGAGTCGTACTCTTCGGACGGAACCTCGATCAGGGTCACGGACGCCGCGGACGCAGCCTGGATCGGCCATGTGTCGTGACTCTGGTCGAACGAGAACACGGTGCGCAGGACGGGATGGCGATCGGTCAGGTCACCTACCGACTCCCTCATCGCCGATGCATCCAGAACACCACTGAACGAGACCTCGAACGCAATGTTGTACGCCGACGACTGCGGATCCAGACGGTTGAGTAGCCACAGACGTTGTTGTGCCGGAGCAATTTCCACGATGACGTCGTCCGAAATGCGCTGTGGTTCCACCAACCACTCCGCCCGACCCTCACGGATCTTCCGGGCCAGCCGCGCCGGCGTCGGGGCACCGAACACGTCCCTGACTCCAACCCTTCTTCCGAACGCGGAACTCACGCGCGCGGCGACGTACACGGCGTCGAGAGAACTACCACCCCAGGCGAACAAGTCGGAGTGCGGTCCGAGAACGCCGACGCCGAGGACCTCGGCCATCACCGACGCAATCAATTCCTCGTCGTACTCGATTGTGCGGCTTACCGCCGAGCGCTGCTCGGCGACCGCCGTCGTCGTCGGTTCGGGGAGCGCTGAACGGTCTGTCTTTCCATGGCTTGTGACGGGCAACGCTGCCAGAATCGTCACCGAACTCGGAAGCATGGAACGCGGCAGTAGTGAGGCCAGATGGTCGAGGACCGCCTCCTGACTCAACGGACGAAGTCGGTCATCTCTGTCTTCGCTCACTGTCACATACGCTGCAATCGACCCGGATCGCTCCACCACTGCTGCCTGCGAGACGCCAGGAGTCGACAGGAGCACGGCTTCGATCTCGCCCAGTTCGACGCGTACTCCACGGATCTTGACCTGTTGATCAGTGCGGCCCAAGAACTCGAGTTGACCGGCATCGTTCCACCGCACCACGTCCCCGGTGCGGTACATGCGCGCACCAGCGTCGGCCGTACCTATGGGCGCCGCGACGAAACGCTCCGCAGTCAGCGTCGGCGAAAGGTACCCACGCGCCAGCCCTTGTCCCATCACGTACAGCTCACCCGCGGCGCCGACCGGAGTGGGACGCAACCACGAATCCAACACCACAGCGGCAACGCCGTCGATCGGGCGCCCGATCGGTGTATCACCGCCAGGCACCAGCGGCTCGCTCATGAATGCCGCGACGGTTGCTTCACTAGGGCCGTACGAATTCACGATGTCGACGTGACTCGACCACGCATCGACGAGCGTCCCCGGCGGTCGCTCGCCGCCCACGTTCAACACTCGAAGATCCGGCAGTTCCCGAGGATCCATCGTCAGAGGAACCGATGGTGTCGAGATCAGGTGCGTGACACCCTCGAGCCGCAAATAGTCTTCGAGGTCAACTCCGCCGATCAAACCGGGAGGAACGATCACGGCAGTCGCACCGCAGCCGTGAGCAAGCAGAATCTCGAGGATCGCCACATCGAACGACGTGGATGCCAGGAGCGCGACTCGAGACGAACTATCGATGTTCAATCGCCTTGCATGAGAACGCAGCAACGGCAAAATGCCTCGGTGCGTGACCGCGACGCCCTTCGGCCGTCCGCTCGACCCCGAGGTGTAAACCACGTAGGCGGTATCGTCCAGGGATACGTCGGCGATAGATGAACCGGCCCCCGCAGTTCGATCGATCGGCCCATCGACAGTTTCGTCGACTCTGGGACTGACGACGCAGACCCACGCCGGCACGTCCGCCGGATCGTCACCGACCACGACAGACACGTTGGCATCGTCGAGAATGAAAGCGACACGCTCGGAGGGTGTTTGAGGATCAACGAAAAGAACAGCCGCACCGGCCCGCACTACTGCATGAAACGCAACTACGGAATCGGTCGAGCGCTGGGCGAGGATCCCGACGACGTCACCTCGGCCGACGCCGTTCTCTACGAGCAAGGCACACAGTGCATCCGCGCGAGCGCCGAGTCGGTCGTAGGTGAGGTCCACACCTTGGTCGCGGATCGCGACGGCACTCCCCTGCCCTGCCCCGTCTCTGATCACCGCATCGAGCGTCGCGAATCCGCCCGTCCGCGGTCCTAGCGCGGGGACCAGATCTTTCAGTTCGTCCGCCGAGAGGACAAGGAGGTCACCGAGCGCCTTGGTGGCCGAGTCGAGGAATCCCTCGAGTAGCCGAACGAACTGACGATGGTGCATCGCCAGGTCACGTTCGCTGTACAGGCGCGGATTGGCTTCGAAGGACAGGCGAACGTTCTCCCCTGCGATCGACGGATAAATGCTGAAGAACAGATCTTCGGTGGGTCCGGATGTGAGGACGTGAAATTCACCGACGACGTCACCGAGCCGTATCGCTTCGTGAAACATCATGACGTTCACGGCCGGGCCCGTCGAGTCGCGGGATCCGCCCTGATCTCCCTGGAAACCCATGTCCTCGTATCGGAATCGCTGGTGCCGCAATGCGCCGGTCATCTGCACCGAGATCTGACGCACCAACTCCCGTGGTGACAGATCCCGATCAAGTTGCGCACGAACAGGCACGATGTTGGACAGCATTCCGCCCGAACGTCTCGACTTTGCCGAGGTGCGGCCGGACACCGGCAGGCTGAGGACGACGTCGTCGGAATCAGTCATCCGACCGAGATAGGACGCGAATGCACCGACGAGGATCGCCACCTCGGACGTAGCCCACTCGGTCGCGACATCCGAAAGCTGTTTTGCAAGCGTTGGATTCAAGGTCTGCACCAACATACGCTGCGGCATGGACGTCAGCCCGGCGCCGTCGGCGAGGCGAACCGGGTGAGGAAGGCCCTCTGACATCTCCTTCCAGTACTGCTCGTCCGATCGATACCGCGCCGAGGATCGGTAGTCGACATCGAGGTCATGCATCGCACGTACCCCCACACCACCGAAAGGAGTCAGCTTCTTGCCGTGAACAAGATGCGAATAGCGCTCCGCCACTCGCGTGGTGAGTGTCATCGCCGCATACCCGTCGAGCACGAGGTGATGGGCATGTGAATACCAGAAAAAGTGGTTGTCTTCCAGGTGAAGCAGCGCCCCAGAGATCAGGCGATCGGACATCACGTCAAGTGGCCGTGAGTATTCCGCTCTCATCCACTCGTTCGCGCGCTCAACTGGATCGTCATCGCTGCGTAGGTCGAGATATTCGAGATCGTCGAGGATGGAGTGATCGACGACCTGACGCGGCTCGGCATCAGTAGCGACGAGGCGAACGAACGCCGACTCCAATTCATGACATGCAGTATTCGTTGCCTCGATCAGCGCATCGACGTCAACCGGTCCTCGTAGCTCCACGTACTGAGCCACCACGAACGGAGTTGACGGACTCAGTTGCTGCGCGAACCACAGCGCGAGCTGAGCCCGAGACAACGGAAGAGCGCTCAACCCGTCACCTCACATTTCACCAGCCTTGTAATTCACGAACGTTCGGTGGCTGATCACGTGAATCCATGGGAGCGAACACCACGAACGGCCGAACCGAACCCTACTGTCTCGTCTAAGTTTTCACCACCGGGCCAACACTGCTAGACATGTCGTCGCAGCTTTCACGCACTCAAACGTCAGGAGCTTCAGCGGATGAACAACGACACGGTGGGACCAAAGTCCGACGACGATTCCGGGGCTGAACCGATCGGCTCCGACAACATCCCGCCGAGCGGTCCGGAGCGCGAATCCAAGGGGTCGGCTGCATTTCTCCGAAGCCACCGAACCGCAGTCGCGATGACGGCATCGACACTGGTCGTCGGCGCTTTTGTAGCCTGGCTCGGGTACACGGCCTACGAGGCGCAGGGCAACCTGGAAGCGGCTCGCGACCATGCACAATCGGCAAAGAGTGCGCTCCTTGCCGGGGATACGGGGGTCGCAGAGTCCGCCGCGGCGGAAGCCGATGTCGCGGCATCGGCCGCCTATGACAACACCCATTCGCTTCCCTGGAACATCGCCGCAGCTGTTCCGGCCATCGGGTCGCCCTTCGACTCGACGCGCCAGATGACCGAGGTCGTTCAGGGACTCACGCGTGACGTTCTCGGTCCTGCTGTCACTGTCGGAACTTCACTCGCACCAACGGAATTGGTGCAGCCCGGCGGACGCTTGGCACTCGCACCGTTACGCGAAGCAGAACCGAAACTGGCCGAAACAGCTATCGCCGCGAAATTGCTGTCGTCGCAGGCACAGGAAGTTCCCGAATCGAAGTACCTGGGCCGAGTTAACGATGCCAGAGCAGAATTGCAGTCGCAGACAAGCGAACTGGCTACCCTCTTGACGAACACCTCCACAGCGGCTCGCATCGCACCGGCGATGCTCGGCACCGACGGACCGCGCAATTACTTCATCGGTTTCCAGACCAATGCGGAGGCCCGCGGAACCGGTGGCCTCCTGGGTGGATACGGCATCGTCCGAGTCGACGACGGCGCCGCTCGGGTGGATACACTCTCCCCCAACTCCGAACTAACACTGGACAATCAACCGATAGACCTTGGTCCTGACTTCAATCAGCTGTACGGAACAAGTCGCCCGACCACAGATTCTCGCAACAGCAACCTCAGCTCGCACTTTCCCTACGCGGCACAGATCTGGCAGTCCCTGTGGTCACAGGAGTCCGGGGGTGAGATGGTCGACGGTGCAATTGCGACCGATCCGATAGCACTGAGTTACATCCTGAAAGCGGTGGGGCCGATCAAGATGCCCGATGGGGAGTCGGTGACAGCCGACAACGTCGTGGAACTGACCGAGTCGACCGCGTATGCACGCTTCCCTTCCGACAACAAGGCACGAAAGCAGTATCTGCAGACCATCGCGGCTCGCGTCGTCGAGAAGATGACCGGGAACATCAAGTCTCCGAGCGCACTGCTGGAAGCACTGGGCAAAGGCGTCAGCGAGGGCAGAATCGCGGTGTGGAGCTCGCACCCCGAGGAACAATCAGTTCTCGCCGACACGGTCCTCGGTCATACGATCCCCGGAGATTCGGCGCCGTATGCCGGTGTGGTGATCAACAATCAAGCCGGCAACAAGCTCGACTACTACCTCACAAGAGAAATCGACTACACAGCGCAGACGTGCACCGGCGACACCCGAAAGACAACGGTCACGGTTCGACTGACAAACAACGCACCCGACGCCGACCTGACCGAATACGTCAGCGGGATCGTCGACAACCCCGGACGACTGCCCAAGGGCACCAACGTGGCCGCAGTCACCCTACTGGCAACGACCGGAGCAAAACTCGACACAGTCTCGGTGGGCGGGCAGATTTCGTTTGCCGTCAACGGATCAGAGCAGGGGCACCCGGCCTACATGACGAGGGCTGTCATTCCGCGAGGACAAACGGTTGAACTGAAGTTCGATCTGACCGAGCCCACAGCAGAGGGCGAGGCCCGCGTACCGGTCCAGCCGCTGGTCGACGAACCGAAGATCACGGTCGACGTGCCTACCTGCTGAACGTGATCGGCAAACGTCTATCGCTCCCCTTCCGAACGGACGTTTGCCGATCAGCGTCTTTCGACAGCCCTCGATGAACTTTCAACAGATTTGAAACTTTGACGAAGGCTAGCCTATGCTTCCTGACGCGCCTGGAACCAGCCGTCGGCTGCGATCCGTCGGAGTCACACTCCTCGGCGCATCGACAACGGAAGGTTCCTCATGCGATACGCCCGTGTGCGCTCACTTCGCCGAACTGTGGCACTGAGCGGATTGGTCATTGCCGCCCTTGTGCTCGGTGGATGTAGCAACAACAACGCTGAAACCGAATCAGGCAACAGCGACTTCGAAACCGTCACCATCGAAAGTGCACTCGGAAACGCCGTCATCACGGAAAAGCCCGAGCGAATCGTGACCCTCGGCATGGGATCGGCGGAAACCGTGATCGCACTCGGCACGATCCCGGTCGGCGTCGAAAAGTACGCATGGGGCAGCGACGACACCGGGTATCTGCCGTGGGTGCACGAAGCGGTCACTGAGCAAGGTGGCGAATTGCCCGAGCAGTTCACCGGCGGAACCGACCTCAACATCGAAGCGATCATCGCTCTCGAGCCAGACCTCGTCCTCGCCCCCTGGTCCGGCATCACACAGCAGCAGTTCGACTCACTCAACGCATTCGCGCCGACCGTCGCCTACGCCGAGAGTCCGTGGACCATCACGTGGGAAGAGCAGATCAACGTCATCGGCAAAGCCATGGGTGAATCCGAGAAGGCAACGGCCGAAATCGACAAGATCAAGTCGCAGTTCGCTGAATCGACTGCAGCACATCCGAACTACGCCGATGTGAGCTTCTCTTTCATCTACAATACGGGCCCGGGAACGCTCGGCGTCTTCTTCGCAGAAGAGCAGCGTGTGGCTATGGTCCGCGCACTCGGCTTGCAGGTGGATCCCGTCGTCTACACCTTGACGGAATCGGAAGGAACAGACTCAGCAGTCATCGGCCTGGAGAACGCAAACCTCCTCGACAAGTCCGACCTGCTCTTCACCTTCTACTCTGACCCGGCCAATCGCGCCGAGATCGAGGCACAACCGGCTTACCAGGCCATCCCCGCCGTGGCTCGGGGAACTGTGATCGCTCCGACCGAACAGCCCTTCGTAACGGGTTCCTCGATGATCAACCCACTGACCGTGCCCTGGTCGCTCGAGCGTTATGTACCGATGATCGACGAGGCAATCGCGAAGCTGAACAAGTGATGTCGATACGCACCGTACGATCGAGAAGCCCGCGTCCTATTCGGATGCGGGCTTCTTGCCGTCACGTTCGCTCTTGAATCGCATCCACTCACTGCTCAGCATCCGATTGTCGATGATCCACCCCATGTAATCGCGCATGTTGAGCACGCGAATGTACGCAGGGCCGTTGGGGTTTGCGTATTGCAGCGCCTCGGTCGCAAGCTTGCGTTGATTCTCGAGATACACGTGCTCGGTTTCGAGGAATCCGCCCCACACGTCGGAATCCATGACGTAGTAGTGAGTCCGATCCCGAGGCTTGCGCGTGCGTTTGACGAAGCCCCGGTCGATCAACCGGCGAATGTAGGTGGACACCGATCCGCGACTTGCTCCGAGTGCCTGCGCCAGCTCTTCAGCACTGACCCCTGGCGACTCGCTGATCAACAGATAGCCCGCAATCCGACCTTCGATACGAGCCCCACCACCGGACTGCCAGTACACGGAGAACTGGTCGATGAACCAGGTGGAGAAATCGTCACCGCGAGCAGGGCTGGCATCGCCCATTCGTTGAGCCTCCGACGTCACTGGGTACGAACAAAACCCGGTCCGAACAAAACCCGGTCCGAACAATTCGTCACTATTGTGCCAGCACCACACTCACTGAAACGAAAGCATCAGTCCTGGAGTGGTTGCAATGAACTCGAGTTGTTCGATCGTCAAAGGCGAAGCTTTTGTCGAGCCTGCCGGTTTCACGAACTGGGTCACCACGACGGTTTCGCCGGAGGGGTGGACAACCCGGACCGTGTCGTCGCCCGAGCCATAAGGATCGACCAGGCGAGTCACGATGGTGGAGTCCGGCAACGTGAGTGTCTCACCCGGTTCCGGCACAGCGGTACCAACCGATATTTCGACATCGCTGCTGCCGTCCGCTGTCGAAGCGACGATTCGCTCGCACACTCCTCCCTGTCCGTAATCATCTGGAACCAACGAACCGAGCGGGCGTTCCAAGGTGACGCCTGCCGCGCCGAGATCCTTCCACCGTGCATCGAGCAATTGATTCAGTCGGTCGATATCCATGCGCGTCGCAGGTGGACCGGCATTCACAGAATCGGTGTAGCAGGATGCCATCGGTGGCGGCGTCGAGTCTGGAACCGGCGCAGTCACCGCAAGCCCCGGCGCGGTTGCGAGCGCGATCAGTTCGTCCATCGTCAAAAGCGGACCAGTGTCCGTCGACGTGTCGATGCTGGCAACAACCCGGGATCCGTCGCCGAGATACGCGACGACACCGCGCTCGCCCCCGACATCCGAAGCGACTTTGTCCTCGAAATCCGCAATATCCAGCACTGTTCCGTTCGCGAGATGCTCCCGCCGATCCACAAGACCCTCCAAGCACGGTGGCACCGGCTGATCCCATGCACGAACCTGAACCGAGACATCGGCCGTCTGCCCGCCGCGACTTACCGCCCCGCTTGCCTTTGTCGAACCGCTGAACTCGATCGGGTCGACCCCGTCAGGAAACGAGGCGCCCCGGAAATTCTGGATCGGCGCAAACTCGAACGATTTCGACGGACTCGCAAATACAACCTCGACATCGGAAGGCAATGATTCGAGTAACGCATCGCTCATAGCGGTGGCCTTCGGCCCCGAGAACCACGGATAGTCCGGATCGTCATAGCCAGGCTCGCCTGCGAAAACGTAGTTGAATCGCACCGGCGGACCCGGTGATTCGACCGAATCGCAGCCAGGAATCGACGTGCCTGTGTCCTCGTTCATCACCGCCGCGACAACAGTTCCCAATGCGACGATCGAGACGATCACCAGCCCGTCGCGCCAGGTCCATTGCTCGCGACGACGGTTCGACTCGTGTGCGGTGCGCCCAGACATTTCTCGATCATTGCCTACGGCAACAACTACCTCACTACCCGACATACCCAGTGAGGTCGTAAACCGTGGAATTTCCCACTGTCGTCGATGCGAAATTGGCTTCGACCCATTCCTGGATGGCACTCGACGTGCTGTCCCCGCTTTGGCCCTCTCTCTGGCTTCCGCCCTGGCCACCGGCAATGTAGTAGTGAACCTTTCCGTCTGCCACGTACTGGATGAATTGATCCAATGTCGGTGAGGGATCGGAACTCCAACCGCCGGTCGCCATCAACGCGGTATTGCTGGCCAACTCGTAGGTTGCTGCGCTTTGCGAACCGTTGGTCGCGGCCGACCACGTGGTGCCCGCGTTGACCAGCATTGCCGTCAACTCGGAAGTGCTTTCGCTGCCGCTACTAGGTGCTTGCCCGTTCGACGTCGGATTTACAGTCGCGTCAGAAGAATTCGGCGGTGCGTCACCGTTTGGCAGCTCTGGGCCCCCACCGATGCCTCCTCTCCCGCCCATTCCGGAATCGGACACCGCGCTGGCGGGTCCGGCTGTCGGAATGGATCCGCCGTGCGCGGTTGCGGCAGTGGCAATCGCGTAAGACGCCGAAGCCGTTATCCCTGCCAACGAGCCGATGATCAATCCAGCGACAGCAAGCCTTCGGAATCAATCCTTGGCTCCCACGAGAACCAGGATCGCGCCGACGACAGTGCCCGCCAACAGAATCCACTTCAGCATCGGCAGCCATTCGGCATTGCGGTGCAACAACACCCAGCTCCAAATTCCTGCGGCCAGCATCATCGCTGCCAAGCCGCAGCGTCCGATCCAGCGGGCACGCACCAACCACAGGGCGTATCCACCGACGCCGATCATCCCCGCAACAGCAGGCGCCAGCGCAACTGTGTAATAGGGGTGGATCGTTCCGGACATGTAGCTGAAGATCAGGCCGGTAACGAGAAACCAACCACCCCACAGGATCAACGACGCGCGGAGAAGATCTGTGCGCGGTGCGCGTCCCCGAGCGAGCAGTCCGAACACCACTGCGATCAGTGCCGCAGGAATCAGCCAGGAAATCTGGATACCCATCTCGCTGCCGAACAGCCGCTCCAGTCCGGTACTCCCCCCGAAGCTCGAACCTGCACTGCCACCGTTCATTCCGCCACTACCACCGGACAATTCGACACCGGTGTTCCCGAAAAGTCGACCCAATCCGTTGTATCCCAGCACCAAGTCCATGACGCTGTTGTTGGTCGACCCACCGATGTACGGGCGAGAATCCGCCGGCCACAGCCACACTGCCAATACCCACCCACCGGCCGATACGACAACGGCCGTGGCGCCGATCGCCAAGTGGACCAAGCGATCTCGCAAACGTGCTTGTCCGGCAATCACATACGCACCTGCGAGTGCAGGCAATACCATCACCCCTTGCAACACCTTGGTGAAAAGCGAACCCCAGCGCAACACCTGCGAGGGCTACCCACATCGCGGCTCGTCGACCCATCGCCGTGCCCATTGCCCGAATCACGAAGTAGCCGGCGAGAGTCATGAGCAGAACCAACAGTGCATCAGGATTGTCGAACTTGAACATCAGGACGGCAGCCGGCGTAGCGGCCAACACAGCTCCCGACACAGAACCCGCAGCGGGCGACGCCACTCGTTTGACGGCCACATACACGAGTGCAACCGATCCGACGCCCATCAATGCCTGCGGAACTAGAAGGCTGGCACTCGAAAATCCGAAGATCCGTCCGGACAGACCCACGACCCACAACGAAGCCGGCGGTTTGTCGACCGTGATGAAATTCGAGGTATCGAGGGACCCGAAGAACCACGCTTTCCAATCTTGTGAGCCGGCCTGCGTAGCCGCAGCGTAGACGGTGTCGGCGTACCACTCGCGGTCAGATTCCACAGATACAGGACCGCCGTTGCCGCCAACAGGGTCGTCAGCGCCAATCCTGTACGGCGAGTGCGGAACCACGACGGCGAGGGCTCGGCTCGATGGGCAGTTGGTGCCGGCCGCTGAGGTGGGGCCGGATGCAGAACGGCGGTCATCAGGAAGTCCCTTCACGAGTAACTGTCCTGCCAACGATCGCGTCTCCATCCCTGGCGGCACTGGGACCCGTCTGGAAGGTTGCTGTGAATGGATCAGGTCAGAGCGCGCTCGAACAGCACGACGCTGAACCAACCGTTCTCGGCATCATCTCCGAAGTCACGGCGCCCGACCTCGATAAAACCCGCGTCCGAGTAGTAGCGACGCAATCGCACGTTCGTTTCCACACAATCGAGCCGCAGGTACTGCGCGCCCTCCTCCGTAGACCGTCGACGCGCCCAGCGCAGTAAGCGCTCACCCATCGAGTCGCCCGAAAATGCTCGATCGATAACCAATCCGTGCACGTAGCCTGCACGTTCATCCGAATCGAGCCAAACCTGAGGGTCTGACCAGATCAACCTCAGCGCACCGACGATCCTCGACTGCACCTGGTCTCGCGCGACATAGAACTCCCCTCTCGAAATCTGGGCCTCGATCTGCTCGAGAGACACTTCGCGAGGACGCCACTGAGCGATTCCACGTTCCGCCAACCAGTCTTCCGCCCCATGCCGAAGCGCCAAGATCGCTGGCGCATCACTTGCGATCGCCCGCACAACGTCCACAGTCATGATCCCTCCCCTCTCGATACGGCCAACCACAGGTGCGGCCCACAGCGGCACGACCTCTAGGCTCCACCTCGGATGTATCTGCGAGATGGAGCCTATCGGCGTGAAGTTATGTCTCTGAACAGGTCCCACCACTCGGTCAGGTTTTGAAGGTGGTGTTCGCCGGCCGCGGGTGCTGCCCGGGGTCGATCGAGGGCGGCGGGATGAACCACGGTTTGTTGTCGACACCGATCCGGATTTCCCATCTGCCCACGAACCCGGATTTCCGGTGCATCAATCGGTGATGCGAGCGGCACAGCAGGACAAGGTTGCTCATCACCGTCGGGCCGCCGTTCGCCCAGTGCCTAATATGGTGCGCATCCGTCCACGCCGGAACACATGAACACCCCGGGAACGCGCAGCCCTTGTCTCGGGCGATCAACGCGACGCGCTGTTCGGCGGTGACCAACCGTTTCCCGGGTTTCGCATCCAATGGCGCGCCATGATCGTCCAGCAACACCGTCGACAGGAAACAATCACACCCCAGAAGCCTCGTCTGCGACACCGACAGCGGCCCGAGCCACGGCATGTGCCCCACATCAGGATCCGACACAGCCACTCCACCATCAGACGGTGCAGCGGCGCAGTCCCGATGCTCAGCGAGATCACGAGCATTGATATGCACATTCACATGCGGACGCTGACCACCATCCGTGCCGGTCTTGGCGCAATCCAGATACCGGCGGATCAATTCGGTGAACCCGTCCGCCGTCCGCTTCGCCGCCGACCGAGCGTCAGGAGTGCCGTCCGGCACTGGGGTCGGCATCGTCAGATTCGACAACGCCGACAGCAGCATTTCGCCGGTGAGAGCGTCGAAATCCCCTCGGACCACCACCCGACCGTTCAACGTCGAGGCGATCCGCAACTCGTTGCGATCGACATCTTCGGCGGGCGGAATCTCATCCGATTCGAACAACCGCTCCAACGTCGCGATCACGTTCCGCACCTTTGTCGTCGTCGCCTCCACACCCGACGAAGCCGCCAACAACAAATCGATGCACTTCGATAGCGCTTCCTCCGGCATCCCCTTCGGTGGGGACTCACAGAACGCCACGATCAAGGCGGCATGATCGAACGAGCAATCCCCGTCATCGAACCGAGCAGCCACAGCCGGGAACGGCCGCAACGCTGCGCCCAGGGCGGCGATCTTCTTCCCGTCCCGAACCTGCAGCATGGTGTTGGCCGCCAACCACGCACCGACACCGCGGCTGGCGATCACCTGATCGTCGGGACGCATCGAGAGTTCGTCGACCACCGCCACCCGAACGGCTTCCAGGCGAAGAATCTCCGCACTCGCCTCGACAGCAGCAGCCCGCAACTCCGCAGCAGACAACCGCCACAGGCGTCCGCGTAACCCCACCGCAGAACCAGACACCACATCCGACAACAAGACAGTCATTGAATCCCCCGATCCCCACCCCCAACAATCCTCGAACATGCGTTCGAGTCAATAGCGATAGATCTTCAGTGCTCGATCCACCGATTCATCGCTCGCCGGTAGCAACGGCAATCTCAAATGAGGTGTCGGAATCTGCCCCAACGCGTGCAACACACCCTTGATGACAGTCGGATTCGGTTCGGAAAACAGGGCCCCGGACAGCTTCGACAACCGTCGCCCAAGGTCGCGAGCACTGTCCACATCGCCACTGTCCCAAGCCTTTACCAAGCGGACGAAGTCACCAGTCGACACATGAGCCGACGCCAAAATGCCGCCGGACGCACCCAAGGCCAGGAGCGGTGCGAGGAACAGATCATCCCCGGCCAGCACGGCGAAGTCGTCCGGAAGATCCGCGAAGAGTTCGACGGCAGCTGCGTCGATACTGCCAGCGGCATACTTCACAGCAACAACCCCGGGCAACGCTCCCAACTCTCGCAGTGTGCGACCGTCCAAATCGCACGCAGTTCGGTACGGCACGTGATAGACGATGAGCGGTACCGGGCTCGATTCCTGTAGGTACGCAAAATGCGCCACCACACCGGCTTTCGACGGCCTCGTGAATGAGGGAACCGGCACCAAGGCCGCCGAGACCTCCGGCCACCGACTCAGACTGTCGAGCGCCCGCGCACTGCCCACTGTGTCGCTACCGCCCGCGCCGACGATCAACGTCGCGCCCCGCGCACGGCACACGCTCGCGCAGATGTCCAGAACGGCCACTCTCTCCTGCTCCGTCAGCGTTGCGCTCTCCGCCGTCGTCCCGAGCGCAACGAGCCCGACCGCACCATCGGAGAGAACCTTGTGCGCAAGCCGTTCGAGTGCATCGGTAGCGATACGACCGTCGCTCTCAAACGGGGTGATCAGAGGGACATGGATTCCGGCGAGGCCAATTCGAGTAGTAGTCATAGAATTCACCCTCACCCAACAAACCTTGTAGGTCTAGTTCGCGTTTCCATCTTCGAGCGTAAGCTGAGCTGATGCTTGACGTTCGTCGACTAAGGCTCTTGCGTGAACTAGCGCTGCGCGGCACCATCGTTGCCGTCGCCGAGGCGTTGTCATTCAGTCCTTCTGCCGTGTCGCAGCAGTTGGCCGTTCTCGAACGTGAAGCCGGCGTTCCTCTGTTGGAACGCACGGGGCGTCGGGTGCGCCTCACGCCGGCAGGCGATAACCTCGCACGTCACGCCGAAGTCATCCTGCAACGCCTGGAACAGGCATCGAGTGAATTGGTCGACGCTCGTCGTGGCCTCGCCGGGCCGCTGCGCATTGGAACGTTCCCGACCGCCGCACGTGCGATCCTCCCTCAGGCATTGATCGCACTGTCGCACGATCACCCGGGATTGGAACCGATGGTCTCGGAAATCGACCCAGCCGACGTCGCCGACGCGCTACGAGCCGGGAATTTGGACTTGGCTTTGATTCACGACTACGACTTCGTCCCTCGCCCCACCGAACCGGGCTTGACGACATTGCCGCTGTGCAGCGAAGCCGTGTACCTCGCTTCGAGTGACATCGAGCCAGATCCCGGTAACGCCGTCGCATCGCTGACCGACTGCGTAGAACGTCCCTGGATCACCGCGATCCCCGGAACCGCTTGCCACGCAATGACCATTCGCGCGTGCCAAGCTGCCGGGTTCACACCGAAAGTGCGTCATCACATCGACGAGTTCGCCACTGTTCTCGCCCTCGTTGCTGCGGGACAGGGAGTTTCACTGGTCCCGGAACTCGGAGCAAGTCATCCACCATCTGGAGTGCAGCTCACGCCGATGCCTATTCGGCGACGGACCAAGATC
Organism: Rhodococcus sp. GB-02; assembly: GCF_053470465.1. Classification (NCBI taxonomy): domain Bacteria; kingdom Bacillati; phylum Actinomycetota; class Actinomycetes; order Mycobacteriales; family Nocardiaceae; genus Rhodococcus; species Rhodococcus sp. GB-02. Next base: position 361,557 of record NZ_JBPUKE010000004.1, read on the forward strand.
GCCCACCGAGCCGGCTCCGACGCACACCCGGCAGTCACAACCGTGACAAGCGCGCTTCGCTCGGCAGTCCCGCTACTTCTGGACGCCGAGCACTAGCGACACTTACATGTCGAGTCCGAGGTCGAGCACCGTCACCGAGTGAGTCAGTGCACCTACGGCCAGGTAGTCGACGCCGGTTCGGGCGTACTCTGCGGCAACGTCGATGGTGAGACCGCCCGAGGACTCGAGCTTGGTTTCGGGAGCAACAGCGTCGCGGCGTTGGACCGCAATCTGCGTCTGCCAGAGCGGAAAGTTGTCCAGCAGAACAAGTTCGACCTTTTCCGCCAGCACTTGATCGAGCTGAGTGAGATTGTCGACCTCGACTTCACACTCGATGTCCGGCGCGAGTTCTCGGACGGCGCGAAGTGCAGCAACCACCGAACCGGCAGCAGCAACGTGGTTGTCCTTGATCAATGCGGCGTCACCCAACCCCATGCGGTGGTTGACCCCCCCGCCCACGTGAACCGCATATTTCTGCAGAGAGCGCAGGCCGGGCAGCGTCTTTCGACTGTCACGCACTTTGGCATGAGTGCCGGCGATGGCGTCGACCCACTGTGATGTCGCCGTGGCGATCCCCGAGAGATGGCAGACGAGGTTGAGCATCGTCCGCTCTGCCGTGAGAAGTCCGCGGGTGGGTGCGACAACGGTGAGCACCGATTGACCTGGCGCAACCCGAGTTCCGTCGGAGACCCGATCGACGACCTCGTAGTTACCAGCGCCGATCACCTCGTCGAGAACAAGCAGTCCGACGTCGATGCCGGCGACGGTACCCGCTGAGCGTGACACGACCGACGCCTTCGCGACCGCATCAGCGGGAACCGTTGCGGTAGAGGTGATATCGGGGCCGTAGCGCAGATCCTCGTCCAGAGCGAGCCTGACCAATGTGAGCAGCTCGTCACGGTCGAGCGGCGCGGGCAGGATCTTCTGCTCGGTCATCAATGAACTCCTGTCAACAACATGTCGGGTATTTCGAGCGCTCCATCGGCGCCCATCTTGATCCGAGTGCTGCGACGCTGATTCGGATCCGTTTCAGGATAGTCGGTGCGGGTATGGCAGCCACGGCTCTCGGTTCGCGCCACGGCCACGTCGACCAATGCAGTTGCGGTCAGTGTGAGCGCCGAGTCTTCGAGGTCCGGAGCAGCCACCGCCACTGTCTGTTCAGCGTCGGCAAGCGCGGCTCGCGCAGTCTGGAGACCGCCTCCGTCGCGAACCACCGACGCGTGTGCCGTCATGACGGACTGCACGGTCTCTCGCGGCATGATCGGCATCGGCTTGCGCACCACGTTGACCACTTCGGCATGGACATCGCGACGCTCGGCAGCTGCGATTCCTGCACGCTCCCCGACTACCAAACCCTCGAGAAGGCTGTTGGACGCAAGGCGATTCGCGCCGTGCAATCCCGTACGAGCCACTTCACCCGCTGCGTAGAGTCCAGGCACTCCCGTTCGTCCATGGACGTCGGTGGCGACTCCCCCGCACGAATAGTGCGCGGCCGGAGCCACCGGAATGAGTTGAGTGCGTGGATCGATGCCGGCTTCGAGGCAGGACGCGGTGATGGTCGGGAATCTCGAATCGAAGCCGTCGAGCTTTCGTGCGTCGAGATAGACGTGATGGGTGCCGAGGTCTCGTAGGCGTGCTGCGATTGCCCGCGAAACCACATCACGCGGGGCGAGATCACCCAGCGGATGAACACCTGCGGTGACCGAATCACCGTTGGTGTCGACAAGAATCGCACCCTCGCCGCGGACCGCCTCACTGATCAGGGGTCGGCGGCCTACCCCACCCGGAGTGAAGAGCACCGTCGGATGGAACTGAACGAACTCCAGGTCGGCAATCGCCGCACCAGCTTCGAGTGCCAACGCGATTCCGTCGGCAGTTGCGCCTGGCGGATTTGTGCTGCAGGCATACAGCTGACCGAGTCCGCCGGTAGCGAGCAGTACCGCTGGTGCATGGATCACCCCGAGGCCTTCCGGGGAGGAGACGATGAGTCCACACACCCCACGGCGGTTGGTCACCACCTGAACTGCCGCCGCACCGAACAGGACGGGCAGGCCGGCAGCATTGAGGGCTCGCTGCACTTCTGCGCCCGTGGCGTCGCCGCCGGCGTGGATGATCCGACGTGTGCTGTGCCCACCCTCGCGGGTGCGCGACACCTCGCCGTCTCGCCCGCGATCGAAGACCGCTCCCAACGCGGCCAGCGCTGCAACAGCATCGTGACCAGCTTCGACGATGGAATAGACGGCTTCCTCGTCACACAAACCGACGCCGGCCTCACACGTATCCGCAACGTGCGATTCGACGGAATCCGTATTCAGATCGTCGACGACGGCGATGCCGCCCTGCGCGTACTGAGTCGAGGTGTCCGTCGGACCACCCTTGCTGACCGTGAGTACTTTCAGCCCCCGCAGAGAAGCGGTGCGCGCAGCGGTGAGGCCCGCGACACCGCCTCCCACGACGACCAGGTCGGCATGAGCCTCCCAGGCGAAACGCCCGGCAGGGCTGGTCACTCGCCGCCGCCCGGATTACCGATCTCGATCATGCGCTGCACCGATTTCTGCGCACGCTTGGCCATCTCGAGATCGACGTGGACCTCGTCCTTGCCCTCGAGAAGGCAGCGAAGCAACGCGGCAGGCGTGATCATCTTCATGTACGGGCACGATGCGCGGTCGTTGACGGCCTGGAAATCTACGTCGGGCGCCGCCTTACGCAACTGGTGCAGCATCCCGATCTCGGTCGCGACCAGAACCTGCTTGCTCTTGGTGACGCGGGCAGCGTCGAGCATTCCGCCGGTGGAAAGGATCTTGACCTTGTCCGCGGGGACCGCGCCTTCGCCGGCCAGGTACAGAGCCGAAGTGGCGCAACCACATTCAGGATGTACGAACAGCTCGGCGTCGGGGTGCGACTTGGACTTGGCCGTCAGCTCGTCACCGTTGATGCCGGCGTGCACGTGGCACTCGCCCGCCCAGATCTGCATGTTGGTACGGCCGGTCACGCGCTTGACGTGAGCGCCCAGGAACTGGTCCGGCAGGAACAGCACCTCGCGGTCGGCATCGATCGAGTTGACCACGTCGACGGCATTGGACGAGGTGCAGCAGATGTCGGTGAGTCCCTTCACCTCTGCCGTGGTGTTGACGTACGACACCACCAGCGCGTCCGGGTTGTCGGCCTTCCACTCACGAAGCTGCTCGGCATTGATCGAGTCGGCCAGCGAGCAGCCAGCTCGCTCGTCGGGGATCAGCACGGTCTTGGACGGCGACAGGATCTTCGCGGTCTCGGCCATGAAGTGCACACCGCAGAAGACAATCGTGTCCTCGGGTGCCTCGGCCGCGATTCGCGAAAGCGCCAGGGAATCTCCGACGTGATCGGCGACGTCCTGAATCGCAGGCAGCTGGTAGTTGTGCGCAAGAATCGTCGCGCCGCGTTCGCGAGCCAGACGTTTGATCTCAGCGGCCCACTCGGGGGTCGCTTCGACTCCGTTGTATCCGCCGGGGCCGTCGTGAATCTGCGAGGCCGATCCCTCCCATAACGTCGTGGTCGTCATGGCGTTCTCCTTCACCGTGAACCCGGGCTCGTCACCCAGTTCAAATCCGGACGGGCTGGCCCGGATTTCCGTATTCGAGGTTTTCGACTTAGGATCGAAAACGTGCCCAATAGTAACACCACCCACGAAGTGCTTGCAGCGGTGTTCCAAGTTCGCACCTTCCCCGCAAGCATCGCCGCAGGTGACGGCGACCACTGCCCACAAGGGCGTGAAGAGTTGGCCGTGCTGCTGTGGCAGCGTGCACTCAACCCGCAGAAGGGCACGTGGTCCCTGCCCGGGGGCACTTTGCGCGACGACGAGGACCTGACGACCTCCGCTCGACGACTCCTCGCCGAGAAGGTCGACCTACGAAAGGTCGCCCACCTCGAACAACTCTCCGTCTTCAGTGATCCACAACGTGTGCCGGGCCCGCGCCGCATCGCGTCGACCTTCCTCGGACTCGTTCCCCTCAGTGCCGATCCACAACTTCCACCGGACACTGCCTGGCACCCCGTTTCGAAATTGCCGGAGATGTCGTTCGATCACGGAACCGTCGTGCGGCACGCGCGCAATCGACTGGCTGCAAAACTCTCCTACACCAATATCGCATTCGGGCTGGCGCCCGAAGAATTCGCGATGTCGACGCTTCGCGAAATCTACTGCGCTGCACTCGGTTACCAGGTCGATGCCACCAACTTGCAACGCGTGCTGGGGCGTCGAGGCGTTCTGACTCCCACCGGCAACACCGCACCGTCCGGCAAGTCGGGCGGACGTCCACCGGCACTGTACCGTTTCACTGACTCCACCTTGCGAGTCACCGACGAATTCGCCGCACTACGGCCACCGAGCTGACACTGATCATACTGTCAGGCAACAGCTTCGAGACTTCCGCGCTGCAACCACACCGAGGCCACGGCGCCGGCCGGATCGATGACCCGGTTGATTGCACCGAACCGTGTCGTCACCCGATCGAGAATCCGACCGGCCTGCAAACGATCTGTCGGATCGGCGACAATCGCAAAGAAGCGATGGGCGGGTTTTCCCGCCATGACGCGCACCAATTCGGTGACCGTCCGCGCCGTGACTGCCACGCTCCAACCAGCGTCGAGAAACTCGGCGGCAGTGCGCGCACCGTGCTCGAATCCGATGTCCGCGACAAGTACAACTCCCCTGTTCGGGGCGATCTCTGAAACACTCATTGCGGAACCTCCAGTCGGAATCAAACTCTTGACTCCTATGTAAGTCCGCAATCTTGTGCTTCCCTTGTGCCGGTTCTGTGAGAACTCTGGGGATTTGCGCGCCCCACCTCAGGCAGATCGAGACAGCCCCGCCCAGAAGACCGTCGAGGCCGCGTTCACCACATCGCTGACCGGTACGTCGCCCAACATTCCGCCCGCAGCAAGCGTCGCGACGCCATGGAACGTCGCAAAGGCAACCAGCGCAATACTTTCCGGATCGCCGGCGGCAATATCGCCCGCGGTCTGAGCTTCCGACACGAGCCGGACGGTCAGGTCCATCGTCGCGTGCCCCGCGTTGACGACAGTTTCGGCGGCGCCCGGTGCATGCTTGTTGCTGTACATCAACGACAAAAGTCCGGGATGGTCCAGCGCAAAATCCACGTAGGCATTGGCGAGGGAGGAGAACCGGGCCCTCGCGGTCGGTGGAGCATCCGCGACTGCCCGCTCGAGCGCACCGGTCATCCGATGGAATCCACTTTCGGCCAAGGCATCGAGCAAAGCCTGGCGGTCACGAAAGTGCTTGCCCGGAGCCGCGTGGCTCACGCCCGCCTCGCGCGCAAGTTGCCTCAGCGACAACTTGTCGACACCATCTCGTTCGAGTGTTGCTTCGGCCGACGCCAGGAGTTCCTGTCGCAGACTGCCGTGGTGGTACGGCTGTTCGTGGGCGGGCATGGTGGCACCATATCAAAATGTTGTCATTGACAACTATGGTGCCAGTGCCTACATTTGGGATCACCCGAACCGAAGGAGCCACCATGGCCATCGACGTAGCCGGAACCACCGTCCTCATCACCGGAGCCAGCGCTGGGCTCGGTGTGGAATTCGCTCATCGCTTTGCCGCTCGCGGCGCAAACCTCGTTCTGGTCGCCAGACGGGCGGACCGCCTCGAAGCACTCGCCACCGAACTTCGTGGCACGCACGGCATCACCGTGACAGTTCTGCCCGTCGACCTGGCCGCACCCGGCGTCGGCGCGACCCTGCACGAAGAACTCGCCAGTCGCGACATCACGGTCACGTCCCTGATCAACAACGCCGGATTCGGAACACACGGAGCATTCGTGGACGAAAACCTCGAACGCGTCACGTCCGAAATTCAGCTCAACATCGCCACACTCGTCGAACTGACACACACATTCCTGCCCGACCTTCTCACCGGCCGCGGAGCACTGGTCAACATCGCCAGCACCGCGTCGTTCCAGCCGACACCGGGCATGGCGGTCTACGGCGCATCCAAGGCTTTTGTACTCAACTTCACCGAAGCACTCTGGGCAGAAGCTCGCGGTAGCGGATTGACCGTGTTGGCGGTGTGCCCCGGTCCGACGCGCACCGAGTTCTTCGACGTCGTCGGCTCGGAAGATGCTGCGGTCGGGCGAATGCAGACGGCAACTCAGGTGGTGGACACCGCTTTCCGGGCACTGGATCGACGCAACGCGCCGCCGACCGTCGTATCAGGATTGCCGAACTGGGTGTCCTCGATCAGCACTCGCTTCGCAACCCGCCGGTTGGGGGCGCTGATTTCGGGCCGACTGCTGGGTGACGTGCGAATGAAGTCCGAAGCGAAGCGCTCGTCGACGTCGCCTGCGTAGCGACATAACAGTTACGGGAGCTTCGGCTGGATCTCATCGTCGGCCTGTTCGGTCTCGGTGGCCGGATCCCCAGATTCCGGATGGTCACCCACACCGAGGTCGTCGTACGGATTGAGCACTGCGAGAACCAAAGTCACGACGCACGCCGCGAGCGGCTGAAACAGAAGGACGAGCAAGGTGCCGATGTTCGGCGCCCGCGCGATGATCTCCCCGACCGCCGGATTGTCGGCCATGGGGAAACGCAGTTTGGTCACGCCCGAACCCACGAGTGCCATCAGACCCGCTCCCACCGCTGAGCCGACGATCAACCCGCCCAGGGCATACGGGCCTCGACTCAGGCGTGCCAGCCACGCAGCCACTGCCGACAGCACACCGACGATCAGTGCCAGCCAGATGAATACAGCGCTCGCGTCGAACTGGTGAAGACTCTCACCTGTCAACGCGACGCCGCGCCCCTCGGACACCACCAACAGGTGCTCGGCCGGAGCCAAGAACGCCCACAGCACACCAACGAGCACGCTCACGCCCGCAGTGGTTGCGGCGATCACGATCGCGGTACGCAGACGAGTCTGCCGAAGAGAGATCACACAGAGTGACGCTACCTGCGGGCGACGTCGATCGAGTCGACGACACCGTGTCGGGAGCATTTCGCCCACCATCCGTCAGGACTGACCTGAACGATCATGCGACGCCCGCACTGCTCGCAGAAGCGAGGAGGCTCCAGCCCCATCGACGCCGCTGTCGGCGTCGGATCGTCGACACCGTCGACGATCCGACGCCCGGTGAACGGGTTGTACCGCTCCTCGGTCACCGGAGCGCTCACAGAGTGTCGTTCAGTGCTTTGATCGGCATCTGCAGATCGACCAACAGATCCAGATCCTTCTCGGCGGGACGCCCGAGGGTCGTCAGGTAGTTGCCGACGATGACGGCGTTGATTCCGCCGAGGATGCCCTGCTTGGCACCCAGGTCGCCGAGGGTGATCTCGCGTCCACCGGCGAAGCGCAGGATCGTGCGTGGCAGCGCGAGACGGAATGCCGCCACGGACTTGAGTGCCTCGCTGGCGGGCAACACGTCCAGATCACCGAACGGGGTACCCGGACGCGGGTTGAGGAAGTTGAGCGGGACCTCGTCCGGCTCCAGTTCAGCCAGGTTGGCCGCGAATTCTGCGCGCTGCTCCAGCGATTCGCCCATACCGAGGATTCCGCCGCAGCACACTTCCATGCCTGCTTCGCGAACCATCCGCAGGGTGTTCCAACGCTCTTCCCACGAGTGCGTGGTCACGACGTTCGGGAAATGCGACTTCGAGGTCTCCAAGTTGTGGTTGTACCGGTGCACACCCATGGCGGCCAGTTGGTCGACCTGTTCCTGGGTCAGCATGCCGAGCGAGCAGGCGATCTGGATGTCGACCTCGTTGCGGATCGCCTCGATGCCGGCGGCGACCTGAGCGAGCAACCGGGCGTCGGGTCCGCGGACGGCGGCCACGATGCAGAACTCGGTAGCGCCCGACTTCGCAGTCTGCTTGGCAGCCTCCACCAGGCTCGGGATGTCCAACCAGGCCGCGCGAACCGGCGACTGGAAGAGTCCGGACTGCGAGCAGAAATGACAGTCCTCGGGGCAGCCGCCCGTCTTGAGGCTGATGATGCCCTCGACCTCGACCTCCGGTCCACACCACTTCATACGCACATCGTGGGCGAGAGCCAGCAGGTCTTCGAGCCTGTCGTCGTCGAGTCGGAGTACGTCGAGCACCTGGCTTTCGGTCAGGCCAACTCCTCTTTCGAGAACTTGCTCGCGCGCCTGGTCGAGGATGTCGACCGTCGCAGGGGCCGTGCTAATCGGGGGCGGGGTCACAGACGTCTCCTTCAGAACCAGCAAAATTGAACACCGTACAAGTTGAACGGTGTTCACGTTAGAGACGTGGTGGAATACTGTCAAAGGCGGGTCCGATCGACATCCGATCGCGAGCGGTCAACAGCGAGGCGAAACGAGGGGAACAACAAGTGCAGTTGCGACGCGGCGACGTGCTGGACGGCGCCATGGCGATACTCGACGAGTTCGGGCTTGCCGACCTCACGATGCGCAGGCTCGCAACCTCACTGGGCGTCCAACCCGGCGCTCTCTACTGGCATTTCCCGAACAAACAGACCTTGCTCGGCGCGGTCGTCGACAAGATCCTCGAGGACCTCGACGCACCCACTGACGCAGAGACGTGGCAAGAGGCGTATTCCGAACTGGCACACAGACTTCGGTCTGCACTGCTGGCGCACCGCGACGGCGCCGAGTTGGTCAGCGCCACCTTCGCCTCACGAATGACAAGCAGCAAGGTGCGCGAGCACTTCGCGCAAGCCGGGCAAGAATCCGGCCTCTCACGCGAGCACGCCCAACTCGCGGCGTATGCCCTGCTGTATTACGTACTCGGCCATACCGTCGACGAGCAGTCCCGAGCGCAGATGGAAGAAATGGGGGCACTCACCCGGGCTCCCATCTCCCCCGACTCCCCCGAGGTGATCGGCGGCGGTTCCGACGAGGACCTCCTCGACGGCGATCCGACAGTGCGCTTCCAGTTCGGCCTGGACCTCTTCATCGACGGAATTCGCACTCGCTTGAATTCGACCCTGAAGTCAGCCCACACCGAATCGGTTCTACGACACTCCTGACAGTCGCAGTAATGCAGTAGTGCCGGCCGCAACAATCACCACGACCACCAACGGGGCCTTGAACCAGGCGCAGATGCCTCCGGCCGCCACGCCGAACACTCGCGCCGGCCCCGCAACGTCATGCCCGGTGAAGATCGTCGAGGTCGCAACAACTGCAAGCAACAGCACCACGACAGCACGATCGAGGGTCTTCTCAGCGAAACCCGAAAGCTTTACCCGAGCACGGAGCAAAACGCCGCTCACCCTCAAAGCGTAAGAGCCGCAAGCGAACACGACAATACCGATCCAGACCGATGCGGTATTCATCGAACCTTCTCCCGGAACGGTATCGTCACCGCGAGGCTCAGCAGAGCTACGAGCGGCACTGTACCCGACGGCAGGAACGGCGACGTGGCCACCGCAACCGCTGCACCGATCACACCGGCAAGCAATGTCACCTTTTCCCTCAGCGCGGGCAGGACGAGGGCCAAAATGACAACTGGAAAAGCGGCATCCAATCCCAACGCGGCCGGATCTTGGACGACGCCGCCGAGCAGCCCGCCCAGGAGCGCTCCGATCGGCCACGACACCGCGATCCCGATCCCACAGAACCAGAAAGCCGCACGCTTCTGCTTCACCGATCCCTGCGCCATGGCAACCGCGACGCTTTCGTCGTTGACCAGGTGCGCGCCGACCAACTTGCGCCAGCCCGAGCCCCTGTGCCGAGCCTCGCCGAGAAACGATCCCGCGGCCAATCCGTAGGCGAAGTTTCGGGAGTTGATCAGCAAGCCTGCTACAACTGCAGCGAGGGCGCCGCCTCCGGCCGCAATGATTCCGATGAACAGGAACTCCGAGGAGGCACCCAGAACGAGCACAGCCAAGGCAAGCAGCTGCCATATCGAGAATCCAGCTGATCCTGCCGTCACACCGTAGGACACGCCGACGACGGCCACGGAGAGACAGATCAGCACAGTCACCCGGATCGTGTCGCGATCAACTGTTCGCCATAAAGAACGCATGTATTCTATGTTGAACGAAATGACACCGTTCGTCAAGAAAAACGATCGATCGGAGAATCGAACGATGGTCAGTGGTGAAACCGGCACGGATCAGAGCCCGCAGAAACTGGTGGCCGTCGCACTCAAACGCGAGCGCACCCGAGCGGGCCTGAGCCTCTCGGAGGTGGCCCGGCGCGCCGACATCGCCAAATCCACACTCTCCCAACTCGAATCCGGCCTCGGAAATCCGAGCCTCGAAACACTGTGGGCACTCGGCAACGCATTGGGTGTGCCATTCTCACAACTCGTCGACTCGCAGGCACAGACTGTTCAGTTGATTCGAGCCGGAGAAGGGCCGGCGATTGCGTCGGCTAACGCGTCGTACATCGCGACTCTCCTGGCGCCCAGCCCACCGAACGCACGCCGCGATCTGTATCGGATCGTCGCTGAACCGGGCGAGCCGCGCATTTCGTCTCCGCATGCCCGCGGCACCACCGAACACGTTGTGATCGGTACGGGGCGGGCCGAGGTCGGACCGACCGCAGATCCGATCGAGCTCGGCCCGGGCGACTATCTCTCTTATCCTGGGGACGAGGAGCACATCTTTCGGGCACTCCAACCAGGCACGACGGCGATCATGGTTTCGGAGCACACCTGAGCCTCGATCAGTTTCGCCGATGAGTTTCGTCGCTGCGGGAAGTCTGTATCTGCGAGGTGATGTGGCCAGCGCCTCGATCACCGACGGCAGCAACGACCAACAGCAGGAGGACCCATGTCCGGATCCAGCATCAGCAGCATTTTGCTCTCGAGCACCAACCCCGAACGCTTGCGCGATTGGTACGCCGAGGCGTTCGCCCCGAAAGTCGACCGCACGCCGGGCGAACCTGGTTACGACGTCCTCGACTTCAACGGTTTCTACGTCATGCTCGACAGACGCGACGACGTCGGCGAGACCAACCCGCAGCCCGGCCGGATGTTCCTCAACGTCGAGACCGACGATGCCCGGTCGATCGCGCAGCGCATCGACGCACTCGGCGGACACTGGTTCGCCCCACTCGAAGACCGCGGGGGCAGTTTGTTCGCCACCGCGATCGACCCCGACGGAAACTACGTTCAGATCATCGAGTTCAGCGAGGAAGCCAGGGCCGAGATGGAATCCGGAATGACGGATTCCCAAACCACCTAGTCCGGCAACCGCTGGGAACGGAGATAGTCATGCTTGCAGACACGAAAGCATTCAGCGGATTTTCGGTGACTGACATCGACGCTGCAAAGAAGTTCTACGGCGAAACACTCGGACTGAAAGTGACCGACGAAGACATGGGACTCATTCGCCTACATCTTGCCGGCGGAACCGAGATCCTGGTTTATCCGAAACCGAATCACGAAGCGGCGACCTACACGATCCTCAACTTCGTCGTCGACGACATCGACACAACCGTCGATCAACTGACCGCACGTGGTGTGGAGTTTCTGAAATACGACGGATTCCCCCAGGATGCGCGAGGCATCATGCATGGCAACGGCCCCGATATCGCGTGGTTCACCGACCCTGCCGGCAATGTTCTGTCGGTAATCAAGGGGTCCTGACGCGCTTAACCGCTGAACAGCTGTGACTGCCGCTGTTCAGCGGTGTCGGTATTGGAGCGTTCCGCTGCCGCAGTTTCACGCTCGGCCGCCAATTGCTCGGCGCTTTTTGCGTCGACAACGGGCTCCGACGCACTGAGGTCGGAAAACAAGCCACTGTTCGATTCGTTCACATGCCACCCTTTTGCCTGGTCATCGTTGCCGCGCGCAGATAAACCTGCGTTAGAGATCGGTCGATGGCTACTTAAATACTGCCGCCGTACGGCGCCGACAAGACGCCGATGACTCAGCAGTTTCCTCACCCAGTCTTGCACGCCCGTGTTTTCCACGAGAAATTCGGTCCAGACGGGTTGTCATCGACCGCGTGCTGGAGCAATGTGAAAGATGAGCGCGGAGCAGGTCGGCAGCACTTTCGTCGGACACCTGGCCCCTCAATTCACCGCACAATTTTTGGAGGAATCATGTTGGGAATTGCTTTGGGCCTCGGCAGCGCCGCTGTCGGAATCGGCCTCGGACTGCTCGGCGCAGGAGCGGGAATTCTGCTGAGCGACAAGACCGTCAAAACCGCACGACGTGAACTCACCGCCTGACGAGGGCGAGCGCACCGAAAACGGCGAGCGCACCGAATACCTCGGCGTTGGAGTCAGCACTCGCGTGAACGCCGCGATGCGCCATCCCGCGCACTGGGTGTTCTCACGGGCCACGCGACGACGTGGCGTGCATACGGACGCGGTTGTTCCGGCCAGCGCCCAGGATGTGCTCGACAGGTTGACAGCACTTCGAATAAGCACGTGGAGTTACGGTTTCGACCACAAGTCGATCCGTCACCTGGGTCCGATGGCGCAAGATTTTGCGGCGATTTTCGGCTTGGGATCCAACACCCGTCGGATCTCGGCCGTCGATGCGAACGGCGTGTGCATGGCGAGCATCCAAGCCTTGAACCGCAAAATCGGCGCCCTCGAGACAAAAGTCAGCGCACTCGAGAAGGACCTCGACATACTGCGCACGGAGATGGGAGACACGAGAACGGATCGAAATACGTTAGAGATAAACAACAATCACAAATCCTCGATGCTCGACGAATTCGGTGGATCCACCGGTCTGTAGTTTGTTCGGTGTGACCGCCCCTGAATCAGACTCGGACTCAGACCCTAACGAGATTGCCGCACTGTTCGACGTGACATCCGACGCTGTCGGAGACGAACACGTCGAACAGGCACTTTCCGAATTCGGCCTTGGCACAACGGAGATCACCGAGACCGCAGCCCGTATCCGGGCCAGTCGGTCGGAATTTCGTCGACTGCGCCGCCGCGAGAACGAATTGGCGGTCCTCTATTCGAGTGCGCGCGAGCTTGCGCAGGTTCGCGACGTCGACACACTGCTGCAGAGACTGGTCAACCGCGCACACGACATCATGGGTACCGACGTTACGTACCTGTCCGAATTCGATGTGGTAACCAGAGATCTGAACGTTCGAAAGACAGCAGGCGCGGTCTCGCCGGAGCTCCAGCATCTGCAGGTTCCTGCGGGCGCCGGCTTGGTCAGCGCGATTGCCGAATCTCGTGCGGCCCAGTGGGTCCAGAACTACAGCGAATACACGCAGTCGCGGCACGACGAGGTGGTCGACGCCGCGATAGTCGCCGAGGGTCTGGTGGCGATTCTCGGCGTGCCGATGCTCTCGGACGGCCAGATCCTCGGAGTCCTGTTTGCCGCCGACCGCCGGGAACGACGATTCACCGCAGATCAGATCGCCCTGCTCTCTGCACTCGCGGATCACGCCTCGGTAGTCCTGCAAACGGCACGGGCGCTGGACCGCGCCGAGGAATCCGCCGCCGAGACCGGGAGAGCACTCGACGAGCTGCGCGAGCACGTGTCCGCGCGGGACAAATCGAACATCGTCCACCAGGATCTGATCTATGCCGTTCTCCGCGGCGGTGGCTACGCCCAGGTAGCACGAACTCTCAGCAGCGCACTCGAGCGCAGCACCGTCGTCGTCGACAACGAGCTACGCCCTCTCGTGACATCGTCGGGTGAGCAGATCACGACGGTGCCGTTGCCGCTACCTCGTGCCGTGTCCGATGCCATCACCCAGAGTCGCCGCAGTGGCCGATGCACGTATGTCGCTGATAACAGCGAGACCCTGATCCAACTCGTCAGCGCCGTCACCGCCGGAGAATCATTCCTCGGGGCCATCTTGCTGAATCGATCGGACGCGCCGATCGGACCCGTTGAACTCCGGACCGTGGAACGGGCAGCTCAGGTAACAGCGATTCTCGTGTTGCAACACTCGGCGGAAGCAGCAGCGGATCGGCGCGCACGTGACGAACTGGTCGCCGACCTGTTGAGCACTGCGCCCGAACGACGGCGCGATCTCGAACGTCGGACCCGCAACCTCGGCATCTCCCTCAGCGAACTCGACACCGTCCTCGTGGTGTCGGTCGCTCCGGAACTCCGCACCGCAGCGCTCCGCGCAATCGGGCAGAGTCTGCCGGTCGGAGCTTTGGCGTCGCAGCACGCCGGATTGATCGCGGTGGTCTCGCGCTCGGGGAACCCGGCGGCCGCGGCCACCGTCGTTCACCGCCAGATCACCGGTTCGGTAGGACCTCACGCTGTAGTCATCGCGCCGGCGACAGCGGAGCGCCCCGAAGAACTCCCGGCGCGCTTCACCTCTGCGCTGCGCACGGCCCGCCTACTGTCGGCGTTGGGCAAGACCGACGGCGCGGTCACGACTGCGTCGTACCTGCCGTACACCGTTCTGTTCGGTGAGAATCCGGAATCACTCCATCAGTTCGTCGACGAGGTAATCGGCCCGGTACTCGCCTACGACCGTGACAAGGACACCGATCTCACGGCGACCCTTCGGGCTCTGGTCCGCAACGACGGGAGCCCGACCAAGGCTGCCCGCGCACTCAACTATCACCCGAACACCGTCGTTCAGCGTCTCGACCGCATCCGTACGCTCCTCGGTCACTCGTGGCGCGAAGACGAGAACTTCTTTCGAGTGTCCATGGCGACGAGGCTCGACGAACTTCGAGAAGTGGGAACCGAAGAGGGTGGAAGCGACATCAACGACAGCGGCGATGGTGCATGACACTACAATTTCGACCGATCGATGTGTTGTAAACACGTGGTCTGGCAGGCATCAATCTCCCTACTGTGAAGCGGAGCACAGAACCACTCCAGGAGGACGACCCCCGTGTCTATCAACAGCCGCATCGCCGATTTCCGGTCCTACGACGTCACCGCACGGCGCGCCGAGATCGTCCGCCAGACCGACCTGACCGAAGCAGACATCGCGGTCTACGACGCTGCCGACGGCCTCACCATCGATCAGGCCGATCGCATGGTCGAGAACGTCCTCGGCGTCATCGGCATCCCGGTCGGCGTAGCCACCAACTTCACGATCAACGGCAAGGACTACCTGATCCCCCTTGCCACCGAGGAGCCGTCGGTGGTCGCAGCTGCGAGTAACGCTGCTCGCATCGCACGCGGACTCGGGGGCTTTCACGTCTCGAGCACCCAGCCGATCATGCAAGCCCAGATTCAACTCGTCGACGTCGTGGATCCGTCAGCTGCCCGCATCCGGCTCCTCGAGGCACGGGAAGAAATCATTGCACTCGCCAACGAGCAGGACCCGAAGTTGGTCAGCGTCGGCGGTGGTGTAAGGGACATTTCGGTTCGCATCGTATCCTCGGACAAGGCCGTCTACGTCGTCCTCCACCTTCACGTCGACGTACGAGATGCGATGGGCGCCAACGCAGTCAACACGATGGCAGAGGCAATCGCGGATCGAGTGGCCGAGATCGGCGGCGGGCACGTCGTTCTTCGCATTCTCACCAACAAGGCAGATCTGCGGCTGACGCGCGTTCGCGCCGTGTTCGACGCCGAATTGGTCGGCGGTGCAGAGGTAGTGGACAACCTGATCCATGCCGCACGCTTGGCAGAGCTGGATCCCTACCGCGCTGCGACACACAACAAGGGCATCATGAACGGCATCAGCGCCGTGGTGTTGGCGACCGGAAACGACACGCGCGCAGTCGAAGCCGGGTGCCATTCCCACGCAGTCAACGCCGACGGAATCTACTCCTCACTCTCGCATTTCGAGAAGAATGCCGACGGCAACATCGTCGGTACCCTGGAGCTACCCATGCCGGTCGGCCTCGTCGGCGGCGCCACCAAGGTGCACCCGGTAGCGCAGGCCGCGATCAAGATGCTCGGCGTCGAGAGCGCCGAGGAACTCGCCGGCATCATCCTGGCAGTCGGTCTCGCACAGAACCTGGCTGCTGTCCGCGTTCTCGCCAGTGAGGGTGTCCAGCGCGGACACATGGGACTACACGCCCGTAACATCGCTGCCACCGCCGGAGCCCAGAAGAGCGAGATCGACGCCGTGGTTGCACGCCTGATCGCGGACAAGAGCATTCGCGTCGAACATGCCGAGAAGGTTCTCGCCGAGATCCGCGGCGGAAACTGACCACGATGACCGAAACAGCTGCAGGATCACCAGTGTGGAAGCCCACGCCTCATCGAGTGTCGGCGACGGGCCTACCGACCGCGGTCCGGGTCTACGAAGTCGGGCCACGCGACGGACTTCAAGCCGAAACGGTAGTGATCCCGACCGAGACGAAGGCCCAGTTCATCGAACGCCTGGTCGCGGCCGGTTCCCGCACCGTCGAATTGACGAGCTTCGTCTCGCCTCGATGGATCCCGCAACTTGCCGACGCGAAAGAATTGATGGGTCGGCTGCACCTGCCGGACTCGGTACGCACGGTCGTCCTTGTCCCGAACCGTAAAGGTCTCGAGCGGGCCGTTGCCGCCGGGGCGAGCGAAGTTGCAGTATTCGTCAGCTCCACAGAGGAATTCGCGAGACGCAACCTCAACTCTACGGTGGACGGTGCGATCGCCGCGGCTGCCGAGGTCACTGCCGCCGCGCGGGCCCTGGGACTTCCCGTCCGCGGTTACATCTCAATGTGCTTCGGCGACCCCTGGGAAGGCGCCGTGCCCGTCGAGCGTGTCGCTGACATCGCGAAAGCCTTGATCGACTGCGGTGCCACGTCGCTCTCTCTCGGCGACACCATCGGCGTCGGCACGCCAGGCCATGTGCTCGCCCTACTCGGTGCGATCCGCGAACGTGGCATCCCCACATCGCAGATCGCGATGCACTTTCACGATACCTACGGCCAGGCACTGTCGAACGTCTACGCGTCGTTGACTGCGGGAGTCTCCGAATTCGACAGTTCCGCAGGCGGTCTCGGACGGTGCCCGTATGCCAAGGGAGCGACCGGAAATCTCGCCACCGAGGACTTGGTGTGGATGCTCCACGGCCTCGGGATCGACACCGGCATCGACCTGGATTCCCTTTCCGACACAAGCAGTTGGATGGCCGAACAGATCGGACACCCGAGTCCGTCCCGAGTTGTCCACGCCCTCCGCACAGCACGCACCTGACACTCGTCACGCAAGCCTCTCATCTCGCAAGTCCCCCACCTCGCAAGCCTCTCGCCATGCATGACACTGGAGAAAACTGATGTCACCACCGCAGTCGGCAACGACGCCGACCACCACAACCGAGCCGACCGAGCAGCAGACGTACCTCGAAGTCTGGGGCGACACCGTCAACGGTCGACACCTCGCGATCTCCGTCCTGGTCGGCAGTGTCGTCGGCGCTTCGGCCCTTCTCGCGGCCCAGGAACTGTTCGAACGGATTGTCAATGAATCGTCGTTGGCCCAGGCGTACAGCCTGCTGGTCGGGATCGCGGCCTGCCTGCTCGCCGGCGTCGTCTGCGGAATCTTCATCAAGCCGAAGAGGATAGTCGCCTTGGCGGCCGCCGACGCGGAGTCGATCGACGGCGTCATCACGATGATGAGTGAACAACGCCAGGGTCTGGGCACTCTCGCCGACATTCCGGAGCAGAGCCAACAGGAACTTCGCGAACTCGGTCTGTACGACCATTTCGCCGCCGCCGAGGCCGAGCACGCACCGGCCTCGAACGCACCGAAGGACGGTGGGCGCGCATGAGTTCGGTCCTGACCAACGAAATTCTGATTGCCGTTCTGTTCGGCATCATCGGCGCGGTCGCATTCACGTTCATCGGATTGATTTCCGGCACGGACGAGACCGCCACCATCGCGCCACTGACGCTGCTCGTGATCCTGCTCGGCGCTCCCCCGGCCGCAGTGTTCACGTTCTTCCTCTCCGGCGCGATCGCCAAACACATGACGCACGCGGTGCCGACGATGCTGCTGGGCATTCCCGGTGACACGATGGCGATTCCGCTTTTGCCGGAGGCGCAGATGATGCGCTCACTCGGCATCCCGCACATCGCACTGCGCAAGGCTATTTCGGGAGCGGTGATCTCGGCGTTCGTCGCTGTGCCGGTTGCCGTCCTGTTCGCGACCATCCTCGCGCCGTTCGCCGACACCGTTCAATCGATAGCACCCTGGCTTTTCCTGGTCGCCGCCATCGGTATCGCCTACGCCTCGCCGGGCCGCTGGGCCGGGGTCGTCGCTCTCGTTCCCTTCGTCATCTTGATCCTCGGCGCCCGCGCGTTGACGTCGAATTACGATGTGTCGCTCAACATCAGCTACTTCCTTGCCATCGCAGTCGGGCCGCTGATCGCGGACCTCGCACTGACCTTGGGTCCGTCGACCCGTAAGGACATGGAGCGCAGTGAACCCAAAACTGTTGCACTGGCGCCGGACATCAAGGGATGGAAGGGATACTTCCCCAATCCCCTGAAGGTCCTCGATCGCAAGCAGATCGGTTACACCGCAGCCGCTTCCACGGTATCGAGCGCAACGTTCGTCTTCAGCCCCGTCGCCATGACCGTTCTGATGGGTGAGCTGGTAGGTGCGCGGATCAAAAACGGCTATCACCGACTGACCACGATGGTCTCGGCGAAAAACGGTACGACGGAATCCACCTACATCGCAGAAACCCTCATCCCGCTCGTGGCGTTCGGCCTCCCGCTCAGCCCGCTCGCGGCAGGTCCCGCGGCACCTCTCTTCAACGCTCCGCCGGTTTTCGAGACCAATCAGGAAACCGGAGTGATCAACAATCTCTCCACGTACCTGACGCAGTGGGAGTTCCTGCTCTACGGCCTGCTGGCAGTGGTCACGGCAACGGTCATCGCATATCCGTTTGCCATGAACTACGCGTACCGCGCTGCGTCAGCGGTGGTCAAGCACATCAGTCACGAAGCTGTGATCGCGGTGTTCACGGGACTCGTCGTCGTCATCAGCATCTGGGAGGGCGGCATCCTGGGCCTCCTGATCACCGTGACCGTCGGCCTGGTCGGTGGCCTTCTCGGGCGTCTGTTCAAGATTCACGGCGGTGTCCTGTTCATGGGTTACTACGTCGCCCTGTTCAGCGTTCCGGCACTGATCAACCTCTTCTGAATCTCTCGACACCACCAACCCGTGCGGACCTGCAAACACTGCGGGTCCGCACGGGTTACGTGACGTCTCCGAGCGTCAGCGAGACCGTTCGATTCCGGTCGTGTTTCTTCGCTTCGTACAAGGCTGCGTCGGCGCAGTCGACCAGTTGCGTCAGATCTGCGTCGCCGTGGGGCGAACACGCGACACCGATGCTGACGGTCGGCCCGAGGTCGCCCAACACTGCTGACGAATTCTCCGCCTGCGCGCGTCGAATCATCTCGGCCGTTGCGGTTGCACCTTCCAGATCGACACCTGTCATCAAAACGACGAACTCCTCGCCACCCAAGCGGGCGAACAGATGCTTGTCATCGAGGTTCCGCCGGACCTGATCGGCAAAACTCACCAACGCGGTGTCGCCGGCGCGGTGACCGAGGTTGTCGTTCACCAGCTTGAAGTGATCCAGATCCATCATCAAGACGCTGACCGGACGTCCGGAGCGTCGACGCGGATCGATCGCACCCATCACGCCGCCGCCTCGCCGCAAGAACTCGTCCCGCCGCAACGCACCGGTGAGATCGTCGTGGGTCACGGCTTGTGTCAGCGCCTCGAGCGCGCGGCGGCGCTCGAGGATCACACATGCCACCGCGATCGGCGCTACCGCCAGCAGCGACAATCCGATCTGGACCGACGCACTGACGGGCGAGAGGCCTTCGCTGGACAATCCGAGATGACCGTCGGCCGTCAGCACCAACGTCCAGGCAGTTGATACGGCTGTGAGCATCGACGTGACAAAAACATTGGTGAGCAAGGCTGCAGTCACGAGCGCGGGCATGGCGAACGCGATCGCTCCGGCGCCGCCGATCACCCACTCCAAAATGATGCAGATCGCCAGGAGCGCTGTCGGAACGAGCGATCGACGCAAAAGTGCGGCAACAGCTTTCGGGTCTCGATCAACTCGCCGAAGCGAGGGGAACGTCAGCACCATTGGGACGATGGTCATGTAGTTGACGAACTCACTCGAGAACCAGAGCAACCAGCCGTCCCACCACTGTCCGCCGAACAGCACACGGTTTGCGATTCCGCCGACGAGCGCTGCCATCGACGCGCCGACCACCGTCATCGACACGAGATATCCGACAGACTGAATACTGGTCAGACGACGATTCTCACCGTCAACCCAGCGAAAGGCGTAGAAGCCGCTCGCGACCCCGACGATGTTGGCCGCGTTGAGCCACACCGTGGACTCCCACGCCCCGCCGGTGATCAGGTCGGCTCCGACATAACCTGCCACTACGCAGATCCAGGTGAGCGGTGTCGCGGAACGCGGCGACCGAAAGAGAATCCCGAGCAGCAGCGCGTTGGCCGGCCAGAAGACAGCAAGCGTGCCGGGTAGCCGGCTCAGAATCCCGACCAGGCACGAGACGAAGACAACAACACCGATGAACACTGCGCGGCGAACGGCCGATGACGACAATCTTCCGACCGTACTCACCACCTACGTTCGACTGACCAACTCACAATTCGACAACCACGATCGGTGACTCGGGCACCCAAGACTCTGGGTCGCCCAAGACGCCGGCCGAAATATACCGACCGGATTCGTACGCGAGGGGCGCCGAAATCAAGGCGCCCCGCTGTGCCTTGGCTATCGATGCAGACAAATCGGATGTTACGGCTCTAGTTGGCCAAATGAGACTTGCCGAGCGCAGACCAAGCTGTCTGAGCAAACTCTCGGGCACTCGCGCTGCCGCTACCGGCCGGCATTGCTGCGACAAGGGGGACGCCGCTGACCGAGACCAGATCCTCGCGATTACACCTCTCGGCCAGGTCCGGTTCCTGTGGCCACGAACCGATCACCAACCCGGCGCAGTCCACGCCGGATGCCCCGAGCGCTTCCACTGTCAGAGCAGTGTGATTGAGCGTGCCCAGGCCGGAGGCAACCACCAGCAAGACCGGGGCTGACAAAGCCGCGGCAAGATCACGCGCGGTGAACCCGTCTGTCCCCAACCGGACCAGCAAGCCGCCGGCGCCTTCGATCAGAGTCAGGTCTTGAGTTGCGTCCAGGTCGGAAGCGACCCGGACCACGTCGTCGAGCGCCAACAACGGGAGACCACTTCTGCGCGCAGCAGTATCGGGTGCCAAAGGTTCGGGATACCGCGCCAACTCGACCAGTGTCACACCGCCACCGGTCAGACGCTCGATCTCGGCCAGATCACCCGCACCGTCCACGTCGACGCCGGTCTGCGCCGGTTTGAGCACAGCGACCGACTTACCCGACTGCAGGGCTACCGAGGCCAGTGCTGCCGTCACCACTGTTTTCCCCACGTCGGTCGACGTTCCGGTCACTACGAGAATGCTCATGCGCGGGCACCTGCCAATACTTCGCGCAGTACGAGTGAGATCTGCTCCATTTCGGCAGCGGACAGCGTTGCTCGTGCAGTCAGGCGCAAGCGCGACGTTCCTTCCGGTACCGACGGTGGCCGGAAACATCCGACGTGCAGCCCCTGGTCTCGGCACGCCGACGCGGCATCGAACGCCCGTTGCGGATCACCGAGAACGACCGAGACGACGGCAGATTCAGGCGATGGGGCCCCGGTGACGTCGGCGAGTTCGGACGCCCGGGCCAGGACGTCGAGCGCTCGCGTCGGCTCACGCTGGAGGACGGCGAGTGCAGCCCTGGCCGCGCCGACGGCAGCCGGTGCGAGACCGGTGTCGAAGATGAACGTTCTTGCCGCGTCGATGAGATGCGCGCGGATCTTGTTGTCGCCAAGTACAACTCCGCCCTGGCTGGCGAGCGACTTCGACAACGTCGCCGTCACGACGACGTCGGGTTCACCGGCCAAGCCCGACTCGTGAACGAGTCCGCGTCCACCGGCACCGCGCACACCGATGCCGTGCGCCTCGTCGACCAGCAGAATCGCGCCGTGTTCGCGGCACACCTGATGTATCTCCCGCAGCGGAGCGAGATCTCCGTCGGCACTGAAGACCGAATCGGTGACGACCAGCGCTCGCTCTTCGGATCTGGTGCGCAGCGTGTCGGCGAGAAAGTTCACGTCCGAATGCGGGGCAACGGCTATCCGCGCGCGTGACAGTCGGCAGGCGTCCACGAGCGAGGCATGTGATCCTGCGTCGGAGACGATCAACGACCCGGGCCCCGAGAGGGCCGTCACCGCGCCGAGATTGGCGGTGTATCCGGAGGAGAACACGAGACCGGAGTCCGCCCCGACGAACTCCGCCAGTTCGACTTCGAGCAGTTCGTGTTCGGTGGTGGTTCCGGTGACCAGACGCGAACCAGTGGCGCCTGCGCCCCAACGGCGCAGAGCCTCCGTAGCGCCCTCGATCACGTCAGGGTGCCGCACCAGTCCGAGGTAGTCGTTCGACGCCAGGTCGATCAGCGGGGAGTCGACCGTGCGCGGACGGAGTTCGCGGCGCAGTCCAGCGGCCCTACGATCCGCTTCGACGGCAGTGAGCCAATTCAGCGAGGTGTTCACTTTTCCGACCATACTTGAACACCGTTCAACTCAATGGTTAGGGTGCATCCGTGCTCACAACCGGACTTGATCCTCATGACGTCTCCGCCATCGATGCCGATGTCCTCTGGCATCCGTACGGATCGTTTCCCGCGTCGACTCGTCCGCTGATCGTCGACTCTGCCCAGGGGGCTACCCTGACGCTCTCCGACGGCCGCCGATTGGTCGACGGGATGAGCTCGTGGTGGGCTGCCATTCACGGCTACCGCAATCCCGTGCTCGACGCCGCCGCCGCGCGGCAGCTGGGCAAGATGAGCCATGTCATGTTCGGCGGACTGACGCACGAACCCGCCGCTCGCCTCGGGCGAATGCTCGTCGACATCACACCACATCACCTCGACAAGGTGTTCCTCTCCGATTCCGGTTCGGTGGCCGTCGAAGTCGCAGTCAAGATGTGCCTGCAGTACTGGCGGAGCCTCGGAAAGCCGTCGAAAAATCGCTTGATGACCTGGCGCGGCGGATATCACGGCGACACCTTCACCCCCATGAGCGTCTGCGATCCCGACGGCGGCATGCACTCTCTCTGGACCGACGTCCTTCGCCCTCAGGTCTTCGCCCAGACACCCCCGGCGGACTACCTCCCCGAGTACGTACAGGAGTTGGAAGCGCTGTTGGCCGAGCATCACGACGAGCTGGCCGCGGTGATCGTCGAACCGGTAGTCCAAGGCGCCGGCGGAATGCGCTTCCACGACCCCGCATACCTGATCGACCTACGTAACCTCTGCGACAAATACCAAGTCCTCTTGGTCTTCGACGAGATAGCCACCGGATTCGGACGCACCGGAGAACTGTTCGCCGCCGATCACGCCGGCGTCACTCCCGACGTCATGTGCGTCGGCAAAGCACTGACCGGCGGGTACATGAGCCTGGCGGCAACGCTGTGCACCACGGAGATAGCGGAGACCATCACCGCCGGTGACGGCGGCGGGCTGATGCACGGCCCCACCTTCATGGGCAATCCACTCGCGTGCGCCGTCGCGGTCGCGTCGACCGAACTCCTGCTCGCGATGGACTGGCGGCGTGACGTCGCTGCCCTCGAACATGGTCTCGCTCGTGGCCTCGCCGAAGGCGTCACCATTCCCGGGGTCGTCGATGTCCGCGTCAAAGGCGGAATCGGAGTGATCGAACTCGAACAGCCGGTCGACATGCAGAGCGCGACCGATGCAGCCGTCGACGCCGGCGTCTGGCTACGACCGTTCCGAAACCTCGTCTACGCGATGCCGCCTTACCTCTGCTCGGAGGCAGAGGTGGAACAGATCACAGCCGGAATGCTTGCAACCGCCCGCAGCCAGGCAAAACGGTGATCAGCGGCGTAGACAGTCGACAAGATTCGATCGGCTGCACCCGATAGGGTCTGATTCATGGATCAACCGCCGAGCGCGCCCTCAGCCACTCCCATCCCGGTATGGCCTGGCAGTGCGTACCCACTCGGTGCAACCTACGACGGCGCGGGGACCAATTTCTCGCTCTTCTCCGAGGTCGCCGAAGCCGTGGAACTGTGCCTGATCGCCAAGGACGGAACCGAAACCCGCATCAGGATGGACGAGGTCGACGGTTACGTCTGGCATGCGTACCTTCCGTCCGTATCCCCCGGCCAGCGATACGGCTACCGCGTGCACGGGCCGTACGATCCGGCGGCAGGCCTGCGGTGCGATCCGAGCAAACTGTTGCTGGACCCGTACGGAAAAGCATTCGACGGAGACTTCGACGGAGACCGTTCACTGTTCTCGTACGACGTCGAGTCGGCAGGCGATCCCGAACCTTCGGGAGACGACGACACTCCTGCAGTGGAGCCGGTAGACGCGACCGACGAGACGAGTTCGGAAGCCGAATCGGGCGAGGTGGTCCTCGAAGACGAGTCGCCCACGAGCGATCAGGAATCGGACGAGATCCTCGAGCCCGAACCCTTCGACCCAGAACCATTCGTCGACGAACCCGCCACCATCCCTTTCCCCCAACATGATTCGCTCGGCCACACGATGTCGACCGTCGTCATCAATCCCTTCTTCGACTGGGCGTCCGACCACTCGCCGAAGCGCCCGTACCACGAGACGGTCATCTACGAAGCGCACGTCAAGGGCATGACCGCGACGCACCCCGGAGTTCCGGAGGAGTTGCGCGGCACCTACGCCGGACTCGCGCATCCGGTGATCATCGAGCACCTCACCAATCTGGGTGTCACGGCGATCGAACTGATGCCGGTCCACCAGTTCATGCACGACCAGGTGCTGCTCGACCAGGGACTGCGAAACTACTGGGGTTACAACACCTTCGGCTTCCTCGCGCCTCATACCGATTACTCCTCGGCAGCAAAACCCGATGCTGCCGTCGCGGAATTCAAGGCCATGGTGCGTAGCTTCCACCAGGCGGGTATCGAAGTGATCCTCGACGTGGTCTACAACCACACCGCCGAGGGCAACCACATGGGGCCGACCATCAGCTTCCGCGGCATCGACAATGCTGCCTACTACCGCCTGGTCGACGGCGACGAAGAGCACTACATGGACTACACCGGAACGGGCAACAGCCTCAACGCCCGTCATCCGCATACGCTGCAACTAATCATGGACTCGCTGCGGTACTGGGTCACCGAAATGCATGTCGACGGTTTCCGCTTCGACCTGGCCTCCACACTCGCCCGTGAACTGCACGACGTGGACCGCCTTTCCGCCTTCTTCGATCTGGTGCAACAGGATCCGATCGTCAGTCAGGTGAAACTGATCGCCGAACCGTGGGACGTCGGCGAAGGCGGTTATCAGGTCGGCAACTTCCCAGGCCTGTGGACCGAATGGAACGGCAAGTACCGCGATACCGTCCGCGACTACTGGCGCGGTGAGCCGGCAACGCTGGGCGAGTTCGCTTCCCGCCTCACCGGATCCTCCGATCTCTACGAGGCCACCGGACGTCGCCCTGGCGCGAGCATCAATTTTGTCATCGCTCACGACGGTTTCACCCTGCACGACCTCGTCTCGTACAACGAGAAGCACAACGAAGCCAACGGTGAGAACAACAACGACGGCGAATCGCACAACCGATCGTGGAACTGCGGCGTCGAAGGCCCCACCGACGACCCGGAGATTCTCGAACTGCGTGGACGCCAGAGCCGAAACATTCTCGCAACGCTGATGCTCAGCCAAGGCACCCCGATGCTCGCTCACGGCGACGAGATGGGCCGAACTCAGCAGGGCAACAACAACGTCTACTGCCAGGATTCGGAACTGTCCTGGATGGATTGGACTCTCGCGGAAACCAACGCGGACCTCGTCGAGTTCACCAAGCGTGCAATTGCCTTGCGCGCCAAGAACCCCGTCTTCCGGCGTCGTCGATTCTTCGAAGGTCGACCTATTCGAAGTGGTGATCAGAGTCGCGACATCGCCTGGCTCACGCCGTCTGGCGAAGAAATGACTCCGGCCGACTGGGACAGCGGTTTCGGCAAGTCGTTGGCTGTCTTTCTCAACGGTGACGCGATCCCGGAACCGAACTACCGTGGCGAGCGCGTCACCGGAGATTCGTTCCTTCTCTGCTTCAACGCCCACTACGAAGATCTCGAATTCTCCACCCCCAACGCGGACTACGCGTCGGAGTGGACCGTCGTACTCGACACGTCGGTCCCCACCGGTGAGAGCGATACCGTGATCAAGGCCGGAACAACATTGGATGTAAAAGCGCGAGCATTGACGGTACTCCGCAGAACCGCTTGAGGGAGACGTGCACATGGCCCAGATAACCAGCACCTACCGACTGCAGTTGCGCCCGGACGCGTTCACCCTTCGTGATGCGGCCGCACTGGTGGACTACTTCGAGGCGTTGGGGGTCTCGCATCTCTATCTCTCCCCCATCCTCACTGCGACGTCCGGGTCGACGCACGGCTACGACGTCACCGATCCGACAACCGTGTCCGAGGGACTTGGTGGCCGCGAGGCGTTGGTGGAGCTCTCGCACGCGGTTCGATCACGTGGGATGGGCCTGATCGTCGATCTGGTCCCAAACCATGTCGGCGTCGCCAAACCTCGCGAAAATGCCTGGTGGTGGGACGTTCTCACGCACGGACGGTCGTCGGAGTACGCAGACTTCTTCGACATCGACTGGGTCGACGACAACGGAGCCAACGGCGCCGAGGGCAAGGTCTCGCTCCCGGTACTGGGCAGCCCGGACGATCTCGACGCACTGACCGTCGAGAAAGACGGTGAGGAAACACTTCTCGCGTTCTACGAGCACCGCTTCCCCGTCGCGGCCGGCACCGAACTCGGATCTCCACAGGAGATCCACGCCAGGCAGTCGTACCGACTCGTACCGTGGAACGCCGGAATCATCAACTACCGACGGTTCTTTGCCGTCAACGAACTCGCTGCGCTGCGCCAGGAGGACCCCCAAGTCTTCGAACTCTGCCATCGGCAAGTGAAGTCGTGGGTCGACGAAGGACTGATCGACGGCGTTCGCATCGATCACCCGGACGGACTTGCAAATCCGGCGGAATATCTCGGGCGCCTGCGAGAACTGATCGGACCAGATCAGTGGCTCGTGATCGAAAAGATCCTCGGCCACACTGAGCCACTCGATCCGCTGCTCCCGATCGACGGCACCACCGGATACGACGCCCTCAATCAGCTGGGCGGCATTTTCGTCGATCCCGCCGCCGAACTCGAACTGACCGAACTCTCGGCAGATCTGACCGGCGCCGACGGGGACAGTACGTGGTTGCATCACACCGAACGTCAGTTCAAACGCGACACCGGGCGCGGTGACCTGGCACCCGAGGTTCGCAGGCTCGTGCGCGCAATCCGACGCGAAACCGGAAGTCGTTGCAGTGAGACCGAACTGAACGACGCAGTCGTCGTCGCGATCGCCCGGATGCCGGTATATCGATCCGACTACAGTCCCCTTGCCGGTTTAGCCGCTCGCATCGTCGGCGACATGCACGAACTGGCTCCTGGGCATGAAGCGGCGTTCAACGTGCTGGCGCAGTCACTGGTGAACGGCGGTGAAGCGGCCGTTCGCTTCCAGCAGGTGTGCGGCGCCGTCATGGCGAAGTCCGTCGAAGATCGACTCTTCTATCGGACGGCGCGACTGGTCTCACGTCAGGAAGTCGGCGGCAACCCGGCATCACTTGCCGTCTCCGTCGCCGAATTCCATCTCCACAACGCGGACCGAGCGAAGCTGTGGCCGCGCGCGATGACGAGTCTGTCCACTCACGACACCAAACGCGGCGAGGACGTGCGGGCGCGGATCGGTGTTCTGTCCCAAGTGCCGACCCTGTGGTCCCGGCTGATTCGCGAATGGGAAGGCGTCTGCCCCAGCCCTGATCCACTGACCGGATTGTTCTTGTGGCAGAACATCATCGGTGTTTGGCCGGCCGACGGGCGTTCGGCGGCCTCGGTTCCCGAGCTGCGCGAGCGTATACACGCCTATGCAGAGAAGGCTGTCCGCGAATCCGGCGCAAAGACTTCCTGGAACGATCCGGACGTCGACTTCGAATCGGACGTGCACAGGTGGATCGACGAGGTGATCGACGGTCCGGTCGGTGATTCGGTCAGCGAGTTCGTCGGCCGGATCGCTCGTCACGGCTGGTCGGACTCCCTGGGCCAAAAGCTGCTCCAACTCCTCGGGCCTGGCGTTCCCGACGTCTATCAGGGCACTGAGCTGTGGGAGGACTCGTTGGTCGATCCGGACAACCGGCGCCTGGTCGACTACGGAGCGAGGCGATCACTCCTCGAAGCCGACGCCGCGACGATCGACGCGACGGGAGCCGCAAAGTTGCGCCTCGTTCGCACGGCGCTGACGTTGCGGCGCGAGAATCCCTCGTGGTTCGAGCGCGGTGAGTACCGGCCGATCTTCGCTTCAGGTTCCGCGTCCGGCCATCTGGTCGGGTTCTCGCGCGGCCCCGTCGGCGAATCGGCCAGAGTCGTTGCTCTGGCGACGCGGCATTCGCTCGGACTCTCGGCGCATGGTTGGCGAGATACTCGGATCGACCTTCCCGATGGCGACTGGGTCGACGCACTGAGCGGACGGCCCGTCACGTCCGCGGATGCGCGGGACATTTTCGACGCCGGGCCCTGTGTGCTGTTGACCAGAGCGCGCTAAGCGATTTCCGCTGACTGGACATTCACGCCCGAAAAGAACTTCGTCGCGCTAACTTCCGAAGAGCAGATTGTCACCACTATTCGGAGGTTTGAGCATGACTGCCAGTCGATTCACCGGGAAAGTCGCCTTCATCACCGGGGCAGCCCGCGGTCAGGGGCGCGCTGAAGCGGTCCGCCTGGCAGAAGAGGGCGCAGACATCATCGCCGTCGATGCATGTGTTCAGTTCGAATCCACCTCGTATGCCGGCGCCACCGAAGACGACCTTGCCGAAACCGTAGAACTGGTCAAGGCACTGGACCGTCGAGTTGTCGCCACCAAGACAGACGTCCGCGACTTCGCTGCTCTGTCCGCGGCGCTCGAAGCCGGCATCAACGAATTGGGGCGCCTCGACGTCGTCGTCGCGAACGCCGGAATCTGCTCTGCCAACATGTCGTGGGAAATCACGCCCGAGCAGTGGCAGGAAACGCTCGACGTCAACCTGACCGGCGTCTTCCACACCGCAAAGGCAGCAATCCCGCACCTGATCGAACAGGGCACCGGCGGCTCGATCATCTTCACCAGTTCCGTGGCAGGCCTGCGCGGGCTCCCCTTCCTCGGCCACTACGTCGCGAGCAAACACGGCATCACCGGCCTGGCGAAGACGATGGCCTCGGAATTGGGGCAGTACAACATTCGGGTCAACACCATTCACCCTCACGGCGTGGAAACCGGCATGCAGATGAGCGACATGAGGCCACTCATCGACGCAAACGCTCACACGCTCGGCCCGATCTTCATGCAAACCTTGCCCGATCCCGTCAGCCAGCCCGAGGACATTGCAGCCGCCGTAGCGTTCCTCGGTTCCGACGAAGCCCACCACATCACGGGGATCGCCATGCCACTGGATCTGGGAACGCTGATCCGCTGATCGAATCTTCTCGAATTTGTCCCGTCCTCGGGGAATATCGCTTCCCCGAGGACGGTTGCGCGACACATGACCAAAACTGTTGTAGCGCAGACATACGGAACGCCCGAGGTCCTGAAGCTGGTTGACGTGGATTCACCCTCGCCTGAGTCAGGAGAAGTCCTGGTCGATGTCAAAGCGATCGGCGTGAACCCCTTCGACTTCAAGCTCTACAGCGGCGCATTCGGCACCGACCCCGAGAAGCTTCCGATCCGCCTCGGCGGCGAGGCAGCGGGTGTCGTCTCGGCCGTCGGCGACGGTGTCACCGACGTAGCCGTCGGCGACGAGGTGATCGTCAGCCCTGGCAACGGTCTGTACGCCGAACAGGTAGTTGTGCCGGTCTCCTCGGTCACCGCGAAGCCCGCCGGCATCAGCTGGGAACAGGCGGCCGGCCTCCTTCTCGTCGGCGGAACTGCAGTCGATGCCCTCGACACCATTCGAGTCGGCTCCGGCGATACCCTCCTCATCCACGGCGCGTCCGGCGGCGTCGGCGCTATAGCGGTTCAGCTCGCCGCAGCACGCGGAGCCACCGTGATCGGCACTGCGGGAGCATCGAATCAGGACTACGTGCGCTCGCTCGGCGCCACGCCGGTGCTCTACGGCGACGGCCTCGAAGCGCGTGTTCGTGAACTCGCACCGAACGGTGTCGACGCCGCTTTCGACACCGCCGGAACGGACGAAGCCGTCGATACATCTTTGGCTTTGGTCACCGACAAGAGTCGCATCGTCACCATCGTCGCGTTCGGGCGAGCTCAGACCGACGGCTTCGCTTCCGTAGGCGGCGGTAATCCGGCGAGCGCCGAAGCCCGGTTGAAGGCGCGATCCGAATTGGTCGAACAAGCCGGATCCGGACACCTCATCGTGAAGATCGCCAAGACCTTCCCACTGACGGACGTCGCGCTCGCTCACACCGAGTTACAGAGTTCTCATCCCGCCGGGAAGTTCATCCTCATTCCCTGACTTTGCCTGGGGTTCCCTGAGACTGAGCGGCGAGTGGAACCAACAGAGTGGTGCCGAACGCGACGAGCACGGATTCGCCTTCGCGTTCGGCATGTACCTCGGCAGTGACGAACACCTGCTTACGCCCGGCCTTGACCGAGCGCGCCGTGGCGACGAATGCGGTTCCGACTCCTGGGCTCACGAAGTTGACCGCACAGTTGGATGCCGCCACTACGCCCACCTGTGTGAAGGCAGCGAATCCGCACGCGGTGTCGACTAGCCCCGCCACGAGCGCGGCGTGCAAGTGTCCCGCGTACTGGCCCAAATCCTCACGCCACTCGAGCCTCAGACGCACATGACCCGGTTCTGCCTCCGTGACTTCGAACCCAGCCCAACGGTTGAAGGCCGCCGACGCGTTGACCGCGCGCAACTGTTCGAGCATTTCAGAATTTTCCATGTAGACCAGTCTACATAGATTGTGGTGGATCACTGGGGTGTTTAAGCTCCAACTCGTGGCAACTCCCCCGAAACACCGCGACGCACTTGTACGAGCTGCGGCCGATCTGTTTCGCCGCCAGGGATATGCGGCAACAGGACTCAACGAGATCCTCAAGTCGAGCGGGGCGCCGAAAGGTTCGCTCTACCACTACTTTCCCGGCGGCAAAGAGCAAATCGGCGAAGAAGTCGTCCGCGTCGGCGGGCAGTTGGTCACCGACACTCTGACCGAACTCGCCGAGAGCCAATCAGACGCCGGATCGCTGCTGCGCGAATACGCGCGGTTGCTCACCGGATGGGTCAGCGATTCGGACTTCCACGAAGGCTCGCCGATCACGACGGTGTTGTTGGAACTTGCCCCAGATTCGGAGAGCGTGACAGCCGCCGGACAGGCGGTCTACCGACAGTGGACTTCGCTACTGCGCGACTCACTGGTCGTGTCCGGCATCGCACGTACGCGAGCGGAACGACTTGCCGTCCTTGCGGTGTCCGCGCTCGAGGGTTCGCTGGTTCGGGCTCGCGTCGAACAATCAGGTCAGCCGATTCTCGACTCCCTCGGCGAAGTCGCCGACTTGTTCGATGGCGCGATCGCGGCAGCGAACGCGACCTGAGCGAACGGCACTCTCGGTCTCATGAAGGCGCCGAAAGGTACGTTCGCTCGGAATCGGAGGGTGGGTCCGCGGACTTCTCGGCCCCACCTCGAGCACCACCTCGGGCCGCGCCGACACCGGCGACGACGACGCAAGCGATACCGGCCACAGCCAGAATGCTCGGTACCTGATGCAGCACAACCAAACCGATGAGCTGAGCGAACGCAGGCTCGAGACTCATCAGCGTGCCGAACGCCGCCGTGGAGAGCCTGCGCAACGAGACCATCTCCAAGGCGAAGGGGACGACGGGCAGCAAAATCGCGAGCCCGAGTCCCACGAGAATCAGGTGCGGGGTCAGTCGCCCAACGGCGGACTGCCCCACCGCAATTGTCGCTGCCAGTCCGGCAACCGCCATCGACACCGCCAGCCCGTTGATACCGGCAACCTCGTCGCCGACACGCTGGGTGAGCAGAATGTACATCGCCCAGCAGAGTGCGGCACCGAGTGCATAAGCCACGCCGACCAGGTCGACCGTGCCCGCCCACGGCTCGGTCAGAAGCACTACTCCGGCGCCGGCCAGAACCGGCCACAGAACGCGGCCACGCCCCCGCAGCAATGCAACTGTCAGCGGACCCAAGAACTCCAACGCGCTTGCCGTTCCCAGCGGAAGGCGCTCCACAGCCGCCATGAACAGGAGCGTCATCCCGGCGGTGACCACACCGAGAACCACGCAGGCCAGAAACGCCTTGCGGGTGAACGCAGACGGCCGGGGTCTGACAATGATCAGAAGAATGATGCCTGCCCAGGCGAGTCGGACCCACGCTGCTCCGTCTGCGCCGAGCTGATCGATCAGGCCCACCGACACGGCGAGCCCGAGCTGCACGCACAACATCGCCAGAACAGCCAGGCCGACGCCGGCTCGCGCTTTCGTATCCATAGCTGCATTGAACGGGAGGCCAACCGTTCGTGTCCACGCGATTTTGAGCCACATAATGTTCACGATTAGTGAATGATCAAGGGATGGAAACCCGTCGACTCCACCTCCTCCTCGAACTCTCGCGTCTTGGTTCGATGCGCGCCGTCGCCGAAGCTCACAACCTCACGACGTCAACGGTGTCCCAACAGCTCGCGGCCCTGACTACGGAAACCGGCACCGTGTTGATCGAGCCGGAAGGCCGACGCGTTCGCCTCACGCCTGCCGGACAACGACTTGCCGATCATGCCGTCACGATCCTGGCGGCTCTCGACGCCGCTCGGCTGGACCTCGATCCGGACGCAGAACCGGTGGGGACTCTGCGAGTCGGCGGATTCGCGACTGCCATCAGAACGGCGATGCTCCCCGTCGCACAAAGCCTGCAGCGAAGTCATCCGCAGGTGGATGTGGTGATCTGCGAATACGAACCAGTCGAGGCTTTTGCACTCCTCGAGCGCGACGACCTCGACCTCGCACTGACCTACGACTACAACCTCGCCCCCGCGTCGCCAAGCCCTCTACTCGAGGCAATTCCGCTCTGGTCGACGCCGTGGGGACTGTGCGTTCCCGACAACGCGAATACTCCCGAGGAGTCCGGGAGATCCGAGATCGATCTCCGCGCCTTCGCAGACACACCGTGGATAGTGAACTCACGAAACACCGCAGACGAGCGAGCCGTCCGCACTCTCGCGTCGCTGGCCGGGTTCACCCCTCGGATCACGCACCAGATCGACAGTCTCGACTTGGTCGAACTCTTGATCCTCAGTGGTTACGGCGTGGGGCTGATGCCGCTCGAACGCAAGACCCGCGACGGCGTACGCGTCGTGCCGCTGACAGATCCGCCTGTCATCCTCACCGCGTATGCGGTGACGCGTCGCGGCCGATCGTCGTGGCCGCCGCTTCGGCTCGTACTGGATCGACTCACGGCCTACCGATAACTCACATCCGATCAGCGTCGCCGTCGCGGCGCTGCTGCATGGCAATTCGACGCTGCTCTTCCGCACGCTCGCGGCACTGACGCAGGAAGGCTTCGTCCGCCGCGGGATCCTGGGCAACCGCGCGTCCCGGACGCTCGTATTCGCCGTAACCGGTTGGGCCGACGTACCCACGCGGTGCGTTCTGCCCGCGACCGACCACCAGCCACAGCACCGACCCCAACGTGGGAAGGAAGATGATGATCAGAATCCAGACAACCTTGGGTAGGTATTGGATACAGGCGTCGTCTCTCGTGATGGCGTCGACGATGCAAAAGATCCAGAGCAGCATCGTAATGAGGCCGAACAAGGCATAGGGCACGCTGGCGATTCCTCCCGAGTATAAAAAACCCTCGCCATGCTAGCTAAAACAGACCGATTAGTACATTAGATTCTGACGAATGTTGAACTCGAGCCACGTTCGATACGCGTCGACGTCCCAACCGCTGACACGACGCAATTGCTGGTGAAGCTGAGGCGAGACGAAGGCGGCAAGGATTCCGGCGGCCTTCTCGAGCGAAATCTCCGGCCTCAGCAAACCGTGTTCCGACAGGCCCTCCGCTATCGACATCGCGTTGACTGCCGATTGCTCGGCTGATTCCTCGGACAGACGACGCATATCGGAATCGGCACCGGAGGATTCCACTGTGACCATCATGAGCGCGCCGGCGCGTTCGAGCAGCCCGATGCCCTGCGCCACGATCTGGGAGACGATCCGCCGAACGTCGTCAGGGTCCGAGGCCGAACTCGGCGCGCCGAGAGGAACCCACTCAGCATCGAGGGCCTCGGCGAGTGCCGCTTCGAAGATCTCGAGTTTTCCACCGGGGAACGCTGTGAACACGGTCCGATTGGCCACGCCGGCGGCGTCGGCAATCTGTTTGACAGTGGCGCTGACGTACCCGTCTCGCACGAACAGAGCTTGTGCCGCATCACGAATGAGTTCTCGGGTTCGCTGCGCAGAGGCCTCGCGCACGCGGGAGTGATACTGGCGTTTGCCCTCCATTGCGCACACTCTAGCCGCATTCGATGCAACAGCCATGCATGGAAAGAACTGCGCAGATCAAGAGCCTTTTCCGGGGTGGTCGATCCAACCGTCACTACCGGGAAACACGAGCGCCTCGTGCCCGTTGTCATACCTCACCAGATACGGCGGTCCCCCGTCATCGCCGTGAACTTCGAGAACCTCGGCGGTCACCTCGGACTGACCGACCACTCGCCCCTGAACATGAAGGCGGTCACCCACTTCGGCACGCATCACTCCTCCTTGCCGCCCGCCCAGCGCAGGCACAGAACACCACTGTCGTTGTTCCCGCGAAACCGGCAAGGAAACCAACAGCGTCACCGAGATCGTGAGTGAAGACACAATCACCCGACGTGACAATTGGAGGTGAACAGTGATTCACTCTGGGGTGAATTACCGTTCACCCCGCGCCTCGCGAAGGATCGTCTCTTGGCATTGCACTCGTCTCCAACCCCTCGCCGTTCGAGTCGGCTCATCACCGCAGTCCTCTGTCTGTCCGGCACCGTGGTCGCACTGCAACAAACGATGGTCATTCCGTTGTTGCCCGAGTTTCCGAAGATCCTCGGCGTCAGCGCTGACGACGCGTCCTGGCTCGTCACCGTCACCCTGCTGACCAGTGCCGTCGCCACCCCGATCGTCTCCCGTCTGGCAGACATGTTCGGAAAACGACGCATGATGCTGATCTCGATGACGATGACGATGATCGTGGTCGGTTCCCTGGTCGCAGCGATGGGCGGTAACTTCATTTCCCTACTTGTCGGACGCGGTCTTCAAGGCTTTGCCATTTCGATGATCCCGGTCGGAATCAGCATCATGCGCGACGAACTCCCCAAGGAGAAGGTGGCGTCGGCGACCGCGTTGATGAGCGCGACTCTCGGAGTCGGCGCCGCACTCGGACTCCCGCTGTCGGGGTTGATCTTCGAACATCTCGGCTGGCCGGCCATCTTCTGGCTCTCGGCAATCGTGGGCGTTCTGCTGATCATCGCGGTAGCGGTCGTAGTCCCGGAATCAAGTGTTCGTACCCGTGGCAAGTTCGACTTCCTCGGCGCAGTCATGCTCTCGGTTTCGCTTGCGGCACTTCTTCTGGCAATTTCCAAGGGCGCCCGCTGGGGATGGACCAGTGAACCGACGTTGCTGATGTTCGTCATCGGGATCGTCACGCTTGCGCTGTGGTTCCCTTACGAGCTCCGCGTCACCCAACCGATGGTCGACTTGCGAACGTCGGCCAAGCGGCCGGTTCTACTGACCAACGTCGCCTCGATCCTCGTGGGCTTCTCGATGTACGCGAACAACCTCTCGACCACTCAACAGCTGCAGATGCCGAAGATCTCCGGGTACGGCTTCGAGCTGGGAGTGATGGCAGCCGGACTGTGCATGATTCCGGCAGGACTGGCGATGGTCTTCTTCGCTC
This sequence comes from Rhodococcus sp. GB-02, assembly GCF_053470465.1. Taxonomy (NCBI): domain Bacteria; kingdom Bacillati; phylum Actinomycetota; class Actinomycetes; order Mycobacteriales; family Nocardiaceae; genus Rhodococcus; species Rhodococcus sp. GB-02. Next base: position 397,489 of record NZ_JBPUKE010000004.1, read on the forward strand.
CCGTGTCAGCGAACATCACCAAACGATACGGCGCCAAAACCACCTTGATCGTCGGCGGCACGGTGCTCGCGCTCGCCTACATCGCGCGCGTGTTCCTGACCGGCTCGATCGCGCTGATCATCATCAGTGCGGCGGTGGTCAGCATCGGAACTGCGATCGCCTACTCCGCGATGCCGATGCTGATCATGCGCTCGGTCCCGATCACCGAAACCGCATCGGCGAACGGCCTCAACTCGCTCCTTCGCTCGGTCGGTACCTCGATCTCCAGCGCCGTGGTCGCCGCCATGCTCACCTCGATGGTCATCCCGTCCGGACCCGGCGAGGGCCTTCCGTCGATCGATGCTTTCAAGAACATCTTCTGGCTCGCCGCCCTCGCCGCCGTGGCTGCTGCCGCGGCCGCCGCATTCATTCCTCGCCGCGGTGCGAAACCGGAAACGGCACTTCGCCCGGTGACGCCGGAGGGATTCGAGCTTCCATACGCGGCAGTGAGCGATACCGAGATCGTGGTTGCCGGTCGTGTCGTCCGAGCGGACAGTCGACCGATCCGGCAGGCAGTTGTCACCGTGATGGACATGGAGGGCCGACCGATCGACTGGAGTCGCGCCGACAACGAGGGCAACTTCTCCCTCGCTCTACCTCAGCCAGGACGGTACCTGATGGTAACGAGTGCCGATGGCTGGTCCCCGAGGTCGCAGGTGATCGCTTTCGACAGCGCACAATCGACGCACACCGTCGAACTCGGTGAGCGCCTCACTATCTCCGGCAAGGTCGGCGTGGACGGGCAAACAACTTCGGGAACTGTCGTCACACTCACGAAACCGACTGGCGAGTTCGTCGCATCCACCGTCACCGACGGAGCCGGCCACTATGGAATCGCGCTCCCGACATCCGGTCGATACATCCTGACCGCATTGACCGCGAGCGGACACGGCACACAGGCGCGGCAGATCGCGGTAATCGCGCAGTCCACCGTCATCGACTTCGACGTTCCCCTGGACGCAGAGCCCTTGACACCAGTGTGAGCACCCACCGTGCGAGCATCAGGCAGTGAGAAAGGCTTGACATGAGTACTGCCGAGGACCGCATCCTCACAGCAGCGAAAACCCTTTTCGCAGAACGCGGATACGCATCGACGAAGATCAAGGATGTCGCTGCAGTGGCCGGCTACTCCCCTGCCCTGGTCATGAAGATATGTGGGAGCAAAGCTCGGTTGTATTCGGCAGCGATCCCATCGACACCTCCGGTGGACGAGGCGCCGCATGACGATTCCTCCGGTGACATCGGCTACAGACTGGTCGAGAAACTCGTCGTCCGCAGGGAAGCCGACGAAACTGACCCGTGGGCGATGCTCGCCATACTCGTGCACGAAGCCCCGGACCCGGACGCCGCCCGGGCCGAGATCAAGGAACGCTACGTACACGGGATCGCCCGGCGCATCGGCGACAACTCGCCCGATCTGGTGCGCAGCCAACTGGTTGTCTCACTACTGCTCGGGCTTGCCACCGGGATGCGGACCCTCGACCTCCTCGGTGAGGACTCGTTGCCGTCGAAGGATCTGGTCCGGCACTACGGGAGTCTCGTGCAAACGATCGTCGACGAAACAGTCCCTGTCTCCGAGCAAGAATCGGACATCAGTGGCACGGTGGAGGGATGACTACCTACCGATACCTCGACGCTGATCGAAATCTTCTCGAAGAGAAGGATTTCGAAACCGAGCAGGACGCACAGGAATACCGACTCTCGGTCCTTGGTGCCGAACACATCGAGCCAGCAGACGAATGATCCCGTCGATTCGCCGATCGGTCAGGGAGACTTCGCGGAAGTAGCGAGTTCAGCGATCAAGGCTTGGACTCGTCGCTCGATTTCGTCGCGGATCGGGCGGACCGCATCGATGCCCTGGCCAGCGGGATCGTCGAGAACCCAGTCTCGGTAGCTCTTGCCGGGAAAAATCGGGCACGTGTCACCGCAGCCCATCGTGATCACGACATCCGAATCCTGGACAACGTCGACGGTGAGAATCTTCGGAGACTGAGCCGAGATGTCGATTCCGAGCTCTGCCATCGCTTCAACTGCAGCGGAATTGACGATCTCGGCGGGTGCAGACCCAGCGGAACGGACCTCGATGGCGTCACCCGCGAGATGACTCAGGAAACCGGCAGCCATCTGAGATCGGCCGGCATTGTGGACGCAGACGAACAACACCGATGATTTGCTCATGAACCCGCTCTTTCCCGACTGGATGAAACGTCTTTGACGGCAAAGCGTTTACGCAGAGCAAGGGAGACATACACCAGACCGATCAGCACCGGCACCTCGATCAACGGGCCGACAACACCAGCCAAGGCTTGCCCCGAGGTGGCGCCGTAAGTAGCGATGGCTACGGCGATCGCGAGTTCGAAGTTGTTACCCGCAGCGGTGAACGCGAGCGTGGTGGTGCGTTCGTAGCCCAATCCGATTGCGGCACCGAGGATGTAGCCACCGCCCCACATCAGTGCGAAGTACACCAGCAGCGGCAACGCGATCCGGACGACATCCCAAGGCTGCGAGGTGATCTGTTCGCCCTGCATCGAGAAGAGCACGACGATGGTGAACAGCAGACCGTAGAGCGCCCAGGGACTGATCGTGGGGATGAACGTGGTGTCGTACCAGTCGCGGCCTTTGACGCGTTCACCGAAGAAACGGGACAAAAAACCTGCCAGCAACGGGATACCGAGGAAGATCAGGACCGATTTCGCGATCTGCCAAGGCGAAGTGTCGATAGTGGTCTGTTCGAGGCCGAGCCACCCGGGCAGGACCGAGAGGTAGAACCAACCGAGCACCGCGAACATGACCACCTGGAACACCGAGTTGATGGCGACCAGCACCGCGGCAGCTTCGCGATCTCCGCAGGCCAGGTCGTTCCAGATGATCACCATCGCGATGCAGCGAGCGAGACCGACGATGATCAAACCGGTTCGGTATTCCGGCAGGTCAGACAGAAACAACCAGGCGAGGGCGAACATCAACGCCGGGCCCAGAACCCAGTTCAGGAACAGCGAGCCCGCGAGGAGTTTCTTGTCCCCGGTGACCGTGTCGAGGCGGTCGTAGCGGACCTTCGCCAACACCGGGTACATCATGATCAACAGACCGAGGGCGATCGGCAGTGAGATGCCGTCGATCTGCACCTTCTCCAGGGCAGTGTTCACACCGGGAATCCAGCGCCCGACCAGCAGGCCGACGACCATGGCCACCCCGATCCAGACCGCCAGATAGCGATCGAGGGTGGAGAGTTTTCCGACCACTGCGCGGTGTTCGGTGGTCGCAGCGGTGTTGCTCATGCGGTGACCTCCGCGCACGCGTCCACTGCGGTCACGATCGAGCCTTCAACCAGGAGCACAGCCGAGAGCTGCTGCAGTGCAGCAGGAATCACCCAGTAGTACACCCAGGTGCCGCGACGTTCACAGTCGAGCAAACCGGCCTGACGCAACACCTTGAGATGATGCGAAATCGTCGGCTGGGACAGGTCGAACGTATCCGAGATGTCGCAGACGCAGGCCTCCCCACCCTCATGGCTGGCCACCAAGCTCAACAGACGGAGGCGAACCGGATCACCGAGGGCCTTGAACATCCGAGACAGGTCACCGGCCCAATCCTCGGTCAACGGCTCACGCACCAGCGGGGAGCAGCAAGCGCCGGTCTCCACCACAACTTGATTCGACATACTTCGATATTGACAGAACTCGAATCAACGCGCAATCGAGCGGCGCGCGGCCATCCGATCCAGGTCTCTCAATCGGAGACGGTCACCGCACGTCGTTCGAGCAGAACGGTGTCACGCCAGACACCGTCGAGCTGGGCAATCTTTTCGCGGAGACCGACAGTTCTGAACCCGGCCGAATGATGAAGTGAGATGGAGGCGCGATTCTCGGGAAATATCGACGTCTGCAGTGTCCAGAGATCGTCGACATCGGCGGCCATGACTTGCTTGCGCAACAACGCTTTTCCGACACCCCGACCACGCATTCCGTCCGCGACGTACACGGAGTTTTCCGCCACCCCGCGGTAGCAGTCACGCTCGGAAACCGGACTCAACGCAGCCCAACCGACAACAACACCCTCGATAGTCGCCACCCACCGGTGCTGCGACAGCCACCGCTCCTGGAGATGCTCACGCGCGGGAACCTCGGTGGCAAAGGTGGCGTTTCGAGTGTCGATGCCCTCGCCGTAAATCCGTAGAACCGCACCCCAGTCGTCGTCGGCCATCGCCCGGACAGTGACATCGTCCGGCAGATCACTCGGGCAGCACGGGCGCGGCGCAAGCACCCCCATCACCACGTCCGCCGCCTGCGGTAGAGCGACGCAGCACGTCGGATTCATCGCGACGACTGTGCTTGTCCCTTCCTTACGCATGGTCACAAAACCCACATCGGCGAGCTTGCGCAGGTGATGTGACACCGTCGGCTGCCCGATCCCCAACGACCCCGCGAGCGCACCGACGGTAATTCCGCTGGACGCGCTCGCCACCCGGTGAAGCAGTCGAACACGCATCGGTTCGGCAAGGCACGCGAACCACTGCGCGTAGGCATCGGCATCGCCCTGCGCGAGCACGGAAGAAACAACCCGATCCTGGCCCGAATCACCGACGCGCACCGTCGGAGTCTGCAGCGATGCCATCCGTCCACTATATCGACAGCTGTCGATGGTTGCTTACATTGATGACTGTCGATACAGTTCGACGGTAGATCGATAAGTGTCGATGAAAGGAACGGACAATGGACCCCCTACCCGTCGTCGTGATCGGGGCCGGCCCGATCGGCCTGGCGGCCGCAGCAGAACTGCGCGAACGTGGACTCACCCCCCTCGTACTCGAGCGGGGAGCCGCCGCCGGTACTGCGATTTCCGAGTGGAATCACGTCCGACTGTTCTCCCGGTGGTCCGAACTCGTCTCCCCCGCCGCGCAGCGACTCCTCGAACAGAATGGATGGAGCTCTCCCGACGCCGAGACGTACCCGACCGGCCGGCAATGGCGCGACCTCTACCTCGGGCCACTCGCCTCAGCACTCGGCGACGCCGTCCAGTTCGACACCGAAGTGATCGGCGTAGCCCGGCGCGGGCGTGACCGTGTCGTCGACGCCGGTCGCGATACCGAACCCCTCTCGATTCATCTGCGCCGCCGTGACGGAACCGAGGACCGCGTCTTCGCCCAGGCGGTTGTCGACGCATCCGGCACCTGGGGTACTCCCAACCCGCTCGGCGGTGAAGGACTACCCGCCCTCGGCGAAAGCGCTGCTGAATCTGCGATCAGGTACCGGGTTCCGGATCTCGACGATCCGGCGGTGCGCGCACAGTTCGCCGGAAAACACACGGTCATCGCAGGGAGCGGCCACTCTGCGCTGACGGCGATCGTTGCCCTGTCGGGGTTGGCGGAGCAGGCTCCGAGCACACGCATCACCTGGGCGGTCCGCCGAGGAAACGTCGGCTCAGCGTTCGGCGGCGGCGAAGCTGACGAACTGCCCGCTCGCGGCGCCCTGGGACTACGCGCGAAGAAGGCCGTCGATGACGGATTGCTGAGAGTGGTCACCGGTTTCCGCACAGCTGAGGTGTCGACAACCCCCTCGGGACAACTTCTACTTGCCTCCGATGCCGGTGAGCGCATCGAGAACGTGGACAACGTCGTCACGCTGACCGGGTTCCGCCCGGATCTGTCCTGGCTTTCGGAAATCCGACTCGGCCTCGACCCGGTGTTGCAGGCACCGGTGGAGCTGGCTCCGCTGATCGACCCGAACATCCACTCGTGCGGCACGGTGTATCCACATGGCGCAAAAGAGCTTCGCCATCCGGAGCCGGGCGTGTACCTGGCAGGAATGAAAAGCTACGGCCGCGCGCCCACCTTCCTGGCGATGACCGGCTACGAGCAGGTTCGCAGCATCGCCGCCGAACTCGCCGGTGACCACGACGCCGCAGCCCGGGTCGAGTTGATCCTTCCGGAGACCGGAGTCTGCGGCGGTGCAGGTATTTTCGACGAAGCTGACACGGACGAAGGTGACACCGGGGAAGCCGAAGGCGGATGCTGCGGCGCACCCGCTCCGGAACTGATCACGCTGTCCGCACCGTCCGGCAACACCTGCGGATAGAAACCGTCCATGACGACCGATCCCGCCCCGCCAGGCTGCCGCATCCGACCGAACAAGGCATGCTGATCGTGTGCATACTTTCGAGGTCTGGGCGCCCACACCGGAATCGGTCCGGGTCGAAGTCAACGGCATCACTCACGACATGGACCGCACGGACGACGGATGGTGGCGAGCCGAGGTCGACTGCGACAACCAGGCTCGCTACGGATTTGTCGTCGACGGCGACATCCTTCCGGATCCGCGGTCACCACGCCAGCCCGAAGGCGTGCACCTTCTCTCCCAACTGCACCAACTGCACGAGGCGTCCTGGACCGACTCTCAGTGGACCGGACGGCAACTCCCAGGATCGTCCGTCTACGAATTGCACATCGGAACATTCACCACCGAAGGAACTTTCGACGCCGCGATCGAACGTCTCGATCACCTGGTGGACCTCGGCGTCGGGTTCGTGGAGATCATGCCGGTCAACGGCTTCAACGGAACTCACAACTGGGGCTACGACGGTGTGCTCTGGTACACGGTCCACGAGATCTACGGTGGTCCGGACGGATTGCAGCGGTTGGTGAATGCGGCCCACGAACGCGGGCTCGGTGTGATCTTGGACGTGGTCTACAACCATCTGGGCCCGTCGGGCAACTATCTCGAACGGTTCGGTCCCTACATCGCGGACGGCGCGAACACGTGGGGCCGAACGATCAACATCGGTGGCCCTCAGTCGGGCGAAGTTCGCGAGTACATCATCGGCAATGCCTTGCGATGGATGCGCGACTTCCACATCGACGGCCTACGTCTCGATGCCGTCCACGCATTGGTCGACCACACCGGAACGCACATCCTCGAGGAACTCGCGGTCCGAACGGAAACACTGTCGGCCCATCTGGGTCGACCGCTCACGTTGATTGCCGAAAGCGACCTCAACGACGCCACTCTCATCGCGCCGCGCGCGGCGGGCGGGTTCGGCTTGGACGCGCAGTGGGACGACGACATCCACCACACCATTCACACGGCCGTGTCGGGCGAACGCCAGGGTTACTACGCCGACTTCGGATCCTTGGAATCCCTGGCAAATACATTGCGCCGCGGTTTCTTCCACGCCGGAACGTATTCTTCTTTTCGAGGGCGGGTCCACGGACGTCCGATCGACATCACGCATCAGCCGGCCAGCTCCCTGCTCGCATACACGTGCACCCACGATCAGATCGGCAACCGCGCGATCGGTGACCGCCCGAGCGCCTATCTGACGCCAGGACAATTGGTGATCAAGGCGGCGCTGGTCCTGCTTTCGCCGTACACGCCGATGCTGTTCATGGGCGAAGAATGGGGAGCGACAACCCCGTTCCAGTTCTTTACCTCGCATCCGGAACCGGAACTCGGGGAGGCCACCGCCAAAGGCCGCAAGGCGGAGTTCGCAGCCCACGGTTGGAACAGCGACGACATTCCGGATCCACAAGACCCCCAGACATTTCTGGGTTCGAAACTGGACTGGAGCGAGCGAACCGACGAGACGCACGCGCGCGTCCTCGCGTGCTATCGCGATCTACTGGCCCTGCGCAAGAAGCGAATCGAGATCACCGACCCTTGGCTTGGGCACCTGCACGTCGACTACGACGAGGATAAACAGTGGATCACCCTACGCCGCGGCGCTTTACAGATCGTGTGCAATCTGGGAACGGACGCGGCCTCGGTCCCGGCCGGTGGAACCCCCATCCTCTGGTGGGATCCGCCGACACAGGACGAGACCGCGTCCGCAACCGTCGTGCCTGGGCACTCGTTCGTCGTACTCGAAAGCTGACTACCTGGATTCTGGAGGGGTCAACGCTTCGCGTTCAACTGTTGCACGCATCAACGCTTCGCGTTCTCTGGTGTACTCCGCAGCATCCGCAAAACCAATGCAGCACTGACGAACAGAACCAGAGCAGTCGAACCGGCAGCAACGTGCATACCGTCGACGAATGCCGACTTCGCGGAATCGGCAAGTACCGAACCGAGTTCACCGGGTAGGTACGTCGCTTCCTGCAGCGCACCGCCGAGGGTGCCCTGCGCAGCGTGCGCCTGATCTGCTTCGAGCATGGACGTGTCGATTCCCTTACGGAAGATCGCCATCACCACACTGCCCAGGATTGCCACACCGAGCGCGATGCCGAGTTCGTACGCAGTCTCCGACACCGCAGACGCAGCACCGGCACGCTCGGGTTCCACCGAACTGACCACAAGATCCGAGGTCAACGTCAATGCAACACCGACACCAGCACCGGCCAGACCGAAGCCGATCACGAACATCAACGGCCCGCTGTCCACCCCGAGGGCGAGCAGCATCGCAGCGCCGATACCGGCAACCGCGAGGCCTGCGCTGAGCACGTGAGACACCGACCACCGGCGAATCAACCAGGCCGCCGCAACCGCGGTGAAGGCGCTGAGCAACATACCCGGGAGCATCAGCAGGCCGGCGTCGAGCGCCGAGTTACCCAGCACCAACTGCAGGTACTGCGAACCGAAGAACAGGACACCTGCCAACGCGAAGATCGAGAGCAGGTTGGTGATGACGGCGGTGGAGAACGACGCGTTGGCAAACAGTTTCAGATCCAACATCGGATCCTTCAGCATCCGCTGACGACGCACGAACACGTAACCGGCCGCGAGACCCACAAGGCCGATCACCAGCAACGTGATGCTGACGCCGTGCACCACGGATTCCTTGACCGCGTACACCAGTGGCAACATGGTCGCCATCGACAGACCAGCGCTGATGAGGTCGAATCGACCCGGATTGGGGTCCTTCGACTCCGGGATCAGAATCGGGCCGAGCACGACCAGCGCGATCATGACCGGGATGTTGATCAAGAAGACCGAGCCCCACCAGAAGTGCTCGAGCAACCAACCACCGACCAACGGGCCGGCCGCGGTACCGCCACCTGCCATCGCGCCCCAGACGCCGATCGCCTCGGTGCGCTGACGCGGGTTGACGAAAATCGTGCGGATCAGACCGAGGGTGGCCGGCATCAGCGTTGCACCGGAAATACCCTGCAGCACGCGGGCGGCAATGAGCATCTCGGGACTGACAGCTAGAGCGGCGATGATCGAGGCGAGACCGAAGCCGACTGCGCCGATCAGGAGCAGTTTTCGCCTTCCGATCCGGTCACCGAGCGTACCCATGGTGATGAGCAGACCGGCGAGCACGAACGAATAGACGTCGATGATCCACAGCAACTGCGTGCTGCTCGGCTCGAGGTCGGCGCTGATGAACGGAAGCGCAAGATCGAGCACCGTGCCGTCGACTGCGATGAGCAACACAGCAAAGGCAAGGACTATCAAGCCCGCCCAGTCACGCTTTGTCGCCCGAACCTCGTCGGGATTGATTGCAGACGTGTGATCTGCCGACACTGACATTGCTCCCCTGCGACTTTCTCTGAGTTCTCTCCGAAAAGAATTCACTGCACCGTCCAGCCGGTACAGTAGGTCTACGGTAACAGTGAACCGTCCAAGCGGTAAAGTTATTTCCGGGTAGGGTCACATCACATGGCTGCCGACACTCGCGATCGAATTCTCGACGCACTGGAGAAGCTGCTGCTGGTCAGCGGCGTCGCCCAAGTCACGCTCGAAGGCGTTGCCGCCGAAGCCGGGGTTTCCAAGGGCGGACTTCTCTATCACTTCCCCAGCAAGGAAGCCCTCCTCGCGGCGATGGTCCGCAGACTCGGGGAACGCTCGGATCAGCAACTCGAAGACGCCGTAGCCGGCGGTACCACGGTCACCGAGTTCTACCTGCAGATCCCCGATGCGAACGAAAGCGAAGAACTCTCACTCTTTCGCTCGATCATTGCCGCGCTCCGAACAGTCGACGGACAACACGACGAAATCCAGAAGGCCGTCACACATGTGATGCGGAGCTGGGACAAGGGCCTTCAGACCGAGATCGCCGATCCTGTGCAGGCCGAGATCATCCGACTCGTCGGCGACGGCCTGTATCTGGCAGCCATGCTCGGACTACCCCAGCCAGATCCCGAACTGCATCGACAGGTGGTCGAGCGACTCAGGCCCTGACCGGGGGCACCCGTTACGTCAGATAGCGGTACGCCGGGCTTCCCGGCTCGAGCCTCTCGGACTGCATCGGCGCGTGCTCCATCCGCTCGAGCAACGACGCCAAACCGTCGGCGGAACCGAGTTCGATACCCACCAACGCGGCACCCGTCTCGCGATTGTTTCGCTTGACGTACTCGAAGAGCGAGATGTCGTCGTCCGGCCCCAGCACGTCCGAGAGGAACCGGCGCAACGCTCCCGGTTCCTGCGGAAAGTCGACCAGGAAGTAGTGCTTGAGCCCGAGGTGAACGAGCGAACGCTCGAGGATTTCGCCGTAACGGGAGACGTCGTTGTTACCACCGGAGATCAGGCACACGACGGTCGAGCCCGGCTCGAACGTCAGATTCTGCAGTGCCGCAACGGAAAGCGCGCCCGCGGGTTCGGCGATGATGCCCTCGCTCTGGTACAGCTCGAGCATCGCCGTGCAGATAGCACCCTCGTCGATCTGATTGACGACAAACGATCCCGAACCGGACCGCGTCTGTAGTTGACGAGCCACGAGCGGCAACGACGCGTGTGACACGACGGCAGCACCGAGACGCGAGACCACCTCGTAGGGAACGTCACCGATGCGCTTGACGGCGGCACCATCGACGAACGGATCGACGTCGGGAAGAGTCACCGGGCCGCCGGCAACGAGAGCAGCCGTCATGGACGCCGCGCCGGACGGCTCGATCCCGACGATAGACGTCTTGGGTGACCGCTCGTGCAGGTAGGTGGCTATGCCCGCGATGCAACCGCCGCCGCCGACCGGCACGACGATCGTGTCGAGAGGTGCGTCCAGTTGCGTGAGAATCTCCGCTGCGATGGTTCCTTGCCCCGCAGCGGTGCGCACGTCGTCGAACGGGGGAACCATGGTTGCGCCGGTTTCGGCTACGTCCTCCGCGGCCGCAGCGGCGGCGGCGTCATAGGTCTCACCGATCATGAACAGTTCGACAAATGCTCCGCCGTGAGCACGGATGCGATCACGCTTCTGCTTGGGCGTGTTGGCCGGCACGTAGATCCGACCCTTGATCTGCATGGTTCGGCAAGCGAAGGCAACGCCCTGCGCATGGTTCCCGGCACTGGCAGTCACCACGCCGGCCGCGCGCTCGGCCTCGTTGAGCTGCGCGATCAGGTTGTACGCGCCGCGAATCTTGTACGAACGAACGCCTTGGAGGTCCTCACGCTTGAGGTACACGTGTGCGCCGGTCAGCGCCGACAGACGGTCGCTGTACTGCAAGGGTGTCGCCGCAATGACGTGCTGAATTCGCTCGATGGCCGCGTCGATCTCCTGCGCGTCGAGCGCGGGGACGGTGGACTTCGTTACTACGACATCGGGCGAGTTAGACACTCCGCCATTTTCGCACGTCGGGGATCAACCTTCCCACCACCCCGCCGCAACCTTCCCCCGCCCCGCCCCGCATCGTCGGCGAGGCAGGGCGGGGGCATGTCAGCCGCGCGGATCCAACTGCGAGGGGCGTGGCACGTTCCGCAGATTCGACTTGGCCATCTGTACCGCCTCGCCGACGCCGCCGTTCATCACCATCTTCGACATCGCCAAGGCGAAGCCCTTCATCTGACCGCCGGTGATGGTGGGCGGCAACGACAATGCCAGCGGATCGGTCACCAGATCCACGAGGGCCGGGCCGTCGTGATCCAGCGCCGCGCGCAGACCGGATTCGATGTCCGCGGGATTCTCGATACGCCGCGAGAAGATTCCGAGCGCAGCGGCGACCGCCGCGTAGTCGACCGCGGGCACGTCGACCCCGAAATCCGGAAGGCCGTCGACCAGCATCTCGAGCTTGACCATTCCGAGCGTCGAGTTGTTGAACACCACGATCTTGACCGGCAACTTGTACATCGCGACGGTGACCAACTCACCGAGCAGCATCGACAATCCACCGTCGCCGGACACCGAAATGACCTGGCGCCCCGGACTCGACCATGCCGCACCCATCGCGTGCGGAAGTGCATTGGACATGGATCCGTGCAACGCCGAGGAGATGAAGCGTCTCGATCCGTTCGGATTGAGATAGCGCGCCGTCCACACGTTGCACATCCCGGTGTCGGCGGTGAAGATTGCGTCGTCTGCAGCCAGATCGTCGAGGATCGAGGCCGCATACTCGGGATGAATGGGTGTGCGCTGCTTGACCGGATCCGTGTACGCACCAACCACTTTGGTCATCAGAGTGTTGTGCTTGGCGAGCGTATCCTCCAGGAACCCGCGGTCAGCCTTTCGATCGAGCTGCGGAATCAGTGCGCTCAAGGTGCTCGCGACGTCACCGTGCACCGCCAGGTCCAGGCTGGTTCGACGCCCCAACCGCTCGGCCGCGATGTCGATCTGAGCGGTACGAACGTCATCGGGCAAGAACTGGTCGTAAGGAAAATCCGTACCGATGAGGAGCAGGAGATCGGCGCCGTGGATACCGTCGTGCGCCGCACCGTAACCGAGCAATCCGGTCATCCCGACGTCGTACGGGTTGTCGTACTGGATCCATTCCTTGCCACGCAGTGAATGCCCGATGGGAGCGCCGACGGTTTCGGCCAGCGCCAATACTTCCGCGCGTGCGTCTCGCACACCGGCGCCGGCGAAGATCGCAACTTTGCGCGAGCCGTTGATCACATCTGCCAACGCCTTCACATCACCGACATCTGGAACGACTGTCGGCCTTCGCGTTTCGACGAGCGTCGGCGGAGTGCCTTCGGCCGGGCAGTCGGCAATGTCGCCGGGAAGCACGATCACCGAGACGCCGTTTCGAGCGACCGAATGCTGAATCGCGGACTGCACCACGCGGGGTGATTGCACTGGCGTGCTGACAAGTTCGGTGTAACTCGAACATTCGATGAAGATCCGCTCGGGATGCGTCTCCTGGAAGTAACCCATACCGATCTGCGCACTGGGGATGTGTGAGGCGATCGCGAGGACCGGGGCGCCCGAACGATGAGCGTCGTACAGCCCGTTGATCAGGTGAAGGTTTCCGGGACCGCAGGATCCTGCGCACACTGCGAGCTTTCCGGTGATCTGGGCATCTGCTGCGGCCGCAAACGCGGCTGCTTCCTCATGCCGGACGTGTATCCAGTCGATTCCACCCTTCTCAGAACCACCGGTGCGACGAACCGCATCGACGATGGGATTGAGACTGTCACCGACAATTCCGTAGATCCGACTGACACCCGCGTCAACGAGCTGCTGAACCAATTGATCTGCAACGGTTTTCGGACTCATCAGACCTCCATGACACACTCACGGGAGTCGGGATCGCCGACCCCCGAGAGTGACGATTTACTTGTGATTTATGCAGTGCTTCTTGTGGACTGCCGTTTCGTGAGGACTGCAGTGCGTTACTTGGGTTCGAGCACGAACACCGGAATCTCACGATCGGTCTTCGTCTGATAATCGGCGTAGTCGGGGTACGCACCGACAGCGCGCTGCCACCAGATCGCCTTCTCGTCTCCGGTGACTTCACGAGCAACCAGGTCGAAGACCTGCGTCGCGTCACGCAGCGTGACATGCGGATCGGCTATGACGTTGTAGTACCAGACCGGATTCTTCGGAGCGCCACCAAGCGAAGCCACTACGGCATACGAACCGTCGTGCTCGACGCGCATCAGCGGCGTCTTCCTGACCTTGCCGGACTTTGCCCCGATGGTCGTGAGAACGACGACGGGCATGCCGTTCATGTCGTTCCCCTCGGTGCCACCGGAGTTCTCGATGCGTGCGACCTGATCGGCGGCCCACGACGCTGGACTGGGTTCGTACTCACCTGTGATTGGCATGTGTACCAGTGAACACCCACTCGACTGCCTTGGCCACCGAACCACGCCGACCAGGTCTGTCGCCGCCGCACTCCCCTGATTGATCGATTAAGTGAGGTGCCGATCAATAAAGTTAGCTTGCCCGAACTCTCATCTCTGGCTACTCTGAAACCACAGCTTCGAGCAGCCGTACCAGCTAGCCAGGCCACATCGTGAAATGACTGCACCGGGAAAGGGACGAGATGACCACCGCAGATATCTCCGCTCGCGAATCACGCCCGTCACCCGACCATTGCGTCGACCTGGCCGGGACTCGGTGGCCGCTGTACAAGATCGAAGCTCTCGTGGTTGGTTTTGTGCTGTTCGTCGTCGCAGGTGCCGTCACGCAGTCGATGCAGGTGGCCGTACTGACTGCCGCAACAGCAACGGTGATCACGTGGTGGACGCGACGTGTGCACTACTCAAGCACCACCTGATTACCGCACTCCCCGATCTCTGGCGGACCACGAAGGGACCTTGCTGCATCAGCAGCAAGGTCCCTTCGTTCGATTCAGGTCCGCTCGGTCGGCGGTCAGACCGTCAGACAGCTCGGTCCGAGCAATGCCTTCAGGTCACCCATCAGCGCCGAGGACGGTTCGACCCGAAGGACGTCGTCGACCTTCCACAAGCTGATTTCGGTTCCTCCGATCAGCCGGACATGGACGTCGGACGTTCCCGGATGCCTGGTCAGCACCTGCTTGAGTGCACTGAGCTTGTCCTTGGTGCATTGTCGTAGCGGCAACGAGACCGACAGCGGACGCGCGACCCCGATCGCCGAAATATCAGGCACCGCAAGGTCGTTGCCGATCAGCGACATCCGATCGTCACGGATCGAGACGCGAGCCTTGACCAACACGATGGCATCCTCGGCGATGTCCATTCCGTAGACGGCGTACGCCTGCGGGAAGAACAGCACCTCGATTCCACCCACTAGATCTTCGAGCTGCACGATGCACCAGGTCAGGCCGTTCTTGTTGACCCGGCGGTCCACCGAGGCAATGATGCCGCCGAGAGTTACCTGGGCACCGTCCTGAACGCCGCCTTCGAGTATCGCAGCGATGGACGTGTCGGACTGCTGGCGAAGAATGTGCTCGACGCCGTTGAGCGGGTGACCGGAAACGTACAGCCCCAGCATCTCTCGTTCGAGCGCCAGGCGATGCTTGGAATCCCACTCTTCGTCAGGAATCTTGACGTCGAACACCGAGGTGATCGACTCGTCCGCCTCGGCACCGCCGAAGAGGTCGAACTGTCCGATCGCCTCCGCCTTCTTGGTGCTCATCACGGAATCGATGGCGTCGGCATGGACCAACATCAGGCCCTTGCGCGGATGACCCAACGAGTCGAAAGCACCGGCCTTGATGAGAGATTCGGTGACCTTCTTGTTGCAGGCCATCGCGTCGATCTTGCCGAGGTAGTCGGAGAAATCGGTGAACTTCGACTTCTCGGTACGCGCCTTGATGATCGACGCCACGACGTTGGCCCCGACGTTGCGCACCGACCCCATACCGAAACGGATGTCGTCGCCGACGGTCGCGAAGTCGACTCGCGATTCGTTGACGTCCGGCGGAAGCACGGTGATGCCCAACTTGCGGCAGTCGGCGAGGTAGATCGCGGACTTGTCCTTGTCGTCACCGACGGAGGTCAGCAGACCCGCCATGTACTCGGCCGGGTAGTTCGCCTTGAGGTACGCAGTCCAGTACGACACGAGCCCGTATCCGGCGGAGTGCGACTTGTTGAACGCGTAGCCGGCAAAGGGAAGGACCGTGTCCCACAGCGCCTTGATGGCCGCCTCACTGAAGTTGTTGTCCAGCATTCCCTGACGGAACCCGGCGTACGCCTTTTCCAGCTCGGACAGCTTCTTCTTACCCATGGCGCGACGCAGCAAGTCGGCCTGACCCAGGGTGTAACCGGCCACCTTCTGTGCCAGTTGCATGATCTGCTCCTGGTAGATGATCAGGCCGTACGTCTCCGAGAGAATCTCCGCGAGCGGCTCCTCCAACTCGGGGTGAATCGGCTTGACGTCTTCCAAAGCGTTCTTGCGCTTGGCGTACGAGATGTGGGCGTCCACACCCATCGGTCCCGGTCGATACAGCGCCAATGCGGCCACGATGTCGCCGAATCCGGTGGGCTGCATCAGTTTCAGCAACTCGCGCATACCGCCGCCGTCGAGCTGGAACACACCGAGAGTGTCACCGCGGGCGAGCAGTTCGTAGGTTGCCGCATCGTCCATCGGCAACGTGTCGAGATCGAGATCGATGCCGCGGTTGGCTTTGATGTTCTCGAGGGTGTCGCCGATGACCGTGAGGTTTCGCAGGCCGAGGAAGTCCATCTTGAGCAGACCGATGGCTTCACACGAGGGGTAGTCCCAACCGGTGATGATGGCGCCGTCCTGGGCGCGCTTCCACACCGGGATAGCGTCGGTGAGCGGTTCGGACGACATGATGACCGCGCAGGCGTGCACACCGGCGTTACGGATCAGCCCTTCCAGACCCACCGCGGTCTTGTAGATCTTCGCGACGTCCGGGCTGGAGTCGATGAGCGCCCGTACCTCGACGGCCTCCTTGTACCGCTCGTGCTTCGGATCGGTGATACCGGAAACCGAGATGTCCTTGGCCATGATGGGCGGCGGGAGTGCCTTGGTGATCTGATCGGCGATGGCAAAACCCGGCTTGCCGAACTGGACGCGAGCCGAGTCCTTGATGGCTGCCTTGGTCTTGATGGTGCCGAAGGTGATGACCTGGGCGACCTTGTCGTTGCCCCACTTGTCCGTCGCGTAGCGAACCATCTCGCCGCGACGGCGATCATCGAAGTCGATATCGATATCGGGCATGGACACGCGCTCGGGATTGAGGAATCGCTCGAACAGCAACCCGTACGGGATGGGGTCGATGTTGGTGATGCCCATCGCGTAGGCGACCAACGAACCGGCAGCCGATCCACGGCCGGGCCCGACACGGATCCCGACGTCCTTGGCGTGGTTGATCAGGTCGCCGACCACGAGGAAGTAGGCCGGGAAGCCCATTTCGTTGATGACGCCGATCTCGTAGTCGGCGCGAGCGAGGTACTCCTGCGGAGGTCCGCTCGGGAAGCGGCGGTCCAGCCCGCGCATCACCTCGGCGCGCAGGAAGGTCTGCTGCGTGTGGCCCTCCGGGACCGGGAAGATCGGCATGCGGTCGTGGAACGCCCAGACGTCCTCGTACGACTGCACTCGCTCGCCGATGGCAACGGTGTTGTCGCACGCACCCGGCACCTCGGTGTCCCAGATGGCGCGCATCTCGGCAGCGGACTTGAGGTAGTAGCCGTCGCCGTCGAATTTGAAGCGCGTGGGATCCGAGAGCGTCTTGCCGGTCTGGATGCAGAGCAGCGCCTCGTGATTCTCGGCGGCGTCCTTTGTGACGTAGTGGCAGTCGTTGGTCGCGAGCGGCGGAATGCCGAGCTGCTGACCGATATTGAGCAGACCCTCGCGGACACGGCGCTCGATTGAGAGACCGTGGTCCATCAGTTCGAGGAAGAAGTTGTCCGGTCCCCAGATCTCCTGCCACTTCGCGGCAGCTTCGAGAGCCTCGCGATCGTGACCGAGACGAAGACGCGTCTGGATCTCACCCGACGGGCAACCGGTGGTGGCGATGATGCCCTCGGCGTGCGATGCGATGAGCTCCTCGTCCATCCGGGGCCACTTGCCGAGCTGGCCTTCGATGGACGCGAGCGAGGACAGCTTGAAGAGGTTCCGGAGTCCGGTCGCGTTCTCGGCCACCATCGTCATGTGGGTGTACGCGCCGCTACCGGAGACGTCGTCGGACTTCTGGCTGCGATCTCCCCACAGCACGCGCTTGGTGTTGAAGCGGGATTCCGGCGCGATGTAGGCCTCGATGCCGATGATCGGCTTGATGCCGGCACTCTTGGCTTCGTTGTAGAACTGGCTGGCGCCGTACATGTTTCCGTGGTCGGTCATGCCGACGGCGGTCATTTCGAGACGAGCGGCCTCCTCGAACATGGCGCCGACCTTGGCCGCACCGTCGAGCATCGAGTACTCGGTGTGATTGTGAAGATGTACGAACGAGTCAGCCACGTGCGCCTCTCTGAAGGTCTGGGAGCGAGATCGAGTGTATGCCGCGCTGCCGACACGGTCGGCGACCGCCATCGTGGAGTCGCAGCGTGCCGCCCCGGATCACGTGACCGGAACCTCAGGTTCGACGCTCGACCTCATCGAACGCCGAGAACGCCGGCTTGCGACGAAGGTGTCTGTCGTGAAGATCACGAGTGCGGCCCAGATCAGAACGAAGCCGATCCACCGTGACGCCGGCATGTCCTCGTGCATGACGGCCACGCCCCACGCCATCTGCAGCGCCGGGGTGAGGTACTGCAGCATGCCCATCGTCGCCAACGGAACTCGCTGAGCGGCGACGCCGAAAAGGAGCAGTGGCAGCGCGGTGACCGGGCCGGCCGCGAGCAGCAACAGGCTGTGTCCGGCGCCGCTGCTGATGAAGGCGCCGGCCCCGGTCAGGCCGAGAAACACGAGGTAACCGACCGCGAAGGGCGCGGCTACAACTCCCTCGGCGGTCAAACTGGTTCGAGGATCGAGCGGAACGACCTTCTTGACCAACCCGTAGGTCGCAAACGAACCGGCGAGCACCAATGCGACGATCGGCGGTTTGCCGAAGTCGACCGTGATCACGACAACTGCCGTCGCAGCGAGGACCAGGGCGGCGATCTGAGCGCGGCGCAATCTTTCGCGGAAGATCACCACGCCGAGCAGAACGGTTACCAGCGGGTTGATGAAGTACCCGAGGGCCGCCTCCACGACGCGGCCGGACACCACGGCATAGATGTACGTTCCCCAATTCACCGCGATTGCCGCTGAGGCCGCAGTCACCAGGAGCCAGGTGCGAGCGCTGATTCCGCGAAGTGATCCGAGGCGGCCGGCGCAGGCCAACACGATCAGCATCAGCAGAAGGGTCCACACCACCCGGTGCGCCAGGATCTCGACCGGATCTGCGAAGTCGAGAAGCCCGAAGAAAGCCGGGAACGTTCCCCACAACAGGAAAGCCGCTACTCCGTAGAAGATCCCCGAGGACGAACCGGATCTACTGCGTTTGTCCTCGCTCACGGGACCGGGCCGTCGTCGGGGCCGGGAGCAACGACGTCCACGTACTCCGGCAGCAAGGGGCGAACAGCCGCGAACCACGGCGAGGCGTCGGACGGCAATGCCTCCACTGCACGGACATTCGACTCACGTCCGATCGCTTCGAGTCCTTCGGGAGCAGCCCGCACCAGCACACCCACCGCGCAGGCGCATCCGGCGGACAATTGCTTCGCCGATGCGAGCGCCACCTGCTGCTGGCGATCGGTGTCGCCGCCGAGCGCGACCAATCGCGTGGCTGCAACGCCGGGCGATCTGCGCACTGCCTCGTCGTTGTCGGGAACGGGCACGGACATGAGCGGCGTCTGGACGCGCTCGATCGGTACTCGAAACATGACCCTTGCCACCCGAACATCGGACAAGCGAACACTCGAAACCTGAGAGCTGCTGGTGGTCGTGATGACCTCGTCGACGGTGAGTGCCTTCGCGAACGAGACCAAGGCCCACACCGGTCCGTCGACCGACGCAACAGAATCTCGCGCTCGATCGAGGTAGTCCGGCACAGCTTCCCCGCTGTCCGGACCGAGAGTGTCCGTCCTGATCGGCGGGGTCGGCACGGGATTCGCAAACCCCACACCGACCACCGCCACCGCTGCGACGACGGCCAACGCGGGAACAAGCCCGCGCGGTGTCATGAGGACCGGAGAACTTCGAGTGCGTGTTCGAGATCCTTCGGGTACTTGCTCTTGATCTCGACCCAGCGACCGTCCGCCGGATGTGCGAATCCGAGAGACACGGCGTGCAGCCACTGGCGCTCGAGGCCGAGCCTTTCGGCAAGTCGAGGATCCGCGCCGTACGTCAGGTCGCCGCAGCACGGATGACGCAAAGCCGAAAAGTGCACGCGGATCTGGTGTGTACGACCGGTCTCGAGGTGCACGTCCAGCAGACTCGCTGCCTGGAACGCCTCGATGGTGTCGTAGTGCGTGACGCTGGGCTTGCCGTCGGCCGTGACCGTGAAGCGCCAGTCGTTACCGTGGTGGCGTCCGATCGGGGCATCGATGGTTCCGCTGCTCGGGTCGGGGTGTCCCTGTACGAGAGCGTGGTAGCGCTTGTCGATGGTCCGCTGCTTGAATGCCCGCTTGAGCAGCGTGTACGCGCGCTCGGACGTGGCAACCACCATGACCCCCGACGTACCGACGTCCAGACGGTGGACGATTCCCTGACGCTCGTGGGCGCCGGACGTCGAGATGCGGAAACCGGCCGCGGCGAGTCCACCGATGACGGTCGGTCCTGTCCAACCGACGCTGGCGTGCGCGGCAACTCCGACGGGCTTGTCGACTGCCACGACGTCGTCGTCGGCGTAGAGGATCTCCATCCCCTCGACCGGCGTCGCCTCGATGGTCAACGGCCGCGGTGGTTCGGGCAAGACGACCTCGAGCCACGACCCTGCGGTCAGACGATCGGACTTGCCGACAGCCACACCGTCGACGAGTACCGAGCCTTCCTCCGCGAGTGTCGCGACCACGGTGCGCGAGAGTCCTAGGAGGCGCGCCAGGCCCGCGTCGACGCGCATGGCGTCGAGGCCGTCGGGCACTGGCATCGAACGGGATTCCCTCACTTGGTTTCCCCCTCGGCTGCTGCCTTCGCATCGGTGAGCTTCTTGTCGTCCGTCTTGTGATCGCGCAGGCGTTCACCGTTGGGTTCGAAGCCGAACAGTGTCAGGACGACGAGCAGGATCGCGCCACAGACGATCGCGGAATCCGCGATGTTGAACACCGGCCACCAGCCGACGGAGACGAAGTCCACCACATGTCCGCGCATGATTCCGGGAGAGCGGAAGAATCGGTCGACGAGGTTACCCAGCGCGCCGCCGAGAACCAGACCCAGACCGAGCGCCCACCACGGTGATCGGAGCGTGCGACCGATCTTGATCACACCGATGACCACACCGATTGCGACGAGGGTGAGGATCCACGTCATCGACGTCGCCATCGAGAACGCTGCCCCCGGATTGCGCACCATCGTGAATGTGACCACGTCACCGATGATTTCGATCGGCTGCCCCGGCTTGACTGCGGCGACAGCCCACACCTTCGTGAGAACGTCCGAGAGCAGGATGACCGCCGCGATGGCAATGAGCATGGTCAGCTTCCGGGGCTTCGCAACCGACGACTCAGCCGGGTCGCCGCCCTCAGGTTCCGCAACTTCCGGTTTCGTGTCTTTCTGCTGCACGGTTTCGGGCTCGGCGGCCTTCGAGATTTCGGTAATCGGCTGATCCTCCGCGTTGACATCTCGGTCTGGGTGGTCTGTACTCACGCAACCATCATCCCTCATGTTCACCGCACCGGGTCACGCACTCTGCAACTGCGGCTAGCCTGGAGCGCGTGCCACTGCTGTCCACGACCGGCCGACGCGTTCCGTTCGCCCTCGCTGCCCTCGCTCTCACCACCGTTCTCACCGCTTGCGGCGACTCGGATCAACCTCCGAACACTCCGACCTCCTCGCCGAGTGAGGTCACTGTTCCGGTGACCGCCGCGACGGTCGAAGTACTCGATGCGGGAAGCGAGCCGCGCGAGGTTTTGCGTACGAACTTGCCTGTCGGCACCACGCAGACGGCGACGCTCGTCACCCAGGCCGTCGTGAGTCAGCAGATCGATCAACAACCGGCGCAGGATTTCTCTTCGCCGGAGATCACGATCCCGCTCTCGGCAAACGTGACAGCCGACGATCCCACGGCTGTCGTAGACCTGACACTGTCGTCGATGACTTCGCCGGATGCCACATTGCAAGCAGCACTGAGCGGGGCCGACGGATCTGCGGCCGGGTTGTCCGTCACGAATTCGGGCGCCATCACCGCACTACGGCTGAAGCCGTCCGCCAACTCGGCCAATGCCGCCCGCGCCGCGATCGAACAGGCGCTGGGCCAAGCGGTGTACCGGACCGTTGCACTCCCCGACGCTCCTGTCGGTGTCGGCGCACGTTGGGTGGTTCGCCAGCAAGTCAGCAGCGAAATCCTGCTCGATCAGACAACCACCGTCACGCTCACCGCGCGCGAGGGTAACCGGCTTTCACTCGCGGTGGACGTATCGCAGACCCCGCAGAGCCCGGTCTGGAACCTGGCCGGTGACGCCGGAACGTTGAACATCGATCAGTACGTCATGGCCGGCACCGGAAACCTCACCGTCGACCTCTCACTCCCCTTGCCGATCGACGGTCAGATGAGCGTCGGCGGAGACCAGGCATACGGCGATCCGGACAGTTCCTCGGTGATCCGGCAGACCATCTCGAACAGCATTCGGTGGGAATCGTGAACAGTCGATCGCTTCTCTCACTTGGCCTGTCGGCGACGGCGGCACTGTTCGTCGTGGCCGGTTGCGGCTCGGACGAATCCCCGAGCAGCGACACGACTACGCCGGTTTCCGCACCCCAGGTCGGTTTGGCGCCGTTCACTGCTACTCCGGCCGCACCGCTGAGCGGGGCTCCGCTCGACCGTGACGCGCTGCAACGCGCAGCGCTCAGCCTCTCCGAACTACCCGCGGAATTCGACGTAGTTCCCGACCCAGTTGACGACCTCGGCCTCGCACCGGCGCCGGAAAGTTCGGAGGCGGACAAGTCGAGCACCGACCCCGCCGTCTGCGCCCAGGTTCTGGCACCGATAGCCACCCAGGCTGCCGGATCGGTTGCCGACCTCTCCGACATGTTCACCGGCCCCGATTTCACGAGCATCGATCAGGACTCTGCTTCGTACGCCGACGGCGCTGCGGCAGCAGCAGCTTTCGAGAAACTGCAGACGACTCTGGCTGCGTGCACAGAGTATTCAGGAACAGATGCCGACGGAACGACAATCACCTATCGCGTCGGTGGATCGTCGGCACCGAATGTCGGTGACGCGTCTTTTGCTTTCCGAATCATTACGGAGAGTGGCGGATTCACCTTGGTGGCCGATGCGATAGTCGCAGCCGTGGGGACGACGTTGACTCAGGTATCCGCGACGGCGCCGAGCCCGATCGCACCCGACGTTCTGCAGTCGATGGCCTCGGCTGCTGCGGATCGACTGCGCGCACAAATGCCATAGCAGCGAGCGGAACCTGCCCGGTCCGGGCGACTCGCGAATGATTCGGGACCACAGACCCTTTGACAACTGCCCGTCCACACTGAACGGTGAGAGTAGGTACGAAACAGACCAACGCGACACACTGATGTGAGGAGCAGAAGTTCATGCCGGAACCCAGAAGGTCAGATCACACCGATTACGTAGCCGTCAATCCGATCTTCTCGAGGCCAGGCGAGGATTCGGTCGCATCGAAGTACACACTCGAACCCGACGGCATGCTTCCCGAGACCGCCTATCAGATCGTCCACGACGAAACGATGCTCGACGGCAATGCGCGACTCAATCTCGCGACGTTTGTCAGCACGTGGATGGACGACCACGCAACCAAGCTGTATGCCGAGTCGTTCGACAAGAACATGATCGACAAGGACGAGTATCCGCAAACCGCCGCGATCGAAACCTATTGCTGGCGCATCCTTGCCGATCTCTGGCACTCACCCTCTCCGAAGGACGCAATCGGCACTTCGACGATCGGTTCGTCCGAAGCCTGCATGCTGGGTGGCCTCGCGATGAAACGACGCTGGCAGCATGCGCGAAAAGCCGCGGGTAAGTCCACCGAAAAGCCAAATCTCATCATGAGTTCCGCCGTACAGGTGTGTTGGGAGAAGTTCTGCAATTACTGGGACGTCGAAGCGCGCTACGTGCCGATCAGCGAAGAACACCGGACCCTCGACGGTCATGATCTGGACAAGTACGTCGACGAGAACACCATCGGCGTCGTCGCGATCATGGGTGTCACGTACACCGGCATGTACGAGCCTGTCCTGGAAATCTCAAAGGCACTCGACGCTATCCAGGAGAAGACCGGCCTCGACGTCCCCATCCACGTCGACGGCGCTTCCGGTGCGATGATCGCACCGTTCCTGCAGCCCGAACTCGAATGGGATTTCCGGCTACCGCGCGTGCATTCCATCAACACCTCGGCGCACAAGTACGGACTCGTCTACCCTGGCCTCGGATGGGTGGTCTGGCGATCGCAGGATCTACTTCCCGACGACCTCGTCTTCAAAGTGAGCTACCTCGGCGGCAGCATGCCGACCTTCGCACTGAACTTCTCGCGTCCCGGCGCTCAAGTGATCCTGCAGTTCTACTTGTTCCTGCGTCTCGGCCACGACGGCTATCGCGCGATCCAGCAGTCCTCGCAAGACGTGGCGACGTTCCTCGCCGAAGGGATCGGGAAACTCGACGCCTTCGAACTGTGGAACGACGGGTCCGACATCCCGGTCTTCGCGTGGCGCCTCGCCGAGGGGCACACGTCCAACTGGACGCTGTACGACCTGTCAGACCGACTCCGCGGCAAGGGTTGGTTGGTGCCGGCCTATCCCATGCCCGATGATCTCGCGGATCTGACAGTGCAGCGCATCGTGGTTCGTAACGGGCTGAGCATGGACCTGGCGGCCAATCTGCTGCGCATCATCGAGGAGGAAACCGCGTTCCTCGACGAGCTGGACAGCCCGATGCCGCGGCCGCGCGTCACCGAGGGATTCCATCACTGACGTTGCTTAACGCACAAAGAGCGGCCGTCGACTTCCATTCGGGAGTCGACGGCCGCTCTGGTGGTTCAGGTGCTACCGAGAGATCAAGCAGCGCAAGCCGGCGAGGTCAGACCTGCAACGCCGACGATCTGGCAAGCGGTGGTCTTCGAGAGCTTCCAGACGTCGTCTTCGTAGACGAACGAAGCCTGCAGGCCCTGCTGCAGCGGCTGACCGTTGACAACGATGTTCAGCGAAGCGGCTGCCGTCTCGCTGCCCGTGTCGGTGACCGGGTCGAGGATCTCGACCTGGGCGCCGGCAGCCTTCGCGGCAGCGGCGACCTGGTTGATCAGCTCGGGGTCAGCTTCCGCTCCCTGGACGAGGTTGACCTTGTCTGCTGCCGGAACACTCTCGTCGAGTGCCTGGGCAACCTTGGCGTTGAGCTCAGGGGCGGTCGGCAGAACAACCTCGGACGTGGGTGCCGCAGAGGTGGTGGTCGTGGGCTTCGCCGAAGTCGTCTTGTCGGAGTCTCCTCCGTCTGAACCACACGCGGTCATCGTCAGGGCTGCTGCGATCGCCACGGCTGCAACGGTCATCTTCTGAAGCTTCAACTTCTCAGTCCTATCCATTCGGGTGTTCACATTCGAGCGTCAGTCGAACAACGTGCTTGCTCGAGGATCGTCGACAACATTACCCAACGGTAAGCGGAAAAAGTCTAAGGACATCCTCAGAGAAGGCTGTCGACCGCATCTGCTACCTCGAGCACCTCGTCCGACTCGGCGAAGGTCTTGGCGATTCCCGTACCGCTGGAACGGGTTTCGAAGCGAACCGTCACCACACCGTGCCCCGCGCCCTGCACCCAACCGTGTCCGTATTCTGGATGCTTGACGTCCAAACCGGGGTGCCAGTAGTGCTGAGGGACACGCGCGGCCACCGGAGCGTCGAGTTCAGTCTCATCGAGGGCGCCGGTGAGAGTCTCGACCGGATAGCCGGGAACATCCTGATCCAACTCGGGAAAAAGTGATCC
This sequence comes from Rhodococcus sp. GB-02, assembly GCF_053470465.1. Taxonomy (NCBI): domain Bacteria; kingdom Bacillati; phylum Actinomycetota; class Actinomycetes; order Mycobacteriales; family Nocardiaceae; genus Rhodococcus; species Rhodococcus sp. GB-02. Next base: position 423,146 of record NZ_JBPUKE010000004.1, read on the forward strand.
TTGGCGAACCGTGGACAAACCGGCGAATCCCACACCGACCAGGCGAATCGGCCCCAACTCCTGCGGGTCGATGACCTGTTTCTGCGCGGTGGCGACAAGGATTTGGCGGTCGATGGTGGCAAACGGCAACGTCACGGATCGAGTCAGGATGCTCATGTCGGACTTCTTGAGCTTCAGTACGACGGTACGGGCGGCTCTTCCGTCCTTCTCCAGCCTGGAAAATGCTGCACGACCACTACTTTCGACGGCCGCGCGCAGTTGCGCCATCGTGACGATGTCGGCGGCGAACGTGGATTCCGCGCTGATCTGCTTGGATTCGGCACGCTCGGCGACCGGCCGATCGTCGATCCCCTGCGCAAGGCGATGCAACCCCGGTCCGACGGTGGTCCCCAGTATCGACGCCACCTCCGCTATAGGTGTGCGGGCAAACCCGCCGATGGTTTCGATGCCGAGACGCTTGAGTTTTTCCTCGGCGACGGGGCCGATGCCCCACAGCTTCCGCACCGGAAGCGAATCGAGCAACTCGTGCTGCATCCCGGGAGGAATCACCGCGACGCCGTCGGGCTTTGCCAGCCCCGACGCAATCTTGGCCACCTGCTTGCCTGCGCCGGCGCCGATCGAGGCGACCAACCCGGTCTCGGCTTTGATCAACGCCCGCAAATCCTCGCAAAACGCGCGAACCTCGTCGGCCCCGACTCCGGCCAACTCCACCGGTTCACCGAAGGCCTCGTCCACCGACAATTGCTCGAGGATCGGCATGCGAAGGCGCAACGCGTCGAACGTCCGTTTGCTCAGAACCGAATACAGTGACATCCGTGGCGGCAATACCACGGCTCCGCCACCGACCATGCGGCGCGCTTGGTGCATCGGCATTGCCGATCGCGCACCGAAAACCCTGGCTTCGTAACTTGCCCCCGCCACCACCCCGCGCCCGCCCAAGCCGCCGACCAACACCGGGCGACCTCGCAGCGTGGGACGGGTCAACTGCTCGGCGGAAGCGAAAAACGCGTCCATGTCGAGATGCAGCACCCACCTGCGGCTTCGTGTGGGGTCATCTTGATTCATCGGGAGTTACGGTTCTCTCAAAAGTGGGCGCCGAATTTAAGTCCGTGCCTTTTTCTTGGGCGACTTCTTCTTCGGCAGGGGTATCACGTCGGCTGTCCGTTGGATGAAGGCGTGCAGATGATCAATATGCTGCAGCTTCTCCTCCGGAACCCTGTAGTAATCCTTCGCCCCCGGATACGGCGGAGCCAGATCACTCTCTGATCCGAACTCAGCGCTGACCTCGGTGGGTTTGACGAACAGTACGTTTCCGCAGATCAAGCCCACGATCTTCTCGTCGCAATACAATCCGTACTCGCCGAACATCGCCCTTGCCCGCACGTCGAGCGGTTCCAACTGCTCGAGAATGCGCGCCACGGTTTCCTTGCTCGTACTCATGAGAGCAAACTACTCCGGCGCCCCGACATACAGACGTTCATCGGGGAGCCGGAGTAGTTGCGTCGGTACTAGACCTTCGTGATCGCGGCGCGGATACCGTCGCCGAGATCGACGGCGTCGTCTCCCGCTTCGCCCACCGAGAACGAGGTGGCCAGAACCTCACCGGCGATCAATTCCCGATGACGCTCGGCCCACTCCTTGCAGTCCTGCGGAACCTCGAGCACGACCTTGATCCGGTCCGAGACGTCCAACCCGGCGGCACGGCGTGCGTCCTGCAGTTGACGGATACGGTCCTTCGCCCAACCCTCGGCTTCGAGTTCCTCCGTCACGACGGAATCGAGTACGACGAGTCCCGCACCGTCCGGCAGTGCAGCTGTCGAATCCGGCTCGGCCGCAACCAGTTTCTGCGTGTACTCCTCGGGCAGCAGTTCGATGCCCGCCGCAACCACGACGCCGTCCGCCTTCTCCGTCCAGTCGCCCGCCTTGACCGCCTTGATGACGGTCTGAACGGACTTGCCCAGACGCGGGCCGGCAGCACGCGCGTTCACCGCGATCTCGAAGCGCCCGTGCACGTCGACGTCATCGGTCAGATCGACCTTCTTGACGTTGACCTCGTCGGCGATCAGTCCGAGGAACGGACGCAGACGCTCGGCGTCGGGCGCCGCAACCGTGACCTCGGGCAGCGGAAGACGAACACGCAGATTCTGTGCCTTTCGCAGGCTCAGCACCGTCGAGCACACGGTCCGTACGTCGTCCATCGCCGCTACCAACTCGGGGTTCGCGGGGAGCTCCGACTCCTGCGGCCAGTCAGCCAGGTGAACCGAGCGTTCCCCGGTCAGTCCGCGCCAGATCACCTCGGACACCAGCGGCAACAGCGGCGCAGCGAGACGCGTCACGACCTCGAGCACGGTGTGCAGGGTGTCGATCGCGTCGCGATCCTCGTCCCAGAACCGCGAACGAGACCGTCGCACATACCAGTTGGTCAGCGCGTCACAGAACAACCGAAGCTCGTCGCACGCGCCGGCGATGTCGTTGACCTCGAGGGCCTCGGTGATCACGTCGCGGGTGGTGGCGAGCTTGGCCAGGATATACTGATCGAGAATGTTCTCCGAATCGGTACGCCACACACCGGATTCCGGCGCGTACAACTGCAGGAAGCTCCAGGCGTTCCACAGCGGGAGCAACGCCTGACGTACTCCTTCGCGGATGCCCTGCTCGGTCACGATGAGGTTTCCACCGCGCAGGATCGGCGAAGACATCAGGAACCATCGCATGGCATCGCTGCCGTCGCGGTTGAACACCTCCTTCACGTCCGGGTAGTTACCCTTGGACTTGCTCATCTTCAGGCCGTCGTCGCCCAGCACGATGCCGTGCGCGGCAACGGTTTTGAACGCCGGACGATCGAAGAGTGCGGTTGCCAGCACGTGCAGCGTGTAGAACCAGCCGCGAGTCTGTCCGTTGTACTCGACGATGAAATCGCCCGGGAAATGGCCCTCGAACCATTCACGGTTCTCGAATGGATAGTGCACCTGCGCATACGGCATCGAGCCGGATTCGAACCAGCAGTCGAGTACCTCGGGAACACGGCGCATCATCGACTTCCCGGTCGGATCGTCCGGGTTCGGGCGGACCAGGTCGTCGATCATCGGGCGATGCAGATCGGTCGGACGCACACCGAAGTCTGCCTCCAACTGGTCAAGCGAGCCGTACACGTCCGTGCGCGGGTACTGCGGATCGTCCGACACCCACACCGGGATCGGGCTGCCCCAGTAACGGTTTCGGCTGATGTTCCAGTCGCGCGCACCTTCGAGCCACTTGCCGAACTGGCCGTCACGGATGTGCTCGGGCACCCACGTGATGTCCTTGTTCAACTCGACCATGCGATCGCGGAACTTGGTGACCGCGACGAACCACGAGGGAACCGCCATGTAGATGAGCGGCTGCCCACTGCGCCAACTGTGCGGGTAGGAGTGCTCGATCGTCTCGTGCCGCAGAAGCTTACCGGCAGCCTTGAGGTCCTTGATGATGACGGGGTTGGCGTCGAACACCATCAGGCCCTCGTACGGCGGAACCATCGAGGTGAATTTTCCACCCGGGTCGAGCGGCTGCACGACCTCGATACCGTTGGCCGTGGCCACGTCCATATCCTCTTCACCGAAAGCCGGTGCGAGGTGGACGATTCCGGTTCCGGAGTCGGTTGTCACGTAGTCGGCCGAGAGCACGACGTGCGCGTTCGGGTGTCCGAGGAAGAAGTCGAAGGGTGGTGTGTACGACAGGCCGACCAGCTCGGCGCCCTTGTGACGGGAAACGACCTCGGGGTCCTCCCCCAGCTCGCGTGCGTAGTGAGCTACCCGCGCCTCGGCGAGCACGTACCGCTTTCCGTCCTCACCAAGCACCTGAACGTAGTCGACCTCGGGATGCACCGCAGTGGCCAAATTGGAAGGCAGGGTCCACGGGGTCGTGGTCCAGATGATCGCGTTTGCGCCATCGAGGGGTGAACCCGGGGCGACCAGCGGCATGTCGACCGTGACTGCTGGATCCTGACGCATCTTGTACGCGTCGTCGAGGCGAGTCTCCTGATTGGACAGCGGAGTCTGCTCGTACCAGCTGTAGGGCAGCACGCGGAAGCCCTGATAGATCAGGCCCTTGTCGTGCAGCTCCTTGAAGGCCCACATGACGGACTCCATGAAGTCGACGTCCAGGGTCTTGTAGTCGTTGTCGAAGTCGACCCAACGGGCCTGGCGGGTGACGTAGTCGCGCCACTCGTCGGTGTACTTGAGCACCGAGGCCTTGCAGTACTCGTTGAACTTGGCCAGACCCATGACTTCGATCTCGGCCTTGTCCTTGATACCGAGCTGCTTCTCCGCTTCGAGTTCTGCGGGAAGGCCGTGGCAATCCCAGCCGAAGCGTCGTTCGACCTTGCGTCCACGCATGGTCTGGAAGCGCGGCACCAGATCCTTGACGTACCCCGTCAGCAGGTGGCCGTAATGCGGCAAACCGTTGGCGAACGGCGGCCCGTCGTAGAAAACGAACTCTTCGTTACCGTCCCGATTGGAAACCGATGCCCGGAAGGTGTCGTCGTCGTCCCACTGTTTCAGGACCTTCTGTTCCAGATCGGGGAACTTGACTCCGGTGTCGGCGGGGACTCCGTAGTCGACTTTGGGATACCCGTTACTCGCCATGGCGATCTCCTCGTGCCAGTCGGACTCGGCACGGGGACGACGTGACGCTTGTGCGCCGACACCGCGGTACCACCCCGTTTGCACCCCGCAGATCCGCGCTTGGATCTCGACGTGCCACTCGATCGAGCTGTGACGGGCTCACCCGTTCGGTTCTACTGGGTTCTCGGTACGCATGAAAGCGTCGAAAACCGTTCTTCCGAAAGCTCCCCGGTGATTGCCGGATCAAAGCCAGGTATTCGTGATCGACAGTCTAATACTTGCCCTGGGACGTGTCGGTACTGCCTAGGACTTGCCGGTACTACCTAGGACTTGCCGCCCGACGATTCGCCATGATTGCCCGGATTGTCATCGTTGGCAGCGGCTGCATCACCGGTCGAGGAATCCGAGGAACTCTCGGCTCGGCCGTAAGGCGACGACATCCCGCTACCCGATACCGGGTCATCCAACGAAGGAACCGCCTTCCTGCTGGTCAGCGCACTGACCAGCAGGAGGACGGCACCTGCTACACAAATCGCGATACACGCCCACGCCCAGATCAGCGACCCTGTGGTCAGGGCAACGATCAGGAGTGCGAAGCCAACTCCCGCGAGAACCAACGTCACGACCAGCACGTATCAACCTTTGTCCGGTCCGATAGCTGAGCCGACGGGGCGCTCTCGGTCAGCTGTTTCCCTTGGCGAAGGACGGGCTGTAGGAATCCTGTCCACCGTCGACCGGAACGGCCGAGCCACGCTGTTCGAGCTCTTCGAGCTGCGATTCCAGGTAGGACTTCAGGCGCACCCGGTACTCGCGTTCGAACGTCTTGAGCTGCTCGATACGGCCCTCGAGGACGGAACGCTGCTGGTTGATGGTCGCCATGATTTCGGTGTGCTTCTTCTCGGCGTCCGCCTTGAGAGCGTCTGCCTTCTCCTGAGCCTGGCGAAGCTGGGTCTCGGAGCGAGTCTGAGCGTCGGTGAGCATTGCCTCCGACTTGTTGCGCGCATCCGCGATCATGCCGTCGGCCTTGCTGCGAGCCTCGCTCATGAGCTGCTCGGAGTTGGTGCGAGCACTGCCGAGCAGCTGCTCGGATTCGGTCTTGGCATCGTTGGTGAGGCGATCCGCCATCTCCTGAGCCAGTCCGAGGACCTTTGCGGCCTGCATGTGGGTGTCGCCACTCTGCGGCGCTGCAACGGCAGCGGCGGCGGGAACCGGAGCTGCAACGGGTGCAGGCTTGGGCGGTTCGACGACCCGAGCGGGCTCCGGCTTGGGCTGCGCTGCGACGGGTGCCGCCTGCTGAGCAGGTGCCGGCGACTTCTTGGCAGCCGCGAGCTCCTGATCCAGCTCACCTACGCGCTGGCGCAGGTCCGCATTCTCTTCGATGAGCTGCGACAGCGCCTGCTCGACGAGGTCGAGGAATGCGTCGACCTCGTCCTCGTTGTAGCCACGCTTGCCGATAGGCGGCTTGCTGAACGCAACGTTGTGCACGTCAGCTGGAGTCAGTTGCGGCATGGAAGGATCCCTTCACGCGTCATTTGGCGGTCTAGCAAGCATTCAGTTGCAACACAGTCTACGTAGTGGCGAACCACCGTATGAGTTATGGGTTCCATTCTGGCACACCACACACTCGGACTGCGCTCAGCGAACAACCGACATCAGGATGATGACGATGAAAAGCAAGACCATGATGGATAGATCCAAGCGAACTCCACCGAGGTTGATCGGGGGGATCAACCTGCGGAGCAGTTTCACCGGAGGATCGGTGATCGTAAAAATGGTTTCGAGAATGACTGCGACCAATCCGGTCGGTCGCCAATCTCTGGCAAACGAACGAACGAACTCGACGATCACTCTGCCGATCAGCAACAGCCAGAAGACAACCAGCACCAGATAGATCACAGAGAGAAGCGCGTCCACACCCTCACTCTGCCTGACTTCTGCGTTGTGTCCAAAACAGACACACCGCAGCAATTCCGGAACCGGTCCGCATCGAGTCCGTCTTGTAACGGCCGGCGATGGGTCCGAATGCGGCGCCCGCCGAGACCGGCCGCCGTTCGAATGTGCTCACGTCACCCCTGCTCAGGGGCCGGACTGCGGTCGAGACCATCATTTCTGGCTGTAGAAACCCGTCTCGGCGATCCGACGACGTTCCTCAGCGGAAACGTCGATGTCAGCCGGTGAGAGAAGAAACACTTTGGTGGCTACCTTGTCGAAAGAACCACGCAATGCGAACGCCAGGCCGGCCGCGAAATCGACCAGACGCTTCGCGTCGGCGTTGCTCATGTCGACCAGATCCATGATGACGGGCGTGCCGTCGCGGAAGCGCTCACCGATGGTCCGGGCCTCTGCGTAGCTCTGGGGACGCAGTGTCGTGATCTTGGCGAGCGGGCCGCCGTCGTCGACAACCGGCGCACGTCGCGCTTCGGGCCGCTCGGCGCGCGCGTCGACCGCAAGGTTGCCGCGACTGGCCGGACGCGGCGCCATCGCCGGGCGGCTACTGCGACTGGGAACGGTGTCGACTCGGGGCCGGGAATCGTAGCGATCGAACTCCGCGTCCTCTTCGTCACGACGACTGGGCGCGTAGCTCGCCTTCGAGAAGGCAGGTTCGACGAACTCGCGGTCGTCGCGCTCGGCATAGCCGTCGTGACTACGACGCGGTGCGCGGCGAGCCTGATCGGGCTCCTCCACGTATTCGTCCTCGTAGTCATCGAGGGGAACCATGCCGAAGTAAGCCTTGAACTTATGCAGGTTGCTCATTGATCGACCTTCCTTGGCGCGGCGGAATCAATCCGACTGCGACCGGTCGCAGCGGTGTGGACGGGTTGGGCGATCACCTGAGCGATCACCTCGAGATTACTGGTCGTGAGCCGAGCAGTGCGGTTCCGACACGCACGCACGTGGAACCGTGGCGCACTGCAGCCTCCAAATCGCCGGTCATACCGGCGGAGAGTTCGGTTGCCCGTGGATGCGATTCGAGAATCAAAAGATGTGCCCTGCGGAGGATTTCGAACTGCTCGTCCGGATCTGATCCAAGTGGCGGGACGGCCATCAGTCCCGCGAATTCGAGACCTTCGGCTGATTCGATCCGCTCGGCAAGAGGGGTTAACTCCCCCGTCGGAACTCCGCCACGCGCAGGGTCGCCGTCGAGACTTACCTGGATGAGCACCCGCAGCGGCGCCCTGCGTTCGCCGTCGGACAAAGCGCCGAGCGCCGCCCGATCGAGTGCATCGGCCAACCGCGCACTGTCCACCGAATGAATTGCGTAGGCCCACTTCGCTACCGACCGAGCTTTGTTGCGCTGCAACTGTCCGATCATGTGCCAGCGAACCGGATCGTCGATCGCGCCGCTACGAGCAGCGCCGTCGAAATCCGCGACCTTCTCCACTGCTTCCTGCTCACGAGACTCACCGAATTCACGGCAACCCAGTTCGTACAGGATTCGAGCGTCGGACGCCGGAAAGAATTTGGTAACTGGCAGCAGTGCGACGTCGGAGACTTCGCGACCGGCAGCAAGGCACGCGGCGGCCAATCGCGCCCTCACCGAGTCGAGTGCCGTCGATATTTCTGTCAGCCGCATTTCCGTCTGTCGCATTTGTGCCTAGACGGTTTCCTGCGCTGCGGGCGCTTCCATCCAGATCACTGCAGCTTGACGTCCGGTCAGCGATTCTCGGCGATGACTGAACAGCGCGCGGTCCTCGATCGTGCATCGCGGGTCCTCGGCGACACCGGACACACCCGCCGCGAGCAACTGCTTACGCAGTCCCGCACGCAGATCGAGTCCCGGTGTGCCCTTCTCGGTGCGAGTTGCGCTGCCCGGCAAGTGCTTTTCCACGTCAGCACGCATCGCGGCGGGAACCTCGTACTGGCGTCCACTCGCCGCCGGACCGAGGAAGGCGCCGATACGCGAGACGTCCGCGCCCTGTCGCACCATCTCCGCGAGGACACGCGGGACGATACCGATGCGGGCACCGATCCGTCCGGCATGAACGGCCGCGATGACACCGGCCTCCTCGTCGGAGAGAAGAACAGGAACACAGTCCGCGCTGAGAGTGGCGAGCGCCAAGCCGGGAACGGTGGTGACCAGAGCATCCGTCACCGGAATGACCTCGTCGGTCGGTTCCGTCACGACAGTGACGTTGCGCGAATGGATTTGTTCCATCCACACGAGATGGTCAGGCTCGACGCCTATTTCGCGTGCCAGACGACGGCGATTCGCATCGACGGCTGCCGGATCGTCTCCGACGTGATCGCCGAGGTTGAACGACTCGTACGGCGATGCGGAAACACCACCGGCTCGGCTGGTCACGACGCGGCGAATGCGGGTGCGGGTGGTCGACTTCTCGGTACTCAAGATAAGTGTGCTCACAAACGTCGAAAGTTGTCGTCCGGCTCAGGCGTGACCGGACATCCAGTCAAGAACAGGGTACCCAGAAATTCCGGGCACCCTGTTCTCGAAACTGTTTGTAGCCCTACGTCAGCGACGCATGAAGACGGGCACGTCGACGTCGTCGTCGCCCTCGTCTTCCTGGACCGGCGCATGGCGTGGGCCACCGATCGGAGGCAAGCTGCCCGAACCGATGGTCTCGCGCGCTGCGGAAATCGGCTGCTCGCCAGCAGGTTCGGCAGCTACCGGTGACCGGCCGACCTCACCTGCGCGCCCGGCGCCGATCGCTCCACGTCCCTGCGCGGTCGACTCCACGGGACGACGAGCCGGAGCTCCACCGTCGAATCCCGCAGCGATGACCGTCACACGAACCTCGTCACCGAGCGAATCGTCGATGACCGTTCCGAAGATGATGTTGGCGTCGATGTGGGCAGCTTCCTGTACCAGCGACGCCGCCTCGTTGATCTCGAAGAGGCCGAGATCGCTGCCACCGGCGATCGACAGCAGAACGCCGCGGGCGCCTTCCATCGATGCTTCGAGGAGAGGCGAATTGATCGCGGATTCCGCCGCCTTGATCGCGCGCCCCTCACCACGAGAGGAACCGATGCCCATCAACGCACTGCCGGCGCCGGACATGACACCCTTGACGTCCGCGAAGTCGACGTTGATCAGCCCCGGGGTGGTGATGAGGTCCGTGATGCCCTGGACGCCGTTGAGGAGAACCTCGTCGGCGCTGCGGAACGCGTCCATCAGGCTGACTGCGGCATCACCCAACTGGAGCAGGCGATCGTTGGGAATGACGATCAGCGTGTCGCAGGACTCGCGGAGCGCCTGAATTCCGGTATCCGCCTGCCCCCCACGACGCTTGCCCTCGAAGGAGAACGGTCGTGTCACGACACCGACGGTGAGTGCACCCAGCTTCCGGGCGATGCTTGCCACGACAGGGGCACCACCGGTTCCGGTGCCACCACCCTCGCCTGCGGTCACGAACACCATGTCGGCGCCCTTGATGACCTCTTCGATCTCGTCCTTGTGATCTTCGGCTGCCTTGCGACCCACTTCAGGATCAGCACCGGCGCCGAGGCCACGGGTCAATTCACGACCGACGTCGAGCTTGACGTCGGCGTCACTCATCAGAAGGGCTTGCGCGTCCGTGTTGACCGCGATGAACTCGACTCCCTTGAGTCCCTGTTCGATCATGCGGTTGACTGCGTTCACGCCGCCGCCGCCGATGCCGACGACCTTGATTACGGCGAGGTAGTTGTGCGGGGGCGTCATCGGCTCTCGCCTTCCGTGTCGTGTTTCACGCTGCTTGTCAGAGCTGCTGTCTTTTTACTGCTAAGGGCTGTGTAACTTGTGGGGCTGTGTTACTGCTGGGGCTTTGCTACTGCTGTTGTTCGAGATAAACCCTAAACCTCAACCACAGGGTTAGAGTTATGTCAAGTATTCGATCTGAAACGAAACGCTATGCACCGTCGTCGCGTTCCGCCATTAGGCGCGCCGAGACACACCGAAGTATTTGCCACGCACTGACGCACGAGCGCACCGTGCGCTATCGAACCGTCGGAAGATCGGGACTGGACACGTCGTACGTCTGCCCCGGCTGGGTCAACAGCGGAAGCGTCACGGCAGCCTTACGATCCGAGTGCTCGACACCGCCCCAGTTTACGACGCGACCGTCGAGCAAGGTCAGCGTGACACTCGAAATCGACCGAGCGGCAACCTCTCCCACCTGAAACCTCAGATCCGGCGGCAACACCGACAACACCTCGAGAGCGGCGAGCGTGGGCTCGTCGTTCCACCCGGGCGTCGGTGTCACCAGGCGCGGAACCCCAGGCGGTGGGACGCCCATCTCGAAGTCGACGCCCTTCCCGTCCAGCAGGTGCGCGCCCTCGGGCGAGTCGACGAAGACAACCGGTACCCGTTCGGTGACCGTGACGCGGATGGTCGACGGGTACATCCGCTGCACCCGGGCCGAGGCCACCTTCGGAATCGTCGCGACACGTGCGGCGGCTGCGCCGGTATCGACCCGCATCAACGGCTGACCGGTCGGTACGGCCAGGAGTGAAAGGATCTGTTCCTCACTGACGGTCGTCGCACCGAGAACTTCGGTGCCCCGGACCGAGAGAACCGGAGACAACCAGGCCGTCAGCGCAATTCCCACCACCAGCACGATTGCCAGCGGTGCCACGATCAGCGGTCGCTTGAACCACTTACGAGTCGGTGTGGGTTCGGGAGCCTGCTCCGTCGACCGCGTCGAGTATCGCGATTCGGTGCGAGTACTGCGCCGACGCGTACTGGTGGCTCGTCTGGCTTGAGGATCTCGACGCCCGCGCCGACTTCGTGCGTCGGGTGTCATCGCGGCGCGGGATGCGGCGCCGAACGCAAAGCATCGAGGATCTGTTTGCCGAGCATGGTCACATCACCGGCACCCATCGTGATGACGATGTCGCCGGGGTGAGCCAACGCCGCAACCTGCTTCGGCGCCTGCGACAGATCAGGTTGATAGTGAACAGGTTTGGTGACCGATTGAGCGACCAGCGCACCGCTGACGCCCGGCATCGGCTCTTCGCGAGCGCCGTAGACGTCGAGAACCACTACCTCGTCGGCCAAGTCCAGTGCCTGCGCGAACTCCTCGGCAAACGCGGCTGTGCGCGAATAGAGGTGAGGTTGGAACACCACGATCACGCGTCCGGCTGCCGAATTGGTCGACGACGAATCATCTTCCGGTCGAACCAGATCCGCAGCCGCGCCGAGGACCGCGCGAACTTCGGTCGGATGGTGGGCGTAGTCGTCGAACACCCGGACACCACGCTCGCGCCCGGTGAACTGGAACCGGCGGTGGACGCCACCGAATCCGGCGAGCCCCTCGACGATTTCCTCCGTCTCGGCTCCGGCGTCACGGGCGGCCAGCAGGGCGGCCAGCGCATTGAGAGCCATGTGTCGACCCGGCACTGCCATCCGCACGGTTCGCGCAGCGCTCTCCCCCGCCAGGTGGAACTGCAGGACTCCCCCGACGTCGTGTGCGTGGAAGCCCAGTAGTCGGACTCCGACCTCGACACCGTCGACAGGCTCGAAGGCAGTGCCCGCCTCCACTTCCTGCGCATCCGCGGATCCATAACCGAGCACCCGGATGTCCGAACGACCCGAGGCCACGATTCGCTTCGCGAGATCCGCCGATCCCGGATCGTCGAGGCAGACAATCAGGAGCCCGCCCGGACGTAGCTTGTCGACAAAATCGTCGAACACCTTCACATACGCTTCGACGCTGCCGAAGTAGTCGAGGTGATCGGCCTCGATGTTGGTCACGACGATGACGTTGGGGTCGTACTGCAGGAGCGACCCGTCACTCTCGTCCGCCTCGGCGACAAAGACGTCACCGCTGCCGTGATGGGCATTCGTTCCGGCTTCGTTGAGTTCGCCGCCAACGGCAAACGAGGGGTCGAAACCACAGTGCTGCAGGGCGACCACGAGCATAGAGGTCGTCGACGTCTTGCCGTGTGTACCCGAAACCAGGAACGTGCGATTGCCCTGCATCAGTGATGCAAGGACGGCCGGCCGGAGAATCACCGGGATTCCGCGGCGAGCGGCCTCGACGAGCTCCGGGTTGTCCTTCGGGATGGCCGCGTGAGTCGTGACGACGACGGTCGGCCCGCCTGGCAGCAGGTCGAGAGCATCGGCGTCATGACCGATCCGGACCTGCGCCCCGCGTGCACGAAGCGCCAGGACTCCTCGGCTCTCCTTCGCGTCCGAACCCGAGACGAGGCCCCCGCGGGAAAGCAGAATTCGCGCGATGCCGGACATACCGGCACCGCCGATTCCGACCATGTGTACTCGCTCGAGGTGGGCGGGCAGCGCGGTCATCGGTTTCCCCTTGCGTTTTCCTGGACGGCGTTTTCCTTTGCCGCGATGTCGAGCACGATCCGTGCGATCTCGGTTGCCGCCGTACGGTGTCCGACATTGGCAGCGCCACTGCTCATCTTGTCGAGGCGCGCGCTGTCACTCAGCATCGGGACGACGGTACCGGCGACAAACGTCGGCGTGAGGTCGTTGTCGGAGACGATGATCGCGCCGCCTGCTGCGACAACGGGTTTCGCGTTGAGTTCCTGCTCACCGTTGCCGTGCGGCAGCGGAACGTAAACGGCCGGAAGCCCGACCGCCGAGACCTCGGCGACCGTCATCGCGCCAGAGCGACAGATGGTCGCATCGGCTGCCGCATACGCGAGATCCATCCGCGAGAGATAAGGAACAGCCACATAGGGTGCTGTCTCCGAGTACTGCGTAACCTCGAGGGAGTTCTTGGGTCCGTGTGCGTGCAGCACCGAGATCCCCGCTTTCGCGAGTTCCTGGGCAGCGCCGGAGACCGCGTCGTTGAGCGACTTCGCGCCCTGCGATCCGCCGAAGACGAGCAGAACGGGGCCGTCCTGCGGCAGTCCGAAGTACTCGCGCGCTTGCGAGCGAAGTCCCGCTCGATCGAAATTGGCGATCGACGCCCGGACCGGAATGCCGACGATTTCGGCGTCTTGATCGCCGCGGTTCTTCACACCCGACCCCGGAACGGCGGCAAGTACGCGCGTCGCCAGGCGAGCACCGATCTTGTTCGCGATTCCGGCACTGGCGTTTGCTTCGTGGACGACGATCGGAATCTTGCGTCGGCGCCGAAGAACACCACCACGGGCGGCAAGGTACGCCGGAAGCGCGACGTAGCCGCCGAAGCCGACGATCACGTCGGCGTCGACGGAATCGAGTACCTCGCGGGTCTTGCGCACCGACGCGAGGATGCGTGTCGGCAGTTTGACGAGATCCATCGTGGGCTTCCGAGGCAGCGGAACCGGCGGAATGAGCTCGAGCGTGTAGCCGCGGGCAGGCACCAAGGTGGTTTCGAGACCACGCGCAGTCCCGAGTGCAGTGATCCTGGTGTCGGGCTGAGCGGCCTTGACCGCGTCCGCGACCGCAAGAGCGGGTTCGATGTGACCAGCTGTGCCTCCACCTGCCACCACTACCGACAGAGCCGATTTGTTGCCGCTCACCTACGAATTCCTCGCTCTCGAACTTCTCGTGGATCTTGTGCCCTACGTGTCGGCGCCTGCCGACGCTGACCATTCTGCCCTCCCGCGGTGCGCTTCCGTGACCCAGCAGCCGCACCTCGCGTGGAATCCGCGGAAGTACGAGCGCCTTGATCTGCCCGCTTGCGTCGATCACCCGTCTCGATCGCACGCCGGCCGTCGCGTCCGCGAGCTGGTTCGATCTGCCGCGTGGGCTTCGGTCGACGGATCGGCCGGCCCCCTGACGGAGGGTGGTACAGCACCGGCTTGGGGAGTCTGAGCAACTTCGAGATCTTGCCGTCCTGTCCGGAGTTCAGAGCGGCAACCGCTTCGGGCTCGTGGCGAGCAGCATTGGCGATGACGCCGAACATGAACAGTGTGATCGCCAAGGACGAACCACCGGCGGAGACCAAGGGCAACTGGAGTCCGGTGACCGGTAGCAGCCCGATGACGTAGCCGATGTTGATCATTGCCTGGCCGACGATCCAGGTAGTTGCGGTGGCGGACAGGAGCCGCCAGAACGGATCGATGCTCCGGGCTGCGATGCGCAATCCCGTGTACACGAATACGGCGAACAGCCCGATCACTACCGCACAGCCGACAAATCCCAGCTCTTCACCGATGATCGCGAAGATGAAGTCGTTGTGAGCGTTGGGTAGGTAGTTCCATTTGGCGACGCTCTGCCCGAGTCCGCGTCCGAAAACGCCGCCGTCGGCGAGCGAATACAGAGCCTGCTTGGCCTGGTAGTTGTTGCCCTGCAGGTCATCGCTCTTGTTGAAGAAGGCCTGAACTCGATCGGATCGATAGCCGGCCGTCATGGCCAGCACGCCTGCCACCACCACGCCCGTCACCGCGATCGAGCCGAAGAGCTTCAGTGGCAGCCCACCGAACCACAGCAAGGCCCCGACGATGATTCCCAATGCGATGGTCGTACTGAGGTTCGGCTGCGCGACGACCAGGGCGAAGACCAGCATCGCGGCGGGTACGAGCGGAATCAGGATCGACTTCACGGATCGGTCGTCCGGTCGCCTCGAGGCCAACAGATGGGCGCCCCAGATCGCCAACGCGACCTTCATGATTTCCGAGGGCTGCACCGAGAATCCACCGACGTTGAACCAGCGACGCGCGCCCTGCGCTTCGGTGCCGATTCCCGGAATCAGGACGAGTACCAGCATGATCAGAACGACGACGAACAGCGGAAACGAATACTGCCGGAGCACTCTCGCCGGAATCCGCAGCGCGACATAGAAGAGCATCGCCCCGAGAATCGCGAAGATCAACTGCTGGGTGAACAACGAATATGCCGAGCCGCCGGACACGTACTGCTCGACGCTCGACGCCGACAGAACCATTACGAGCCCCAAGACAGTCAACATCGTGGCAATCGTCACCACCAGGTGGAACGATGCCAACGGCCGCGCCAACCAGGCACCGATTCGGGTCTTGGGACCCTTGGTCATCGCAGGTTCCCGGCTTCGCCAGGCGAATCTGTATACGGATCGGGTAGCGCGGCTACTGCGGCGGCGAAGCTGTCACCGCGATGCCCGTAACTGACAAACATGTCCAAGGACGCGGCGGCCGGCGCGAGTACAACAGCGTCACCTGGGGACGCCAATTCGGCAGCTTCGGCTACCACTGCGGCCATGACGGCATCCGCGTCGGCACCCGACGGCAGCCGGATGGTGAGAGTCGAGTTGCTGCTGTTTTCGCTCACCACTGCATCGTCCCCCGACATCACGTGCACCACGGGAACATCGGGCGCGTGTCGCGCGAGCGCGTCCTCGATCACACCAGCGTCACGGCCGAGGAGGACAGCGCCGGAGAGTCTCGGGCCGACTTCGCTCACCAACTGGTCGACGCTTGCTCCCTTGAGCTGACCGCCGGCAACCCAGACGACGCGACCGTGCGCGAGTATCGACGGTCTGGCCGCGTGCGGATTGGTGGCCTTGGAATCGTCGATGTACACAACGGACCCGACACGACCGACCAGCGCCCCGCGGTGTGGGCCGACCTTGTGAGCGGCCAGACCGCGCTCCACGACGCCTGCGTCGAATCCGAGTGCCCGCGCCAAGGCGGCAGCGGCCAGCGCGTCCATGACGCCGGCCGGGCCGGCCGGATCTATTGACGCCGCTTCGGCCAAGCGGACGTGATCGCCGAAAGCATTGTCGACGAGGTATCCCGCGTCGACACCCAGTTCTCCTTCGCCCGGTTCACCCAATCTGAACCCGGTGACTTTGTCTGCAGTGGCGCGAGTTCCCAGCTCGGACGCGATTGCGTCATCGAGGCCGACCACCGCGACCTTTCCACTCAATGCCCGCGACTTGGCCTCGGCGTACGCACTCATTCCGCCGTGCCAGTCGAGGTGATCCTCGGCGACGTTGAGGACCACGCCGGCGTCCGGACGAACCGAAGGCGCCCAGTGCAATTGGAACGAGGACAGTTCGACAGCGAGGTACTCCACGCGCGGCGACGTCTCGGCGAGCGCGTCGAGAATCGGCAGTCCGATATTCCCGCAGGCTCGGCCGACAACTCCGGCGGCGTCGAGAATCGAGGCCAACATCGACGTCGTCGTGGTCTTTCCGTTGGTCCCCGTCACGACGAGCCACTTGCGCGGCGCGCCGAAGTGCCCGCTGTGGTCGACGCGCCAGGAGAGCTCGACGTCTCCCCAGATGGGAATCCCGTGACCGGCGGCGGCTGCCAGGATCGGTGCATCCGGACGAAAGCCGGGACTGGTGACAACGAGCCCGTAGTCGGTGATCGAATCCGGGGCATCCTCGATCGAGGTGGTGGTCACCATGTCCGCGCCGAGTTCGGCGCAGCGCTCCGCGAAGTCCAGAGTCGAATCGGCAACCGTCACGACGGCGCCGAGTGCGACAAGAGGCTCGATGGTGGCTTGACCGGACACCCGACCACCGGCGACCAGCACTCGAGTACCGCGGAGCCAGGACAGATCGTTCTCGGAATCCGCTGAGCTGGTCATGGTTTTCAGCCTCCGAGCGCTGCGAGGTATTCGCTGTAGAAGAGTGCCAATCCGATTGCCGACGCGATAGCCGCCAGCAACCAGAATCTGATGATCACCGTGGTTTCAGCCCACCCGGCGAGTTCGAAGTGGTGATGGAACGGCGCCATTCGGAACACCCGCCGTCGGCTGGACCGGAATACCGCTACCTGGATCACCACCGACGCGGCCTCCGCGACGAACAGTGCTCCGATGACAACCATCAGCAGTTCCGTGCTGGTGGTGATCGACAGCCCGGCGAGCATGCCGCCGAGGGCAAGAGAACCGGTGTCGCCCATGAAGATCTTGGCGGGTGCGGCGTTCCACCACAGGAACCCGATGCACGCGCCGGCGCCGGCCGCGCAGAGCACCGCTAGATCGAGTGGATCGCGGACGTCGTAGCAACCCTTGCCCGGGTTGGTCTCACACGAGTAGCGGAACTGCCAGAACGTGATGATGACGTAGGCACCGAGAACGAAACTCATCGCTCCGGCGGCCAGACCGTCCAGGCCGTCGGTCAGGTTGACGGCATTGGACCAGGCGCTGACCAGTAGGTAGCAGAACGCGATGAAGACCACGGAACCGAGGGAGACGGTCGCGATGTCACGAACGTACGACAGATGAACACTGCCCGGAGTCAGCCCGTCGTCACCGCGGAACTGAAGGGCCAAGACACCGAAGGCAATAGCTGCGACGAACTGACCGACCAGCTTCGCTGTCTTGTTCAGTCCGAGATTGCGCTGCTTGCGGATCTTGATGAAATCGTCGAGGAAACCGACTCCGCCGAGAGCTGTGGTCAGACCCAGAACGAGGAGTCCGGACGCCGATGGTCCCTCCGCGTTGTCCATGCCGAGACCGATGAGGTGCGAGCCGAGATAGCCGGCCCAGATTCCGGTCAGGATCGCGACGCCGCCCATGGTGGGAGTGCCGCGCTTGGCCTGGTGACTGGCCGGACCTTCGGTTCGGATCTCCTGCCCGAAACCTTGTTTCGAGAACGCCTTGATCAGAATCGGCGTGAGCATGATGGAGACCGCGAGCGCGATGCCTGCGGCGAGAAGAATCTGGATCACTGCGAATCCCCGCTGTTCTCGCCGTCAGTGTTCTCGCCGTCGGCGCCGGGCGTTGCGGCCAGAATCGCTTCGGCGACCGTCCATAGTTCAACCGACTTGGACGCCTTCACCAGCACGAGATCGCCGGGTTCGAGTTCGGCGTCGAGGATGGCAATTGCCGCAGCCGCGTCGGGCACGACGACGGACTCGTCACCCCACGACCCCTCCATCACCGCTCCTTGATGCATCGCACGCGAGGTGCGGCCAGTTCCGACGACGATCAACTTGCTAACGTCGAGCCTGACGGCAAGGCGACCGATCGCGTCGTGCTCGACCACCGACTCCGGCCCGAGTTCAGCCATCTCACCGAGCACAGCCCAGCTACGACGCCCGAAGTGCCGATCCGATCGTGCCATGGATACCAACGCTTTGAGGGCGGCGCGCATGGAATCGGGATTGGCGTTGTAACTGTCGTTGACAACGGTGACGCCGTCGGCGCGCTCGGTGACTTCCATCCGCCTCGCGGACGCCGCCTTCGTACCCTCGAGGACACGCGCGATGTCCGCAACCGCGAGGCCGTTCTCGAGTGCGACAGCCGCAGCGGCAAGGGCATTGCTCACGTGATGTTCGCCGTGGACGGCCAGGCGAATACGCGCCGAACCCTGCGAACAGTTCAGTGTGAAGGAAGCCCGAGCCTGATCGTCTACGACCACGTCGGTCGCCCGAACGTCGCAGTCTTCCGACTGGCCGACGAATACGATCCGGGCTCCGGTCCGGCTCGCCATTGCGGCGACCATGCGGTCGTCGGCGTTGAGGACCGCGACTCCACCGTCGGCTGCCGACGGGAGTGCTTCCACCAGTTCACCTTTGGCGACAGCGATCGCTTCGCGCGAACCGAATTCACCGAGGTGCGCGGTACCGACATTGAGAACGACGCCGATCTTCGGCGGAGCAATCTTGGTCAGCTCGCCGACGTGGCCGACCCCGCGTGCCGACATCTCGAGGACCAGGAAGCGAGTCTTCGCGTCCGCACGGAGGACCGTCCACGGCAAACCCAGTTCGTTGTTGAACGATCCGGGCGGCGCAACAACCTCACCGCGTTCGCGCAACAGCGCTGCAATCAGGTCCTTGGTCGAGGTCTTGCCCGCAGAACCGGTGACACCGACGAGCGTCAGTCCACCATCAGTTGCTGTTCCATCAGTTGCCAGTTCGTCGACAACTGCTCGAGCCAAAAGACCGAGGGCGTGCAGGACTGCGGCCCCGGATCCGTCGGTGTCGTGTTCGAGCAGCATCACCGCACTGGGACCGTCGTTCGGCACCGAAGGAACGACGATCGCCGGCACTCCGACCGGCCGCGCCGCGAGTACCGCGACGGCGCCTGCCGCCACCGCAGCTTCCGCGTGATCATGGCCGTCGACACGCGCGCCGGGTAGTGCGAGGAAAAGCCCACCTGGACCGACCTTGCGCGAATCGAATTCGACGGTTCCAGTCACCTGCGTCGACGAATCGTCGACGTCGTGCAGGGTTCCTCCGACGATCTCGGCGATCCGAGAGAGCGTCATCGGGATCATTACTTGCCTCCATGTGCTGTGTTGATCGCGAATCGGCCGATCATTTCGCCCAACACCTCGCGGTCGTCGAACGGGTGCTTGACCCCGTCGATTTCTTGACCTACCTCGTGGCCTTTGCCTGCTACCAGGACAACATCTCCTGGCTGTGCCCACCGGACCGCTCGCTCGATCGCGGTGGCCCGGTCCCCCACTTCACGAACCTCGCCGCGTTCGGATTCAGGCACGTCCATGGCGCCTTGCATCACCGAAGCACGAATCTTCGCCGGATCCTCGGTACGTGGGTTGTCGTCGGTGACGATCAGCAGGTCTGCACCTCGCGCACCCGCTTCGCCCATGAGAGTCCGTTTGCCGGCGTCGCGATCCCCGCCCGCGCCGACCACCACCGCAACTCGGCCGGGAACCTGGTTGCGCAGCGTGGCGATCACGGCTTCGAGCGCTGCCGGCTTGTGCGCGTAGTCGACCACAGCGAGAAAGCTCTGTCCACGGTCGATCCGCTGAACTCGTCCTGGGACATCCACAGTGCCGAGCGCTCGAACAGCGGCGTCCGGGTCGAGGCCGGCAGCAAAACTGACGGTCAACGCCAGCGCAGCGTTGGCCACGTTGTATCGACCGGGGAGGCGAAGCGAGACCGGCCATGTTTGTCCGTCTGGCCCGACCAACTCGAAAGTCTGTGAGCCGTCCTCGGCAACCTCGACCACACCGACCTTCCATTCGGCCTCGGCCGTCGAGGTCGAGACCGTGGTCACTGCATCGCTCTCGTCGGTCGCAGCCAACTCGGCCATCCGTCGACCCCATACGTCGTCGACGCAGACGACGGCATGCTCGGCTCGCACCGTCGACTCGGGATCGAACAACCGAGCCTTGGCCTGGAAGTACTCCTCGAAGTCCCGATGGAAATCGAGGTGGTCCTGCGAAAGGTTGGTGAAAGCGCCGATGTCGAAGCGGATGCCGTCGACGCGTCCGAGAGCGAGCGCATGACTGGACACCTCCATGACGACGGTGTCGATCCCCTGCTCCGCCATCACGGCGAACAGAGCATGCAGTTGCGGAGCTTCCGGCGTGGTCAGCGCGCTGGGGACCCGGCGGCCGTCGATGCGAGTTTCGATGGTGCCCACCAGGCCGGGCTTGCGGCCGGCTCCGGCAATCGCTGCTTCGAGCAGGTACGACGTCGTTGTCTTGCCGGACGTGCCGGTGATGCCGACGACCTGCATCTTCTCTGAAGGTCGGCCGTAGATTTCCGCTGAGATCTCGCCGAGCACGTCCCGCGGATTCGGATGAACCAGAACCGGAACGGGACGGTCGGGCTCCTTGTCAGCGGCCTCGATCAATTCCAGGCCGGCCTCGTCGGTCAAGATCGCGGTCGCACCGCGCCCCAGAGCGTCGACGGCGAACTGAGCGCCGTGCGTCCTGGCACCGGGCAGAGCAGCGAAGAGGTCGTCGGTAACGATTCCCTGCGCACGCAGGTCGACGCCCTTGACGACCACCTCCGGCGACTGTGATCCCGGTTGTCCGACCCATTCGAGGCGAGCCCCGGACAGTTCGGACAGCGCCGTGACCGCGGTAGCAACCGGTTGTGTCGGACGCGTCCCGGGAGCGCCGTCCGAGTTCGACGATTGCAAACGATTCGGCACTGTCACTCGACTCCTGGGAATTGTCGTTGGTCTATTGCGGTCGTTGGTCTGTCGTCGGTCTATGGCGATCGCAGCGCAAGCAAGGTTCGGCGCACTGCAATGAAAGAGATTACTGCGGCGTTTGAGATTACCGTGTCCGGGATTAACCCGAAGACCGTGTCGAACCCCACACCCGCAATCAGTCCGCCTGCAACACCAACTTGCGACCGGGATCCGGCGACATCGGAACACTGTCACGCTGCAACATCCACGAGGCGATGTTGTGGAACAACGGCGCTGCCGATTGACCGCCGCCGCCGTCCACGCCGCGAACCGGGGCGTCGAGCATGATTCCGATCACGAATCGAGGGTTGTCCGCGGGCGCGATGCCCGCGAAGGTAATCCAGTAGTTGGAGTTGGAGTAGCACTTGCACGCCGGATCCACCTGCTGCGCGGTGCCCGTCTTGCCGCTGACCTGATATCCCTCGACGCCCGCGGCAACACCGGTTCCTCGTTGATTACCCGTGTCTTCCTGGGTGACCGATCGGAACATGTCCCGAACCGTCGCGGCTGTCTGGGCGCTGACCACCTCGACGCCCTCGGGTTGCGGCGTCTCGGTTCGAGCACCGGAAGAATCGACAGTCGACTTCACGATCCGCGGAGGAATTCGCACGCCGTCGTTGGCAATAGCCTGGTACATCCCCGTCATCTGCAGGGTTGTCATCGAAAGGCCCTGCCCGATCGGCAAGTTCGCGAAGGTTCCGCCGGACCACTGGTCGCGGCTCGGAACGCTGCCCGCGCTCTCGCCGGGAAGTCCGACGTCGGTGCGTTGTCCGAGGCCGAACCTGTTCAGCATGTCTGCGTAGCGATCCTCGCCCACTCGCTGAGCGAGCATCAATGTGCCGACGTTCGAGGACTTTCCGAACACACCGGTAGAGGTATACGGGGCCACACCGTGATCCCACGCGTCCTTGACTGTGGCACCGGACATCGTGATGCTGCCCGGAACCTGCAGAACTTCGTCCGGAGTTGTCTTACCGTCCTCGATAGCCGCTGCAGCGGTGACGATCTTGTTCACCGATCCGGGCTCGAACGGCGTACTGACCGACGGATTGCCCATTTCGGCTGTCGGCGCGTTCTTGTCGATGCCGATCGCGGGGTTGAAGGTGCTGTCGTTGGACATGGCCAACACCTGCCCCGTCTTGGAGTCCATGACCACAACCGAAGCGTTCTTTGCGCCCGACTTGTCCTTGGCGATCTGAACCTGCTGCTGAACGTAGAACTGGAGGTCCGAATCGATGGTCAGTTCGACGCCCGAACCGTTGACTGCCGGTTGCTTGTCACGCCAGCTACCGGGGATCACAGCGCCGTCGGAACCGCGGTCGTACGTTTCGGATCCATCGGTTCCGGCGAGCGTGGAGTCCATCGAATCTTCGAGGCCGAGCAAACCGTGCCCGTCCCAGCCGGTCGCGCCGACGAGATTCGCGGCCAGAGAGCCACCGGGATACTCGCGGATGTCCTGTCGCTCGAGGCCGACCTCCCGGAACTTGTCCGAGATCTCGGCAGCAACAGCCGGATCCACGCTGCGTGCGAGGTACGTGAAAGTCTCGTTGCTGTTCATCTTCTGAAGCAGATCTTTTTCCGGAACGGTCTCGCCGAGTTTGGCGTGGATTCCGGCGGCGATCTCGGCGAGGCGATCGCTCACTTCCGGCGCCTGCTTGTCGCCCTCGGCGCCCTGCTCGAGGCTCTTGGCGCGCGCTTCCTCGAGTTCCTTGCGTACCCGCACCGGCTGGAAGGTCAGCGCCTTGGCTTCCATGGTGAATGCGAGAGGATTTCCGTTGCGGTCGGTAATCGAGCCACGTACGGCCGGATCGACCTGCGTCGTGGTTCGTTGATTCGCGGACTCCGCCGCCAGGCTCGGCGCGTCGATGCCCTGAATCCACAAGAGTTGCAATGCCGCAACGGCGAGCGCACCACACATCGTGATACGACCGACTCGCTGGCGAAACGGGAAGGAAGCGGTCGCCGAGCGGCGCGGACGCCGACCGGGGTTGTTACGGGAGTTCTGACTCACCGACGTTCCTCAGGCGGAGCAGGCACCGCCGTCGTGGTGGCGGGTGCTGTCGTTGTGGGGATCACAGGAACCAATTGTTCACTCTGCGCGAGGTTTCGCGTGTTATTGGGAACGCTCGGCGTGGCTCCGGGAACAACCGGCGTCGTAGTACGCGGTGGCGTCGCGGTCGGAGCGGGGACCGACGTGGGCGCATCGAGCGGCGGCATCGCTCCGGCAGTCGCGGGAGTCGGCGTTCCGACGACCTCGACCGAACCATCCGGATGCACCACCAGGCGTGCAGGATCCTTGGCCGGCACCATGCCGAGAGCGCTTGCCTGATTTGCCAACTCCGGAGCCGAGTTACGCGACTGGAAGTCACGTTCGAGCGCTGCTTTCTGCTCGACCAAAGACTGGTTATAGGCACGCGCATCACTGAGTTGGTACGAATCTTCGGCAGCGCGAGTGGTCAGCAGCAGTGTCACCGCAAGACCGATCGACAGAAGTCCGATGACGGAGGCCACGAACGGTACTCGTCCCTTGAGCATCGCCCGAGGAGAGATCGACGGGCCGGCAGCAGCGGCAGTTCCGGTCCGACCAGCCGCCCGCGCGGTGCGCTTCTCGTATGCGCGTTGCGCTGCACCGGATTTACCCTGACCACTCATGCTCGCCTCCTGGAAATGCGTTCTGCGGCACGCAAACGCACCGGAGCTGATCGTGGGTTCTCTTCGATTTCCTGCTCGGACGCACGTTCTGCGCCACGGGTGAGAATGCGGAACTCCGGGCCCATTCCCGGCAACTCGACCGGCAGACCTTCAGGACTGGTGGACTTGGAGCGGGGAACCAACTCCGCCTTCACAACTCGATCCTCGAGCGACTGGTAGGACATGAACACCACTCGTCCACCGACTGCCAGTGCGTCGAGCCCGGCAGGCACCGCTGCACGAAGCGAATCCAACTCGGCATTGACTTCGATCCGCAGCGCTTGGAAGGTGCGCTTGGCCGGGTGTCCACCGGTCCGTCGCGTGGCTGCGGGAATTGTCCGGTACAGCAACTCGACCAGAGCTGCACTGGTAGTGAAAGGTTCACGCTCACGCTGCCGAAGGACCTCGGACGCAATCTTTCCGGCGAATCTCTCTTCGCCGTACGTGCTCAGAATGCGAGCAAGGTCGCCGTGGCTGTAGGTGTTGAGAACCTCTGCCGCGGTCAGCCCGACCGTCTGATCCATTCGCATGTCGAGAGGTGCGTCGATCGAGTATGCAAAACCTCGGTCGGCTTCGTCCAACTGCATCGACGACACACCCAGATCGAAGAGGATCGCGTGAACCGACTCCGTTGACGGCAGACCGGCCTGTTCGAGCGCGTCTTCGATCCCGTCATACGTGGTGTGCACGAACGTGGTTCGGTCTGCGAAGGGTGCCAGACGCTCGGAAGCGATACGGAGTGCATTGGTGTCGCGGTCGAGACCGATGAGATGAAGGCCCGGGTACTTGCCGAGGAAGAATTCGGAGTGGCCGCCGAGCCCCAACGTCGCATCGATCATGTAGGCGCCCGCACCACCGTCACCGACGGCTGTGATGGCAGGGCCGAGAAGATCGTCGGCGCGATGCAGAAGTACTGGGACGTGGGCGAAGCCATCGGCATCCGAGGGTTCGTTCACCTCGTGATCCACCATGATTGCTCCGGCTCCTACTTTCATGATTTCCGATGACTTTTCGAAAAGTTGCTAACTTTCCGAGAAGGCGATGACTGTTCGAGAAGGCGAATGCTTCGAGGTCCCTGCCCGAAGGAGAACCTGGCGCTGGGGAAGTGCGTCAGGGTCTTTCCGGGCAGAGGCCTCGCGGCATTCGCCGGGGGCTCTTCGCCTAGACGATCTCGCTGAGAGATTCGCCTGTTGCCTGCGAATAGTCCTCTTCGTTGTCTCCGAGATACCTCTCCCAGGCTGCTAGATCCCAGATCTCGAGGTAATCGACGGAGCCGGTCACTACGCATTCCTTCGACAGGTTTGCGTAACGCCGATGATCAGCCGAGAGGGTGATTCGCCCCTGGGCATCGGCGTGCTGTTCATCTGTGCCGGCGGCCAGGGCACGTACATACGCCCGAGCTGCCGGATCATTGCGTGGAGCTGCCGCTGCCTTTCGAGCGAGCTTGACGAACTCGTCCCGGGGGTAGATGGCGAGGCTGTGATCTTGACTCTTGGTGATCATCAATCCTCCTGCCAGTTCGTCTCGGAACTTTGCCGGCAACGTGAGCCGACCTTTGTCGTCCAGCTTCGGCGTGAAGGTACCGAGGAACACTCGACACCTCCTGCGAGCTTGCGCTGAAACCCTCCCTATCGAGCGGATCGTGCTTCAGCTCTCCGCCCGAACCCACAGTACCCCACTTTCCCCCACAAACAAGGAGCACATGGTCCCTATTCAGCATCATTTGCTGACAAATAGCAGGTCAGTGCAGGTGGGGAGACGTGGGGGAAATTTGCAACCGTGTCCCGGCCCACACCACCGTCATATCGACCCGTCACGCCACGACTTGTCGCTCCCCCAGACAAAATGGCAGTACAAGCACGGTTTTCGAATAGACGTGAGCTGGACGAGGTCTGGTCGAGCATTGCAGTTCGGCCAGGGTGGAGGAAAGTGGAGGACCGGGTGGAGCGAAGTGGAGGAAGCCCGTGGGCATGCCTACGGGCGGCCAGGGTGGCACGTGATTCGCTCGCGCGTCACTGATTCGCCGGTAACCCCGCCAGCGCACACGACAACACCCACACCAACTCGTGTGGTCGTTCGTGCCCTGCAAAGGGCGTCATGTCCAAACTGCATCACTCTCGAAGTACGCCCCAAAAAAGGGCGGGAGAGCTAGTCCTGCTCGAACCTGCGTTTGAATCGATCTTCCATCCGCGACGAGAATCCGCCGCCGGATTTCCGGCCGCGTCCTCGTCCGGAACCACCCCTGCCCGGCGGACCGGACGGATGATTGCCGCCTTCTGAAGCGGGGTCGGCAGCTGCTGCGGACTTACGTCCACCACCCCAGAGGAACAACACCCCTGCGCCGAACATGAACAAGAAACCGAACAGGCTGATGATCGGAAAACCGCCCGGCTTGAGCGGGAGGGCAACCCCCGCGATCAGCAGGACCAGACCCAGCACGAATAGAGCCGCTGCTTGGAATCGCCGTCTGCTCGACGGCGCCCGCATACGGCCGCCCCTCACATTGGAGGCGAACTTGGGGTCTTCGGCATAGAGAGCGCTCTCGATCTGATCGAGCATGCGCTGCTCGTGCTCGGAGAGTGGCACGGTACCTCCCCCGGCACTGGAAGTTTGGCAACCACCTCACGGTGTGAGGCGGCGGGTAATCAACTTGAACGATTACCTGTTTTCATAATACGAGCAGTTTAGGTCTCGGACCACCAACTCCGGGTACGAGTTCCGCCACAAGCGTACGTATTCGTGCCAAAGGGCCCCGATTCGGCTCCATTTGCCCGCGCGGACCAGGAATTTCCCCGGAAATGACTGCCGCGACGGACCATTTGTTCACGACGCTTGCAAATGCGCGGACGTGTCCTGACCGATGAAATCTTCGACTGCTGTGAGAAAACGACCGACCTCGGCAAAAAATGCGTCGGAATCGGAGTCTGTGATGACGATCGACACACCGGTTTCCACGGCCGCACGCGTAGCGGACCACCCCGCGAAGAACTTCGACCACGCACCGAACGCGGGCGCTGCGGCGTCCATCAGGACCCACGCGTTTCCGGTTCGCTTACGCTTCGAACCGGCACCGGCGGGAGCCGCCGCCAACACCGCCCCGGCACCACGCAACGCCGCCAGGTAAGCACACCGGAACCGGTCGGCAGGATCGCCTGCCCCTATCGCTTCCTCCAGAAGCGCATCCGCCTTCCGAAGCAGTCCCCATGCCACACCAGACTTTCCCACTTGAACACTGCGGTGGCTGGTGGCCGTCGCACCGAACGACCGCCGCGCCGACATCGGCAATCGAGAGATTGCGGCATCCGACGGACTCGACAACTCGGCAGGCAGAGTTCGTACGGATTTCACACGTTCAGGCTTCACACGCTCGGACATCGGGGCACCTCCTGCACCGTAAGGATCCAAGGCCGGGTGGGCCGGAGATGCCCGCTTCCCTTCGGGCATCTCCGGATCACCCACATCGAACATCTGTTCGACCTATTCAATATAACTGCACCCACCGACACGCCGTCAAGAGAAGAGGTGAGACCGGTCGACCCGCAGATCGCCTGGACACCACATACGGTCGACCTCGACCGCGAAGAATTCGCGAATCGACTCCACGAGGCACTGGCCGTGTACGTCACAGCGATGGACTATCCGCGAGGAACCGAGTTCCATCGCGCACCGATGTGGCAGGAGCATGCGAACCGGCCTGGCTGGAAAGCCGTCGGCGCATTGGCAGTTCCCCAGCAACCGTCGCACGAAAATCTGCCACTGGTGGGGATCGCTTACGGGTATCGCGGGAGCCCGGACCAGTGGTGGCATCAGCAGGTACTGCACGGGCTGCGGCGCTCGGGTCGCCCCCAGAGCGAGATCGATGCGATTCTGAGTGACTACTTCGAACTCACCGAACTTCACGTGCATCCGAACGGACAAGGGCACCGGTTGGGCGAATCGCTCTTGCGCCACCTCCTCGCCGATCGACCCGAACGCAGTGTTCTGTTGTCGACCCCCGAGGTGTACGACGAGGACAACCGTGCCTGGCGGCTGTACCGTCGCCTCGGATTTCGTGACGTGCTCCGCAGATTTCGTTTTGCCGGCGACAACCGACCGTTCGCGGTCCTCGGGCGCGGACTGCCGCTGTGAGCGCGCTTCTCGACGCCGTCGTCGTCGGCTCCGGACACAACGCGCTCGTTTCGGCCGCCTACCTCGCACGCGAGGGTTGGTCGGTCGAGGTGCTCGAGAGGGACACGGTTCTCGGCGGCGCCGTCTCGACCGTCGAGCGATTTCCCGGATACAAGGTGGACCGCGGGTCGTCGGCGCACCTCATGATTCGGCACAGCGGCATCATCGAGGAACTCGGACTCGGCGCGCACGGACTGCGCTACATCGACTGTGACCCGTGGGCGTTCGCGCCGCCCGCCCCGGGCACCGACGGGCCGGGCATCGTGTTTCACCGCGACCTCGACGCAACCTGCCTGTCCATCGAACGAGCTTGCGGGACAAAGGACGCCGACTCGTATCGGCGGTTCGTCGCAGTCTGGTCGGAGCGCAGTCAACACGTCATGAAAGCGTTTTCGGCGCCACCCACCGGATCGAACCTGATCGGTGCGTTCGGGGGTCTCGCCACCGCACGCGGCAACAGCGAACTCTCGCGGCAGTTCCTCGCGCCTGGCGACGCACTGCTGGACGAGTATTTCGACAGCGAGGAACTCAAAGCTGCGTTGGCGTGGTTCGGCGCCCAGTCCGGGCCTCCGATGTCGGAACCGGGAACCGCTCCGATGGTCGGCTTCGCTGCACTCATGCACGTCTTGCCCCCCGGGCGGGCAGTCGGCGGGAGCGGCGCGCTGAGCGCTGCGTTGGCCTCCCGCATGGCTGTCGACGGCGCCGCCATCTCACTCGGCGACGGTGTGGCGTCGATCCGCCCTGACTCGAATCACTGGACCGTCACGACCGAGAACGGTCGAGAGGTTCAGGCTCGCAAGGTAATTGCCGGGTGCCACATCCTCACCACGCTCGAACTCCTGGGCCGCGGCGGCTTCGACGGCGAGACGCTCGAACGATGGCGTCGCCGCATCAGGGTAGGCCCCGGTATCGGCGCGGTACTGCGACTGGCAACATCTGCGCTTCCGTCCTACCGCGGCGACGCCACGACGCAGGAAAGCACGTCGGGATTGCAATTGCTGGTTTCCGATCGCGCCCACTTGCGCGCTGCACACGGCGCAGCGCTGGCGGGGGAACTTCCTCCTCGCCCTGCGGTTCTCGGAATGAGTTTCAGCGGAATCGATCCCACGATCTCCCCGGCCGGTCGACATCAGGTGACGCTGTGGTCGCAGTGGCAACCGTATCGCCTCAGCGGACATCGTGATTGGGCGTCGGTCGCGGCGGCGGAGGCCGATCGGATCGTCGGCGAGATGGAGGCCGTCGCGCCCGGATTCGCTGATTCCATCCTCGACCGGTTCATTCAGACTCCCCGCGACATCGAGTCGGAATTGGGGATGATCGGCGGAAATGTCATGCACGTCGAGATGTCACTCGATCAGATGATGTTGTGGCGACCGCTTCCGGAACTGTCCGGACATCGCGTTCCGGGAGCAGACGGGTTGTATCTGACCGGTGCGTCGACGCATCCCGGTGGTGGTGTGTCCGGAGCCAGTGGTCGCAGTGCCGCCCGAATCGCACTGTCCGACAGCCGCCGGGGTGCGACTGGTCGTTGGTTGCTTCGTTCGAGCAGGTCGTAAAGGTCACCCGCCGAACTTCACCCGCCGACACGCCCCCGCCTCGATGACTGGCTACGCCACGGCTGGCACGATGGCCAGTGTGCAACAGTCCACCGATCCCGCCGCCAAGCCGACCAGTCGGAAACGCTTCCTGACGGTTGCCGCGCTCGCCCTGATGTTCGTTCCCTTGCTGGCCGGGTGCATCCGCGTGCAGGTGTCGATGGGCGTGTCCGCGAACGATCGTGTGTCGGGTCAGGTGGTCGCCGCCGCGATACCTGCGGATGAGGCAGACAAGGGTCCCCAGCTGACCCCGCCTTCCTCACTGGAGGACAAGGTACGGGTCCAGGAGTACAAGAAGGACGGGTACGTCGGCAGTCAGGCGTTCTTCAGCGATTTGTCTTTCGGTGACGTCGCCCAGCTGAGTTCGATGTACGCCGAGGGATCCGGCTCGTTCCAGATCACCCTCAAGCGCTCGGGAGACACCGTCACGCTCGACGGCAAGGTAGACCTGAAGACGTTGCCGGCCCAGGGCGCTGACGTCCAGGTCAGCATCGCATTCCCGGCACGGGTGGGCACCACGAACGGAACCCGAGACGGTGATTCCCGGGTGTCGTGGACGTTGCCTGCCGGTGAGGTGTCGACGATGCGTGCCGAGGTCAACTATGCGGATCCCAGCACTCGCAGCTTCGCCGGTTGGGCCGGCATCATGGCCGGACTGACGCTCGGGGTCGCAATCGTCGTCGGCGCGCTGGCCTGGATGGCGCGCAATCGCGCACCGGTCAAGCGTGCACCCGCGTCGAAAGCACCGGCCATGAAGACGCCTGTCACAAAGTCACCGGTCACGAAGCAAGCTGACACCAAGAATCCGAGAAACACCACAAAGTAGCGCCTGGCAGTTGCGCACTCGATTGTTGTCGAGCGAGGCAACCGAAGATCAGACCGCTTGCGCTGTCCCGACCGAGGTGTCGGGGGTCAGACCGAGGCGCTCGAGGACCTCACTCGTTGCACGCGCGAAGTTCAACGTGATGAAGTGCAAGCACGGAGCGCCTTCGGCGATCAACCGCTCACCCATCTCGGTGGCCAGATCGATGCCGAGTTCACGAACCGCTGCACGGTTCTCTTCCGGACCGCTTCCGGCCGCGGCATCGAATCGACGTTCGAGGGCGGGAGGCAGAGACGAGCCCGACAGTTCGAGCATGCGCCGCACCGAACGCAGCGAGGTCACCGGCATGATCTCCGGGATGATCGGCTTGGCGCCCTGTTCTGCGTCGTACGCGCTCACCCGGTCACGAAGACGCAGGTAGTCCTCCACGTCGAAAAACATCTGCGTGATCGAGTACTCCGCGCCGGCACGCAGCTTCGACACCAGGTACTTCGTGTCGTATGCCAAGTCCGGAGCGCGGTAGTGGCCCTCGGGGAACGACGCGACACCCACGTGGAAGTCGCCCAGGTCACGGACCATCCGCACGAGTTCCTCGGCGTACTCGACGCCTTCGGGATGCTTCTTCCACTCGCCGAGCGGATCGCCGGGCGGATCGCCGCGCAACACGAGGATGTTGCTGATCCCACGATCGGCGTAAGCACCGACCATGGCACGAAGTTCTTCGGTGCTGTGCGACACCGCAGTCAGGTGAGCAACCGGCAGCAGGGTCGTCTCTTCGGCCAGTTCACCGGTGACGCGTACCGTCCGATCGCGCGTCGACCCGCCTGCGCCGTACGTCATCGAGACGAATGCCGGTGCGAGCCGTTCGAAGGTACGCACCGCACGCCACAGGCGAGCTTCGGCGTCGGCGTCGCGCGGCGGCGAAAACTCGACCGAGAACGGAATGCGGCTACCTGTCGAGGAAGCGATCCGATCGACGATCGACGGTGTTCGGGTGGCCCACCCCTCGCTGGAGCGGCCCCTGACTGGATCGAATGTCACCGGTCAAGCATATGTTTTCCAGCCGCAAACAAGCTCATCGCCCAGGGCTGCGCATCCCGTATGTCAGGATCACGCAGTTCACGGCCCGACCCGCCGTTGATTCCAACCCCCACTAAGCTGGGCTCCAAGCTCGCTTCCGTGTAACCCTCCGGCGCGAGAACGTACCGATCTTGGAGGCCACCCTGTCCGCAGGAACCGCGCGCGTTGGACAGAGTTCGACCAACACCGCACCGCATCCGACCTCACTCGAACTGCCGGGCATGTTCGAAGGAGCGCTCCGCGACTTCTTCGCTTCACGCCGCGAACTCGTCTCGAACATCGGCGGTGGATACGAGAAGGCCGTCGATACCCTCGAGGCCTTCGTCCTGCGTGGCGGAAAGCGGGTCCGGCCGTCGTTCGCCTGGACGGGTTGGCTCGGCGCCGGAGGCGACCCGAACGGGAGCGACGCGGACGCCGTGATTCGGGCATGCGCCGCCCTCGAACTGGTGCAGGCCTGCGCGCTCGTCCACGACGACATCATCGACGCATCAACGACCAGGCGCGGCTTCCCCACCGTTCACGTCGAATTCGAGGACCAGCATCGCGGCGAGAAGTGGAGCGGCGACTCCGCACACTTCGGCGAGGCCGTCGCCATTCTTCTCGGCGACCTGGCGTTGGCCTGGGCGGACGACATGATCCGAGAATCCGGGATCAGCCCCGAGGCAGCCGCAAGGGTCAGCCCGGTCTGGTCGGCAATGCGCACCGAGGTGCTCGGTGGCCAGTTCCTCGACATCAGCAACGAAGCCCGCGGTGACGAGACCGTCGAGGCTGCCATGCGGGTCAACCGCTACAAAACCGCCGCGTACACGATCGAACGCCCACTGCATCTCGGCGCCGCACTGTTCGGTGCAGACGCCGAGCTGATCGACGCTTACCGCACGTTCGGAACCGACATCGGCATCGCGTTCCAACTTCGCGACGACCTACTCGGAGTGTTCGGAGACCCGTCCGTTACGGGCAAACCCTCGGGCGACGATCTCATTGCAGGCAAGCGGACTGTGCTCTTCGCGATGGCACTCGACCGCGCCGACGCCGCGGACCCGGCGGCGGCCGAACTACTTCGCAACGGAATCGGCACCGAGCTGACCGACAACGAAGTGGACACCCTGCGCGAGGTGATCACCGATCTCGGCGCCGTCACCGACGTCGAAACGCAGATCGACACCCTCGTCGAGGCAGCGTCGAACGCTCTCGGTGCAAGCACCGCGACGGCTGAGGCCAAGGCTCGTCTCACCGACATGGCGGTCGCGGCCACGAAGCGAAGCTACTGACCGTGGCAGACGTGCACCGCACTCGAACTGTCAGCTCGCCGACCGATCGAGTCGTGATCGTCGGCGCCGGACTTGCCGGACTGTCTGCGGGGTTGTACCTGCGGGGCGCCGGGCGCGAAGTCACGATTCTCGAGAGCAACAGCTCGGTCGGTGGACGAGTCGGCATCTACGAATGCAGTGACTACAGCATCGACAACGGCGCAACAGTGCTCACGATGCCCGAACTCGTCGAAGACGCTCTTGCCGCCGTCGGGGCCGACCCCGACTCGACGAACCCCAAGTTCGTTGTGCACAAGCTCGATCCGACGTACCACGCGCGATTCGCGGACGGCACCGCTCTCGACGTTCACGCTGATCCCGAAGACATGGCTGCCGAAGTAGCCCGCGTCTGCGGGCCGGAAGAAGCGCAGCGATACCGCGCGCTACGCCGATGGCTGAACCGGATCTTCGACGCCGAATTCGATCGCTTCATGGACGCCGACTTCGATTCTCCCCTCGGACTGGTCAATTCGCGTGCCGCGATCAAGGATCTGAGACGACTCGTCGCGCTGGGAGGATTCGGGAAACTGGGTGGGCAGGTGGATCGCAAGATCCACGACCCTCGCCTTCGGCGGATCTTCACCTTCCAAGCGCTGTATGCGGGCGTTGCTCCGTCTCGTGCGCTCGCGGTGTACGGGGCGATCGCGCACATGGATACCTCGCTCGGCGTCTACTTTCCCGAGGGCGGGATGCGCACGATCGCCGAGTCGATGGCCGACGCCTTCACCGAGGCCGGCGGAATTCTGCATCTCGGCCGCACTGTCGAACGCCTCGAAGTGAGCGATCGGCGCGTGCATGCCGTGCACACACGCGACGGTGAGCGCTTCCACTGTGACGCCGCTGTCCTCACTCCCGACATGGTCGTCACGGACTCGCTCCTGCGCCCACATACCCGATTCCGCCCGCGCCCGGTGCGTACATCGCCGTCCGCGGTCGTGATTCACGGCACGGTTTCCGCTGCGGTCGCCGACGGATGGCCCGCGCAGCGACACCACATGATCGACTTCGGCGAGGCGTGGAAGCGTACCTTCGCCGAGATCACGGCACGCCGCGGCCGCGGGCAACTGATGAGTGATCCGTCACTGCTCGTCACCCGACCGGCACAGACCGATCCAGGCTTGGCCTTCTCGCGAGACGGCCGGATCCGTGAACCGTTGTCAGTCCTCGCGCCGTGCCCGAATCTGGACAGTGCGCCGCTCGACTGGTCGACTCTCGGCCCGCCCTACGTCCGCGAAATCATCCTCACGCTGCAGGAACGCGGTTACACGGGACTGGTCGAGTCGTTCGAGATCGATCGAGTCGACACCCCGCAGACCTGGCTCGAGAAGGGCATGGCCGCCGGTAGTCCGTTCGCGGCGGCACACACCTTCACCCAGACGGGGCCGTTCCGACGCAAGAACCTCGCCCGCGGCTTCGACAACGTCGTTCTCGCCGGGTCGGGAACCGTTCCGGGGGTAGGAGTACCGACCGTTCTGCTGTCCGGTCGGCTCGCCGCCGAACGTATTACCGGTACACGCGAGCGAGCCAGAGCGGTGTGCACTCGTGCGAGCAACTAAACTAGCCCCTCGTAACCGACCATTCATCCACGATTCACCGACTCGGGCGCTGCACGCGCCGATCGACACCGATCTCCTCGGGGGAGGAACCTGCACCGATGACGTCCTCTGCCGCAGCCACTGAAATACCGTGGCACCTAAGGGCCGCCGATTTCCTTCGGACTCCCGAAGGTCACAGTGCACTGCTCGGTTTCTTCGGCGCAGTCATGATCACTTTCGGCGGATTCGGTGCCGGTAGCGTCCGGCGCCAGGATCCGCTGCTCGAGTCGATGCATCTGTCCTGGCTACGATTCGGACACGGATCGATCCTGTCGGCGGCAATCGTGTGGATCGGTGTTCTCTGCATGATCGGCGCCTGGGTTCGACTGGGCCGCTCGACTCTGCGCGGTGACGTCTCGCTGCGCGGTCTGCGCTACGTCGTCCCGGTCTGGACGTTTCCGCTGCTGTTCGCGGTTCCCATGTTCAGCCGTGACGCCTACTCCTACCTGGCACAAGGCGCCTTGTTGCGCAACGGCTTCGACCCGTACGCCGTCGGCCCAGTCGTCAATCCGGGGATCCTGCTCGACAACGTCTCCAACGTGTGGACGACGACAACTACTCCGTACGGACCGGTTCACCTTCTCCTCGCCGACGCCATCGTGCGTCTGACCGGCGAGAACGTCATCGCCGGCACGATGCTGTTGCGGATCACGATGCTCCCCGGACTCGCCCTGATGATGTGGGCCGTCCCCCATCTCGCGACGAAGCTCGGCGGAAACACCTCGATCGCCCTGTGGCTCGCAGTACTCAATCCCCTCGTCCTGATACACCTGATCGGCGGCGTTCACAACGAGATGCTCATGGTCGGCCTCATGGCCGCAGGCATAGCGCTCGCTCTCGAACGTAAGCACCTGTTCGGAATAGGATTGATTGCGCTCGCCGTCGCGATCAAGGCAACCGCGGGCGTTGCCCTCCCGTTCATCGTCTGGATCTGGATGATTCACGAGCGGGAGGCTGCCGCGGCCGCCGGCCGCGAACCGGCGTCACCGATCCGGTCGTTCGTCAAGACCGCGGGTGCTGGTTTTGCCGTGTTCGTGGCAGTACTCGGATCCACCTCACTGATTGCCGGCGTCGGTCTCGGCTGGACGACGGCACTCTCCGGCTCGGCGAAGATCATCAATTGGCTCTCGCTGCCCACGATCGTGGCGCACATCGGAACCATGGCCACCTCCTGGTTCGCCGGTGACCATTTCAACGACATCCTCGAAGTCTCCCGGACCATCTCGGCGGTTGTGTTGATCGCAATCATCGCCGTCGTGTGGTGGCGCTACCGCAAGACCGAGCGCGACGCCGTTATGGGCATCGTGATCGTGATGGTCGCCATCGTCGTTCTCTCCCCCGCCGCACTCCCCTGGTACTACTCCTGGCCGCTGGCAGTTGCGGCCGGTTTTGCAATGTCGCCGACCACCCTCGCTGTACTGACCGGCCTGTCCACCTGGCTCATGCTGGTGTTCCAGCCGGACGGATCCATCGGTCTGTACACCTTCCCGCATGTGGCTCTGGCCATCTTCGCCGCCGTGATCGCGGCGATGTCCTTGCAAACGGAAGACCCACTCCGACTTCGTGGACGCCATCATGAAAAACCGGTCGAAGTCTCAACACCAGCCTCGGCGACCTCGACGTCATGATCCGCGTGATCCGCAGGTCATGAACGCACTGTCCGCGTCCTACGGATTCTGCGAGGGCGTGACAAAGGAACACGGCCGCACGTACTTTCTGGCCGCGCGGTTGCTACCCGAGCCACGACGCCGCGCAGTTCACGCACTCTACGCATTTGCTCGCATCGTCGACGACGTCGTGGACGAACCATCGGGTCCGCATGAACGCGGCACCGTCCTCGCCGATGTCGAACGTGCGACCTTCACTACGCTGGACGCCGCTGGAATACGTGACCTCCCGGCAACGATTCCATCGGACCTGAGCCGTGTGCTGCCGGCCTTCGCCGACGCCGTGCAGATGTTCGACATTCCTCGTGCATATTTCGAAGCCTTCTTCGAGTCCATGCGGATGGACGCCCCCGACACGGCGAAGTTTCGACCCGTCTACAACACCATGGACGAATTGGGCGAGTACATGTATGGCTCGGCGGTCGTCATCGGTTTGCAGATGCTCCCGATTCTCGGAGTGAGCGTTCCGCAGCAGGAAGCCGTAGTGCCCGCGTCGAATCTCGGTGAGGCGTTTCAGCTGACCAACTTCATCCGCGACGTCGGTGAAGACCTCGACCGCGGACGTCTGTATCTACCGGCAAACGAGTTCGCCGCATTCGGCGTCGACATCGAGATGCTCGAGCACGGGCGCAGAACCGGAACGGTGGACGTTCGCGTCAAGCGCGCACTGGCACACTTCATTGCCGTGACGCGAGGGCGGTATCGGTCCGCCGAATCCGGAATCCCGATGCTCGACCGGCGGGTCCAGCCGTCGATCCACACAGCTTTCGTGTTGTACGGGGCAATCCTCGATCAGGTCGAGCGCGCCGACTTCCGGATACTGCATCGACGAGTATCCGTTCCCGGACGCACGCGACTTCGGGTCGCTGCGCCCGGTCTCGTCCGGTCCGCTACGTACGCGGTGAAAAGCCGGCGCGGTTGAGTACGCAGTGGGTGAGTTGTCGGAAAGCCGACAAGTTAGAAGGCCATCGCCTGCGCGCGGCGGATGACCTCACGCGCGAGATCACCATGCAGTGCGTCTACCGGGCGACCAGGCAGGGAATCATCGGCCAGGAACAACCAGCGAAGGATTTCGATGTCGGTGTAGCCACCATCGTGCAATACCGCCAGGAGACCCGGCAGCCACTTGACGATCTGGCCGTCCTCACCGAAGAACACTTCGGGAACACCGAGAACACCGTGACGCTTGACTGCGACGATCTTGTGATCGCGAAGCAACTGGTGAACTTTGCTCACCGGCAACCCGACGTTCTTCGCCACATCCACAAGCTGGAACAGGGAAACCGAAGAATCCAGGACATCATCACAATAAGGAATCGCGCTCACCGCGAGAAGTTTATCCGGTCCGGCGAGCCCGCTAGGTACCGCCCGGTGCAGTGCTCGAAACTGCCGCTCCGCTTAGGTCACAGCGCTCTGTGACGTTCTCGAGACTTCCGCGTCGGTATCGCTGGCTACGATGGACGGGATGCGGCGTATCAGTAACCGGAATTTCGCGGTGGATGCGAATCGGTGCCCTCACTGCGGGAACCAGTACGCGGTATACAACCACCCACACGCTGACAGCTACCACCCAGACCGCAAGCAGACAGATCGCAAGCACGGAGGAATAGTCATTACGGAGGTCGAGGGTTGATCGGCGAAATGCTCGAGCGCCGCTATCGAGTGGACGCACCGATCGCGCGCGGCGGTATGTCGACCGTGTATCGAGGCCTTGATACACGGTTGGATCGACCTGTCGCGATCAAGGTGATGGACCCGCAGTTCGCCGGTGATCCAGCATTCCTGACTCGTTTCGAGTTCGAGGCCAGGGCCGTGGCCCGGCTCAAGCATCCGGCCCTGGTGGCCGTCTACGACCAGGGCAGCGATCGCAATCACGTGTTCCTCGTCATGGAACTCGTCGACGGTGGAACTTTGCGCGAACTCCTCCGTGAGCGCGGACCGATGCCGCCTCACGCCGTTGCAGCAGTCGTAGCCCCTGTCCTGGACGCGCTGGCGGTCGCGCACCGAGCGGGACTGGTTCACCGTGACGTCAAACCGGAGAACATCCTCATCTCGGACACCGGTGAAGTGAAGATCGCCGACTTCGGATTGGTGCGTGCAGCTGCGGCAGCAACCACCACATCCAACAGCGTGATCCTCGGCACCGCGGCCTATCTGTCGCCGGAACAGGTGACGTCCGGAATTGCCGACACTCGAAGCGACGTCTACTCCACCGGCGTGTTGATGTTCGAACTTCTCACTGGTACAACCCCTTTCACCGGTGATACGTCGCTCTCCATCGCTTACCAACGCATCCACGATGATGTCCCGCGCCCCGGCTCCCGCATCCCCGGTGTACCGGCGCAATTCGATCGGCTGGTTGCCGAAGCCACTCATCGCGAGCCGGCACATCGTTTTGCCGACGCCGGTGAGATGGCAGCTGCACTTCGCAGCGTGAGCGAACAACTGGAGCTTCCGTCGTACCGTGTCCCGGCGCCGCGCCGAAGCGCCCAGCACCAAAGCGCGCAGGTTGCCCCGGCTCGGCCACAACCGGCGCCGGCGCCCCCCACGGATGCGCGCCCGAACTCTGCTGCGCGCCCGAACCCTGCTGCCACGACAGTGTTGGCGTCCGGCATTGCCCCTGCTGCCGCAGCCACCACGGCGCTCGGCACGGGCTCCCCTCCCCCTGGCGGCATCCAGCACACTCGCGCGGTCACCGCTCAAACTGCTCGTCCGTCGACGGTCGACGGCGACTCGGATTTCGACGACGGTTCCGATTTCGGCGACGAGCAACTGGGGCCCCTCGATCCGCACGCTCATTTTGTCGAGGCACGACGCAAATCTCGGCGAGCCACCCTGATCTGGCTGCTCGTCATCGCGGTCCTCGCGCTTGCATTGGGCTTCGGCGGATGGTGGATGGGCTCGGGCCGCTACACAGCCGTTCCCTCGATCGACGGGCTGACCAAGGACACTGCAGTCACCGCCCTGCAGGACGCCGGGCTAACTCCCGACGTCCAGGGTCAGTACTCCGATGCCCAACCGATCGACATGGTGATCGGGACAGACCCGGCCTCCGGATCCAGGGTTACCAAAGGCTCGACCGTCGCGCTTCTGACTTCGCTCGGGCGTCCGACGGTCCCACCCATTCCGGCCGGCGGCGACGTCACGGCGTTGGGCGCACAACTCTCCGACCGCACTCTCGTGGCGGTCGACGGCGGGGACACCTTCAGTTCCAAGATCCCGATCGGCGGCGTGGCAGCCCTCGACCCGGCACCGGGAACCGAAGTTGCCGTGGGCTCCTCAGTCAAGGTCATCACGTCCAAAGGGTCACCGCCAGTCGACATTCCCGATGTGAAGGGCATGTCCGAGAACGCCGCACGCGCCGCCCTCGACAAGGTAGGCATCTCCGTCAGCACCACCAGAACTACGTTCGACGACGCCGTCGAGGGCGGTAATGTGATCGGCACCGATCCCGCTGTCGGGTCCTCGGTCAACGCCGGCACCTCCGTTGTTCTCCTGATCTCCGACTCCGTCAAGGTTCCCTCGCTGATCGGCCGCTCCGTCTCCTCCGCACGCGAAGAACTCGGCCGCCTCGGCCTCGAGATCACCGTGCGTCAGCTCACTCAGAACGACAGCTCGGTCATCATCAGCCAGAGCGTCAAGAACGACCTCGTTGCCAAGGGCACCGACATCAGCGTCGTCGCAATTCCCTGACAGTTCGCTTCGGCCTAGTCTGAATTCATGGTCACCTGGGAACCCGAGAGCTTAGGGATACTCGACCTGCCGTCGGGCCGATCGATTCGGGGTCGAGGACTCCGCAATCCACTTCCTTCCGGACCTCTCCCCACCTTCGGCGTCTATCTGACCGGTAAGGAACCTCCCGCTACCGAGTGGGACTCGGTGTGGATCCGCTGGCGAGATTTCTGGTTGCCGAGCGATCCGGCTGCGCTGCGCAGCGCCCTGCACGAAGTGTGGGTGCGTTCGAAAACCGAACGAGTCGAGATCGCGTGCGGTGGTGGATACGGCCGCACCGGAACAGCTTTGGCCGCTCTCGCCATCGTGGACGGCGTGCCGAGTCAGGACGCCACCGCGTACGTTCGCGCACACTACTCACCTCGCGCCGTCGAAATGCCGTGGCAGCGCCGATTTGTCACGCGATTCACGAAATAGTGAAAGCCCCCACCTGCGCGAGCAGGTGAGGGCGTTTACCGGCGAATCAGTACGGGCGAGGTGTCAGCCTCGAAGCATCTCGGCCACGAGGAAGGCAAGCTCCAACGACTGCTGCGTGTTCAGTCGCGGATCGCACGCCGTCTCGTAGCGACCGCCGAGATCGAGGTCGGAGATGTCCTGTGCGCCGCCGAGGCACTCGGTGACGTTCTCGCCGGTCAGCTCGACGTGGATGCCACCCGGATGCGTGCCGAGACCGTTGTGGACCTCGAAGAAGCCCTGCACCTCGTCGACGATGCGGTCGAAGTGGCGCGTCTTGTATCCGGTGGAGGCTTCGTGCGTGTTGCCGTGCATCGGATCGCACTGCCAGATGACCTGGTGGCCGGTGGCCTGGACCTTCTCGATGATCGCGGGCAGCAGGTCGCGGACCTTGCCGTTACCCATGCGTGAGATCAGGGTCAGCCGACCCGGCTTGTTGGTGGGGTCGAGGCGCTCGACGTATTCCACCGCCATTTCCGGCGTCGTGCTCGGACCGATCTTGAGACCGATCGGGTTGGACACCAACTCGGCGAAGGCGATGTGCGCGCCGTCGAGTTGACGGGTGCGGTCACCGATCCAGAGGAAGTGAGCCGACAGGTCGTAGAGCTTAGGGTGATCGCTGTCGTTGTCGAGACGCAGCATCGCGCGCTCGTAGTCCAGAACCAGAGCCTCGTGGCTGGCGAAGATCTGTGCCTGGTGCAGGCTCGGATCGGTGACGCCACACGCGTTCATGAACTGCAAGCCGCGGTCGATCTCGGCAGCGAGTTGCTCGTAGCGTGCGCCGGCGGGAGACGCCGCAACGAACTCACGGTTCCAGTCGTGCACCTTGTGCAAGTCGGCCATGCCGGCGCCGGTGAGCGCGCGAACCAGGTTCATCGCGGCGCTGGCGTTGGCGTATGCACGCACCAGACGCGAAGGATCGTGCGCGCGGACTGCCTCGTCAGCGACGAGCGAGTTGATCATGTCGCCGCGGTAGGACTTCAGACCCAGCGAGTCGATGTCGGCAGAACGCGGCTTGGCGTACTGGCCGGCGATGCGAGCAACCTTGACGACCGGCATCGAGGAACCGTAGGTGAGCACGACGGCCATCTGCAGCAACGTGCGGATGTTTCCCTTGATGTGCGGCTCTGTGTTGTCCGCAAATGTCTCGGCGCAGTCACCGCCCTGGAGCAGGAATGCCTCACCACGCGCGACCTGCGCGAGACGCTCCTGCAGCGCCTCGACTTCGCTGGCCACCGTGATGGGAGGCACGCTCTCGAGCACAGTCCGCATGGCGGCCGCCTGGTCAGCGGGCCACGAGGGCTGCTGAGCAGCGGGCTTCGCGAGCGCCTCGTCGAGCTGCTTACGCAGTCCGGCAGGCAGCGGCGGGAGTTCGGGCAAGCGGTCGATCGGCACGTCGACAGTCCAGTTCACCTCTACAGGATATTCGCTCACCCGTCGGCGCGTCACACAGGCTCTCGATCGCAGCTCAATCGGGACAATTCTCGCGCGCCGAAGACGTGGTCAGCGAAGTGAACGTACTGCCGAAATCGCGTCGAACTTCACGAGGTTGTGCCTGGCATCGGCAAGTGCGTCGTGTGCGTCGGCAGGTGCTGACGGGAGGGCAGGACTGCCGTTGTCTTCCCAGAACTGTCGCAGTTCGCGGGTGTAGCGCGGCATCGACTGCGGTAGTTCGGTCATATCGCCCCACAGCTGGCACAGCGCGACGTGGTCGTAGGCGGCGACCCACGCCCAGAGCTCCGGAACGACCATCGGACGCGGAACGAAGAATTTCAGTAGGTCGTCGCGGATCTTCTCGCGGGATTTCCACAGCGGCGACGACGGCTGCGGCAACTTCGGCAGCACGTTCTTGCGCACCCAACTACCGGCACGGGCGGGATCGAACTCCGTCGAGACCGCGTAGTACTCCCGGCCGTCCTCGCAGACAACGCCGATGGACACGAGATCGATGGTTCGACCGTCTTCGATGAATTCACAGTCGTAGAAGTAGCGCACGTCCGAAAACTATGCCGCACGCGCAGGCCCTGGAGCCAATGCACGTGCGGCAGATGTGGGAAATCTCTAGCTGGCCTGTGCGTCCGGGACCGAATCCTTGTCGGTCTTCGCGGCTTCCTTCGACTCGGCGGAGGCGACGAGATCAACAACCGACTCGCCGTTCTCCGACGGAACGTCGACGGCAACTTCGGGTTTCGTGGGCGCCTGGTTTTTCAGGCTCGCCGCGTAGATGTCCACGTACTCCTGGCCGGAGAGTTTCATCAGCTTGTACATCACTTCGTCGGTCACAGCGCGCTCGACGAAGCGGTTTCCGCCCATGCCTTCGAAGCGGGAGAAATCGATGGGTTCGCCGACGATGACGGTGACCTTGGCAGGGCGCCACATCCGCGAGCCGATCGGATTCATCTTGTCGGTACCGACCATCGCAACCGGGATCACCTTGACGCCCGATTCGAGCGCGAGGCGCGCCATTCCGGTCTTGCCCTTGTAGAGGCGACCGTCAGGCGAACGCGTTCCCTCGGGGTAGATGCCCAGCAGACTGCCAGAACCGAGAACATTGAGACCGGCGTTGAGCGCATCCTGCGCCGCGTCCGCGCCGGTTCGGTCGATGGGGACCTGACCGACCGCGGTGAAGAACCACTTCTGGAAAGCGCCCTTCAGACCGGAACCGGTGAAGTACTCGCTCTTGGCAAGGAACGTGATGCGGCGGTTGACGCGAAGCGGAAGGTAGAACGAGTCCAGAACCGCCTGGTGATTGCTCGCCAGGATAGCCGCTCCGTCAGTCGGAATGTTCTCGTGACCCTTGACCGTCGGACGCCCGAGCAGCCAGAGAATCGGCCCCAGCAACACATACTTGAAGAGCCAATACCACACGGCGTCCCTCCCATTCACAACTGAATTTCGCTGAGTACGACCTTACTGCCGACCCGTAACCCCCGCTACACACGCCCCTGCAGGATCGACCCGATCACACTCCGGCAGATGTGGTTCCAGCGCCGTCGACCCCACCGAGATCCTGAGGCACTACCGAGCGAGCCA
Source organism: Rhodococcus sp. GB-02 (assembly GCF_053470465.1). Lineage (NCBI taxonomy): Bacteria > Bacillati > Actinomycetota > Actinomycetes > Mycobacteriales > Nocardiaceae > Rhodococcus > Rhodococcus sp. GB-02. The sequence goes on from NZ_JBPUKE010000004.1 coordinate 466,610, forward strand.
GGGCTGCGGCGCCGACCATCCCTGCAGCTTCGCCCAGCTGAGCCGAACGGATTCGTGCCAGCGGGCGGTGCTTCGCGCCCGTCAGCAATGTCGCGTACTGCTCACGGGCGTCGTCGAGAAACAGTGGGGCTGAACTTGCGACGCCGCCGGCGATCACCACCAGATCGGGGTCGTAGACGTCGCCGACCATCGCCAGTCCGACGGCCAGCCAACGGGTGAACTCGGCGATGGTCGCCAGCGCGAGTGGGTCACCGTCCTGCGCGGCGTTGGCGATCCGACGACCGGTGAGGGACCCCGGATCCACCGCTACCTCACGCGCCAGAACCGTCGACGCGGCCGGGTCGGCGGCAAGCAGTTCGATTGCCGTGTCCACGAGTGCCGTTCCGCTGCAATAGCGCTCCCAGCACCCACGTTTGCCACACGCGCATTGCCGCCCGCCTGGCACGACCTGGATGTGGCCGAGTTCGGGGGCGACGCCGTGACTCCCCCGATACAGCTCGCCGTTGATCAGCAGCGCGCCGCCGATTCCGGTCCCGATTGCCACCATCACGACATTGCGGCCCCCTGCGGCCGCGCCGAATCGATGTTCGGCAAATGCTGCTGCGTTGGCGTCGTGCTCGAGAACGACCGGCAGTCCGAGTCGCTTGCTCAAGTCGCTTCCGACCGGCGCGTCCACCCACGGCAAGTGCGGCGCGAACCGAACCGAGCTTCGATCGGACGTGATGAAGCCCGCGACCGCCAACCCCACAGCCGATACCTCGTGCCTGGTGACCAACTCGCGTACGACGCGATCAAGGCCGTCTTCGAGAGCTCTGGCGGACTGCGGAGTCGGGGCCTGAATCATCTCGAGCACTTGTCCGTCCACGTCCACGACGGAGGCCCTGATGCTCGTCCCGCCGACGTCGATGCCGACCGTCAAGACGTCGTCCATGGTGGAGTCGGAGACCGCTTTCAAGCGGCGCGCGCTCATCTCGCCAATTCCCGCGCGAGCGGCGCCCGTTGGAGTGCGCACCCTGTATCGGTGCCTCGTGCGTCGGTGACCATTGTGTCGATTGTGCTCATCACGAGCCGTTCGCTCTACCCGGGGTACTAAGTCAGTCCTTGACCGTCACGTTGATCGGGACAAATGCCGCCGTGCGAGTTCGCTCCGCACCTGGCGTCGTCGGGCCGCTGTCCGGTCCACGATCGGGGCCTGACGGCGCCCCGAGAAACTCGTCGAGAATCTCGCGAAGCAGCGCAAGGAATGCTGCTGCTTGACCCGCGAGAAATGCCAACAGTTCGTGGTGCTCACCGCGAACCAGTGCAGCGAGGGCGCACACCGGGCACCAACTGCAGCCGCTGAACACCGGTTGCGTGTCCGCTGAACCGGGGTCATCCGTCGCGGCGGTGGATGCTGCGGCAGCCTTCTGCAACACCGGTTCCAGGCGCGTCAGAACGGTTTCGGCCAGCGCGCGAAATTCCGCGACGAGGCGCTCGTGCTCTTCGCTCATACCGGCCACACCGCGGGATCCGGGCTGAACCGGATGATCAGGTAACTGCCGTCCAACTCCGCCCCGTTCACGACACAACGACGCAGCACCGACGCCAATCGAACTCTGCGTCGTACGCCGTCTGCTCCCACCAGCACATCGTCCTCCACCCGGCCCAACGACAACGACGACGGATCCACGAGGGGAAGGTACATCCGCATCACGTACACCGAATCGACTCCGGTCCCCGACTCCAACGACACCACGATGTTGTCCGCGGTGCCGACGGTGCCCGAATCCGTGCCCGTTCCACCCTCGAACGTGGCCGCGATCTCGCCCAGAGCGGCCAACCCTACCGGTTCGGCGCAAGCGCGTTCGACCGTTGTGACGGACATTCCATCGGTTGATCCACGCAATTCGTCCACGACGAGTGCCTGTGCCGCCCGGATCGAAGCGAGCCACTGCGCCGCCGGTGAATCGTCGACACCCTTCCCGGCTGACGAGTTGAACTGCGGGACAAGGTTGTTGATCACAATCCCGTCAACTCGCAACCCGGCCAGAGCCAGCCCGGACAACGTCCGACGAGTCGCCGCGACCGACACGCCATCAGCCGACGCCACCACACGCACGCTGGTGTTCTCCCGATCCGAGAGGTGAACCGCGATTCGATCCACCGACGCGAGCACCCGTTCGATGACGGACACGAGCAAAAGCAACCGCATGTCCGTGCCCGTCACGGCGACCATCCGCCTGTGCCGCGGCCACAATCGCTCGAGATACTCCGACACCATCGACGGCGACCCGAGGATCCGCAGCGCTTCGGCTGCGGCCGGACAGTCCACGATCACGAGGTCGTAGTCGCCGCTGTCGGAGAAGTCGACGATCTCGGAGAGTCCGAGTATGTCCTGGACGCCCAGGGATCCCGTCAACTCTTCTGGTTCCAACCGCTCGAACGACGAACCGTGTTCGTGATTTCCCGCTCCGAAATTTCCTGCAGCTTCGATCAATCCCGACAGTCCTCGGAACTTTTCCTCGAGGAGCTCGGAAGTGTCGAGTTGCCGGACGTCGAGGCGCTCGGTGAGAGGTGTAGTCGTTCGCAGCGCCGGCGCGCCCACGACATCCGCGAGAGAACCTGTCTGATCGATCGACACCAAGAGCACTCTCGCCCCGTCGGCCGCAGCCGACACAGCAGTCGCTGCGGCAAGCGTCGTCGTGCCTACTCCGCCTTTACCGACGAACAGTTGGACGCGCGATCGTTGCTCCGGCACTCAGCCCTCGACTCGCTTCTTCAGTTCTTTCAGAGCTGTGTCGGTGATGATCTTCTCGGCCTTGCGCTTGAACAGACCGATCATCGGAATCGTCAGGTCGACCGTCAACTCGTAGGTGACCGACGTGGTGCCGTTCGGGCCGGGCTCGAGTGTGTACGAACCGAATTGGGACTTCTGGATCTCACCCGAGATCAGCTCCCAGCTCACCGCCATACCGTCCGGCGCCCACGAATACTGCAGTTCGTAGGTGTCCTTCACCATCCCCGCGTCGAGGACAAAACGTACTCGGTCCGCGCGGCCGCCCTGCCCCGGAGCCGTCACCTCGACGGACTTCGCCGCGGCCACCCATTCGGGGTACTGCGGGAAATCGGCGATGACGTTCATCACGGCGTCGGCAGGGGCGTCGATGCTGATCAACCCCTTGGTCTTCTCGGCCATACGACTGCGCTACCTTCCTTCGTCAAAAGTCCAGAACCTGCACAACGTGCACTGCTTCGATTATCAGTCCGGTGCTACTCCGGCGGCACGCCCTGCTTCGAGTTCGCGCTTGAGCTGGAAGGACATGACCTTGCCGTCGACCCGACGCTTGCGGTTCATCCCGGCGAGGTCGAGGTTCGCCAGATCGGACGGTGATACTCCGACCGGTTCACAGTGCAGGAAGTAGTGCGCGATCGTCCCGTCCATGACCGGTTCGAGCCACACCTCCATGGTGCCGACCAGCTGACCGGACACTCCCCACCGGAATCCCGCGGGACCGCGATCTTCCCGGACTTCGAGCACAAGATCACTGAACCAGCGACGCCATTGCGCACGCGAGGACAACAGTTCGGCGACCCGCTCGGGCGGGGCGGCGATGAAAGTCTGGTCTGCGACCTGAATGCTGCTCACCGATGTAGCTTCACATATCGCGTCGGTGAAGCGTCGAGGGGTGTCGCACCACTACATACCGGACAGACTGTAAGCCTGGCCACAACTGCGTCGGACATGCGACTACAGTAGGAGACGAAAACCCTACTCGTCAGTATTTCGCAGTGTCGGAGGTATTTCGTGCCTGAGTTCAGCGCACCCCAGACGTTCACCATTCCCGAGGATGCCTCCGCGGTCGACTCGGTCTTCGCCTTCGCGAAGACGAAGCCGGCGGCGGTTGTCTACAAGCGCAAAGTCGGAAATGCATGGGTCGACGTCACTGCAGGCGATTTCGCCGCTCAGGTGACTGCCGTCGCCAAGGGCCTGATCGCGATCGGAGTCAAGCAGGGCGACCGCGTCGGCCTCATGTCGGCGACTCGCTTCGAATGGCCGCTCGTCGACTACGCCATCTGGGCGGCCGGCGGCGTGACGGTTCCGATCTACGAAACCTCCGCAGCCGAGCAGGTTCGCTGGATTCTCGAGGACTCCGAGGCAATCGACCTCATCGTCGAGAACGACGCACATGCCGCGACCGTGAAGGACGTCGCTGCAGCCGCACCCGCGCTGCGCACGGTCTACCAGATCGAAGCCGCGGCAGGCGGTAAAGGTGTTGTCGAGGAATTGACCGCACTGGGCGCCGACATCTCCGACGAGGACGTCCACGCCCGCGTCGCTGCACTGAAGGCTTCCGATCCCGCGACCCTGATCTACACGTCGGGCACCACAGGCCGACCCAAGGGTTGCCAGCTGACGCACTCCAACCTCATTGCCGAGTCGAAGGGCATCCTCGACTCCAACCTCGGCACGCTGCTCAAGACTCCCGGCGTTCGCACCCTGATGTTCTTGCCGCTCGCGCACGTTCTCGCTCGCGCAGTCAGCATCGCGTCGTTCGACGCCGGTGCAGCGCTGGGGCACACGAGTGACATCCCGAACCTCGTTCCGACGTTCGGCGAGTTCAAGCCGGACTTCATCCTCTCGGTGCCACGCGTGTTCGAGAAGGTGTACAACAGCGCACGTGCCAAGGCGCACGGCGACGGCAAGGGAAAGATCTTCGACGCGGCCGCAGACACCGCCGTTGCCTGGAGCGAGGCGCAGGACAAGGGCGGCGCCGGCATCGTTCTCAAGGCCAAGCACGCTCTCTTCGACAAGCTCGTGTACTCGAAGCTTCGCGCTGCACTCGGCGGGCAGTGCCAGCTGGCCATTTCCGGTGGTGCACCTCTGGGCGCTCGACTCGGCCACTTCTTCCGCGGTATCGGCGTCACGATCTACGAGGGCTACGGGCTGACCGAGACCACCGCAGCGTTCGCCGTCAACACCATCGGCGCACAGAAGGTCGGCTCTGTCGGAAAGCCTTTGGCCGGCAACTCCGTTCGCATCGCTGAAGACGGCGAAATCCTCCTCTCGGGACCGGTCGTCTTCACCGGCTACTGGCGCAACGAGAAGGCGACTGCCGAGTCGATCGAGAACGGCTGGTTCCACACCGGCGACCTCGGCACCGTCGACAAGGACGGCTATATCACCATCACCGGCCGCAAGAAGGAAATCATCGTCACGGCGGGCGGCAAGAACGTCTCCCCCGCTCAGCTCGAAGATTCCCTTCGCGCCCACCCGCTGATCAGCCAGGCCATCGTGGTCGGCGACCAGAAGCCTTTCATCGGCGCCCTCATCACCATCGACGCCGAAGCTCTTCCCGCTTGGAACGAGCGCAACAACAAGGCCGCAGGAACCACAGCTGCCGACCTGGTTTCGGACGGCGAACTGGTCGGCGAAATCCAGGACGCCATCGACGAGGCCAACAAGCTCGTCTCACACGCCGAGGCAATCAAGAAGTTCCGCATTCTTCCGGTCGACTTCTCCGAGGACACAGGCGAACTCACGCCCACGATGAAGCTCAAGCGCAACGTCGTGCACGAGAGCTTTGCCGCCGACATCGAAAAGATCTACGCCAAGTAGCCTTTCGTCGATCAGTCCTCTGCTGACATGAACGGCCCGCACCGAATTCGGTGCGGGCCGTTCGCGTTCCAGTCCGCAGTAGCTCAGCCGAGAAGACTACGCAGCTTCGAAGCGAGCGTGTCCCACTTCCATTCTTCGGCAACCCACGCCCGGCCGGCTGCTCCCATCGCGGCCGCTCGATCACGATCGGACAGCACCTCGATCACGGATTCGGCGACGTCGCGAACAGAGGTGCCGTCGACCACGAGGCCGGTCTTGTTCTGCTGCACCGTTTCCGGAGCGCCACCACTGCGCCCGGCGATCACCGGAACGCCGGTCGCCGAAGCCTCGAGGTAGACGATTCCCAATCCTTCGACGTCCAAGCCGGCGCCTCGGGTACGACACGGCATCGCAAACACGTCGGCAATCGTGTGGTGAGCCGACAACTCCGCGGCGGGCACCGTGCCGGTGAAGACGACGTGATCGTCCATCCCGGTCTTTCGCGCGAGTTGACGGAGGTGGTCCTCGTACGGTCCACCGCCGACGATCACCAGCACCGCCCCGTCGATGCTCTTTCGAATCGTCGGCAGCGCCTTGATGAGCATGTCCTGCCCCTTGCGTGGCACGAGCCGCGACAGGCACAGGATCGTGGGCCGCTCTCCCAGCCCGTATCGCTTACGCAGTTCTGCGCGGGCGACCGAGTCCGGGTGGAACAACGACGTGTCGACTCCGGACGGCAGGTGCTCGAGCGCCGCTTGCGGGCCGAAAGCCGCCGAGAACCGCCCACGGGTGTATTTGCTGACAAACGTCACCGCATCCGTGTGATCGCCGATCACGCGCAACGATTGCCGCGCACCGGGAATCATCGACCATCCGACCTCGTGGCCGTGGGTACTCGCGATCACTCGGCTCGCTCCGGCGCGCCGAACAACCGGCGCCAACAACGCCAACGGCGCCGCCGCACCGAACCAGACCGACTCACAGTCGTGCTTCTTGACCAACTTCGCGGCCCGACGAGCGACAAAAGGCGAGGGCAGCATCAGCGTCGTCGGGTGCCGAATGACCTCGAAAGGCTGTGCCGCGTCGAACTTCTTGTGCGAGTCGCCCCGCCACCGCGGCGCGTACACCACCAACTTGTCCGCCGGCAGATGCCCTGCGAACGTGTGGAGATAAGACTGGATACCTCCGGGGCGAGGAGGAAAATCATTGGTCACCAAGAGGGTCCGGCGCATCCGTCCACCGTAAGGCACTCGGTGCGTCGAGACGCGACAAGGTCACCGCGCAGTTTACGAACGACCCAGCTGCGAACGACCGAACCGCTGACTGCTCAGCCCAGATGGCTGTTGGTCCAGTCGACCCATCCGGTTCGTAGGTCCTCGGTTCCGACGCCGAGAACCGCTCGGATCCGCGAGTCGAGGTCTTCAGCCGTCATCTTTCCGGAGGCCAGGGCCCGAAAGAGGTCGGTCAGCTTGGCCTCTCCGAATCGATCAGCGATGTACGCGTTGATCGACCAAGCCGATTCGTACGCCAGTGAACTCACGACCGGTACACCGCCGAACTGCGCGTCGTCCGGAAACTCGGTAGGAGTATCGCCGGCACGTACCGCTGCTGCCAGAGTCGGTGCGATCTCGCCCCAGGCCCGCGAGGATCCGCGGTTTCCCGCGTATTCGGCGAACCCTTCCAACACCCACATCGGTGACCCGTCGCGGGTTTTCGATCGGGCGGCTATGTGCATGAGTTCGTGGCGCAGCACCGTTCGCCTGGTGATGTCGGTCAACCTCGAAGCCGCGGCAGGCGAGAAAACCACCCGCTGGCCGCTCACGTCGGAAGACCCGTCCGCCGTCGCATCCGCGACCGAAACTGCGGCAATCGAAGCGCCGTCGTGATGGGAGCCGACCAGTGCGGTGAATTCCTCCGCCGATCCAGCCACCATGAGCACCGCTCGCTCGGACCACCATGGACCCCACAATTGCGTCGTGTTCTCGATGGCCGAGTCCACATCGGACGCCAAGGCATCGACAAACGCCTGCTGACCCGGATGCCCGATCACCAGCGCACTACCCGCAGAATTTTCGGCGACGGCCAGCGGGCCGAAGTCCCAAGGGCCGTTCCAGGATTCGCCCGTCGTTCGGGCTCCGTCCAGTCCGACGATCGCCCCGTCAGCAAGAACCGACCACTGATCACCGCGTTTCGCGAGCGTCATGGACACGCCCTTGCGAGTGGGCAACGCGTCGACGCCGTCGAGGGCGTACCGCAACAGGACTTGCGCATTCCATAATTCGACGTCTCCGTCCGGCGCACCGGTTCGCGGCGCCGGAGTCAGGCCGCCGCCGGGAATCTCGTATCCCCAGTCGGAGAAGTCGAGCGCTCCCGCTGCAGTGGCTCGTCGAATCTCCGCTTCGAGCACACCGGGTGCGGCAGCATCGTCGACGAACTTCGCCAGCCCTGACGGATCGTCGGACATCTGCGCCGCAGCCCAGGCATCGAGAAAGGCCTGTACCTGAGCGGTTCGATCGGCATCCTGCTCGCTGGCTGCATTTTCGTCGGAATCGGACCTGTTCGTCAGGAAGATCGTCAAACCGAGAACGAGCACCACGGCAACACCGAGCGCCACGAGAGCCGGGTACTCCCAACGGCGTTTTTGATCTGCGCCGACGTCGGGCGTCGTCATCGGTTCAGTCGGCACGGTGCCGAGTGTAGGAGAACTCGACTCGACGCTTCACGGCGGCTGGCCACACGTCGCCCGGACGCAGCAAGCCGTCAGTAACGACGCGCAGTGGAAAACTCCATGCCTGCCATCGACTGAACCTTCACCGGTACGCCGAACGTCGATGCATGCAGAATGTTTCCGTCGCCGGCGTAGATACCGACATGCGAGTTGTCGCTGTAGAAAGTCACAACGTCACCGGGCTGTAGTTGGTCCCTCGAGACCGGAACACCGCCCTGTGCCTGCGCTTGGCTCGAACGGGGCAGAGACTTCCCGATCTGCTTGTAGGCCCAGACCACCAGACCTGAGCAGTCGAACTCGTTCGGGCCGGTTGCGCCCCAGACGTACGGATCACCGATACGGGTCAGGCCTGCCTGGAGCGCTGCGGCGCCGGACCCCGGCGTCAAGTTAGCTAGAATCTTGCTGAGATCGACGTCCGGCGGGAATGGCGTACCGCTCAGTTGGTTACGCTCGGCATCGGTGAGGTTCTGGAATGCCTTGGTCACATCGGCAATCTGCGTCTGCAGTTCACTCTGCTTGCGCTGCAAATCGTCACTGAGTGCACGGGCTTGATCGGCGGCGGTTCGAGCATCTTCGGCCGATCGCTTCGACGCTTCCGAGGCAGCACGCGCATCGGCAGTAGCTTGGTTGAACTGTGAGACCTGCACTGCGGCGTCGTTGGAGATAACGTCGAGCGCGGACATCTGGTCGAGCAACTGCTGCGGCGAATCGCTCACCATCAGAGCGAAGAGGCGATTGGTCCGCGCACCCTGGTAATTCGCTGTGGCAATGCGGTTTACCGCCGGAGCGAACTCGGCGACACGTGCCGAAGCCGCGCCGAGAAGACCCTGATCGGCTGCCGAACGCGCGTCCGCATCATTCGCGACCGCCAGCTTCGCGTCGAGGTCGATCTGTGCGTTGTGCAGCGCTTCGTTGGTCTGCTCGGATACCCGGGAGAGTTCACCGAGCTTGTCGAGCGCCTCGGTGGGGTTGGTGATGACGGGGTCGGCACCGGCCTGCATCGAAGGCCCTGCGACGAGTCCGAACGCCAGCACTCCCACTGTCAATGCGGCGCGTACTCGACTGTTGTTTTTCGATGAAACCACGGAATGCAACTCTCCGTCTCGATGAAGCGACGTCGACCGGGACCGGTCGACATTCTGTTAGCTGGCTGTCAACTATTCACAGTACCTGCCTCGGCCGCGCAATGTCTCGGTAAGGTTACGGAACGGCATACGTTTGTGTCTACTCGCCGGTAGGCGTGTCGGGGTGAAGTACTGGCGGATTGTCGAGAAACAAAGAATGTGGGCCTCGAATCAGAAGATTCGAGGCCCACATTCGAAGATCCGGAGCTCCCCCGAGCTCCGCCGCCTTGCAGCGGCGGATCGTTCCGACTGCCTACCGGAGACAGCCGTCGAGCGTGATCAGAAATCAGTAACGACGAGCGCCGTCGTACGGCATCGAAGAGACCGGTGCGAGCTTCACGGGCTGACCAGCGGTCGACGCGTGGATGACATTGCCGTTGCCGGCGTAGATGCCCGAGTGCGATCCGCCGTAGAAGGAGATCACGTCGCCGACCTGAAGATCGGACTGTGCAACGGCAACGCCGGCTGCAGCCTGGTCGTAGCTCGTGCGAGGCAGGTTCAGGCCGGCCTGCTTGTATGCCCACTGGACCAGACCGGAGCAGTCGAATGCGTCCGGGCCCGATGCGCCGTACACGTACGGGGAGCCCAGCTTGCTCTCTGCGGCGCGAACTGCCTGCTCACCGACACTGGAGACGGGAGCGGCCGGTGCGGCCGGTGCGATGTCGGTGATGCCCGGGACGACCGGCAACTGAGGAATAGAAACGCCAGGAACCTCGAAGGTGCCGACGCCGGGGATCGTGATGGGGTCTGCCGAGGCAGGTGCAGCGGTTGCAGCAAATGCACCGACTGCGAGCGCGCCGGCTACTGCCAACTGCGCTGAACGCTTGAAACTCTGTGACGCCACTTAAGGGGTGCTCCATTTCTTCCATTCATCCGCCGACCGAGTTAGCTGACGGGTTCGGGCTGGGAAGATCAGCCCTACCCGCGTGGTCTGCAGCGATCGAGCGTGCTGCACCCCAGGCGGGATTCACCCCAGTGGAAACTTGGGTTCCCGGTTCGGGTTCCTCGCGGAGATCCCGATTAGGCGGTTCCTGACGATGCCGGTCCTGTTTGGTCCGGCAAGACTTCGTTAGGTCTCAGGAAGGTTACGAAATGATCGCGACGATGTCGACCGCTTCGTGACAATCGCGCCCGATTCGCCGGAAATCGTGCTGCCGCGCCCGCGATACTCCCAACGGGTCACGAAGAGATAACGACAGGTCTGTTCGGCGAGGCTCACCTGGCCCGCAAACCTGCGCTTGTTACCCACTGACAAGGGTCACCAAACCCGACAATCCGATCTTCCATGCAGTTCAACGCCGATTACTTGAAACTAGAACCTGTTTCGATCAAACGAGCATTTTCGGCGGCTGATCGTCGTAGCAACAACCTCACGAATCGCCCTACCGGCAAGTAGGCTCGGGGCCGCATTCGCGAGTTCCCGCCGCAAGTGTGATCCTCGTCTCTCATACTTTTGTCGGGGGTCGATCCGCTGCTTTCTCAATGGAAGTCGGAGTGAGCCGGATTCCGCGTCAGCACTCACCCATTCCTGTCGGGGGGTCCTTCTACTGTCTGCGATGTGAGTCCCGCCTCGGCCCGAGAATTTCCGTCTCCGCCCCCGTTCTCCGACGGGGAGAAATTCGACGTCGGGCGGCAACTGAGCTTCGACGAGCTGGACACACCGCTGAGCGAGACAACGTTTGTCGTCGTCGACCTCGAGACCACAGGCGGAAGCGCCGACCAGGACTCCATCACCGAGATCGGCGCCGTCAAGATCCGGGGCGGAGAGGTACTCGGTGAAATGGCAACACTCGTCGATCCCGGCCGGTCGATTCCGCCGTACATCGTCGAGCTGACCGGAATCACCACGGCCATGCTGATCGGCGCACCTCCCATCGAACGTGTCCTGCCTGCATTTCTCGAATTCGCCGAGGGCGCGGTGCTGGTGGCACACAACGCGCCGTTCGACATCGGCTTCCTCAAAGCAGCGGCGTCACGCAGCGCACGCCCGTGGCCGGCGTTCCGAGTCCTGTGCACCGTCAAACTCGCCCGACGGGTACTCACACGCGACGAAGCACCTTCGGTGAAGCTCTCCGCACTTGCCCATCTGTTTCAAGTGACCACCCAGCCGACGCACCGCGCGCTCGACGACGCGCGTGCGACGGTCGATGTCCTCCACGGGTTGATCGACAGGGTCGGAAACCAGGGCGTCCACAGTTACAGCGAACTCGTCGACTACCTGCCCAACATCTCCTCGCATCAGCGGGCCAAACGGTCCTTCGCCGCAAACCTGCCGCGAAGCCCCGGTGTCTACCTTTTCCGAGGTCCTTCGGACGAAGCCCTCTATATAGGAACTGCTACCGACCTTCGACGCCGCGTCCGTAACTACTTCACCGGTTCGGAGACGCGCGGCCGTATGAAGGAAATGGTCGCGCTGGCCACTCGCGTCGACCACGTCGAGTGCGCGCACGCTTTGGAAGCCGGAGTCCGCGAACTGCGCCTTCTGAGCGCGCATGCGCCGCCGTACAACCGTCGTTCCAAGTTTCCCAAGCGCGGTTGGTGGATCACCCTCACGGACGAGGCGTTTCCGAGACTGTCCGTGGTTCGCACGGCGACTGCCGATTCGATCGGCCCGTTCACCTCTCGCGCCGATGCAGTAGACGTCGCCGAGACAGTCGCAGAGTTCAGTCGTCTACGCACCTGCACCAAGCGACTGGGGCGCGGCGCCGTCCACGGCCCTGACTGCCCCGCTCGCGAATTGGGAGCATGTCCGGCCTCCTGGGCCCCGGAAATCACTGCAGAGGACTACGCGGCGGCCCCTGAGGCTGTGCGTGGTTTCTTCCGGGGAACCAGCGACGCTCCTTTACAACAGATGCAGGCGCGGATCGACGAACTGTCCGCACACGCGTTGTTCGAGAATGCTGCTCGTCTACGTGACCGAACCGTCGCAGTCGCTACCGCAGTGCGGCGCACACAGCGGCTCGCCGCAGTCGCGGCGATCGAACAACTCGTTCTCGCCCGCCCCACCGGGGACGGCGGCTGGGAGCTGTCCGTGATCCGCTCTGGACGGCTCGCCTCCGCGGGCCTCGCCAGGCGCGGAACACACCCGATGCCCGTCGTCGACGCCATCACAGCGGCCGCCGAAACCGTGTTGCCGGACAACACACCGTTTCGCGGCGCGTCACCCGAAGAACTGGGCCTGATCGCAAGGTGGCTCGCATCGGACGGCGTACGAATCGTGTCGGCGACATCCGGCTACGTCGAACCTGTGGGCGGTGCCGGCAGGTGGGAAGCCTGGTGCCGACTCGCGCGGGCGGGTACCGAATCCGAACATCGATGACGTAACGACGGGGCGGCACCCCTAAGCTCGATCGAAACCACCGGGTCATCACAACCCACCGGGAAATCGAGGAGAGAAATGATCAACGCCATCGTCATGATTCACGCCGAGTCCGCTCGGATCCCGGAAACCGCGCAGGCCGTCGCCGACCTGTCCGGTGTGACCGAGGTCTACTCGTGCGCAGGTGACGTCGACTTGATTGCCATCGTGAAAGTACGTGACCACGCCCAGATCGCCGACGTGGTCACCGGAGGAATCAACAAGGTGCCCGGCGTACTCCGAACCGCCACACACATTGCCTTCCAGTCGTTCTCCAGCGCTGACGTCGAAGCCGGTTTCTCGCTGGGTGAGTAGCCCGTCGACCGAGCCCCTTCGACGCCTCTTCGACTGACGTCGATCAGGCTTGGTCAGCCAGATCGACGGTGAGTGCCGCCCACTTGTGAAGCAATTCAGCCCCCGCGCCACTGTCGATCGCGGCAGCGGCGGCGTTCATCCCGGCAGAGATCGCACCCTCGAGGTCGTCGCCGACACCGTTGAATGCCGCGATGGCTGCTCCCGCATTCAGCAAGACCGCGTCCCGGACGGGGCCCTTCTGCCCGGAGAGCAGCGTTCGCGCCACCGTGGCGTTGACTTCGGCGTCTCCTCCGCGCAACTCTTCGAGAGGAACGCGGTCGATTCCGAGATCACGCGGATCCAACGTGACGGTTCGCACACTTCCACCGCCGACGATGTGGACCGTCGAAGTCGTGGAGGTGGTCAGTTCGTCGAGTCCGTCGTCTCCGCGCACCACCAACGCCGAATTGCCGCGCTGCGCAAGTACTCCCGCGACAACCGAGATCAGCTTCGGAAATGCGCACCCGATCAGGCCGGCGCGCGGGCGAGCCGGGTTGGTCAGTGGACCGAGCACGTTGAACGCCGTCGGGATGCCGATTTCCTTGCGGGGCACAGCGGCAAAGCGCAGTGCGGGATGGAAGACGGGCGCGAAGCAGAAGCCGATGCCGACCTCCTCGACACACCTCGCCACCTGCTCCGGCCCGAGGTTGATGCGAACGCCGAGCGCCTCGAGCACGTCGGCTCCGCCGCTCTTGGACGAAGCAGCGCGGTTGCCGTGCTTGACAACTCGCACACCGGACGCGGCAACCACGATCGAGGCCATCGTCGAGATGTTGACGGTGTTGGAGCGGTCACCGCCCGTACCGACGATGTCGACGACGTCGGAATCGACCGGCACGCGCCGGGAGTGTTCGAGCATCGCGGCAGCGAGCCCTTCCAACTCCGCGGGAGTTTCACCCTTCATCTTCAGCCCGACGCCGAAAGCTGCGATCTGAGCGGAAGTGGCGTTGTCCGACATGATCTCGCCCATCGCCCACCGACTGTCGGCTTCCGACAAGTCGCTGCCGTCCGTGAGCAAACCGAGAATCATCGGCCAGGACCGCACCACGGCACTCGAATCGACGTTCACGGCGTTGGTTGCGTCGGTGCCGGCCATAGTGCCTTGGTCCCCTGTCGTTCATGTGGGCTGTGTTTCGTGCTGTCATTTCGTGCTGTCGATGACCATCGCAGCCTAGTCAGTGAGGTAGCGAGGAAACCGAATAGGGCCGCTCAGGACTTTCGGCGACCGCGTTTGGGCGTCGCCTCCGCAAGGGCTGGGGGCTGAAGCGCGTCCCACCCGGCGACCGAACCACCGAGTCGCTGCGCCAGACCGGCCATTCGTGATCGCTCCTGGGAGCAATGCAGGGCGTCAAGCACCTGGACACGCTCGAAGATGATGCGAACCGAATTCTCGACCGCCCGAGTCACGTCCTCGGGCCGACTCGCGCCTGGCAAATATCCGTCCTGGGCGACGATGCTCTCGGCTTCGACAACCGAACCCTCCGGCAGGTCCAGATGGTGCCGCAGAACCACCTCGGACTCCGCCCGGAACTCCGGTTCGGTGGAGGCGGCACGTTCGAGAGCCGTCGAGCTCGCCTCGGCGTCGTCGAAGCATTCGGCAACGACGACCAGATCCATCCGCCCTGCATCGAGCGGTGCCGGAATCTTCGTGCCGAAAATTCTCAGGAACCACGGTCTACTCTTGTGTGCAGCTGCCATCGCGCCAGCATATTCCGACCACGCCACCAGCGCGTTCGCCGCCCGATCCCGCGAACTCGAGCCGAGCGACGCGCCGATGGTGGACCCGAGTGGTCGTCTCTTACGACGAAGCGTCATACTTCTGTCTGTGACGAGCGCAGTAGGGACTTCAGGATCGGCAATCACCCAACGCGTGCACTCGCTGAACCGGCCGAATATGGTCAGCGTTGGCACCATCGTGTGGTTGTCAAGTGAGCTCATGTTCTTCGCAGGGCTCTTTGCCATGTACTTCGTGGCACGAGCTCAGGCGAACGGAAATTGGCCGCCGGAGCCAACCGAATTGAACCTGTATCTGGCCGTGCCGGTGACCTTGGTGCTGATCGCATCTTCGTTCACCTGCCAGATGGGTGTCTTCGCGGCTGAGCGTGGCGACGTCTTCGGACTTCGTCGCTGGTACACCATCACCTTGGTCATGGGGGCGTTCTTCGTCGCCGGCCAGGGTTACGAGTACTACCACCTCGTGCACGAGGGCACCACGATTTCGAGCAGCGTGTACGGCTCGGTGTTCTACATGACCACCGGCTTCCACGGTCTGCACGTCATCGGCGGTCTCATCGCCTTCGTCTTCTTGATCGCACGTACCAGGGTCAGCAAGTTCACGCCCGCCCAGGCCACCGCCGCGATCGTTGTTTCGTACTACTGGCACTTTGTCGACATCGTGTGGATCGCGCTGTTTGCCACGATTTATTTCATCCGTTAATCAGCTGTACGCCCCAGGCAGCCCCTGACGTCCAGTTCCGTCCCGACATACCAAAGGGATACAGATGAGTTCATCCCCCCCTCCCGCATCCGATAACTCAGCGAATGCCGCGAAGTCGCGTCGCCAGCGGAAAATCCGCCGGCGCGTTACCGGCGCGCTCGTATTGATGATGGGATTGATCAGCGCAGGTTTCCTCGCTTCGGCGTTGACACCAGCTCCGCAGGTTGCGACCGCCAGTGACGATTCAGCAGCCCTGATTCGTGAAGGCAAGCAGCTCTACGACACGTCATGCATCACGTGCCACGGCGCGAACTTGCAGGGCGTGCAGGACCGCGGTCCCAGCCTCATCGGCGTCGGCGAAGCAGCCGTGTACTTCCAGGTCTCCTCTGGTCGTATGCCCGCAGCTCGCAACGAGGCCCAGGCTGCACGCAAGGACCCCAAGTTCGATGCTGCGCAGACCGACGCACTCGGCGCTTTCATCCAGGCCAACGGCGGCGGCCCGACGCTCATCCGCGACGAGAACGGCGAAATCGCCCAGTCCTCGCTGCGCGGTGGCGACATCGGACGCGGCAGTGAGCTCTTCCGGCTCAACTGCGCTTCTTGCCACAACTTCACCGGCCGCGGCGGCGCACTGTCCTCGGGCAAGTACGCCCCGGTCCTGGATCCGGCCAGCGAGCAGCAGATCTACGCTGCCATGGTTACCGGCCCCCAGAACATGCCGAAGTTCTCGGATCGTCAGCTGACGATCGAGGAGAAGAAGGACATCATCGCCTACGTCAAGTCGTCGGGCGAATCGAAGGACCCCGGTGGGTACGGGCTCGGTGGCCTCGGTCCGGCCTCTGAGGGTCTCGCCATGTGGGCCGTCGGAATCATCGCTGTCGTCGGTGCAGCATTGTGGATCGGAGCAAGGTCATGAGCGACGCTGGCCAGCATGGCGGCGATACGCCTAAGAAGTACACAGATGAAGAGCTCGACGCGATGTCACGCGACGACCTGGTCAAGCTGGGTACCAATCTCGATGGCGTCGACGTCGTCTACCGCCGTGATCGTTGGTCGGTAAAGGGAACCAGGGCGGAGAAGCGCGCAGAGCGCAACGTCGCCTTCTGGTTCGGCCTCGCCGGCGTTTCGGCGATCGCGTTCATCGCGATCTACCTGTTCTGGCCCTGGGAGTACGCCGGCGCCGGTGACGAGAACTACGGCAAGTACAGTCTGTACACCCCGCTGATCGGCCTGACCATGGGTCTGGCGATCCTCGGCGTCGGCATCGGTGCCGTCCAGTTCACGAAGAAGTTCATCCCCGAAGAGGTTTCGATCCAGGACCGCCACGACGGTGGTTCCACAGAGGTCGATCGTCGCACGATCGTTGCCGAACTCGGCGACACCCTCGATACGTCCACCCTCCCCCGCCGCAAGGCCATCAAGCGCAGCTTGATGTTCGGCGGTGGCGCACTCGGCGTCATGATGGTCATGCCCCTCGGCGGACTCATCAAGAACCCGTGGGCCAAGGGCGACGACTCACCTCTGTGGGTGTCCGGCTGGACCCCGAACTACCCGGGCGAGACAATCTACCTGCGTCGTGACACCGGCCGTCCCGAGGACATCGTCCTCGTTCGCCCGGAAGATCTCGATGCCGGATCGATGGAAACGGTCTTCCCGTTCCGCGAGTCCGACCGTGGCGACGAGCACGCTCTGCTCGCTGCACTGCGCGGCATTCGTAACTCGGTGATGCTCATTCGCCTCCGCACGGAAGACACCGCGCGTGTCACCAAGCGTAAGGGCCAGGAAAGCTTCAACTACGGCGATTACTTCGCGTACTCGAAGATCTGCACCCACCTGGGTTGCCCCACCTCGCTCTACGAACAGCAGAGCAACCGTATTCTGTGCCCCTGCCACCAGTCGCAGTTCGACGCACTGACCTACGGCAAGCCGATCTTCGGTCCCGCTGCTCGCGCACTTCCGCAGTTGCCTATTACAGTGAACGAAGAGGGCTTCCTGGTCGCCGACGGTGACTTCATCGAAGCACTCGGCCCGGCATTTTGGGAGCGTCGACCGTGACCACAACAACAACCAAACCGTCCAAGATCAGCGCGGCAGCGGCTGGACAAGCGGAGGCTATGGACTCCCGCTACCACCTCGCTGCAGGCATGCGCCGGCAGATCAACAAGGTCTTCCCGACGCACTGGTCCTTCATGCTCGGCGAGATCGCGCTCTACAGCTTCGTGATCCTGCTGATCTCCGGTGTGTTCCTGACACTGTTCTTCGATCCGTCGATGGCACACGTCGTCTACCAGGGCGCATACCAGCCGCTACGCGGTGTCACGATGTCTCGTGCCTACGAGACCACCCTCAACATCTCCTTCGAGGTGCGCGGCGGTCTCTTCGTTCGCCAGATTCACCACTGGGCTGCACTGATGTTCGCGGCGTCGATCATCGTTCACCTCGCTCGCATCTTCTTCACCGGCGCATTCCGTCGTCCGCGTGAGGCGAACTGGGTCATCGGCTGCCTGCTGCTCATCCTGGCGATGTTCGAAGGCTTCTTCGGCTACACCATCCCCGACGACCTGCTCTCGGGCACCGGCCTTCGCGCCGCTTTCGGTGGTATCACGATGAGTATCCCGATCGTCGGTACCTGGATGCACTGGCTGATCTTCGACGGCGACTTCCCCGGCGACCTCATCATTCCGCGCCTCTACGTCGCCCACGTGCTGCTGTTCCCGGGCATCATCCTGGCCCTGATCGCCGGCCACCTCGCGTTGGTCTGGTACCAGAAGCACACGCAGTTCCCCGGCCCAGGCCGTACGGAGCAGAACGTCGTCGGCGTCCGTATCCTCCCGGTGTTCGCGATGAAGGGTGGCGCGTTCTTCGCCATGACCTTCGGCGTGCTCGCACTGCTCGGTGGTCTGTTCCAGATCAACCCCGTGTGGAACATCGGTCCGTACAACCCGTCTCAGGTCTCTGCCGGTTCGCAGCCTGATATCTACATGATGTGGACGGACGGCCTTGCTCGACTGTGGCCGGCGTGGGAGATCTACCTGTTCAATCGCTACACGATTCCCGCTGTGTTTGCCGTCGCCCTGATCATGGGCCTCGTCTTCGCACTGTTGATCGCGTACCCGTGGATCGAGAAGCGCCTCACCGGAGACGACGCTCACCACAACATCCTGCAGCGCCCGCGCGACGTGCCGGTCCGTACCGCTATCGGTGCGATGTCGATCGCCTTCTACCTGGTGCTCACGATCTCCTGCATCAACGACATCATCGCGTACCACCTGCACATCTCGCTGAACGCAATGACGTGGATCGGCCGTATCGGCATGGTTCTCCTTCCGCCCATCGCGTACTTCGTGACCTACCGGTTCTGCATCGGCCTGCAGCGTAGTGACCGTGCAGTCCTCGAGCACGGCATCGAGACCGGCATCATCAAGCGGATGCCGAACGGCCAGTACATCGAGATCCACCAGCCGCTCGGCCCCGTCGACGAGCACGGACACCCGATCCCGCTCGAGTACCAGGGTGCAGCTGTCCCGAAGAAGATGAACAAGCTCGGTCTCGCCGGTAAGCCAGGTAGCGGTAGCCTGATCACCGCTGACCCGGTCGAGGAGAGCGAGGCTCTCGAAGCCGCTCACCACGAAGCTGAGCACGAGCAGCTTCAGATCCTTCTGGACTACCAGAACCGAACCAATGGCAAGTCCAACGGTTCGGGTGGAGAGCTCCACTAAGAACAACAGCTGACCAGTGAGGCCCCGAACCGGATTCCGGTTCGGGGCCTCACTCGTTCTCTGAGCGATTCAGTTTGGAGAACCACTAAGGGGGGTTACCACTCCCCCGGTCCGCCGTATGAGGCCGGCTTGAAGGGCAGTACGCCCAATCTCAGACCTCGAAGACGGACGAATAGTGCTCGACCGTCGGGAAAGGTTCGTAGAAGTGATGGAGAAGTTCTCGCCACTTCTCGTATCCTGCGGACTGACGGAACCCGATGGTGTGTGACTCCAAGTCCTCCCACTCGACAAGCAGGAGGTACCGCTCCGGCGCTTCCACGCAGTGCGAGAGCCGCAGCCTGATGAATCCGGGAACCTCGGAGATGATGGCACGGGCCACGTCGAACGCGGACTCGAATTGCGCTGACTGCGCCGGATCGACCTGCAAGACGGCATGTTCGAGGATCATAGGCGAAGTGTTGCACGTTCTCGAGAGTCCCCACGAGGCGTTGCCGCCTGGTGAGATACTCGGACCATGACATCCCATGCGCGCGGCACCTTCGAGATCGATCTCCGCCCTGCCGATCCTGAGCTCGCCGGACGCGTCGGCCGCTTCGAGTTCGACAAGACATTCGTCGGCGGCATCGAAGGTACGTCGTCCGGCCTCATGCTGTCCGCCGGCGACCCGACAAACGGTGAAGCCGGCTACGTCGCGTTGGAGGTTGTCACCGGGCAAGTCGACGAAGCGGTGGGGTCGTTCGCCCTGCAGCAGTTCGGTCGGATGATCGACGGAACCCAGAAGCTCCTGTACGAGATCGTCCCCGGGTCCGGAACCGGCGAATTGAAGGGTATCTCGGGCACGCTCGAACTCGAGGTCGTGGACGGTCTGCACCGCTACGACCTCGAATACCTGCTCCACGATTGACAGACAGCGGTTGATACTCGGCAAGCTTGTCCGTCCTACACCTGCATCAACGACAACCCTGCATCAACGACAACGGAGGCGCCGAACCCGGATGGATTCGGCGCCTCTGTTCGAGTGCAGGTGAAACTAGTGCTTCTCGGGTCCGGTGTAGTACTCGAACACCAGGCCGGCAGCTGCGGCCAGCACACAGACAACTGACACTGCGATGAGCCACGGCTGGAAGTACGCCAGCGACACTGCCGCGAGTGCAGCAGCGGCGGCCAGCAGGATCGGCCAGAAGCTACCCGGGCTGAAGAAGCCCAGTTCTCCTGCACCGTCCGAGATTTCAGCGTCGTCGTAGTCCTCGGGACGGGTGTCCAGACGACGAGCAACGAAGCGGAAGTAGGTACCCACGATGAGCGTCAGACCTGCAGACAGGACGATGGCCGTCAGTCCGGCCCACTCGATACCTGTGCGTGACAGAGCGGTGAACACTCCGTAGATGATCGCGACGAGAATGAAGAACATCGTCAGGATCTCGAAGAGCTTGGCTTCGATCTTCATATCAGCACTTGTCCTTGTTCAGTGAAGAGGCTGGCCGGCTCAGTTGCCTGCAGTGGCGACGGTTGCCTGACGGTACTCGCGGTCGGTGTTGAACGGCGTGGTCGACGTAGCCACCGGCGACTGACCGATTGCCTGCAGAGCCTCAGCGGTCGTCAGACCACCCTTGCCCTCCGCGTCACCCTTGCGCAGCTCGATGTACTTGGCGAAGTCCTCCGGCGAAACCGCACGAACCTCGAAGTTCATCATCGCGTGGAACGTGCCACACATTTCTGCACAACGCCCGACGAACGCGCCTTCCTTCTCGATCTCACTGATCTGGAAGATGTTGTCCGAGTGGTTCTCCTTGGGGTTCGGGAGAACGTCACGCTTGAACAGGAACTCGGGCACCCAGAATGCGTGGATGACGTCCGAAGAAGCGAGTTCGAACTGGATTCGCTTGCCGGTGGGCAGAACGAGGATCGGGATCTCCTGGCTGGAGCCGACGGTCTCGATCTTGTCGTAGTGCAGGTAGCTCAGGTCCTCGGTGCTGTTGCCGTGGATCGGGCCGGGAACTTCTTCGCCGTGATCGTTGACAGTGGAGCCCTCGGTCTTGGCAGCCTCTTCGGCCTCGACGTCGATTCCGTTGTACTTGGCGGAACCGTCACCGAACTCGATGGAGCGGTAACCGAACTTCCAGTTCCACTGGAATGCCGTGACGTCTACGACGACGTCAGGGTTGTCCGTCTTGTCCAGAACATGGTTCTGAACGATGACGGTGAAGTAGAAGAGAACCGCGATGATGACGAAGGGAACTGCCGTGTAACCGAGTTCGAGCGGCACGTTGTATGCCGTCTGACGCGGGAATTCCGGCGAGTCCTTCTTCTTACGGTGGAAGATGACGGCCCAGAAGACCAACCCCCACACCAGCACACCCATGACGAGGGCGGCTACAACCGACCACGTCCACAGCTCACGCATGCGCGTCGCCTCCGGGGTGATGCCCGAAGGCCACCCGAAACGAAGCACTTCGTTGTCGATGGAGCAACCCGACAGCAGCAAGGCAGCAATGCCCAGAGATACTGCCAGCCCCGCTCGCCGAAGGATCCGACCTTGCGCCACGTTCACGCCTTCCTGATCGCCACAAAATTCAACTAGGGCATGCCCGGAGGGAAGGCCCAATTACTACGCAGCGTAGACCAAAGCCGGGCGCTATCCATCCTCGGGTCCTCACCCGTGTCGCGGCGGACGTCACACAGCTCTCTCAGGTGCTGCTCAGGAACAGCTCAGGTCGTTTGGGCGACGCACATCACGTCGATTCGTTCCGCCGTGATCGGCAGGGACGTCGATCTGCGGCATACTTTCGACAAGAGTTCGTTGACCTCTCCCCGACACTCGTGTCCGGGAGCCTTCTGTACAAAAAATTCTGAATCGAGGAACCGGACGCTGTGTGTGGACTGCTCGGGCTACTGACATCTGGCGGAACCAGCGAAGACGCCGTCTCGCGGGTCGACCAGGCGATGCATTGCCTTCGTCACCGCGGGCCGGACGAACACGGGACGTGGAACGACGACCACCTCGTCTTCGGGTTCAACCGCCTGGCGATCATCGACATCGCTCATTCCCACCAGCCGCTGCGTTGGGGCCCGCCGGAGAACCCTGAGCGCTACGCGCTCACGTTCAACGGCGAGATCTACAACTATCTGGAGATCCGCGCCGAGCTGGTCAAGGACCACGACGCGAAGTTCTTCACCGAGGGCGACTCGGAAGCCATCGTCGCTGCATTCCACTACTGGGGTGAAGATGCGGTCAGGCGCCTGCGCGGAATGTTCGCGTTCGCGATCTGGGACACCGACACACGCGAGCTGTTCATCGCGCGCGATCCGTTCGGGATCAAGCCGCTGTTCATTGCGACCGGCGCCGGCGGCACCGCGTTCGGCAGCGAGAAGAAGAGCCTGCTCGAACTCACCGATCTGATCGGCATCGGTACCGAGCTGGATCCGCGCGCCATCGAGCATTACACCGTTCTGCAGTACGTACCGGAGCCGGAAACACTGCACAAGGAGATCCGACGCCTGGAGTCGGGCAGCTTCGCTCGGGTGCGTCCCGGCGAGGAGCCCACGTTCACGCGGTACTTCACGCCGAAGTTCCCGGCCAAGCCTTTTGCACCTGGCACCGAGAAGGCGCGCTACCAGGAAATCGCCGAAGCACTCGAGGATTCGGTCGCCAAGCACATGCGGGCCGACGTCACAGTCGGTTCGTTCCTGTCCGGCGGTATCGACTCCACTGCGATCGCGGCGCTGGCGATGCGTCACAACCCCAACCTGATCACCTTCACGACCGGTTTCGAACGTGAAGGCTATTCCGAGGTCGACGTCGCTGCAGAATCCGCCGCAGCGATCGGCGCGAAGCACGTCGTCAAGGTGGTCTCCCCCGCCGAGTTCGCCGCTGCCATTCCCGAGATCGTCTGGTACCTCGACGACCCGGTAGCCGATCCGGCATTGATTCCGCTGTGGTTCATCGCGAAGGAAGCGCGAAAGCACGTCAAGGTCGTGCTGTCCGGCGAGGGTGCAGACGAGCTGTTCGGCGGCTACACGATCTACCGTGAGCCGTTGTCGCTCAAGCCGTTCGAGTACCTCCCCAAGGGATTGCGTCGGGCTGCGGGCAAGTTGTCCGAACGCATCCCGGACGGCACTCGCGGCAAGAGCCTGCTCAATCGCGGTTCGTTGACCCTCGAGGAGCGCTACTACGGCAACGCTCGTAGCTTCAATGACGCTCAGCTCCGCGCCGTCCTTCGCGATTTCCGCCCCGAATGGACTCACCAGGACGTCACTGCGCCGATCTACGCGCAGTCACGGGACTGGGATCCGGTTGCGCGGATGCAGCATCTCGACCTGTTCACCTGGCTGCGCGGCGACATCCTCGTCAAGGCCGACAAGATGACGATGGCCAACTCGCTGGAACTGCGTGTGCCGTTCCTCGATCCCGAGGTCTTCGACGTCGCGTCACGCGTACCGCTCGATCAGAAGATCACGAAGGACACTACCAAGTATGCGCTGCGTCAGGCCTTGGAAGGCATTGTGCCGCACCATGTTCTGCACCGCGCCAAGCTCGGATTCCCGGTTCCTCTGCGCCACTGGCTTCGCGGCACCGAACTCTTCGACTGGGCACATCTGCAGATCGAAGAGTCGGGTACCGACCACATCTTCGACAAGCAGGCCGTCGTGAAGATGCTCAACGATCACCGCGAGGGCGTTTCGGACCACAGCCGACGCCTGTGGACCGTCCTGACCTTCATGGTCTGGCACGGAATCTTCGTGGAGAAGCGCATCGTGCCGCAGATCCAGGAACCGGTGTACCCGGTCAATATCTAAGCCTTCGGCCCCGTGAGTGGTTAGCGAGTCTCCGGACTCCTCAACCACTCACGGGGCGGAGCCCTACTGCGGCAGGATCGTCGCGATCTGGTCCGCTGCCGCGCTGCCGTACGCCTCGGTGAGACGCTTGAGAGCCTCCTCGCGATTGAACACCCACTCCTGGGTTCCGACGGTCTCGAGGATCAACACAGCAACCAGCGATCCCAGCTGAGCAGCACGCTCGAAGCTCAGACCAGCGCCGTGTGCGAGCAGGAAGCCGGCACGGAATCCGTCGCCAACACCCGTCGGATCAACCTTACCCGTCTCGGGCACAACGTCGACGCGCACCCAATTACCTTCGGCATCAACAATTTCCACGCCCTTGGAACCAAGAGTGGTGACGCGGATGCCGACCTGTGCGCGGATCTCTTCCTCACTCAGACCCGTCTTCTGCTGAAGCAGACCCCACTCGTACTCGTTGGTGAACAGGTACTTCGCACCGTGGATGAGCGCCTTGGCCTCGTCACCGGACAGGCGAGCAAGCTGCTGCGACGGATCAGCTGCGAACGGGATTCCGAGCAGGCGGCATTCGTCGGTATGTCGAACCATTGCTTCGGGGTCGTTTGCGCCGACCAGTACAAGATCAAGTGCACCCGAGGTCTTGGCCACTGCTGCGAGTTCGATCTCGCGGGCCTCGCTCATCGCGCCGGGGTAGAACGACGCGATCTGTGCCATGTCCTCGTCGGTGGTGCACACGAAACGCGCGGTGTGCGCCTTGTCCGAGATGCGGACCGCACTGCAATCGACGCCGTTGTCCTCGAGCCATGTGCGGTATTCGGCGAAGTCCGCGCCGACCGCGCCGACGAGCAGCGGCGATCCACCGAGCACGCCCATTGCGTAGGCGATGTTGCCGCCGACGCCGCCGCGGCGGATCACGAGGTCGTCCACCAGGAAGCTCAGCGAAATGTGGGCGAGCTGATCGGCGAGGAGCTGATCGGCGAAGCGGCCGGGAAAGCGCATCAAGTGGTCGGTGGCAATGGAACCGGTTACCGCAATAGTCACGGATCGTGGCCTTTCAGCGAAGTGAGTACAAGAATGAAAGAGGAGCAAAAGTTCACGTTACTGCCCGTAGCGCCGCCTTTGGCACCCGAGCCGTCGGATCGGAACCGTCAGGGTACGGGTCACCACAAACAACTGACGCGAAACCGAATGTCGGTTCCGCGTCAGTTGTTTGCGAATTGAGTTGTGATCGACAGACTCAGTTGAACGAGTCACCGCAGGCGCAGGAGCCTGTTGCGTTGGGGTTGTCGATCGAGAAGCCCTGCTGCTCGATGGTGTCGAGGAAGTCGATGGACGCACCTTCGACGTACGGCGCGCTCATTCGGTCGACAACCAGGTTGACGCCGTTGAAGTTGACGGTCAGGTCACCGTCGAGCGTGCGGTCGTCGAAGAACAGCTGGTACTTCAGTCCGGCACAGCCGCCGGGCTGCACTGCTATACGCAGCGCGAGGTCGTCGCGCCCCTCCTGATCGAAGAGTGCCTTCGCCTTGGAGGATGCGGCCTCGGTCATCTTGACGCCGTGGGTGGCGGTCTCGTTCTGCACAGTCATGGGCTCTCCCTAATGTTCGTACCAACCCGTGAACGCTTCAACGGTACGCCGCTGCCGACTTATTCCCGCCAGTCCTTACCGGGTGCGATTCGTCTTCATCCTATCCGGTCTTCCCGTCACGGCAACGGCGCGTCGACGCTGGTGGATCTTGTGCTCTGTTTACCGCGCCAGATGTTCCAATTGCGCGCTGTATGTTCGGCGAGTCCCTGAAGACACGCCGACGCTTCGTTCATCGCACGTTCCACCGAACCCGCGAACCCTGCCACCGATTTCGCCGCGACGATCGAGGTCGACGCATATTCCGCCTCGTCGAGCGTCACCTGGCCGGCAAAGAGGAGCGTCGGAACGCAGTGCGCTGCCCCGGCCGAAGCGAGCGCTGTTACGAGTTTGCCTCGCAGAGATTGGTGGTCGAACTTGCCTTCGCCTGTGATCACCAGGTCGGCAGACGCCAATAGCGCTGCCTGCCCGGTGCGATCGGCGACGACGTCGGCCCCGGATCGCCGCTGCGCACCGAGCGCGAACAGCGCAGCACCGATACCACCTGCGGCGCCGGCACCCGGAAGATCCGACACTCCCTTTCCGGTGACGGCCTCCAACTGTTCTGCCCACATCGCATTTCTCGCTTCGAGGACGGCGATTGCCTCGGCATCACCGCCTTTTTGGGGGCCGAACACCGCTGCTGCGCCGTGTTCGCCGAGAAGGACGTGTTCGACGTCGGTGGCCGCGACCAACTGAATGCCCGCCGTAGCCACCATTGCAGCCTCCAGGCCGCCCAGCGCCTCCACCAGTCCACGCCCGCCGTCGGTGCAGCAACTCCCACCAAGTCCGACAACGATCGTCTTCACGCCGGCCTCGAGCGCAGCCGCGATCAGTTCTCCGACACCGCGACTGTGCGCGGCGAGTGCGCTCTCACGCGTCGGCGGGCCTCCGAGCAGGCCGAGCCCGACTGCCTCGGCCGACTCGATGTACGCCGTGCCCGAATCGAGCAGCCACTGAGCGTCGACGCCCACGGTCAACGGTCCGGACACCCGCGCGGACCGGATGTCGCCCCCTGCCGCGGCCAAAACGTCGACAAATCCCGGTCCCCCGTCGGATTGTGGCGCGGTGACGACGTCGTCATCGGGTCGGCCGCGTCGCCAACCGGCAGAAATGGACTCGGCCGCCTCGACGGCGGTCAGGGTCTCACCGAATGAATCTGGAGCAACTATTACCCGCATAGCCGAAGTCTAAGAGTGCCGAATGACCCCGATGTTTCAGTTTCTCGAGCGTTTGAGCGTCTTGCGCGATTGTGATTTTCAGAAAGACCGAGGTCGGTTTCCCAGACCGTGCACTTATCCAATAGCCTGGAGGTGTGAAATTGCTACGCCGCGGTGACTCAGACAACTCCGACAAACGTGACGTCGAGGGCACTGAGGCATCCTCGGCCTCCGAAGAGGCGCCCATCGAGCAGGTGGGCAAGGGCCGCCCAACACCCAAGCGTCGTGACGCCGAAGCGAAGAGGCGTGGCCCGGTTGCGCCTGCCCCGCTGACCGCGAAGGAAGCCCGCGCCCGCCGCAAGGCGACCCGGGGTTCCAAGGAGGACCGCAAGGCCGAAGCCGCCGAGCGTCGCGCATCGTCGGCAGACCGCCGCGCCCGCATGCTTGCCGGCGAGGACAAGTACCTGCTCCCCCGCGACAAAGGCCCGGTTCGCGCCTACGTCCGCGACTTCATCGACGCTCGCCGCAACCTCGTCGGGCTGTTCATGCCGCTCGCATTGATCCTCATCATGACGATGTTCGTCACGCCCGCACTCCAGCAGATCGTCACGCTGGCAATGCTCGTGATGATGCTCTTCATGGTCGGTGAAGGCATCTGGCTCGGACGCATGATCAACAACCGCGTGGCCGAGCGCTTCCCCGACAGCACCGACGGCGGATTCAAGCTCGGCTGGTACGCGTTCGTTCGCGCGTCGCAGATCCGTAAGCTGCGCGCACCGAAGCCTCGTGTGGGGCCGGGCGACGCAATCTGAGCGTGACGGACACTTGTAGAACTTTGGTCCTCGGCGGCGCGCGGTCTGGTAAGTCCGCGCACGCCGAGGATTTGGTTTGTGCAGGCAACCTGCCCGAAGATTCGGCACCGATCCGGTACCTGGCGACAGCCAAGCGCGATAACTCCGACGCCGACTGGGAAAGCCGGATCGATCAGCACCGCAGCAGACGGCCTTCTCACTGGTCGACTGTCGAAACCGCAGATGCGGGTGACCTCGCGGCGCAGCTCGAAAGCGATTCACACACAGCGACGTTGGTCGACGATCTGGGAACGTGGCTGACCACGGAACTCGATCGGCAAGGCGCCTGGGACGCACCGCGCGGCACCATCACGTCCGCTGCGGACAGCTTGGTCGCGAGCGTCGAGAACTACCGCGGATCCTTGGTGCTGGTCAGCCCCGAAGTGGGTTTGGCCGTGATCCCCGAGACCCGGTCGGGACGATTGTTCCGCGACGAGATCGGCACTCTCAACGCTCGTATCGCAGCGGTGTGCGATCGTGTCGTACTAGTGGTTGCAGGGTTACCGCTCGTCTTGAAAGATACTGCTGCACAACCGGAAGGCACGATGTGAGTACCGACGCCAATTCAGGGGCCAATCCAGAATCCAACCCCGACGTCGCGCCTGCCAGTAGCGCCGACTTCGAACCTGTCACCCCGCCCGACCGCGAGGTGCGTGCACAGGCCGATGCGCGTCAGCGTGATCTGACCAAACCTGCCGGTTCACTGGGTCGACTGGAGGCTCTGGCCGGTTGGGCATCGGCATGCCAAGGCGTTTGTCCCCCGCGTGCTTTCGCTCGACCTCGCGTCGTCGTCTTCGCCGGTGATCACGGAATCGCCCGCAACGGTGTCTCCGCCTATCCCCCGGAAGTGACCGCACAGATGGTCGCCAACTTCCTCGGGGGCGGCGCGGCAGTCAACGTCCTCTCCGAGGTTGCCGGCGCCACCGTTCGCGTCGTCGACATCGCGGTGGACGGCGACACCGATCCGTCCGTCGCGAACCACAAGGTGCGCAGGTCTTCTGGGTCCATCGACCGCGAAGACGCGATGTCGACCGAGGAAACCCTCCAGGCCATCGCTGCCGGCCGAGCAATCGCGGACGAGGAAATCGACGGGGGCGCAGACCTTCTCATCGCCGGCGACATGGGCATCGGCAACACCACACCCGCTACCGTCCTAATCGCCGCCCTGACGGACAGCGAACCTGTCGCGGTCGTGGGTCGAGGTACCGGTATCGACGACGCCGGGTGGATCCGCAAGACTGCCGCGATTCGCGATGCGCTCCGACGCGCGCGTCCGCACGTTCGCGACACAGTCGCGCTGCTGCGCACGTCTTCGGGTGCCGACCTCGCCGCGATGGCCGGCTTTCTGGCCCAGGCAGCGTCGCGTCGTACGCCGGTGATCCTCGACGGCGTTGTGGTCACCGCAGCCGCCATGGTTGCCGACGAACTGGCTTTCGGCGCACGTGAATGGTGGGTCGCCGGACACCGCTCCACCGAACCCGCCCACACCATCGCATTGACCCGCATGGGTCTCGACCCGATCGTCGAGTTCGACATGCGTCTCGGTGAAGGTTCAGGTGCAGTCACCGCGCTCCCGATTCTTCAGAGCGCTGTGGCAATCCTGAGCAAGATGGCGACATTCTCCGAGGCCGGTGTCAGCACTCAGGGCAGCGCGCCCGATGAAGTGCCCGGGTCGATCGACCTGACCAAGACCGATACGGCGGAGTGAGCGTGGTGGGCCCGCTGTCCGGAGTGCCGCTGGCCTTCTCGTGGCTGACGGTCCTTCCGGTTCGTGGTCCCTCCGACATCGACCGAACTGCGGGTCGTCGCGCCATCGCGGCAGCTCCGCTCACCGGAATCGCTCTCGGGATTGCCGCGACGTTTCTGCTCTGGGGCACAACAAGTATCGGCCTGAATCCCTATCTCGCAGGTTTGCTGACGGTAGGTATGCTCGCTCTCGGGACACGCGGAATGCACGTGGACGGACTGGCAGACTCCGTCGACGGACTGGGTTGTTACGGTCCACCGGAGCGCGCCCGCGAGGTCATGCACAGCGGCGGTGCCGGACCGTTCGGGGTCGCGGCACTGTTCATCGTCCTCGGGCTGCAATCGGTCTCCTTCGGCGTCCTCGCTGTTGCCGACTCCCCCACGCAGTGGATCGCGGTGCTCGTATCTGTCGCTGTGGGTCGTGTGGCCGTCGTTTTTGCCTGCCGCCGAGGCATTCTCGCGTCTGGTCCGAGCGGATTCGGTGCGCTCGTCGCCGATTCGCAACCGCTGTGGGCCGCACTCGTATGGTCGGTTCCGCTCATCGCCGTTTCGGCCTTTGCCACCGACCGGTGGTGGCTCGGCCCTCTCGTCACCACGTCGGCGCTGCTGATCAGTGTGCTGTGTGTGCGTCACTGCGTCCGTAGATTCGGCGGACTCAACGGAGATGTTCTCGGATTCGCGCTCGAACTCACGGTGACGCTGACGGCCGTCGGCCTCACTCTCGGACTGTGATCTGACGTCGTGCGAGTCGGAGTCCTCGCATACGAAGGCTGCCTGGCGGCCGAGATCTTCGTTTTCACCGACCTTCTCCTGACCGCGAATCGGGTCGCTGATGGAGCGCCCGCCGACCTCTTCGAGGTATCGGTTATCGCAGCGTCCGGCACGCCCGTCGTTGCGGCAGGCGGATTTTCGCTCGGCGTACAGGAGGGGCATCACGACATCGATCACCTGGTTGTACCGGGGTTCGAACTCGTACCGTCCGAAGACCCTGCGAAGAACTCGAAGCCGTCCGCTCGCGACTCGACGCCGAAGACCTCACGGTGCTTGCCTACCGTTTTCAAGGCGACCCGTTCTGCCGCGCACAGCGATTCGCGGCCTACTCGAAGGCCTTGGGCGAGCGCTTCGTCGGGAAAGTACTGCGCAACGAAGCGGCCAACGCGGCAACGTCACCGTTCTTCGAACACGTCATTGCCAATCCACACAGCGTGGTGACAGCTCATCTCGTCGACGAGGCGGGATCGCCCACCACCGTCGCACGAGACGAGATTCTGCAGTTCTTCAGCGAGCGATTGCTCGCGGAACGAACCAGCGATCAGTGAAGCTTGGTCATCCAGCCGTGGGTGTCGGCGAAGGTGCCGCGCTGAATACCCGTGAGGGTGTCGCGCAGTGCCATCGTCACTTCACCCGGCTCGCCGTCGGCGATGGTGAACTCGCCCTCGGCGGACTTGACGCGTCCGACGGGGGTGATGACTGCTGCTGTGCCACAAGCGAAGACCTCGGTGATTTCACCGCTCTTGCACTTGGTACGCCATTCGTCGGTGCTGATCTTGCGCTCTTCGACGGAGAAGCCGGAATCGGCGGCGAGGGCGAGCAGCGAGTTGCGCGTAATGCCGGGCAGCAACGAACCGGACAGCGACGGCGTCACGAGGCGAGCGTCGGGGCCGGAGCCGAAGACGAAGAACAGGTTCATTCCACCCATTTCCTCGACGTACGTGCGCTCGATGGCGTCGAGCCACACCACCTGGTCGCAACCCTCGTCGGCAGCCTGCGCCTGGGCGAGGAGCGAAGCGGCGTAGTTGCCGGCGAACTTGGCAGCGCCGGTCCCGCCGGGGGCTGCGCGAACGTATTCGGTGGACAGCCACACACTGACCGGCTTCACGCCACGCGGGAAGTACGCCCCGGCAGGCGAGGCGATCAGCAGGTAGCGGTACTCGTCGGCGGGACGGACACCGAGTCCGGCTTCGGTGGAGAACATGAACGGACGGAGGTAGAGCGCGTCCTCGCCGCCGGCAGCGGGAACCCAGTCGAGATCGACGTCGATCAGTTCGGTGATGGAATCGATGAACATCTGCGCCGGCAGTTCAGGCATGGCGAGACGGCGCGCAGATGCTGCGAAACGCTCGGCGTTGGCCTCGACGCGGAACGAGCTGATCTCGCCACCCGGCTGACGGTATGCCTTGAGGCCCTCGAAAATGGCCTGTCCGTAGTGCAAAACCATTGCGGCCGGATCGAGCTCGATGTTTCCGTAGGGCAACACCTGGGCGTCGTGCCAGCCCTTGCCCGCGGTGTAGTCGATCGAGACCATGTGGTCGGTGAAGTGCCGCCCGAAGCCGGGCGCCGCCAGAATGTCACGGCGCTCGGCGTCGGACTTCGGGGACGAGCTCTGAACACGAACGAAATCGGCGGCACCTGTCATGGGCGCAATCCTATCGAACGTGAAAAAGCTCTCTACTTGGTGTTGGTCTCCACGAACGGAGGAGACACCACGACGCACCGAAGAGCACGACCACGGACGTCGACTTCGATCTCGTCACCGGCTGCGATATTGGCGCCGGAATCCAGGAGCGCCAACGCAATTCCCACTTTGAGTGAGGGCGAGAACGTTCCGGAGGTGGTCTCGCCAATTGCCTCGCCGTCACGCAGAACACCGAGGCCGGCCCGCAGCACACCGCGGTCGAGAGCCTTGATCCCCCAGAGTTTGCGGGCCGGACCGGCAGCCTTCTCGTCGGTCAGGGTCTCTTTGCCCCAGAATGTCGGCTTCTTCCAACCGATCGCCCATCCGCAGCGTGCTTCGAGCGGGGAAATCTCGAGCGAAAGCTCGTGCCCGTGCAGCGGATAACCCATCTCGGTGCGAAGAGTGTCGCGGGCTCCGAGCCCGGCGGCCTGACCGCCCTCGGCGCGCACTGCTTCGAGAAGCGCACGGAACAACGGCTCGCTGTCCTCCCACCGTGGCAGTAGCTCGTACCCGACCTCACCGGTGTAACCGCTGCGGCACACACGCACAGGCACGCCGTTCCATTCCGCGTCTTCGTACGCCATGTACTCGATGTCGGTGGGAAGTCCCAGAGCGGTCAGAACCGCCACCGATTTCGGCCCCTGCACAGCCAACACGCCGTAGGCACGATGCTGATCCTCGACGGTGATTCCGTCCGGTGCTACAGCGACCAGGGCCGCAACGACGTCCGCGGTGTTGGCCGCATTCGGGACGAGGAAGATCTCCTCGTCGCTGACGTAGTACGCGATGAGGTCGTCGATGACGCCACCGGACCCGTTGCAGCACAACGTGTACTGAGCCTTACCCGGCCCGATCTTGTTCAGATCGTTGGTCAGTGCGGAGTTCACGAATTCTGCGGCGCCTGCCCCACGCACGACGGCCTTGCCGAGGTGACTGACGTCGAAGAGTCCGACATTCTCACGCACAGAGGTGTGTTCAGCCACGACCCCGGCGTAGGAAACCGGCATCTGCCACCCCCCGAACGGCGCGAACGTCGCGCCGAGTTCGACGTGGACGGGGTGGATCGGGCCCTGCAACAGTTGTTCGTCGGTCATGGCCCACAACCTATCGGACTTCGCCGAACGAAACATGTCCGCAGTGAGAGCTCACCCGACCGAGACGATCGCCCGTCCGCAAACTGCAAAGGGCCTAACATCGACTCAGGCATCCGCCAGAACCGGACGCATCGCACACTCACCTCACAGGAGACACCTTGAGCACTCGCACAGCCCGATCGTTGGGACCCGACCTCGTTCTCGCCGGCACAGTCGCCAAGCGCGCAGAGATATTGGTCGTCGGCCTGACGTCGGGTCCGGACGGCCCCGAAATCGCACTCAGCGAAGGCATCGTCGACGAGGACGTGCTCGCCGAGATCCTCGACAGCCTCATCGCCGTCGGCGCCACCGGCAAGCCCGAGCAGCTCACTCGCGTCCCGGCACCGAGCGCGCTGTCGGTCACCAGCGTCCTCGCCGTCGGGCTCGGCTCCGCCGACAAGCTCGGCAGTGAGCAGATCCGCAAGTCCGCCGGCGCTGCAGCTCGCTCGCTGTCCGGCATCGACACCGTCGCGACCACGCTCTCGATCCTCGACCTCGGTGCCGCTGCCGAGGGATTTGCGTTGGGCGCGTACAGCTTCACCGAATTCAAGTCGTCCATGACGGCTCCCGGTCCTGATTCGCAGCCACTCGCCCGCGTCGAACTTCTGGTGCCCTCGCCGCGCACGAAGGAGACAAAGGCAACGCTGGCACGGTCCGCTGCCATCGCCGAAGCCGTAGCCACCGCGCGCGAGTTCGTCAACACTCCCCCGAGCCACCTCTACCCTGCCGAGTTCGCCGCGCGTGCCAAGGCACTGGGCGTCGAGGCCGGGCTCACCGTCCAGGTTCTCGACGAGAAGGCACTCGAGAAGGGTGGCTACGGCGGAATCATCGGCGTCGGCAAGGGCTCGTCACGCCAGCCGCGTCTCGTCCGCCTCGAATACGCGTCGAAGAAGCGTGGAGCTCGCAAGGTCGCGCTGGTGGGTAAGGGCATCACCTTCGACACCGGCGGAATCTCCATCAAACCCGCCGCCGGTATGGAGAACATGACCTCGGACATGGGCGGCGCCGCAGCCGTCATCTCCACCGTCGTGCTCGCCGCAAAGCTCGGCCTGCCCGTCAACGTCGTCGCATACGTTCCGATGGCCGAGAACATGCCGTCCGCGACCGCGCAGCGTCCCGGCGACGTGCTGACCCAGTACGGCGGAATCACCATCGAGGTCGTCAACACCGACGCCGAGGGCCGTTTGATTCTTGCCGACGCGATGGTTCGCGCGGGTGAGGACAACCCCGACTACATGATCGACACCGCAACCCTGACCGGTGCGCAGATGGTCGCGCTCGGCAACCGCACCCCCGGAGTCATGGGCACCGACGAGTTCCGTGACCGCGTCGCCTCCATCTCGCAGAGCGTCGGCGAGAACGGCTGGGCCATGCCGCTGCCCGAAGAACTGCGCGGAGATCTCGACTCCAAGGTTGCCGACATGGCCAATGTCACCCCGCACCGCTGGGGCGGCATGCTGGTCGCAGCTCACTACCTCAAGGAATTCGTTCCCGAGGGTGTCCAGTGGGCGCACATCGACGTCGCGGGTCCGGCGTACAACACGTCAGGGCCGTGGGGTTACACCGGCAAGGGCGGTACCGGCGTTCCCGTTCGCACGATGATCTCTGTCCTGGAGGACATTGCGGTCAACGGCTGACCCCTTGCTGTGCGCCTTTATCAACCCCCCGCGGTTAACAAAGGCGCACAGCAGTTCAGGCACCGTCGCGCAATTCCTGCTCGCGGGCACGCTTGCGTTCGATGCGCTTACGCTCGTCGTGGTCGCGCATACGCTGCGGATATCCCGTTTTGCGGACGTCGTAGACAGGGATCTTCAAGTCCTGTCCCAATTTGCGGGCACCACGTTCGCCGCCGACACGACGACGAGTCCACTCCCCGTCCTTTGCGACGAGGACGACGGTCACCTCGGTCACCGTCGTCTGAGGTTCCACGTACGCCTCGACGCCCTCGTGTGAGTGCGCCCAGTTCGCCAGATGATCCGCATCACTTTGCGCTGCGGCCTGAGCCGCACTCGGCGGACGCTTGAAACGATCGAACAGTCCCACGGTCGTACCCTCCTCGGTACCGACGCCGCGGATGTACCCCGGCGATATGTCAAGTTTGCCAGGCGATGTCCGTTGTGCCTGCGCACGACATACCGTTTGGTCCGCTTACGACGTTACAACCGAACCCCCGACGCATACCTACTCGCCGGTAGCCGACACACCCGAAACGGACGGCATCCCCCTCATCGGACACGCCCGGCGTATCAATGGAAAGATGAACGACGGTGACGCCGCGCCCGCGCGTCGACATCGGCAAAATAGCTACAAGTAGCCGCACGTCGCGCGCCACTCGAGCACAATGCATTACGACCACAAGTCGACAAAATTCAACAACCCGAACACAACTGTCGAGGAGTCAAAAGACATGGCCTTCTCCGTCCAGATGCCAGCCCTAGGTGAGAGCGTCACCGAGGGAACTGTCACACGGTGGCTCAAGCAGGAAGGAGACACGGTCGAAGTCGACGAACCCTTGCTCGAAGTCTCCACGGACAAGGTCGACACCGAGATTCCGTCTCCCGTCGCCGGCGTCCTGACCAAGATCGTCGCGCAGGAAGACGACACCGTGGAAATCGGTGGCGAGCTCGCCCAGATCGGTGAAGCCGGCGAAGCCGCAGCACCCGCGGAAGAGGCACCCGCCCCCGCCGCAGAGGAAGCTCCCGCCGAGGAAGCCCCGGCTGCCGAAGCTCCCACTGAAGAAGCTTCCGCTGCCGAGGCACCCGCTGCTTCCGGCGGTTCCGCTGAAGGTACCGCCGTGACGATGCCCGCCCTCGGCGAGTCCGTCACCGAAGGCACCGTCACCCGCTGGCTCAAGGCCGTCGGCGACGAAGTTGCCGTCGACGAGGCGCTGCTCGAAGTCTCGACCGACAAGGTCGACACCGAAATCCCGTCGCCCGTCGCCGGAATCCTGCTCGAGATCAATGCACAGGAAGACGACACCGTCGAGATCGGTGGCCAGCTGGCCGTCGTCGGATCCGGCGCACCCGCCGCGGCTCCGGCACCCAAGGCCGCTCCGGCCGCACCCGCAGCGCCGCCCGCCCCCAAGGCCGAAGCACCCAAGGCCGAAGCACCCAAGGCCGAAGCACCCAAGGCTGAGGCACCGAAGACTGAAGCACCCAAGCCTGCGGCCGCACCGAAGCCCGCTGCGGCTCCCGCACCGGCGGCTTCACCCGCGACTTCGGGTGACAGCAGCCCGTACGTCACCCCGCTCGTGCGCAAGCTCGCAACGGACAATGGCGTCGACCTCACCACCGTCACCGGCACCGGCGTCGGCGGCCGCATCCGCAAGCAGGATGTGCTCGCCGCAGCGGAGGCCAAGAAGGCACCCGCAGCCGCTGCTCCTGCTGCTGCAGCTCCCGCAGCCGCACCGGCTGCCTCCGCAGCTGCAGGCGTCCGACCGGAACTGGCACACCTGCGCGGAACCACGCAGAAGGCCAACCGTATTCGGCAGATCACGGCCACCAAGACACGCGAGTCGCTGCAGAACACCGCTCAGCTCACGCAGACCTTCGAGGTCGACGTCACCAAGATCGTCGCCCTGCGGGCCCGTGCCAAGGCCGGCTTCATCGAGCGCGAAGGCGTCAACCTGACGTTCCTCCCGTTCTTCGCCAAGGCAGTCGTCGAGGCACTGAAGTCGCACCCGAACATCAACGCCAGCTACGACGAGGCCGCCAAGCAGATCACCTACTACGACGCCGAGCACCTCGGCATCGCAGTGGACACCGATCAGGGCTTGCTCTCCCCCGTCATCCACAACGCCGGCGATCTCGGCCTGGCCGGCTTGGCCCGCGCCATCGCCGACATCGCTAAGCGTGCACGCTCGGGTGGCCTGAAGCCGGACGAGCTCTCGGGTGGCACCTTCACCATCACCAACATCGGCAGCCAGGGTGCGCTGTTCGACACCCCGATCCTGGTACCGCCGCAGGCGGCCATGCTCGGAACCGGCGCTATTGTCAAGCGTCCGATGGTGGTCACCGACGAAAACGGCAACGAGTCCATCGGCGTTCGTTCGATGATCTACTTGCCGCTGACCTACGATCACCGTCTCGTCGACGGCGCCGACGCCGGCCGATTCCTCACCACCGTGAAGCAGCGGTTGGAAGAAGCTTCCTTCGAAGCTGATCTGGGCCTGTAAGCAACTGCTCTTCCAGCCGGGGCGTCATCTCCATCAGGAGGTGGCGCCCCGGCTTTTTCAGTACGGTCGGATAGATAGGGTCGGATATCGAAGCAGGCTGAATCGAAGGAGGCTTTCCGAATGCGAGTAGTCATCGCCGGCTCGTCCGGTTTGATCGGAACGGCCTTGGTGTCATCGTTGCGCTCCGACAACCACGACGTGGTGCGTCTGGTGCGACGGTCGACCGCTGGGCCCGACGAATCGCGTTGGGACCCGGACCACGACCGTCTGGACCTCTCCGTCCTGAAAGGCGCTGACGCCGTCGTGAACCTTTGTGGTGTCGGCATCGGCGACAAACGGTGGTCGGGTTCCTACAAGCAAGCGATCCGTGACAGCCGCATAGTTGCCACCGATGTCTTGGCCGAAGCTGTCGCGAGCCAGAAGGTTCCCGTCCTCGCCAACGCCAGCGCCGTCGGCTATTACGGCAACACCGGCGACAAGATCGTGGACGAGGATTCGCCGGCAGGCACCGACTTTCTCGCCACGACGTGTCGAGACTGGGAACTTGCCACCGAGCCCGCGCGCAGGGCGGGTGCCCGCGTCGTCAATCTGCGCTCGGGCGTCGTGATTTCACCCCACGGCGGCATGCTCGGTCGGCTTCGGCGGATCTATTCGTTCGGCCTCGGCGGGCGACTGGGCAACGGTCGTCAGTACTTTCCGTGGATCTCGCTCGAGGACGAGTGCGACGCGATCAAGTTCGCGCTCACAAATCCCGAACTCTCCGGTCCCGTCAACCTGACCGGTCCGGCCCCTGTCACCAACGCCCAGTTCAACGACGCCATGTCCCGCGCAGTTCACCGCCCGGCGCCGTGGATCGTTCCCGGGTTCGCTCTCGAAGCCTTGATCGGAGAATTCGCCAAAAGCGGCATCCTCGGTGGCCAGCGCGCCATTCCCGCAGCGTTGGAGAAGGCGGGATTCTCCTTCCGCCACAACACGATCGGCGAAGCGCTGGCGGCCGCACTCGGTTGAGTCCGAAGTCGGGCGTAATCTCTACTTCCATGAGCAGCGCTGCCGTTTCCGCCCGGTTCTCGAAACTGCCGATCGCCGTCGAGCAACTCGGATCGATCGACTACAACGCCGCGTGGGACCGTCAGCGTGAGCTCGCGGCAACGCGGGCAGACGACATCGGGCCGGACACGCTACTGCTCCTCGAACATCCCCCGGTGTACACGGCTGGGCGACGCACGGAACCGGAAGATCGACCTGTCGACGGCACGCCGGTCATCGATGTCGACCGCGGCGGGAAGATCACCTGGCACGGCCCCGGTCAACTGGTCGGGTACCCGATCGTAAAACTGGCCGAGCCCATCGACGTGGTGCGGTATGTCCGACGCATCGAGGAAGCACTGATCACGGTGTGCACGGACCTCGGCCTGAACTGCGGGCGGATCGACGGCCGCTCCGGCGTGTGGCTGCCTGCCGAAATTGCGAACGGGCAATGGAAGCCCGAGCGCAAGGTTTCTGCCATCGGCGTGCGCGTTCAACGGGGCGTGGCACTGCACGGCTTCGCCCTGAACTGCAACTCGGTCCTGACCGGATTCGACAACATCATTCCCTGCGGCATCCGTGACGCCGGGGTGACGACGCTGTCACACGAACTCGGTCGCGACGTCACCGTGGACGAAGTCACTCCCGCCGTGACCGAGGCAGTGATCGCCGCTCTCGACGGAACCATGCCCGTCACCGAACGCAACGTCGAGCGCGTCACCTTCGAAAGCGCCTCGCCTACTCCGACTTTTACTACCGTTCAGTACAGCTGACGGGCTCGCCCGAACCCCGTTGCAGTAATCACCGGGCGTAGGATCGTCCCCGTGACTATCGCCCCAGAAGGACGTAAGCTGCTCCGCCTCGAAATCCGAAACGCGGAGACGCCCATCGAACGCAAACCCAACTGGATCAAGACCCGCGCAAAGATGGGCCCCGAGTACACGGAGCTCAAGGGCCTGGTCAAGCGTGAAGGTTTGCACACCGTCTGCGAGGAAGCGGGCTGCCCCAACATCTACGAATGCTGGGAAGACCGCGAAGCCACCTTCCTGATCGGCGGCGAGCAGTGCACACGCCGCTGCGACTTCTGCCAGATCGACACCGGCAAGCCCGAAGCCCTCGACCGCGACGAGCCCCGTCGCGTCGCCGAAAGCGTTCAGGCCATGGGACTTCGGTACTCCACGATCACCGGCGTCGCCCGCGACGACCTCCCCGACGGCGGCGCCTGGCTCTACGCCGAGACCGTTCGCAAGATCCACGAACTCAACCCGGGCACCGGCGTCGAGAATCTGGTTCCCGACTTCAACGGCAAGCCGGAACTGCTCGACGAGGTCTTCGCCTCTCGCCCCGAGGTGCTCGCACACAACCTCGAGACCGTTCCCCGCATCTTCAAGCGGATCCGTCCGGCATTCCGGTACCAGCGCAGCCTCGACGTCATCACCGCAGCACGCGACTACGGACTGGTCACCAAGTCCAACTTGATCCTCGGTATGGGCGAAACCCCTGAAGAGGTCACCGAGGCGATGGCAGATCTCCACGCCGCCGGTTGTGACATCCTCACCATCACCCAGTACCTGCGCCCCTCGCCCCGGCACCACCCCGTCGAGCGGTGGGTCAAGCCCGAGGAGTTCGTCGCACACTCGAAGGCTGCAGAAGAGATGGGCTTCGCCGGCGTCATGGCCGGTCCGTTGGTTCGCTCGTCGTACCGCGCCGGCCGCCTGTATGCGCAGGCCATGGCACATCACGGCCGTGAACTTCCCGAGGCGCAGCGTCATCTCACCGAGGGCGGAGACGCTTCCCAGGAAGCCAGCTCGCTCATGGCGCGCCTGAATCGCTGATCCACTTTTTGCTGTGCGCCTTTATTAACCGCGGGCGGTTAGTAAAGGCGCACAGCAATGGACGTATCCTGGGTACATGGCGAACGGCAGCAAATCCGGTAAGGGCAAACCCACCAAAGAGGCAAAGGCTGCAGCGAAGGCTGCCCGCAAGCAGGCTTCCAAGGAACGTAGAACTCAGCTCTGGCAGGCGTTCCAGATGCAGCGCAAGGACGACAAGCTCCTTCTGCCGCTGATGATCGGCACCCTCGTCGGTGCGGCTCTGGTCTTCTTCCTGGTCGGTCTCGTCTGGGGCCTTCAGTGGTTCCTGCTTCCGATCGGCATCGTTCTCGGTCTCCTCGGCGCCTTCATCATCTTCGGTCGCCGCGTCCAGAAATCGGTGTACAAGAAAGCGGAAGGTCAGGCCGGCGCCGCCGCGTGGGCACTCGACAACATGCAGGGCGCGTGGCGCGTCACGAACGCCGTCGCCGGCACCACCCAGCTCGACGCCGTTCACCGGGTTGTCGGACGGCCGGGTGTCATCCTCGTCGCAGAAGGTTCGCCGCAACGCGTCAAGGGCCTCCTCGCTCAGGAGAAGAAGAAGACTGCGCGCCTCATCGGCGACACCCCGATCTACGACATCATCATCGGAAACGACGAGGGTCAGGTTCCGCTCTCGCAGCTCCAGCGCTACCTGAACAAGCTACCGCGCAACATCGACACCAAGCGCATGGACAACATCGAAGGCCGACTCGCTGCGCTCAGCGCACGCGGCGGCGGAGCAGCGCTTCCCAAGGGACCGATGCCCGGAGGCGCGAAGATGAAGGGAATGCAGCGGACCATTCGTCGTCGCTGACACTCCCCCACAGCAAAACGAAAGACCCGGGCCCATACGGACCCGGGTCTTTCTTCGTACGAGAAGTTCGTGTCAGCGCGACTTCACGAGCAAAGTGCCGGTCGCGCGGTCCTGCATACCGCGACCGTCGATGTCGGTGATCGTCGCGGGAATCACGAACACGAGAAGTGCCTGACGCCCGAGCGCACGCACGAAGCCCACTCGAATCGGGCCTTCGATTCGCGCGACCTGAAGTCCGAGAACGAATTGCCCCGGTGTGAAGTTGAACAGCGCCACGGTGACGACGCCGACAGCGAACCACACCATCAGCGTGATCGTGGAGGTCATACCGTCGAAGAAGTCACCGGTGATGAGCGAGGCCACTCCCACGGCCATTACCCAATCCACCAACAGTGCGGCGATACGACGACCCGAACCGACCAGCGATCCGGGGCCCTCCTGGGGGAAGCCGAGAAACTCGCCGCGATAAGACTGCTCACGACCGTCCGCATTCTTCGGCAAAGCTGCTTCAGGCCCAGAGAGCCAAGTTCCGGTGATTCGTGCCATGCTGTCCAGGATAGGCGTCGCAGCACCGTAGTCCAGATTTGCCGCGTTTTAACTGTGTGGCCGGTCACATGGACTTCGGAAATCCCCAGGATGCTGCGACGCGTAACACTGCCGAAACAAAGGGTTGACGAGCGGGCAACACCAGCTCCCTACCGTCTGCCTCGACGGATTCAACCGACATCACTTGGCTGAAGCGACTTAAGGAGCACAAGCGTGGCGTTCACCACGGCCGAAGAGGTCATCAAGTACATCGCGGACGAGA
Organism: Rhodococcus sp. GB-02; assembly: GCF_053470465.1. Taxonomy (NCBI): domain Bacteria; kingdom Bacillati; phylum Actinomycetota; class Actinomycetes; order Mycobacteriales; family Nocardiaceae; genus Rhodococcus; species Rhodococcus sp. GB-02. The sequence continues at coordinate 508,346 of NZ_JBPUKE010000004.1, forward strand.
ACATCGAGTACGTCGACATTCGGTTCAGCGACCTGCCCGGCGTCCAGCAGCACTTCTCGATCCCGGCGTCTGCTTTCAACCAGGATGTGTTCGAGGACGGCCTCGCGTTCGACGGATCTTCGGTCCGCGGATTCCAGTCGATCCACGAGTCCGACATGATGTTGCTTCCCGACGTCACCACGGCGCAGATCGATCCCTTCCGCAAGGCGAAGACCCTCAACATCAACTTCTTCGTGCACGACCCGTTCACCCGTGAGTCCTACAGCCGCGACCCGCGCAACGTTGCCCGCAAGGCCGAGGAGTACTTGGTCAGCACCGGCATCGCGGACACCGCATTCTTCGGCGCCGAGGCCGAGTTCTACATCTTCGACTCGGTTCGCTACGACTCCGGCATGAACTCCGCTTTCTACGAGCTGGATTCCATCTCCGGTTCCTGGAACACCGGCGCAGAGACCAACGCCGACGGTTCCCCGAACCTCGGCTACAAGGTTCGTGCCAAGGGCGGCTATTTCCCCGTCGCTCCGTACGACCACTACGTGGACCTGCGCGACGAGATCTCCACCAACCTGACCAACGCGGGCTTCGAGCTCGAGCGCGGCCACCATGAGGTCGGCACCGGCGGACAGCAGGAGATCAACTACAAGTTCAACACGCTGCTCGCAGCGGCCGACGACCTGCAGCTGTTCAAGTACATCGTCAAGAACACCTGCTGGCAGCACGGCAAGTCCGCCACCTTCATGCCGAAGCCGCTCTTCGGTGACAACGGCTCGGGCATGCACGTACACCAGTCCCTGTGGAAGGACGGCAAGCCCCTCTTCCACGACGAGTCCGGCTACGCAGGCCTCTCGGACATGGCTCGCCACTACATCGGCGGCATCCTGCACCACGCTCCGTCGCTGTTGGCCTTCACCAACCCGACGATCAACTCGTACCACCGTCTGGTGCCGGGCTACGAAGCTCCCATCAACCTCGTGTACAGCCAGCGCAACCGCTCGGCAGCTGTCCGTATCCCGATCACGGGCAACAACCCGAAGGCAAAGCGTCTCGAGTTCCGCGCACCCGACTCCTCGGGTAACCCGTACCTCAACTTCGCTGCACAGATGATGGCCGGCCTGGACGGCATCAAGAACAAGATCGAGCCGATGGCTCCGGTCGACAAGGACCTCTACGAGCTTCCCCCGGAGGAGGCTCGCAACATCCCGCAGGCTCCGACCAGCCTCGAGACGGTCATCAACCGCCTCGAAGCCGATCACGAGTACCTGACCGAGGGTGGCGTCTTCACCACCGACCTGATCGAGACCTGGATCTCGCTCAAGCGTGAGCAGGAAATCGCTCCGGTCAACCTGCGTCCGCACCCGTACGAGTTCGAGCTCTACTACGACGTGTGATCCGCATCGGTCGCTGACCTGGACTGGAACCGGCTGACCTAGCCTTCCGTCCGCACAGCGTCCGCAGCTTCTTTAGACGAGTCCACCCGCTTAGTGATCACAGCATCGATCGCAGAGCGGGTGGACTCGTCTGCGTCCGGCCACATGTGCCCGTAGGTGTCGAGCGTCGTCTTCGCGCTCGCATGCCGCAGCCGAGCCTGGACTGTCTTGATATCTGCGCCAGAGGCAATGAGCAGCGAGGCGAGATAGTGGCGCAAGTCGTGGAATGTGAACTCGTCGGGAAGGTCGACGTCCCCCGAGTCCTTCACCCCTCGCAACGCACGTTCAATCAACCACGGTCCCGCGGCCTTCCCCAATCCGTTCGTCACCATGTGCTCATGGGGCCACTGCTGCACCGACGCCGACAACATGAGCGCGAGAGACTGCGGCACTGGAATCGGCGCGTCACTCCCCTGCGTCTTCAACGGCTTGTCCGGCCACTGCCGCTTCGGGTGAACTACTCCCCTGGTGAAGTCGACGTCGTCGACAAGCGTCGCGGCCGCTTCGGAGATCCGAAGGCCTGCGAACGCGCCAAGAAGAATCGCCCCTCGATAGTGAGCCGGCATCGCGTCGTGCACTGCCCACAGTTGCTCGGTCGTGATCACGTACACCTTGGCACGACCCATCGGCGGCGACGTCCGACGCGAGCATGGATTACGACCAAGCAGTCCGTCATGAACCGCATCGCCCATGATCTGCGCCAGACGTGAATGCAACGCGTAGATGTACGATTCCGCGAATCCATCCGCCTTCAGCTTCGACGTCCAGGTTTTGACCGCTGACGGTCGGACAGCAGACAGACGCACCTTGCCGAACTCCGCGGTTATCTGCGCAATGTGCGTGCGCGCTTGTCTGACCGTCGCGTCACGATGGACTCCGTATCCCAGGATCCACTGATCGCACCATTGCTGAACAGTGATCTGAGCATTGCGGGGCGCGACATGAGTTCCCGTGCCAAGTGCCGTCGTAGCTGTGTTCAGCCAGTTCTGAGCGTCGACTTTCCGGTCGAAGCCCTTTGCATGCTCGGTGCCGAGGTCGTCAACGTACCGGGCACGCCAGCGCTTGCCTTTGCCATCATTCGCCGACGGAACCTTCTGCTCGACATCACCGACCCTGATCGTCTTCCTCCAGCGGTCCTCCACGCCGGACCGACGGTTGCGCTTCGTCGTCACGAGCACCTGCCCGAGGTTCGAACGTCCGACTTCCGACAAGCCGCATCGATACCTGGCCACCGATCCGGGTTGCCGACCTCATACGGACTCATTTCACGGCCGTCGACAGCCAAGCCGCCTGTACCGCTGACCCGACGGGAGCAATCGATCGTGAACGACCAGTTTGAGCGTGACATTGGAACATCCTAATTAGGCGCTGCGGTCAGGCTTCGCTGTCCAATGTTCGGGGGCGCCTATGGATGCACCAATCAGTCCGTCTCGCCTAAAAGCCATGGGACGTCCATGCGGACAACTGAGTGGAACGCTGACCTCATCTTGTTGATCACCAGATCGGGGTTCAACCAATTCGAATGCCTAACAACAATTCACGATCACTTGTCAACAACTCCAATTGCGAACTTGGTCAATCCCAAACCTGTCCCGAACTGCGCGAGGATCTTCGAGAACGACTTGAGCAGAGGGCGAACAACCCCCAGGCGCTCACTTACACAGTTCCTATCCAAAGTCTCGTCAGTACGGTGACGGAGATGTCGCACGCTGCTCAATAAACCTCACCGACGAGCCTCAAATGATCCTCGAGGCGACCCTGTATCGAACAGACGGCACGTGGAGAGTGAACCTCGGCTGCGACCAGTTCGGCCGCGCGAAATCCCGGTTGTTAACAAGTCGACTTGCGAACAGCCGGGATTTCTCATGCGCTGACTCACCCGGATCAGGCCGCAATCACCGCTTCTTCGCATCGCATCGACCGGTATGACCTCTTGTTGAATTGTTAACTCTCCAGCATGTTCACAAGCCAGCGTCGTCACTACATGGCAAGTTAAGAATTCGATAGTCTTAGCTAGAGAAGCCGCAGGTAGAAGCTGGTTTCGCACCGAGAATACGGAGCCAGATGACCAGGATAATTGCGTTCGCCAATCAGAAAGGCGGAGTCGGGAAGACGACCACCACAGTGAACATCGCACGTGCGGCGATCACGGAACACGGATTCAAGGTTCTCGTGGTCGATGCTGACCCACAGGGCAATGCAACCAAAGTCCTGGCACCAAAACATCAAGGCACTCAGACCTGTTCACTCGCCACGGTCCTGGACAAGTCGAATAGCTCACCGATATCCGACGCGATACGGGCCTCCGAGTGGGCAAACCTTGACGTCGTCCCGGCCGGCGGTGATGACCTTGCTGATGTGGCTCAGAGCCTGGTTACCATGAAGGCCGGCAGAGAGAGCCGACTGAAGAAGGCAATCGCGGAGATCTCCGATCGTTACGATCTCATTCTGATCGATTGCCCTCCGAGTCTGGACCAGTTGCCTGTCAACGCGTTCACTGCAGCAGACGCCGTAGTGGTAGTCGCAGAACTCGGCCAGTTCACCCTCGATGGTTTGGATCGCCTCCTCGACACTGTCGAGATAATCCAGCAATATACGAATTCCGAGCTCACCATTGCGGCCGCCATCGTCAACGGGGTGCAGAACACAAAGCGGATGACCCACTGGCGAAGCGAACTCGGCAGCGCCCTCGCACAACTTCCCACGCCAGTCCCCGTCCTCGATCCCCCGGTTCAGCGAGCAACTTTCATTGCAGAGGCCCAAGAAGCTGGACAAGGACTGGACCAGTGGGGGTCTACAAAGGCTTCCGTCCGTCATCAGACCTACGTCCAGCACCTGACCACAATCCTGAACTCAATCTATGAAGGCGGGAGATGAGATGACGAAACCGCAACCGCGCGCGACCAACCTGAGCACTCGTCGCCACAGTGGGCACCCCGCGATTCCGGTCGACCAACGGGATACCGCGAATCTCCATGATTCGGCCAGCGCGGCAGTAGAAACTACAGCAGAGAGTGAACTTCAGGACGAGCTGACAGGACGGACCGCCCAAGTCTCAGCCCGAGTGACCAAGGCTCGACGTGCCGCGTTCAAGGCGAAGCTCGCGCAACTGGGAACCACGATGGACGCCGAGTTCAACAAGTGCATCGATGAAGTGCTCGCAAGATAGTAAGTCCACACCTACTTGGCCAAACAAGCTTTCCTCGTCGAAAAGGTCGCACAGGCCCACGAAAAGTGCTGCGGAGTAAAGCAGCTGGTGCCCCAGACCCTCGTAAAGCCTGGGGCGGACGGGGCCATCCCATGTCGCCGGCTCCGAGCAAGGAGCACCGACGGAGTCACCACGCCGTCCGACGAGCCTGTACCAATAGACTCGCTACGAGAGAGACTATCCGGGGCATCCGCACACGCTCCGAGTTCAGCCATTGCTCATTCCTGCTGAAAACCATGCCTTTTCAACACCTCAGCGAAGGCACTCTCAGAATTGGCTTTCCTGCGTGGCTTCGCCTTCGACGGTCCCAAACGGTCCAAGTAGATGACGATCGCGTCTCCAACTTCAGCACCTGCCAGTGAGTAAGCATCATCGATTCCTGCACTGGTCACATGCCAAGTTCTGGCCAGTTCACCGCAGTCCCGCTCGATACCGATCAGACCCTGACTGTACGCCAGCATCATCTTTATCAACAGGAATCGCCCGACGCGTGCAATCATCAACCTATCCACGTCCTCGGGCCTCAGCCGACGAAGCGAATCGTAGATAGCAAGGAAATCATCGTTGTCCTCCTCTCCACTGATATCGAGAGCAATCCTGCCAAGACTGTCACTCAGTCCATTCCGGGTAGTCCGCATCCGATTGTTGATCTGACGCTTGTCCTGATCCGTGATATTCATCGAGACAACTCCTAGCCTTTCGGTTTCCGGCGCGACCGAGGGACTACGCGCGCACGGGTAGTAACAAAGCTATACGGCTTCCAGGAATTGTTTCGATGACATTTACTGTTGCACTTAGAATTTCGGCAATACGGGCAAGAATATGACCTAAAATCTGACACGGAGATAAGAGCCGTGCGCGGTACGATAATGCTGCAGTCGCTACGGATCGATGCAAAGGACATGCTCACATCGCGGCTGCGCAACCCTTTGCACACGAGAGCTGTGTCAGTTCGCCGGAGCCTAGCCACGACACGATCCATTCTCCAGTGGACACCGACGGTCTAGACGGCTCCATCTAGCTGACGCCCCGCACTCGCTTCGAAGGCCAATCGAGTGATTCGGCTTCCATATGAGGGTCGTCATTCATTGCTTGACAACGGTTTCGGTCCATCTGACTGACCGCATTGCCAGCCATGTCCGCCCTGTTCTGGTTGTACCGATCCAGCATTTCGTATGAGGCGTGCCGACTCTGTGTCTTGATAGACGGTGCCGGCACCTCAGCTGCGAACGCCGACGTGATGAACCCGGATCGCAGAGAATGCGCACTGTACCTGGTCGGATCCTTGCCGATTAAAACAACAGCTCCTTTGACCAGGTCATTTACGATCCGGGGATCGAGAAACGGACTCCGACTGGGACGTCCACGATTGCCCATTCGGGTGAAGATGGGACCGTCCGCAGGCCCCTCATCGCAGACCTCGATCCAATCCTTCATCGCCTGATGCGGACATGGACTCGAGTTAGTCGCGGAGATCTGAACCAAAGACCCGGCCCCTCGTCGATCGGTCTTGGAATACCGCAGATTAATCGTCATGCCATGCTTCATGCTCTTTGACTCATGGTCATAGGTCGATGCGTACAGATCGAGATCACCGAGGCGAAGTCCGACCACCTCGCTCCGCCTGAAGGCACCATAAAAGGCTGTCAACAACAATGCCCGGTTCCGACGCCCTAACCTCGATTCGGATTCCATCAGTGTGACAGCTTCCAGCAACTCGTCCCGCAGCAACGCCTTGCCCAACGGAGCTCGCCGCCGGTCCCGTTGGAGAATCTGGATTAGTTTGCGGGTGTCCGAGATAGAATCACCACTGGTAGATTTTACTGTCGGCCAAGGGTTTCCGCTCTGAATATGCATCCACTTGATACCGACCACGTAGACAGACAGAGTGCTGGCAGACAGATAAGACTCGCCCTCCGCTCGAATGAAATCTGGATCTCCCCAATAATGCATGTACTTCAGGAGCGCAATCTCATTGGCCGGCAAAGGGTCGAAACCCCAGACAGAGCACCACTTCACAAAGTGCCGCCACCCTGTTTCGTAGGCGCGAACCGATGATTGCGCCCGGATCTTCTGGTGAACGAACGCCCGGTACCGTTTCGCGAACTCCGAATCCTCCATCGCAGCAATTTGATTGAACGATTCCACCGACTGCTCCGGAGTAGCAGACGCACGAAAAACAGGCTCCACCCCCGCAATCACCCCATCCGCCATTGATCCCCACCCATCTGCTTGAGGGGCTGAAGACGGGGCTGAGGGGCCGAGACAAGCCAGCCACAACAATCTTGCCGTGGACGGGGACCGCTGACGTCGGACATAACCGCGATCATCGGTACAACAATCCGACGCCGCAACGGCAGCCGGAGTCGACTTCTTCATGGATGAACATCGGCCGATTCGCTCGAACCAGCGTCGGCGGAACAGAAACCTGGCCGGTGACCAGATTGAGCACCCGATACTCCCTCCGGTCCCCGTCGCATTCTTGCGGGAAATTGACGTCCAGCCACTCAGGCGATCTGTAAAACACCTTTGGGCGGCGCAATGTCCAATCTGCGCAGTCCGGATGGTACTTCGCCTTCAGATGCGCGCAGATCGCGTCGCTGGGAAGTAGAGGCTTGTATGCCTCGATCGCAGTGAGGATTTCGCTCGGTACGAGCCCGTCAAAACCAGGGCAGTCATCCACATGAACGAGCATTGTCACACGACTGATATCACCGCCTCTACGCAGGACTCGCTCCTCGATGTACTCAAGAGTGAGGGGATCCGGCGCGCTTCTCCCACGATTCGGTTCGCGAACCTCGATTCGCTTCTTCGGTGACCGAGATCGGTTTCGGCGTCCACCCGATTTTTTACTCGACGACATAGAGTCCACCTAACTGAGGGATGAGATGAGCGATTCACGATCGCACTCGAAAATACGACGGATACTACGATAATCTCTACTTATCGTAGTATTGAGATTACGTCAAATTTCGGCGATAGTACAGAGTTAAAATTCAGTGCGCATAACCAACAAATGCCTCCTTCGTAAGGAAGCACTCGCAAGCACTGTACCTACAGTAGCAACCCTAATAGAATCTAATCTTATAGAAGAACTCTTCTCGAAGAAATCACCTTCTACGAATTCTTCCATTTACACATCCCATGAAAGGGCAACAACGGGCATGCCAAGGATTCTCGGATGAATCAAAAAAGCGTTGAGGAGATTCGCAGGTACCTGACGCGAGTCGACGAACTAGTTGAGTCAGATGTTTCGGAAGCTGAGTTCCACACCGCTGCGGCAACACATGTTGTAAGTCAACCAGCGACTACTGCCACCGTGACGACCTACATGTCTAAGTGGTCTCATTTCGAAGCATACTGTCGGAGGCGACAAGTAGATCCGCTGCCGGCCTCCGGAAAGACGATCGCACGATACATCCTCGCCTGCAGTACCGGCGGCTTGAACCCCCTGCAGCGGAATGGCTTTCCACAGGTTGACGCTGCCGGAACTATCGAAGGTCGTGTGGCGGCAATTAGATACGTTCATAACCGCGAAGGAGTTCCGTATCTGGAGGACTCTGTGACCAGAACAGAAAGCATCCGGTCAATACTGTCCGCAGTCAAAGCGGTTTACCAAGCGGACCGTTCGATGGGCGACCCGCGGTTGCCGTGGGAGGTTTTCCGGCGAGCAGTCGGAACGGTGGCACCGGATTCATCACGGGATCGCACACTCCTACTGATCAAATACTTCGGCAGCTTGGAAAGCACGCAAATAGCGAACCTCAACTTCGAAGATTTAACATTCGGTAAAATAAGTGATCCAATTCAACTGTCCATTCGTACCTCAGACGGCACTGAATCAGAGGTGATTCAAATGCCACGATTTTCAGACCTTCTGATGTCACCGGCTTCTGCCATCCGCAACTGGACGATGGAACGAGACCGAGGCAATGGGCCACTGTTTCCCGCTGACATCTACACAATGCAGAGGATGAAACCGTCGTGCATCGACAGGATTGTCGCGGAGGCTCTGGACATGGCCGGGATCGAGCAGTCTGAGTGTCCCAACTATCCGCTCGAACCCCTGCCAGACTGGGCGGTGCGAAAATGAACTTCCTCCCGAACCGCCCGATGCTTCCAGACAGCCAATTCTATTTCTGGACAACAAAGTCGGTCTGCAAAGGCCTGTACGTATCGATTCCATTCGGAGTCATATGTGCGATCATCAGCTTGATCGATCGACCCGGTGCGCTTGTAGTGTCGGCGCTAGTCCTGCACTCGGTCATCTACTTGCTCACCGTAGTCACCTCGACAGTCGGCCTGGTACAGGGCCCGTGGGACGAGGTCAAAGATGTTCTTGCGCATGGCAAATCTTCATTGATCCGTGGTTTGATTTCGGCACTCATAATCGCTGTTTGCACACTGATTGTGTACAAGACCGCGGCATGGTGGTTTGGGATCGACAACGCGAACCTTTACCTGGGCGCCAAGACACTTGCGCTGTTCGCCTGCACGACGAGGGCAATGACTGTGGCTTTACGGGTTTTTCGACAACGCATCCGTGACGATCGATGGGATCGGGTTGAACGTCAAAATGCCTGGTTGAGGGCGCGCCAGACGGTCTCGCCGATCCGGGCAATGAAACAACTTACGGTGACCATTCCAGCTTTTGCCATCGTGGTTGGCTCACTCGCAGTGGCGATGATGCTCGCACGGAATTCGAACCCCTGGTTGATCTGGCCAATCTACTGCGCCACCGCAGGGGTGTCCGCGGTATTGGTCGCGACAGCGCGACGACTGTTCGACCTGGTCAAGCCTTACGGCGAACAGGGGAAGCTACTATGGGTGTAGAGCGAAACAGCATTGAAGATTTCGTGGTGACGCCCTGTCTGACTCGCGAATTGGAGCTGCTCGATAGAGTCTCCGAACAGCTAGAAGACCACTCACCATCGGACATCGAGTTGATTTCCGCCCTATCCGGCGCACTGGACAGGAAGCGGGTACTGAGCTCCTCCAGCAGTTTGTACCGGGAGTACTGGGGCGATTTCGCAACCTGGTGCCGCAGCAACGCCCTCGATCCTCTTCCCGCTGAACTGAGCACCATACTCAGATACATTCGTGCCCAATGGTTCCCGAGCGAAGGCAAAGTTCAACCCAATTTGATCCACACCGAGCGTTTCCGCGTGTGCGCGATAAAGATGAAACATCAAGAACAGCAAATCTCCTATCTAGGAGACTCGCTGGCAGCATCGGATCTCGTGGATCAGGTGCTCACCGCGGCCAGGAAGGTGTCCAAGGCGGAACCGGTCCTTCCACAGAGGAGTGCCATTCTGCGGGAAAGACACATTCGGAGAGCAACAAAGGCCCTGTCTGAGTGCAGCCCAACAGCGCTGCGAGACCAGGCGGTACTCCTGTCAGGGTACTTCGGGGGAATAGACGAGTCAGGTCTGTCGACTCTCGACTTTGGCGACGTGGAGTCCGTAGCCAACAGCGACGACCTCCGCTTGATCCTGCGCAAGGAAAACGGTATTCACTATGCCGTCCGTGAGTTGCAGGCAATTCTCTGGTCTGATTTGTCGCCTGTCGGTGCGATGAAAAGGTGGATCGCTGTTCGCGGAACGAGTCCCGGACCACTGTTCGTCACCGACACTGCGACGATGACACGTTTGGACGCTTCAGCAATCAAGGCGATTTTGGTCGATACGTTGTGCCGCATCGGTTTCGATCCTTCTCGCTATTCCTCCAAGTCTCTCAAACATAGCTTTGCATTGGACCGATTGAGTCATGGTCCCTTGACGAGCGAAACCATCACACAAGGCAATCTCAGGCTAACGGCGCATGAGTCGCTGCATCTCATCCCGTCCGGCAAACCTGACAAGAACGGAGCGCGTCGAACTCATGACTAACTACGTCGTCGCCTCTCGGGCCCTGTACCCCTGGCACCTACGATTCGATCCGATCTCTGAGCTGAACTACAAAGACGCTGTCAGACCGGAATGGGAGTACATCTCGGTCCTGAGAGAGGTGACCGGGCCGAACCCGAACGGCGAGATAGTGATCCAGGGAACAGAACTGGCTTTTGACCCAATCCCGCAGAACCCCCGATCCCTCTATACTGCCATCGCCGTGCAGGCGATGGCATCTCTGGTCGAGTGGCATCAGCTCTCCACACGGCAACTCTCAACCTTGCTGGCGATCAACCCACGGGAGGTGGAGAACACCATGCTCGTCCTGTTCAACGGCGGAATCGTAGAGCGCCTGACCCTGACGATCATGGTCAACGGACTCCGGTCGAATCCCGGAGAATCGACGTTGTGGAGGGTGCGGCGCGGCGGCACCGAACAGGACAAGAGACCAGCCCGAGACTGGTTCGAACGGTTGGACACGAAGTCATGGATGTTCGTCTCTTATGGGTTCGACCCGATGGTTGTTTTCAAGGGTCAGAATTCGCCGATGACACGACGACATGACTTGGTCTCCACTGAGATTCAGATCAAAGCGCTGGAGATGTGCCCCGGCGTGATCGGACTCTGGGGCGAGCGCTTCTGCGTTGGCAACTCGTTCTACGAAGCGACGACACTGGACCACGAGAATACTCGAGCAAATGTAGGCGATGGAGCCATCCTCACCCGTGATGGCAAGATCGTCGTCTTGGAAGTCGACGGGAACAACTCGAATTCCTCCTGTTCGGACGGCGAAAACAGACTGGTCAAGAAAGCAGCAGCATGGACTTCCATTTGCGGTCGTAGTGACCTCGATTTGAACGTGATCTTTGTCAGCATCGCGAAAACTGAGAACCGACGGAAGATGCGGAGGTTGGTTGAGATTGGAGTCAACGCTGCCAGCAACAAGTACGTTGCCTCGGAATCAATCCGGGAACGCGGGCAGCATCGTGTCTTCACTGCCGAAGTAGATCGTTGGTTTCCCGGCCCCAGGTGCGTCAGCAGTGAGTTTCGCGCGCTGGTTGTGCAGCCCACCGTCCGTGCCGCCGACGTCGAGTTGGCACCGATCCAGCTCGGAGATCAGAGGCCAGCGGAACGGAACTACATCGAAAACTGTGTCGCCCAATTGCATACACCGACATGGTACGCAGACCCGCTACGCACCGTAGACCTCTGACACGGACGACGATGCTATTCAATAGCGTCTCAATCGACTCGAAATGAACTCTCAGCCAACCAGACTCGCGCGAAAGAATCTCGACTACCCTCGAACTCGAATAGCTGACACAGTCACTGAACGCTTTCGGACGAATCACGTCAGCCTTAGAAAATCTGCGTAAAGCTCTGTACCAATCAATCTTTCACTCGTTGGAAGGTCACGGTGAGACGAATGGAGGGGATGGTGACCGATTCCGTGACGCCGTCGTTGAGAGGTGCTGATTGCAACTCGACGCTGTACCTCACTTCAGTTCAATGGCGGTATCCGCCGGTCCAGCACGGCCAGTTGTCGCCGATCCATCGGCGGATCAGTCTGAGACCATCGACGACGGAAGAAGCAAGCACACACGTTGAAAGTTCATCTCGAAGCTTCCGGGTGTCTAAACCCGTGGTCACTCAAGTTCGGCGTTGTTCCAACACTCCCGCGAGTGCGAGGACGCCGATGCATCTGAGGAAGAACCCCACCTGACACACAAGTTGAAGGGCTAGTTTCCTAGCGAATAGCGCGACTAGCCAAAGGGCAATCGAATGGCCGATCAATCGAAACACTCCACCATAACAACAGAATTCATCCCAAATTCGCACCAGGGCACTCAGGGATCAGACGGGTTTCGATACACAAAGTGCCGACCGGTGTCGATGATCGAAAGCGGAACCCAGATCCTGCAGATGATGAATAATTCCGGGTTGAGTCGAGATCAGTTCGCCATCAACTTCTGGGGCTTTCCCCCGATACCGAAGCCGACGCCGAGGCGTAGGTCGGCCATCGTTCGTCTCGCACCGAAGAACGTCAAGGACGAGTTCCTCGGCCATCCAATCTACTGGGTTGAAACAGAACTCTCCGCATATCGAGAAGGTGAGTCCGATAACGACTGGTCGATCCGCATGTACTACCTCCTCCTTCACATGGGGTTCTGGCAGGCGGATGGCGCTTGGGTCAATTTTCTGTCCTCGAAGGGATTTCGGTACCTTCGAGCGGATGTCGAGGGGTATCACATGGGCTCTAACCCGCAGATCTCCGCGGACCGAGACGCATACAGATTCTTGAACGAGAATGACGTACGGGGTGGGCTTGAGATGGTCGACGCACGATTCCAAGAAGCGCGATTGAAGTGCGAACGCTACGAGGACTCGAGTATCAAGTCATTCGTCCGCCGGCAGGCCAACGCGCTGATTCGGGCCCACCAGATTCTTGGTGGCAACGACGCACTGACCGACCCTCAGATGGACGCGAACGACAGCGCCGGATCGTGGGTCACTCATATCGAACCGGAACTGTACGAGCTTTCCGACAGGTACCGAGCAGAGCTAGCGAAGGACGCTCCGAATATGGCATCAATTCTGGACGACGCAGAGAACGTCTATAGGAAGATTCAGAACATGCTGGCCTCGTTTGATCACATCACTGCGAGCATTGCCATCCCAGTCCTCCGAGGACGCGATGTCGTTCCAACCAATTTCCAGCAAATAGTTTCTCAGTTAAGCCTCGCAGCGTCTCAGGCATCAACCCGCGGCAGGGGTGATCGAATCATGGAAATGGCCCGGTCGTGCTTTTCGGGTCATCGCCATGAAAAAGCGCTCGACAAGGTTAACGATGAGATCTACGACATGTATGTCATCGCTTGGCGCAGGATGCGGCTTGCCATTGTGAACTACGGGATGCTTAGCCAGGGCAACCAACCATTGGCCACCTATCAGTCGATGGAGATTTACCTTCTATCCAAGGGTTCGGCAACCAGGGACGCCGACTTCAGCGACGCCTATCGTTCGCACGACGAGCTAATAGGTTCCCGGTCAGGAGCTAGGTTCACTTCCCGTGCGAGTCGTGATGAGGCGCTCGCCTCGCTGTCAAACCTCGAGGACGTTCTTAGCGATGCCGGGCTGTAGATCTCGAACACCGTCGCATCTGCGTCCACTAGAGTGACCTCCCAGTCTGCACGGCCCTCAACCCCACAGGAACATCGCGATGTCCCGATTTTTCAAAATGACACAGGCCGAGGATATGTTCGAAAGATGACACTTACGCTGCCCGATGATCAGTCGCTACTTATCCGAACGGATTTCACTGACGACGCCGCCTGGTTCGAAACAGTCGAAGCCGCGAGACAACCCTGGGATCTGGGCGGGGGCATCGAAGCATTCGCCGACCTGACGCTGATCGACGACAGAGCTTTCCACGGACTCACCCTCGACGGTTTGATGAAAATTGTCGGTGCTGGGCCGCCATATTACGTCTTCATCGCAGATAGCCGGACACGGTCGGACCCAGAGCACCCCATTCTTGCCGTGGATACCGGTAACGAGGACCCGGACCGTGATGGCGTCCCCACCTTGCGGGTGGTGCCCAGTGAAATGGCCGCGATCGAAAACAACCTATCGCTGGCCAATATGGATTTCGAGGACTTCGCGTCATCTGCTGATGAGGACGGTGTCTTTCGTGGATTCTAACGAACAGAACGCTGGATAGATCACTTCCCGATGGGCAATCGCCATCGCACTCACTTTCAAGAACGCGGCAGAATCTCATTCTCTCACTGGTTCTTGACAAACGTCCGCGAATATGAAAAATTATTCGAGCTTCGAAGCTGCACGCTCGGGGCAACCAACTTGAAAACTCAATACCTTAGAACCCAGGGAATTGCGCTTCCCCGTTCGTTGCGTGTGGTACGGGTCTGGCGCGCCGTTCGAGTCGGTGCTACAGGTCGTGACAGCGTGCAGCGTTTTTGTAGTCTTAGTTCTGTTCCCCGTGCTGGAGACATATGTATGCGGCTCCGTAACCCGCTCACTGTCCAGCAAAGAGGAATCGACGAAGGGAGCCAACATGGTTCGTGAATCATGGAATGCCATCAAAAACGTCTGCCACGGCCTCACAGGTGGGCTCCTGACCCTGACCAGACGCAACGAACAAGAATCAAGCTAGCGCGAGCGGCATCATCGACCCACGTCGGGTGTCGTCCCAACTGTGATCTATCCAAGAGCAAGCATTCGCCGACAATCTGGCATACGCCCTGCGGAGGGATTACCTCGGGGTGTCGTATGTGGTGACCTTCCAGTCCTCGAAACCCATCAGCTCGAGCTTGATGTAGATGCTCCAGCCTTCGGGGTAGTCAGCGCGGACGCTCACCTGCCGAAACTGGCTACTATCGCTAACCACAACCTGAGGTGTGCCGCCAGCCCTCACTCGGCCGTACTCAATGGATTCCATCTTCTTAACTAGGGCTGGAAGTGCAAGAGGCCGCAGAGAATTGAGCCACTCTTCCCTGCTGCGATTGTCGATTCTGCCAAAGTTGTTAGCGAAGTGTCGAGCCACATCCTCCCACTGCCGAACAATCTCCGGTTCCATATTGACGCTTGCTGTGTCATCTCCACAATGGCCATCTGAGCACTGTGAGATCTTGTTTTCCGGCGGAGGTGTCGGCCGCACCTTGCCATCTGGCACCCACCCCTCGGGGAGGTGATCGTGCGAGTCAGTAGCCGTCGTGTGGCGCTGGCCGGCGCTGGGAACGACTCCCACCGATCTGTTTGGTGGGTCCCCACCGCCGTTTTGGGGAAAGAAGAGAACCCAGATCCCGCCGACGATTACTGCTATCGCGGCGACCCCAATTGCGATGCACCGCTTACTGTTCAGGTTCATTGATACCTTTCGTCGACTTTTATTCGCCCGGCAGACTGGCTACTGGGCCTGTTGTCCGTTCGCCCAGGCACCGGCCTTTTTCATTAGTTCTGCGGGATTGACCTGTGCGCGACCGTTATTCATGTCGAGTTGCTCCAAGTGAAGGTGAACACCTTCTGACCAACCGGAGTTGCCCATCTTCCCGATCGGTTGTCCCGCCGTGACCTGCTGGTTCTGTGTCACGCTGATCTCGCTCATGTGCGCATACCGGAGTCCGACTCCATTGCCCAGATCGATGACAAGGTGATTGCCCCATCCCCCACCGCACGAGTTGTCCTGTGTCATAGGGGCGCAACCGGTAACCACCTCGGTGACGGTGCCGTTGCCCATGGTGAAGAGTTCGATCGGCTTTGCACCGTTTGAAGCGACATCGACACCCTTATGTCCGCCATCCCGGGTGCCGAAGAAATCCGACAACGTGTATTCATCTGGCCTCGCAGGTGGAGCGAGGCCTTCGAGATTCGCGACGAAAGCCGCTCCCACGGTTTCGCTCTTCGTACATGTCTGACCTGCAACTCCTGCTGCGCCCGTTGCGGAATTACCGAAGGTGTTCACGTGAATGTGGTCCATGTGGTTGGCCGTTATGCCACCACGATCTTCCATCGGGTCCCAGCCCTCGACGGGAGCGGACGACATCCAGATGCGCTGCTTCCAGATGAGGTATTCGATGCCTAGCTGTTTCGCATTGTTCTGCAGATACAGCGCCAAACTGTCGCCATACTCAAGACCTTCGGGATCCTCCGGGGACTTCGGGATGTCGTTACCCACTACCGGTTCGATCATGATGTCCACAGCGACGCCGCTGTAATGCTCGTTGTAGCCGTCGGGGTCGCGGTAGCCGTAGTAAGTGTGGGATCCGAACTCTTTGGTCACAGTCTTGGTGACCAGCGCCGTATCGGGCTTCATTCCTCTGAAGGTCGAATCGGCGACGACTCCCGAGATGGCGGTCATTGCGGTGATGCAGTCGCCCTGGGACAGATGACTTGCATCCGAGCATGGCTGCGATGAGATAGATGAAGATGATCCACCGGACTTGCCTGTGAGTGATTCCACGATCTGTTTCGCCGAGTTCTCCCACTTTGCGTATGCCTCGGGAAAGCCTGAACGTTGGACCGCTTGTGCAGCGTCGGTCAGAGTCATGTTTTCCCAACCGGCTACGTCCTTGAGTCCCGCGTTGTTGGAGTGATCACTGGTCCCGAGAAAGGCTTTGGTCGCCAGGACTGGATCTTTGATCTGCTCCAGCGTTCCCCACCCCATACTGGGCCGTTGCTGGTAGAGGCCCTGGGAATCACGGTCGCCGTAGTCCAGGTTTCGGAGAGTTGATTCTTGTAGTGCCGTGGCGAGAGTGACGACTGCGGCTTTGTCGCCCAGGCCGGACTCATCGACAACGCCGATGATCGTTCGCGCAATTCCGATCTGTTCCTTGTCCAGCACGATGTCGGCGGTAGCAAGGCTGGTGAGCGCGTCGTCGCGATCGATGTAATTGGCATCGTCGACGGGAGCAGGCGGCGCATTCGGTTGAGCAGTATCGGTGACACCGTTTTGTTTATCCACGTCGATCTTGTTGTAGTCAATTGGCAGGCTGGCAGTAGTCTCCGGCAAGTTCCGGTCGGCATCTTGACCGGCGGACGGGGTGGCTTTCTCCGTTGTCGGCCCGAACTGATCACCCTTTGCATTCGTCCATCCCTCTGGTCCACCGACGTAGCCGAGCGTTGCTGCACAGCCCCAGGGGCTCCAACCACGGGTACGCCAGATATCGAGGGCCACATTGATCTGCTGCGCCTTGGTAGCTCGATCAGGAGACGGGGCATATTGCCCTCCGTTGACGGAATCCCATGTGCTCTGGTCGAACTGAAGTCCACCCATGTATCCATTGCCCGTGTTGGCGGACCAATTTCCGCTGGATTCGCACTCCGCGATGGCTTCCCAGTCCCCAATAGTGGGCTCCCCAACGCTTCCGATGTCGGCGCTCGCGGACGATTGCAGTACCTGTGGGGAGCTGTCGGCCCCGCCGCTGACGAGCGTGACCTCGGTATCGGACATCGAAGGCAAACAGTCCTTATTGGCCGTCGCATATGCAGCGCCGACCGCAGTGTTTATCGCAGTACTGGTCAGAGTTGAGATAACCGCCAGAACGATGACGGCCAGGAATGCGGACAGCACTATCAGTGGGGTCTTCAGTTTCTTTGAATACTTCTTGGTTAGCCTTGCGGCACTGACGACGGTTTCGGTAGTTACCGCACCGGAGGCGACACTTCCGACGACCACTGCAGCATCTGCTACGTCGCCCGCAAGCTCAACCTTGTCTGTATCGACTCCAACTTTTGCTGCTGCGGCTTTGGCGCCCGCCGTCGCTGCACCGCCGACAGCATCTTTTGAAATGCTGGTCCGGTCTTCGGCCATAATTCCATCGTTGACGCCCTTAATGGCCGATGCAGATGAATCGGCGCCCACCGCAAGGTCTTCCCGAGGTCTTATCCGACCGGCTTTGTTCAACACCTTCCCCGAATTGGGAATTCCTGAAGCATCCGGGCGATTCGACTCGCTTCCATCAGTTGCATCTTCTGCGACCCCCTTATGGCCGATGTGCGGCCACTCTTTGCGCACATCGTGAACCACTGAACTGACCTCTTCGGGATTCCGGGAAGATACTGGTTGAGCCTTGATGCGATGCGCATCGACCAGAGCTTTTTCGTCTGGTTTGAGCTTCTTCGGGTCCCCGATGGGCCGTACAGGCTCGCCTCTGAGAGAAGCCAGTTCGCGATGCTCGATGCGAAGAATTTCATCCACCATCGAAGGCGGAAGGTTCGGATACCCAGGATCGCTTGAATCGTCCGGGATCGCCGAAACATCCGGAACGATGAATTCGCGTATTTGGTCAACGAGCTGCGCAATCTCGTCTACAGATTGATCGAGTCGTCTTTCTCTCTCATCTCTGTTGGACTCTTTACTTACCATCGCCACCGCCCATTGGATAGATTGAAGACCGAAAATATTCCTTTCTCTTTTCGCTGGTGAGAATAGCTTTTGCGAAGCAGAGAACAGACGGGATAGACTATCTCTTTTAACCTCCTCCTAACGGAACTCTGTCATTTCTCGACTAGCCCTTATACGATAGATAGATCGAGAACGCGCCGTAACGCGATCCGAGCACAGGAGAAATATAGTGAATCGAATTCACACCAATCTGGTGTCCAGAGATGTTTCCAAAACATCAGCTACATTTGCCCGCCACTGCAAGATGGCAGATTCGCCCGACCCCCGACTCTCCACCATCGACACCCTCCCTGATTCGATGAAAGCTCCGGGCGGATCCACAACAGATCCCGTCTACGCCGTCTTGGACGCAATTGCAGAGGGCACATCTCCTCTGATCCCCTGGACTGCAAGGGATATGGGCCAAGTTGCCGCACAGCTGGACCGTGAGCTGATCCGGTCTACTGACTCAGTGATCGTCTTCTGGGATCTGAGGGGCGCCCACTTCGGCACTCCAGTCAATATCGAGGTCCTACAGAACAGATACACCCGAATGACTCTCTGCCGTAACGGGGAACAAGACACCTACCTTGCTGGCACTCACACACCCGCGATGCTCATACCTCGACTTCACCCGGCCTTGACCGTCGTCAAGGCGGAGAGACTGCAGCGAGCGTTCACAATTCCGTTCGAGTCGCAGAAGATGATGATCGTTCAGGGGGAATTGACCTTTTCGGCGGTCTCCCAGCAGAGGTCGGCCGCAGGTATCGAATCTGACGACTACGGCAGGATATTCGCTGCGATGAAGTTCATCGATCCGGCCACATCAACAATCCTTCACCTGTCGGATCCGAGTGAGTCGGGAGACCTGATTTCCGTGGAGATGGATGACGCGTCGGATCCAGACGCAGGTATCGCGACCAGCGGCATGAGCGGTTCCAGCACCCGATACCCCGACTTCCAGTTCGACAAGAAGACCGGCGCGATCATCCCGCTGGTGGCGTATGCGAATCGCAAGCTTGGCGTCGCTCTGAATCAGTGTGAAGCTCAGTGGCGGGCCGCGCGATGGTGGGCCACTCCTCTCAACATGCTGGACGGGCTTTCACCCTTGCAAGCACTCGAATCTGGACGACTGGGACAACACGTAGTGGACCAGCTCCTCGCATTCGAAGGGGCCAAGTCATGCTGACCTACGAGGAGGAGTTGCGACTCTCTGTCCGCATAGTCGCCCGGCGAAGGATCCGTGATCTGCTCCAGGAGGAAGAGCGTGAACCTTTGGTGTCGGAACTTGACGTCATAGAGGACGGCGATCGAGCCGCGACCGAACTTATCCGGGCGTATCTTCCTCACATCAACAAGATTGCGAGCTCGATTTATCACCGAAATATTCAGAACAAGTCTTCGGTCGGATGGGATCGCAATGATCTCTTCGATGAGGGCGTCATCGCTGCGCTCCGAGTGACCAACTCGTTCAACGCTCGCGGGACGGACAACCACCCCGGTGTTCGGTTCGCCAAGTATTCATCCCTCGCGATCAGCAAGGCGATGAACAGGCTGATCGCGAAGAACAGCACTCCGTATCGCGCTGACACTGCAGCGATCCAGGCGACTTGGCGTTGGCTCGCTGCGACTGACGAATTTGTGAGGGATCACGGTCGCCGTCCTACAGACGAAGAGCTGGAAGACATCACCGGATTTGCCTGCACCTACGTGCTTCCCTCTATTCCGTCGCGGTCTACGTTCGGAGATGTTCACGACCCCGAGTACGTGTCGATCCCGGAATCGGATCCCGCGTCCATCTCGGATGACGTCGCGTACAAGCAGAGCGCAGAGCTAATCCTCGAAGTGTTGGAGTCAATGCTGGCGGAGAAGTACATGAAGTACGCCCGCATCCTCTTCTCAGTCGATGAGAATCTGCCCTACGGAGCAGCCAATGCTGCCCAGATCCTCGGAGTTCCGACACGACGGGTCGAAGCGGTCAACGAATACCTGTTCAACTTCATCTCGCACCCGCGCTACCGCGTCTGGGCATACGAGATCATCAAGGAGAAGGAAACCATCCGAGAAGGTATCCGTGCCAGCGAGAACGGCAAGAGACTCGAACGACTCCGGCCGACCGGAGCGGGACAAGCCCCGTCCGATGCCGCGGTTCACGTGCAGCAGCATGAACTTCGGGCGGATCAGCTTCGAACTACCGCCATTGCTTGACGAACCTTGGTGACCGAATGCCTCGAGGACTACTTCGGTATCGGTTTGCCAACAGAAGAGATCGCCGCGCAGGTCCGGTGAGAGACCAGACATCTCGACACCGGGACCGGGCCAGAGCCAGACACTCTGACTTCGGTTGAGGGACTGCGCGGCGATCTCTCGTCGCAGAAAACCAGATTATCCGGACGGTACGACAGGCTTCTGAGTTCATCTATCCACGAACGTCGAGGGCAAAGTTGCCGCAGCCACGACCACGTGTAAAGCCATGGGGTGACCCGGGCGATTCAACGTACGCTATTTCCATGGAGTTCGATCACGAAGCCTCTCGACCCGAAGGAGCATCGGTCGAGCACGCGCGTACTTCGGCTCTCTATCAACGCGTTCACTCAACCAGGGCGGCAGAGGCCCTCCTCAAGTTGATCGAGGATGGCAGAGATCGGTGCGGGCGGATCGGCGAATAGGCGACCGTCACGCGGGACTCAGCCCTCAGGCAGCGTCAACTCGGCTGCGCGGGGTCACACAAGTGAATTCCTCGTCGGCGCGGTGACCAGCACTTCTATCTCCATTTGGGCGGTCGAACCCGTCGCCTCCCTGAAGCCTGTCGGCATCAAGTGATAGGATTCTGCATAGAAATAAAGTCAATCCATGCATTGTCCCGAGAAAAACAAGCCAAAGGGGCTTCTCAGATGGCATCCACTGAACCCACCGAGTGGCAGATCCTCCGATTCGGATCGAAGTTCCAGGTCGCCAAGGACGCTGCGATCGCGTCGATGCACCAGGCTCAAACCCGGGCTCTGGGGGCTCACCTCGGCGGTGGAGCCCGTACGGAACACGCATACGGAACTCAGTTCGCGGTCGCACAGTTCGAGGAGTTGGCGGACCACACACGTGACCTTGAAGGCGTGGAGCTGAGAAAGCCTGAGAACGCCAAGGTCCAATACGAACTGCCGCTCATTCTTGAAACCAAGACCTTGCTGTACCCGCTGCGATACGGCAAGGACGGCAAGGTGAAGCGTGATGGTGCCAAAATCACGATGTCGCAGGTACGTCGAGACCTGCTGCATTCGGGCGTAGCGCGCCAGACCGAGAAACAGTTCGACCTCTTCGAGCCCCTGCTCAGTGAGGAAGAGATTGTCCGACGTCGGGACGCCGAGAACGAACTCCGCGCAGAACTGCTGAGAAGCGGACGCGTTGTCACAATCGGTATCGCATGTAGCCCCGATGGCGTCTTCGACCTCTATTGGGGCGACGTCGATGTCGACGAGGACACTGGCCGGATCCACGTGCTGTTTTCGGAACCTTTGACTCGCCCCGACGCCCCGGTGCTGGGAAAGCATCTTCGCCTCGCAGAGATCGCGACAGCGCGGTTGCCTCGCTTCGATGAGGAGTCCGATGATGTCGGATTCAGCCTGACTCCCAATGTTGAACCCGGCGCGGTGAACAGCGAAAAGATCCCGGAAATCGACATCACAGGCAGTGAGAACAGTGAATGACCACGAACAGCCGGGCCAGCTTCGTCTCTTGGCAGACGACGAGATCCCTCACGACATTATCTCGGGGGCATTCGATGCTGCGCGTCTAACTCAGGCGCGCCGACTCGCAGGGCTGACGAAGAAGACAGTCGCCGACACGATCGGGGTCTCACCGGTAGCAGTTGGACAGTGGGAGGCTGGCACAGCCAGTCCCCGCCCGGACAATGTGGAAGCACTCGCCAAGGCGCTCGAAGTGCCGGTGTCATTTCTGGCATCAGGGCGTCCGTATGCCCGACTCGACTCTGCTGCAGCTCATTTCCGTAGCTTGCGACGGACGCCGGCAATCCAACGCAGCAAGGCGGTCGCGTTCACTGAACAGCTGTGGGAACTGACCAACGCGCTGGAAAAGCGCGTCCGTCTCCCCGCGGTTGATCTGCCGGGATTCTCCGCCGGTGAGGTCGAACAATTGGGGTTTCCAACCGACCCTATCGGCGCCGCCGGTGAGCTCAGGAAATACTGGGGGCTAGGACTTCGGCGGATTCCCAGAGTCGTCCGAACCATGGAACAGCACGGGATCATCGTCACGTTGGCACCGTTCGATCCTGACGATGCAAAAACGATCGATGCGTTCTCCACGACTCAGCTCCCCCGACCGGTCGTCGTACTCACACGAGGCAGGGCTGACGACGTGTATCGCCACCGCTTCACAGCCGCACACGAGCTCGGCCATCTGGTCATGCATGGAAACTGCGTGCCTGGAGATCCGTTGCAGGAGAAGGAAGCCGACATCTTCGCTGCGGAGTTCCTCACGCCGAAGGATCAGATCAGCCCGGAGCTGCCCGCTCGGATCGACTTCAATGCGCTGATCGAATTGAGCGCGACATGGGGTGTGTCTGTCGACTCACTTCTCCGTCGATGCAAGGAAGTCGGAATGGCTTCCGAGGCAACCTATCGTCGCGCGTATCAACGATTGGCGGCGCTTCGAGATGCCGACGTGATTCGGAGTGAGCCCATCGAGGGGTTTCCGGGCGAGGTCCCAACATTGCTCCGTTCTGCCTACGAGGTAGCGGAACAGAACGGGTTGAGCCTGAAAGCACTAGCAGCCGAGCTACGAATAACCTTGCCTAGACTGAGATTATTGCTCGGCGAAGGGGACGCACGCCCTACTCTGCAACTGGTTTGACGCGGTTCGACCCGGCCATTTTCATAGATGGAAGGTTGACACGGAAGATCGAGATGACGTCAGAACGACTCGCGCTGATCCCCACAAGCGATTCTGACGCCCGTTCGGGGTCTAATCGACTCGACGTATCTCGATTTACTCCGAGACGTTCTGAAACACACTGAGTAGCAGTCACTTTGCAGGAAGCCGGAGGCAGATGGATAACCCCGATAGCGCGCATACACGTAGTGACGACGAAGCCTTCAGTATCGCCAAAGCTGCCGTACGCCTGTCCGGTGGCAGTTTCGATGCGGATACCGAAGCCTCCTGCCGCCGTGTTCTCAACGGCGAGAGCGACGTCGAGCAAGAGCTCTCAGCCTTCCGAGCTCGGCTGCGTGGTTAGCGCGCCCCGGCTCACACCAGGATGTGAGCCTCCGTGGTGAAAACCGTCACTTGCAGCCACTGACCTTGAGCAACTCTGCAGGAAGGTCATTCTGCATCACGACCCCGTCGCCGTCCCATACGAAAGTCGCGGTGGCCAGACCTGACGGATTCGCATTCGAGTCCATCCCTCGCGGCCACTTGTACTGAACCGTCACGCTGTCGCTGGAGGAATCAATCACCGAAGTGAAGCCGAAAGAACACGCCGTAGCTGTCCCCTGATACTCCCCACGGTGGAATAACATCACATGCTGTGGCGAACTACCGGTCCCGCCATTGGTATCGGCGATCGCGTAGCTCAGATCAGCACACGGATCAAAGTTCGTCTCCCCCAAGAACGTCCACTCGATGCCAGGAATCTGGGTTGCGGCTGGCACCTGGTCGAGGCCGGCCGATATCGCAGCGACTTTCGGGGTCGTTCCGCACTTGACTGTCGCAACCGTTGCGGGATCGACAGCGTTTGTCCCGCACAGCCACGGCCATCCGGTCATCTGTCCGAGACTCTGCGGTTCCGCGGAGAAACTCTGCTCGTCACCGAACATGGAACCGTCACCGAACTGACCACCGTTCGCGGCGTCGTAGCTGTACGAAGTCACCTTCATCGCCGGTTGCGAGGAACTTCCGCCGTACGGCGCAGCGAAATTCCAGACCTCGATCGGCCTGGACGGATCGCCGGTACAACGAACCGCGGTCTCGGCCCCTTCACCTCGATGCAGTTTCCACTCGATGGGATTGCCTTCGTACAACGAGACGGGCGGTGACATGACGGCCAATTTCGCGTCCTCCCACGACCAGACCTTGTACGAGGCAGAGCCGCCGAGCTCCTTCGTGGCGACGACAACCTCCGCACCCGGCACACCGTCAACGTCCCATGCTCCGACAAACCCTGCCGCATCCTGCGCCTTCGGGTCAGTCAGCAACTTGGAGTCCGTGCCGGCTACCGCAGCTTCGATGCCGGATGCTGTCAGCACCACAATCTGACCACCTGCACGGCCGATCGAATCATCATTGCCGTCACCGTCGACATCCACGACAGCCAGGGACACACAGTCCTGTTTACCCGAACAGACATCAGGCGCGGACGAAGACGTCGTGGTCGGTGACGAAGCCGCTGCGCTCTCCCCCGCTTGTGCAGCGCCTTCGACTGAATCGGACCCACACCCAGCCAACAACAATGCGGCGGACAAGCAGATAGAAATCGCCAGTTTGGTTCTCACTATGCCCCCTGATTCGGTACACAATCCACGATCCGATTGATGCAACTATCGAGAAGTATGGCAGTTGTACTTCGATATGCCACGGATTGCCTGGGTATATAGGGTTCGAATTCACACTCGGAATAGGACGGTGGAGGATTCAACTGGGACCTCACTTGTCCTCTGCCGAGGGATGATCCAACTCCAGGTTGGAAGGCCGCGCAGTCGAAATTGACACTCACCGTAGTCCACGAAATGAAACTGTTCCGCGAAGTCGGTTCCCTCGCCCGTCGCGGCTCTTCGGGGCACTGATCTCATCTGCGACGCCCGCGAACACGGGGTGCCCCAGGCGCAGGTGTACATTCGGTGCCGAGGTCGCCGGGCCCGAGTGTGATGCTGGTGGCTTCGTCGGGTGTCATGTAGCCGCCGGCAACGAGGACCTCGTGAATGGGTACGTCGAATAGTGTTGCGACTTGTCGGGTCGTTGCCCGTGTCGGATAACGAATGCCGAGCCACCGCGTCACCGTCGAAGGTGGTACTCCTAATTTCCGGGCAGCATCGGTGTCGTCGCTGTACGGACCTGCATCGAGTTGGTCCCGCACCCACCCTGCAAAATCGTTGTAGTACATGCTTTCCTGTGAATTCCTTTCATGCTCCGACGATCGACCAGACCACAGTCCAGTGAGGTGATGTGCCAGGTCGGGTGGACAGACGCCGAATATCGCTGCCGCCCCACTGACATCGACCGGCGGATCTTGGTCATAGTCGGACAGGAGATCCGTCGACACCCGGCCCCACAGTGATCGGGATCAGGGCTGCCCTGTTCTGATGCGTCATGCCGATCATCCTTGGCGGATCGGTGTGCAGGCCTCGGCGTCGGGTGCCGGAGTGGGCGATGTCGGCGGAATCTCGGGGTCCGATCGTCGTAGGCCTGCCGGGGCCGCGGGAACGACCGGATCACAGGGTGGGAGGACACTCCCGGGCGGGGGCGGTGTGAAGGGATTTGGTGGGTCGGCAGTCCCACCGCTCTCACCCCACTCCGGCCCGGATAAACCAGGGGCGTCGGCGTTTTCGCTTTCGGTCCGGTGTTCGCCATTTTCGTTCGCGGGTTGGTGTTCGTCGACCGTGGCGGTCGGCGTGTTCTCGGTGATCGGTGGATCTGAGGTCGCGGTGCTCGCGTTGTCTGGAGCGAGAGTGAACAACATGCCGATCAGTAAACCGCCGAGTACGAGCAACGTCGCGAACAACATCAGTGGTGTCCCTCGACGCGGTCCGGCGATCGCGGCCGCCGCGCCTCCTGCGGCCCCACCGCTGCCGACGGCCAGCGGCGCCGCACTGGTGGGGGTGCTGCGTGCTGCAGCGACCAGCGCGGCACCTATTGCGAGTTGGGTCCGTTCGCCGAGGAAGGTGAATCCGAGACCGGATCGCTCTGCTGCGACCGCGGACATCTGCCGGGTCTGCTCGGGGGCTCCCATGGCTACGAGCATCTTCGGAACCGGGTCTCGTTCCGCGACAATCGTATCCAGTGTGGCAGTGAAGGTAGCGCTGTTCGCAAGAAGTTCAGCGGAAATGTAGCGATGCGCGGAGTCGATCGTGCCGGCGATCGGGTCTATCGCGGCGATCACGGTCTCGCTGCCGTCCGGCCAGAACGCCAGGATCGGGGACACTCCGGCCAGGGCGTCCACCGACCGGAGGTAGGCCAGGCGTGCGTCGAGGCTGTTGACCAGCTCGACGTTCCCGATGGCCGAGGAGGAGAACGATTCCGGAAGCAGATCGCGTACGTCCGCCCGCTCACACGTCACGCCGACCGAGGTCGGGTGCAGGTGGGAACGCGATGCTCGCTCGATCGCGACATCTGCAGCCGAGGCGAGCGCGCGAGCCGATGAAGGCGCGGAGGGGACACTCCCACCTTCGCCCCACGGGTGGCGGAACTCGTCGATCGATCCGAGAAGAGGGGTATCTGCGTCCACGAGAGCGGTGGAGATGGAACTGGTGTCGAGTGCGATACCCAAGCTTTCACGCACAACTACCTCCAAGGATTTCACGAGAGTTTGAAACACAGAAAAGACGGCGGGTGAGCATGTCAGGTTTCGGAATGCGCGTGTCGGTGGTCAGAACGTCAACCCGTTCACAGACATCGCACCGGGGGACAACACGACCTCCACCGGTGCCCTACCGTCGACCGTGACGCGATACATGCCGGGAAGGAGCCCGACGAACGCGAAGCGTCCGGCGACCGGCGTCACTGACCGAACAATCGCGTGAGCACACTGATCAGTGCCCTCGATCGTCACGAACTCTGCCGGACCGGAGGTGACGAGACCGGCGATGCGGCCGTCCGCCACCACCGAACCGTCCGGAGGTGCTGCATGGTCGGAGACGGCGATTCCGTGCGGATCGCAGACACCCGCGGTGGTCGAGACCCGCACGACGACCTCTTGCGAGCGGACACGAACTGCTCCTCCGTCAGCGGTCACGACTACTGCGATCGGCAGCCCGTCCGCCGTCGACCGGGGACCAGCTGTCATGGTCACAGTCCGAGTGAAATGCTTACCCTGCCCCACACTTCCTACGCGGCAGGTCAATCCCATACCGTCGACACCTGAGCCGGGGCCGCAGTAATCCGGCACGGACATCAACGTGAATCCCCGAGGCACCGGCATCTCGATGACCACATCCGACAATGGTGAGTCCCGAACACCGATGTCGACCACGTATGTCACTGGATCACCCTCGCGGACAATCTCGTTGGAGGGACCTGAATCAAGGCCCGGACCGTCGCTGGCGTCGAACGGCGGACCGCCGTCGAAAACAGTCAACCCGACAGTGAAGGGTAGGCCGGTGATCTCCTCTGTCGACAGCCGGACATCCAAGGACGACGCGGGCGCACCGAACGAGGCTGCCCCCACCGTCAGCGCTCCGGCCACGACACCCACGCCGATGACTCGCATAAGCCTGCCATAGGTGCGGGGGCGGACGCCGATGGTAACCGCTGTGGACCACAGTTCTGACCGGATCGTTCTCACGACGTTCTCCCTCACTGGATGACTTCAGGGTCCCCGACGGACGCATGTGAATCACATTTCAGCGAATCGCAAGCTAATCTCAATTTAAACTTCCTCGCGAGGCGAGCCCTCTCGACAGAGGGTGATTTAACGAGTGATTCTTTTCGAGCCAGGGCGAAGCGCTGAATGAATCAGCGTGGAACTCCGCGATACCGACGACGCACTCGTGCGGATGGCAAGCAGCATGGCCGAAGGCCACACCGGGTTCTTCGTTGTCGGAGTCGGCGCGGCTTGGGTCGCTGGGATCGAATCGTCGCGGTAAGTCACCTTCAAGCTCGGGGCAGCAGCTTCAAGGCGTGTGCTCGCCTGAGTGCATCATCTCGGTTGTGCGCGTCAAGCTTTCGGTAGAGGTTGCGCAACTGGGACCTGACGGTATTCACGGAGACGTAGAGGGCTTTCGCTATCGCGACTTGGGTCATGTCTCGTCTGAGAAGTGTGAGGACCGTTTGTTCGCGATCGGTGAGAGTAACGATGCGGAGTGCTTTCGGAAAGGACTCCACTCCAGGGTCTTTACGGAACACTGCGAGGGTCTGCGAGCCAGTTGTCGCGGCGTTTTCCAACAGAGCGATGTCGGAGGCGGCGATGGTCGAGAACGGACGCAGCAGTCCAGTCTGGTCTGCGATTTTGCAGGCTTTGAACCACGCCTGCGTAGCCAATTGTGTTTCTCCCAGTTCCCAGTGGGCAACTGCTTGAACGAGAAGCAGTTCCATCTGGGCGCGTGGATACGACTCGAGAGTCCAGCCGTATTGGTGACACAGAGCCAATGCCGCCTTGTTGTCGCCGATTCGCTGACGAAGCCGTGCCACCGACGTCAGGGTCCACGGGTAGGCCGCAGGATCGTCGATGCTCGCGGCCAGTGTGAGTGCCGCGTTTCCTTCTCCGAGCGCAAGCAGTAGATCGATCTCGGTGGCCTGCAACAGAGGACGGGAGATCGAAGCTACGGCGCGTTGATGGCTATGTGCTGATACGGTTCTGCGCACCAACGTCAACGCTGCGAATGGATCACCTCGGGTCAGCGCGTACTGACTGTGCGCGTAAATGACGAAGGCCCACAGTTCTTCGGCGTCGGACGGATAACCCAATTCATCCAGCGTGCTGATTGCCTCCTCGACGGAGAGGGAGTCGAGCAAGGTCAGTGTTCGTGCGACCAGTCCTGCTGTGCGGAGGATCGGTTCGAGCCGGCCGCCTTGGTCGGTATGGCGTTGCTCGCATTCCGACCAGTGCAGTGAGTGGAGTGGTTCACCGACCATCGCCCAGTTCAATGCGATAGTGCTTGCGGCAGCGCGGGCAACGAATCCGATCTGCAGTGAAAGGCCGTCCTGGTATGCCAGATGCGCTTCGATGGTGGACTCGGCCAGCATCGCGCTGAGCTGATACGTGATGGCCCATTGGGCTCGCATGAACGGCAACTGTCGGCTGACGAGCGTCGAGTTGTCTTCGAGGGCGCGACGACTGAGACGGGACAAACGGCGCGTGATCACCGCGGATTTTTCGTGGTGGCCGGCCAACCGGAGCATGATCGACTCGATACACCCGACGCTGAGTGCATCTTTCGCCGAATCCATCGCTCCCTGATCAGAGAGCAGTGGCGGTGGATCCGCTAAAACGCCAATCGTGACGACGGGGTGCCCGTCGCACAACGCGCGAAGTGCGCACACGACGGGGTGTTTGCCTGCCACGTCCGGAGGAATCCTTCGCAGCGCCGAACTGAGTCTGTCGACATCGTCGACGAGCATCTCCATCCAGTACTGGTCGGTGATGTCGATCGCCAGAGCCCAGTTCTGCGCGTCGAGAGCGTGGTCGAGTGCGAGTGTTTGTCGGCCGCTATCGATCAGGACATCCGCCAGAAGAGACAGGTGCTGTGAGCTATCTATGCCTGCTGCGGCGCGGATCCGGAGAATGGACCGTCGAATTGCCGACGGCAGCTCCCAGGTCTCCTGCGGTTCGGATTCCACCCGATCGTAAAGTCCTGCTGCTTCGAGGACGACCAGCCGCGTGCGTACCCGCGCAACCGTATCTTTGGACGATGACAACAGCCGCGCGAGTTCCGAAGTGAGGGTGCTTGAGTACGCGGTCGCAAGTACGAATTCGCGTTCGCCCAGCTCTTCGGCGAGAGCGAGCACATGATGTGCGGTGTACTTGTCGACCGCTCGGTTGACCTGACGCTCAACGACCTTTTCGCGCTCGCTGCCGTTGTCGAGGTTCTTGATCGCAGCTACAGCCACTCGCACCAGAGCAGGTATCCCTCCGGTGAGCGCAGTAATACGTTCCGTATCACCGGCAACGGCCGGCGCCTCGGCCAGAGCCAACAGCTGTGCGGTTTCGGTTGCCGTGTACCGCAGCTCCTTCGCAGTGATGACGTCATGGTCAACGCCGATCTGACGTCGCCCGGAAAACATACCGGGCCCGGAGAGAGTCACGACGATGTCCACGTCGGGGCATAGAGAGAGAAGACTGATCAGTTGATCAGCCAATCCTCCGGCGTAGATCACGTCGGGTCTGATCAGGACGAGAAGAACTGGCCGCGAGGCATTTTCGAGCAGATGGACGACAGTGGTGAACATCTCGCGGACGTTGCCGCATTCGGCAGACGAGCTGGAGACGCCGGCATTGCGAAGCCGGGCGAGGACACCGGACCAGTACGCAGCGGGGGTGACCGCGCTCTGCGCTGGCGGTTCGACCCACACCACAGTCCGCTCGGGATCGAGGGAACTACGCAACCACGACGCGATCAATGCGGATTTCCCGTGACCGCTCGGCGCTCGGATAATCGTCAGCGCTCGGCGGCGATCGAGTCTCGCAACCAGCTCCGGCCGAAGGGGCGTCCCGATTGACCTGTGACTGATCATATTAGTTGTCCGATCACTATGTTCCCTCGTCATTGCAGGAGAGCGACACCGCCGTTTCGTGCTCGTAAATTCGCTCCAGCAGCCGTTCGCGTGGGGTGAATTCCGCCCGAAGGTCTATCTAATTTCGGGAGCACGTAGACGTAATTGGAGTGTTCGTTGTTCGGTGCGGTATTGCGTCCGCATCGACGGTGCGGCGGTTTCGCCGACCGGCCGCGGACTAGGTTCATCCGAGTAGGGGCGGGCGACGCATCTGTGGACGAGTTGCGTCTATCGATGGTGGAAGTGCGCCCCGTTAGACAAGGTCCGCGTAGAGGTAAACATTGTCCAAATAGTTTCCGATGCCATCTTCGTACTCCAAGTCTCCCCCACAGGTCACCACCGCAAGTTTGCGGGGTCCGTCGGGGCCTTCGAGGACGCTTTCTTCGATTCCGTCGGCTTTGGGTCGGGAGACGACGGCGGTCACGCGCCATGTTGTGGTGTTGCCAGAGGTGCTGGTGGTGTGGATTTCCTGACCGGGGGTCAGGGTTCCGAGGTCGAAGAGGGCGCCATTTCCTTGTCCTGCGAGGTTGACGTGTCCGGCAATCAGCGTGGTGCCGGTGGTGGCGTCCAAAGGTGCACCGTCGAGCCAGATCCCGACTTCTTTGACATCTCCGGGTGGGGTGAGGACACCGTTGATGACGGTGGCGTCGACGATGGGTGTGTCGATATTGATCGGGTCCAGTGACAATGTGCCGTGGGTGGTGGTTGCAGCCGGGATTGCATCGTGGGGTGCTGCCGAGGACGTCGTCGCGGTAGCAGTTGTCGGACTGCTGGTGTCGCGGGTTCCGAAGTAGACACCGACCGATCCCACGATCATGGCCAATGCGGCAATTGCTGCAAGTAGTGCGCGCGTGCGTTTCCCGCGTCGAGCGGAGTTACCGATACCGGATTCGGCGAAGTCGCGACCGCCGGCAGATTCGTTGCTGTTGTCAGGATTCACCAATGTTGTCCTCACCTCGTGGTGCGCCCGTGCTCGGCACCGATCGGTGGAGAATGTCGATGCCGAGCACAGGTCACACTGTTCGCGTCGGAATGAGCGCGGCCTCGCCGAGCACAGGTCACACTGTTCGCGTCGGAATGAGCGCGGCCTCTAGGTCCTGCTGCGCCTGATTGTGATGACTCCACAGGCAGCCACGGCAATCACGCCAAGCCCGGCGACTGCGACTCCGATGTGAGGTCCCGAGCTCTGATCTGCCGTTCCGCCATCGATCGCTGTCGGACGCCCACCGATGGTGCCGGTAGGTGTCGTGTATCCACCTGGATGGCCACCATTGTTGGTCTGCCCTCCACCATTGTTCGGTGCGGGATTGACGTGGGAGGGGACGCCTCCTTGTGTCGGCCCGCTGGAACTCCCCGTACCACCTGGAATGGGGATCGGAATCGGGATCGGGATGATCGCCGTATTCGTCTTGGTGGTGGTGACCGGTGTGGTGGTGACCGGTGTGGTGGTGACCGGTGTGGTGGTGACCGGTGTGGTGGTGACCGGTGTGGTGGTGACCGGTGTGGTGGTGACCGGCCCGTCGAGGAAGGTCACCGAAGCATCATCGGAAATGCGGGCTGGGAGTTCCGTTTCGAAGGACGCGAACACCTGGCACACTGGATCGGCTTGGTTCCAGCGAATTTTCTCATGCGAGTTCGGCTGCCCAGCAACGGAAATTGTGACCTCGCCAGGAGTTTCGGCCGTGACGCACAGGCGAACCTCCGTGCCGGCGGTGTCGGTACCGGTGACCGTGAGAGTGTTGCCCGTCAACGTCGCTCCGGCCCCCGGTTCGCACAAGGTCACCGCTGCCCCTGCAGGAGCGTTCACTGTCAACGGAATGCCGTACAGGTTGGTCGACACCGAGAACGTCGCCGTTTCACCGGCCCCGATCTCTGAGTGCTCCGGTCCGGAGATCGTCAGCGCCGGGGTCGACTTCATGATCGCGAGAATTCGCTCCCGCTCTTCCTGCCCGAGGTTCTCCTGGCAGACTTTGCCGGCACCGTTCCCAGACGCGCACCACACCAGCTGTTGACGATTCGAGCGGTTCCAGGAATTGCCGTTGTCTGCGATCCCGGCCACGCCGTTTTCATCGACGTAGGTATGTGGGTTCTGCAGGAGGTAGCTGACGAGCAGTTGCTGGTCCTCGCTCAGTCGCGGATTTCCCGAGAGTTGCTTCGCTGAACCGGTCACCACCCACTCGGTCCCGTTCCAGTAGCCGGATTCGCCCTCCGGGGTTGTCTGACCGCAAACATCCAAATGTTTGTCGGTGCAGTACATCCACTCCGACGTCGGCCCAACTCCTGGAAGTTCGAAGACGCCGCACACCGTTCCCGGTGCGATCGCCTCCATGACGTCCGGGTGTCGGTTGTAGTACATCGGGACTACTTGACCATTGTTGTAATCGGCGAGACGGCCACGATCGATGACAAGATCACCCACACCGCTACCGTTCGAGTTCTCGCACTCCGACGCGGTGAAGGCCTCACGAGGTGGCACGACAGGCGCCGCCCCAGCCGGCGCGGCCAAGACCGCAGTGATTCCGAACATCAGAATGATCGTCGACAGCACCGAACTCACTGTGAGCCAACCAGGTCGGCGGGGTCTGGTCTCGTAATGCGAATTACGCATGCAAGATTCTCCTTCTGGATACAGAGCGGGTTCAAGAAAATGCTCGCCTCAGCGGAAGAAAGATCGAGTTGCTGTGCGATTGCCAGAATTTAAATCCGCAATCATGATTCGTGTCAAGCGGACCTCTCACATTAGGGCCGCCATTGATGCAAATGTCCCCTCGCCAGGGGTCATACTATTGACACTTAATAGATACCAGCCCTATGATGACGGCTGATCATTTAGCATTCGGCGGTCTACTCTCAAATGCAAGATAATAAACCTGCCCTGAACAGTCATGCACAATGCTAGTTGCAAAAGGCTTGTTGCGTTAGTGGAATTATACCTTGCGGTATGCAGCGAACAATTCCTGCGTCAGGGCTCGATGAGCCCTTCCTTCCATGCGACCTTGCCGAAGTCCAGCTGCGTCTTTAAGGTAACGCCGGAGGCTGAATATTTCTTTCGTGTCCGGTCAAGGTATTGTTTCGCTGTTTCTTTGCTGATGTTCATGGCTTCACCGACTTGTTGTAGCGTGAGTCCGGAGGCGTACAGCACGAGTGCACGTTCTTCCTGGACGCTCAGCTTCGGCCGGTTGGAGTCCCCGGCGATAATTGAAGCGAGTTCGGGACTCATCCACTCTTCACCGCGGAGTGCAGCGTGGATCGCTGCGAGGATGGCTTCCTCGGAGTCACGCTTGCCCACGATGGCCGAAACTCCTGCTTTGATCATGCTTTGCACCAAGGATGGAGAGGCGAGCGCGGAGAGCACCACTATACGTAGGCCTGCCTCCAGAAGCTTGCAGACCAGTTCGACGTCCACATTGGGCTGTCGCTCCACCATCAGGTCTAGGACGAGAAGATGGGGGCGTTCGTTCCGTGGGACTGATCTGGACCATGCCAAGAACTCCGGTGCCGTCTCTCCGCTGAAGACCAATTCCAGCCCCGAACTGTTCAGAAGTTCCTCAGTCCTTACTCGTTGGAGTCTATGGTCTTCGACAACTGCCACGCGGAACCTTGGCGTTCTCGCTGTGTTCATATGGGCCCTTGATCCTCTGCGGTTGTAGTCGGATATGAGACGCTTCTGGAATCCAACTAGCCTATAGCTAGTTCGAAGCAATTCCGGAAGGCACAAGGCCGATCAGACATCCTCCCGTCCGACCTGCTCCTCCCCAATGCTTCGCCGGACTTGATCGAGTCGGCGGATATTGGTTCGAGCGAATAGACTTCGACCTGGCCGTCGCTGGTGATGCCGGGTCGCGCGCCGGAATCGACCTCGGCCTGCCCGATCCAGCAGTGCACGGTCTTGACGCCGATGTGCTCACGCTCTGCGATCATCTTCGCTTGCGCGAGTCTGGATTCGGATGGCCACTGCGTTGTTCGGCGATCATCCACACGACCCGCTCACGGCTCACAGGCTCGATATCCTCGTGGATAGTTGCATCGCTTCAACTCGCTAGGCTGCGGCACCAAACTTGGGCGGTTCACTACTGTGGAGATAAGTGCATTGCGCTAGTCCCGTAACCTCGGGGTATCGCGGCGCGACTGAGAATGCTGCCCATCCACGCGGCATGCGGTTGTGGAATCGCCATGCGCCGCAGCGCATGTCGTCGGATTGAGTTCCGGCTCAAAGAACGGAAATGGGGTCTCCTGATGACCTCCTCCTCCGTGTGGGGTTCTGAAATCGCTGCCGCCTCCACTTCGCCCTCGGAGTCCGACCGTGATTCCGACAAAGAAGATGATGGGCTATACAATTGATTACTCGTTGTCCATCACGATTGGAATTCCGAACTTGAGAAAATTCTTGTCGGCGACATTCCGGTTACCGATATTTGCCGTATTTTTCACAGATCTTAGTGATCGCGGATCTGAATCAGGGAGTGCGCTCTCCACCGCAGTGGAGACTCGTTCGATCCTCAGGGCCTTCCGTCAAGGTGCACTTACCTTCGCTGCACTCTGGCAATGCGTCATGGTGTTCGCCGCCTTCGGCGCCCTCGGCCGGGATGGTCTCATGCTTGCCGTCGCGGTGGCCCTTGTCGGAGTAATCGCACTTCTCGCGCGCTCCGGCCGACACCTGGACCCACTGATTTCGGCAGGGATGGTGGGCACGGGACTCTGGGCCTACCTCGCGAGTGGAGATATGGATTCTGCTCTCGTTTTTGCCGCATGCTGGCAGATCAACTTCGCAACCTGCCTGGGGATAATATTGCTGCTCCGCCCCTACGGAGTCCCTCTCACCGCCGCTTTCTCCGTGATGCTGGTCGTGATCCTGGCTCTCGCTCTTCCTGAGTGGGGAATGGAAACTTTCTTCTCGATTCTGGCTACGCAGCTATCAATCATTGTCGGTGTCCGGTGGGGAGTATCACGACTTGTCGGTATCGCATCCGAAGCAGATGCGATCGAATCCCGTAAAAACGCCGCCCTGCGGCGGATCCGACTGGTCGAACGTGTGAGCATGGAACTTGCCGAGGAGTCTCGCATGCTTCACGACACGGCGATAAACACTCTCGGTGCCATCGCAAATGGCAGCACCGACATCGCCGGCCATCGATATATACAAGAACAATGTCGCCGCGACGTGACAATGCTCCGTGCGCTACGAACTCGGACGGCCCGGCCAATTCCTGGGGGGCTGGAAGAGGTCTTTCACCACCCTGGATTTACTATTCGTCGAAGCGGGGTCGCCGATGAAGAAATCGCCAGCTGTAATCAGCTTATTCCCGCATCCACCATATCTGCGGTCGTATACGTCGTCCGCGAAGCGGTGAAAAATTCTGCTAAACACTCCGGCGCCGATCATGCACTGATCCAGGTTCGAACATCGGCGGCCCGACTGACTATCGACATCAGTGACAGTGGTCAAGGCTTTGATCCCCGAACGCACAGCGATGGCCGTGGCATCGCTGAGTCGATTATCGGTCGCGCCCGCGACAACGGATTTCATGCCGCCGTCGACTCGCGCCCAGGAGTGGGGACCCTGGTCACCGTTACTGTGTCACTGGATCAGACAGGCACCGGATCGGGCCATCCGGAAGTCACCACAGGTGTCAAGGACCCAGCCTGGACGTCCACTGTCCACCTCTACGAGCGTTCGAGCGAACTTTGGGCGATTGGCGTTACTGCGGTCAGTGCAATCCTTACGGCGGCAGGAGGTACCAACAACCACATGGCGCTCTTCCCGATGATCGCTTTGATGGCCGCTGCCTGTCTCGTCTACCACTTTGTCCCGGGTTTCCGACGCCACCGTCTCGCTGGTGTCGTCCTGGCCACTATCTCTAGCGCCGTATTCGTATTGTCTGCCGCAGCAGTCGAGTTCGGAAGCGATGGTGTGTTCCACTGGCAGGCTCTTGCCCCCACCGGGCCGTTCGTCCTCCTTCTGGCCGTAACGCCCAGACGGTCGGTGCGGGGTTTCGCCGCAGCGTTCTGGACTTTGACAGTCTTCTCGACTGCCCTCGTGGGCCTTTCGTATTCAGTGACGGCAGCGCAGATCGTGCTGGTGGCCGGGGCGGTGGGGATCGGTTTCTGCGCTCTATGGGCGATGCTGCAGCACCTTCTTGCGACTTTCGGCAGAGAAGCCGTGAGATCAGAGCGGGAAGCGCACGAAGCGTTGCTCCAGGCCGAAGTCGAGGAGGCCGCGCAGAAGAGCAATCAGAGGTGGATGGACGCGGGGCTCGAGTCGGCGATCAGTTTGTTGGATGAGATCGGGCGGATTGTCCGGGATCCGGCTTCGCAGTCGACGCGTCGAGCGTGTGCGGACGAAGAGCGGTATCTACGGCAGCTTATTCACATCAGTCCACATCTTGTGAACCTCAGTCGGGCCTTTCCGGCGACGCTCGCACGTGCTCGCGATCTCGGCGTGTCATTCTTCTTGCAGCTCGGCGATGTTGACATCAGGGAAGAGGAAACCGCCCAATCCGTAGCTACTTACCTTCAGGGCATCTTGGGGAAGCTCAACCCAGGGGACGAACTACGCGTATCACTCTTTCCTGTCGGTGATGCGCTCCAGCTGACCCTATTGGGCAACTCGATCACCTCGCCCGACTTTCCCTTCGCAAAGGTCACTCACGCCGACCTGGGAGCCGTCAACCTCATTGAAATGACGTTCGCCTGAGCCCGAGCTTTCGTGCGTCCAGCGGAACAGGCGCGAGTGAGTCGGTGCGAGTCTCGCAGGCATTGGTGGCGCGGAGGCGACGTACAACCGGTTTGGTACCTGAGATCGACGGATGTCCCTGCCAAACCTATCTTTCAGGTGAACTTGAATATCGTCGCATTAGTTCCATTTCCGTCGTTTGACCCGGCTCACCAACACACGGGAGCCAAACGCAGCAAACGCGACGTATACGACCTCCGGCGCCGCAACATTTTGAGCGTGGATTGTCCTCGGACCGGCCTAGCGCACCCGCGCCATTGCCGATGTCATCCGAACCGATCTCGACCGCAACTAGAACCTCGACAGAATGGAGGAGAGGATTCGTGACGCCGAGTACGCCGTACTGCAGCTCACGCTGTGGTGATCTCGTGTCCAACTCCCAGGTTAAGGCGCGTATTTCCAGTCCAGTTGGCCATCGACCACCGTGGGTTTCCAATATTTGTCGAATGCTGATCCGGTTTCGAGGCTCTCTGCGAGATCGGTAAGCATCGCACTGAGAGATACCCACCGAGGTCCGGCATCGTCTGCATCGACCTTGTCGAACTCGGTCACACACCCGTACAGGTCACCGGGACGGGTATCGACGAACAATAGGTAACCGTCGAGTCCCGCGAATGGAATGAACTCGGCCATATAGGTGAATACCGCCGTGCCGGCTGTTGTTCCCTCCGGCGGCTCGTACTCCTCGATCTCATTCGTTTCGGCATAGACATCGAGTTCCATCTCCCGCTCCTGGACAACCCGCTCGAGGTCGAACAGTTCACGGCCCGGGAGAAGCCCAACGAACTGCTCAGACGGAAACCCGTTGATCTGTTCGTAGAACTCGATCAGTTCGGGCGGCCACGTGGTGCCGGTGGATTCGGCAGCATCTGCGATCTGGGCCGGGGTTGCGCAGGCAATCGTGACGGGAGAGAGATGCGAGTGCAGCCACGCCGCGATCCGTGCCCATTGCTCCGCTACCGATCCAGCGGGTGTCGAAGATCGGGTGATCGGTTCGGACAGTTGATCATCTGGCTGCATGGTGACCTCTCGTCTGCTGTGTGCGACATCCGACGAAACAACTGCTCTTTTCGGGGATCGTATTGTCGTTGTCAATGACGAACATATCCAAGGAGCAACCCGCATGAGCAAAGTGACCGGTTCAGTAAGGGTTTGGCATACAGACCGAGGCTGGGGTGTATTCGACTCGGCGGAGACTCCCGGCGGATGTTGGGCAGACGCCAACGAAGTGATGCCGATGGAGCAACCACTCGATCTGCACCCAGGATCGCTCGTCAGGTTCGCCTGGGTCGACATCAGCCCGTTGCTGATCGAAGGCTTCCGCTACCGAGCGCACTCCTTTTACCCGATCGACGAAACGCTGGACCTCGACGACAAAGACTACGAGCTACTCGATCTCGAAGACGCGGTCATCCTCGATGACGAACCGCCTGGGCGCCAGCAAGATTTCGTTCCGCTTGGGGAACCGCCGAGCGCGGTGCCACAATTCATCAGTCGAATCGAACTCAATACTGGCGCGGACAGATCACCGGTGATCGGCGATGACCCCTGGCGTCAGAACGAACCACTGACCGGCAAGTTCGAAGCCCTCAACGAGAATGCTGCTGCTCCGCAGCTCGTCCATCACAATCCCGAGTTGGTGGCGATGATCATCGCCATGAGTGAGTCCGACCAGCGACGTGTAGCGCGTTGGTGCGTCAACAAGGCTTACGAACGTTCCGGACTGGCAGACCTGGAATGGGTTGCGCCGGCACTTGCAGCATTCAATCGGGGCGATCCGGACATGCCTGCGCCGTTTCACGATCTGACGGACGCGGACGCGCGGTGGGCTGCGGAGGGATATCCCTCGTCTGATCTGTACCGGGGCGAGATCCGGTCACTGAGTGAGCTTCGCAGTCCGTTCGACAACGACCAAGGTTCACTCGCCTACAGTGCGCTGCCATCGTTGTTCCGTGCTCGTCAATCCGATGCTCTCTCAGCAGTTATCGGGGCCTTGTCCGACGCTTCGCACACCTTCGGCCCCTACGTCGATGAACTCCACCGCGCTCTCCTTGAAGAATTTCGCGAACCGAAAACCACTGCGGGATGAAAGTGGCTGCCAGCAATAGTGCAACTCTCACGTGGTTCGCTCGCCGCACTGTCGGGTGGGGTTTCATCCGTTCGTAGGATCGGGATCCCGTCTGACCAGTTCAGGCAGCGACGATTCGAACGAGCGCGAGTCCATTCGTAGTCGATTGCTGTCCCCCACAGTCGATTCTGACGATCCAACGAAGCGAAATCGAGTCGATCTAGCTAGAAGCTCTCACCGGAGCTGAGAATCGCGCACAATCTCGACCCGTTCCTGCGACTTCGATGACAATCTCGAAGCGCCAAACATCGCTAACTCATCAGCCGAACTCTCCAGGTTTGCGATCGACACTCTGTATTGCCTCTATCCGCTCTTCCTGCGTCAGCACTCCGGTGAACGGGTTCAGCGCACGCAACTCTCGCCCAGACTCATCATCTGCGAACGATGCGGACTCCATCCGGTCGAACGGGCCGATGATCAGCTCGGCCCACGTGTCCAGACAGTGCCCCATCGAAGGCCCACGCACAGCCGAGCGCATCCTGTCGATGTTCCGCTCCGCAATCTCCACATACGGGATGGAGGGGTCAGCCTTCAGCTTGGCGATCACCGCAGCGTGGAGGGCGAGCTGGATAGCGGCTTTGCGGCGCATCCACCCCGTATGCCACGGGCTCGCATACCAAGGTTAGGTCGATCGATTGATCAGTGACGCATGAAGCCAGTTACATTGAGCTTGAGCCCTACACTTCAGCTAGATCTCATCGAGCACAGTCATGCCCATGCAAACTATATGCGACACTGCTCGAAAAGAAATGAGGGTTCAATGCGTATCAAATCTGCCCGCATCACCAACTATCGCAGCGTCGTCGACTCGAACACGTTCGACATCGAACCCGAGAAGACGATCCTCGTCGGTATCAATGAGGCTGGGAAGACCGCGTTACTCAAGGCCCTTCAACAACTAAATGCGCCGACCGGGACCGACCCAATCGACTACCTCGCGGACTACCCCCGATCGCAGCTGAATGAGCTTCAGACTGGGGTAGTCAAGGAAGCGAGTGTTCGGGTCACTACGGCA
The DNA here is from genome assembly GCF_053470465.1 of Rhodococcus sp. GB-02. Lineage (NCBI taxonomy): Bacteria > Bacillati > Actinomycetota > Actinomycetes > Mycobacteriales > Nocardiaceae > Rhodococcus > Rhodococcus sp. GB-02. Next base: position 549,080 of record NZ_JBPUKE010000004.1, read on the forward strand.
ACCTTCGACCTCGATTCCTCAGACTTGGAATTAATTCCCGATTCTTTGAAGGCAAGCGATACACCGAACATAACTATCATTCGATATCTTAACAACACTCTTCGCTACCAACTTCACGGATTCACAAAGACCCCGACCTTCAGCTCCCTCAGAATGGACCTGACCCGACTACGAGCGCACGTAGCGAAGGACGCCGACTCCGCGGATGCACTTGCTAGTCTCGATCACGTACTCGCCATAGACGACCTGCGCGCGGTAGAAGGCGCCGACGCTGAATTCCTTCGCCACGCACTCGATCTCGCATTGCCGCATGTTGACGAGGACAACGAGAAGGAAACCGGGCGATGGCAACGCCTCGGTGTCGCGTCGAAGATATGCAACCAGTTGGCGAGCACCGCTGGTGCACTTCTCAGTCGCCTACCACTGTTCGTCTACTACTCCACATACTTCACCGTTCGGCCCCGGATCGACTTAGAATCCCTTGCCGCCCGCCAAGAACGAGGAGACATCGACGGAGAATACGACTTCGGCAACCTGTGTCTACTCAAATTGCTCGGGTTCAGCGCAAAGCATCTCTCTGAACTCGCGGCTGGAGCACCAATCAAACCACATGACTACGCCGACAATCCGTCTGCACGTGAGGCACACGACGCCGCACTCACAGTCCATCACAGAAAATTGGATGAGCGCCATTACAGTCTGAACGCTGCCAGCGCAAAACTGACCCAAGACATTCAGCGTATCTGGGGGCAGGAAATGACTCTGCGGTTGATCGCGGATGGACAATATCTCAAAGTCATGGTTGAAGACGACCTCGGCGTTGAGGTCGAACTCGATCAACGAAGCGAGGGCTTTCGCTGGTTGGTATCATTTTTTGTCGTGTTCCGTGCGCAGGCTCGAGATGAACTTGCAGGCGCGATTCTCCTGCTAGACGAGCCCGGCATGAGCCTCCATGCACTCAAGCAGCAGGAGTTTCGCAAAACCATTTCTCTTCTTGGCTCAGACAACCAGATAATCTATACGACGCATTCACCATTCATGGTGGGTTCGGACGAACTCGATCTGGTTCGGATCGTGGAGATGCCCGATCGCAGCATCGGAACGAAGATCCATACCCGCCTTCAGGTCGATGATCCCCGATCAGTTTTTCCGCTGCAGGCAGCACTCGGTTATGAACTTGCTCAAACGATGTTTTCTCAGAAGAGAAATCTGGTTTGTGAAGGTGTCACTGACATGTTTTATATCAACGCCCTGAACGCCGCAGCCGCCGCGGATGGCGGGCCCATCCTGCGAAATGATCCCGCCATCGTTCCTGCTGGTTCCGCGAGCAAGATCGCATATTACTGCACCATCTATGTCACACAGAAGCTCATGGTCGCCGCGCTGCTCGATTCCGATAACGCCGGGGACACTGCTGCAAAGCAGGAATCACTCGTCGCGCTCCTACCGAAGAAGTCAATCCTACGCGCAGGAGACTTCATCGACCCATCGTATCCAGGAGCCGAGACGGAGGACATGATTCGCGAAACCCTAATCGGCGTCGCCTCGACTCTTGGGTGGGACAGCACCTCCACCGCGACTGCACAGCCAACACGCCCACTGATCGACATCTTGGAAAAGGAACACGGCAAAGGAAAAGTGTCCAAGTGGAAGTTGGCCAAAGGTTTCGCGGCCTGGCTTCAGTCCAATGGCTACAACGCTCTCACCGAGGATGAGAAACTGTCATGGACGAAGTTCTGTACTGCAGTGAACAAAGCACTCTGACTGTTCAGCCCAGCAAAGCTGTAACCATCGAATGGCCCTCGCGAGACTCCCATCTCGGGTTACCAACTCAAGCTGCCTCGACGTCCTCGGCCATCGGCAAAATCCCCATTGCGTACCGCTCTCAACACATGCCGCTAACCGATGAGTTCCTCACGGACAACACCTTCCACAACGGCCATACTTCTCGTGCGCAGATCTTATCTATGGTGTGCTTCCCGTCCGATAGTCCGAATATGACCGCCACGTCCACCCTCGTCAGTAGCGTCGGAGGGTTCCAGCCAACGGCTACACATTTGCAAGGCTCAGGCGTCCAGCGACGGTCCTGTTCATGATGGTGTTCGGTCGGCACTCCATTGACTGCTTCGCCATGTTCGGGGCCGCAGATCTCTCAGAAACGTGCCTCCCGTTGTCCACACGTCCGGCCTCTCACCAACCGCCTCACCGCCCCAACTACAACAACAAGTGCGGGCGTTAGCCCGCGGTTTCGGTTCCCTCTCCCGCGACCAACTCCGGGGCATGACGTTCGCTTCGCTCTCTATTAGTGAGGGGCTCTCCAGTTGTATCGGCTCGTCTCTGTCCGGGGTAGACGAGTTGATCGGACGACCGGAGGGGCGTCTGAACGAGGTCATCTGAAAGCTCGAGCAGTTTCCCGTCGGGCGGACGTCGGCGCGGAATCCGGACAGGATTTCGTGCAGAGGTCCGCCCGACGGAACAGCTTCTCGTATGCACATCGATTGAGCCTTTGCAAGAGGTCAACCTATGAATGCAGGATCTCCGCGACCTAGGACTGAGCTCCTCATCGCGGTGCTTGCCGGATCGGACTCCACACCGATCGGTGCTGTCATGGCGAGGTCCTTCTGCATGGAGCGAGGCCCGGAATGACGTCCGTCCTGATGAGGTCAACACACTGATCGGATGATCCGCTGAGATCATGATGAAGTCATCTTGTCGGGCTCCTTCCAGATCGGTCCACCGCCGTGAACTAGCGCCAGACGGAGACTGAATCTGACCCGAAACAGTTCTGTCGCAGATGATCTCAACTACTCGATCGGCCGATGTGCGGAGATCATCATGAGGTCATTTGGGATGGGCGATTCAGCGTCGGTCACACTTCCGAAACGGAGTCCATTCTGCGACGGATGCAGTCCCGGAATCCTTCTATCCCAGATGATCTCAACGACTGGAACTGCTGATGTGCGGAGATCATCATGAGGTCATCTGGTCTGCTCAAATCCTGCGCCCTCGCAGATCACGAACCGGTGCCATCATTGTGAGTGGAACTCTGGCGGAGTCAACCGCTTCCAGATGATCTCCACGCGAGGTCAACAGATCAGTGTGAGTTCATTTTGAGATCATCTTGCTGCGCCGTTCTATCCGTGTTCGGGGTTCTGTCAGCAGGGGTTGCTCACCACGGATGTCTGCACGGAACCCGAACCGGAAGATCATCTCCCATTGCATCTCCTCGCGATGTCCGGAACTGCTGCCGAGATCACGATGAGGGAGGCTGGTCTCACTCCGTAGTGGGGATACCCGATCGGCCGTTCGATGATTCTGTCTCGCAGTCAGGTTATTCGAAGCAGGAACGCAACTTGGATTGGATCGACACCTCGATCAAGATCCTTCTGCCCCTCATGGTGGCCTGTTGGGGGTGCATGCCCTGAAGCTGGACAACATCTTTCAGCCGGACCTCGTACCGGTCAATATCGTTGAGCCACAACGGCAGTCGGCCATAGTTTCTGGACCAAACAGGTACACTGCTGGAGACAGAAGGATATACCCGCGATGATTTCCGCACATGATCGGACGGGCAGGTTGGATCGGGGCATCTTGACCAAAGACTCCGAGAATCGGCGGCGCATACTCGCCAGGAGGGGAACACCGTGGCGAAGTACGTGACGAGCAACGTCGCGGGCTCCCGACAAGGTGGTTCATGGAGGCAATCAGGGCGAAGTTCTGATCGGAGTTTCTCCTCGCGGAGGGAGCATCCCGGAGCGGGGTAGAGAGTATTGAAGTAAGTAGAGAAGAGTCGAAGCGCCAAAATGGTCGAAAAACGTACGTTTTTCGCGATTCACAAGGCTCCTACCAGCGATGTCGAGTGCAAGTAGAACTGATACGACACTTCAAAATATTCGGGAGATGGCTTCTTCTACCTTCCCATACGAACGTCGCTCTACAGCGACACAGATTCCGACACGCATGGGGTGAATCATGATGGCCGACAATGTTGATCTCAGCCGAAGCGACAAGAGTATGCAGACAAAACTAGCTGCTCAGTCCATGCGAGCCCGATACATCGATGCGCTGCTCAAAGGCGAAGCGTCGGTCGCACAGCTGAAAGCGAAGAGCCAGGATCGTGGGTTTCACCATTTGAAGAAGATCTGGATCCGCGACCTGCTGATGAAAAAGCACAGCTGGAGCCAAGATCGGGCAGAAGACCATATGCTCAAACGGAACCTCGGCCCCAAGACGCAGCTTGTCGACATCCGATCCACGTACGACCTGAACACACTTGAGATGTTGCTCGCCGAGACTGACCAGGGTGGATACACGTCCAGGCCGTCGTACCCAAAAGGATGGCCATGGCGAGGGAAATTGAGTGCCCTGATCGAGCTGTACGGTCTCGAACAGGACCCGACGCTAGGGCCCGAAGCCAGCTTGGTCATTCACGGCGAGCCTGTTGGCGAGGTCCATGATCTGGACGCCCTGATGGGACTCGAAGACGACTACGACACTCCGGCTCAACTCGCGCGCCGCTTGGCGGGAATCTGACCACATCTCGTCAGCAGCCTGCCTTCTTGAGTTCGTGCAAAACGTCCTCGACATCGAACACCAAAGCTTCCATGACATCCAGGACGGAGTGCCTGCCATCGACGCTCGGTATAGCGATCGTCTCGACGTAGGCGACCTCAAGGGTTCCGCCCAAGGCTCGGAATGTAGGCGCCTTGTCTGCACTCTGGCCAATTGGTCGATCCAAAGTGACCGATCCGATAACTGCCCCATCAACCATCTCCACCGAATGAAGGTCGATAGACCTGATTATGACGTCATCCGCCTTGCGCTTGATCTCCAGTTCCATTGGCGAGTAGGCGATCACATTGATCGTTCGATGTTTGTCCACATTCACCAGTTCGTTCAGGACTTGGAGGCGCGCTGTTGCAGGGTCGGATACGTTGTACGGCTGCCGACTTTCGACAACAGCCAGTACGGCGGGGTCGACCAAGGCGCCAAGGGTCTTGGTGGGCCCTGCGAAGCCCTTCACCGGGTCGGTCAGAATCGGAAATGACATCGCCTTCACATGTTTGGGAGACAGAGCGTTACGGTCGGCAGCGTGACCGAAAACTGAATGATCCAACGCTGCACGAAGGTTTGTCAGGATATCCCCGACGATCACACCCCAGGAATCAGGCAGTTCGGATTTGACCTTGACGTGATATTCGATGACTGCCAACCTCTTGTCCCGCGGAGGTTCACCTTCTTTCGGGACAAACTCGTAAGCATCGAGAGCACGGAACGCGGTGATCCTCGCATCCAGCAGCGCAAGGTGTTGTTTCGCTCGTTCCAACTTCTGATACGCGCTTTTCATGTCGACATCATGGGGGTGGCAGAGATCGCTAACCCGCCTTAGCGGGGGGGGGGGAAGATCACCATGGATCCCCGCTCGCGTCCAGTGCGTCTATGAGCACGGTTTGGAGTCCGTAGTACGAGCGTCTACGCGGGCGCGACTCAGTCGTCAGAATCGAGCTGAACGCAGTCTACGGGCGGTACATCGCCAGGCCGGCACACCTGATCACCGCACGGAAAGACCCCGGCACGAACGAGTACCGGGGCCTGAGTTGTTATCCGTGACGGCTGCTACCTGAGACCACGACTCTGATCGATGATCTGAAGCGCTGCCTCCATCGAGATTTCGCTTTGCGCCGCAACTAGGTTGGAGGCTTGTGTGCCCGCGTCTCTCACCCCTTCTGCGCCAGCCTCCAGGACCCGAGCACTCTCTGCGTTCAAATCTCGCATGTCGGAGGTACTGTCATATGTTGCGCGTCCGAACTCGCCCACTCCCGTCAGGAAACTGTCGCTTGACTGTGCCAGACTCTCTGCAACTGCATTCATGTTGTCCACACCATCTCCGAACCTTGATGTTGCTCCGGATAGCTCCCTCGCTGCCGAAGAAATCACCTGGCTTCCACTACCGAAATCTATGTCGCGGAACAGCTCCGAGATGTTGAGGTTTCGGGGGTCGAATGCAGTCTCTACCGAGTCGCTGATACGTTGTGCGGCGATCTCACTGGCCTCTGCTACGGCACTGGAGATCTGATCGATGTTGAGCTGGTTAACTATCGCGCCGTCACGCTCGAGCGGCGCAGATATCGGTGTGACACTGTCTGCATCGATCCCTCGCTGCACTTCCTGGACAGCGCTGTCAATACCATCGGGACGGAGTTGCGAACCACCTACTGCCTCACTGACACCGGCCATCTTGGCGACCTCACTTTGATTGTCGCTCAAGTTGGTTTCGGGGAAACCAGCTTCCCGGCGTGCCGTCGCCGACAGGTCAGGTTTGCCGACCAATTCTTCAACCAAAGTATCTTGCATGGAGTCCTTGGCTTCCTCCTGTTCCCTCTGCGCCTTGCTGAGCAGTGCCTCCATTGGGCCGTATCGGAGGATCTCTGCAGCGGCATTTGAACCTCTCTGCTCGGAGGCATTCACCTGGTCCCTGGCAGTTTCGAGCCTATTCCGCTTTCCCTTTGCCAGGTCGATGGACGCCTTCGCGTCGTCGCCGATCGCTTTCCCGAGTTCTTTTCCTGTCGGTGAGCTCTTGTCGACGGCGGCGAATCGCTTGCCAGGATTGAGGTTTTCATCGTCTGAAGTGACCACATCCGATTGTCCCTTGACATCGCCCGTCGCAATGCCTGCCTGGTCGGGCCCGTTCCTGCCCTTGGTAAACCACCCCTTCATCCTGTTCATGGAATCATCCAGAGGTGAAGCGGGGTAGTTCGGCAGGTATTTGCGGATCTTGGGTCCCGCTTCGAGTGCTGTTGCGCCTGCCGTCATGTTCGTCATCGGATTGAAGATGTTGAGACCAATGGTCACTTTGAGGATGACGCCGAGGAGCACGATACCCAGGAGACCCGCAATCCCATCTACGATCGTACGACCGATGGTGTCTGTCACCTGCAGCGCTCGGGCGCCGGAGACAGTCGCGCTGACAGTAAGAAACATCAGCGCGAAGAACACCTGGATGCCAGCCTGTACCCCCTGCGTCTTGAGCAGAAGGATCCCGGTGTTCTTGGTCGCCCGTGCGCCAAAATCCGTAGGGACAAGCAACAATAGGAGATAAAGTGGGGCGAGCAGGACGATTCCGACAGCGACTAGTTGAGACAGCAACGCGCCAACCAAGATCGGCAGAAGGATCCATGCGAGCACCATTATGACGATCAACCCCATGACCGCAAACCACTGAGCAGATCGATTCGGATCTCCACCCGAGACTTTGTCGTAGAACGCACCAGCAGCGGGAGCATTACTGAACTGCACTCCGCCGCTCCCTTCGCCGAACCTTGCACCGAACTCGACCACACCAAAAAGATCGAGCTGAGGTCCTACCGCTACGCCTTTGTATGCAGCGAAGTTGAAGTTGTTCGATGTCGGATAGTTCGACCCGAGAGGATCATGGGTGATCGGCTCTGACGGTGTCGTCACCTCCCCATCCGACGTGACCGATTCGAAACCACACTTGCCTGTGTCGGTCCCGAACGTCTTCTCCTGCTTAAATTGTGTGTAGCTGCCGATGTAGACGTCCCTCCAGTCCGGGTTGATTTCAGCGTTACCACCCGGGGTAGGCCAGATACACACTGCGAAATAGGTCAACGCCATCTGGGCTGTATCAATAACCTTGGTCTTCTTGTCCCCCTTCGTCTGGAATATTGGCCCGAACAGACTCCTAGCGACCATCTCGCGGCGATCTCGATCCGCCTGCTCGTCACCTACCCACTCGCCGTCGGCCGTCACGAGGAGCCCATCTCGCTGTCCCGCTGACGAATGCTTCACCGCACCAAGAGATCCCTCACCTCCCGGGTCGACAACGTCGTTCGTGCCGTCGAAAATGCCCATTCCGCCAGTTCCTATGAGCTCGCCATACAAACCAGCTACCCTGGAAACGAAGATCTGATCTCCGACACTTATTTTTGCCTGCGATTCTGCGAAGCGGCACCATGTTGCATCAGCACTCGAGCTGTCCCCGAGTGCTGCCAACTTGTAGTTGTCAAAATGGAGCAATCCCACCAGGTTGTCGAAAGATGTGAGTATCCGCCCTTTCGTGAGATCACCACTACTAGCTGCGCTGTTTTCGTAGATAGCGTGAAGAGACTCCACATAGCGATGGCAAGTATCGTTTTCATAGCTGGCGCCGCTCGTGATCGAATCGGTCCCCATCAGCAGAACCGAGCTTGCAGCTCCACCGATGAGGCTGAATATCCACCCCGTCTTGGTGATGATCCAGCCCGGTGACGCGACAGCCCAAGCACTTGGGTCGGAAGAGGCGCCATCGGGAATTCCTGCGCCCGTGCCGTTTATGCCATTCGCAGTAACTCCGTCGTTCGCCATGCCGGCAATTGGAGCCTTGCTCGTGCTCGTGTTGTCGATGTGGTTCTTCGTCGCCTGGGAGAAGACCAAGGTCATAACCCCAATCACAACTCCAGCGGTAAGGACTGGCTTTAAGACGTCCCAGAAGTCTCCGCCCCCATACCTCCACTTCGAGCCGAAACTCCATAGTCCAGCCGTGACCGCTGCGAGACCCACCCAGATCAGGTAGTCGGAAGGTTCTCCGGTGATGCCTAGGAAGTCGAACCCGACCGTGTACGAAATCTCTTCCGCCCAATAGACGAGGCGGCCCATCAGCTCCGCCGTGGTCACCATCGTGAGGAGGAATCCGAGGCCGACAACAAGGAACATCCCGACGCTGAGCAACATTTCGGAAAGGCCGCCCCGCGCATTCGACTCCACCAATCCGAAACTGAGGTCACTGAGCGACATGTCTGCGGTTGGAATCTCGGAAACTGTATTCCACCTACTGAAGGTCAAGTACTTCGAAGCGGCGCTTGTCAACGTCTGCGTTTCGCGCGCTTGATCACGATACTTCGCGGGCGAGTTATCCACTGCTGCAATCGCTGTCCCATCCATCTGCGATGCAAGAGCTACCTGAGCGCCACCCAGCATGAGACACACAGCTGCAAGCACGATCAACAAGAATTTGGTCGAGAGAATGTTGATTGTTCTCGATCGCTTCAGGATGCGACCATTTTCAGGCCGAGCTTCTGATGTGCGACTTTTCTTTCGAGGGTGGAGACTGCGTCTCATGGCGTTCACCTTTGTCGATGGGCTTGTCCGCTCCGGCTTCATTGGAAAAGCGAAAATTGCTGCCAAACAGTGCGATTCGTCTTCTCGAGATGAAACTAGCCCTTCGTGAAATTGGCCTAAAGGGTGAGACTAGCCCGCTTGAACTCCTTCGATGATGAAGTTCGAAGACACACCGGAGTCGAAGGACTGCGAAATGCCTTGCTCATCTGTACCCCTCGCAACATCAGCGATTGAAGATGCGCTCGTCAGCCTTCTACTATCCAGTGGATTCGATAGTCGAAGAACATTGTTACGCAACGATGTACTGGATTGGAATGGTCAGCCATGACGAATAGAACCCGCACATTGACGAGCAACTTCGTGCTTGCTCTCGGCGCGGCACTAGCCCTGACAGCTTGCTCGACGCCTGAACCTTCCAAAGCCGATCAGCTCATGACGGTTCAAACCGCGTACCGGGACGCTCGAGTCGAGAAGGATATCGAGAACTTCCGAAACTCGGTCTGCCCAGAGATGTACTCGTCGATCAATATCGACTGGGCCCCGGACAAGGTCCTTGAACTGAACATTCTGGACGACAAGAACTCTGACTCAGAGGTACTCACCGAGGTGAAGTACGAACGTCTGGATCAGCCTGGCGATACCTACGACAACATCGTTCGCTATGTGAAGACGGGCGGGAGCTGGAAAGTCTGTGGCCTGTACTAGGTTGACTGATCACGTCCGTTCTAGACCGATCGACAGCGACGAATCACCACTCCGGCAGATGATGCCGCCACGGATGACCCGGAGGAAGCCCGACCCGCTCACTCGCAGCGAGATCCCTCATATAGGTCGGCAGCAGGATCGGCGCTTCATCCGCGGGCAGAGTCATTCGTTCCCACTGATCCTCGTAGTCTTCAAACACCCACGAATACGTACGCGCAGCGCTGGGCTTGGTCGTCCTAGCCCCCGGCCCGGCAGTCGGGTCGGTGAGCCAGTCCCGGTAGGCGATCCACGCACCGGCTGCGGCATGGTCTCTCGGCACGACAAAGGTGCGAGGGGTACCGAACGGATTCTCAGGCAGGACAACCAGCAGGTACCACTCTTGCGGTGACATCGCCGGCAGCAATCCCTTCTCCCCGAAGTACCAGGAAGGGTTCGCACTGTACGAGGCCGCCTTCACCTGCGCGGACACCATCGCTCCAGATTCCATATGTACCGCAAGGACATCCGTTCGGGCCACTCCGTCCCTCGTCAGCGAAGCTGCCCAGCCGAGCCCGGCCAGGACGGTGCAGGCCCAGTGCTCCCCTACTGACTTGGTGAGCTTCTTATCGCGGGACGTCCTTGCGCCTGACACGGCTACCGGCAATGCGGCTAGCGGGAACAGCACAAGTTCCGGAGCGGACAGATCGATCGTCACGAGGACCTCCAGACGGGTGCTGAACAGTATTGCGTGGAACCTAAGTCAGAGGTCCGACAGAAACGGCATAAGTGAAGGGAGTTGAAGGCGAGGAAAGGTCCGACCGGTGTTTGGACAGCGCAAGTAATCCGTCAGCCTCGAGCAACCGGGTCAGTCCAGGATTGTCGATACCCGGCAGCATTGCCGGTGGCGCGCCGCTCACGCTTGCCCTCACCGCACCAGGAGGAGCCGGTCGAGTCGGATTGTTGGGCGCCGAAAACCTCAAGAACCTATTCCCCTGCCTTCTAACATCATCTCGAATACCCGGTCGAACCCCAATGGCTCAGAATCGAGGGTTAGGTCCCTCGATTCTGCTGGCCCTTCCGTCTGCTGACGCGCCTAATCGCCAAGTAGCCCACCCCTACACCGACGGCGAGGAAGGCGATCACCACGAACCAATTCCTGTCCTGGTATCCGACTACAATGCCTGTGCCCCAAAGCAACAGCAGGACGGCGGCGATCTTCAACTTCTCATTCGGCAGCAGACCCCCACCCTGCGCCTGCCTCGCCGCCTTCGTGGCAGCGGACTTGGCCTCCTTCTTCTGTTTCTGCTGCTGAGACCACTCGATACTCTCTTGCCGTCGTACTTCCGATTTCGCAGCGGATGTAGTCCGTCGTTGCGCACGGGCAGCCCGTTGATGCATATCCAGCATCTGTTTGTCCGCCTTGGCGGACTCCTGCGCTGCACGACGGGTCGCAACAGAGTTGCAGTAAAAGCAGGTCGGGTCATCGAACACTGTGTGGACTCGGCAAGTCATCGGCTAACCGTAGAGGAATAGCCGTACTGATCTCAACAATAGAGCTGCCGTAGGCATCGACGGTTACCAGTGACACTTATTTCTAGTACTTTTGGTGAATAAGGTGAGCTGTGCATCTTCGGGCACTGACGCAATTTGAGGCGTCATGTCGGTTCATTGATCCGAGACCTAGCTGCACAGCAACTCTGTAGATCCGTATCAACTTCGTTATGTGGCGATCGTACGACTGACGTTGGTCCGACCAGTAGACCCTTGCCCGGACGGGCGACTCTCGCTCTGGCGACCAATCATTCAGTTTGGGGCGACGGGGCGCCACAGTTTCAATTCGATCTGGCGAACTGCGATTAACGCGAGTGGCCTATGAGCCTTCAGCTCGAAGCGGGCTAATTCAAATCGCTATCGAAGACGAACGAACGCGACGAGCTTCAATGTCGATCAGCTTCGCAGCTAGGGGCCGCAACGCGCCCTCCGAGTCGATACTCGTCAGACGAACTCGGCCCATCATTGTTTCGCACTGTCCGGCAGGTAGATTCCGACCTCCAACGCCAGCCGACACTCTGCCTCGGACACCCCAGCTGACGATCCGCGACCCCTCCCCCTGATCACAAGCGCATTCAGGGACCCGAACTGCATCACATTTCCCGTCCAGATGACGATCGCGCCGTGCTCGTGTAGATAGAGGAGTTTTCCGTAGGGGGTCTCCCTTCTATCCCTGGGTGGCCATTGGTGAAGCTTCGCCGCGATCATTTCCACCGCATCGGGGTCGTCCAGATCGTCGTCGAATCGCACCTTATGGCGCGGTTCGCGCAGACTCGGTGGTTCGCCCAGACTCTCCGATTCTTCTTCGACAGGGACCGTCTCCTCAAATCCCAACCAGTCAAGACGATCACAGGGCGGAGGTTTGAATCGAGTGCGGAGATCGACTGGCCCCGTCGCACTGTCGCCGAGCTCGATGTCCGGCAGATCAGCGTCCGAGCTGGGTGGCCGATCACCCTTGCCAGTGTCAGAGAACATCCGATCGTCTGGAAGCCGGACTCCCAATTCGGTTGCCCGTCCTATGTAACTCTCCTCGATCAATACGAGCGGGAATACCTCTTCACTCGACGCGGGGCCACGGAGTAGCAGACAGTCCATCAGCCCATCAGTTCGGAATCCGATCGGCACGACGATCGAACCATGCTGGTGCACATACAGAATTCGTCCTATCGGATCGACCGGGTCCCTGGGCCGGAAATAATTCGTTGCGAACCACTCCACCAAGTCAGGGTCGTCGAGAAGTGGCGCCAGCTCCGGAGGCGCCCAGGAAGACGACGACTTCAGTCGGCCGGGTTGTATCGGCACGGTGGGTCCATCCGGCGGCAATGTGTTCACTCTCCAACTCCGGCGTCAGGCTGAGTCAGCTGGAGGGCCAAAGGAACCATCACGGGTTCAGCGTCACGCCGCGGGGCCAGTTCGGCCGAGCAACCATCGTCCACCGGCACATCGAAGACAGACGTCACTTCCTTTTCCACGCTGACCCTCTGATGACCTTGCCCGTCCTCCATCAGTGATCACCTCGGAGGTCGTCGAGGATGGAATCAGAGGTCATGCCGTCCGGAAGTTCGAGCGCGGGAATCGGCATTTGGTCGAGTGCGGCATTCGGATCGACCAGCTGGACCTCACCGCTCTCCACCATCGCTTCCCACTTGGACTGCGCCGGATCTGCGTTCATTTGTCCAGTCTATTCCTCAACGCTCGGCATCGACAGCGCACGATACCCAAATATGCCCTATATCAGTCTATTTGAGCTGTAGGAGCGGCGACCAGCCTAGTAAAATAGCAGTATAGCGACTTTTCGCCCGTCATATCCTTTCCGTCATCGGAGTTCCCATGAGCCCAGATCATTCATCCATCTTCCGTCCGTTCGGCGGCAGCACTTCGCAGGACGAGCCATCACTGGAATCGCCCACTCACAGGAGATGGGCCGCACTGCTGACCGACCTCGGGTTCCACTGGGCCTACCGGCAGTTCGCCGGTGTCACGTTCACCCTGTCGACCGAACACAGCTACAGACTGGCCCACCTGATAGTTGAGGATCACGCGAGCGGACAGTTCGAACCGCCCCGAGTCATCGATCGCCGGCCAGATGATTTCTATACGATGGTCACAGATGCACCCTTGCTGAATCGGAAGCCCTGCCGCATCGACGGACTCACCGATTCTCGGGAGTTCATCGCGGGCATCATCATCGAGGATCCGACTGATCGGCGTCACGACTTCGATCCGATCCACGATGCGCACGCCGCCGGGCTCGCCCGCTGCACGATCTGCGCTTCGGTCGGCTACTACGACCGCGGACATTGGCCCGAGAATCGGATGTTCTACCCCTGCGGCCATAAGACTGCTGATGCCGGCCATATGGCGTCGATCGAATGGCTATCATCGTCGTGGTCGTATGCGGTGCAGGAGGTTCCATTCGACGAGGATCGATCTTCGCGGAAGATCCTCTGCGAGGTGTACGGATACCGGGAGCTCTGATTCGCTCTCAGTTCGATTCAGAGCGTCGTCTCGATAGATCGTTCGTAAGAAGTATCGAAAGTTCGTCAGCGTCGCACTCAGCTTCAGCAATAGCCCCATAGAGCTTCAGGTACGTCGAGACTTCGCCCAGGAAGTTGTTCGGAACTCCTTGCAGCACATCACTTTACCGTCGATCGCAGACGGAGATGGCACCTTCGCGGAGACTGACTTCCATGCGGAGATCTTTCCTAGGGAGAGCCCGTGATGAATCGCCCTTCTCTGCGGGACCCCTGAGGTCGGTGGTGCTCTCAAAGCGGAGGACGTGGACGTATTGAACATTGACCTATACGACGAGCTCAGAGCCCACGATGGATAGCTCACGATTCGACGCGAATCCTTTGAGTAGGAACAGCTTCGAGGTTCATCTCTTTGCGTGGATTCCCTATACGTTGCGGAGCCTCTTCTCAGAGCGCCCCTTCTGTACGGACCCCGGGGATCAGTGGTGCTCCTAAAGCGGAGGACGTGGACGTATTGAACATTGACCCATTCGTAGAGCTCAGAGCCCTTATTGAATTCACGTGCATCACCTTCAATGCCACTGTCCGACAGACAGTTTACGACGACAAACATCGCGATCAAATTTGAAGCGCAACCCGAAGCTCTCACCGACCACACTGCGACCCCAACGGCCCCGCATTGCGATTGTGACGCGCCGAAAGTTCGAGGGGGTACGACTTACTCGAATCGAGAGTTCAGTGCATCACAATCGATTTGAACGCGCAAAGGCACTTCGGTGAGCGATACAGACCTAGAGGTGCCGGATTGCGCGGATAACCTTGCGTTCCGCCGCTCTCCGGAGACTGTCATAGCGTCTACCCAGCCGCTCTTCAGCCTCGAACAGGAGTTTCCATGTCTCACCTTCGACTGCACATATCGCCGCCTCAGCCTCGGGAGAATTCCTCATAATCAGGGCTTTACGACGGATCTCGTCCCACCCGATGGCGATGTTTGTCACCACCTGGACCACGTCGACGTCGTCCCATGAACGGATCAGACAAGCGCTGTCGATGCACTCGGGCACCTGCCTGTTCATCGGCAAGCCTTCGTCGTCAAGCTCAAACTTGACGCCATCGAATATCCGCTCGTACCGTGACCGCTGCCGACCCAATGTTGCAGCATTGACCGTCACCTTCTCGACCAACGTCTCCAAGCGCTTCGCCGGCACCTGCGCGTTCGGCTCCTTTCGCACATCGGGGTACCTGTTGCTTTCATTCTCAGGCGAGCTAAAGTTCGGGCAGTTCGCTTCGGCACGCCGAACCAGCGGACTGAGGGCCTCTCGGTTCGGTACCATCTCGAACTGCACGACGGGGTCCGATGTCTGAAGGCGCTCGTCGAAGATTCGGACATCGACCGTGCCTCCGACCAAGTCAACCTCGTAGTCCATCTGCACCAATGGCCAACACTGTCCGGTTGCGTCGTTCACCTTCGTGAGTAACGCTTTTTCCGCCTGTAGAACGGCTGCCTTTTCCAGATCGGGGCACTCCTTGCCGTCCGCACCGTCCGCACCGTCCGCACCGACCGCACCGACCGCACCGACCGCACCGACCGCACCGACCGCCACCATGCCACCGACTGCGTACGACGTCGTCCTGCAGTGTTTCCAGCGCTTTGCGTCATACCAGTGCCGCCGCACGACTCTGAGAACCGGGACGGGTTGCCCGTCTTCGTCGACCAAGCCTTCCACCATCGTCTGGCGGAGGAAACGGAGGTCGCGACCTATCGTCACATGCGTGACGTCGAAAAGTTCGGCGGTAGCTTCTTGCCCGACGTTGAGGACATCCTTCTGCGTGGTCGTACACATACGGACTATCCAATCGAGCAGCAGATACTGCCGAGATTCTTTGCCGCACAGTCGCTCAATCGTCTGCAATGCCTGCTCGGCCTGAAACCTGACGAGGGGATTGCCGGTCCAGCCCGCGGCAGATGTGTATACCCGTGCCACGTCTTCGACAAGCCAAACTTCGTCACGGGATTCGAGGCGCTTCTGCGCCAGCTTTGGCTGAAACTTCTTCACCAAGCCGAGGGCTTGCTCTTGGGTGAAGCCCAAATGATAGGCCACATTCCATACCGAGCACAGGTCGTACGCGTCTTGGTCATCGGTGCGGGACGAGGGCTTGGTCCGGCGGGATCGGTATTCACGGCCCGCCGGGGTGTCCTTCAGCCACCCGTACATGAGATCGAAATTGTTCTGCCACTTCTCCAGCAAGATTTTCTCAGCCCCGCAGGCCTTCACATGTTGCTTCCGTTGGACACCAGAGGTTTTCGGCCGACGCTCCGCCGTCTTCAGGATGTACCGAACGACTGCCTCGTTCTCGACCACATGCCCCCAGATACCACGCGTATGGGTATACAACGCCCGCTCTGACCGTTCACACCCCGGCGCGATCACGAAGCCGACTCCACCCTTGCGGATGTCAACATTGGGTAGCTGCTTGGTCTTGAATGACTTTGCGCCAGGCCACTTAACGTGCAGGTGTGCGCCGCGTTCGGTCGACACCCAAGGATTCTCCTCCACGTCGGCACCTGTTGCAGCCAAAAAGCTCGCAATCGCGTCGTCCGAATCCATGTCGAGGATCAGCCTGTCCGGACCGGGCACCACACCGAGCACCAATTCGGGATGCAGATCGAGAACGTCAAGCAGCAGCTCCCGATCCCGCGTCGCAGTCTTGAATCCATGCCCAAACTTCTCACACGAGGGATGTTTCTTACCTTGATAATTGGCCGGATCCAGCTTCTTTTGCAGACACGGCATCTTTGGAGTCTTGTCAATCGTGCAGGGAATCAAACTGATTCCGTTATCGAGGAGTAGCCAATCGATCAGTAGACCTCGCTCATCCCGAGTTGATTCCGGCGTGATTCGAGGGCATTCCTGTGTGCGCAGCTCATTAAGATAGTCAGTCGAAGATCGAGTTTCTTCATCGATTTCGGGCGCGCAGAGGATCATACGGAATGTCCTAAAAGTGAGGTGTTTGTTCATTTCTGAAATCAAGCAGGGTGACGAACATGGTCACCTCTAACCGAGCCACCCTGCTTGCTTCAGTTCTTCAGAACGAGTAGCTAACTCGTCTACGACGAAATTTATTCGGCTTATAGCCGAAATGTCCAGCGATAATCACTAATGTAGATTCGGTAGCGCCATTGACGAATAGTTTTCAATATCACCAATAGCAAAAAGGCATAAAGATGCCACGGCCTGTTAGTGCCGAATTTGCACTCAGGATCGATCTGCAAATAGGCGATCCGTGGCTCCCTGACTACTATCCGGAGGGCAGACCCGGATTGAGATCAGATTCCTGGTAGTAGCCCGTGACCATCCAGAAGGACTTCATCACGCCGATCGTCTGCACACCGAGGACGCAGAATCGGCACAGCCGCGCGGAATCTACGGCTATGAACACTGATCGAATGCATACGTCTAGACCTTGCCGCCGTTGGCAAGCATCTCAAGCCTGGCCTCGCGCTGCCGCTTCGCGGCGCCTGAAGCAGACGGCTTGAATTCCGGACACGTGACCGCGGACCATGTTTCTTCGGTGTCGGATGAATTGGCCTTCTTTCTGTTCTTGCGCTCAAGACCGAAAACCCAATAGCCTGTGGGCCGATTCCTGTTCGACTCACTGTTGACCCAATACTGGTGCTCCCTGACTTTGACAAGAACATCCGCCGCAACAAGTGCGGTCAGAGCTTTCTGAGCGATCGATCGCGAGCACCCCATATACCGCGAAATAATCGTTGAGCCGACAAATGCTATGTCGTGATCGCGACTATTCAGATCGTCCATTATGAAATCGAAAACATCCAGGACAGTGCTGCGCGCCGACCATTCATGCACGACATAGCGACGTGCATCTTCTGCCCTATACTTTCTCGCCAACCTGGAGCCCGCACACACAGTCTGACGACCCACCCATTCTCTGGAGATCGATGTACGCGCTGCCGCCATTCCAGGCGTTCGGCGTGCACCGAGAATCGTTATCTCGGCGCGGTGACTCTGTGCGATTTTGTCAGCGCTTGATTGAGGTACGCGCCCACACAAATCCATGTCCAGAATGTCGTCCTCCTGGCCCCGGTATCGGAACACAATACGGACGATCGGAACCCTCGCGTATCCCTCGCTTTCCAAGAAGTCCGGCACTCTGCTCAGTATGTTCCTCAACTGGACCAGTTGCGTGTGATCCTCAACAGTCAATCGGATCCCGGGCTCAAGAGGCGACTGCATCCAGGCACTCACCGAATCTGGACCGGCGAGATCTTTGAGAGGTCTTTTAGCCATCGTCCTTCTCCTTCTGCTTTTCGGGTCGACTAATAGACCCAGGAATTGAATTTCTTTGCCACACAGTCGGAATAGGCATCCGCTGAGATGATCGATCAGGCCGCTGGATGCTCATGAACTCGGGCAGCTCATTGGCACAAGGTGCGACCATCCATGAAGGTCCGCAGGTGAAACATGCTGTTTTGTAACCAATTTCGACGATGGGAGCCGATCAGCACACTTGGGAAACGGCCTGATTGGAACACGTCGGATGCGCACGCAGCCGTCAGGGCTCCTCATAGACGCAGCCGCGCAGTTCGTCTTCCCCTGCGGGGCACCTCCCACACACTGTCCAAATACCTGGATCGCCTGTTGTTTCGGCGCCGCACGAGATACAGATCGAGAATGGCCGACCCTCATCGGTTTTGAAACGTAGCAGCACCGCGGGAATCGATGGTTCAACGGCAACCGCTGAGCTCAGATCGAAGCGGCGCCCCATCGAGCGGACTACCGAAATCGACGGTGCGTGAACATTTCTGCCAAAACCACCGCAGAATTCACAGAGAAGCCTGGTCAGCGACAAACCTAGTTCTTCGTGCTCGCGAAAATCGACGTTGTAGTGCTCATTACTGCAAGTGATGCACTTCATGAAAACGTGTTCACGTTCAGCGACGGCGATCACATCGCATTCGGTATGCCGGCCTCTGGCGTTGGACGCATCGCCGCAGTAGAAGCATGTTTCCGAGGACTTGAGTCGTGACGGACGCCGTAGGAGCAGGCCTGGCGCTGACTCCCGCAATACCCGGACTCCTGCGATTGACTCCCCCGACTCCGTCCTGGGCCACGTTTGCACCTGGTCCGTAGGGATCTGGTCGTAGACATCGAGGAGATCAGAACGAATCTCAGGATCGCCGATCTGAAATAGTGCGTGCCCAAGCGCCTCTCGAGCATCTTCTCCCTGGTCGTGGAAAGCAGGGATAGACCACACCCGATTCAAGTAACTTTCTGCGCGCACCGGGCGCTCCTTCGCGAGCGGCACTTCTGCCGTGCGTCTAGCCGATTTGCCCATGAAAATCTCCTCGTCCCACCGCCCACTTGGCGGTCATTCTTAGACTAGTAATCCAGGAGAATTCACTTTGTCGGAAATATTTACCAGGTCAAGCGGCAAAAATCCGATCAGCCCTTGGAGTAGGCGCGGACCAGATCGCACATCGGGGTATCTAGGAATCTCCGCAGCGCCATTTCCGCCACCAATACAGGGTGGACAGGTGCGCCTCGCGGGGATTTCGGAAGGTCCCGGTCAAAAGCCGACGTCAACTGACGCACCTGGGTGACTACCGCGGCGGTAGTGGTGATCGATACGGGCGTGGTGCGGAATTTCCGTATCGCCGAAGGAACTGGGACCGGTACCGGAGGAACTGCCTTCGCCGGCTCAGCATGCCCTGGTCGGATTCGCGGCTTGGCTTTCGCGAAGAGTCCCCGTTCTTCGGCGTCGACGTCACCGAGAACCGGTTGCGCTGGGAGCTTCACTCGCCGAACATAAGGCAGCGTCTTGGGCAGGACGAAATCTCGGGGCAACGCGGCAAGTAGCTCATGATTCTCGGCGATCCACGCCCGTAATGCGGGATCGATGATCGAGGAGAGAGTGGCCTTTGGACAACCGGCTCGCCGAGAATTGAGGACATGCAAGACTGGCCAGACCAATTCAATGAGGTCCACATCAAGCCGAAGGTCGAAGGTCGTCGTCATGGCCTAAACAAGCTCCGATACGGGGCACACATCATTCGGATATCACCTGGACAAACACGGTATCCAACTCGCTACGATCAACGAGAACGCCACGCCGAACAATGGATCGAGGGCACATGATGGCTGAACCAAGGGATCCCGAAAGCGGCGGTCCGACAATCTCCCGGCTGACAGAAATGCTGCGTCGACGGTTCCAACGCATCTCGACCTCAGAAGCCGCGAACCTGCTGTACCCCAATCACTCTGATGCAGAGCTCAGATTGGAGTCACTCAGAGGACAAGTCTCCCTAATCCGACTTCCACGTGGACTGAACTGGGAGTATCCGGCATTCCAATTCGACATTGCAGCACGGGCGGTCATTCCAATCGTTGCCCACGCGAACGCGGATCTCAATGCGGAAACTGATCCGTGGGGAACACTCGCTTGGTGGGTGACCCCAATTCGCATCGCGGGGGCCCAAACTCCCCTTGAGCTTCTGGCTCGTGGGCAACTAACCACCAGGTTGGTCGACAACCTGACCACGATGCGGCGACAGGCAATGTAGCCCCCGGCCAAGGTCAGGTCAGTAAGCGCTGTCCAATCACAGACGAAAGCTTCGTCGGTCGACTGCGACGAAATCTGCCCTAACAGCACTCCATGCATGGGACCTTCACATTCGAAATAGCTATCGTACGGTCTCTCTAGTATCAGAGTAAGATACTTGAGCGACAAGGGGTTTCATCATGTCGATTGAACCGATACCGGAATTCGATGCAGACTTTCGGATGATCTTCGTCAGCGGCTTCTACACGGTCTATGTTCCCGGGCTTGGGATTTCGGCCACTGACTCCGACTCCGACAGAGCGACCGACAAGTTGGTCCGACAGTTGCGGCAGTATGCATACTGGTGGAACCACTCCGACGGCCCCACCTCGGAGCATCCGGAGCGGAGCGCGGCACTTGCGGCCCAGGTAGACGGACTGAGCGACGAGGAGATCGTCGAATGGATCAACCGCGAACCGGACCCGTCCAGAACTTTTCTCCCGGCACCTGCAGCCTCCACCTATCAGTTCACCGGCTTTGAGGTCTTCCTCGACGACAACGGCGCGTTTGTGATCGTCGCACCAGATCTCGGCCTCTTGTCGGGTGAACAGACTCTCGCGGATACCATCGCGGATATGACGCACGCCGTGATCGACTACGCGGACGAATGGGTTGCCCGACCAGAACTCCGAACCGCGAGAGGTCACATTTCGAACGAAGACGTTGTCGCAACGATCCGATCGATGAGCTGGCCAGAGGTATATGAGTGGGTGGTCGGCGAAATCAGACCGGATGATGCCGTCCAGGGCATGGCCACTCCCTCGGGATCCGAAGCTGCGCAACGATATCTGCTAAATCCTACGTCCCCTCCTGCAGTTCGATCTGCCGGGAATGAATCCCTGAACCTGACGGAGGCACCTGATCCCGATAGTCCACCAGACCACCTCCCTCACTTTCGATGATCGCAGCGAGGTACGCACGTTCTTCCTCTGACCAACCCTTACGCGATGTTGTCATCGGCCTTATCCGGGCCGGCGATCGCTGCATGACGCCTGCCTGCAACTCATGCTTGTTCCCCTGTCTCGCGGGCACGACGAACCAGTCCTGACCCGCACCCTTCCCAGTCGGCGAACGATCTCGCATGAATGCTGTTCGCACGCCTATCTGCTGCGTCTATCTGACCGGCCGAGTACATGTCGATCACCGTCTGTATCTCGCCCATCGAACGCACCTTGTCTCCCCCAGCTGAAATACGGCCACGCACACGTGCATTCGCCACCGGAGACATATCCAGTAACGTCACACCCTCCCAGAAGCGTGATCGTCGATTACTACCGCCCCCAACGTCATTTAGTCGTTCCAACGCCAGCGGAGGATCCGATACGTAGATCATCGGCAAGCCGTCCGCACCGGTGACTGCCCAATCGAGGTTGTCAGACTGTTGCAACTCGCGGAGTCTGGAAAAGATCTGGGTCGGACGCAAAGAACCGCGATACGTCTCTCTCCGCGGTCGATCCAAAATCCTTGCCGCATATCCGGCTGTTCGAAGGATTGTCTTGAACCCTGAGGCACCGTCTGCTGCGGTTCCCATCTTCCGCCAACGGATAATCCATTCGCGGGCGGCATCACTGAGCTGGACTGTTGTATCCCCCACAACAAATCGTGCCGCCACCATCGCGGAGTAGTCGCAAATTGGCTGAAAGCCAGCCTGTTTGACACCGACCGCATACATCAACTGATTGAACACAACGATCGAGACATTCGATTCGCCCAACTCCGCGCGGCGGATGGTTGATTCGGAGACGCCCGATATCGCTGCAACCTCTCGCTGACTGAAGCCGATATGCGTGCGAGCATCGATGAAGTCTTGTATAGAAGTCACCGTTCGAGCGTATCCGGGAGAAAACTATCCTGACCAGCAATGCATCGAACTGGGCTGTGCCCTAAGCCTGAAGAGATTTTCATTCCCGGCGGAGTGATTGACGAGTGTTTAGAGAATTCCGGGCACTTACAAACTGTCCAATCGATAGGCAGAAAGGTGCCCTGGCTGAGTCGACCCGGCGAGCGGCTGTGTGGCATTCCCCGATTGAACGCCACACGGCCGCGTCAGCATCCGGCTCATCGATTCACTGCCACGGTCAGAAACCCCATCAGTCCATATGTTCCAACTGGGTCAAGCTCACCGTCAACAGAATCATTCACTCGACGCGATAGCCCTCCAAATGATATCCACATTCGCCTCAATATTGACCGGCTCCTGAGCTTCATCCAGAAGAACCTCAAGGTGAAGTGGCGCCGTCACTAACCCGAGAACCTGCCCTGGATCAATATCTCTCCTGATCTGACCATTCTCTATTCCGCGGTGGATGATCGTACCGGCCGCAGTGAATCGTTTCTGCCAAAACTCCCGCCTCCGTTCGGCCATATCGTCACTGTCGACCGGTTCGATGGCTTGGCGGGCCAGAGATTGTCCAACCGCAGTCCCCATAAAGTCTCTCAGTGTCTGACAGAACTGTATGAGATCTGTTCGAGCATCGCCCGTATCGGGGATCGGGGCATCGTCCTCGACAATGTTGTAGACGGCCTCGGCAAGGATGTTGTTGAGCGTTTGCCAGCGACGGTAGATCGAGGTCGGATGGACATCGGCGAGCTTGCTGATACGAGCAACCGTAACCGAGTCGTAGCCATCCTCGACGATCAGCTTGGCGGCTGCATCGAGCACCGCCGTGGTCACGTGCGTTCCTCTGCGTTTAACCAACGGGTTCATTCTCCTCACTCTCGGGACTTTGGTCCTAGCTTGCTGCGTCAAACAGGGTCAAGCAATGGATTTATTGCAACTCGTGTTGCGATGTGGTTATATCCACAGGCACACAACCAGATTCATACTGAGATTTGTTCTCCATGAACCAAACGGATGGGGCTCGCTTCATGGTCATCTTCTTCGACGTCCTCCTCGTCGCTGCTTGCGCTGCAATCGCCTGGTTCGGCTTCTACGTGATTTACCGGCTTGTAACCGATTGAGTTCCTTCGCTTTTCGTCATCGCGGTCTCGCGCGGCAGCGCGACGGCACACATTGATCCACACAGGGGGAAACATGACACACACGGTCGACGATACGGGCGATCTCGCTCTCGCAGTCAATCCTTTCGATCCAACCTTCAAGGCAGACCCATACCCGGTCTACGCAAGATTGCGCACGGAGCTTCCAATACATCGCTCAGCTCTGGGCGCCTGGATCGTTGCTGACTACACGTCGTGCGACAAGGTGCTTCGAAGCAGATTATTCGGCAAGGATTTTGCCAACTCCACCTTCTTCGACCATCTGACGTCGATGATGGGCGAAGACATGCCACCATTCCTTGGTCTTGGCATCGACGGCGACGCCCGTCCTTTCATGCTCACAGATCCGCCCGAACACACCCGGCTGCGGGGCCTCGTCTCCGATGCCTTCACCCGCAGTACCACGACTTCCATGGACGACATCGTCCTATCCGCGGCCTCATCAGCGGTTCGGCATCTCGAACACTGCACTGACGCCGTTTCCGAGGTTGCGGAACCGTTTCCTGTAGAGGTACTTTCGTCAATATTGGGTATTCCGGACAAAGATCGCGGGCGATTCTCCGAATGGTCGAATCTTGTGGCCGGCGTACTTGATATCAACTTCGCGATTCCAAAAGAAGTCGCCGATCGCCGCTCTGCCGCAATCGAAGAATCGATCGATTACTTCCGAACTCTCGCAACATCCGGCAATGCGCCCGAGGGGCTTGTCCGGCGACTGTCCGAAGTCAGTCACGGCGGTGACCAGCTCAGCGTTGACGAGATCGCCGCGACATGCCTCCTGATCACGGTCGCCGGACAAGAAACCACCTCCAACACGATCGGCAACATGCTGATCACATTCTCCCGTCATGCGGATCAGTTCGAACAGGTACGCGCCAACCCGCAGTTCATTGAGAATGCAGTGGCTGAGGTGCTCCGTTTTGAGCCTCCGGCGCACGAAGCTGGGCGAATCGCATTGGAGGACTGCGAGGTAAGTGGCGCAAATATCACTAAGGGTGACGCCGTCATGGTCCTTCTTGCCTCCGGAAATCGAGAAACAGTCGAGCGCGGAGACACATTCTCAGTCACGCGCCCTGATGTGTCTTCACTTTCTTACGGGCGTGGGATCCATCACTGCCTCGGCTCGGCACTGGCAAACTCGATGCTTCAGCACTTTCTACGCGAACTATCGCAACGGTACCGCTCCATCGAAGTTGCAGAGCCAATCAATTACAAGCCTGGCATGGGGTTACGCGGTCCAGAGACACTTTCCGTAGCGGTAAGCCGATAGCAATGTCCGTACCGCTGGCGAGTCGCGCTTCCCAGTTCGTCAGAACCGGATCGCCCCGATTCTCTGCCCTGTATATTGCCGGGTTCCTTTCCGGCAGCTTCTTTGTCGCGCACGAAGCGCCACCACATCTTCTGTTGTGGATTACCTACTGGATTACGTTCTGCGTCTCCGTAGAATGGCTCAACCGACTGGTGGATCTTCCCGCTGATCGAATTAATCAACCGCTGCGTACACGATGGGCGTTGAGTTTCGGGACTCGTGGTCTGCGTCGAGCAACATTCGTAGCGTGGTTCTCGGTCGTGCTCCTTTCGACAGCAATGGTGGCACTGAGCCCTAGCGACGCACCGTCGAAGACTGCCCTAGCTGTCGTTCTGGTCGTCAATATCACTATTGGTATCGGTTATTCGTTCGGCAGAGTGACCAAACGATATCCGGGTGCCACGATCGCACTATTGACTGCAACGCTCGTCATGCCATGGGTGACTGGCCTCGCTACCGGCAACGGAACGTTTTCCTCTGAGCAGTGGCGGGTAGCGGTCGGAGTCGCGGTATTGCTGGCGACGGTCTCAGTCATAATCGCTGGGGCAAAAGACCTCACAGATCGCCGCGGTGACACCTTGATCGGCTACCGCTCGGTCTGGCTAACCGCTGTGGAGAACGGCGCGGGGCGAACCGTTCTCATCACAGCCCTAGTGCAGTTCACGGTCGCAGCAATCACTGTCACGCAGGTCGGAATATCCGTATTTCTCGCATATTCCATCATCGCAGCGGGCGAGGTGAGCGTCATTCTCGGTGTACGGCGCGCTCGTACCCCTGCCGACGCAATCGCGGTCCGCGAGCACGTTTACCTCGTCACAATGGCGTCCGTGGTGAGCATCGGCATTGCGGTGAACCAGTCATTGCAGTTTGCTCTCGTCGCGGGTGCCTGCGTTATCGCGTGGGTCCTGATGTCACTTCTGGCTCACTGGAATAAGCACCTGTCCCGCAAGTCCGCGTCTCATATGTCAGCGCTTCTGTGGCCTCGCCACTCCCTAACCAACGACGCCGTCGATTCCCTCGCCTGATGAAAGGATCACCATGACGATTGACGATGAGCTCCGAGCGATCGTAGCGAAAACCACGGGTCTGCAAGCCAGTGATCTTGCCGACGAGGACCACGTCCACGACCATCTCGGGCTCTCTTCGCTCGATCTGATCGCAGTCTATGGATACTTCGAGGACAAGTACGAGATCTCTATATCCGACAGTGAGGCGGATGAAGTCCTCACACTGCTTCAGTTGCAGCAACTGATCCAATCCAAGGCCGCGGCAGGCTCGCAGTGTTAAGTTTGGCGTCCAAGATCACCTATGCAGAATGCCGAACTTCGGAATGCGATAGTCGTGACACGCTTTGGAAGAGAATGCTTTTCGGCGACGCTATCGAGGCGAGCCGAATTCCCGGGATCGGACATGACAGCGACTATCGTGCTTATGCACTCGCCTGCGAGGCCCAGGGCGATCAGTATCTGTTCGAGTCCTTATTGCAAGAGGCATTGGGTCCGATCCGTAACAGGATCGTCGCTGCGGACGAAGATGTGGAACGTAATCGGCCTGTGGTTCTCCTGTCCACGGTCATGGGCTCTCGCCCCGACCATGACCGCAGCGACCCGATTTCGGCAGCTGAGGGAGTGCGGGCTGCCCTTGACTCTGATGCCGCAGCAGTGGCGACGTTCCTCGGCGGACATGTCGACGTGATTGGAATCGGATCAGGCTGTGCCGCCGGAACTACCGTCATCGGGCTCGCGCAGTCGCTCGTCTCATCTGGGCGCGCGGATATGGTCATATGCCTTGGTGCGGAGGTTCTTTCTTATGAAGTGCTGACCCTTTTCCTGGCGCTAGGTGGATTGAGTGATGATGACATGGTTCGCCCATTCGACGCCGACCGGCGAGGAATGATGCCTGGCGAGGGATTCGGTGTTGTCGTCGTTGAACCCCCAGAATTTGCGAAAGCACCACTCGCAAGCATTGCCGGGTATGGAGAAGCGTGCGACGGATGGAACCTCGTCGCCCCTTCGCCTACCGCGACGGGGCTTTCCATCGCAATCACAGATGCACTCGAGTCCGCTTCGATCACGGTCGATGATGTTGGGTGGATCTGCGCCCATGGCACAGGAACTCGCGCCAATGACGCACTCGAAGCTAGTGCGTACGACCGAATATTCTCCGCGCGGCACGATCGCGTACCAGTGGTATCGATCAAAGGAACAACAGGACATTGTCAGGGCGCGGCAGGGGTGATCGAAACCGTCGTCGCAGTCACCTCGCTTCGAGAAGGTGTTGTCCCTCCCAATAAGACCATCTCCACCCTGGAGAGCGGTATTGAGGAGCTTGCCCACGTGCAAGTTCCCTGCTCTGCTGTACCGCTCGCTGACAATAACTATGTGCTGTCAACCTCATTCGGTTTCGGCGGGTCTGTAGCAGCGGTCGTAATAGGAGCACCATGAACGTCACCACAATCGCGCAAGTTCCGGTTGCTGTCATCGGGTACGTCACTGCAGTGACCGACCCGGACAGTGACTGTGTGAACATTGAAGTGGAGCCGTCCGGAGACTTTGCGTCTGTGTGCGAATTACCTGATCGCACTGAGCAATCGGTCGCAGCACTTGCAGTAAGAACGGCTCTCAGTGTTGTCGACACGTCTGGGCTCCGCGTAGGAGCTGTGTGGGCATCCTCGACATCAGGTTCCGATCACTATCTCAACGTAATTAGCAGACTTGGCGCCTCGCGCAAACGATCGATCGCCGCGTCCGGTCCTGTGAGCGGGGCCAATGGCATTCTGGCTTACTTGGCGACTGAACATGCGATGACGGGTCCTTGTCTGTCGATCTTCGGACCGTTCCACGACCACCATGTGTGGTTCGCACACCAGTACTTACGAAGTTCGACCACCGACATCATGCTGTCTGGCTACAGCTATTCAACAGAAAGCCAGGTCGTCGCCGCTGTCTCAGTACTTGCAGTGTCTGAATGAGCAATATGTCGTCGATGGGAAACTCCAATCAGAGAAGCCAAGAATGACTGAATCCAGCTCCCAAACAATTGATCTCGCTCTATGGCTATGGTCATTGCCCACAGTCCCAACATCCAACTCGGCGATCCTGTACGTCGACGAGTGTGGACGTGAAATCTCAGCTGGCGAGTTCGTCGCGAGAGTCGATCAGTGGCAGCTCACCCTTTCCTCCACCGGCATCCAGAACGGTGATCTCGTCTTATGCGCCGCGCACACCACCATGGCGTGGATCGAAGCACTATGCGGGCTCTGGAGGTGCGGTGCGGTGCCCATCGTCGGCCGGCCTATGGCGGAGGGAAAGCTGTCGACGCTCGCGGAATCGATTGGCGCGGCCGCAACGCTTCAACTCACGGACGGAAATCCCGACATCCGTTACATCGGGGACGGTCAGATTTCGCCGCTCGATCGAGACCGCCGTCTGAAGTTCGGGCAATTAACGTCCGGGAGCACAGGGAAGCCGAAAGTAGTTGGCCACTACGAGAGCGGCCTCCGTGCTTTTGCCGAGACCATCCCCGCGCTGTACGGCGCAACACCGAATAACCGTATTCTGACCGCTGCAGACCTGAGCTTCGGGTACGGATTTGGAAACTCGGTCCTGATTCCATTGCTCACCGGCACGACGGCAGTGGTCTGGAATCGGCCAACAGCGACCGAAGAGTTGATATCGGCACTCGTCGCACACAAGATTGACATTGCTGCACTGTCACCGCGAATTTGGGCAGCCATTGCACGGCGATCTCGAAACACAGCCGCCACCCAGGACCTCGCTGGACTGTCAACCGCAGTTTCTGCAGGTGAACCTCTGCCCGACAATCTGCGGCAAGAACTCGAAGCCCACATCGGTGGTCAAATCATCGACGGATACGGCGCGACCGAAGTTCTACACATAGTTGCGACGCGACGCTCGACCGATGCGGGGTTTACTGCCCTGCCCACCACAACTCTCGCTACCGCGACCGACCCAGGTGGATCCGACCGTCCCCTACTCACCATCGAGGGGCCGATGGCTTCTTCTCGGTACCTCGTCGCCCCAGAATCCGACCATGCACGCCTCCAACAGAATACGTTTATCAGTGGCGACGCAGTCCGGCCATCGAAGCGAGGGTTCGCCATACTGGGCCGCGCTGACGACTTACTGAATCGTGGCGGGATACTCTTCTCCCCTGTCGAGGTCGAAAACGCTGCAAGAGAAGCGCTTTCCATCGAAACTGTAATCTCAGAGATCACTCTCGATGGAGTATCGGCACCTCGTCTCGTAATGGGAGTCGTAGACAACGACGCCAACGAACCGGTCACAAATCTGAGCAAAGCTACCCGCAGTGCCTTGTCTACTGCGCTCGATTCACACCTGGTTCCAGATATTTGTGTCTCTGTGCCTCGAATTCCTCTCACCAGTACCGGCAAGATCGATCGTGGTGCTTGCCATCGCTTGTTGGAGCGCCGCGTCGGTTCTCGTCTGCGGTGGCGCGACCTCTCTTCACGATTTGACTCGACTCTGGTGGTCCTGCCCTGCGCGGGCACAAGCGCGGAACCATATGTCGGCCTCGCGGACCATCTGGACATGAGGGTCGCAGTGATCGAATACGACTTACAGCAACTGTCCGACCTGGACAGAGTCGCACGAACGATCACCGAGTACGTGCTGTCGGAAACACAGGCCGGAGATATCTTGCTCGGCCACAGCCTCGGAGTTGCATTGCTCGGTCTAGCCCAGGACAAGTATCCCGATCACTTTGCCGATCGAATCGTTATCGCCTGTGCGCCGCCCCCAGTCACTCTTAGCTCCGTCCATCAAGAACAATTGATACAACATACCGAGCACATGCTGATGTCCCGACTCATCGCATCTCCCGCTGCTCTGAACCGGGCGCGCCGCCGCGTTGCGAACGACCTGACACTCGCGTCTTCATTGATGACCGAACTGCGAAAGCCTCTGACCAACATGCAGACTCATCTAGAAATCACCATGGAAGACGATCCGATTTCAACCGTGGCCCCGGTCACGATGTGTCACCGCCACCAGATCGTCAGTCGCGGTGGCCATTACCTCCCGATCACAGACCCTGCAAAAGCTGCGGCCCTCATCGCTCACGCACCTACTCCTGCCATGAAGGAGAACGCATCATGACAACGCAACCAGCTTCCAGAACCCCCGAATTGTCAAAGACTGATCCGGGGCCACGACCGGTAGCAGCAGGAGTTGCAATCCTGGTCGCGACGTTCTTTCTCATTCTTGATCTGACCGTCATCAATGTGGCGTTTGAACCGCTGCAAAATGACCTCGGCGCCACCTTCACCGATCTGCAATGGATACTCGACTCCTACGCCACCGCGATGGCCGGCGTGCTGCTCTTCTTCGGAGTATGCGCCGACCGATTCGGTCCTCGGACCGTGATGATCACTGGCGCAGCAATATTCGCGGTGGCATCAACCTTCGCAGCACTCTCGACCAGCGTGCTGCCTTTGATCGTTTCCCGCGGATGCCAGGGCATAGGCGCCGCTGCCCTACTCGCCTCAATTCCAGTTCTGATCGTTCAAAACTTTGCCCAGGACAAACGAACGATCGGGTTCGGCATCTTCGGCGGCGCTTCTGGTATCGCACTTGCCGCTGGGCCGATCATTGGTGGAGTGTTGCTGAGTTGGAGTTGGCAATGGATCTTCTGGATCAATGTTCCTGCGATGATACTCGTTGCTGCCGTCCTGATTCCGTGCAAGTCGAGCGGAGACCCTCAACAGCAGGTTGCGCGAAGACTGCTGTCTGCGACGGTACTGGGTATATCGATGTTCTCCCTCGTATTCGTTCTCACGCATGCCTATGACATGGGACTTACACACCCATGGATCCTCACAGGGATCGTCGTCACACTTTCGGTCTTCGCAGCGTTCGTCGTGATGCAACGACAGTCCACCATGCGGTTGCTCGACCTGAGCCTCTTTCGCAACCCGACATTCGTCGGCATCAACATCGTGACACTGCTTGTGTACCTTGCCGTCTTTCCACTCATCCTGATCTCTGTCTTGTACTTCGAAATCGTCAACGGCCTCGATCCGATCGCAACCGGGCTCAGACTGATGGTGCTCACTGGTGCGCTTCTCGTCGGGTCGATCCTGGCGATGCCACTGCAAACCCCGCTCGGCCGCAAGAATGCAGTCACGCTGTCACTCGTGATGCTCGCGGCTGGGTTAGCTCTACTGCGACTCCTCGCCCCCGACAGCACGTGGACGATTCTCATTGCAGGATTTGTCGTCGCCGGCGTCGGGTTGGGGATATTCAGCCCCCTGCGGGCCGAAGGCACCGCAGCGTTGGTCCCCGAAGAAACCACGGGCATGGCTTCAGGAACAGGAAATACACTCCAAGAACTCGGCGTAGCTTGCGGAGTCGCATTTCTCGGATCCGTTTTCCTGCATCGCCTCAACTCGTCGTTGGGCGTAGACATCGATCAAATGCAGGCAACCGCCGAGGCCGATCCTTCGAACAGTCTCGCCCTCGCCACGGCGTTCGTCGAAGCATGGGATCTCGTCGTGACACTCTCGGCGGCTGTTGTAGTCGTCGCACTTGTCGTGTGGCTCGTATCGGCAAAGGAGAGGTTGTTCCGCTATGACGCTTGAGCTCGATTTGGACATACGCCGCCACGTTCGCCTAGTCGACGACGCCAGCTCGGACCTGGGAATCGTGGACAAACTTCATGCCCACAAGGATGGAGGCGTCCGGCATCGTGCGTTCTCAGTCTTCATGTTCAGTCTTGACCGCCGTCTCCTGCTGCAGCAACGGGCTGCGACGAAGTACCATTGGCCGCTCGTTTGGTCGAATTCATGTTGCGGACATCCACTTTCGAAGTCTTCCGTTCTGGGAGATGCCGCACTTCGATTGCAGCAGGAACTGAACGTGCAGGCCATCGATCTCACCGAGGCAGGCACCGTCGAGTACCGATTCGATGACTCTGCGTCCGACCTCACTGAGTGGGAACTCAACCATGTGCTCTTCGGCACCATCGGAAGCACAGTTGCACCCAACCCTGATGAAGTCGCAGCGACCGAACTGGTCACCCCGCAACAGTTGCGGGAGGCATGCGCCGGTCGGAACATGTCAGCTTGGTTCTCGACTGTGCTGGACACCCTCCTCACTAGCGAGGTGTTTCTTGAATCCAAATTCTCATCGGAATGGCAACCAACGCAAGGAGATAGGCAATGATTGTCGATACCCAATCATTCTTGGCGAAGGTCGAAGACTCGATGTGCTTGGCGCTGTCACCGGAAAGCAAGTCCTCTGTATACCCTCAGGCAACCGTAGATCCATCTAACCTCGCGCTACGCCTCGTCCGTGCGGGAGGGAAGCGTTTCCGCGCAATGCTCGTTCTCGAAGGAATGCGCTTAACCGGAATTCGAGATGAGTGGGACTATCAACGTGGAGTTCAATTGGCAGCCGCGGTTGAATTGTTACATCTCTTCGGTTTGCTGCAGGACGACGTAATGGACGACGCCGACCTGCGACGAGGGATTTCGACCGCATCGCGTTTCGTCGAGGCCGAGCTTGTCGCTCAGGGCGCCTCGAAAGTTAACCTTCGCCGCCACAGCGACGCGCTGGCTGTACTTGCCGGCGACCTATGCCTGTCCACCGCCGATGACCTCGTCCGTCGCGAAACCGGCAAAATCGACCAATTGTGGTCGAGGATGCGACGAGAGATGATCATCGGGCAATTCGGCGATGTCTACGCCACAGCAACAGGCGAGACAGACCCCGCCACGCTGCAATCCATCGCGAACCTTAAGTCTGGACGATATTCCGTCTTCCTCCCACTTGCGCTGGGACTCTTGGTCATTGACCGTGACGCAGATCTGAGCAAGGTAGAGGACGCCTCTGAACACTTCGGCCTCGCGTTCCAACTCGCGGACGACCTCCGAGATCAGCAAGCATCGGAAGTTACGGGCAAAGACCACGGCTTGGACATCGCAAACAACAAAAGAACTACGGCGGGATTAAGCGCGGAATTCTCCACCTTTTTCGAGACCCCGCCCGCAAAGAATCGGGCCATCAAAGAACTCCTCAATTCTGGATTTGAAACATTACGTATCAATCTGTATCCGCGTGAATCCTTGCGAGACCTGGAAGAAGCCCTTCAAACAGCAACCCGCCTCTAGTCGCTGCGGGTATAAATTGTCGACACAATGAAGAGAATGCGGAACTAACCAACCGGAAAATTTATATCTGCCGATGATTCGGAAAATCAGATGACTCGATCGTAAATCGTTTGCCAGTAAATATATTCACCTTAGCCTCAACAGCAATTTCTCCTACCTTGGCAAAATCTCAAGCAGCGCGGTTACCAATTCCGGTCATCCAATCACCGATAACACGACAGGTTTTCTTTCATGGCTGATCTATCTGAAAGTGTTTCCCGAAACCAAAGTTCGCCATTGACGGGTACGATACTTACAACCATTCTACTGCTGTCTGCGCTTCTCTACTCCTTCTTTAAGTTCCGGAACGCAGCGATCTGCATAAAATGGGGGCAGCGGTTCGCTAGTCTACGAGATGCTCTAGCCGGACTCGGAATCGCCGTGGTCTTATTCATCAGCTTCTTGTCGTTGGTAGCGGGCATCGAACTCTCGCGTACGGGAAGTAATTTCACAGCAATTCTTGCAATTGCAATACTTTGCGCCAGTCTCATCTTGCATTTGCTTACAAAATCCGTAGTAATACAAAACCAACCAACACGCAGCCCCTTGAAAAACTTGGCACTGAACTTGCTTGGGCGTAGTATATTGCCAGCAACAGAAGCACTCACCGACGAGATACGTCATTCCATTTCAAACATTCTTCAATTTCTCATTGGGGACTGGTTGACCGGTCGATGGCAACGAAGGGTCCTTCTCCCGATTGCCGGGGTAGGCACGGCCGTTCTGGCGGTCGCGTCAGGAATCCAGACCATCATTACACCTGAACTCGATGGCATGAACGCTGGCAGCGTATTAACCATATTTGGCATATCGATTGTTTTCGCGATCAGCGTCCCTGCCACTTCAACATGGGCGGTGCTTGCCCTCGCAACCGGACGGCCCCGCGTATTCGCCAGCCTGAAACGCCTTGGAGAGTGCGCCGGCGCAGGGACTGCAGGCGGTCTTTTTGCGGGCTGCCTGTCATTTTACTACCTACACTTCATTGCGACATCGGCTGTCCCGAGCAGCCAAGCCACAGTTGCAGCATTCGTCAATCTGTCGATCTTGGGTGCGGTGATCGGATACGTCGCCGGCCTTTTTATAGTCCTATTCGATATAGTCAGGTCCACGAATGTTCCGATTCTTGGCACTCTCGCTGTCCCCGCACTGCTCGGCATCGCGACCCTGGTCACCAATTCGGTGGCGTCGCCGAAGTCTGTGTTGACTCAGCTTATCGAAGGACTCGAATACACTGACATACAATCTGAGTGGGCACGCCAGCTTGTAGTCGCGAAGACGGATGTTTTGACAGACTTCATTACGGACGGATGGTATACAGCAAGTATATTTATAATCTCAGGAATCTTTGCTATAACGCACCTCAGACAGCTCTATCCGTCCACCCGAGATCGATCGATCGAAAACCAAATTGAGAGAGTTCCGATTGAATCATCGGACAAAGGCCGATACGATACCAAACCTGAAGGGTGAGCCCGTTCACGGCCAATGAGTACGCGGTAGCGGTCATGTGCGCCGCACGCCTCGAACATCCCTAATCTACATCGACCGATCTGTCGCGATTGATACTCGATGAAACAAATCATCGCAGCGCGCTATCGCATAGGTCTTGCTGGAGTGTCGCCTGGTACGAAATCGGCAAGACCTTTGAGCCTCAGATCAAGGAGTTTCAATTCCGCGCTCACCTACTTGGTTCTTCCCAGGTCACGAAAACCGATCCGCTAGACGGCATGTGGGTCGACCCGTTTCGGACCTGGGCCTCGCTTGAAAGACCAGGCAGCCAGTAAATCTCGAAAGATCGAATCGAACCACGACAGCACACGCATTACTGCGCCCCTCAGTCGATTTTGACGCCCAACTGAGCTCGATCGCGATATCTTAGCGCTTCGACTAGATCTTGACGTCCAAAAGCGCACTGAGACGCTCCAATGGCCTTTCCTTCAAATAATTCCGGCGACATTCATACTTTCAGAACTCCAGGGCGAGTGATGAAAACTGAAATCTCCGAGTTGACCGCCCTCTCGCAGGGACTCTGTGTGCTGCAAACAACTTCGGGCGCCGGCCTCGTCGACTATTCGGTGGACACCACTGAGCGGCGACTAGCCATGACCGCCGCCGAGGCGGATGGCAACGCTCCCATCACCGTCTGGTTCGAGCTCGACGGTATTTCCGAATGTACCGTCGGTCAACCCGCGCAATTCGTGGTCAAAAGAGAGAACTATTTCGTACCTCTTCTGTCCGGCCCGGTGACGTCGATCCATCCATATCTGCTTGTCATCGACGCGAATGCCGGTCCCTGCATACGATCGGCGCCGGCGAGGTCGTGGATCTGCGTCGGCTTGTAGCTGAGGTCGACGCTTCCCGGACGGAGGTCGACATTGCAGGAGGCCAGGCAAGTGCCGTACTTGTTCCGTTGAGCCAGTGGAAAACTACACAGGAGATTGCTGGCTTGATGACGAGTCCCCCACGCATCCGCGCGCGCTGGTCCGGATCGAACGTCTCGAGATGCCGCCCGGCGACGATCGTCATCGCGGAGAGTAGCCCTGAGGTACTGCGTGCGAGTGCGGTGAGTCAGCCTCGGGTCCGTCACTCTTCGACCCGGTATTCTTTGCGGAGCCTCCGCACGACTTCCTCTACAGTAGCGCGCCCGAGGACAATCTCCACGAAGTCATCCAGCAGTGCATCGGAAATATGACCTCCCGATAGTCGCGTGGAGTGCATCGCACGAGTAGCCCTATCGAATCTTTCAGCCATCGATGTCATACGCGCTCCAACTGTAGAATCCATCACATCAATAGACAAAGATCGGTGTGACTACTCAGCATACCGAATACTTGACGCAGATAACTGCCCGTACAATATATGCACCTAAACTGAGTTTTTTCGAAATGAGAAGAAGGGCTTCCATAAATGAAATTATGGTCGTCGACGTGAGATGGAGGGTGCCGAATAGGATCAGCAACCGAATGCCGCAGCGATGCCGACTTGAATCACACGAGTGTGCAGCATGAGCAGAGTTCACACAGTGGTCGAATTGATATGCATCTGCTCAAGCAGCCTTCTGAGCTCCGGGTGATCGAAAACGTCTGCTGGCTTGAGTGCCCTCGCGACGTTGAGGCAGCTACCGATCTCGGACGCGGGCGGGGAGTTGCCTCTTGGTGTTGACCACGATGGACCTGTACCTACTTGGCACCGACCAATTTAGGTCGTCGACCAGGTAGCCGGGAATCGAACCGACGGTCGCAGTCAAGGGCTCAACCCCGACGCGTCTGACGGCGTAGTCAATCCAGCCTCTGCGATTGAGTTCATTCTCTGTCGCCCATGCAGGATTCTTCTTGGCCAACCGCAGCTGCATTTTCTGGAAGGCGGACTCAACAAGGCGGACTCAACATCGGGGGTACCTTCCCTCGCCGCCTTCGCTATCGAGATGAGCACCCTCATGCTGCCCAGAAGCCGAGTTCCCGGACCTGACAAGGAAAGGATGCCAAAATAGATTGCTATCCCATTACTTGGCGAATGTCAGCGGAGCCACGGAAGGCAAGAAGCCTGCACTCCTAGAATCGCCTCATGACGACCCGTGACGAAACGCCCACGCCCACCGTCGGCCAAATCACAAGCTGGTTCACCGCACTCGGTTCGAGCGCCCGCCGCGTTCTCTTCGCCGGCCCTCGCGAAGAGATTCCGAGCGAATTCGTCGACGAGATACTCACCAAGGGGGCCAAACTCGCTTGGCCATGGTTCGCCGATTCGGATGACGTCGAACGATTCCATCTCCCGGCCGACGTGGCGGACTATGTCGACGGGATCCTGATTGAACTTCAAGGCTGGTGGGTTGGGCTATCGAACGATCAGAGATTGCATTGGGCAGACGTCGGAACCAATGCGGTACCCGACGAACTGCAGACTTCCTATCCTGGATTGTTCGAGTTCGTCATCGGCGACGAAGGTGTCTACGCCGACCCGCAGGTGGTTGACTTCGTTGCGGTCGCGGCGGCGTGAGCTACTGACCCACGAGGAGTCCGGTTCCGGACCGGAATTGAGGGCAGGGGCATCTCCCATCTACGGCTTCACGCCACCCCTGCGGTACGCGGCGATACCAACGAATGCAGTCGGTGCCTGAAGGGGAATGAAGATGCTTGATCCGCACTGGGTATTCGTCGGCGCGCTGCTCGGCATGATCGGCAGCATCCGCTACGGCGTCACGATCGTACGAGGTACTGTGCGCCCCAACCTCGTCACCTGGTCGCTGTGGGCAGCTGCGCCGCTGATCGGGTTTTTCGCCCAACTCGACTCCGGGGTCGGGCTACCCGCCGTAATGACTCTCGCAGCAGGTGCAGGGCCGCTGATCGTGATCATGACAAGTCTGGTCACCCGACGTCACTACGCACATCTGAGCATCGTCGATCTTTTATGTGCCGGGGTTGCCGTCACTGCGTTAGCGGTCTGGCTGGGGCTCGACGAAGCCCCGCTGGCGGTGTTCTTCGCTGTGGCCGCCGATGCGGTCGCCGCACTGCCGACTCTCATCAAAGCGTGGCGGCATCCCGACTCGGAGAACATCTTCTTCTACACCCTTGTCGGCACAGGAGCGACGATCACACTCATGACCATCTCAAGATGGGCCCCACACACATGGATATTCGCGGTCTACCAAGTCACCATATGTGTGGTTCTCGTCGCCGTCATCGCAACCAGGCGACACGCAGTACGGGGCGCCCCGCCCGCATACGCGTGACCGCTGACGGGCGGGACGTGCTTCCCGATGGACAATCGGAAGCACGACAGATGCTACCGAAGGACGGCGACAGAGAGCAGGATTTTTGTTTGTCGTTCCTGGTCAAACGCTTTGGGTGTTCAGCGAACTTTTCCGTGCCCTAGCGGCGCACCCGACGGATGCCCCGACCTCACAACCCAGGCGATCGCGACGATCGCAGACGCCACCACGGTTGCGGGCACGATGAATTTCAGCCGACGCGTCATGAACGCCAGCGTAACGGCGCAACCTGTATGAGAGCGCTGGAATTCGCGAGCCCGCACAATCGGAAGCCACAAACGAAGGGCGACCCACCCCCGGCGAGTGACAGCCAGCAGGCAGGTCGTGCGCGGCATCCCCGAACTCGAATGACTACCTTGCCGCAACCTATGGGGTAGCCGGGCGCAGCGAAATCGAAACCCCGGCCGAGAAAAATATTGGCCGGGGGCGTCGATCGTCTCCGGTCGAGCACACGACGCGGAGACCCACTTTCCGTGTCGAGTGAACCCCTCGTGTCTCACTCCACCTACCGACCGTAAAACAGCGCAATAGGTTTGGTCCACAGCGACAAGCAATTCAAATGAAAGAGTGACCAAAGACCTTCGAAGCCAGGCGCAGCTGCTTACCTGGTCGATTTCTGCGGGAAGTTTCAGGTGACCCACCGGTTGGAGTATGAGTGCCAGCTCCGGTGGGCCGTGCGCGCCGCCGCAGACCAATGAGACGGCGCGCAGATCAGGTGCCTCACCCGTTCTGCGCGTGACTGCGTCGCGGGTGAGGCGTGCATCCCAAGCTGGATAGCCCGATGCAAAACAGACTTTACAGAATGTTTAGGTGGCCCGCTCGAGCTCATCGGGGGGACTTGTCGAGCGGGCCGGGTGCGCGTCACGGGGGGTGCGACGCGCACTGGGTGATACTACTTCGCGATGTCCGTCCGAGCGCCACGGCCCGGACGGGACTCATTCCACGCGTCGATCGTCTCCGGAAGCCAACCGAAATTCCGGCCGACTTGCGCGTCCGCTGGCGGGAGGTAGCCGCGCCGGTCATACCCCTTGACGGTCTCGAGCGACAAGCCGAGACGCTCGGCGATCTCACCCTTGCTGAGGTACCGGATCATCTCAGTGATCAGCCCGCGCGTGCCGAACCTCGCTCGTGATGATCAGGGTCGCCACCGCTGCCCATGCGACACCCCAAATCGCTGCGCGCGTCGGAGTGAAGTTGTCGGACAGCAGAGCGACCGTAGTCACCGTGAAGAGCGCCAGCGCGCCCGTCCGCCTGTTCAGGTAACGCTTCATGGTTTCAGTGTCTCACTTTCTCGTCTCGTTGCGGTCAGCCTGGGAGAGATGAAAGTAGTTGCACTGCAGATGATTTTCGAACGGTATGACGCGTGGTCGAGCTGGTCTCCCTTGCCCTCCACTCGCGCGGCCTCAGAGGATGGGCTCTATCACGTTCTTCAACGGACGAGGCGGTGTCCGAGAGGTACGCCGAAAGGCTGAGTCGCGGCCAGCGAACCGAGTGAGCGGGTGACAATGGTGACGAAGAGAGCTCCTGCTGCGAGACACAGCGCTGTCCGTTTCACGACATCTCCGTTTCGAAATCCACTAGCTGTGCTGAACATTCTTGTTACAGACCGTTATGGAGAGTAACTAGATTCGGCTTTCTGCATCCATGCAACAGGGCAGCCCTGACGGCCACACAAGACAGGGGACCATCAGGGCTGGTAAACGATTTGCAGTAGCGTTAGACGTTTACATCCCAACGATACCTGCAAAGGTAGCCGCATCGTAACTTTGGGGCTGTTTCATCTCCGGCTTCATCCTCTGCCCCCATGAGGCTTCACCCTCTGTCGCAATTAGGCGGGGCGCGTGATGCGTGAGTTCGCAGTGTCAACCCGAGGCGACGTCGAGAGCGACTCTCGGATCGGAATGACATCCGCAGGACAGGAACTTCGGTGATCTTGCTGCAGCCTCAGCCGTTCGGCCGGCGAAATCCATGGGCCGTCGTAAACCACACTGCTGCAGCGTCGGCATTGCGTGCAGAATGCACCGTTCTTCATCAGCTAATACAACTCTCACTGTCCGGGGCCCGACCCCCGGAAGATCTTAGTCGGCGCAGTCGAAGCGAGCGCTGCCAGCTCGGGACTGGGCCGTGTAGCTGACCGTGTTACCGACGTCGAACTGCCGCAGCAGCTGTCTAGCGCGCCAGGAAAAGGCCAGACCTCAATCTCGTCGGGCATGTTCGAGATCCAGGGATGTTGCTAAAAGGGCCACCAGCGAGTGTGTGATCAGCACGCTGGTGGCCCTGGGGTGCGCCGAGAACCGAGGCGGAAGCGGCGCACCGTTTGTGGTGCCCTGCCGGCTGTCTGGGGGATCGCGTCGGCAGGGCTACGCCATACTCGAAGTTTGGGGGTTCGAGCGATGCCGCCGAGGAAAATCTACGGATCCGAGGGTTCCGATACCAGTCTTCGCAGAGTCACAGATACTTGAGTGTTGAACTATCCCCAATTCATGGACAGCGCATGGGGATAACTGATCCGAGCGCGAAACTCTCGAACTGTTTCGCTGCGCGAATGTTCAGAAACTCCGTGGAAAGATAAAACCCATGGCTTCAGGATTCGCAGCTTGGGTTCGAGACCAGATCGTGGCCCTCGGCTATGAAAGTCCAGAGGAAGCAGCTCGAGCGCTCGGTGTGTATCCATCGCAATTGCGTCAGTGGACAAGAATCTCGCGGTCGCCGACCCCGCAGGTGCTGCGGCGCGTCGCAGCGTTGTTCGATGCGCCTGTGCAGGAGGTGTTGATTGCCGCCGGGTTCATGACTGAAGAAGAAAACGTGCCGTTGTCGCCGACACGAATGTCGTTGCAGCAAATGCCGAACAAGCAGATTCTCGACGAGATTCGACGCCGGACTACCGGAGACGTGGGAGGGCCGCCGATTCCTGTGCGCGTGAACGGAGTTCTCCATACTCCAGATGGCCCGCCTGATGTTCGTCAGTAACACCGAGGCGGGCCTTGCGCGCCGAGCCGGCAAAGGCAAACGCGCACCGGCGATACTACGTCGTGGGATTGGTGCGCATTCCCCTGCGGGGGTCGGAACCGCGCCCAGGGTCGACCGCCTCCGGAAGGGAACCGGAGCTACTTCCCTTACTTTGTTGTCGCGGTATCGGAAACCAACGAAACATGCCGCCGATTGGGATGGGAGTCGCACCCAGGAGCCCGGCACGTTCGGCAACGCCGACAGTGAGTACGAAAATTGGTGCACTACATCGGGGCCTGTCAGTTACATACCAGTAGGAACGGAGTGCCCCCTACGCGGACGTTTCTTGCCTGCCGAACGCAGGCGAAAACAGGTACCCCTGTAGGTCATTTGGCGCATGTGCGGGACGCACGCCGGTGAGAGCGTGTAGGCGTACCTACGCGAGGCGATCGGAGGTGATTGCGATGATGACACTCAGAGATCAGTTGAACGATTGTCTGTATCTGTTGGCCCGAGCCCGGCTTGCAGGTGACGACGATGCGATTCGGCGGTATTCCGAGCATCGAGCTGTGCTGGTTAAGCAAATAGCCAGCAGGAGATCTCATCTGCGTCTGGTGTAGGTGCACGCAGTCGGGCCGCAACGACGTGGGCGGCAGCCCCCAACTCGCAACAAGATTGCTCGCACCGGCACGTCGGCGTGCCGTTGTGAGCGCACAACGCCGCCGAGCCGGGCGCACCAACTGACCAACGCAAGCTGCGGTGCGCGTTTTCGGGCGGCCCACCCCCGGGGAGTGACACCCGGTAGACAGGCCGGCCCGGCGGATCAGCGTCCGAAAGATCAACTGCCGCGCACAGGTGATAGCCACATCGCTTACCACTCAAACCCCCGACCGGGGCGAAAGAAAGAGTTCGAGGAAGAGGCCGAATGGCGCGTCATCCACCTCTCGTATAGCGAGGGTGGTTCGTACCGCAACCGCGGTGCACAACTCATTCCGTACACCACCTGGTCCCTACCCGCCAACGCGGTCGTCGGCGTCCGCGTCGGCCCCGGCCCGAACCAGCATGAAAACTATCTTGCAGCCCAGGGGGCGCTGTACGCATTCGGGTACTCCCCTAATGTGGTGGCGAACCTGGTGAAGTCACCGACTCCGTTCCGTTAACGCTTCGGCGCCTTGACCTCCCATGCCCCGAAGATCTAATCAGGAAGGATGGCCGCTCTGAATGCACCACAGTTCCGGGTGATTTCCGAATCCACAGGCGGACAGATAGCGCCTTGGGCGCACGCCCTACCGGCATGCCGGGTCGGCACATAGTCCAAGGATCGCGCCGCAGGATGGCTTGTCGTTCAGATCAATCGACTTCCGGCGTGATCGCTTCAAACTGCTTGTCGGGCTCAATCCTCTTCAACACCAGGCTCATTCGATACCTACCATCCCGCATGAGATCCTCAATTCGCAGCGGTCCCCCGAACTGGACAAGGTACGGCGCCAGCTGAGAATTGCCTTCGAGGTCAAGGAGTTCGATCCCTCGCCCGACCGGTTTGACGAATACCGTGCCGGAGTACTCAAGAGCCTCACATGACCAGAGAGCCAACTCGGATTCGGTAGTGCCAAAAGTTTCGTCAGTCATAGTCAACCCCGTTGTCGATCTTCATTCGGCCGGCCACCTACTAGCCTCCATTCTGGAAACACCCTGTGATGCGCACACGTTGGACGTGCAGCCCGCGGTTCGGGATCCCAGATGGACTAAAGCCCTCACCAGAGGGGATCACAATCACAGTCGCGCAGTAAATATCCGTACCCGATCAACCTAAACGGTTATTGCGCAACGGAATTAGATTCACACAGCGGTGAAATCAACCCCTCGCGGAGAACCCACGGAAAATGACTCCCAGAAACAACCCCAGAGCGAGGCATGCAAACGAACTCAGGTCCGCCGGACCGGCCGGGCGACGGTTCCGCTAGGCCAACCACGCCGGCAAAAGCGTGCGAATTGTAGGCTCCGAAGCGGGTTCACCCAGCCAATCGAACGCCCGAGCACAGCCGCGTGATCCAGGAATTGACCGCATCAAAGCTGCCCCCGCGTGCCGGCCGCCTCCTGCGCATCGAGCCAAGCCATGAGCGTCGACAGCTTGTAGACGACTCGCTTCCTGCCGAGCTTGAAAGATTCGGGCCCATCACCCACATGTCGCCAGTAGCGCAAAGTGCCTGTTGGAAGACCCGTTCTTGCACTCACCTGCTCGGTAGTCAGATACTGCTCGGCATCAGCGACCAACAGCTGGTCGACCGGAACCAATGTTTGAGAGCCCACTACCCAATCTCCTAATTTCGCAGTTTTGCTATTTTGGAACTACAACCTATTTGTACACCGCTGGACTGGACCTCGTCAACCCAAAACAGTAATGTTGCCAAAATGGAAGCTATAGATAGTGCGGAATCACGGTTCGGGAACCGGGTTCGCTTCGAGCGCGAGCAGCGCGGATGGTCCCAATCCGAACTCGCGCAACGCGTTTCAGACGGAGGAATTTCGATGCACCCCTCGACTATCACCAAGATCGAGGCCAGGGATGCGGAGAAACCACGCTCCATTCGACTGGATGAGGCGTATGCATTAGCGCAAGTTTTCGGCACGTCACTCGAGACGATGCTTGGCGCTGAGCGCGCCTACGATGCAGCGGAGGTTGTCGCGGCTGTGCAATCCGAATGCCGTTTTTTCAGCAACGAACTCACCCGCATGATGGCGAACATGATGACAACACTCCGAGAGTTCGATCTGGAAGCACCCAAAGACCCGAGCAAATGCTCGCGTATCGAACTTGAGGAACTTTTGCTCAACCTCATTTTCATCGTCGACTTGACCGCCCAGGTCACCGATACGAAAGAGACACTCAGGGTGATGAGTCGGACCACTGCGATATCCGACCGGGAACTATCTGAGCGTGTACAGAACAACCTCGAGTGGGCAATGGAGAAGTTGGCCCGTGACTCCGCCGAAACGTAGCCGTCGAGACGCAGTGTTGTCCATTTCATGACCTCGCCATTCGTGGTCCGCCAGTTAATTCGACCTTCTTGTCGGAGACCGTTACGGAGAGTAACTAGAGTCGGCTTTCTGCATCTCGTAACAGGACAGCCCTGACGGCCACACAAGATAGGGGACCGTCAGGGCTGGTAAGCGAACAGCGGCGGCGCTGCACGTTTACATCCCGACAATACCTGCAATGGTAGCCGCATCGTAACTTTGGGAGTTTCTCATTCCAAACTTCACCCTTTCGTTCGTCAGGCAGGGCGTGTGTTGGATAAGTCCACTACGGCAG
Source organism: Rhodococcus sp. GB-02 (assembly GCF_053470465.1). Taxonomy (NCBI): domain Bacteria; kingdom Bacillati; phylum Actinomycetota; class Actinomycetes; order Mycobacteriales; family Nocardiaceae; genus Rhodococcus; species Rhodococcus sp. GB-02. Next base: position 593,057 of record NZ_JBPUKE010000004.1, read on the forward strand.
GCCGGGGTGACGTCGTGGTGGACTTTCGGATCGGAATGACATCGACAGGGCAGGAACTGCGGTGATCTTGCTGGAGTCTCAGTCGCTCGGTTGGCGAGACCCATGGGCCGTCGTAAACCACACTGCTGCAGTGTCGGCATCGCGTGCGGTATGCACCTTCGTTCATCAGCTACAACAACTCTCACCGTCTGGGGCCCGACCCAGTGAAGAGCTTAGTCCGCTCAATCGCAGCGAGTTCCCTTAGCTCGTCCGAGCGTTTGGTACACACCCGCAGACTGAACCGGATGCCGGGAAATATCCCCCAAACGGAGGAACAATGCCGCCCAGCTTATGGATGGCCCTCCGCTGGGGATGCGTCAGAGCGGCAGGCCTATGCGCACCCGGAGCCGCCACCTCGCGGTACCCGACACACATTTGAGGTGGCCCACCGAAATGAATGTGAGTGTCAGTAGCCGGCGGGCCGTGCGCGCAAACGAGCCCTTGATTCCCGTCGGCAAGCAACTCTTAGTGTCGCGCCGGATCTACACCGTGACTTGCGATTCCAGTGAGACATTGCTTCGCCGCGGCAAAATTGAACCCCGGCGTGAGCAATCGATACCAGACCGTCGGCGAAATAGCTCGAAATGACCGTCGCTGCACTCGCGCCCTGCTCGCCCCATGGGCGCGTTTACGCACTCGGGACATCGTGCCGACAGGCCAACTCGCCGACCCGCCGACCCGCCGTTTGTGACGAAATGAAATTCGGAGCCTTTCCGTCCGCAGAGCGTCCGCAGTACGTCCAATCCTGTGCAACTTCATTGGCTCAACCCAACGGTTTGTGACCAGTTCAAACGGCCACTGCCAATGTGGCCCACTCCAGCAAACGCCCAGAACGTAGTCCGAGCTCTACTACGACGTGTGATCCGCATCCTGACGTAAGTCAGACCTGCGAGTACCGAGTCCACCCGTCCCGCTTTTGCGGGGCGGGTGGACTTGTTTCGGTCCGAGGGAGACCCCTCGGGCAAATGATGACCGGCCTCCATACCGGACGCGGTCGAATCGCGGATCAGCCTCGGGCACGTTGACCGATAGCCGCTTTGTTGACGATATAGGCGATTCGACCTGCCCGTGTTGCGTCTCGAGCGGCGCTGACGATCCACCACAGCATCTGTTTGCGGGCGCTGGGCGGAAAACTGTCCCAGTTGCTTCGAGCTTGCGGGTCCCGGTCCAGCGCCGTCTGCAAGTCAGATGGTTCCTCGAGGTCTTCGACTTGGTCGAGAATCGTCCACCAACCAGTGGATTTCGCGGCAGCAATGGCACCACGACCAGCAGCGGTCATGAGGCCACGCGCCTCCATATCAGCTGCGCGTTCGCGGTTGAGTCGGGTCCAGGAACTCTTGCGTCTACGGGGCGTGAACAGTTGCAAATTGCGCTCTTCGTCGAAGATGGTGTTGGTGGAATCGATCCAACCAAAGCAGATGGCTTCCTCAACGGCCTGAGGGTAGGGGCAGCGTGGTCGGCTGGTGGTGGTGCGCCAGGAGCACAACCACACACCTCGGCCCGACGTGTGATTGTCCGTCAACCAAGTTCGCCACTGTTCCCGAGTCTCGGCGTGGATGATCGGGTAGTCGAACTTCCACGTCGGGGGGTGGACGGAAGCCGGTAGCGATGATTTCGAATTGGTCACTTACTCTCCAAGCTCAGAGGGAAACGGATACGTGTCTCGATAGACGAGGGGCCTGCGCAGGGAACACGTCTGCGAACTTGTTCCGGGGCAACCTGGATATGAATGGTCTTGTCGCACAATCCTCTTCTGACTGTCATGGTGGCGAGACCCTGAGGTGAAGGGCGAGCCGACTGACGGTGTCGGCAAGCTCGGTTGGTTCGATGACGACCACTGGGGCGGTGAGCGCAATGCGCGCAACCGTCATGGCGAGCCTGCCGAGATCTTCGCTGCGGATCTGGACAAGGCAGCGGTCCGCTGCAACCTCGATCGGTGTGTGGTCAATCCATCTGAGTACGCCCTCGAGGTCTGCGAACGTGGCTTCGATGGCGAGTTTTGCATCGTGGTGACGGGGTGGCGAGCCGACTGATCTCGCGACGAAGCCTGCCGCGTCACCGCCCGGGATCTCACGTGGCGTGAAATGACTGCCTGCCAGCCAGGGCTCCGAGAGCCGGTCCAGTCGAAATGTTCGCCAATCCGCACGATGGTGGTCCCATGCTAAGAGATACCAACGAAGTCCCGCCGTGACAAGGCGGTGCGACTCGACGAGCCGTCTGCTGCTCTCGCCATCACCTCGGCGGTAGTCGAAACGAACGTGCTCGTGGTCGCGACATGCCGCAGCGAGCACACTGAGTGCTTCGGGGTCGACGATGTCGTCGTCGGCCCGCCGCATGGAACTGACGGCCGAATGCAGTGCCGACACACGTCGGCGTAGTCGATGGGGCAGAAGTGTTTCGATCTTCGTCAGCGCGCGCAGCGACGTTTCTTCGATGCCTCCGATGGCGGCCTCGGCTGCGTAGCGCAGTCCGACGGCTACCGCCACGGACTCGTCATCGTCGAGGATCAGGGGCGGCACGTGCGCCCCCGTTGCAAGTCGGTAGCCCCCGTATTTTCCGGACGTGGAATCGACCGGATAGCCAAGGTCGCGTAGGCGATCGATGTCGCGGCGCACCGTCCGCTGCGTGACATCGAGTCGTGCGGCAAGTTCGGCACAGCGCCAGAAGCGATGGGTCTGAAGGAGCGAGAGCAGTTGCAGTGCTCGGCCTGTGGGATCGTTCCGCATTTCTTCAGATTGCCAGCGATCTAGGACTTTATGTGTCCACGATGCTCCCTATCGTCGGAGCAACCGGTCGATCCAGACACGAGATCGGTACTCAACTTGAAGGAGCATCCGTGAATCCATCCGACTTCCCCAGGCCCATCCTCATCCCAGTCAACGGCGTGGAACTCGAAGTCTTCGAAGCAGGGCGACACAATGCCGGGAAACCCATCGTGCTGTGTCACGGATGGCCAGAGCACGCCTATTCCTGGCGATACCAGGTGCCCGCCCTTGTCTCGGCGGGCTATCACGTCATCGTCCCGAACCAACGCGGCTACGGCAACTCATCACGTCCGTCCGAAGTGACGGACTATGACATTGAACATTTGGCGGGTGATCTCATCGCACTTCTCGATCACTACGGCTACGAAGATGCCACCTTTGTCGGTCACGATTGGGGTGCCTTTGTCGTGTGGGGCCTGACCCTGTTACACCCGGACCGGGTAAACAAAGTGATCAACCTGAGCCTGCCCTACCAGGCTCGCGGAGAGCAGCCGTGGATTGAGTTCATGGAAGCCGTGCTTGGGGGTGATTTCTACTTCGTCCATTTCAATCGACAGCCGGGCGTCGCGGACGCGGTGTTCGAAGACAACACCTTCCGGTTCCTCCGCAACCTGTACCGGAAGAACGAACCCCTCAGGGAGCCTCAGCCGGGTATGGCGCTGATCGATCTCGCCAGAGCAGAGACACCACTCGGTGAGCCTCTGATGAGCGATAGCGCATTGGCCGTTTTCGTCTCCGCCTTCGAATCGACAGGATTCACGGGCAGTGTGAACTGGTACAGGAACCTTGACCGCAACTGGCATTTGCTGGCGGAGGTGGACCCGATCATCCAACAGCCCGCACTCATGATCTACGGCGACCGTGACGCGATCGCGAGAGCTGAGAACCTGACAGAGTTCGTGCCCAATGTGGAAGTAGTCAATCTCGACTGCGGTCATTGGATCCAGCAAGAAAAACCTGATGAGACCAACCAAGCGATCTTGAACTGGCTGGAACGGCAGGATGCCACATAGTTCCAAGGCCAGGCGCGGTCTCAGTGAAATGTCAGTCTCATTCAGGTCCGGTAGGGGGCTTGATCCGGACCCACCTTGTGTGTGTATCAAGCGAATTGCCGAGCTCGGGTGTGGGCGAGTCGGCAAAAGTCGGTGCCGGTTTCGATGATGTTGCCGTCGAAGGTGAGCCGATCCACGATGGCGGCACAAAGTCGTGGGTCGGTGAACATTTTCGTCCAGCCGGAGAACGATTCGTTGGAGGCGATGGCGACGGAGTTCTTTTCCTCCCGTTCGGTCAACACCTGGAAAAGCAGCTCGGCGCCTCGTTTGTCGAGTTCCATGTAACCGAGTTCGTCGATGCCGAGCAGATCCCCTCGGCCGTAGCGGGCGATCGTGCGGGCGGGTTGTTTCTCGTCTGCGATTTCGACTTGCCGGGAGTGTCGGCGTAGATACCGATCAAGACCTCACTCGCCGCGGACTACGCAGCCGACAGCGCGCGGTCCCGACCACCCCCTGCCAGTTGGCCCAGGCCCAACCAGTTCCGGCATGGCCTGGATGGACGTTGTCGCCTGCTGCATCGACAAGAGCCTCTCGCCACATTTCAAATCGCCTCGGATCCAACAAGTTACCGGGTTCCGGAAACGCGTCTACCTCTCCGGCTCCACTTTCGAGAATTAACGAGAGCGTCGGAAAACAAGCCATGCACTCAACCCGGCGATGGGCACAAGCCAAATCCCGAAAAAGAAGGCGACTGCTCGCCACACACCGATTCGCCGGGACACGGAAACCACATCGGCCGTTCCGACAAGGCACAGGGAAATCCATATCAAGGCGAGAATGAATCCGCCGCCGTACAGAAGAACGAACGCCCCGAATCCGTCCATGCAGTCCATTCCACTGTCGACGCAGTCCTGAAGCCCCGCCGCACCGAGTAGCGAGATGTTCACAGTGGCGATGCTACGGACCACGGCGTCCCGAACTGCCGGACAAGCCGGCGGACTCGGCGATGCGAACTCCGGTCAGCCCGAACGAGGTAGAAGCCCCACCCCCGTGGGGAGGGTAGGGCTTCCTTCGATCCGGCGCTCACGCACAGTGGGAGGGTGGTGGGCATGCCCGACCGACGACACAGCAGGGAGTCAAGCTGCCGCGCCCAAGCGCTGACCTGAAGGAATGCGCCTGAGATTGTGGTTACGAGAACCATCAAACCAGACAAACTGGACGCATGTTCAGGAATCGAAAGATTTGACCCCGCCCGTCAGAAAGATCTCACTGCACCCGATAGGTTTCGCTGCGGCCAGGATCCACCAACCGGCGCATGATCTCGTACGCACGGTCCGGATCCGTGTACGGCGGAATCATCATCAGAACGAGTTGACGGCCGTACACGTCGTCGAGATACATCAAATCGTGAGGCTGGCCAGGGTATGGACCCCGCACTTCCAGTCCGTCGACCTCGTCGATACGACGCTGCGCGCTGCTGATCGTGTTCCAGTCGAACGCAACCCGCGCGATCGGCCCCAACCTCAGCGAAAGTGCGGATATCAGATCGTGAAGCTCCGCCGTGACGTTGGTGGTCCATGGGAACCACGCGCCGTCTACCGACGCCTTGACGGCACCTTGCCCGCGAAGCAGGAATCGCGGAGTCCGCGTCGGCGACGGGAAAGGTTGCCCGACATGGCGCTGCGGCGCTTCACTTGCATAGTCGAGAGTGCTGATGTGCGCCATGACGACGCTCCTTAACGGAGGATTCGTGGAACCGTCAGGCAGAGGCGCCCGGTCGTGGGTTCCATGCCTTCAGGCTACTCCGACGCGCAATACCGACTACGCATCGACGGAAATGATCACGCCGGTGTCGCCGTACGGGAACGGCCCCTTGCCGATGTGGCCGAGAGTGTTGAAGAATTTCGAAATAGGCACCATCTCACCGTATTTCGCTTTGACTTTGCTGCGGATCTCGTCGAATTCAGCACCCCCGCTCACCAATTGAGCGGTCCCGACGACCGGCGACGATCCGTCGGCAACCCTTCCGCGGTTGTTGCACGGCACTACGGTGACGCGTGGGTTGTTCCGCAGCCGCTTGGCCTTACCCGATTTCGAGGAAGTCCAGAAGTCGATACGTCCGTCCGGCAATCGGCGTATGCCTCCACACACTCCACGACCATGCATGCGAATGAACTTTCTCTGCCCCAGGCGTTTCAAAACGGACAATTATCCGGACGAAGATGAACAACAGGTGCCGAATGGTGGAAATGTCGCGGAACGACCACGTCTGAGGTCGATTTGAGGCCCGCCGGTATTGGAACATGACTTCTCGTGAATGCGGAACTCATCGTTCTCCTCGTCGTCGTCGTAACCGCTCTGGGGTTCGACTTCACCAACGGTTTTCATGACACTGGCAACGCTATGGCCACGTCGATTGCAACCGGCGCCCTCAAGCCCAAGGTGGCAGTCGCTCTGTCTGCTTCCTTGAACCTGGTCGGAGCTTTCCTCTCGGTGGAGGTTGCTGCCACCGTGGCCAAGGGCGTGGTGAACCTCGGAAATGTGGGTGGCCAAGCGCTGCTCACCATCGTCTTCGCCGGCCTTGTCGGCGGCATCATCTGGAACCTGGCAACGTGGTTGCTCGGCATCCCCTCGAGCTCCTCACACGCACTGTTCGGCGGCCTGATCGGCGCCGCCATCGCGTCCCTCGGAATGAGCGGTGTCGCCTGGAGCGGCGTGCTCAGCAAGGTCGTCATCCCCGCGGTTCTCGCTCCCGTCGTAGCCGGCTTGGTTGCAGCGGCCGGAACCTGGCTCATCTACCGCATCACCTCCAACGTCGGTGAGGAAACCAAGGACAAGGGTTTCCGACTCGGTCAGATCGGTTCGGCTTCACTCGTTTCCCTCGCCCACGGCACCAATGACGCTCAGAAGACCATGGGCGTCATCTTCCTCGCCTTGGTCGCCCATGGAACGATCTCCGCCGACGCGGACATGCCGTTCTGGGTCAAGCTCACCTGCGCACTCGCGATCGCTGCCGGAACCTACCTCGGCGGGTGGCGAGTCATCCGCACACTCGGCAAGGGCCTGGTCGAGATCGCCGCGCCGCAGGGCATGGCGGCCGAAGCATCTTCTGCTGCAATCATTCTCACCTCCAGCCACCTCGGCCTTCCCCTCTCGACCACCCATGTGGCGACGGGTTCCATCATGGGAACCGGTCTGGGACGCAAGGGCGCCGAGGTTCGTTGGGGCGTCGCCGGACGTATGGCGGTCGCCTGGTTGATCACTCTCCCGTCCGCTGCAATCGTCGGCGCTCTGTGCTGGGGCCTGGCCAACATCGTCGGCGGCCTGCCCGGTGTCCTGGTCGTCTTCGCTGTGCTCATCGCCTTGGCCGGTTGGATGTACCTGCGCTCCCGCAAGGAGCCCATCGATCCGAGCAACGTCAACGCCGAGTGGGACGGCGGCCTGGTGCCTGCAGAGGTCCCCGGTCCGGACGCCCGCGTCACCACCGACGTCAAAGCCTGAAAGAGGGAATCGACATGGATATCTTGAAAAACACCGTCGACTCGCTCTGGCAGGTCGTACTGGTCGGCCTCCTGCTGGGCGCCGGACTGCCGGCGATCTTCGCAATCGGCCTGAAGTCCCTCGACGCCGGGCAACGTGGCAGTGGCGGCGGGAGCACTGCCGTCGCGGCTCGCAGTCCGTTGGCCGTGGCAGGCGCAGTGGTGTGCTTCGCGGTAGTGCTCATCGCGATCGTCACCGGAATTCTCTTCATCATGCAGGGCTTCCTCAGCCACACATTCGGCATCGAGATCTTCTGATCCCGTACGCCCTCACGAGCGGAAAGACATCACCGTGACTGCACCGACTCCATCCCTTCCTCAATCCATTCTGGAATGGCTTCGCGCCGGCTACCCGGAAGGCATACCGCCCAAGGACCGCATTCCGCTGGTCGCATTGCTTCGACGCAAGCTCTCGGACGCGCAAATTCGAGAAATTGCCATCGGCGCTGCGCTCGCAGAACTGAGCGATGTCAACAGCGATCAGGTGATCTCGAGCGACGAGATCAGCGCTCAGATCGCAGATCTCACGAGCCAGACTCCCTCGGACGAGGACATCGCGCGCGTTGCCTCCGTCCTGGCTGCCGCCGGGTGGCCCCTCGCCGATCTCGACAACGACTGAAGCTCGATTCGTTGAGTCTTCCACCACTTCTGGCTTCGATACTCGGCTGGCTGCGTGCCGGGTATCCGAACGGTGTGCCGGAGCAGGACTACGTCCCTTTGATGGCCCTGCTCCGGCGACAGCTGTCCGACGACGAGATCGCCGTTCTTGCCGACGATCTCGTCGCCGAGTTTCCGGTTCCGGTCGATCCGATCGGCTTTCCGGTTCCGGTCGATCCGATCGACATCGGCGTCCTCATCACCAAGGTCACCGACGATATTCCGCACGAATCAGACGTCGCACGGGTACGTGAACACTTGATTCGTGGAGGTTGGAAAATCGAGGTGCAACCTCCGGTCGACGACGCCTGACGGCACTTCGTCAACCGGCCAATTTGATAACGAACCGGTAACGGTACCGTCGAGGTCAATACAGACCACTTAGTGTCATACGGAATTCCGTGCCTCGGGGGGCTCGGTCGGATTTCGGTGTGCAAGCACCTTTGGGGCGGGAGTGATACGTGCACGAGGCTCACACAGATTTGGCGAAGAACCCAGATATTTCGAGAAACCGCATTTCGAAACGAATCAGGCGTCGGATCCTCGGCCTCGCCGCGACAGCACTCGCACTCCCCCTGACCGCAGGCCTGATCAGCGGATCAGTAGCGACCGCAGCGCCCGCGCGGACCGCCCCGGCCGGTGGATACGAAGAGGTGTTCGTCGACTCCTCGATGGGGCCGATCAAGGTTCAGATCCAGTGGGCTTCGCGCGGCGGCAACGCGGCGCTCTATCTTCTCGACGGTCTACGAGCACGCGACGACCGAAACGCATGGAGTTTCGAGACCAACGCTCTCGAGCAGTATCGTGGCGACAACGTCACCCTAGTTATGCCCGTCGGCGGGCAGTCCAGCTTTTACTCGGACTGGTACGCGAACAGCAATTTGAATCGCCAGCCGGTCACGTACAAATGGGAAACCTTCCTCACCCAGGAACTTCCCGCTTATCTGGAATCGCGTGGCGTCTCCCGAACCAACAACGGCGTGCTCGGACTATCCATGGGTGGCAGCGCTTCACTGACGCTAGCCGCCTACCACCGCGATCAGTTCAAGTTCGCCGGTTCGCTCTCGGGATACCTCAACATCTCAGCTCCAGGCATGCGTGAGGCGATCCGCGTGGCGATGGTCAGCGCCGGGTCCTTCAATGTCGATGCCATGTGGGGACCGCCGTGGAACCCGGCTTGGCTCCGCAACGACCCCTTTGTGTTTGCACCCGAACTGGCTGGGCTCTCCCTGTACATTTCCGCCGCGAGCGGCCTACCCGGACAGTTCGATCAACCGCGTCGACCGGTCGACTTCGTAAATACCGGTAGCGCCATCGGCCTCGAAGCCCTGGCCCTGATGAACTCACGGGCATTCCAGCTGCGCATGAACTCCCTGGGAATTCCGGCGACGTACAGCTTCCCGGCCAACGGCACTCACTCGTGGCCGTACTGGGGCGCGGAACTGTGGAAGGCCCGAGGCCAGATCCTCGACACCCTCGACGCTTGGTGAACTGACAACGACTCGATCACCGACAATCGCAGGCCCCGACCGAATTTCGGTCGGGGCCTTTCTCGTTCGAAATCAGAGCGCGGCAAAGAGATCCACGGTATTGCCGTCGGGATCGAGAAGAACGGCGTAACGCTGGCCCCACACGGCGTCAAAGGGTGCCTTGTGCCCGGGGAAGTCGGCTGTGATGCGCTGATACGCCTCGTCGACGGCGGCGGGAGTCCCGAAATCGAAGGCCAAAGCGACGGGGTGTCGACCTTCCCCGACAGCGAAGTCAGGATCGAAGCTCGCAATGGTGGACAGTGCGTCCCACGCCAGCCGAAGCCCACCGTCGAAAGTGAACTCCACGTGTGGAGCGTCAGCGGGTGTTTCCGGAATGTCGAGCCCGAGGGTTCGGTAGAACGCGAGGGAACGAGCGAGATCGTTGGTGACGATTCCGACGAGATCGAGTCTCGGAGAGACGGACACGGTATTTCTCCTGTTTCGGGTCGAGAAGTGATCGGCGAGTGTGTGACGATGATCTGATGACCGGCACTGGCACCCTCGCTCTCGACGGTAGTCGGACGGTAGCGTCGAGTCTTGAACAAAACGGCCACACCTACGTCGAAACTCGGATCACCGATTCGGCCGGCCTCTTCAGTTGCACGTGGAAAAGCACCAGCGAAGCCCATACGCCCACGGAAGCAAAGCGAATTCTTCCCGATCTCTGCGCCGACTTCATCGTCGACAGCACCGGAAAGTCGTGGCTCGTCGGACCTGCAACCGGTGCCGATCTGGTTTCGGTCGCCGCCGGTACAACCATGTGGGGTATCCGGATAAATCCACCGGCTCTGCGGAGCCTGCTCGGCACAGCGGCCGACGCGGTGCAGGATTCGAAGATCGCCTTCGACGACATCCTCACTTCCAGACAAGCGCGGGTACTTGCCGACGCCCTGAGCCACGAGGCAGTTGACGCTGATCTGCTGGGCCAGCTGTGGCGGGGACTGGAACCGGACTACGGAATCGAGCGAGGCTACTCCGCGCTCATCGCCTCACCTACGACCCCGGTCCGCGAGATCGCCGCCGACCTCGGTGTTTCCGAACGTCATTTTCGACGCTCGATCACGTCGTCGGTCGGGCTGTCCCCCAAGCTGATTCAGAAGGTGCAACGTATGCAGGACGTGTTGACTCTCAGCCGCAGCGCAGATCTCACGTTGTCCTCGCTGGCCGGCCGCGCCGGCTACGCCGACCAAGCCCACCTCGCGCGCGATACGCGAGCGCTGGCCGGCCTGACGCCGACTCAGCTACTGCGCGAGCACCGGTAGGGATGAACGAAGATCTGTTCTCTGCCCTCGATCACCTGGCTGCCACTTCGATCGTCGTGATCGATCGGCCCCGCGGGTCGGCACACCCGCGGTACCACGCTGCGATCTATCCGCTTGATTACGGCTATCTCGACGGCACGGTCAGCGCGGACGGCGAAGGGATCGATCTGTTCCGAGGCTCAGCCGTCGGCACCGGCGTTGTTGCCGTGGCTGTTATTACCGACATCGTCAAGAAGGACGCGGAAGTCAAAATCCTTCTCGAATGCACTGCGAATGAAATCGACACTGCTGCAGCATTTCTCCGCGATACAATAGTTCTCGGTTCCACGATCCTGCGGCGCGATGTCAGCTGAGTTCGTCAAATCGTGGAACAAGGTAATCCGCAACCCACTTCGCTTCCTCGATCAGCGGCCAGCCCGCCAGGATCAGTGCAGTCAAACCGGTTCGGCTGCGAAGCGTGCGCACCGAGTCCGTGATCGAATCCGGATCGCCGACGTAGTACACCGCCGATGACCCGGTGCCGAAGATGTCGAGGGGTGACCACGCCGTGATACCGGCGTACAGCCCGTCACCGACGTACAACTCCTCCGGTTCCGGAAGTCGGCCGGAGGCGATCTTGTCCGCCCAGCCCTGCCGCTGTGCGTCGCGGGCGGTGAAGGTCTTGAGGTCTTGCTTCCCCTGAGTACGACGACGCACTGCGTTGTCCAAGACATGAGCGATCTGCTCGACGCCCTTCTTCTCGAACAAAGAACGGAACCGGTCGTGCGCCTGCGCCTTGGTGGGGCGAACGATCACACCGGTGAGCGCACCGAAGTCGGTGAACTCGCGCCCGGCTGCCTCCGCCGCCGCCCGTGCGGCAGAGAATTTGTCTTCGATGAACGAAGTCTCGCGCAACATCGCCAGATAGGTGTCGAGCACCTTGCCTGCATTCGCCAGGCCTGCAAGCGAATCACCGGTACCCCACAGCGGAACCTGATGCCCCGCGGGCGCATCGATACGCAGTGGTGTGTTGGGAAAGTTCGACTCCGTACCTTCGGCGTAGATGCGGCGGAAGTCCGCCCAGTACTGCTCCCCCAACTCGTAACGCTCGTCGTGGGGCACGTTCATGTCGTACTTGGTCAGAATGTTCTCGCGACCGTTGACCGAGTTGATCAACAGTCGGCCACCGCTGAAGGCGTCGAAGGTCAATGCCTTCTCCGCCAGCAGTCGCGCCGGCGTCATGTTCGCGTAGACGGCGACGAGAAACTTCATGCGTGTGGTGTGCGCTGCCGCCCACGTCGCCGAGATGAACGGATCGTTCGGCCAGGTGGCAACAAGCACACCTTCGAATCCGCCGTCGTCGATGGTCTTCGCGAGTTCGATCTGCCTGGCCCCGTCCACGGGGAACAGCCCGCCAGGGCTCCACGGGTAGTCCCCGTCTGCCTGGGTGAGATACCAAAACGTCTTGACGCCCATCAGTTCTGCACTCCAGCCGGCAGGTCGAACGATTCGATTCGGGCACGCGTACGGATGGTATCCGCATTCACGCTGTAGAGCGCATCGAGGTATGCGACTGCGAAAGAACCGGGGCCTGAGGCATTTTGCTCGGCGATCTCCGATGCCACGGCAACATGCGTGTGCGCGGCAATCAATCCGTCCAGCGCGGTCGGCGTGACGGCGAGGTAGGCGGCGACAAGGCCGCCCAGAGAGCAACCAGTACTGGTCACGCGTGGCAACAGAGCGCTGCCGCCGGAGACTCGGACGCCCCGGGTGTCACCGCCCGCATCGCGGCCGACGATGTAGTCGACCGGTCCTGATGCCGAAACTGCGTCCGCATGCTTCAGAAGAGACAGAGCGGCCGGCACTGCGTCGGCGGAGTCGGACGCGCTGTCGACACCACGGGTGTCACCGCCGAGTCCGGCCAGAGCAATGATCTCCGACGCGTTCCCTCGGATCGCACTGGGGTGAAAGCGCAGCAAGTCCACAGAGATACCGCTCCGCCAGGGAAGTCCACCGACACCGACCGGATCCAAAACCCATGGCGTACCGGCAGTTCGGGCCGCTTCTGCGGCTATCAGGAAGGCTTCGGCAGTCCCGTCGTCCGGCGTTCCGAGGTTGACGAGCACTCCCCCGGCGATGGCAGCAAACCCACCCGCCTCGTGAACGTTGTCGATGTGAGCGTTGCTTGCGCCGGCAGCAAGCAGAACGTTGGTCAAGAAATTCGCCGAAACGATGTTGGTCAGCGACTGGACGAGCGGTACCTGATCGCGGAGTGCGTCGATCGCCGACGCGACGGTTTCGACAGAGACAGTGTCAGACATGAGAATTCCTTCAGGACGGGAGGCAATTGGGGACTGCGGCGATTCAGGACCGCGGACATCGAATATCCGCAATCGCGCCACCGGGCTCACTGCCGACAACCATCGGCAGAGTCGGATCTGCAGTCCATTCCTCCAACGAACCGTCGTAGACCTTGACGTCCTCGTAGCCGCCGCGGATCAGCGCAAGTGCGGTCAAGCACGCCGAAACTCCACCGCCGCAATAGATCACGACAGGTTCGGCGGCGGCGGGTAGAACGTCGGCAGATTTCGACAGAACATCGTCCGCCGGAAGCATCCGGGCATCGGCGTCGAGAAGACTCTTCGCGGACAGATTCACACTTGACGGAATATGTCCGCGTCGCGAATATCGCGTCTTCTCCGTTCCCTCGTACTGCTCAGGCGCCAGCGCGCACACCAGCGTTCCGGCTTCTTCTCCTGAGGACAGTGAGGCAACGCGCGGAAGATCGACCCACAGGCCGAGGTCCGTCACGCTCCAACGCTCCGAAGCCGACGTGTGGGTTACGTCGTCGCCGCTCGCGAGATCGAAGCCGCGTCGAGTCCATTCGGCGAGGCCACCGTCGAGGACTCTTGCTTCGATGCCGGCGTTGCGAAACACCCACCAGAGCCGTGATGCCCAGGTGGTCGAACCCTGGTCGTAGATCACGATTGCCGCACCCGACTCGATACCGCTGGATTGAAGATCGGTAGCCAACTGCTCCGGTGACGGACGTGTGAAATGCAGCGCTGCTTCCCTTTCGGAGAAGACGTCCATGAGGTCGACGTGTCGAGAACCTGGGATGTGCGAGGAGACCCAGCCGTCGTACCCGGATTCCGGGCGGTAGTCGCCGTCGAATCGCGCGGGAGGAAAATGAACCGTCGCGTCGAGCACAGCGACGCCTCCCTCACGCAGCATCGCGTCGAGTTCAGCGGCGCTCACCAGCGGCGACGCGGTCTCTCCAGCCACTTCGGACCCTCTCCCTCGGAAACGAACAACCACGAACCTAAATGAGTACTAGCGTATACGCAAGTACTCACTTGTAGTCGATGGCATAATCGAACGCGTTCTACTTGAACGCACAGGAATGGGGACATATGGGACTCGACGCCGATACGAGCACCACCGATCTGCTGGTGCCGGAAGCTGCGCTGGGCCGGTCCGATCAGACTTCGAGGCAGTACCTGCGCCTGCGAGCCGACATCCTGGCCGGCAAGTTCCCCCAGGGCGCTCCGCTTCACGAGACTCAATTGTGCGAATCGTACGGCGCATCGCGTACCCCGATCCGGGAAGCACTCAACTGGCTCGCGCACGACGGTCTACTCGAACGAGCCGCCCGCGGTTTTCGTGTCCGCTCCGGCACTCCCGAGGACGTCATCGAAATCTACGCAGCGCGGGTTGCCCTCGAATCTGAAGCCGCCGGCGCCGCCGCACTCCGCCACAGCGATCTCGACCTTGCCCGCCTGGACGGATTGCACGAGTTCTGCTGCACTGCAACAGAAGGCACCGAGGTTCGTTCCGGGAACTTCAAGTTTCACGAGGCCCTCTGGCAGGCCGCCCACAATTCCACGATCACGTCACTGCTGATCCGACTCACTACCCAATTGCGAATCTACGACAGCGGCCCGCCGTCGAACTACGGCGAACCGGACCTGCTCAATTCGGAGCATCAAGAGATCCTGAACGCCATCCGCGCCCGGGACGAATCGTCCGCACGTGGCCACATGCGCAACCATCTCGAGCGCAGCCGTGACCAGCGGATAAGGATGTTCGCCAGCCGCTGATTCCAGACAGCCAGAGTCCTTGACTCCAGACAGCCCAGAGTTCTGCCACGCCGACGCCTACGCCGCCGTCTGTCAGTCGGGGAGCGTGTCGACCTCGACGTCGTACACGTTCTCGGCCGGGCTCGACATCACTCGATCTGCCATCTCCTGCTTGAGCACTGTCAACCGTGACTCGTCTTCGGCCGTGCGGTCACCTTTGCGGGCGAGAGTGCTGAACTCCTCGACGACAAATCCCTCGCGAATGGTCAGCGTGACGGTCGCGCCGCGACAGTCGACCCGAAATACATACAGTGCGAGTGTATTTCCACGCTCACGCCTGGCCAGGGAACTGTCGACGGTATACCGCCCTTCTGTCACCGCGCGCGTGACCAACTCGAACGCATCGCGCACTCCAGGTCCGGCATGTGAGGTGGCCACGACCAGGTCACGACGCTCGACGGAGCCCTCCCCACCGAACACACCGAGTGCGCGCTCGAGGACCTTGTAAGCGTGCGCCACGCCTCCCGGCGCCTGCGGACCGTGATAGCGGAGGGCATCCTCGTACGTGAAGTCGAGCGTCGTCCCGTGATCGGTCACGGTGAGCGAGCTGGTCATGATGGGCGTCCTTGCCGGTCAGTCCTGGTCGATCGGATTGTTCCGCGAGACGATGAGCGGATCGATCGGGGTGAAAGGGAAGTGTGGCAGCTCCCGCTCCGGAACACCGAACGAGGCCGAGAGAACGCCGCGCGAGAACGCGGAAGCCGTTGCACGGTAGCCTATGTCACCTGGCGTCGGCTGGTCGAAGAAGATGAGAAAGTTGATGTCCTCGTCGCCCATCACCTCGATGTGATGGGGATAGGCGCGTGGAACGAAGTACACCTGACCCGGCTCGAGCAGGTAAGTGTCGAGTGACCCGTCGGGATCGAGAACTGTCATCCGCCCGCGACCCCGATGCACGTATCCCATCTCGGCAGTGACGGGATGCCAATGTGGCTCACGCATTCCACTCTCGCGAATAGTCAACGAGTACATCGAAAGATCCTCCAACGCTGCCCAATACTGCTTGCGCGCCACCTTCGCCTGTCCGTACGGATAGGCGAGAGGGGCGATCTGGCCGTCGAGGTCGAAGAGATGCGCGTTGGGAAGGCCAGCGGTATCGGGAATTACGGCCGCACCGCCGCGCCGCACTATCTGGGACGCATCGGCTCTACCGAAGACATCGAAGGCTGATGCGGCCAGGTCGTAGGTATTGCCGAGCACCGCGTTGGACATTGCGCTGACGCTATTCTGCAATGAGAAGTGCTGCGGGAGAGAAGTTCGCAAGGCAGCGATGATCTCCGCCGCCCCATCGCCGACATTCTCGATGTGATAAATCGCCCCGGATTCGACGTGATACATCTGCCCCGTTCGCACAACGAAACTGGCGAACTCGTCGGCATTGCCCAACATCGAGACAAGGACAGTTCCGCTGGTGACGTAGGCGATCTGGTTCGCGTTGACGTTCCATTGTGGTTCGCGGATCGCACCGGGGCCGAGAACAATTCGTTTGATCGACAGACCGGACAGGATCGGCAACGAACTCGTGTCGAGCTGCGAGATCGAGCCGAGTTCGTTCTCGAAGACGCTGGGACCATGGCGCAGCGAAGCAACATGAGTGGTCATGGCAATTTGATCCTTCCAACTCTCTGACGTCAGTCCTCGATGAAGGCGAGAATGTCCTGGTCGAGGGTCACCTGATACGAGCCGTGGATACCATGCGGTGCACCCGGATATACCTTCAGCGTGCCGTTCTTCACCAGCTTGATTGCTTTCTCCGCCGCCGCGCCGATCGGCACGATCTGATCGTCGTCCCCCTGAGCGATGAAGATCGGAACGTCGATGGCTTCGAGATCGGTAGTCTGGTCAGTCTCCGAAAATGCCTTGACGCAGTCGTAGGCCGCGGCAAGGTTGACCAACATCCCCTGTCGCCAGAAGTCGTCCTTCGCTCCCTGCGAGACATCGGAGCCTTCGCGGTTCGCACCATAGAAACTCTCGCTCAGGTCCTTGTAGAACTGCGATCGGTCTCGCAGAACTCCCTCACGAATGCCGTCGAACACCTCGATCGGTGTGCCTTCGGGGTTGCCGTCCGACTTGACCATGATCGGCGGAACGGCGCCGGCAGTAATCACCTTGGCGACGCGCCCTTTGCCGTACTGCGCCGCGTAGCGGACCACTTCCCCGCCGCCGGTCGAATGGCCGACCAGGATCAGATCCTTCAGGTCGAGGGTATCGATCAGCTCGGCCAGGTCCTTGGCATACGTATCCATGTCGTTGCCGGTGTACGTCTTCGACGAGCGGCCATGACCTCGTCGATCGTGCGCGATTGTCCGGTAACCTGCGTCGGCGAACAGCTTCATCTCGACCTGCCATGCGTCGGAACTCAGCGGCCACCCGTGGCTCAGGACGATCGGTCGGCCGATGCCGTGCTCGGTGTAGTAGATCTCGGTTCCGTCGGAGGTGGTGATGTAGGGCATGTTCCGCTCTTCTCTGTCGAGTCGTGGACTGAGGTCCGGACACGGTGCCCGGTTTCCTCACTCTGCGAGTGCCCACTACGGGGGCAGTCGAGTCATCGATCGACAGAAATCTGCGTGGGGCAGAAGACTCAGGCCCGGCACCACGGAGTGTGATGTCGGGCCGGACCTTCAGTCAAAGGGAAACGATCAGTAATCGTCCTCCGTGTAGACGATCATCCCGCGCAGGTTCTTTCCCTCCAGCATGTCGGCGTAACCCTCGTTGATCTCCTCGAGCTTGTAAGTCTTGGTCACCAACTCGTCGAGTTTGAGTGCGCCGCTTCGGTAGTGATCGAGCAACTTGGGAATCTGGGAGCGTGGCCCGACCCCGCCGAAGATGGCTCCCTGCAAACGCTTCTGCAGAAGGGTCAGCTCGAAGAGGCTGAGCGTCACCTGCGAATCCGCGTAATGCCCCATTCCGACGACCACTACCTGGCCACCCTTGCCCGTCGCACTGAGCGCGGGCTGAATGATGTCGCCGTGGATCTCGCCCACGGTGATCACGGTGACGTCGGCCATCTTGCCCCAGGTGATCTCGCCGATCACCGGTAGCGCTTCCTCGAGTGAGGCGAACGTATGTGTGGCGCCGAATTCCTTTGCCTTGTCGCGTTTGAACTCGACAGGATCGATCGCGATCACAAATCGCGCTCCGGCCGACGCCGCACCCTGTACCGAGTTGATTCCGACACCGCCGACGCCGACGACCACCACCGTGTCGCCGACCTTGGCTCCACCGATCGCGGTGGCCGATCCCCAGCCGGTAGCAACACCGCAGCCGAGCAAGGCCGCCTTGTCGAGCGGGATGTCCTTCTCGATTTTGATCACCGACGCCTCGTTGACAGTCACGTACGGCGAGAATGTTCCGAGCAGGCACATCTGGATGACCGGCTCGTCGTTGAGGGTGACGCGGTATGTCTTGTCGGAGATCGCCTGCCCGGTCAACAGGCCGGCTCCCTCGTCGCAGATGTTCTGTAGCCCCTTCGCGCAAGACGGACAACGTCCACACGCCGGGATGAACGCGAGAACCACGTGGTCGCCTTCTTCGACGCTCGTGACGCCCGGGCCGACCTTCGTCACCACTCCGGCGCCTTCGTGCCCGCCCAAGGCCGGGAAGAAGGGCAGCGGGCTGGCGCCCGTACGCAAATGTTCGTCCGAATGGCACAGTCCCGATGCGGCGAGTCGGACCTGTACCTCACCCGAGACCGGGTCGCCCAACTCGACCTCTTCGATCTCCCATGCCTGACCTGGCGCCTTGACTACCGCTGCCTTGACCTTCACCTGCACTCCTCGAAATTCTTCGTGATGCATGGACGACGAAAGAACGCGCCGGCATTTGTGTCACCGATCACACTCCAGGTACGAGTGTGCCTGAAGTAGCGCGAGAATACTGCCGGTCTGTGCGCCTTTTTGGTAGTGGGCGCTACCAAAAAGGCGCACGGCTAACATAGACACAGTGGCCAAGGGAACTCGCAAGACCAGAACTCGCAGCAGCACTCCCGAGCGAGGCGAATCCGGTCCCGTCGCCGGCACTTTCCCCATCGATACCGGGACGTGCGAACTTGTCCGCGACCAGTACTCCGACGACAGTTGGATCATCCAGATCAACGGAGTGCCCAGTTCCCACGTGAACGTCGCAGATCCCACGGTGCTCGATTTCGAATACATGCGGTGGATCGCGCATCTGGTCGATTCCGAACGTGACAAGGCCGAGCGTCTGCGGGTCCTGCATCTCGGCGGCGGTGCCTGCTCCATGGCCAGATACTTCGCCGCGACTTACCCCGAGGCACGTCAGGTGGTGGTCGAAATCGACGGAGCTCTGGCAGAACTCGTGCGCGATTGGTTCGACCTTCCGCGCGCACCACTTCTGCGCATTCGTGTCGGCGAGGCCCGCGCCGTCACGGAAACTCTCACCGAGTCCACCCGGGACATCGTGATTCGAGATGTCTTCGCCGGCAGCACAACTCCGGCACCGTTGACGACGGCACAATTCACCACCCACGTACGAGGCGTACTTGCCCCGGGCGGTATCTACATCGTCAACTGCGGCGACACCCCGGATCTGCAGGGCGCTCGGAGCGAGGCCGCGACCATCGGCGCACAGTTCGAACACATGGCGATCATTGCTGATCCCGCAATGCTCAAGGGTCGCCGCTACGGCAACATGATCATCGCGGGCAGCGACGTACCGATCGGCGGGCAACCCGCGCTCGCGCGCGAGCTACTCGGCGGCGGCGTTCCCGCCCATGTGTGGCAGGACACCGAAGTCCGCAAGTTCGCCGCGAACGCGGCGATTCGGCAGGACTGAGCGAAAGACCTACTCGCCGCCGAAGACCCTCTCCACCACAGCTTTTGCCCGTCGAGTGATGCGCAGGTAGTTGTCGAGGAACTCCCCTGCGTCGTCGCCGTATCCGGCGACCTGCGCCACGGCCGCGAGGACGCGTCCGGGGCCGGGAAGCTGATCGGTTGGCTTACCGCGGACCAGAACGAGGCAGTTGCGTGCCTTCGTTGCTGTGATCCAGGCGTCACGTAGCAGTTCGACGTCACCTTCGCTGAGCAGTTCCGCGGCGCCGATGGCGTCGAGAGTCTCCAGCGTCGACGTGTTGTGCAGCGACTCGATCCTGTCGGCGTGGCGCAGCTGCAGCAATTGCACAGTCCACTCGATGTCGGCCAGACCACCGCGACCCAGTTTGGTGTGCGTTGCCGGATCGGCTCCGCGCGGGAGCCTTTCGGAATCAACGCGCGCCTTGATGCGTCGGATCTCGCGCACCGCCGCGTCACTGACGCCGCCTTCGGGGTAGCGGGTCTTGTCGATCATGTGCAGGAACCGCAGTCCCAATTCAGGATCACCGGCCACCGGGTGCGCACGAAGGAGTGCTTGAATCTCCCACGCCTGAGCCCACTTCGCGTAGTACGCGTCGTAAGACTCGAGAGTGCGTACCATCGGTCCGTTCCGGCCTTCCGGGCGCAGTCCGGTGTCGACCTCGAGCGGTGGATCCGTACTCGGTGCCCCGAGCAGCTTGCGCACCTTGTCGGCAATGCTGTTGGCCCACTTGACCGCAACGGTCTCGTCGGCGCCCTCACGAGGTTCGCACACGAACAGCACGTCCGCATCGGATCCGTAGCCGAGTTCCCCGCCGCCCAATCGGCCCATGCCGATGACGGAGAAACTGGCCGGAGCCTCGGTCCCGAGTTCGGTAACGCTGGCCTTGATCACCGCGGAGAGCGACGCGTTGAGCACCGCAGCCCAGACCGACGACAGTGCCTTGCAGACCTCTGGAACATCAAGCATGCCGAGGATGTCGGCCGAAGCGATGCGTGCAAGTTCGTGTCGGCGCAGCGAGCGGGCCGCGGCAACAGCGCGATTCGGATCACTGTGTCGGCCGGAGGCGGTGAGGATCCCGCGAGCGACATCCTCGGGCTTGGGCTCGACCAGGCGCGGTCCGCTCGGTGAATCCGCGAACAAACGGATCACGTCGGGAGCCTTGATGAGCAGGTCGGGCAGGTACGCCGACGAGCCCAGCACGGTCATCAGACGCTCGGCGACCGCAGCCTCGTCACGGAGCAGGCGCAGGAACCACGTCTGATCGACGAGCGCATCCGAGAGCCTGCGGTATGCGAGCAGACCGGCGTCGGGATCCGGTGTGTCCGCGAGGGATTCGAGCAGAGTCGGCAGCAGGAGCGCTTGAATACGACCCTTACGCGAAGCGCCACTGGTCAGTGCAGTCAAATGTCCGAGTGCATGTTCGGGCGCCGTGTAACCGAGAGCGGCCAACTGCCGCACCGCGGCTTCGGGCCCCAGGACCAGCGCTTCCTTGTCCATCCGCGCCACCGATTCGAGAAGCGGGCGGTAGAACAATTTGGCGTGCAGGCGGCGAATACGATGCGAATTCCGCTTGATCTCGGCGCGCAGGACTCCGAGCGAATCCAGACGACCGTCGGGTCGCATGTGTGCGGCGCGCGCCAACCAGCGCAACGCCTCCTCGTCGTCCGGCGGTGGCAGAGTGTGCGTGCGCTTGAGCTTCTGCAACTGCAGACGATGCTCGAGCAGACGCAGGAATTCGTACGACGCGGTCAGGTTCGCGGCGTCGTCGCGGCCGACGTACCCTCCCGCGGCCAATGCGGTCAGTGCATCGACAGTGCTCTGCACGTGCAACGACCTGTCGGCCCGTCCGTGCACCAATTGCAGAAGCTGGACGGCGAATTCGACGTCGCGCAGGCTTCCGCGGCCGAGTTTGAGTTCACGCTCACGTAGTTCGGGGGGAACCATTTCCTCGACGCGTCGACGCATGGCTTGAACTTCGGGTACGAAATCCTCGCGCTCGGAGGCGATCCACACCATCGGGCTCATCGCCTCGAAGTACTGGCGACCCAGCTCCATGTCGCCCGTCATCGGACGAGCCTTGAGCAGCGCCTGGAACTCCCAGGTCTTGGCCCAACGCTTGTAGTACGTGATGTGGGATTCGAGCGAGCGAACCAGTTCTCCGCGCTTACCTTCGGGACGCAGCGCAGCATCGACCTCGAAGAATGCGGAGGTTCCGATACGCATCATCTCACCGGCAACGCGGCTTGCCGTCGCGTCGGCCGGTTCGGCGACGAACACGACGTCGACGTCGGAGACGTAGTTCAGCTCGCGCGCACCACATTTGCCCATGGCGATCACTGCGAGCCGGATCGGACAACTGCCCTCAGGGCACACCGTTGCGATGGCTACCGCGAGCGCAGCGGTCAGTGCAGCGTCAGCCAGGTCGGAAAGCTGATGCCCCACAGTCTGATACGGCACCACCGGTTCGTTCTCGACGGTCGCCGCGAGATCAGCCGCGGCCAGGAGCATCAGCTGATCCTTGTAGCTCTTACGCAGAGCAACAACAGCTTCCGGTCCGGTCACGGTGGCGCGGTAGGTCAGTGAGCCTTCGGTGGCGCCCTCGTCGAGGGTTGCACCCACGGCCTCGAGCAAGGCCGCAGTCGCCTCGTCCTTGGTCGGCAGAGCGGTGCCGTCGAGCAGTTTCCAGCCGATCGGATCTGCGGCCAGGTGATCGCCGAATGCCGACGACGCACCCACCAGCGCGAACAAACGGCCGCGCAGACTCTTGTCCTTGCGCAATGCCTGATCGAGTTCGCGCCACCCGTCGCCGAGCCCGTCCTTGATCCGCACAAGGGTGCGCAGAGCTAGATCGGCGTTCGCGGCACGCGAAAGCGACCACAAGAGTTCGATGCTCTCGGCGTCGACCCAGCCGAGCTGACGCAACTCGTCGGCGGCGGTGGGCTCGACCAGCCCGAGACGACCCGGTCCTGGAACTGCTGATCTCGCAGCGGGGGGTTTCACCGTCACAGACCGAGGTAGGTCTTGAGCTCGAACGGCGTCACGTGGCTGCGGTATTCCTCCCACTCACGACGCTTGTTGCGCAGGAAGAAATCGAAGACGTGCTCGCCGAGTGCTTCGGCCACCAGTTCCGACTTCTCCATCTCCCGCAGAGCGCTGTCCAAGTTGCTCGGTAGTTCCTTGTAACCCATGGCGCGACGCTCGGCGGAGGTCAACGACCACACGTCGTCTTCTGCCTCGGGTGGCAAGGTGTAGCCCTTCTCGATGCCACGCAGACCGGCAGCAAGCAGGACCGCGAAGGTCAGGTACGGGTTGCAGGCCGAGTCTGGGCTGCGGATCTCGACGCGGCGCGATGACGCCTTGTTGGGCGTGTACATCGGGACGCGGATGAGAGCCGATCGGTTGGACGGGCCCCACGACGCGGCGGTGGGAGCCTCTCCCCCGTGAACGAGCCGCTTGTACGAGTTGACCCACTGATTCGTGACCGCACTGATCTCGTTGGCGTGCTCGAGGATGCCGGCGATGAATGCCTTGCCGGTCTCGGAGAGCTGCATCGGATCGTCAGGATTGTGGAAGGCGTTGGTATCGCCTTCGAACAGGCTCATGTGGGTGTGCATCGCGGAGCCGGCCTGATCGCTGAACGGCTTGGGCATGAAGCTCGCCCGAACGCCTTCACCGATCGCGACCTCCTTCACGACGTACCGGAACGTCATGACGTTGTCGGCCATCGAGAGTGCGTCGGCGTAGCGCAGATCGATCTCCTGCTGACCCGGCGCGGCCTCGTGGTGACTGAACTCGACCGAGATGCCCATCGACTCGAGTGCGTCGATGGCATGGCGGCGGAAGTTCGGAGCCGAATCGTGGACGGCCTGGTCGAAGTATCCACCCGAGTCGGCCGGGATCGGCGGAGTACCGTCGATCGGACCGTTCTCCAGCAGGAAGAACTCGATTTCCGGGTGAACGTAGCAGCTGAAGCCCAAATCGCTGGCCTTGCTCAACTGGCGACGCAGGACGTGGCGTGGATCTGCCCACGACGGCGAACCGTCGGGCATCGTGATGTCACAGAACATGCGCGCGGAGTGCTGCGCACCGTCCTTGTGGGCCCACGGCAGGATCTGGAATGTCGAAGCGTCGGGCCGGGCGACGGTGTCGGCTTCGGAGACTCGCGAGAATCCCTCGATGGCAGAACCGTCGAATCCGATTCCTTCCTCGAAGGCACCTTCGAGTTCGGCGGGGGCGATCGCCACCGATTTGAGGTACCCGAGAACATCGGTGAACCACAAGCGGACAAACCGAATGTCGCGCTCTTCCAGGGTACGAAGCACGAATTCTTTTTGGCGATCCATGCACGCGAGACTAAGCAAGCCACGTTAAATCTGTGTTACATCAGTGGTCCCGGTCAACAGAGTGATTGGTCACCATCGAATAGGCGCAGCGTACGGCGTCGCGCCGGCTAACATGTGAGACCTTCTTCCGGGGCCTTCAAGTAAACGAAGTAGTCGACAACGGCATCGTCGACGCAGGAGTTTCCGTCCAGAACCACCGTGTGCTGGGTTCCGTCGAACGTGATGAGGGCGGCGCCCAACTGCTTCGCGAGATCCAATCCGGCCTGATACGGCGTCGCCGGATCCTGCGTCGTGGATACGACGACCAGCTGCGGCAGACCGGCATCGGCGAGCGCCTGGGGGTCGAGCGCGTGGGGGCTGCCGGTTGCCGGAACGGGCCAGAACGCGCACAGGTCGAGTGGCGCTTGACCGGTCCCCCGTCCGTCGTCGAGGAACGGCGCCGCCTCGCGGTACCGAGTGTCGGATTCGCCGGCCTCGGCGCGGTCGGTGGTTGCCGGATCGTCCACGCAGCGAATGGCGTTGAACGCGTCGTTGATGTTGGAGTAGCTGCCGTCGTCCTCACGGCCTTCGTACATGTCGGCGAGATTGAGCAGCGAGTCGCCGCGTCCGTCGGCCAGACTCGACAGGCCCCCGCGCAACGGAGTCCACAACTGCGGCGAATACAGAGCCTGCTGGACGCCGGTGATCGCGTCGGAATAGCTCAGCCCGCGTGGGTCGGTGGTCTCCGCCGGCTTCTCGATCAACGGATCGACGAGAGCCTGGAAGCGTGTCTGCGCCTGAGCCGGATCATCACCCAGCGGGCAGTCGGTTCGCGAGACACAGTCGGCGACAAAAGCGTCGAAAGCGCCTTGGAAACCCTGCCCCTGCAAGACCACCTCGTCGACGGGATCCTGCTCGGGGTCGAGGGCTCCGTCGAGGACCATCGCTCGAACGTTCTGCGGAAAGGTCTCGGCGTAAGTGGATCCGAGCCGGGTGCCGTACGAGAACCCGAGGTAGTTCATCTTCGGATCGCCGAGAACTCCCCGAATGACGTCCATGTCCCGCACTACCTCGTAGGTACCGACGTGGGCGAGGAACTCCGTACCCGTCCGCTCGGCACACTTGGCGGCGTAGTCCTTGCTGTCAGCCTCGGCGAGGGCGATACCTTCCGGCGTCATGTCGACGTTGACCTCTGCGCGCTCCGCATCGATCTCCTCCGGCGTCAGACACCGCACCTGCGGGGTCGACGCACCGATTCCCCGCGGATCGAAACCGATCATGTCGAAGCGTTCCTGCAATTCGGTGCCCGAACCCGACGTCGCCATCGACAGCCCGGACCCACCCGGTCCGCCCGGGTTCAGCAACAGCGAACCGATGCGGTCACCGGTGGCCTTCGAACGCGAGATCACCACCTGCGCGGTGTCGCCGCTCGGCTTCGCATAGTCGACGGGAACGCTCACCTTCGCGCAGTCGACCCCTCGCCCCAGCGGCGCAGTTCCTTCTTCGACAAATTGGTCGCACGAACCCCAGTCGAGCGTCTGCTCGTAGAATTTCTCCAGGCCGGACGGCACCGCGGACGCGGCAGAACCAGCAGGTTCCACTGATTCGGGAGTGCCTTCCGAACTGGTGCAACCGACAACCAACACGAGCACTGCTGCGCTTCCGACGAGGGCACCGGAGAGGCGAACGAACTTCGACATGCCATCGATGGTGCCAGGAAACCTCCGTAGCCAGCGGTTCGCCTCGGTTCGGCACCTAACTGGTACGCGCGCGGTGATGTGACCCATTGCACCCCGTCAACTATTCGTGTCGGCGATGTCCGGTGGCAGACTGAACACGTCATCACCCACACCCGGGGACCCGAAGGCGATCAACGCTCAGGGCCTCGAGGCCAGAAAGGGACAACGATGTCCGAAACACCTCTCTATGGTTCTGTACCCACTGCAAGTTCTACCGACGCACCGAAGCGGAAGACGCGCATTCACCACCTCGCCGAGATGAAGCAGAACGGCGAACGCTGGTCGATGCTCACCGCCTACGACTACTCGACGGCACGCATTTTCGAAGACGCAGGCATCCCGGTGCTGCTCGTCGGCGACTCTGCCGCCAACGTCGTCTACGGCTACGACACCACCGTGCCGATCACCGTCGACGAACTGCTCCCGCTCGTGCGTGGCGTGGTTCGCGGTGCCCCGCACGCACTCGTCGTCGCCGACCTCCCATTCGGCACCTACGAGGGTTCCGCCGAGCAGGCCCTTGCGACTGCGACACGGTTCATGAAGGAAGGCCTCGCGCACGCCGTCAAACTCGAGGGCGGCGAGCGGATGAGCAAGCAGATCGCGGCTATCACCTCAGCCGGCATCCCCGTCATGGCTCACGTCGGATTCACCCCGCAGAGTGTGAACTCGCTCGGCGGTTTCCGCGTCCAGGGTCGTGGCGACGCGGCCGAGCAGCTTGTGGCGGACGCCATTGCAGTTCAGGAAGCCGGGGCTTTCTCCGTCGTCATGGAAATGGTCCCGGCCGAGATCGCGGGCCAGGTCAGCCGCAAACTCACCATCCCCACCGTCGGCATCGGGGCCGGTTCCGAATGCGACGCTCAGGTACTCGTCTGGCAGGACATGGCGGGTTACACGAGCGGTAAGACGGCCAAGTTCGTCAAGCGTTTCGGTAACGTCGGTGACGAACTGCGTTCCGCAGCCGCAGCCTATGCATCAGAAGTTCGCACTGGCGCTTTCCCGGCCGCAGAACACAGTTTCTGATCCGAGACCGGCGAACGCCGCCTGTCTCTCAACCAGCCAGGGGTGCGTTCAATGATCGGTAACCGTCGAAGTTTCACTGCCGCAGCTGTAGTCGGCGCGGCAGCTCTCGTCACGGTGCTGAGCGGATGCGCGGGAGGGTCCACCAACTCTCCCGCGCCCAGCAGCACTACGCCCGCGAGTTCCACCACGACGGCGCCGGCAACAACGTCCGCGTCCGGCACGACCTTCACCGACGCGCAGGTCCAGCAGTTGTGCTCGGATATGGAAGGGCAGCTGCAGAACTGGCGTACTGTCACCCCGACGCTCGGCAAGGGCGGACTGAACACGATCGTCATCACGTGGGCGACGCAGAACGGCATCAACCTGCTCGATCTCGCCCAGAACCGCGAAAGTATCGACGCGGCAACCTCGGCCGCGTGCCCCGACGTCCGCACCGGTGCAATTTCCGCACTCGAAATCCCCGATCTCGCCTCCGGCCTGGTGGGCTTCTGATGACCGAAACATCAGCACAGCCGTCTGCTCGTCGGAATCTCTATCCTCCGATCGAGCCGTTTGTGACCGGTTTCCTCGACGTCGGTGACGGCCAGAGCATGTACTGGGAAGTGAGCGGAAATCCGGACGGCAAGCCGGTGGTGTTCCTGCACGGCGGTCCCGGCGGCGGCGCGCAACCGGCGGTGCGGCAGTTCTTCGATCCGGCTGCCTACCGCATCGTTCTACTCGACCAGCGCGGCTGCGGTCGATCCACCCCGCACGTAGCCGACGGCGCAGATCTGTCGGTGAACACGACGGACAAGCTGCTGGGCGACATCGAAGCCCTGCGTGAACATCTTTCGATCGACAAGTGGATGGTCTTCGGCGGGTCCTGGGGTTCCACACTGTCCATCGCCTACGCCGAGGCGTTTCCCACGCGTGTCACGGAACTGGTCCTGCGCGGGATCTTCCTCCTGCGTCGCAGCGAAATCGACTGGTATTACAACGGCGGCGCGGGAAACATCTTCCCGGAGCGCTGGGACAAATTCCTCGAACCGGTACCCGAGGCGCAGCGCGGCGAAGACCTCGTCGCCGTCTATCACCAACTGCTCCATTCCGAAGACCCCGACGTCGCGGCCCGCGCAGCCATCGCCTGGTCTGCCTGGGAAGGATCGACAAGCTACCTGTACCCACAGGCCGACAAGATCGAACAGAACTCCGAGACCAGGTTCGCCTTGGCCTTCGCCCGCATCGAGAACCACTACTTCGTCAACGGCGGGTTCTTCGACGAGAACCAACTCCTACGCAAAAGCTCCGCACTGCAGGGCATTCCGGGGACGATCGTCCAGGGCCGCTACGACGTCGTCTGCCCGGCCACCAGCGCCTGGGCGCTGCACAAGGCGTGGCCCGAATCCAAGCTCGTGATCGTCGACGACGCCGGACACTCCGCCATGGAGCCCGGCATCGTGCATCACCTGGTGGAAGCCACCGATTCTTACCGGTAACTCCCTACGCCGGGAATGTGAATTCCACCGTCCGTTTGACGGTGTCGACGGCGGTGAGCCGCACCTTCGCGCGCTCACCGTCGTCGGGCGTTCCGACGCATTTCGCGATCACCGCGACCGACGGGACAAATACTTCCGCCGAGCGCTTTCCATCTTTGGCGCGCATCACTACCGCGTCGAAAACCTCGCCGACCCGGCCGTCGAGCAAGGTGGACTCGGTGAGATCGATGCACGCGCGGTCGACCTTGTTCGCCAGTGAGTCGGATCCACTCATGATGTCGGGCAACTCGGGAAGGGCGGTGCGCGCCCATTCCGGTACCGGCGTACCAGCTGTGATCGCCAGACACACCTCGGTGCTGAAGCGATCGGACAAGCGCCGCAGCGGAGCCGTCACGTGAGCGTAGGGCGCTCCGATCCCCGCATGCACCGTCAACTCCGGTAGTCGGCCGTCGAAGGCCGCGTAGTCTGCGCCGCGCAGCAACGACGGCGCAACCGACATCAGTGCCATCGTCGACGGCTCGTTGGAGTCGAGGCCGGCAAGAATCTGCCCGACGCTTTGCCCCTCCGGCCACGTGATACCCAGCGCCACTGCAGTTCTCCGCAGGGTCTGCACGGCAGACGTCTCGGCTGGAGGAAGAGTGCGAAGCAACCCGATACCTGCGTCGATCATCATGCGCCCGGCGCACATCCCCGTGAGCAGCGAGACTTCTGCGTTCCAGTCGTCAGCTTCGGTGCGTGGCTCCAACTCGATCCGCCAGCGAACCGGGGACTCGTCCTCTGGCTGCTCTCGAACCACTGACTGCTCGGGCAGTTTCAGCTCGATGGCGCCCCTGGCAACCGCCGAGGCACTGCGCAATCGTCCGAACTCCGGTAGTGCGGCTATCGACGGGTGCAAGGTGCCCGAATCCGCGTCGCACTGCACGGTCGAATAGTCCAGACGCGCCACCGATTTCACCAGAGCGCGTCTCACCTGCCACGACGTGGGCTCGGCTTGGGCATCCAACTCGATACGCCACAGCACGGCGGGGCGAACCACGTCCGGCAGCAGACTCGCCGATCCCTCCGACAACGCTCGAGGATGCAGCGGAACGGAACCATCCGGGAGATAGAAGGTTTGGCCACGCTTGCGGGTTTCGATGTCGAGCGCACCACCTGGCGTCACCACCGCCGCGACGTCGGCGATCGCGTAGTGCACGACGTACCCGGTCGAGGTCTTCTCGATGTGCACTGCCTGGTCGAGGTCCATCGATCCGGGAGGGTCGATGGTCGCGAAGGCGATACCCGTTTCGTCGACACGCCCGGCACTGAAACGATCCACGGCATTCTCGGCCTCGGCCTGCGCCGCGGCCGAGAATGCTCCTGGCAAGTCGAACTCCGCCCGAACCACTCCGAAGTCGATTCCCTGCACCATCATTCGACTTGCGGGCACGCATCCTCCATGATCGGTTCGGGCCGGTGTAGCAGCTGTACCGGTTCCAGTTGTTCCAGTTGTTCCAGTTGTTCCAGTTGTTCCAGTCTCAGTTGTTCCAGTCTTCGTCTGCCCGATCGGCGGCTTTGTTGCGTTCGGCAGCGATCTTCAATGCATGCTCGGCAGAGTCCCGATCAGGGTACGGCCCCATCCTCGTCAGCGAGGACGCACCCTTTCCCTGCGTGACGGAACCGTCGGACACGTCGAAGTACCAGAGTCGATCTTCATCAGTCATATCCACAGTGTGACATCAGAGTGAGATAGAAGCTTGTAGATCGCTGTGAGACTGATATTCTTTCTACTTGGCCTGGCAGGTGAGAACCGGACATTCGAACGGTGAGTTCTGCTTGAATGCCCAACACAAGCTACGAACAGAAAATGGAGTGCGCATGTCCGCAATTCTTTACGATTACCTCCTCCCGCTCATGGGCCATGACGCGGCAACGTACTGGGCTACGCTGCTGGTCATCAAGCCTGTCTGACAGCTTCTCGAACAAAAGAAGACCCCCACTGATCCGGTGGGGGTCTTCTTTTTCTCACTGTGCAGATCGCGGGCGGACGAGTCGGCGTGTAAGCCGGATCCTGTCCTGCGGCACCGAAGTGCCGAGTGGCGACCATCCATCTGGGCACACCGTCGCCGGGTGCCTCGAGCGGTTCACCCGCAGGCTCGGGCGAGCAGCCCTCGAACACCTGCGCAGCCGCACCGCGAGCGATGCGACCTTCAACCTTGCTCCGGGCGGGGTTTACCTAGCCACCCCGGTCACCCGAGGTGCTGGTGCGCTCTTACCGCACCGTTTCACCCTTACCTGCCTCGAAAGGCAGGCGGTCTGTTTTCTGTGGCACTGTCCCGCGAGTTGCCTCGGGTTGCCGTTAACAACCGCCCTGCTCTGTGGAGTCCGGACTTTCCTCGGCCCCAGGCCTGTGCGCGGTACGCGCTGGTTCCAGAAGCCGCGGCCGCCCGGCCAACTCGTCCGCCCCCGTATGCTACCGGGCGCCTGTCGGTGGCCGGCACTATGGTCACCTTATGACTCGGTACGTGGCCCTGCTACGCGGTATCAACGTGGGCGGCATCAACATCAAGATGGTGGACCTCGTGGGAGTCTTCACCGACCTCGGGTTCGAAGGCGTGAAAACCGTCCTGGCCTCCGGAAACGTGCTGTTCGACAGTCCGAGCACCGACATACCTTCTCTGAAGAAGAAGATCGAATCCGCCCTGGCCCGCGAGTTCGGCTACGAGGCTTGGGTATTCGTCCTCGACGTCCCGGCACTGCAGGCGATCGTGGACAACTATCCGTTCGACCGCCAACGTGAAGGTTGGCACGCGTACGCGATGGTTGCCTCCGAGCCGGCCGTGCTCGAGGAATTGAGCGCTGCGGCAGCGCAACTCGATGCATCGGTCGAACGGGTCGCGGCCGGCGACGGGGTCGTGTATTGGGAGGTCGAGAAGGGCCAGACTGTCAAGAGCGCGTTCGGCAAGAACACCGGCAAACCGAAGTTCAAGGCGTTCACGACAACCCGAAACCTGAACACGCTTTACAAACTGCTCAAATGACGGTCGCCCCGACACGGAGCACCAACGCGTGACTCTTCTACCGATCCTGCTCGTCGCCCTCGTCCTCGTCTTCGCGATAGTGCGTCCACGCGGGCTTCCCGAGATCGTCATCGCCGGGCCGGCAGCCGTCGTCGTTCTCCTGACCGGCGTCGTCACTCTCGACGAAGCCCGCGAAGAACTGACGAGTATGGCGCCTACCGTCGTGTTCCTGGTGGCCGTGCTGGTTCTCGCTCACGCCGCTGACGCTCTCGGTGTCTTCCGCTGGGTCAGCCAGGTCCTGCAGCAAAGATCCCTCGCCGATCCGCACCGGCTGCTGATCTATGTGTTCGGCGCCGCTGCCCTGACCACGGCGGTCCTGAGCCTCGACGCCACCGTCGTGCTGCTGACACCCGCGGTGATCGCGGCCGCACGATCCATCGGGGCAAGTCCCCGGCCGCATTCGTATGCCAGCGCACACCTGTCGAATTCGGCGTCGACCCTGCTGCCGGTGTCCAACCTGACAAACCTCATCGCTTTTGCCGCAACAGGTTTGACGTTCTTGCACTTCACCGCGTTGATGGCGTTGCCGTGGGTCGTGACGATCGCTGTCGAATATCTGATCTTCCGACTGTTCTTCCGATCCGAACTCGTGCGGGACGACAGCGCAGATCCGCCTGAGGCAGCCAGATCTGCGCCTGCGCCGATTCTGCCGCTGACGGTGATCGGACTGACGCTGCTCGGTTTCGCGGTTTCGGGTTTCTTCGGGATCGAACCCGCCTGGATCGCTGTGGTGGGTGCGAGTGTTCTGGGAGCGATCGCGCTGGCTCGGCACCGTACGACCGCCGCCAAGATGCTCTACGCTGCCGACCTCTGGTTCTGCGCATTCGTCCTGGTTCTCGGGATCATCGTCGCCGGAGTCGCGAACGGGCCGGTGGGCGAATGGATTGCGCAGATCCTGCCAGGCGACACCAGCTACGGCTCACTGCTCTTTGTCGCCGCTGTAGCGGCGGTTGCGTCCAATCTCGTCAACAACTTGCCGGCAACCTTGCTGATGATCTCAGCGCTCGGAACGGCGGCACCTCCAACTCTGGTGCTTGCGATGTTGATCGGCGTCAACCTCGGCCCCAACCTCACCTACGTGGGCTCTCTCGCGACAATGCTCTGGCGACGAGTTGCCACCAGCGCGGGCGCACCGCCCGCGCTGGCGACCTTCACTCTGCTCGGGATCATCACGACGCCACTGACGCTGCTCGCCGCCGTGAGTGCCTTGTGGTTGGTGATCTGATCAGAGGCTGATCAGCCGTCGGGGCTCCTTCAGCGAAGATGTGACGTGTCGTTGACCAACCGGACCGAGGCTCCCCCGTCGGGATAGAACTCGGTGATGCTCAGCGACGCCAGATCCAGATGCAAGCGGTACAGCAACGACGGCCCGGCATCGAGCGCCAACTGCACCAAAGTCTTGATCGGGGTGACGTGAGAGACGACCAACAGAGTTGCGCCGCGGTAGGTCGAGATCAGGTCGTCGCGCGCGGCGACGACTCGTTCTCGCACCTCGTCGAAACTCTCGCCGCCGGGTGGCCGCACCGAAGTGTCCGAGAGCCATTCGCGATGCAGGTCCGGGTCGCGCTCGGCTGCCTCGCGGAACGTGAGTCCGTCCCAGTCGCCGAAATCGGTTTCGATCAAACCCTTGTGCTCGACGACGGGAAGACCGAGCACGCGGGCCGATGCCTCTGCCGTCTCACGGGTTCTGCCGAGGGGTGAGCAGACGATGGCGTCGATACCGCCTCGGTTACCGAAGCGTCCGGCCGCGCCGGAAGCCTGCGCGCGGCCCAGTTCCGTGAGCTCCGGATTCCCTCGTCCGGAGTACCGGCGATCGACCGACATCGCTGTCTGTCCGTGACGTAGCAACAACATTCGCGTCGGCTTACCGGTGGTGGCGATCCATCCTGGAGAGCCGGCGATCTGAGGCTCCGACGTCTCTTCGGACGGCGCTGCGGGTACACCTGGTGCGGGGGCCGCGGTTTCGATGCCGGCAGCAGCGTCCATCGCCTCGTTGGCAAGACGATCGGCATGAGAATTCTCCGCGCGCGGAATCCACGTGTAGGTCACTCGTGAGAACTGCGTCGCCAACTCGGCCGCACGTCGCTGCAGCGGAATCATGTCCGGGTGCTTGACCTTCCAGCGCCCGGACATCTGCTCGACGACCAATTTGGAGTCCATGCGGACGTCGACCGTCGACGCGCCGAGTTCACCGGCAGCGGTCAACCCGGCGATCAGTCCGCGGTACTCGGCGACGTTGTTGGTCGCGATTCCGATGCTTTCCTTACGTTCGGCCAACACCGAGCGAGAGGCGTCGAACACCACAGCTCCGTAGCCGGCCGGACCGGGATTGCCCCGCGATCCACCGTCGGCCTCGACGATGACCTGCGAGAGACTCACAGACCGGACTCCTTGGTACGCACCATGATTGCACTGCATTCAGGGCAACGAACGACGACGTCGGCCGGTGTCGCGGCGATTCGGGAGATCTCACCGCGGTCGATCTCGATCCGGCAAGCGCCACATCGGCGGGCCTGCAGTAGCGCTGCGCCCGGTCCGCCCAGGCTGCGCTGCTTCTCGTACACCGCGAGGAAATCGGCGGGGAATTCGCCGACGAGTCGTTCACGATCGGCGGCGCAACGCTCCTGCGCCTTGTCCAGATCAGCGACGGCATCGTCGCGGCGACGCTTGGCGTCGATCAGTTCTTCTTCGGCCTGGGAGAGCTGGGCACCGGCGTGATCGTGATCGGCCTGCAACGCCTCACGCTGCTCCATCACTTCGAGCAACTCGTCTTCGAGGAGTCCTTGGCGCCGAACCAGGCTGCCGAGTTCGTGTTCGAGTTCGGTGAGCTGCTTCGCGCCGACCGACCCACTCTGCAACAGCGTGCGGTCACGATCTTCGCGCTGACGAACAGCGTCGACCTCGCCCTCGAGCTTGCGGATGTCGCGATCGATGTCGTCGATCTGGATTTCGACGGCGACGGACGCATCTTTACGGCTGATTCG
Source organism: Rhodococcus sp. GB-02 (assembly GCF_053470465.1). Classification (NCBI taxonomy): domain Bacteria; kingdom Bacillati; phylum Actinomycetota; class Actinomycetes; order Mycobacteriales; family Nocardiaceae; genus Rhodococcus; species Rhodococcus sp. GB-02. The sequence goes on from NZ_JBPUKE010000004.1 coordinate 627,369, forward strand.
CTCGGCCTCGAGACGTTCGACTTCCTGCTGCTCGGGAAGCGCTCCGCGTCGGTGGGTGATCCGAGTGAGCTCAGCATCCACCCCGGCGAGGTCGAGAAGCTTGGACTGCACCTGTGGTTCGACGTTCACGCTGTATAACTCCTGCTGTAAGTCCGATGTCGGCAGTGCTCGCGAAGGACGGCTCTCGAAGAACTGCTCTTGAATTGTTCGTGCAACCGTACCTTGCAGAGCGCTGCGCTAATGCGCACTCAAACACCACGGATCGGTGCGAATTGTCGAAACCCGGCTTTCCCACCCCGGATTGTCGGCAAACGCGGCATCGAGCACAGATTTCGCCTGTGCGCACCACGGGTACTCGCTCGCCCAGTGTGCGACGTCGACCAGTGCCGGGCCACCGGCGCGAAGATGCTCGTCCGCGGGATGATGCCGCAGGTCCGCAGTGACGTAGACGTCGGCGCCGAGTGCCGCCACCACGTCCAGATACGAGTCGCCGGAACCGCCGCAGACCGCCGCGGTATGAACGGTCGCGTCTGGATCTCCAGCGGCGCGAACGCCCCACTCGGTCGATGGCAGTGAGCGCGCCACTCGCGCAGTGAACTCCCGCAAGGTTTCGGGGTGGTCGAGCTCACCCAACCGCCCAAGTCCGAGTGAACTGGGGAACGCTGCGAGTTCGAAGACGTCGAAGGCCGGTTCCTCGTACGGGTGGGCCGTACGCAATGCGCCCAGCACCGCGCTTCGCTTTCCGCGCGGGGCAATCACTTCCACACGATCCTCGCGAACCTGCTCCACAGCGCCGACAGTTCCGATCGTCGGATTCGCTCCGTCGGCGGGCAGGAACTGCCCCGTACCGGTGACGGTCCAACTGCACTGGCTGTAGTCACCGATCCGCCCAGCGCCGGCCTCGAAAAGTGCATCCCGCACGGGCGATGCATTCTCCTCCGGAACCATGACGACCCACTTGTCGAGCGGCTGCGTCGGCTTGGGTTCGATCGGACGCAACACGGTCAGGCCCAGAGCCTGCGCCAACGCGTCGGACACTCCGGGGTCGGCGGAGTCCGCATTGGTGTGCGCCGAGAACAGCGCACACCCAGCCTTGATGAGTTTGTGGACCAGCGCACCCTTGGGCGTGTGAGCACCGACGGTGTCCACCCCACGCAGCAGCAGCGGATGGTGAACGACCAGAAGGTCGGCACCGGTGGCGATGGCGTCGTCGACCACTGCCTCGGTCGGATCCACCGCGAAAACCACTCGCGTCACGGCGTCGGCCGGATCGCCGCAGACCAGACCGACCGAATCCCACGATTCCGCCAGGGCCGGCGGATACGCGGATTCCAGCACGGCTATGACGTCCGCAAGAGTTGGGCAGCTCACAAGATCTCCTTCATCGCTTCGATCAGTACCGAAACCTGCTCGGCTGGCCGGACGGCCACACGCAACTGATCCGGGCCGAGTCCGGGAAAGGTGTCGCACCGGCGGACGGCGATACCGCGGGCACGCAGGTGCTCTCGCATCGTGGCGCCGTCACGGACGTCGATGAGCACGAACGGCCCCGCTGCGGGTTCGTGCACGGCAATCCCGATCTCGGTCAGTCGCCGGGACATGTCTTGGCGGTCCGCGGCAATCACTTCGGCTTTGATCCTCGACTGCTCGACCGCGAACGGTTCGCAGCATGCCGTGATGGCTTCGATCTGCAGACTGCCCAATGGCCAGTGGGCTCGGCCGTGGGTGAGTCGAGCCAGAAGATCCGGAGAGCCGATCGCGTACCCACACCGCAATCCGGCGAGCGCCCACGTCTTGGTCAGGCTCCGAAGCACCAGTACATCCGTCGACTCGACACCGGCGACGCTCTCCGCTTCGCCGGGGACCGCGTCGCCGAAGGCCTCGTCCACCACCAGGATCCGGCCCGGCCGACGCAATGCCAACACATCGGCCTTGGGGTGAAGCACGGACGTCGGGTTGGTCGGATTGCCCAGAACGACAAGGTCCGCGGATTCGGGTACTTGTGCGGTCCGAAGCTCGAACGGCGGCTCCAGAATCACCTGTGTCACCGGTACACCGGCCTCTCGCAGCGCCAATTCAGGCTCGGTGAAGGACGGATGGATCAGTGCTGCCGAGCGAGAATCCAGGCGCGGCAACATCGCAAAACCCTCGGCACCGCCAGAGAGCAGCAAGACCTCTTCGGGTCGACGCCCATGCCGCTGCGCGACGGTTTCGCGCGCCTTTAGTTCCGCAGCAGCCGACGGATACGAACCGAGCGTCGACAACCGCGCTGCCAGCCGATTCCGCAGCCACTGCGGTGGGCCGGCACCTTGAACGTTGACGGCAAAATCGAGTAACCCGGGCTCGGCTTCGACATCTCCGTGATGTCGCAAGCTCTCCAGGTCAACCGTTCCGGTACTCACCCGGCCAGCCTACGGTCGGGCACTGTGCGCGGACATCGCCCCCGCCGTCCGGGACAATGAGACCCGTGACGACACCACCGCTCGACCGTTTTCCCGTAGTTCTGTTCGACCTGGACGGAACCATCACCGATTCCGCGCCCGGCATTCACGGCGGCTTCCGACATGCATTGGCCGCCGTCGGCCAGCCGGAGCCGACGGAGGAGATGCTGGCATCGGTCATCGGCCCACCGATGGTCGACACCTTCAGATCACTCGGCATGACCCCGACAGACGTCGACCGGGCGATCGCCGCGTACATCGAGCGATACGACGCGACCGGGTGGCAGGAGAACTCGGTGTACGAGGGCATGGACGTCGTCCTGGGCAAGGCTCGCGCGAACGGGACCCGGCTGGCCGTCGCCACCTCGAAGTCGGAGCGATTCGCCATTCGTATCCTCGAGCATTTCGGCCTGGCCGAGCACTTCGAGTTCATCGGCGGCGCGAGTGACGACGGAACTCGTCGGGCGAAACCCGATGTGATCGCGCATTCGCTGGCCTCACTCGGAATCACTCCCGTCCTCGCCGCCGACGGCGGAACCCCCGACGTGCTCATGATCGGCGATCGTGATCACGACGTCCTCGGCGCCGCGAAGTACGGCATCCCCACCGTCGTCGTCGAATGGGGCTACGGTTCCGCCGCGGAAGCGCGGCAAGCGTTTCGCTCCGTATCGTCGGCATCCGAACTGGGAGGACTTCTCGATGGCCGCCTCTGAACCACTCCATGTGACGTTTGTGTGCACCGGCAATATCTGCCGGTCCCCGATGGCCGAAAAGATCTTGCTCGCGCATCTGGACAGCGAAGGCCTCGCCGACCGCGTCCGTGTCAGCAGCGCCGGTACCGAGGGGTTTCACACCGGTAGCGAGGCCGACGAGCGGACCAACATCGTGCTTCGAGCGGCCGGATATCCGACGGGCCATAGCGCCGCGCAGGTCAATGCAGATCATCTCGCGGCCGATCTGGTTGTCGCCCTCGACACCGGCCACGAACGTGAGCTTGCTCATCTCGGCGTGCCCACGGAGCGGCGACGGTTACTGCGATCGTTCGACCCCGAGGCCGACGGCGAATCTGTCCCAGACCCGTACTACGGGGATCAGGAGGACTTCGAACTGGTTCGAGACCAGATCGAAGCGGCCATTCCCGACATACTCGACTGGATCCGTGAGCGGGCCTGAACCAGTAGCAGAATTCACTCCCATTCGGGCAACGGATACCGTGGACGTGTGCGAAGACTGAAATTCCTGTTGCGGCCCGGTTGGTTGGTACTGGCAGCTGTGGTCGGGCTCTTCGCCTACCTGTGCTTCACCGTGCTCGCTCCGTGGCAGCTCGGCAAGAACACGAAGACCGAGCATCGCAATGATCTGATCTCGAACTCGATCAACGCGGAGACCGTGCCGATCGGTGATGTCATCTCCGATTCGACGATCGCACCGGACGACGAATGGCGAAACATCACCGCGGCCGGTACCTATCTGCCGGACGCCGACATCCTCGTCCGACTGCAGTCCATCGAGGGCGCGCCGTCGTACGAGATCCTGACGCCTTTCCGCCTGGACGACGGTCGCACGATCCTCGTCAATCGCGGATACGTTCGGCCGATCAACGGCGCCGAGGCACCGCCCATCGCTGCGCCGCCGTCAGATCAGGTGACGCTCAACGGCCGCGTGCGCCTGTCGGAAGGCACTGCACCCGGCAGAGTTCCGATGTTCGAGGACGGCGCGAAGCAGGTCTACTCCATCGACGCACAACCCATCGGCGAGTTCATCGGAACGGACCTGATCGACGCGTACATCCAGCTCGAACCCGACCAGCCCGGCGGTCTCGGCACGATTCCGCTCCCTCAACTCGACGCGGGTCCCTACCTCTCGTACGGGTTCCAATGGTTGGCTTTCGGCATCATGGCGCCGCTCGGGCTGGCCTACTTCATTCGCGCGGAGTGGCGCGAACGTCGCAAGGAAAAGGCAGCTCAAGCAGCTGTCGAGGGCTTTGCGGCCGACGACGCCGCTACCGAGAAGACCCCAGAGGCAACGGCGTCCGCGCCTGCCGCGCCCCCCGCTGAACCGGCTCGTACCTTCAGCCGCCGTAAGAAGCCGGAAGCGGAGTCAGTGCCGCTGACGGCGCAGGAAGCCAAACTTGCCGATCGATACGGCAATACCCGCTGAAATACCCGCTGCCACCACTGCTGCACTGATCTGCACCGCCGACGAAAGCCTCGACGCGCGGCGCAGATCGTTCGGCGTCGGCGCAGGCCCACCGCCGAGGACGGGCCGCATCTCCACACCGTGCGCGTACTCGGTCCGGCCTCCCAACGAAATGCCCAATGCCCCCGCCGCCGACGCTTCCGCGACGCCCGCATTGGGGCTTGGATGAGCCGCTGCGTCGCGTTTCCACGCTGTCAGTGATTCCAGCACCGAACCGCCCACCACCGGTGCACACGCAGCCGTCAGCGCGCCCGTGAGCCGAGCCGGGAAGATGTTGACCAAGTCGTCGAACCTCGCCGCGGCCCACCCGAATCTGAGGTACTTCTCGGAGCGGTAACCGATCATCGCGTCGAGTGTGTTGGCGGCGCGGTAGGCGAACAGACCTGGCACGCCCGCAACTGCGCCCCAGAACAATGCGCCGACGCTTGCATCGGATGTGTTCTCGGCGACCGACTCCAGTGCAGCTCGCGTGAGGCCCTCTTCGCCAAGCACTGAGGGGTCGCGTCCACACAGTGAAGGAAGAAGCTCCCGCGCATCCATCAGGTCGCCGTCGACGCGTGAGGCCTCCAACCGCGCGGCCATGTCAATGCCGGTGCGTGCAAGCGACGTCCCGCCGAGCACGGCCCAGGTGGCTACCGCCGTCGTACCCGTCACGGCCACCCAACCTGCCCGGCGCGACGCTGCTTCGCCTGCGAGGCCGAGTCCCGCGGTGCCTGCGACGAGCACGGCGACATGAAATGTTCCGGCCGTCCGCGAGTCTCGGTAGGAAATCTTCTGCAGCGCGATAGCTGCGGTACCGAAGCCGGCGACCGGATGGAACCGCCCCGGATCGGCGAACACCCGATCAGCAGCGAAGCCGAGGAGAAGGCCGGCGGCTCGCGCACTGAATCGAGATTGAGACGAACGAACCGAAATGTGCACGAGCGTAGTTGTAGCAGCGACGCTCGTTCCCTGGCCAACCGTCACGTGTCTGCCAGAGCCGATCTCTACCCGTCCCAGTCGATCGTCAGATAGATCAAGCGGTGCATTCGATTGATTTCCCAGACACGGGCAACCCCGGTCGCCGGTGCGTCACCTTGGGAGCGAACTCGGATCGTCTGCCCCGGGAACAACGCAACACTCAGACTGGGCATCTCGGCGATATGTATGTGCGGACGGGTGGGATGCACACGCTTCGGGTCGACGGCTACTTCGATGAGAGAACTGGACATGCGTCCAGAATGACCTATTTCGGACCGTTCGTTGCCGGAAACGAAAACCCCGACCTGCATCGACATGCAGATCGGGGTTGAATTTCGGTGGGCGCGGAGGGTTTCGAACCCTCTTTCCGCATCCTTCGTACCTGCCCTTTCCCAGGTCGACCCGTCCTGAACTGGGATAACGTCAACCGCCTTCACCCCAATTCCCCCATACTTCACGGGCGATTGTGGGCAGAAAGTGGGCAAAGCGTGGGCACGCCGCCCGGCGCGGAGTGACCAGTTCCCGCACACAGAAATCCCCCCGTAGGTGGTCAGACCAACGAGGACCAGGAGATCACCTCGGCCATGAGAATTCTTTCACGTCTGCCCGATGTCGACCCCACGCCCGCTCGGGCTACCGCCGTCGGCGCTGTGGCGGTCACCGCCCTCGCGTCATGGATGAGTTTCACCGCGCTGTCCGACCTCGCCGCGCACAACGGGATCTCGGACGACCAGAGTGCGGCGTTTCCGTTGATCGTCGACGGCCTGACGATCGTGTCGACCATCGCCGCCGCGACCCTCAGGAGGGGTTGGCCGCGGGCCTACGCATGGATGTGCTGATCCTCGGCACCGCAGTTTCCGTTGCCGGAAACTCGGCACACGCCGTCACCAACAGGGGCGGCCCGATCGCCGTCGCCATCTCTGTTATCCCGCCGCTCGTACAGCTCGCGAGCATCCACCTCGCCATCACGCTCGCACACGGCGAATCTCGACACGATCGGGCGACGCTCGAAATGAGCCCGGAAACCACGGATGCCGGAGAGGATTTGCTCGCCGCCGCTTGAATTCGCCCGGCCGGCAAACCCAGCGCGCTGCCACTTCGCCCCCAACCCATTCGGTCGGGGGCCCGCGGCGCATGTCCGCGCGCGAGCAGCAGGCGCGCGCCCGAGAACCGCCAATGTTGCCGGTCACAACCTCGCCGCAGACATCAATCCCGCCCACGCCAACGGTCAGTCTGCGGATCCGCACCAGCACACGGTGGCGTCCGGATCGTGACACCACACCTGCGGCAGTAATGCGTCCGGTGCCCGCCCGAGCCCGCAGAGTCGCAGCCACAGACCTCCCAGCCGACGATGCACGCGTTCGGCCCGAGGTCGCGCGGAACGATGTCCTGCTCGCCAGCCACCGGCGGTGCTTGTCGTAGTCGTAGCCCTTGTCGGCCCGGAGTTTGCCGGGTTTGCAGCGGCGCGGACCACGCCTGGATTTCACCGCCGGAATCGCGCTGACCATCGGTTGCAGCAGGGCGCTGTCGTGGATGTTCGGTTCGGAAACATCGACGACCAGCGGGATCCCGTTCGAGTCGGACAGAACGTGGATCTTCGATCCCTTCTTGCCCCGATCGACCGGGTTCGGCCCGGTCAGTCGGTCGGAGATGCCCGGTGTGAGCGGGCGCCACGTGGCTCCCACGTTCACTCTGTGGGCGCGCAAGGTCGCTCATCACACGGTAGTGACAGCACAACAACGCAAGTGCCCAGTTCATCCGGTGTAGCCAAGAGAAGCTTCACTCCATACCGTGGTGACATCTGAAACCTTAGAGAGCTTTATTACCATCGTCATGATGTGCTAAATTCTCTTCAAGAGAAAGGCAACGATATGACAGATGCGACTTGGCTAACCCAAGAGACACTTGCCCATGAATGCGCCATCCGCAACGAGTACGCCAAGCGCCTGGCCGATTTCCGGCCACACGAGAAGCTGCTCAAGACCGAGTGGACGTTCGCCAACGCCCGAGCGCGAGCCGACATGCGCACGATCGACCGCTCCGACGTCCTCCGCATCTGGGAGTTCAAGATCGTGGCCGACTACAGCGGACTGGGGCAGGCCCTCACCTACCTCGCGCTGACCCGTCTCGAGAAGAAGTTCGAGGTGCCCGTCAAGGGGGTGCTCGCGGCATTCATCATCAGGCCCGAGATCCGCACTGCCAATGAGGTGCTCAACCTCGGCCTCGAACTTGTGGAGATCCCGGTGCATCTGCGCCTAGCCGGCGGCATTCCGATGAGCACCGAGCGCGCCCCCGATCTGCCCGACATCCCGACCGTCCTCATCCCGCCGACCACCAACTAGGAGACCAAGATGAGCCTGCCTACCATCCCCCAGAGAAGGATGATCCAGAACACGGACATCAAGCCGGATCCGGATTTCGGCGGACTGAAGATCGTCCGCTACCAAACCGACGGTGACGCCCAGAAGGCGTACATCAACAACGAGTACGAGTTCCAACACGAAGCAGCCAAGCGCCACATCATCAACGGTGTCACGTTGAGCCTGAAGGGCTCGCCAGGCCGCTACCGCATCACTGCAACCATCCACCCGACACTGCGCCAGTTCACAGACATCGTCCGCTACGACCCGTCGGCGCCGCCCCTTGAGAATTGGGAGGCTGTCGGGATGAAAGAAGCGCATGAGCAGACACAGAGCGACTTCAAGGGCACCAAGAAGGAGAACCTCGGTCACTTCAAGCAGTACCTCATCGAGTCGATCCGCGGGGACCGCACGGCGTATCTACCGACCGTAAGCGGGTGGCAGTCGTCGGAGGTATTCGGCGATACCATCTTCGTGGCCGTCGACGAGTCCAACCCGATGGCGTTGTACGGGGTGCTGTACCTGCCCAAGAAGCCGGTCATGCAGTCCGACGGTCAGACTCAAACCGCGGCGCTGTTTCAGGCCGCAGCCACGGGGTTGGCCGAGAAGGCGGAGGCTCTCGACAAGTTCGGCACGACCCTAGAGATCGAACTCAACGTGAACCCGGTGGCCGCGGGGCAAAGCTTCGCCGATCGCAACGGCCGCGGCTCCAAGAAGAACAAGAACCTCGTCGCCCGTATGGACAGCTCGTCCGCGCTGTCGCAACTCCGCACCAAAACGATCGCGGGCACCATCTTCGAGCACCGGTTCGCCGACGGTCGCACGGTGGGCGCCACCGAGACCGCCACCAAGAACATCGTGGATCTGTCCACCCTGGATCAGATGCTGCTCAACGTGATCAGTCGTGGCACAAAGAAGGACGAGCAGATCAAGATCTACCACGTCGAACATTTCCTGCCGTACTGTAAGGAGTTCGTCAAGCTGCTCGAGGACAAGTTCGGTGACAAGTGGCTCGACGACACCCCGAAGGACTCCGAGCCCTACCGTCGGCTCTACATCCACGGCTGGGCGTTCGCGCTCAAGGCCCTCGCGATCGTGTTCCACGACAGTCGCCGCGACGAACTCGGCCCTCTCGCGAATGCGATCAACACTATCGGCAGCGCGGATAGCCACCAGACCGCAGAAGAGGCCGAGCAGGCGTTCCTCAAGGCGGTCGAGGACGCCAACCCCCAAGATCGCAAGTTGACCCCGGCGGAGTTCGAGGAGCGGATCGACAAGATCGACTGGCTGCGCTACCGCAAGCACTGGATCGACCTGACCGGCCGAAAGGTCGCGAGCGATGGCAAGCCCAAGACGCGCGTGATCAAGGTCGGCACCGACAGCGACGGCAAGGTGATCACCAAGACGGTCGCGGACGGCAAGGCCGAGAACACCGCGGCAGCGATCAACTTCGCGGTGAATAAGATCGAAGGCGCAACCTGGACCGACCTCACCTCGGACGTGGACGCCAAGCCCTAAAGCCGCGATGCTGCCACCTGCTCGGCCCGCCACCACGTCGGTGGCGGGCCGATCCAACGGATATGTTCCATGTCCTGCATGTGCTGGTGCCTGGCGGAGTGATCTCCTACCGCGACGTGCGCCGAGAAGAGGCCAGCCGTCGGTTGCGATCGGGACTATCAGATATTCGGTGGATCTGAATCTGGTACATAGATTTAGGTCCCGGTTGGGGTGATTCGGCCTTCGAAGGTGATAGCAAACGCGTTGAGGGCTGGTTTCCACTTCGTCATCCATCGTGCTCTTCCCCTGCCGGTTGGGTCGAGTGCACGGGTGGCGTGCCCGTTCGGGCAACGGCGCGGCGCAGGCTCGGTCGATGCCATACAAAAGAATCGCACGTACGTTCGAGTCCTGATACCGTTGCGTTCGCCCCGGCGCGGAGGGAAGCCGAACTGGGGTCTACATCTCGTCGACGCGAACAAGTAGGGCATCAACTGTCAAGCATTTTCACCCGAGCGAGATGCTGCGAGAGTAATGCTTGAGCCGAGACGTTAGATCGTGCAGGCTCCCTGTATGAGATCACCCGAATCAATGGACGATGACGAGTTGCATCCGCATCTGCACAGGCTGTTGGAATCCCGAAGCACAGCGGCCGACGAGGGCCTCGATCCAGCATTCTTTCGCGGAGTAGACGGCGACATACAGAAGTGCCGGGAAGAGATCGCCCTCCGCGGACTTTGAACAGCTTCGTCTGCGGAATGGCAGGAACACCGACTCATACTGTCGATTCCCCGAATGACTGCAACTGAGTCCGCGAACTCGGTAGCGTCTTAGCGCATGTGGATCACAATTGCATTCGAGGACGGTACGACCAGGAAGATTCGCGGCGCGTTCGCGGAGGCTGACCTCTACAGCAGCCGATTGATCATCAAGGATCAGGACGGCACGATCGTGGAGACTTTCGATCATGTCGCGGGCTTCTCCAAGCTCCAAGTAGCCCAGTAGTCTTCGAAGCCCCGCCTTCGCGGGTTCGGTTCCACCACAGACCCCGCAGTCACGCATCATTCGACCGGTCTATACCGCCCGTCCAGTTTGTCTGGTTTGATGCGCCCGTGACCGATGAATCCCAGGCGACCGATGAAACTGTTTTTCGATTCTTCGTGGCAACGGAGGACGGACGGAGATCCGCTGAGTGGCGGATCTGGACCGCGGCCGAGGGACGGCGCCCGAAGGACGATGTTTACCTATCCCCTCAGTTGATGATCAACGATTCGAAGATCAGTCTGCACAGGGATGGCATGGCTCAAATCGGACTATCCAAGGCAGTCCGTGACCAACTGAGGCCAGGCGACAAGAAAGCACTTCTGCGATGGGAAATGGCAGATGTCGAAATTGTCCCCGGATGGAAGGCACTGTACGTTCTGCAATTCCCAGAGAGCGAACTTGAATATCTAGACAGCGTCCCTCCCAAGGCCATCCGGATTCCCGCCCCGGGCGATGGTCGGTCCCTCCACATGATTGTGATGACGTCCGGGCCCGATGCCACGCTTCCGCCCGGAACGAATGTTGCAGCAATGCTAAACAGAGGGAATGGTGGCCACGTGGCCCTCGTGGTTCTTGAGACCGGCTTCGATCCACGCACGTTCGACGCCCTAAAGGAAAGCCAGGAAACATCGTCACTCGGGTGGTCCGCGCCAAGTGTGATAACCGAACGCGAGCCTTTCGGATGGATCGTCCATCGCAGACCCGACGATGTTCGGGTATCAACCGAGTACAGCGGATTGAAGCGTCGGCCCGAACGCAATCTCGCGCTCGCAGACTTCGAGGGAGCCGTTCTGCCATGGGCCAAGAAGCCGCCCGAGGTTGATCATCGTGATGCCGCCTGCGCAATCCTGGTTTGCAGTCGACGTCGGCGCCCAAAGCTCTACGTTGACCGACGCTCTCGCTGCAATCACGAACACCTTGCTAGCGACGCGATGGACTTAGTCGCGGCGTACGACCGTGGCGAGATCGATAGCGGCTGGAGCACCCTCAGGAACGGAGACCATTTCACGATGATCTCCATGCGCGAAGTCCTCGAATCGAAGGGGCTTAACCATTGGGTGAAAGGGCCTGGCCGGCAGCCCCGGTGACCCGGCATTGCACCGGACGGCAGGGCCGGTTCATTCACTCAACCTATACCGCACGTCCAGTCCGTCTGGTTTGATGCGCGGGTGACGACTCCGACTCCCCCAGGCTGGTACCCGGATCCCTCGAATCCAGCGACCCTTCGGTACTGGGATGGATTCCGCTGGACAGGGGCTACGCAGCCTGCTCCACCGCGCATACAAGCGCAGCCCTTCGCTGCTACGCCTCCCAAGAACCCCAATTCATTCAGAAACGCAGTGCTTGGTGTGTCGGGGGCTCTGGTCGGTGTTGTCATCATCGGCACAGCCCTCACAGGAGGGGATGAACCCTCGCCCAATTCGGCGCGCACATCAACCACCACTCAAGTCCAGCCAGCTGGTACGGATGCCATCCGGCCGACCACGGGGGCAGCGACGTCGACGGATACGGCCGCGCACGGGTTCGGAACCGAAGTCCGGGATGGCAAGTTCGCATTTGTGTTGACCGACATGGAATCTGGGCTGTCCACCATCGGACGTGAATCGTCGATGTTCAGTGAGAAGGCCGAGGGCCAGTTCGTGGTCGTGCACGTGGACGTCACGAATATCTCGAAGCAGCCCCAGTACTACTCCAGCCTGAATCAGGTATTGGTCGACGACCAGGGACGCGAGTTCACCAACGACAGCTCGGCTGAGTTCAGTCTTGACGGCGACGATGAAGGCGACGGTGACCTCAATCCCGGGATCACGCGCTCGACAAGGGTGGTCTTCGACATTCCGATCGGCGCTGTGCCAGTCGCGCTGGAAGTGCACGACTCGATGTTCTCGAACGGAGCTCGGGTGAGCTTCGGGTGAGCTGTGGCCTAGGTGGTACTCGTCGATCCATTCATTCGACCTATACCGCATGTCCAGTTCGTCTGGTTTGATGCGCGGGTGAAGATGATCAAAGCCGCGGTCGCGGTCGCCATCGTTGTGGTCGCCGGCGGTTGCTCGAATGACTCCAACGAGGACGGCACATACCTTCAGCGCTCGCATACCGAGTCGGGTTGGTTCGACAAGGCTGTCAGTGCCGCTGGCGTTCCGCGGGTCACTCCGCACGATCTGCGGGACACCGCGGCATCCCTGGCGGTGTCGGCCGGCGCGAACGTGAAGGCGCTACAGAAGATGCTCGGTCACGCGTCGGCAGCGATGACGCTCGATGTCTACACCGATCTCTTCGACGACGACCTGGACGCCGTCGGCTTGGCACTCAGCGAAGCCCGTACGAAATCAGGTGTGGGCAGAAACGGAAAGTGAGGGAACCGCCTGAGCAAAGAGAAGGCCCCGACCTGCATTGGAATGCTGATCGGAGCCTCGATCCTGGGTGGGCGCGGAGGGTTTCGAACCCCCGACCGCTGGTGTGTAAAACCAGAGCTCTACCACTGAGCTACACGCCCGATCTCCCGGTGAGACCCTCACCGGGAGTGCTCTAAGACTCTAGCGCGGCAAGCGCGTTTGCCCAAAGTCCGTGGTCACGGGCTTCACCGGGGCCGTTCATCTCGGCAAAGCGAATGATTCCGTCTTTGTCGATGACAAAAGTGCCGCGATTCGCGAAGCCCAACTTGTCGTTGAACACCCCGTACTTCTGAGCGACTTCACCGTGCGGCCAGAAGTCCGACAGCAAGGGAAAGGTGTACCCCTGCTCAGCCGACCAGATCTTGTGGGTCGGCGATGCACCGACGGAAATCGCGAGAATGGCAGTCTCGTCGTTCTCGAACTTCGGAAGCTCGTCACGGACCTTGCAGAGTTCACCCTGACAAGTCCCAGTGAAGGCCAAAGGATAGAAGACCAGCAGAACATTCTTGTTACCGCGGAAATCTGCGAGCGAAACTTCCTGGTTGTTCTGATCCTTCAAAGTGAAATCCGGTGCCTGGGCACCAACATCGAGAGGCATGTGCGATTCCTTGGGAAAGTACGGAAAAGGACCGGGTCAGCGCTTGTTGGCCGGACGGGCCTTCGGCTGAACCAACCGACTTCCCGACCATTCACCGAGGTTGGCTGCCGATGTCTGGGTCAGGCCGGCAGTCGGCGCCGATTCGGCGATCTCGCTGGGCTCGACGTGACCGTCGAAACCGGTCTTCGGGGTGAGGACCCACACAAAACCTTCGTCGGCGAGCGGCCCGATGGCATCCATCAAAGCATCCACCAGGTCACCGTCCCCGTCGCGCCACCACAGCAGCACGACGTCGATGACCTCGTCGGAATCCTCGTCGAGCATTTCCCCGCCGATGGTTTCCTCAACCGCGGCACGAATGCCGTCGTCGGTATCCTCATCCCAGCCCAGTTCCTGCACCACCATGTCAGTGGTAATCCCGAGTTTCTGAGCGTAGTTCTGGGCATCCGCCGCGGCGACCACGGTGGGGTCCTCCTTTTGTTGATGGTGTGTGGCGACCCCGCACACCTACCGTTTGACGATCAATTAGGGAAAGCGAACATGGTCTGAGGCGTTAGCGCAAGCCGACCACGCCGAAAACTTTCGTCAAAGATCGTCTTCTGACACACGCCGAACCATACGCCTGCGGATTACCGCAGGTCACAGGGATGCACATTCTTCGGAGATCGACTTGCGAATCGAATTGCTCGCATCGCTGATCGAATTGATTTCATCCGCCGAATGATCGCTCTCGATCACGGCAGCAGACGAACGTAGATTCGTGGCCAATTCGTCGAACAGTCCGGAAAGCGCCGCTGGAAGTTCACTCGAGACCGAGTCGAACCACGATGCCGTATCCCGCGCAGACGAGGCAGCAGTGCTTGCTTCGACCCTCAGGTCCGTCGCGCCTTGATTTCCGGCGTCGACGTAAGCGTTGAACGCGACCACGTCGTTTTTCGATCGAGAGACCGCTTCCTCACAGATCTCGAAGGCTGCTTCGGCAGCATCTGCTGCTGCTTTCGACGAAGACGCCGCGGCCACCGAAATGCTCACCTCGGATTGATATGCATCGGCTTGCGATTCGTTCGGAACTGCTGAACCGGTCACCGCCGCGGAGCACCCCACGATCACCGACAGCCCCACTGCGATCGATCCGATCGAGACCCACGCCCCGACCCTGCCGTAATTGATTTCTTTGTTTATTTTTTCCCACCCCTTCATACGTTCCGATCCATCCCCCAAGCCTGTGACTACGGGGAACCATCACGCCCCTGCGTCACGCCGAAAAACGCTACCCGAGAGTAACCAGAGGCGAGGTGTGCCGGACCGACCGGGATGGTGAAAGATGAGGTACGCGCCATATTCACGATGGAAGTGCGTCGGACCTAACAAGGCCTCGATCACCTATGTAAGGACGCCCCACCACGCGTCCCCAAACCAATGAGGAGCACACGTTGTCTGACCTGATCCAGGGTCCCGCGTCCGGGCAGAACGCCGATTCCGGCGCCGCCGGCGAGTCGGGTCCGCCCGCATCGAATACGCCGGGGGGAACCGACGGTCGCGTTCGCGTCATTCGCGAAGGTGTTGCGTCGTACCTTCCGGACATCGATCCGGACGAGACCACCGAATGGCTCGAATCATTCGACGGACTTCTGGATCGATCCGGACCCACGCGTGCCCGCTACCTCATGCTCCGCATGCTCGAACGCGCCGGTGAGAAGCACGTCGCACTCCCCGCGCTCACCTCGACCGACTACGTCAACACGATTCCGACCGAAAACGAGCCATGGTTCCCCGGCGACGAAGAGGTCGAGCGCCGCTATCGCGCCTGGATTCGTTGGAACGCCGCGATCATGGTCCACCGCGCTCAGCGACCGGGCGTCGGCGTCGGCGGACACATCTCGACCTACGCATCGTCGGCAGCGTTGTACGAAGTCGGCTTCAACCACTTCTTCCGCGGCAAGGACCACCCCGGCGGCGGCGACCATATCTTCATCCAGGGTCACGCCTCCCCAGGCATCTACGCGCGCGCCTTCCTCGAGGGCCGCATCCCCGCGGAACAGCTAGACGGATTCCGCCAGGAGAAGTCGCACGCAGACTTCGGCGGCGCACTGCCGTCCTACCCGCACCCGCGACTGCTTCCCGACTTCTGGGAGTTCCCGACGGTCTCGATGGGCCTCGGCCCGATGAACGCCATCTACCAGGCCCGCTTCAACCATTACCTCAACGACCGCGGCATCAAGGACACCACCGATCAGCATGTGTGGGCGTTCCTCGGCGACGGCGAAATGGACGAGCCGGAATCACGCGGCTTGGCTCACGTCGCGGCAACCGAAGGCCTCGACAACCTGACGTTCGTCGTGAACTGCAACCTCCAACGCCTCGACGGCCCGGTCCGCGGTAACGGAAAGATCATCCAGGAACTGGAATCGTTCTTCCGCGGTGCCGGCTGGAACGTCATCAAGGTCGTCTGGGGTCGCGAGTGGGATGCGCTGCTGCACGCCGACCGCGACGGGGCACTCGTCAACCTGATGAACGTGACGCCGGACGGCGATTACCAGACGTACAAGGCCAACGACGGCGCGTTCGTGCGCGATCACTTCTTCGGCCGCGACCCCCGCACCAAGGAACTGGTCAAGGACCTGACCGACCAGGAGATCTGGAATCTCAAGCGCGGTGGCCACGACTACCGCAAGGTCCACGCCGCATATGCAGCCGCCATGGCACACAAGGGCCAGCCGACGGTCATCCTCGCGCACACCATCAAGGGCTACACCCTGGGTAAGCACTTCGAGGGCCGCAACGCCACGCACCAGATGAAGAAGCTCACGCTGGACGACCTCAAGGCGTTCCGCGACATGCAGCACATCCCGATCTCGGATGCCGAGCTCGAGAAGGATCCGTACCTGCCTCCGTACTACCACCCGGGCGCCGACGCACCCGAGATCAAGTACATGCTCGACCGTCGTAAAGCACTGGGCGGGTTCCTGCCTTCGCGCAACACCGACGCGGCGCCGCTCAAGCTCCCCGAGGACAAGACGTACGACGTCATCCGCAAGGGTTCGGGCAAGCAGGAAGTCGCCACCACCATGGCGATCGTGCGCATCCTCAAGGAACTGTTGCGCGACAAGGAAATCGGCAAGCGCATCGTGCCGATCATCCCGGACGAGGCTCGCACGTTCGGTATGGACTCGTGGTTCCCGTCGCTGAAGATCTACAACCGCAACGGTCAGCTCTACACGTCCGTCGACGCCGAACTCATGCTCGCCTACAAGGAGAGCCCGATCGGCCAGATCCTGCACGAGGGCATCAACGAGGCCGGTTCGACGGCTTCGTTCACCGCAGTCGGCACGTCGTACGCCACACACGGCGAACCGATGATTCCGCTGTACATCTTCTACTCGATGTTCGGTTTCCAGCGCACCGGCGACGGTCTGTGGGCGGCCGCCGACCAGATGGCTCGCGGATTCGTTCTCGGCGCGACCGCCGGGCGTACCACCCTGACCGGCGAAGGTCTCCAGCACGCCGACGGACACTCCCTGCTCCTGGCATCCACCAACCCCGCCGCTGTCACCTACGACGCCGCGTTCTCGTACGAGTTGGCGCACATCGTCAAGGACGGCTTGCGCCGTATGTACGGCGGCACCGAGGGCGTCGACGGTTTCGGCGGCGAGAACATCTTCTACTACCTCACCATCTACAACGAGCCGTACGTTCAGCCGGCCGAGCCCGAAGGTCTCGACGTCGAGGGCTTGCTCAAGGGCATCTACCTCTACAAGACGTCCGAGGCCGCCGGCCCGAAGGCACAGATACTGGTATCCGGTGTCGCGATGCCCGAGGGGCTGCGGGCGCAGAAGTTGCTCGCCGACGAGTGGGGCGTCTCGGCAGACGTCTGGTCGGTCACGTCCTGGGGTGAGCTGCGCCGCGAAGGCGTCGAATGCGAACGTCAGGCGCTGCTCAATCCGTCCGAGGATGCTCCGGTTCCCTTCGTCACCACGGCGTTGTCCTCGGCTCAGGGCCCTGTTGTCGCGGCTTCGGACTGGATGCGGGCGGTCTCGGATCAGATCCGTCAGTGGGTTCCCGGCGACTACACGACGCTCGGCACGGACGGGTTCGGTTTCTCCGACACGCGCACTGCGGCACGTCGTTACTTCAACGTCGATGCCGAGTCCATCGTCGTTGCCGTGCTGATCGGTTTGGCGAAGGAAGGATCGATCGAGCGGTCCAAGGCCGTCGAAGCAGCGAGCCGGTACCGTATCGACGACGTTAACGCTGCCCCCGAGCAGACCGGGGACACCGGTAGCGCGTAAGTCGTAGCGCAACAGTTCGGGCGATCGAAAACAGACCTACGCCCATCGCCGCGGGTGTCATCTCGACATCGGGTGCGGCGATGGGCGTAGGTTTTTCTCATGCCCGAACCTGATCCCGAGAAACCCGAAGAGGGTGTACGCCGCACCCGACCACAGTCGTCCGGGTTGCAGGCTGTTCTCGCCCGCCGTCGTCAGGTTCGCGATCCGCTCCCCGAGGCCTTGCTCCGCCGCGTCAAACAGTTCTCCGGTCGGCTCTCCACCGAGGCCGTGACCGTGATGGAGGAGCAGCTTCCGTTCTTCGACAGTCTCGACGCTTCGCAACGCGCCGACGTTCAACTCCTGGTGCAGACGTCGGTGGTGAACTTCCTGGAATGGCTGCGGCAACTCGACTCGGAGATCAGCTTCGGATATGAGTCTTTTCCGGTCATCCCTCAGGACCTCGCTCGACAGCTCACGCTGCGCCAGACGGTCGACATGGTCCGAGTGGCGATGGAGTTCTTCGAGAAATGGCTACCGGCTCTCGCCCGCAACGATCAGCAGCTGATCGCGCTGACAGAAGCCGTCCTGCGGTACGGACGTGAACTCGGCTTCGCAGCGGCGACGGTGTACGCAAGCGCTGCCGAATCTCGTGGAGCCCTGGACACGCGACTGGAAGCGCTCGTCGTCGACGCCGTCGTGCAGGGAGACACCGGGTCGGACATGCTTTCCCGCGCCGCCACCTTGAACTGGGACGCCACTGCTCCGGCCACCGTCATCGTCGGGTCTCCCCCGCCGGACGAGCGGGTCTCGGTTGCCGGCACCGTCCACGCGACTGCCGCCGCGCACGGGCGCGCTGTTCTCGCCGTGGTCCAGGGTCCGCGGCTGGTGATGATCGTCAGCGGTGAGCTGAGCAGTAAGACGGAAGGCAGCCAGTTCCTTCAAGACCTGCTCATGAGTTTCGCCGACGAGCCGGTGGTGATCGGCCCGACAACGCCCTCATTGAGCGCAGCGCACTTCAGTGCGTCCGAAGCTCTCGCGGGAATCAAGGCCGTTGCCGGGTGGCGCGGCGCACCTCGTCCCGTTTTCGCGACTGAACTGCTCCCGGAACGGGCACTACTGGGAGACGCTGCTGCCGTAAAGGCTCTTCGCGATTTCCTGGTCGCGCCTTTAGCTGAATCCGGCACAGTCTTGACCGATACTTTAGACAGTTATCTCGACTGTGGAGGTGCGGTTGAGACTTGTGCACGTCTTCTGTTTGTTCATCCAAATACCGTTCGGTACCGCTTGAAGCGAATTGCGGAAGTTACCGGCCGGGATCCCACGAATCCACGCGACGCATATGTACTACGGATCGCCGCTACCGTGGGCCGATTGACACAAATCGATCTCAAATCGAACAATTCGGTTACTTCAGTCACATCTTTAACATCCGGCCAACCAAACCTGTAACCCCCGAGCGTCCAATTTCGATGGCCGAGCGCGACGTGGGATTTTGTGGGAACCCTACAAAACACTTCGCCAGAGTTCATCGCGACCGACATCTCGCAGGTCACTCGCGGCGGTGTTCTCTTAGTAAGTGATTTCGTTGCTCGCCCCGGGACAGGGCTCTCAGACACCCGGCATGCTCAGCCCCTGGCTGGCATTGCCCGGAGCACAGGACCGCCTCGAAGTGTGGTCGAAGGCAGCCGGCCTGGACTTGGTCCGACTCGGCACGACCGCGACTGCCGAAGAAATCACCGACACCTCGGTAACCCAGCCGCTCGTCGTTGCCGCTGCTCTGCTGGCATACGAGGAAATCGAAGCACGTGGACTGCTCGGCGCCGACGTCATCGCTGCCGGCCATTCGGTGGGCGAACTTGCCGCCGCTGCGGTAGCCGGTGTCATCTCCGCTGACGACGCAGTTGCGCTTGCCGCAATTCGCGGCGCCGAGATGGCCAAGGCTTGCGCGCTCGAGCCCACCGGCATGTCGGCGGTTCTCGGTGGAGACGAAGCCGAAGTACTCGCACGACTCGAAGAACTCGGACTGGAAGCAGCCAACCGCAATGCGGCCGGCCAGATCGTGGCCGCCGGCCTGCTCACCGCACTCGAAGAACTCGCGGCGAATGCGCCCGAAAAGGCACGAGTGCGCGCGCTGCCAGTCGCCGGCGCGTTCCACACCCGCTTCATGGCACCTGCACAGGATGCCGTCGCAGCTGCTGCCGCCAAGATCACCCCGTCCGATCCGACGCGCACGCTGCTTTCCAACTCGGATGGCGCACCGGTCTCTTCGGGAGCCGACGCTCTCACCAAACTTGCCGCGCAGGTAACCCGCCCCGTTCGCTGGGACCTCTGCTCCGCTTCGTTGCGGACAGCAGAAGTCAGCGCGATCGTGGAACTCCCGCCGGCCGGAACCCTCGTCGGAATTGCCAAGCGCGAAATGCGTGGCACGCCGACGGTGGCCCTCAAGAACCCGGAGGATATCTCCGCACTGTCCGAGCTGACCTAGCTCGGACGCCCACCCGGCCGATCAGCCCGAACGGCGGCCGGACGTTTCACCCCACCTCAATCGATCAAGAAGGGAGCCACACCAGTGGCCCACACTCAGGAAGAAATCATCGCGGAACTCGGCCAGATCGTGGAGGAGGTCACCGGTATCGAGCCTTCCGAGGTCACCGTTGACAAGTCCTTCGTGGACGACCTCGATATCGACTCCCTGTCCATGGTCGAGATCGCTGTGCAGACCGAAGACAAGTACGGCGTGAAGGTCCCCGACGAGGATCTTGCAGGCCTGCGCACCGTCGGCGACATCGTCGCGTACATCCAGAAGCTCGAAGCCGAAGGCGCCGAAGCCAAGAACGCAGAGTGAGCCGACCGTGACTTCCGCTTCTACCCGCAAAGGGAAATTCCCCGACATCGTCGTCACGAGCCTCGCGACGTCGACGTCGGTGGCTGGTGATGTGGATGGCACGTGGAAGGCGCTGCTCGCCGGCGAAAGCGGCATCGGAATCCTCGATGACCCGTTCATCGACGAGTTCGACCTTCCCATTCGCATCGGCGGGCACCTGAAGGTTTCACCGGACGAGGGCTTGTCCCGCGTCGAAATTCGACGGATGAGCTGGGTGGAACGCCTTGCCCTCACGTTGAGTCGTACGGTCTGGAGCAACGCCGGCAGCCCTGAAGTTGATCAGGATCGCCTGGCCGTTGTCATCGGCACCGGACTCGGCGGCGGCGACACGCTCATCGACGCCGTCGACAAGCTCCGCGGCGGCGGATACCGCAAGGTGTCCCCGTTCTCGGTGCAGATGGTCATGCCCAACGGACCGGCCGCAACGGTCGGTCTCGAACTCGGGGCCCGTGGTGGCGTCATCACCCCCGTATCGGCATGTTCGTCAGGTTCCGAGGCGATTGCTCACGCTCATCGCATGCTTGTCATGGGTGACGCGGACATGGTTGTGGCCGGTGGAGTCGAGAGCTTCATCGACGCGGTTCCGATCGCGAGCTTCGCAATGATGCGTGCGATGAGCACCAACAACGACAACCCCGCCGCAGCTTCACGTCCTTTCGACAAGGACCGTGACGGATTTGTCTTCGGCGAAGCCGGCGCACTGATGATCCTCGAAACCGAGGAGCATGCCAAGGCACGCGGGGCAACGATTCACGCCCGCCTGCTTGGGTCCGGAATCACTTCGGACGGGTACCACATCGTGGCGCCGCATCCGGAAGGCCTGGGCGCGGCGCGAGCCATGACCCGAGCAATCGAGATGGCCGGACTGACGAAGTCCGACATCAAGCACATCAACGCCCACGCCACTGCGACGCCGATCGGTGACATCGCAGAGGCAAAGGCAATCAACGCAGCGGTCGGCAATCACGCTGCGGTGTACGGCCCGAAATCCGCGCTGGGACACTCGATCGGCGCTGTCGGCGCCCTCGAATCAGTCCTCACGGTTCTGGCAGTGCGTGACGGGATCATCCCGCCCACGCTCAATGTTGACAGCCAGGATCCAGAGATCGATCTCGATGTCGTCAAGGGTGAACCCCGAACCGGCTCTTTCGATTTCGCACTGAACAACTCGTTCGGTTTCGGTGGGCACAATGTCGCGCTCGCCTTCGGTCGGGCCTAGCCCGAACCGCGGTTTGCACCTGTCCGCGGGTGTCGTTGCAACACAACGTCACCTGCGGACAACACCGACCTTTCGTTCCACCCAAGGCTCGTACTGAAGGAGGACGCGATGACCATCCTGGCCCCCGTGACAAAGTCCGAATCATCGACAGACCCGCGCGATCCTCTTGCGCGCCTGGAAAATCTGTTCGACCCCGGCACCACAGTGCCGCTCCATGCCCGTGACAAGTCCGGTGTGCTTGCTGCGTCCGGAAACATCGACGGCGTCCGCACCATCGCATACTGCTCCGACGCCACCGTCATGGGTGGCGCGATGGGTGTCGACGGCTGCAAACACCTCGTCAAAGCCATC
This sequence comes from Rhodococcus sp. GB-02, assembly GCF_053470465.1. Taxonomy (NCBI): domain Bacteria; kingdom Bacillati; phylum Actinomycetota; class Actinomycetes; order Mycobacteriales; family Nocardiaceae; genus Rhodococcus; species Rhodococcus sp. GB-02. The sequence goes on from NZ_JBPUKE010000004.1 coordinate 649,583, forward strand.
GATACCGCCATCGAGGAAGAGTCCCCCATCGTGGGCCTCTGGCACTCCGGTGGCGCGCGTCTGGCTGAAGGCGTCGAAGCACTCCACGCAGTCGGACTGGTCTTCGAGGCCATGGTCCGCGCGTCGGGTCTCATACCTCAAATTTCCGTCGTTCTCGGCTTCGCTGCCGGCGGAGCCGCGTACGGTCCAGCCCTCACCGATGTCGTGATCATGGCCCCGGAAGGCCGAGTGTTCGTCACCGGCCCAGACGTAGTTCGCAGTGTCACCGGTGAACAGGTCGACATGGTTTCACTCGGCGGCCCGGACACACACACCAAGAAGTCCGGTGTCGCACACATCGCCGCACACGACGAGGCCGACGCATTGCACCGCGCACGCCGCCTGGTTTCGATGATGTGCGAGCAGGGCGAATTCGATCAGCGTGCGGCCGAGCTCGGCGACAGCGATCTGCGCGCCATGATGCCCGCGTCCGCAAAACGCGCGTACGACGTCCGTCCGATCGTTCACGAAATGCTCGACAACGTCGAAGGCGAGTCGAGTTTCGAAGAACTGCAAGGCAATTACGCGCGGAGCATCGTCACCGGATTCGGTCGGATGGCCGGACGCACCGTTGGCGTCATCGCGAACAATCCACTTCGACTCGGGGGGTGCTTGAACTCCGAAAGTGCAGAGAAGGCCGCTCGATTCGTTCGACTGTGCAACGCATTCGGCGTGCCGCTCGTGGTCGTCGTCGATGTTCCCGGGTATCTGCCGGGCGTTTCTATGGAGTGGGAAGGTGTGGTCCGGCGCGGAGCGAAGTTGCTTCACGCCTTCGCCGAGGCAACTGTCCCCCGTGTCACCGTCGTCACTCGAAAGATCTACGGCGGTGCTTACATCGCGATGAACTCGCGAGCACTCGGTGCCACAGCCGTATTCGCTTGGCCCAACTCCGAAGTAGCCGTGATGGGCGCGAAGGCCGCGGTCGGCATCCTGCACAAGCGGGCTCTCGCTGCTGCACCGGACGACGAGCGTGAAGCATTGCACGACCGTCTTGCTGCCGAACACGAGGCGATCGCGGGCGGCGTCGACCGCGCTGTCGAAATCGGCGTCGTCGACCAGGAAATCGACCCGGCGAAGACTCGCAGCATCGTGACCGCTGCGCTCGCGTCTGCACCATCTGTCCGCGCGCGGCACAAGAACATTCCGCTCTGACAACTCTAGACAGCAAGGTGGGCCTCGCCGATACGGCGGGGCCCACCTTTGTCATTCAAGTCTTTGTCGTTCAAGCCGCGAGAGCACTCAGGATTCAGGATGGACCTCGGTCAGCTGACACGCCTTCGCAGCCATGTCACCTCGGCACCTTCGCCTGAACTCCGGAAGGGTTCGAGTTCCTCGTCCCACGGTGCGCCTATCGCCCGATCGATTTCCGCTGCGATGTCTCCACCGGAATTCATGATGGACCGCAGCTTCATCTCCCCTACGACGACATCACCGTTCGCACTGGTGGATCCGCGCCACAGGCCCAGACCGGGTACATGGCTGTACCGTTCGCCGTCGACGCCATGACTCGGGTCCTCGGTGACCTCGAACCGCAACATCGGCCACGCGCGTAGCGAATCGACCAGGCGGGCACAGGTTCCGACGGGACCCGTCCAATCCGTCGTTGCACGGAGAAGACCGTCGTAGGCAGGCTGTGAGGTCCATCTGAGCTTGGCAGGGCTGTCCAACGTGGCGGACAAAGCCCAATCCACGTGCGGGCACAGCGCCGCGGGCGACGAGTGGATGTAAACCACACCAGTCGTCACGTCCGCGAATTGATTCATTTCGCGCACTCGAGCCTCCTGCTTCGACGAGGGACGTCTTCCCCAACGACCTCTGTCGAGTTCATGCAGCACGCTCGATTGAACAGTGTGCCTTGTGTTACCCGTGTTGCGCCAGTGGAAGGAGAGAAATTTGTGCTCTATCGAGAAACTTCGCCGATCACGCCATCGGACAATTCAGTCCACAAAGGTTTGGCCCAGTCACCGAAGTCGCGATCGGTAAGCACGACGCACGCGGTATCGATCGCGGGATCAACCCACAGGAAAGTCCCCGATTGACCGAAATGACCGAAGGTTGTGGCCGAGTTCTCGAGACCAGTCCAATGCGGACGCTTGTCGCCGCGAATTTCGAATCCGAGTCCCCAGTCGTTGGGGCGCTGGGAGCCGTAACCCGGAAGAATACCGTTGAGCCCCGGGAACTGAACAGTTGTCGCCTCTACGAACGTCTGCGTCGAGATCAGCGTCGGCGAGAGCAGTTCAGCCGCGAACTTGGCCAAGTCGTCCGCCGATGCCTGCGCGCCGTGACCGGCCGGACCGACGAGAGCCGCACCGGACATACCCAACGGCGCGAACACGGCCTCGGCCAGATAGTCGGCAAATTCGATCTCGGTCTCCCGGGAAACCAACTCGGCAAGAACCTCGAATCCCGCGCTCGAATAGATCCGCTTCGACGCCACCGGCGCCTGGACAACACGTTCGGCGAATGCCAACCCCGACGCATGTGCAAGGAGATGACGAACCGTCGCCCCCTCAGGCCCCGCCGGCCCATCCAACTCGACCGCCCCTTCCTCCACCGCGACGAGAATCGCGTAGGCGCACAACAGTTTTGTCACCGAAGCCAGAGGGAAAACGCGCGACTGATCGCCGCTGAAACCACGAACGCGGTCGCCCTCACCCGAGTTCTTCCCGGAGAGGACGACCGCTGCCGCATTGTCGACCGGCCACTGCTGAATTACGTCAAGACTGTGAGTACTGGGCACCCGATCAGACTACTGGCACAACACTTGCGCTTCCGATCACCAGTCAGCTTCGGTGTAGCGGATGACGCCGCGGATGTTCTTGCCATCCAACATGTCCTGGTAGCCGTCGTTCACACCTTCGAGCGTGTACGTCCGCGTGACCATGTCGTCGAGATTCAGCCTGCCTGCCTTGTACATCGCAAGGAGGTTCGGCACGTCCTGGCGAGCGTTGCCACCGCCGAAGATGTTGCCCTGAAGATCCTTCTGAAGCATCGCCATCAGGAACAGGTTCAGCTTTACGTCCATGTCCGTCAGATGCCCCATTGCGGTGACAACACAACGACCGGCCTTGGCCGTCAGGATCATCGCCTCTTCGACGTACTCACCCTTCATTTCGCCGACGGTGATGATCGTCTTCTGCGCCATACGTCCATACGTAGCGTCGATGATCGGCTGAATGGCAGCGGCGGCGCTTTCGAACGCATGTGTTGCGCCGAACTTCAGAGCCTGCTCACGCTTCCACGGCACAGGATCAATAGCAAAGATGTACCGGGCACCCGACGCAACAGCACCCTGCAGGGCACTGATACCGACGCCGCCAACACCCATGATCACAATGTCTTCGCCCGGCTTCACATCAGCGATGTGTGTTGCCGATCCCCAACCGGTGGGAACGCCGCAACCGACGAGTGCGGCAACCTCGAACGGAATGTCCTTTTCGATCTTCACAACCGACGACTGGTTCACGACCATGTAGGGCGAGAACGTCCCTAGCAGGCACATCGGGATCACGTTTTCGCCGCGAGCCTGGATTCGGTAGGTGCCGTCGCTGATGGCCTGGCCACTGAGCAGGCCCATCCCGAGGTCACACAGATTCTGATGGCCAGCCGAACACGCCGGACAGGTTCCACAAGCCGGAATGAAGGACAGAACGACATGGTCGCCGACCTCCAACCCCTTGACCTCTGGGCCGAGCTTGGTGATGACGCCCGAACCCTCGTGCCCACCCATGACGGGGAACGACGGCATCGGGGTCGCGCCGGTGACGATGTGGTGATCGGAGTGGCACATTCCGGCCGCTTCCATGCGAATCTGAACTTCGCCGGCTACCGGCTCGCCGATCTCGATCTCCTCGACGGACCACTTCTCGCCCAGGCCCCACAGGATTGCACCCTTGGTCTTCACGTCACTTCACCCTTTCATTCGCACACCCGCATCTATCTCTGTGACCATAGCCACAAATCTGAGAAATTGGAACGTGTTCTAACAAATGATTTTGCGCTGCAGGTCAGACGTCCAAATGACCTGGCACAACCGCCGTGGCAACGACGAAAAGATGACCCACTGAGTGGGACACGTCGCCCTGTCTCAGCGAAATCACGGTCGCACCGAAAGCACGGCCGCGCCGAAAGCACGGCCATCACGAGAACACGCACCTTGGACTCCACCTCCGACAGTCAAGTCGAATACGGAGCCTGGGCGTGTTCTGTTGTGCCTGAGGCCCGTCGTCAAGTTTTGAATGTGGTGTTCGCGGGCCTGGGGTGCTGCCCGGGGTCGATCGAGGGTGGCGGGATGAACCAGGGTTTGTTGTCGACGCCGATCCGAATCTCCCACTTGCCGACGAACCCGGATTTCCGGTGCATCAGCCGGTGATGCGAGCGGCACAGCAGGACAAGGTTGTTCATCACCGTCGGCCCACCGTTGGCCCAGTGCCTAATGTGGTGCGCATCAGTCCAGGCCGGTACGCATGAACAGCCCGGGAACGCGCAGCCTCTGTCTCGGGCGATCAACGCGACCCGTTGTTCGGCGGTGACCAACCGCTTTCCGGGTTTCGCATCGAGCGGTGCGCCATGATCGTCCAGCAACACCGTCGACAGGAAACAATCACACCCCAACAACCTCGTCTGCGAGACCGACAGCGGCCCGAGCCATGGCATGTGCCCGACATCAAGATCGGCGGGGTCCAGAGAGCCGTCATCACCCGAATCCGAAGACTGTGCGGCGCAGTCCCGGTGCTCAGCCAAATCACGAGCATTGATGTGCACGTTCACATGCGGACGCTGCCCACCATCGGTACCGGTCTTGGCGCAGTCGAGGTAGCGGCGGATCAGTTCGGTGAACCCGTCCGCGGTCCGCTTCGCCGCCGACCGGGCATCGGGGGTGCCGTCCGGCGCCGGGGTGGGCATCGTCAAATTCGACAACGCCGACAGCAGCATTTCGCCGGTGAGGGCGTCGAAATCTCCGCGGACCACCACCCGACCGTTCAACGTCGAGGCGATCCGCAACTCGTTCCGGTCGACATCTTCGGCGGGCGGAATCTCATCGGATTCGAACAACCGCTCCAACGTCGCGATAACATTCCGCACCTTTGTCGTCGTCGCCTCCACACCCGACGAAGCCGCCAACAACAAATCGATGCACTTCGATAGCGCTTCCTCCGGCATCCCCTTCGGTGGGGACTCACAGAACGCCACGATCAAGGCGGCATGATCGAACGAGCAATCCCCGTCATCGAACCGAGCAGCCACAGCCGGGAACGGCCGCAACGCTGCGCCCAGGGCGGCGATCTTCTTCCCGTCCCGTACCTGCAGCATCGTGTTGGCCGCCAACCACGAACCGACACCGCGACTGGCAATCACCTGATCATCGGAACGCAACGAGAGTTCGTCCACGACCGCCACCCGCACGGCTTCCAGCCGCAGAATCTCCGCACTCGCCGACACCGCAGCCTCTCGCAACTCAGCAGCAGACAACCGCCACAGACGTCCGCGTAACCCCACCGCAGAACCCGACACCACGTCCGACAACAAGACACTCATTGAATCCCCCGATCCCCACCCCAAAGCATAATCGAACATGCGTTCGAGTCAAGAGTTTCTCGAGTCAATCCACCGAGCGTCCCGGAACCACCACACCGCATTGATAGGCGAGAACCACCAGTTGCGCGCGGTCACGGACATCCAGTTTCGTCATCGCCCGGTTCACATGTGTTTTTGCCGTGACCGCGCTGATCACCAATTCCGCGGCGATTTCGTCATTGGACATCCCGAGGGCAACGAGGGCTACCACTTCGAGTTCGCGTGGGGTCAATTGACCGAAAATCCCAGAAGTCGAGTCAGCCCGCGACGGAGTGGAAAGGAATCGAGAAATCAACGCACTGGTCGCAATCGGCGACAACAATGAGTTCCCACCGGCGACAGTCCGAACAGCATCGAGTAGATCCTCAGCTCGGATTCCTTTGCCGATGAAGCCGCTCGCTCCCGCCCGGATCGCCTGTGCCACATGCTCATCCACTTCGAAGGTCGTCAAGATCAAGACGTGTACGTTGGTCAAATCCGGATGATCGGCGATCATGGCGGTCGCTTCGACTCCGCTGGTGCCCGGCATGCGAATGTCCATCAGTACAACGTCGGGACGGTGCTCGCGCGCCGCCTGGAATGCCTGCTCTCCGTCTGCCGCCTCGGCGACCACCTCCATGTCGTCTTCCGAACCGATCAGCAGCGCAAGCGTTTGACGGAAGAGCGCCTGATCGTCTGCCACTACCACCCGAATACTCACGACTCCTCACGCTCCGAACCGCTGGACACCGAGACAAGCGGTAGTTGGGCGTCCACACGAAATCTCCCGTCCGCGCGGAATCCTGCTGACACTTCGCCTCCCATTGCCTGAGCCCTCTCCTTCATTCCCAGCAGTCCGTACCCGGGTGGCGAGGTCGAAGGCACTGCTGTTCCGGAGTTTTCGACTGTCAGCACCAGAATCTCAGCTTCGTACGACAACGACACGGTGACGGCTCCTGGCAGTGCATGCTTGCTCGCATTCACGAGTGCTTCCTGGATAATTCGGTACGCCGTGAGATCTACTGCGGGCCCGAGCGGGCGCACAGAACCCACAGCGCGCACCTCGATTTCCATTCCTGCACTGACGAATTGATCCACAAGTGCCGGTAGATCCGAAAGCCCCGGAGCCGGCTTCATCGAGCGATCACCGTCCTGAGCATCACGGAGAACTCCGACCGTGGCCCGAATTTCATCGAGCGCCGCCTTGGACGTTTCCTCCACTCCGCGTAGTGCAGTCGTCGCCTTCTCCGGGTCTTTCCCGATCAAGTGCGATGCGACCCCGACTTGCAGGTTGACCAAGGCAATGTGGTGCGCGACAACGTCGTGCAGGTCTCGCGCAATCCGCATCCTTTCTTCGACGACCCGGTGTCGGGCCTCGTCCTCGCGCATTCTTTCCGCTTGCACCGCGCGCGCCTCGACGGACTCCAGATAGGCGCGGCGAGAACGGACCTCGGCGCCGGCGAAACTTGCCATCAGCAACCAAGCCAACAACCCCAGTGCCTCCTGCAGGAGATTGTTCCCCACTCCAAGGAAGATCGTGACAAGCATCAGCGAGCTGACTGTGCTCGCCGCTGCGAAGAAGGTCCTCCGGCGGTCACTCGTGCTGGCAACGTAATAGAGGCACACCATCGCGGCGGAACCTGTGCCGGCATTCGGCGGCGCAGACAGTGCAATCATCAATACGCCGAGAAGTACTGCCACCGCCAGTGCGGAGAACGGATAGCGCCTTCGGAACACGATGGTTGCCGCTGCGATCGCTGTTACAAGGACTCCCACCACTGTTACTTCGCGGGTGTCATTGCCATCGAGCGCGATGCGGTGCGCCGTCCACGTGGCAAGGAGCACGAGGATCGTAAGTGCCAGGTCGATGGTGCGCGGGTGTTCCGCACACCATCGACCCCACGTCGATGTCGAAGTCATCGATCTACCGTATCCGGGTCACACCGACAACTTGTCGCTCGTCGGTTCACTGGATTCCTTCGAATCTGCGAGTAGCGCTGTCAACTGCTCCCCCTCGACATCCACGTTCGGAACCAACCGGTCCAGCCATGAGGGGAACCACCATGCCTTCGAACCCAACAGGGACATGACGGCCGGCACGACGGTCATACGAATCACGAAGGCGTCGAACAGAACCGCGAACGAGAGTCCGAGTCCGATCTGCATGATGAAGGCGTCGCCACCGAAGATGAAGCCCGCGAAAACGGCGATCATGATCAGCGCCGCGGCCGTGACAACTCGGGCGCCCTGGTCAAAGCCCTTCACGACTGCTTCGTCCGGTCCGTCACCGTGGACGAACGCTTCACGCATTCTGGTCACCAGGAACACCTGGTAGTCCATCGCCAACCCGAAGACGATGCCGATCATGAAGATGGGCAACATCGCCACAATTGATCCGGTTTGGCCTTCGATTCCGAGAATGCCTGCGAACCAACCCCACTGGAAGATCGCGACAAGCACACCGAACGTCGCACCGATCGAGAGCAGAAATCCGAGAGTTGCCTTGAGCGGTACCAAGATCGAGCGGAACACCAACATCAGGAGGATGAAGGCGAGGCCGACGACCAATGCGAGGTAGGGAACCAGGGCATCGGCCAGGCGGTCCGAGACGTCGATCGTCAACGCTGTTTGACCGGTGACCGACATCGTGGCTCCGGCCTCATCCGTCAGTGATCCGGCGACCTCACGTATATCTGCAACGAGTGCCTTTGTTGCCTCGGTTTCCGGGCCGCTCGAGGGAACCACCGTGATGACTGCTGTGTCCCCGGCCTGATTGAGTGCTGGCGGCGTCACTGCCGCTATGTCAGGCAGAGCACCGAGCTTTTCCTGGGCGCCGCTCAATGCCGCGGCCGGATCTGTGGCGTCGGCAACGTCGACGACCACCATGAGCGGACCGCTGAACCCGGCACCGAACCCCTCGGAGAGTCGGTCGGTAGCCCTGGCGGCAGTGGTGTCGGGCACTGGTGGGCTCGCCAAACTCAGGTTGATTCCGAAGGTGGGGATCGCCAGCAATCCCAGCCCGAGGACAGACGCGAGCAAAACCGGAACTCGACGCCGGATCACGAACTTGGCCCATCGCGAGCCTGCGCCTTCCTTCGTCTTGCGATGCGTCAACTGACCACCGGACGCAAGCAGGCGACGATCGGATCGGCTCAGAACGCGCGATCCAGCAAATCCCAGCGTGGCGGGCAGCAGAGTCAGTGAAATCACCACTGCAACAGCAACTGCGAACGCCGCAGCCAGGCCCATACTCGTCAGGAACGGGATGTTCACGACGAACAGTCCTGCCAATGCGATGAGCACGGTCAACCCCGCGAACACTACGGCCGAACCTGCCGTCCCCGCTGCGCGGCCAGCGGCAATTTCCGGATCATGTCCGTCACGTAGTTCGGAGCGGTAGCGCGAGACGATGAACAGCGAATAGTCGATCGCCACGGCGAGCCCTAGCATCATTGCCAGGACGGTTGTGCTCGAACCCAATTCGATGAAACCAGTTGCGATAGTGATCGTGCAGATCGCAATGCCGATGCCGATCAACGCGCTGATCAACGGAAGCCCTGCCGCCACCAACGAACCGAAGGTGACCGTCAGCACCACCGCGGCGATCGCGACGCCGATCACTTCTCCCATCGATTCGGCGCGGCTTTCCATCAGTACGTTGCCGGCAACATCGACTGCAAGTCCTGAATCCGAGGCGTCGTGGACGGCAGACTCGAGCAGTTCTTTTGAACTGTCCGGCAAATCCATCGAGTCGGCGGTATAGGAGACCTGCATGTATCCGATCGCCCCAGTCGGCGACACTCCACCGGAGGCATACGGATCCGATACCGCCGCAACCTCGGGGTCCTTCCCGAGCGCAGAGACCAATTCACTGATGGATTGTCGAATGGCCGGATCGGCGAGCGTCGTGCCCGCGGGAGATTCGAAGACTATGCGAGCACTGGCTCCACCGGTGGACGATTCCGGGAACCGTTCGGCCAGAAGGTCCTGTGCCGCTTGCGATTCGGTGCCCGGAATCGACAACGTATTGACGGTCGGACCGGACAGCGTTGCTGCGCCTACGCCGCCCGCCACCAGCAGGACGACCCAGAAGCCCACCATTGCCCAACGGCGCCGAAACGCGAGTCGCGAGAGTTTGTACAGGAATATCGACATGCGTATCACTGTGCCGATACACGGCCCCGCCGCACATCGTGCACAGGTAGGCAGTTCGACGTACTGCGCTCGCAGTACGTGCGGTGGCCCTCAGTGCTAGCCGAGCATGCCTAACTCCTCTGACCACGGAGGATCCGCCCCGGGACGTGACACCGTAACGGCTGCCGCGCGTGCGGCAAAAGCCAACGCAGCCGTCCAATCTGCCTCGGAAAACGCACGCACAACGGCGGCGTCGAGTGCGTTGTGACGATCGAGGAAAGCCAACAGGGCTCCGTGTACCGTGTCGCCTGCACCAATCGTGTCCGCGACGTCGACCGCGGGCGCCGCCACCGAGACGTCCAATTCGCTGGTAATCAACCGCAACCCATCACCGCCACTGGTGAGCAGGACGGCGCCGACGCCTTCGTCCAGCCACTCGGCGCAGTCGACCGAACCCAACCATGTGGCGTCGTCGTCGCTCACTTTGAGAATATCGATGGCGGGTAACCACGAACGAAACCGTCGTCGATATGCTTCCGGGTCGGCGATCACCGCCGGACGAATGTTGGGATCCACCATGGTGAGTCGACCGCAGGCGTGTGCTTCGTGCAGCAGAGCTTCGTAGGCAGAGGCACCGGGCTCGAGCACCAGCGACAGCGTTCCGAACGAGAACGCCCGAGCAGAGGGAAGTTTCGGCAGCGCAAACTGTCGATCCGCCGTTCCCTCGAGGTAGAAGGAGTACCGCGCTCCCCCGTCCGCAGCAAGATTCACGACGGCCAGAGTTGTCGGCTCGGGCCCGCGTTCGACTCCGGTTGTGTCGACGTTCGACGCGGCCAGCGAGTCGATCATCCGATCTCCGAACGCGTCGGTGGACAAGCGAGAGACGAATCCCACGTCAGAGCCGAGTCGACCCAATGCGATAGCAACGTTGAACGGACCACCGCCCAATTTAGGAGAGAAGTTGTCCCCCACCGGTACCAGATCGACCAGTCCCTCACCACACACCACGACGGATCGTTCGCGTGTATCACTCATCGGTAGACCCTAACCTTCCTGCCAATCGAAGATGGATGTGACCTGCTCGGCACGAACGAATTAGGGTGCCGAGCAGGCCACGATTGTGGAGGGGGTTCAGCTACCCACGCGCTCGCCTGTCGTGGGGTCGAAGAGGTGCACCGGACCGTCCACCCGCTCGAAACCGAGCGTCTGGCCGTACTGCAACTTCGATCGCCCGCCGGTGCGTGCGACGAGCGAAATCGGATCGGCTTCCGTGCCGGGTACGTGCGCGTAGATGTACGACTCGTTGCCCAGTTCCTCTACCAGATCGATCTGAGCTGCGATTCCGTCTCCGGCCGCAACCACCTGGAATTGTTCAGGCCGAATTCCCACGGTGACCGAACTCAGACCGGCTGCGGCGATTGCCGTCATCTGCTCGCGGTCCAGCGGAACTTCGACGGCACCGAAGCGGACGCCACCCGAACTGACCGGCGCGGTTACCAAGTTCATTCCAGGAGATCCGATGAATCCGGCAACAAACACATTGGCCGGCCGATCGTAAAGTTCGGTCGGAGAAGCGAACTGCTGCAACTTACCGCCCTTGAGCACTGCCACGCGATCGCCCATCGTCATCGCTTCCACCTGATCGTGCGTGACGTAGACGGTGGTGGTTCCGAGTCGTCGCTGCAATGCCGCGATCTGCGTGCGAGTCTGGACGCGCAGCTTGGCGTCGAGGTTGGAAAGCGGCTCGTCCATGCAAAACACTTGCGGTTCACGAACGATGGCGCGGCCCATCGCAACTCGCTGCCGCTGACCACCGGAAAGCTTGGCCGGCTTGCGGTCGAGATACTCCGTCAAGTCCAGAAGTTTGGCCGCTTCGGCAACTTTCTTCTTTCGCTCCTCGAGGGGTACACCGCGCATCTTCAGCGCGAACCCCATGTTCTCACCGACGGTTTTGTTGGGGTAAAGCGCATAGTTCTGGAAGACCATCGCGATGTCACGGTCCTTCGACGGGACATCGGTCATGTCCTTGCCGTTGATGGTGATCGCGCCCGAATCGATGTCCTCGAGCCCCGCCAACATGCGTAGTGCTGTGGACTTTCCGGAACCTGACGGACCGACGAGCACGATGAACTCACCGTCGTTGATGTCGAGATCGAGTGAATCGACAGCGAGAGTCCCGGCACCTTCGTAGATGCAAGACGCTTTCTGGTACGAGATTTCAGCCATGACGAACTCCTGAGAAGGGTGAGGAGAATTACTTGATTGCACCGAAGGACAGGCCGCGCACCAGTTTGTTCTGGGCGAACCAACCGGCCAGGATGACGGGCAATGCCGCCATGGTCGCTGCCGCGGAGAGCCGAGCCCAGTACAGGCCCTCGCCGGTGATAAACCCGACCAGGAAGACCGGAATCGTCTGCGCTTGAACAGCTGTCAGGTTGACGGCGAAGAAGAATTCGTTCCACGAGAAGATCACGCAGATCAGCGCAGTTGCAGCAATTCCGGGCGAGATCAGCGGGAGGATCACCTCGCGAACCGAAGTCCACAAACTCGCGCCGTCCATGCTGGCGGCTTCGAGAAGTTCTCCGGGGACTTCGAGAAAGAACGAACGCATCATCCACACTGCGATCGGCAGATTCATCGATGTGTACAAGATGACCAGCGCCCAGATGTTGTCGAGCAATCCGATGTCGTTGACGATCACGTACAGCGGCACGATTGCGGCGACGACGGGGAGCATCTTGGTACTGATGAAGAAGAACAGAACATCCTGCGTCTTGGCGACCGGGCGAAGCGACAATGCAAACGCAGCCGGAATACCAAGAAGCAGAACAAGAATCGTCGACATGGCCGTTGCAAATGCAGAGTTTGCCAGCGTCGTGCCGAGACCGGAGTCGAGGACGGCACGGAACTGTTCGAGGGTGGGAGTGAAGAACAGCTTCGGCGGATCCGTGTAGGCGTCTGCCTCGGTCTTGAACGCGGTCAGGACCATCCAGAAGACCGGGAAGAAGAACCCGAGAGCGGCGATCCACGCCACAACCGACCATGGACTGAACTTGCTGCTCTTCTTTTTCTTGACGACGGGCTTGTCGGCCGTCGCGCTTGTCGTCTCTACGGCAGTCATCACGCCGCCTCCTCGTTGCCGGTGAAGCTCTTGAAGATCAGTCGAAGCGCAAGTGTCGACACGATGATCGTCGCGATCACTGTCACGACACCCATCGCCGCAGCTTGACCCACATCGAAGCCGAGGAACGCGCGCTGGTAGATGTAGAACGGCAGGTTCGAGCTGGCCACGCCGGGCCCGCCCGACGTCATCATGTACACCGCGTCAAAGGTGTTCACGAGGTAGATCGCACCGAGAACTGCACCGAGTTCGATGAAGCGGCGCAGGTGCGGCAACGTCAGTTCGCGGAACATCGCCAACGGCTTGGCTCCGTCCACTCGTGCGGCTTCGAGGATGTCTCGGGGCATGGACTGCAAACCGGCCAGAATGAGCAGCATCATGAAGGGCGTCCACTGCCAGATCAGATTGATCATGACGGCGGCGAGCGGAAATTTGCTGACCCAGTCGACCTGGCCTACACCGAAAGGCTGGAGGACGAAGTTCACGATACCGAACACCGGGTCGAACATTGTTGTCTTCCACAGCAATGCGCCGGCTACGGGGGTGATGAGAAACGGCGTGATCAGCAGTGTTCGGACGATACCCCGACCAAGGAATGCGCGGTCGAGTAGCAGCGCCAGCGCGAGTCCGAGGATCACGGAAACGATGACCGTACCCACGATCATGATGACCGTGTTGACCGCGACTTCCCGAAACTGACTGTCCTTGAATACATCGATGTAGTTGTCGAACCCGTTGAAGTGCCGCGACCCCGGCCGGACAAGGTTCCACGACTGCGTCGAGTAGTAGAGGGTGAACAGAAATGGAATCTGGGTGACGACGATCGAGAAGATCAACGCCGGCAACAGGGGACCTCTACGACGCCAACCCTCGGCGCGGGAGATCTTCTTGTCTATACGCATCGGTGGTGCGTCGTCCACCGTAGTTCTGGGCTCGGCAACCGTAGTCATCGGTTCTCCTGATAGGTCTTGCCGACCACCTCGGCATACTGCTGGGATTGTTCGAGTGCTTCTTTCACGCTCTTCTGACCCGCGACGGCAGCACTGATTTGCTGGCTGACGCGAGTGCCCAGGTCTTGAAACTCAGGGATGGTGAGGAACTGGACGCCGGTGTACGGAACCGGTTGCACTGTCGGGTTTTTCGGATCTGCATTGTTGATCGATTCGAGGGTGATCGGACCGAATGCCTGAGCAGCCTCTTGATATTCCGGAATCTCGTAGGTCGAAAGGCGACTTCCCGGGGGGACTCTCGACCAGCCGAGTTCAGTGCCGACCTTCTGGATGTAATCCTTGTTCGTCATCCAGGAAATGAACTTCCAGGCATCATCTTTGTTCTGTGCCGACTCCGGGATTCCGAGCGCCCAGGTGTAGAGCCAACCGGGATCGGACTTCTCGACCTTCGGGGCCTTCACATATCCGATGTTGCCGACCACCTTCGACGATGCAGGGTCTTCGAGAACCGAAACAGCCGACGTCGCGTCGTACCACATCGCCGTGTTGCCTTGCGCGAATTGTGTTGCACATTCACCGAATCCGCTTGTGGCGGGACCCGGCTGGCCGTGCTCCTTGACGGTGTCCACGTAGAACTGAACCGCATCCTCGACCTGCGGACTGGTCAACTGCGCATTCCAATTCTCGTCGTACCAGCGTCCACCGAAGGTATTGATCACGGTGTTCAGCGGTGCGAGTACCTCACCCCAGCCAGGCTTTCCACGCAAGCAGATTCCCGCCATCTTGGCGTCTGGGTTGTCGAACTGCGCTGCCCAACCCGCAACTTCTTGCCACGTCGGGTCTTCGGGAACTGTTATCCCCGCCTGATCGAACAGATCCTTGCGGTACATCAGGAACGACGACTCCCCGTAGAACGGGACCGCGTACATACTGTCCTCGTACGACAGAGAAGACTTGATCGACGGTATGAAGTCATCCTCGTCATAACCAGGCGTCTTGTCCGCGTACTCGGACAAGTTCGTGAGCCAACCGTTGGCGGCCCACTGAGGTGTCTCGTAGTTGCTGATCATCACGACGTCGAACTCACCGCCGCCGGTTGCCGTCGACGCTGTGATCTTGGCGCGGGCCTGGTTCTCGGAAAGGCTGACGAATTTGAGGTCGATGCCGGGGTTCTCGGCTTCGAAAGCCGGAGCCAATTTGATGGCGTCCTGCATCTGCGAGTTCGACACCATCGCAATGGTGACTGTTCGTTCGCCGGAACCACCGAGTGCACCAGCACCCGCACATCCCGACACCAGGAGGCAGAGCGCCGCCGCGGCAGCGCCCCACACTCGTCTTCCTGTTTTCACGGATTACCTTCCTTCACACTTGCGTGTCAGTCGCGCGCTCGGACAGCGAAACTCGTGAGATCGCTAGCCTTCGAGCAGCCACTGGGCGCACTCGACGTCGGTGACGAGTACGTTTGCCAAACCTCCGCGCAATGCGCCCAGAACGGCCTGGCGTTTGTGTGTTCCCCCCGAAATCAGAATCGTCTGATCGCAGGATTTCACTGCGTCGAGCGATACGGAGACCGTTCGCTCAGGCAGTGGCCCCTCCACTGGATTGCCGTCGATCGTGTAGAAACGGCCGCCGATTTCACCAACAGCGCCTCGACTTTCCAACTCGTCCAGCATGGTCGAGTCGACGAAGCTACCGGCAAACAAGGTCGTGGCAGTCGAGACGGCACCGACTCCGAAAACCATGATGTCGGAATCAGTTCCGGCTTGCAGCGCCTTCGAGATCACCGAGTCGTTTCGCATCGACTCCACAGTCGCCGGGTCGGCATACAGCGGAGCATTGAGACGAATAGGATTGGCCTGCAACTGTTGTGCACATCGGCCGATGGTGAAGTCGACACCGGTTTGGTAGTCGGTCACCGTCATGGAGCCGTCAAGTTGTACCACAGCCGAGCACTTCGCCGCCTTGTCTGGCAAAGATCCTGCTACCGCAACGGTTTCCGGACCCCAGGTAAACCCGAGAACGCTCGAGGGCTGCAGACGACGAACCAGAACTTCCGCTGCTCGTCGGCCGAGTGCGTCGAAGTCCGGATCGTCCGAATCCGAAATCGCTTCGGGGACGATCAACACTTCGGCCAACGCGAAGTGCTTCTCCAGCTTCGATTCCAACTCCGTGTTCACCGAACCTTCGAGCTCCGGCGGAACCAAAATCTCGACCCTGACCAAACCTTGCGTCCGCGCCCTGGCCAACAGTCGCCCGGCTGTCGGCCGCGAGACGCCCAACTTCGCTGCAATCTCCGCCTGAGTGGCGCCTTCGAGGTGATACATGGTCGCTGCCCGCAAGGCGAGCCGCACATCCTCGGAAGCGGGCAACTTCGACGACTTGAGTCCTGTGGGCTGAGCCGACTGGTTCACGCGGTCTCCTTGTGCATCAGGTTCAAAGTTTCTCGATCGTGAGCAAATGCTCACTAGATGTTCTTATGCTCATTAAGCTAACATCTACATTGTGACCCACACAACAGTTTCCGAAGAACCCGTCGATCTACCTGCGACAATTCGGGCAAACGTCCTCGTCGAGACCGGAAAGATGCAAATGGTCGAGAGACCACGACCGTCCCCGAAAGCCGGGGAAGTCCTCGTTCGGATCCATGCCGTGGGCGTGTGCGGGTCGGACGCGCACTACTTTCACGAAGGTCGCATCGGCCCTTACGTAGTCAACTCACCGCTCGTTCTCGGACACGAAGCATCGGGACGCATCGCCGCAGTCGGTGACGGCGTCGACCCAAGACGCATCGGGCAGCGTGTCTCCATCGAGCCTCAGAAGCCCGATCCGACAAGTCCCGAATCCAAGGCAGGCAGATACAACCTCTGCCCTCATATGAAGTTCTTCGCGACGCCGCCGATCGACGGTGCGCTGACCGACTACGTCACGATCGGTGCCGACTTCGCCCATCCCATCGCAGATTCCGTGTCCTACGAGGCAGCTGCGCTGTTCGAGCCACTCTCGGTAGGGATCGCCTCAGCCCAGAAGGCGGGGATCACTGCCGGCTCTCGGGTGTTGATCGCCGGCGCCGGCCCGGTAGGAATCGTGACGACGCAGGTGGCCAAGGCATTCGGCGCGACGGAAGTCATCGTCTCGGACATCGATGCGGCCCGGCGTGATGTGGCACTGAAATTCGGCGCAACAACCGTCGTTGATCCCCGTGAAAGCGACGTACGCTCGCTGGCCGTCGACGCATTCATCGACGCGTCGGGTGCCACGGCCGCGGTGATCGACGGGATTCACGCAGTTCGGCCGGCTGGGACAGTCGTTCTGGTCGGAATGGGCGCCGACGAGATTCCGTTGCCGGTCCCGATCATCCAGAACCGGGAACTGATCCTGACCGGGGTGTTCCGATACGCCAACACGTGGCCGATCGCCGCCGCACTGGTCGCTGCCGGGCGCGTCGACCTGGATTCGATGGTCACTGCCCGCTTTTCACTCGAACAGTCGCAAGAGGCCCTGGTGGCCGATCGCATTCCCGGCAGCATCAAAGCCGTAGTCATCGTCGCCGAAGGAGACTAGAACTTTCATGGAACTCAATACGAAGACCGTGCACGACTTCGACACTTCACTCCAAGTGCCAAACTACGACCGGAGCAAAGTCACTACCGGCATAGTGCATTTCGGTGTCGGCGGCTTTCACCGTGCACACCAGGCCATGTACATCGACACTCTCCTGCGACGTGGCGAGGGCTTCGACTGGGGAATCTGCGGTGTGGGAGTGATGCCGTCGGACAAGCGAATGAGAGACGCACTCCGAGCGCAGGACGGCCTCTACACCCTGGCACTCAAGCATGCAGACGGAACGCTCGAGGGCCGGGTCATCGGGTCGATCGTCGAGTACCTGTTCGCTCCAGACGATCCGCAGGCAGTGATCGAAAAAATGGCATCCGAATCGACGAAGATCGTCTCCCTCACCATCACCGAGGGCGGATACAACATCTCGGACAGCACGGGCGAATTCGACTCGTCCAATCCCGATGTGGTGCACGACCTCGAACCCGGAACACTCCCCCGCACCACCTTCGGTCTGATCTGCGCTGCACTCGCACTCCGTCGAGACCGGGGTCTGGCACCGTTCACGATCATGAGTTGCGACAACATCGAAGGCAACGGATCAGTCGCGAGGAACGCTTTCGGAGCCTTTGCCGCCCTGAAGGATCCCGAACTTGCGGAGTGGACCGAAAAGTACGGCGCCTTCCCCAACTCCATGGTCGACCGGATCACACCCGTCACGACAGCCGAGGTGACAGCAGAGATCGCCGAGACGTTTGGCGTCGAAGATCAGTGGCCGATTGCAGCGGAACCCTTCACCGCGTGGTTCCTCGAGGACGAGTTCACCATGGGCAGACCCCCTTTGGAGAATGCCGGCGTGAATCTGGTGCCGGACGTTCGCCCGTACGAACTCATGAAACTGCGCCTTCTCAACGCCAGCCATCAAGGCATCGCGTACTTCGGCTACCTTGCCGGATACCGCCTGGTCCACGAGGCATGCCAGGACGAACTCTTGTCAGGGTTCCTGCTCGACTACATGAATCTCGAAGCGACGCCGACGCTTGACCCGGTACCCGGCGTCGATCTCGATCAGTACAAGAAGACCCTCATCGAACGATTCTCGAATCCTCACGTCCGCGACACGATTGCGCGCCTGTGTGCCGAGTCGTCCGATCGAATTCCCAAGTGGCTGTTGCCCGTCATCCGGAACCAACTCGACGCCGGCGGGTCGATCAACCTATCCACCGCCATTGTCGCCAGCTGGGCCCGCTACGCCGAGGGTTCAGACGAGAATGGAGACCCCATCAACGTCGTCGATCAGATGGCGGACACTCTGGTACCGCTCGCGCAGAAACAGTCGAGCGATCCACTGGCCTTCATCGGAAACCGCCAAGTCTTCGGAGATCTCGTGGACGACCGCCGATTTGTCGCAAGCTTCCGAAAGACTCTCGACTCATTGCACTCCGTCGGAGCCAGAAAAACTCTCGAGGAGGTACGTGCGCTCTGACTACGCCGATACGTCGTGGAGGTGATGGATCGGATCGTGAATGAAGTATGCCGCCAACGATTCGACGGTGAACGCCGATCCGTCACTGCGGAGACCCCGTCGTTGGCGGCTACCCTCTGGCACGGTTTCGAAAGCGTTCGCGACCTCCGCGGCAGCGTCCGACAATTCCGATGCCACCGTTGCCGGATCTTGGTCGTTGTATCGCTCGGCCTCAGCTGTTGCGTCCTGATCCCAGTTCTCGAATCTCGGATCGTCGAATTCGAGCATCTGTTCCAACCGCACCTTGAAGATCCTGAACACGTCGCGCACATGGGCGGAATACTCCAACGCTGACCATGTTTCGCTGTCTGGCCGCACCGTCACGTTCTCGCGTTCGAGCACTGCAGCCCAGGAGGCGGCGTTGGCACGCACCAGATCGGGAACGTCCGTGAATGCGACGGTGGATGAATCGAACCCACACTCGGCGCAGGGGCGTTCGAGGACCCAGGTCCAATTCTTTGTATCCGGGGTGATCGGCATGGATCGAGAATAGTCCGCCGGAGCGGAGTCAGTCTGCTTCGATTGGCCGATGAAGCGAATCGTGCTCGGTATTGCGATTACCTTCGTGCTGACGCTCCCCGCGTGTGGCGCGGAAGTGGGCGCCCCCGAGCCGCGCGACCGCAACAGCAGACGGTGGTCGTCAACTCACTTCATTCGGCTACCCGAGGCCAATGTTGATCCGTATTTCCGTCATCGTTTGTGGCATCTGGTTTGATTCGAAACATGCGCTCTTCGCTCGCCTCGGCCACTCTCGCTGCAGGTTTGTTGATTGGGGGTTGCGCGGCGCCGGCGGTTCAGCAACCCGACACCGTAACGACAACAGCCGAAACGGGCGGAACGTGGGTCCGAAGGCTCGATGTGCCCGATTCGATTCACGATATTTGTCAGTCGATACTCGAACTGGCCGACGACTTGGGATACGCGCCGAACGATTCCACTCCACCATTGAACCGAGTCCGCAATCACATGCTTGGCCCGAACAACGATTGGAGGGGCATCGACCCCGAGGGGCGCCAACGCGTCCAAGAGGCATTCGAGAAGGCAGAATCAGGGTCCTGCGGTTGAGCAACGCTGGACGTCTGGTTCGTCCCTCGTACAACGGAATTACAAACAACGCCGTCCGTTACGTTGACCTGTCAGGTTGATCAGAAGTGCGACCCGGCACAATTCGCCGAGCCCTTGTCTCCGCCGCCCAACGACGTCGTGTCCATCGACAGCAAAGCAATCCCCGGCGCCCACCGACTTCAGGTAGCGCGACCTCGAAGTTGCTGTTCGTTTACAGCTCTCATCGTTACACTTCTAAATCAACTGTAACTCGTCAGCAACTACTTTGTTCCGATTGCCCGGTTTGATCTCGGTGACGCAGAACAGCAGGGGTGGCCCACACGATTTGCGTCGTCCCTGCCATCTTCGCCCTAGGTGTGTGCGCCTCCGGCAAGGCAAAAGAACGACCTTCCGCCGACGAACTCCCGGCGTAGGTATCGCCGCGCGTCCATCACTTGCGGTCAACTGCGATGCACTAAAGACGCAACGCGAATAAGGGGCGGCGACACAGCCGTTCGATGGCTTTCGGACCCGAAATTTTTCATCACCGCGTCAGACAACTGGTCAGCGAAGGCTGCGTCCAAAGTCTTCATTACTGATGACCTAAGTCCTACAGCACTTTTCACGAAAAAGAGGATCCCGTCTGTGCGGGATCCTCTTCGCTTTCCTTCGGAGCTAGAGACCGAGCGAGTGAAGGTGCTCGCTGATCTTCTCGAACATGAGCCTCTGACCAGCCGGTGTGGGATGCATGCCGTCTTCCTTGAGTAGCGTCGGGTCCGACAACCAGTTCTCGGTGAGCGCGTCGATGAAAGGTAGCTTGTACTGCTCAGCGGCGGAACGGATTCGATCGTTCACGTTGACAGCAGTTTCCGATGGAGGCCGGTCGTCCATGATGGGGCCGATGACTACAACCTTGGCGTCAGGAAGCCGATCTCGTAGCTGCGCATACAACTCCCGAGTCGCATCTCGCACTTCGAGCGGGTACGAAACATCGTTCCGACCGCCGGCGATGATGACGACCTCGGGATTCACCGCAACGACCTGATCAATTTTCGCACCGAACGGTAGCTTGCCTTTTTCCGCGTTTCCTTGGACGTAGCCGGTACCACCGCTCGCAAAATCTGCCAGATACCAGCGACGATCGAAGGCAAGCAGTGCCGGCCAGTGATCTCCCGTCGTGTTCGGAATCGAGTAAGAGTCCCCCAAGATTGCGACCGTGTCGAAGTCGTCGGTAGGGGAATTCAGCGCCGGCGCCGAACTGTCGGGCTGCGATACAGAGGCAGTTGCCCGACTGTCTCGGGATTGCTCGTACGCAAATCCTACGATCACCGCTACGACGGTGAAAACCATGGCACCGATGACGGCGACAGTTCGCTTGTTGGGTTTGGTCACCCCGTAAACATACGGGGTCGAATCATGTTGCCTCTGAGCGAGTGTCAAGCATCTGTCGTTCCGCTTGAATCGAACTTCGATGAAGGAGCGAAATCCCGCTCTCACAGCAGAATCAGGCCAAGCTCGCTGGAAGTTAAGGCGCGGCAAAGCATTCAGGGCACACTGTCCCCCAATCGACGGACCAAAGTCCATTTCCAATTCACCACTCCGGCAAGCGGCAATCGCGCAGCTATATTTCGTCGACACTTCAACTACTTGCGGTACATCTGCACGGCCGCGCTACAAGACCCAGTCTCCCCCGCTCGGCAATCCCCTCTATTCTTCTCATTCGAAGAAGCTGGCACCAGGTGCCAGGAAGAACGCCGACATTCCAGAAACAGAAGCAAAGCGCAGCAATCGGCGACTGATCGCGATCGCAGCACTCGCGGTCGTACTTCTCGCGCAAGGCGCCTACTCGTTCGGGGTCCGCCCCGAGCCGTACCCGACAATTCGCATGCCCAGCTTCGGCGGCGTGCCCAATGCAGACGGCGAGTTCAGTGGAAGTGGCTTGGATATCACTCTCCATTACACCGACGGAACCACGATGAGTCCCAACCCGGTAGATCTCGCCGGCGATATTCGCTACTCACCCGCGAGAGCATCACTCGATTATGCGTTCCGCCCCAGCAGGGCAGGCGACCGCAACGCCCGAACAGCGGACCCTGAATTGGTCGAATGGCTCCGAAACCGCAGCGTCGAAGTCGGAAGTGGTGCCATCCCGGACAGTATCGAGTTCTGCTGGCGCAAAACAATTATAGACAGCACCGACGGAACCGTTGCGTCAACTGACCCGTGCGAAACGACAAGGGTTGATCTATGAGTGCCCGTGCGGAAACTCTGTTGTTCCTGCGCGACTACATCGATCGGTTGTGCGAGTCGTACCGCGCGAGGCGAGATGGGGCGCCGAATTACCCCTCGATGCACGAGGCTCTGCGCACTTGTCGCCTGGGCGATCGTCGGCAGCATGATCTTCGACAAAAGTCATTGGGGCTGAGCCGCGGGCTCACGGCACCTGAACGTGGGGCGGGCGGGGCTCGAACCCGCGACCAATGGATTATGAGTTCGTTCTCAACCCCCGTCATATGCTGGGCATTTCTGTCAAACGAGCAGATCAGCGCGTTTTCGATATTCGACAATGTTCGAACATATCTTCGAGTTGGCCGCTATTTGTGGGCAAAATGTGGGCAAAACCCCCCGAAGTGTTCGAATGATGTTCGAACAAATCCCAAACTATCGCCGACCGGTCGGTTCGCAATGTCTGAGCCATCTGGTAGTAAACACACATGAACAAGACATTCGCCGCCACGGCGGCAATCAGCCTCGCACTCCTCGCCGGCGGATGCTCCTCAAACGACCCAGTCGCGGTCCAGA
Organism: Rhodococcus sp. GB-02; assembly: GCF_053470465.1. Lineage (NCBI taxonomy): Bacteria > Bacillati > Actinomycetota > Actinomycetes > Mycobacteriales > Nocardiaceae > Rhodococcus > Rhodococcus sp. GB-02. The sequence continues at coordinate 672,309 of NZ_JBPUKE010000004.1, forward strand.
CAGTCACTGAAACTGCCTCAGCCACAACAACCACCCCGGCACCCGCAACAAAGCCCGCCACAAACGCCCGAGGCTTCATCGAAAAGCAATTCGACGCCAACTCCGGCATCGGATGCACAGAACCGGCATCGGAACCCTGCGAGATCGAATTCATCGTGGGAACGCCCATAACGCCATCAAATTGCGACAGCCAATACAAACCTGAGAACGGAAAGCTGATCGCCCTACCGGTGACAGTCACAACGAAACTCGGGGCAGATATGAGTTACTTTTCTGGCATGTGGAACCCGAACTCATTTTCGGCCCTGAAATCATCAGGAACCACATTGCCGAGAGTGACCTCGGCGGCGACGTACGGTTGCGACGAGTCTGATAGTTCATTTCCGGACACGCTCGCGCCCGCATCCAAATACGAAGGATTCGTCGTTCTGGACATTCCAGCTGATGCGACTGCCTTGATGTTTACTCCGCACTTCATGGATGGCGGATGGGAGTGGAAGCTCTAGCTTAGTTCAACCCGGTTACGCCTAGGCCTCCCTAGTTCCAGCGGCCTGTCTGTGGATCAGCCCCCAGACAATCAGGCGTCCGGATCGTCTCACCACACTGCCGGCAGTAGTGACTCCTGGCACCCGCCGCCGTATGCAGTTGGTTCTACAGCCGCGGGCTTCCTAGTTAGTCACGCGCTGATCAATCCCGAAAGCCGGTTCCCAAGTTCGCAGGCAAACTGCCCACAGTTCGGACTGTCTGGTATGCATCTCGCATGGCAGACAAGTGGCTTAGAGCTTTTCGATCGGCTGGCGATGGCTGCGCACGATGCGGCACCAAGACCCGATTACTCCAGAGCTATTGCCCTGAGTGCAAGGCGTTTGTGAATTCGACCCTCACGCAGTACTCGGCAGCTGCGAGGAACCTGTTGGCACACTCGGGTCCACTCGCACCTGAATGGATCACATTGCACGAATGGCTGTACGGGGCGCGTATCCCTCGGAAACATGCACTTGACACGATTCGTGCCGACGCACTCACTTGGCTACAGGTACGCCACATACGCGCTCAGTGACGGCATCGTCACCGAGGACGAGCTCGCCACCTTCCGACAAGCAGCACGCGCTTTTGAATCGGAACCCGCCGCGGTCACCCACATCGAATCTCAACTACTCAGAGAGCAGATGCTCGGCGAGATCCGCCAAGGTCGCCTACCAACTGTTCAAATCCCAGGACTCCATCTGCCCACTGACGAATACTGCTACATGGTCGCTGGCGCGACCTCCAAGCTGGCCCCACTCCGTCCCAGGGACAACCAGCGATTACCAACCGCAAGATCCGGTTCATCGCTCAGCAGCATGGCGGCGAAATCCCACTGAGCAAGGTGCAGCGGGTGCCATACCTGGACCGCACCACCGTTCTTATCGAGTCGACAGCCCGGACACTCAGCGGGCGTTTCTCGGTTCCTGATGCTGAATACGCATCCATCCTGGTGGACGCCGCCCTGCGGATCGATCGCCGAATCCTTCTATCGGACAACGGGGACCGTCCGTCGCGGCACATACCGGCACACGTCAAGTCTGCGGTCTATCAGCGAGATCGTGGTGCTTGCGTGGAATGCGGCGCGAGTACCTACCTCGAATACGATCACATCATTCCGTTCTCAAGAGGAGGCGCGAGCACTGAAGGCAATGTTCAGCTGTTGTGCCGGGCATGCAATCTGGCGAAGGGCGCCCGGGTTTAGTTTCACCCGGTCGGCGACGCAGCACATAAGGAAGTAGTGCGTCAGGCCCGCGGTTATAGGTCTTCGTCGCGGTAGTCCCATTCGAAGGACACCTTCGCATGCGGCACCGCCTCGGTCACTCGACGCTGTAACGACTTCTCGAAGGGCGGGCGCCACCTGTAAAATCCGCTGAAACCTACCCAATCCTCGGAGAACACGCGCACATCACGTCGGGTCCCGTCTTCGCTGTCTCGCCTGACGATGATCGTGTCGCGGTCCAGTTGCGTCTCCTTCAGCACCTCCTCGAACAACTGAGAAATCACTTCAGCGTCACTGGTAGGCAGGTCGTATACGGTGAAGCAGATAGCGATAGATGTAGTCACTCCGTAGACGATAAATTACGCCTACGACGGGATGGCTTTTGTCTTCTCGCTCGCAATGTCCGTAACCCTCACCCTCGTCGGTTGCTACAACGAGGCGGAGGGTCCCTCGAAAGAGGAGCTGCAAGACTCAACAGATGACCGACCAGTGCCGCGAGAAGGTGACCAACCGACTCAAGTCGTCGGGGTCTGCCGAGTTCGGAGACTTCGACTTCGTGACGACACCCGAGGGCGATCACTACAGTCACATCGCCAGCGGATGGGTGGATTCCCAGAACGGGTTTGGCGCCTTGATTCGCTCTACCTTTGACTGCAAAGGCATTGTCATGGATGACGGGACTGTAGTCAGCGATGTTATGAACTTGAGCTAGCTCCACCGAGACTTCTGCGGCTCCTCGCCTACACATTCAGGCGTCCGGATCGACTCACTACACCGCCGGCAATAATGCGTCCGATGCCCGCCATTGTGTGCAGTGCCGCGGCCGCAGACTTCCCACCCGACGAGGCATGTGTTCGCCACCAACAGGTGCCCGTTCGGGCAGCGTTGCGGAGATCGTTCAGTCGACGGCGCATCCCGATATTCGCACACCTGTTCGATGGGTGGTAGGGGTCCGGAGGGTAAGGGAAGACCAGTCGGGCTCCGCAAACTCAAACAGTAATACGCCAGGACCAGTCCGTCTGGTTTGATACGCGCATGGGAATCATCCAGACCGCCACCAACCGACTTCTTGCGCCTTTCGACCATTCCTTCAATGCAATCTCAGCCGCTATGCAATCGCTTGGCATGGACGTCACGAACCGGCAGAACCCGATCGTCGGATCTGCGCGTAGATCAATCCGACAAAACAGATGGGCTGCCGAGGTGTCGGCCGGCATTCGACAGGAAAGTCCATCCACGACAGTCGTTGACTGGTCAGTTGACATGCTCGGCGATAAACACTTCGACGTGATTGCCGACATCCTGGGAGCGGCGAAGGTCGATGTCGACGACCTCGGCGTTCGAGATGCATTGGAACGGCTAGGAAAGATGGGGCGATTTTTCGGCGCCCGCGAATCAGGCGCACTAACGCAGGTCGTTCACATTGACGAGCGAGTGATCGAACTTGCACAAGGTGTCTACAACGGCAACCAGGGGATGCTTGTCCTCACATCATCCAGACTGTTCTTCTTCGACAAAAGGTTGATGGGATCAAATCTCGAGGAATTCGATTTGCTGGCCATCGGATCGCTCGGACAGTCGAAAAAGCTTGGCGGCGAGACCATCAACATCTCCATTTCCGGAAGAACTGCGGAGATAAAACAGGTCGCACACGGTCGCTCCGATGTCTTCATTCGTGCATTCAAGGACGTGAAAGCACAGCATGCCGGCGCCAGCGCGAGCCGGAGCGCTGAGGCCTTCACTACCGATTCCACGTCAGCTGACGTGCTGGATCAAATACGCAAACTTGCGGAGATGCGAGAGCTCGGGATCCTCAGTGACGCTGAGTTCAACGCTAAAAAGGCGGAGCTCCTTGCTCGGCTGTAGGTGATTGCTAGACGAGAAATGCCTACGCCTCCGAATGTGTAGCGCAGGCCCCTGCAATTTCCCACACACGGACGGACCGAACGATGACGAACCAAGACAAGACCAGCCTGACGATCTTCGCGCTGATCGCGGCCACCCTCGCAGTCACCCACCAGCCGTGGCAGTACTGGGCAGTCGCCGGCGTTGCGGCTGCCGGAACCGCAGCGATGTCATGGCGGACCCGACACGCTTAGGTCCACCCGCGCACGACCAACGAAACGGCGACACAAGCCCGCTAGATACAACAGCCCGCCAATGCGAACTGCGAAATACAGTTCCACTTCATGCTGGAAAAACTACCAACCGTCCAGTTCGTCTGGTTTGATTGAGCAATCAACTCAGCAAGCAAAGGGCAAAACAGTGAACTCGAAGATCACAAGCGCAGTTGGTGCGCTTGCAGTCGCAATCGGCACAGCTATGACTGTTGGAAGTGGCACGGCAACTGCGGATAGCGTCATCAACGGGTGCACCATCGTGGACTCTCCAACGAAAACGCGATACACGAACTGCCCGGGTGCAGACTTCACAGGCGCTGACTTGTCGCAAGTCAACTTGATGTACGCGAACGTGCCAGACGCCAAGTTCTCGGGTGCAAATTTCGGAGTTGGACGGGGGCTGCATGCATTCGGCGCGAACCTTAGTGGCGCAGATTTCGCCGACACCGACATGTCTAAATCAGGGCTTGATAGTGCAAACCTCAATGGCGCGGTATTCAAGAATACGAAACTGATCTCAGCGTCGATGACGTACGCCACCATCAACGATGCAGATTTCGACGGAGCCGACCTCACGCGAGCTACCATCAGAGGGTCAAAGCTGGACCGCTCGTCTATGGCAGGCGTGGCACTGACCGATGCCGACCTCAGCGGCACCAACCTTGACAAAGTGAACTTACGTGACGCAAATCTGAGCTTCGCGAATCTCGAGAATGCTGTCCTCACAAGCACAAAGATTTCGGGAGCCAATTTCGCTGACGCTCGAATCACCAAAGCGTACTTTTACGGCTCCGAAATCACCCCGAACAACATCGTAGTTCCAGCTGACCGCCCTAGCAGTGGGGCGCAGATAGCCGGTGCAAATGTGTCGTGGACGATGCCGGCTGGCATTGCCGGATTGACCGTTAGCAACTGCAACCCCGCGTCTGGATCATTCTTTGGGGAACGCGGCTCCATTGTCTCGTGCCAGGTGCGCAACCAGTCGACGGGAGTGCAGACGGTTGGGGCCGCTACGTTTACGGTCATCGTTAACCCGTATGTGGACAATGGAGGCACGGGATCGCTCGGCTCACTGCCCTTTGGAAGTTAGTTGGCAGCAGCCGTCTTTGGTAGACGCGACACGCCTAGCTAGTCGCCCATGATGCGCGATCGGCCCCAACACGCGAAGGACGCTATGACTGCTTCACCAACCAATCGGATTGCCGAGGGCGAACCAGTATCGCTATAGGATTGAGTTGTGGCCGCCGATCTCCCCCCGAGGTTGGGGGCCACCTTCGTCCGAAGGGCGGATTTCCGACCGTTCAGCATGTTTGCCTGATGCTTGCCGAATACGTTCGAAGTGTCGATTTCAATCGAGGGGTTGAATCCGACATGTGGTTGGTCATGCGTGTTGTGTGCTCAACGCGGGTGGCGTTCGACGGGGACCCGGCTCAAAATGGCCAGGCCGGGTCCCCTCATTAGTGACAACAGACGCCCCCCACGACATGCAGGGGCGACGTCCTGAGCTTTGTACTTGACGACGGAACCCACTGGCTCGCACAGTCGTCGACGGGAAACTAACGTGGGGGCCCGTGAAGAATCACCAGGCCCGATCCGTGTCAGTGCCCCGTTTCGTAGCCGATGAAATAGATGCTGCAATCGCTGGAAGATCCTCAAGCGACCTCCTGTGTCCCGCGAGCGGTGAAGGCGTCATGCGCAACAAGAATGCCCGCCGTGACTGGTTCGATACCACCGTCCAAGCATCCCAGGTGCCGGCCATCACCCCCACGATCTTCGCCACTCCGCAGCCTCCATCGCGATCGCTGCCGGCGCGAACCTCAAAGGCCGCAAACCATGCTCGGTCACAAGACAGCCATCATGACCTTGGACTTGTACGGCCACTTATTTGACGATCATCTGGACGATGTGGCGTCGAAAATCGATGCGGCGGTGCTTGCGCAAAGCAAGGCATCCAGTGGCAATCGGAAGCGTGCCTGACTTCAAATGTGGGCAAAATGTGGGCAGACGCAAAAAGACGCCCTCCCGGATTGCTCCGAAAGGGCGTCTGAGCTGCATTGATTTGGTGGGGCGGGCGGGGCTCGAACCCGCGACCAATGGATTATGAGTCCACGGCTCTAACCGACTGAGCTACCGCCCCATCCGTGATGCGTGGCATCGCGGCGAATCCGAATGTTACCGGCACATCCGACGCGGATCACAATCGGGCAGGCGGTGACGCGTTGCACTCTTTCGAGTCGAGTCTTCCGCGGTTGGTCGGCACAGGTGCACTGAGCCGATACCGTGGGAGTGCACACCCCACGGAACAGGATCACCACATGAAGCTTGCACTGACCGAATTCAAGAACTCGAAGGCTACGATCCGGATCATCATGTCCGACGGCGCCAAGCTGAACGGCACCGTCACCGATTTCACCGAAGACACTCTCGTTCTCAATTCTCCGAACGGTGTCTACTACATCAACCCCAGCCACATCATCCGACTGTTCGAGCCGTCGGATCGCGCAGCGAAGTAAGCGCACCGGCCGAACAGTTCGACAGTTCCACCGAAAGCCCGACGCAGAGTCTTGCGTCGGGCTTTCGGCGTATTTTTCGCCAACCTCTTCGAGTCGCGTTCACGGGTGCTGGTGGCGCCTATCCTCTGCTGATATGGCGAATGACAGCGCACGACCTGAACTCGTTTTGTTCGACCTGGGCGGTGTGCTGTGTCGGTTCGAACCTGATCTTCGCGCCGAAGAACTGGCAACGGCCATCGGCGTCACTGAAGGAGAAATCCATGCCCTCGTGTTCGAGTCCGGGTTCGACCAAGAATGCGATCTCGGCCTTCACTCCGAAGACGCGATTCTGGAACGCTTTCGAGCGTTCGGGTTTCCTGGTAACCGCGACGACCTACGCCGATCCTGGGCCAAGGCCTTCATCCCGGACCGCGCAGTCATCGATCTCGCAATCGCACTTCGAAGCGAGGGGGTCGTGGTCGCCACACTCTCCGACAATGGACCTGTCCTGTTGGCCGCCATCGAAAGTGTTGTAACTCCAGTGGCAATCGACGAGCATGTTTTCTCCTGCATGCTCGGAGCTACCAAACCCGACCCTGCGGCCTTCCTGGCTGCGCTGGAGTTTCTCGATGCGCGTCCACAGCAGACCTTCCTCGTCGACGACAACCCGGTGAACGTCCTCAGCGGTCGACGGCTGGGAATTCGCGGCGAACAAGCAAACAAGGCGGCAGACGTCGAATCGGCACTTCGATCGGTGGGTCTGCTGCGAGCGCGCTAGGTCAGACAAAAACAAGGTCAGACCAAAACAAGAAAGCCCCCCACCCGATTTCTCAGGTGAGGGGCTTTGCTGCTCCCCCGGCTGGACTCGAACCAGCAACCGTCCGATTAACAGTCGGAAGCTCTGCCAATTGAGCTACAGGGGATTGTCTTGCTCGCTTCGCCCGTTCCGGCGTTGCCTGAGAAACTGTAGCGAATCCTCCACCGAAGTACCAAATCGCCTGCCCAGCGAGTCATCAGGCAGGATGGAGTCAGGACGATCGGTGCTGGAGGGAAGCAGGAATGATGCGTTTGTTGATCGGTGTTGCAGCTGGGTACGTCCTGGGAACCAAAGCAGGCCGCGCACGATACGAGCAGATCAGCCGGGCCGCAAAGGCGGTGGCCACTAGTCCGGCCACCAAGAAGGTGTTGGATGCGTCACGGCAGAAGCTGGCCGACTCTCTGAGTACTCAGCCCAAGCTCGAGCCGATGAGGCCGCTCAACGAGGAGACCACAATTCTGGTCCCCCACGACCAGTTGAAGAAGAACCGCTAGGTCAGACGCTTTGGTCGCCGACAGCCTGCTCACGCAGCTGTCGGCGATACTGCTCCAATGCCACGAGGTCACCGAACAGCGAGTTGTACTCCTCCGGGGCCGCAGCAGGTGAGACGCGCTGAAGCTTGGATTTGAGGTCGGCAACCTGTTCTCCCACCCACGCTTCCTGCAGACGAGCGAGCACTCCGTTGATATAGCGCGGAACCGTGTCTTCGTCACAGGGCATGGGTTCGACGGCCAGCTCCGATACAACCGAGGCCACTGTCATGTCTTCGACGCCCTTGGTGACGACTTCGATCCACTCGGCGCCGCCGAGCCCCTTGCTCGTTCCGCCGGCGTCAGCCATTGCCTGCCTGATCACAACGTAGGCGGGGTGGGTGAACGTCTCGGGTGGCAACGAGTCGAAGACAGTGCCGGCGACGCCAGGGTGCTGCAACGCGGCCTTGAGGACAGCTCGCTGAGTCGAAAGCCCCGGGTCGTTGGGCCGTGGCCTGGAGATTCCGATCGGCAGCGCAAGCGCATCGGCGGCGGGTGAGTCGACAACCTGACGACGCTTGGGCGCCGGTGAAGATCCACGCGTCGACGCCCGTTTGCGAGCTTCGTCACGCACGCGTCGTCGGACGGACGGAAGATCGTCCCAACCGACCCATCCGCAGAGGAGATTCGCGTAGCTGTCGCGCAGAGTTGATTCCTTGATCTGCGCAACGACGGGGACGGTACGACGCAGTGCTTCGACGCGCCCTTCAGCCGTCTCGAGATCGTGCTCGGTGAGTATCGACTTCACCACGAACTCGAACATCGGCGTACGCCTCGCAACGAGGTCGCGCACGGCGGCGTCACCGGACTCGAGGCGAAGATCGCACGGGTCCATTCCGTCAGGAGCGACGGCCACGAAGGTCTGCCCGGCCATCTTCTGATCGCCCTCGAATGCCTTCATCGCGGCAGCTTGCCCTGCGGCATCACCGTCGAATGTATAGATGATCTCACCGCGAAAGTAACTGTCGTCCATCAGGAGTCGGCGGAGCATCGCAAGGTGCTCCTCGCCGAAGGCGGTTCCGCACGAAGCGACGGCGGTCTTGACGCCGGCCAAGTGCATCGCCATGACGTCGGTGTACCCCTCGACGACTACCGCCTGGTGTCCCTTGGCGATGTCGCGCTTGGCGAGGTCCAAGCCGAACAGGACCTGAGACTTCTTGTAGAGGATCGTTTCCGGCGTGTTGACGTACTTGCCCGGCATGGTGTCGTCGTCGAAGAGCTTGCGGGCGCCGAAGCCGATGACGTCACCGGCAACGCTGCGGATCGGCCAGAGCAGGCGGCGATGGAACCGGTCGATCGGACCGCGCCGCCCTTCTTTGGACAGCCCTGCTGCTTCAAGCTCCTTGAACTCGAATCCCTTGGACATCAAGTGTTTTGTGAGAGTATCCCAACCTTCGGGCGCGTATCCACAGCCGAATTGCAGGGCTGCTGCCCCGTCGAAATTTCTCTCGGTGAGGTAGTCGCGAGCCGCCTGGGCATCGGGTTCGCGCAATCGGGCTGCATAGAACTCCTGAGCCGCCGCATTCGCCGCAATCAAGCGTGCACGGGTGCCGCGATCGCGCTGAACGGACGGTCCGCCGCCCTCGTACGAAATCGTGTAGCTGAGTCGATCCGCCAACTGCTCGACGGCCTCGACGAAGCTGATGTGGTCCATCTTCTGCAGGAACGAGTAGACGTCACCACCTTCACCGCAGCCGAAGCAGTGATAGAGGCCATGGTTGGGCCGTACGTGAAACGACGGTGACTTCTCGTCGTGGAAGGGGCACAAACCCTTGATCGAATCGCCACCGGCACGCTTGAGTGAAACGTATTCACCGACGATGTCCTCGATGCGAGTGCGTTCGCGAATGGCCGCGATGTCTCTGTCAGAAATTCGGCCCGCCACGTACATCAGTCTAGGCGGTCCCCCGACACCTCCTGACAACGATATGTTGATGGCCGACTCTGCACCGCAGCGATGGGACCGACGATGACTGAAAACGCCGCGAGCTCGCCCGAAGGGCGATCGGGAACTCGATTCGGTGTGTACGAACTGCGTCGTCTGCTCGGCCGGGGCGGAATGGGCGAAGTGTACGAGGCGTACGACACCTCGAAGGATCGCCTGGTCGCTCTCAAGTTGCTCCATCGCGAACTTGCGGCCGACCCGTCATTCCAAGCTCGCTTCCGCCGAGAATCTCGCGCCACCGCCGCCCTGAACGAACCGCACGTGATCCCGGTGCACGACTGGGGCGAGATCGACGGAGTTCTCTTCATCGACATGCGATTGGTCGAAGGCCACACATTGCGAGCCGAGTTAGCCGAGTTCGGCCGACTGCCACCGGCCCGAGCCGTCGACATCGTCTCGCAGATAGCGTCAGCGCTGGACGCAGCGCACGCGCGCGGTCTCATCCATCGCGACGTCAAACCAGACAACATCATTCTCACGAACACCGGATTTGCATACCTCGTGGACTTCGGAATCGCATATTCACAGACAGACACAAAAATCACCACCGAGGGAAGCGCGGTCGGTTCGTATGCGTACATGGCGCCGGAGCGATTCGGTATCGAAACACCGACGGCCGCAGCGGATGTGTACTCCCTTGCTTGTGTTCTCTACCAGTCCCTCACCGGAACGACGCCTTTCAACACCACAAGCATCGGACATCTCGTCAATTCGCACCTGAACGCTCCGCCGCCGCGCCCCACGCTGACGGTTCCGTCGCTCCCGCAACGTTTTGACACTGTCGTGGCTCGCGGCATGGCAAAGGACCCCGCACACCGCTATCCCACCACCGGAGCGCTCGCACTCGAAGCGCGGCAAGCCCTCTCGGCCGACAGTGCCACCAGCGCGGCCGGCGGATTGCAATCCACAGTCGTCGGGCCGCCCACCTACACCACGGTGAATCCCGCTTACGGGAACTACACGCACATCGCGACAAAGACCAAGCGAAACCGAGCCCCGATCGCGATCGGGGCGGCTGGAGTTGCACTCGTTCTGGCCGCAGGAGGCACGGCGGCTTGGGTGATACTGGGAAGCTCGGGCCCCGAATCACCAACCGCTGTAGCAGCTTCCACCGCCACGGCGGAACCAGCACCCATCCAGGAGCCGGTCAGCACGCCAAACCTGGAGCCGTTGCCCACCGCCGGACAGCAGGCAACCACGACCACGCGGGCGTCCGCCCCGTCCACGAAGAACGGCGATCTCGGGGTGAGCAAGCCGATCACCGTCCCCTCGTGCAAGGGGACCGGAATCGTAGTGTTGGCCAATGCCACCGATCCGGCCACGTATGCCAGCGAGATTCAGAATTATCTTGACGCGTTCCCCGGCTCGAAATACCTACGCACAGACCAGTCCTGCCCGTCACTGCGTCAAGTCTCGGATTCCGGGACTGCGATCTATACCGTGTATCGCGAATCCGGAAACAGCGAGTCGAAGATCTGCAAGGACGTCCGCGCAGCAGGCGGCGACGCTTACGGCAAGTGGCTCGACACCACTACCGACCCGTCGACGCGAATGACCTGCTGAGAGTGCAAGCGGCTCAGCCCCAGCTGGCCTGCGCGCCCAAGCTCGCCTTGTCCACCCGCTCCAGCCGACTTTCCGTGTACGACGCGATCTGATCCACCACCACACGGACCCGAGCGCCGTCGTCCGCGGCACGCTCCCACGCGGGCAGCAGGATCGGATCGAGCCCGGCGGGCGCCGTGGCCAACAACCATTCCGCCACGCGATGAACACGATCACGTTGCCGATCCTGACGCGCCTTGTGCCCGGCGTCGGACATCACGTAGTAGAGCGCCACGGTCTTGAGCAACGCCACCTCGGACGCGACGGCCTCGGGTATGTCGAGGTCGGCTTGATAGCGCGAGAGGGGTCGGTTGCCATTTATCTGCCGTGTGCTGGCAATCGCGGCCGTGGCGAAGCGTCCCACCAATTCACTTGTGAGGTTCTTCAACGCGACGGAGCTTCCCAGCGTCCCGTCGAAACTTCCGACTCCTCGCACGACGGGGAGTTCGGACAACCGTTGAGCGGCTTCGATCAGATCGTCGACTACCAGTCCGCGGAACTCGGAGGCCCCCAGTTCTGCCAGTGCGCGCTGCTCGGACGGATCAGCAAGCGAGCGAAGGTCGATACGGCCTGCGATCACCCCGTCCTCCACGTCGTGCACGGAGTAGGCGATGTCGTCGGCCCAGTCCATGACCTGAGCTTCCAGGCATTGCCGACGCTCGGGCGCACCCTCGCGAACCCAGACGAGCACCTCTGCATCGTCGTCGTATGCCCCGAACTTTGCCCCGGGCTCAGGCCGGGTCCACGGGTACTTGATGGCCGCGTCGAGTGATGCCCTGGTGAGATTGAGGCCGGCGCTCAAACCGTCGGGGCGCAGGATCTTCGGTTCGAGGCTGGTCAGGATCCGCAGATTCTGCGCATTACCTTCGAAACCGCCGCAGTCCTTGGCGACTTCGTCCAGAGCCTTCTCGCCGTTGTGCCCGTACGGCGGGTGCCCGATGTCGTGTGCGAGACCCGCAAGGTCCACCAGGTCCGGGTCGCAACCGAGCCCGTCGGCGATCCCTCGCCCGATCTGTGCAACTTCCATCGAGTGTGTCAGCCGCGTGCGAGGTGTGTCGCCGTCGCGCGGACCGACAACTTGGGTCTTGTCGGCCAAGCGTCGCAAAGCCGCGGAGTGCTGGACCCTGGCTCGGTCTCGCGAGAAGTCCGAACGATGCTGCGCCGCTGCGATCTGCGAACCCGGCAACCCCGCTCGCTTCGGCGCCTCGACGACACGACGTTCGAGATCGTGTTCGGAGTATGTGCCGCCTCCGTAAGTGGTGTGAGCTGTCATGGTTTCTATTGCCCTGCCGTGTAGGGGAAGTCTGCCGAGAAGTGTGTGAGCTGATACCAGAGCAGCGCGCCGGTTTCGCGAGCGATTCCGTGCAACTGGGATTCGCGGGTGAACACGGCCGGGCCCTGACGAGTCGGTGCGGTCCACGCCTGAAGTCCCGTGTCGCGGGCCATCGTCCGGGTGCGCAACGAGTGCCACGGGTCACTGACCAGGACGGCGGAATTGATGCCCTGCGAGGACATCTCGGCACTCACCGCATCGATGCTGAGCAGAGTGTCCGAACCGGTCTCCACAGCGGTGATCGCACTCGACGGAATCCCTCGATCGGTCAGATACATCTTTCCCGACGCCGCTTCGGTGTACTCGTCACCTTCTTGTTTACCGCCGACGGTGATGATCTGCGGAGCCACTCCGCGCTTGTACAGCTTGTACGCCTGTTCGAGTCTGGCTTCGAAGACCGACGACGGAGTGCCGGAATACTGAGCCGCGCCCAGGACGACTATGGCGTCGGCCGGCCGCGTGTCGTCGATGCGGGCCACCTGCCACACCCGGAATGCGGTACCGCCGACCAGGACCACTGCCATCAACACGGCGCCGGCGATCAATCGCCGCGTCCAACGAGCCAATCCTGCACCGAAGCCGCCCGCCCGTGAGGGTGATGGATCGTGGGGGCGGTTACCGAAAGCAGGTTTCACTCCCGCAATTCTGCCAGTTCGCAGCGATCTCCTCCGATGCCGACGCGCCACAACGGATAGATTTGCGTCATGGCCCTCGCACCACACTTCGCGCAGTTGTCCTCTGTAGAGCAGAGTCGGACAACCACCCGACCCGTTCGGCGCTTTGGAAGCGCCGCCGTCGTCGCCGCGATTTTCGCTTTGTTGGCGCTCGTCTTCAGCCCTGCGCTCGCCTCGGCGGACGCCCCGATGGTGTTGCCGAATCACATCACAGACACGTCCGGGGTTCTGGACGCCGGCCAACGCAGCGACATCCAAGCTGCGATCGATCAACTCAGCGAGGACCACCAGATCGATCTGTGGGTCGCATTCGTCCCCGACTTCAACAACCTCGGTGGCCAGGCGTGGGCACAACAGACGGCCACCAAGTCGACGCTCAGCACCAAGTCCGTCCTGCTTGCAGTTGCCACAGCAGAGCGCGCGTACTACCTCGATGTTCCGGCTGAACTCAGCAACATCACCGATTCCGACATCGAGACGATCAACTCGGACGCGGTGGAACCGGCTCTCGCCGAAGACGATTGGACCGGCGCGGCAATTGCAGCAGCCGGCGCACTCGGCGACGCGAACAACACGGGCGGCGGGATGGGAGTCGGAACGCTCCTGATCGCGGGCGGCGCTGTGGTGGTCGGAACGGGCGGCGTGGTCCTGTACTCACGCAAGCGCAAGAACGACAAGAACAAGGCAAGCGTGGAGGCCGCGAAGAACATCGCCCCCGACGACTTCGCCAGCCTCAATGCACTCCCGCTGCCCACACTCGACGAACGCGCGAAGGAGATCCTCGTCGAGACGGACAACGCGATCGCCGGCAGCCAGGAAGAGCTGGATCTGGCCCGCAGCGAGTTCGGAGATTCCGCTGTTGCACCCTTCTCCGCGGCATTCGACAAGGCCAAGGCCACCCTCGCCGAAGCCTTCGCGATCAGACAGCGACTCGACGACGCCATCCCGGAAACTCCCGACCAACGCCGTCAGATGCTGATCGACATCATCTCCTCGTGCGGTCGAGCCGACCAAGAACTCGAAGCTCGCGTCGACGAGTTCGACGGGCTTCGCGACCTTCTCATCAACGCCCCGGCACGCCTCGATGCTCTGACGCAGAGTGTTGTTGCTCTCAGCGTGCGCCTGCCTGAATCCGAGGCGATTCTGACCAAACTCAAGGATCAGTTCCCCACGCCGACGCTGGCGTCGGTGGTGAACAACGTCACGATGGCGAGCGAACGCTTGACGCTCGCCGAGAAGTCCATCGAAGAAGGTCGAGACGCCACCGCGCTCCCGGCCGGCAAGCAAGGCGCCGCCGTCACCGCAATTCGGACGGCCGAAGCAGCTCTCGATCAGGCCCGCAAGCTACTCGACGGCGTCGATCACGCCGCCGACGACATCCGAAACGCCATCGCGACACTTCCGTCCGCGATGGAGGACGTTCAGCAGGGCATCACCGCTGCGGACGCTTACCTAGCGCAGGGCGGGCAGAAATTGGCGGACGCGAAGGCCGCGGCCCAGTCGGCGTTGGCCAATGCTCAGACGTCCAAGGACAGCGATCCGCTGACAGCGTTCAACCAGATCGTCGCAGCAGACGCCCAACTCGACGCGCTGCTTGCCGACGCTCAGGAGCAGAAGCAGCAGCTCGAACGGGCGCAGCAGCGTCTCGCCCAGGACATTCTGGCTGCACAGGCTCAGGTGACCGCTGCCGGTGACTTCCTCGGCACCAGGCGCGGCGCGATCGGGGCCGAGGCCCGCACTCGCTACGCGGAGGCTCAGCGGCACTTGCAGGCCGCCCAACAATTGCAGGCTTCGGATCCGTCGAAAGCACTCCAACACGCCCAGGCCGCGACCACCTTGGCGACGCACTCACTTCGCGCCGCGCAGAACGACGTCAACACCTGGGAAGCAAACCAACGACCCCGCGGTGGCAGCGGCGATGCGACAGGAGCGATCCTCGGTGGGATCCTGATCAACAGCATTCTGCGGGGCGGCGGAGGGCCCCGCTCGTACGGCGGACCGAGCAGCAGTGGGCGCTCCGGACGCGGCGGCGGTGGCGGTGGTTTCGGCGGTGGCGGCGGAGGCCGCACCAGTCGAGGCGGCGGCGGCCGGTTCTGACGGATCCCGTCGAGGTAGTAAAATCCGTACTTTGTTCACGACCGCACTCGTCGTACGCTTCATCCGGCAAGTCGGGATCACAGATCATACGAAGGTGTTATGGAAAGCGTCGCCCCGCAGATAACCGTCGTTGTACCTACATACAACGAGCGTGAGAACCTGCCAAAGCTCGTCGATCGCCTCGCCGCGTTGAAGATCCCGAACCTGCACGTCCTCGTGGTGGACGACAACTCCCCCGACGGTACGGGCGAGGTTGCCGACAAGTTGGGTATCGACGGCCCCATCCCGGTCGGAGTACTTCACCGCACGGTCAAGGACGGTCTCGGCCGTGCTTACGTCGCGGGCATGAGCCGGGCACTGGCGGAGAACGCAGACATCGTCATTCAGATGGACGCAGACCTCTCGCACCCGTCCGAAGCGATCCCCGCCATGATCGAGATCCTCACCACTACCGATGCGGCAGTCGTTCTCGGCTCCCGCTACGTCGAAGGCGGCGCAGTTGCCGGCGACTGGCCGTGGCACCGCAAGGCTTTGTCCGCCTGGGCGAACTTCTACGTCAACGCCATTCTGCGACTGCACGTCAAGGATGCGACCGCCGGCTTCAAGGCGTGGCATGCAAAGACCTTGCGCGACATCGACGTCGAATCGGTGCAGAGCAACGGCTACGCATTCCAGGTCGAGATGAACTACCGAGTTGTTCAGCGCGGCATGAAGATCGCCGAAACACCCATCCGCTTCGAGGAGCGCACCGAAGGCGTCTCCAAGATGAGTCTCTCGGTTCAGTTGGAGTCTGCTCTGGTGCCGTGGAAGCTCAAGTTCGGCAAGAAGTCTCTGTGACCTTGGCGGCCGATCGAAAGTAGTCGGCCGTCTGCGTGTCCGACGGGTAGAACGACTCAATCGCGATCTCTGCGAGCGTGACGTCGCGCGGCGTACCGAACACTGTGGTGGTGCTGAACATCGCCAGTTCGGTATCGCCGGCGCGTACACGCAACGGAACCAGCAGGGAATTTGCGTGGTCGTCGTCGTGCCAGTCTCCGCCGCTCGGATAGGCGCGCAGCTCGTCGAGCAACGACGACAACTGCGCATCCGCACTGACCTCCACTTCCCGAGCCAGCCTGGCAAGCAGGTGGGCCCGCCACTGCGCGAGGTTGACGATCCGAGGCGCCATGCCCTCGGGATGCAAACTCAACCGCAAGACGTTCACCGGTGGTTCCAGAAGGAACGCAGCGGCGCCCTCGGTCAAATTTCCCACGGCTTGGTTCCCGGCGACCATCTCCCACTGCTGATCGACGACCACGGCCGGATACGGGTCATGCGCGTCGATGATGCGATCGATGGCCTCACTCACTGCTGACATCGGCGCTTCCGCCAACGACTTCTGCGAGTACTCCGGCGCGTGACCACTTGCCAGCAGAAGCGTGTTCTGTTGCCGCAGAGGAACATCCAGGAATCCGGACAGGTGAAGAATCATGTCCCGGCTGGGCTTGGAGCGGCCGGTTTCGATGAAGCTCAGGTGCCTGGTCGACACTCCTGCCGCTACCGAGAGACCCAACTGAGTGAGCCTTCGCCGCTCCCGCCACCGTTTGAGTTCGGTGCCCACGTCCATCGTCTCGAAGGTCATTCCCCCAAGGTAGCGACCTGAGGTAGCCGAGGCCATGACCTCACAGGTAATCGACCCGGAGCAGATTCGGCACAACAGTGATATCAGCCGGCGAGAACGCCGGGTACTGATCAAGGGAGCTACCATGAGCGACTTCGACGCAATCGCCGACGCCTATATCGACATGTGGAACGAAACAGATACCACCGCCCGTAGAGCACGGATCGAGCAATTGTTCGCACCCGGCGGCCGCTACACCGATCCGCTCGCAGACGTCACCGGACACGGTCAGATCGACGCGATGATCAACGCTGTGCAGCAACAGTTTCCGGGCATGCACTTCACCCTCATCGGGCCCGTGGACGCGCACCACCGACAGGCTCGATTCGGTTGGGCTCTCGGCCCGGCGGGGGCCGAGTCACTGATCGACGGGTTCGACGTACTCGAACGCGACGACGACGGCCGGGTGACGCTTGTCCTCGGGTTTCTCGACAAGGTACCTACGGCCTGAATCGGGACTACCACCGACAGCGTTCGCCACGAAGGCTGTCGGTGGTCCGTGGCATCATCGGTGCCGATGAACGCCGACGGATTTACCTGGTCCACACCGATTCCCGAGGCTGAGGGCGCCGAGTACGATGCTCACACGCTGACCGTCAACGGCCTTCCCACCGTCTATCGAACCGCCAAGACGACGCCTACCAAACTGGGCCAGTTCGTCACGCTGTGGCGCCGTTCCGACGCCGGGCCCATCCGCCCCTTCGACACCAGCGACGGAATGATGCTGTTCGTGGTGAAGGTATACGACGAAGAGCATGTGGGGCACTTCGTCTTTCCCATCGAGACCCTCGTCGAACACGACATCGTGTCGACGAACTTCTCAGGCGGTAAGCGCGCTATCCGGGTCTATGCGCCCTGGGTTACGCCGACCAGTGTGCAAGCAGTCAGAACTCAGCGCTGGCAGATCCGGCATTTCGGCGAGTTCCCTGATGTACTCAGCTCACCTGCGGTTCAACTCACCTGATACGTCGCGATGATGACGCCTGTTGTCGTAGGGACGCTGTCGGTGAGGGTGAACTGAGCGAGCGCAGCTCCGTCGGGGAACAATCTGCGCCCGGTTCCGAGAACCAGCGGATGAATGAGCAGAGTGTAGGTGTCGACGAGACGCCGTTCGGCCAATGACGTGATCAACTCGCCGCTGCCCAGAATCACCAGATCCGGACCCTCGCTTTCCTTGAGCGCGGCTACGGCATCGGCAGCATCACCTTTCAACAAGGTCGAGTTCTTCCACGGGAGCGGCTCGCCCAAAGTTCTTGAAGCTACGTACTTCTGCGTGTTGTCAAGCACCTCGGTAAACGGATTGTCGGTCTGAAACGGCCAGTACGAGGCGAAGTTCTCGTAGGTTCTGCGCCCGAAGAGTAACTCGGATTTCTTCGCCATCCCCTCCCCCATCTTCTGCACCATGATGGAATCGTTGAAGGGTGCCGCCCACCCACCGTGCTCGAATCCGCCACGACGGTCTTCGTCCGGCCCACCAGGTGCCTGCATGACACCGTCGAGAGTCACGCTGTTGGTCACGCTGAGTTTTCTCATAACTTCGATCCTGCGCCTGAAGGACCATCAGGGAAAGAGAAAACGGGTGGTCCTTCTCGAATGAGAAGAACCACCCGTCAGCTTCGAACGAGAATCAGGAACCGATCAGCCGTGCGGCCAGGTAGCTTTCCACCTGATCGAGGGCGACGCGTTCCTGCGCCATGGAGTCACGCTCACGCACCGTGACGGCCTGATCTTCGAGGGTGTCGAAGTCGACCGTGATGCAGAACGGCGTGCCGATCTCGTCCTGGCGACGGTAACGACGACCGATGGCGCCGGCGTCGTCGAACTCGACGTTCCAGTTCTGACGCAGCTGCGCTGCAAGATCTTTCGCCTTGGGGGTCAGGTCCGCGTTACGCGAGAGCGGCAGAACGGCAGCCTTCACCGGAGCGAGTCGACGATCCAGGCGGAGCACCGTGCGCTTGTCGACGCCGCCCTTGGAGTTGGGCGCCTCGTCCTCGGTGTAGGCGTCGACCAGGAAGGCCATCAGCGAACGCGTGAGACCGGCCGCCGGCTCGATGACGTACGGCGTATAACGCTCGCCCGTCGTCTGGTCGTAGTAGTTCAGCTCGGTGCCCGAGTGCTTGGAGTGCGTCGAGAGATCGAAGTCGGTACGGTTCGCGATGCCCTCGAGCTCGCCCCATTCGCTGCCCTGGAAGTGGAAGCGGTACTCGATGTCGGTCGTGCCCTTCGAGTAGTGCGAAAGCTTTTCCGGCGCATGCTCGTAGAGACGCAGGTTGTCCTTGTTGATGCCGAGGCCGGTGTACCAGTCCAGGCGGTAGTCGATCCAGTACTGATGCCACTGCTCGTCTTCGCCCGGCTTGACGAAGAATTCCATCTCCATCTGCTCGAACTCGCGGGTGCGGAAGATGAAGTTGCCGGGGGTGATCTCGTTGCGGAAGCTCTTGCCGATCTGGCCGATGCCGAACGGCGGCTTCTTACGCGAGGTGGTCAGTACGTTGGCGAAGTTCACGAAGATGCCCTGCGCGGTCTCGGGGCGAAGGTAGTGCATGCCCTCTTCGCTCTCGACGGGGCCGAGGTAGGTCTTGAGCATCATGTTGAAGTCGCGCGGCTCGGTCCACTGGCCGACGGTGCCGCAATCGGGGCAACCGATGAGGCCCATCGTGACGTCGTCCGGGTTGTCGAGCTTCTTCTTCTCCGCGTACGCCTCCTGCAGGTGATCCTGACGGTGACGCTTGTGACAGTTGAGGCA
Organism: Rhodococcus sp. GB-02; assembly: GCF_053470465.1. NCBI lineage: Bacteria > Bacillati > Actinomycetota > Actinomycetes > Mycobacteriales > Nocardiaceae > Rhodococcus > Rhodococcus sp. GB-02. The sequence goes on from NZ_JBPUKE010000004.1 coordinate 692,072, forward strand.
CTCGACGAGCGGGTCGTTGAAGACACCGACGTGACCGGATGCGACCCACACCTCGCGGGGCAGAATCACCGAGGAGTCGAGGCCGACGACGTCCTCGCGGCTGGTGACCATGTTGCGCCACCACTGGCGCTTGATGTTCTCCTTGAGCTCGACACCCAACGGGCCGTAGTCCCACGCGGACTTGGTACCGCCGTAGATCTCACCGCACGGGTAGACCAGGCCTCGCCGCTTGGCGAGATTGACAACGGCTTCGATCTTGGACTTGGGTGCCACTCGATTGCTCTCCATCTGGGTAATAGATGCATGATTTTCGTGCGCTTTTCGCACCATCAGCCTATCTGGCGGCCGCCACGCACTTCCGTCCAAGGTTGACATGCATACTTGTGCATATCAAAATGAAAGTGATTTGCAATAATGTGGTGAGATGGCTATGCCCGGACATCATGATCTACCCCTCGAAGGAGCCTCGCTGTGAGCATTGCGGATACCGGCGATCTCCACAAAAGCCATGATCATTCCGACCTCGGACACACGCATGACCCGTTCGAAGCGGCACCTCCCGCGCCCGTGCCACCCAAGGAGACCTTGGCGGCCGCCGGCGAAATTCTGCGGGCACTGGCTGCACCCGTCCGGATCGCGATCGTGCTTCAACTGCACGAGTCGGAGCGTTGCGTTCACGAACTCGTCGGCGCTCTCGGTGTCACCCAGCCACTCATCAGCCAGCATCTGCGCGTTCTCAAAGCAGCGGGCGTCGTCCGCGGCGAACGCAACGGACGAGAAGTTCTCTATCGACTCGTCGACGATCACCTCGCACACATCGTCGTCGACGCTGTCGCCCACGCCGAAGAAGGATGAGATTCCACCGCATGAACACTCCGGGCAGTACGACCTCGAAACGTGGACCGGCCACCGTCGGCGTTCGTTCCACAAAGCAGCGCAGCGCCATCTCCGCCTTGCTCGACGACATCGACGAATTCAAGTCGGCACAGGAACTGCACGACGAACTGCGCAAGCGCGGTGAGGGCATCGGCTTGACCACCGTCTACCGCACGCTGCAGGCACTGTCCGACGCCGGAACCATCGACGTTCTGCGCACCGACACGGGCGAGTCCGTTTACCGTCGGTGCTCCTCCGGCCACCACCATCACCTGGTGTGCCGCAACTGCGGATTCACCGTCGAGGTGGAGGGCCCGACGGTCGAGCAGTGGTCACAGACCATCGCCGAGGACAACGGTTTCACCGAGGTGAGCCATACCGTGGAGATCTTCGGTACCTGCCGCGACTGCGCCGCCTCCTGAGAGCGTCAGGGAATCAAACCCTGCCGGGCGGTATCGGCACCGGTGAGCGCGAGTAGCAACATCGTGGTCAGTGCCTCGTCGTCCAGCCCTGCCGCCGGGAACGTGTACCGCAGGATGACGTCCGCCAGACTGCCGTGACCGAACACCGCGATCGAGCCGAATTGGATGGTCCGATTCCGCTCGGCCACCTTGCGATGCAGTGCCGCGCTGACCGGCCGGTCCCACGCGAGAACACACGTCATGGACAGCACGTCCAGACCCTCGGACAGATTCATCGCCTGGATCGAACACAGCGCGCCGGAGTACTGGAAGCCCAGCGAACCGTCGGCAGCCACATCGACCGTCACGAAATGCGCCAGCGAGGCGGCCGCACGTTCTTGTAGGCGGGCTGCTTCGTCGGTGGTGTCGGTCATGTTCTCCCCTGTCATTTGACGCCACCGAATCTACGGTCGCGTGAGGCGTATTCGACGCAGGCGGCCCACAGGTCGCGGCGATCGAAATCGGGAAACAGCTTCTCCTGGTACACCATTTCGGCGTAGGCGGATTGCCAGATCAAGAAATTGGACGTCCGCTGTTCTCCCGACGGACGCAGGAACAGATCGACGTCGGGCATGTCGGGTTCGTCGAGGTACTTGGCCACCGTCGCCTCGGTGATCTTGTCTGGATTGATCTCGCCGGCGGCGACGCGCTTCGCGATTTCCTTTACCGCATCGGCAATTTCGGCCCGACCGCCGTAATTCACACACATGGTCAAGTTCATGACGGTGTTGTTCTTGGTCAGTTCTTCGGCGATCTCGAGTTCCTTGATGACACTCGCCCACAGGCGCGGTTTACGACCGGCCCACCGAACACGCACACCCATTTCGTTCATTTCGTCGCGTCGGCGACGGATGACGTCACGGTTGAAGCCCATCAGGAATCGAACCTCGTCGGGACTGCGCTTCCAGTTCTCGGTGGAGAAGGCGTAGGCGGAGAGCCACTCGACGCCCATCTCGATGCAACCGCACACCGTGTCCATCAGGACAGCTTCGCCGCGTTCGTGCCCGGCGGTTCGCGGCAAACCTCGCTCCTGAGCCCACCGACCGTTGCCGTCCATCACCAACGCGACGTGGCGCGGGATGAGTTCGGTTTGCAGGATCGGCGGGGTCGCCCCGGACGGATGTGGGTCCGGTGGCCGGATCACCCGATCAGCAGCAGAATCAAGCGGAGTTCGCGGTTCGCGTCGTCGAATCACGGGTTCCATCCTGCCTCACGGGCAAGTCGACCTCGACGGCTGCATGCGGCCTCGAACGCTCGATCAGCGGCAACGTCCGCAATTGGCGCTCGAGATGCCACTGCAAGTGTGCCGCGACCAGTCCGCTGGCTTGCGTCCGCAGAGTCGCGGGCGCCGAGTCGGTACCCTCCCACTCCCCCCGGAGCAGCGATTCCATCAAGTCGAGCACTCCGGGCGACGGCGTCGCAGCACCCGCCGGGCGGCAATAGGTACACACGGCTCCACCTGCGGCGACGTGAAATGCCCGGTGCGGTCCGGGAGCGCTGCAGCGCGCACACTCTTCGAGGGCAGGTGCCCAACCCGCATAGCCCATGGCCCGCAACAAGAAAGCGTCGAGCACGAACTCGACCGGTCGTGCCTGCTCGGCGATCGCGCGCAGTGCGCCCACCGTCAATCGTTGAAGTTGTGGGGCGGGCGCGCGTTCCTCACCGGCCAACCGCTCGGCAGTTTCGAGTACCGCACACGCCGTCGTGTACCGGCTGTAGTCGTCGACGATGTCGGTGGCGAACGCATCCACGGTCTGCACCTGGGTGATGATGTCGAGATTCTTGCCCGGGAGAAGCTGTACGTCGATGTGAGCAAACGGTTCGAGTCTGGCGCCGAATTTGGAGGTTGTTCGGCGGACACCTTTGGCCACGGCACGCACCAACCCGAACTGACGAGTGAGCAACGTGACGATGTGGTCGGCTTCGCCAAGTTTGTGCAGGCGCAGCACCACAGCCGTGTCTCGATACAACCTCACTCGACCAGTGTCCCACGTTGTGCCGACGAGAATGCGCGATGCCGCGCCCGATCCCGAGCCGGGTGGTGTCCGGATAGACTGACCCGATGCCGAGCGACGCAATTGCGCAACCTACCACTGCGGAGTTGACCGGTCGCGAAGCTCGGTGGGAGCGGCACAACTCCGAGCGTCAGAAACGGATACTCACCTCGGCTGTCGAACTGATCGAAGAGCGGGCAGCAGGTGCCGAGGTGTCCGTTCAGCAGATCGCCGACCGGGCCGGTCTCGCCAAGTCAGTGGTGTACCGGCAATTCAGCGGCCGGGACGACCTCGATCGACGAGTCCGAGCGTTTGTGCTCGGCCAATTTGCAGCTGCCCTGGATGCGTCGATGAGCATTTCGGTCGGCACTCTCGACGAGATCCTGACCCGTACCATCAGCGCCGCCGCCGAGTGGATCACCGAGCATCCTCGTATTCACGAGTTCATGGGTACCGGCCCCACCGACTACGACGACGAGAGCATCGACGCGATAAGCAGTCTGAAGGCGACAATCGCCGACTCGGCCCGCGCAATCATCACCGAAGTCGGCCGATCCGTGGGGATCGATTCGTCGCCCTTCGATTCACTACCGTTCGCAGTGGTGACGATGGTCGAGGGCACGCTCACTCACTGGGTCCGAAGCACTGATCCGAAACCGAGTCGCGCAGAGATCGTCGCCGACCTCGCGAAATACACCTGGTACATGTTCGACGGCGTTGCCCGCTCGAGCGGGCTCACGCTCGATCCCCACGTCGAATTGTCCACGCTCATCGCTGAACTGGTGTCGTCCGACGGCCAGTCCTCGCTGCCTGACTAGATCCGGGCCGCCTGACTAGATCCGGGTTTTGTCGGAGCGCTTCGGCTCGCCGCGATAGCGTGCGTAGTCGCCGTCGATGCGCAGCTTTCGCCACACCCGCTTCGACACCGGGTTCATCAGACCGAGTTCGTCTGCCAGGGCCCGCATTTCACCGAAGTAGTTACCCAGAATTCGGCGCGAATGCGGGCTGCCCCAGAAAGCACTGGTCATCACGTCTTCGGGAATGCCGAATTCTTCGGCGAATTCCTTGGGCGGTGACATGATTTCGCCTGCGAGCCAACGCATCGCGCCGGGGAAGGCAACCGACGTCATTGCCCGACTGGTACGACTGAGCCTGGGGACGTGATTGCGCAGGAACTCGTGCGCAAACGAAATATGTCTCGCTTCTTCGGCGATGTGAATCTCCATGGTGCGGAGCATCGCCGGCGGGGTGTCCTTACCTTCGCGGATCAAGTCCTTCTGGAAGTGGTCGATCGGTTCTTCTCCGGCAAGAATGCCGATGAAGAAGATGACCGGGAACTTGGCACCCAGCACTCCGATGATGGGCGAGAGGCGCCGGAACATCGGACGCATACCCGGCACATCGATATCCATACGATTGACGAGTTCCTGGAACATCTGGATGTGATTGCACTCTTCGGTCATCTCGTGCAGGCAGTACCGGAACTCGGGCGACTGGTTGGGAAGCGCCATGATGTACTGCAGCATTCCCCGGATCAAGATGCTCTCGAACGCCGAACCCACCTTGGTCACGTTGGCCTGACGCCACATTCCCATCGCGATTCGACGTTCCAGGGACTGCTCCTGGTACCACTGCGTCGCTCCGAGGGGATCCGAGACGGACGAGAGCACCCACCTCGGATCGTGTGGATCGATCGCGAACTCTGGCGAATCCCAGTCGATGTCGAGGTAGGGATCAAAACTGCGGGCAACTGAACCCTCGGACAAAGTCTGCAGTACCTCGTGGTACGGCATTTCCACTTCGATCGACGCTGACCGAGCCATCGGTGTCTCCTCACGGCCAGTCCGCCGATTGCAGTCGACGGACTTGAATGAAGTCAAACATAATGGGACACCGCGTCCCACGCAACCCCTTAGGTGGCCTGATTTCAGGCCCGACGGAGCGGAATGATCTCGCGAACCTTCTCATCTCGGAGATACAGTCCGGCCCACATGACGATTCCGGCGTAGACGGCAAACAATGTGGTGCTCACCAGAGGCTGTTCGGCTCGAAGGTTGGTCAACACAGCACCACCCAGGTAACCGGTGAGCAGAATCGCGCCAAGCGCGGCGGTTCGCGGAATCACGTACAGCGCAAGGCAGATCAACTGCACAACCCCGGCTGTCAGGGCGAGAGAGTCCGGCAACCCCAGTTCGGCCGAGGCATCCTTGACCGTCTGCAGATTGAAGATGTGGATGATGCCGTCGAACAGCATGAAAAGAACGAACAGACCACTCAGGACGTATCCGAGCTTGCGCGCGGTCCCCGAAGGTGCCGTTCGTGTTGCATTACCCGAAAGGGTGTCGTGGTGGGCAGGCTGGGTGGTCATCGGAATCTCCCTGGGCGAAGGCGAGCGGCCGGTTGCCACTTCGCTTGCAATAACGACTCCCCAGCGATCGAAAACTCATCGCGCCGACAACTACTACGCACCCGCGTTCAGGAAGATCCACCTCTCGTGGTCTGATGGACGGTGACACGGGGTGCCGAAAAAGTCGGCTGAGATCAGACCCGATGAACCTGACCAGTTAGCACTGGCGGAGGGATGTCGACATGACCGAACAGCAAATTCAGCGCGCTCTCGAACTGAACGAGCAGATCGTCCTGATCACCGGTGGCGCCCGCGGGCTCGGAGCCGCACTGAGCCGAGCATTCTCCCGCTCAGGCGCCCGGGTGATCGTGAACTACAGCAAGAGCCGTGATGCCGCCGAGGCCCTGGTCGCCGAACTGGGCGAGGATCGCACCTTCGCAGTCCAGGCAGACGTGACGGACCGCAGCTACGTCGATCAATTGTTCGCCGCTGCACTCGAGCGATTCGACGCACCGATCTCGACCGTGGTCGACAATGCACTCGTCGACTTCTCGTTCAACGGTGACGCCCGACCGAATGCTGACACGATCACCTGGGCCGACTTCGACTCCCAACTACGCGGAGCTGTCGCCGGGACACTCAACACCACCCAGGCAGCACTCCCCGGCATGCGAGAACTCGGGTTCGGCCGAATCATCACTGTCGGAACCAATCTGGTCCAGAATCCGGTAGTTCCGTACCACGACTACACCGCAGCCAAAGCCGCACTGTTGGCACTGACGCGGACATTGTCCGCCGACCTCGGTCCGGACGGGATCACCGTCAACATGGTCTCCGGTGGCTTGCTCCGCACCACGGACGCGAGTGCCGCGACGCCGGAAGCGGTGTTCGACATGATCGCTGCAAGCACTCCCCTGCGCCGGGTCACGACTCCGGACGAATTTGCCGACGCCGCACTGTTCTTCGCCTCGCCCTGGTCGCGGGCCGTGACCGGCCAGAACCTGGTTGTCGACGGCGGACTCGTCAAGAACTGATGGGTGCACAGCTACGGATAGGTGCGTTTCTTCTCGGGTGCGGACATCACAGTGCAGCGTGGCGTCATCGTGATTCACCGGTCGAAAGGCTCGGCGACATCGCGTATTACGAGTCGCTCGCCCAGATCGCCGAACGCGGCAAGTTGGACGCCGTCTTCTTCGCGGACGGTCACAGTGTTCGCGAACCCGAATCGGGCGCATCGTGGTTTCTCGAGCCGATCACCGCATTGACTGCCATGGCCCGCGCGACGGCGAATGTCGGCCTGGTCACCACCATCTCCACGACCTTTTACACGCCGTTTCACGCGGCACGACTGTTGGCATCGCTCGACCACATCAGCGGCGGACGGGCGGGTTGGAACGTCGTGACCTCGATGTTCGACCAGGAAGCGCGCAACCACGGACTCGAGGCGATGCCCGACCATGTATCCCGATATGAACGAGCCGACGAATTTGTCGAAGTGGCCCTTGCATTGTGGGATTCATGGTCGGAAGACGCTCTGATCCTCGACCGGGCGGGACGTTTTGCCGACGCGAGCAAGATTTCTCGAATCAATCACGACGGCAAACATTTTCGGGTGGACGGCCCGTTGACGGTTCCGCGATCCCCGCAGGGTAGGCCGGTCTTGTTTCAGGCAGGGGCGTCCGAGCAGGGTCGCGATCTGGCTGCGCAGCGCGCCGAGGCGATCTATTCGGTTGCCTACGACCTACCCAGCGCGCAGAGCTACTACGAAGACGTGAAATCGAGAATCGAACGCGCCGGCAGGGATTCCGCCGCCGTGGCCGTGATGCCTGGACTAGTCACTTACGTCGGAAGTACAGTCGCCGAGGCACGGGCGAAGAAGGCCGAACTTGATCTCCTGCTGCCCACCGAACAGTCGATACGCCAACTCTCGTTGTTCACCGGACAGGATTGCGAAGACTGGGATCTCGACGGGCCCGTGCCCCCGTTGCCTCCACTCGAAGCATTCACCGGGCCGCAGGGACGCTACGCAACTATTCTGCGGATCGTCGAGAAGGACGCACCGACTGTGAGGGAACTCCTCGGAACGCTGGCTGCAGGTGGTGGTCACGCAACGATGATCGGCACACCGGAGTCGATTGCCGACGAGATGGAAACCTGGTTGCACGGCCGCGGCGCCGACGGCTTCAATCTGATGCCGCCGACCTATCCCCAGGGACTGGAAGATTTTGTCGACTACGTGATTCCGGTATTGCAGGCTCGCGGGTTGTTCCGACGCGAATACGAGGGAGCGACTCTGAGAGAAAACCTCACCTAGTCCGGAAGTAGCGGCACCGACAGATCTGGATCGCGCCCCAGTAGCACTCCCCTCGTGAGAGCCGCCGAGCCGAATTTCTTTCGGACGCTGTCCATCGCCGAGTCGAGGGCGGCAGTGTCCGGACTAGCGAATCCTGCACCGCCGAAGGGCAATTCGAGCTGCTGCGCACCGTCACGATCGAGGTTGGAGACTGCTACCCCGATCAACGTGATGCCCTTGTCCGAGATTGTCGGTATCGCTTCGTCCAGCAGCACCATCGAGGCGTTCAGCAGCTCCGCTGTGTCAGCCGTGGATCGGCGCAGCGTGTGAGATCGAGTCGCCCGCGTGAAATCGGCGAAGCGGAGCCGGAGCGTGACCGTGCGCCCCGTCCGCTGCGCCGATCGCATGCGTCGACTGACACGGTCGACCAGGGACATCAACGACGCATCGAGTTCTGTGCGGGGATGGGATCCGCGACCCAGCGCATGCTGAGCACCCATCGAACTGCGGCCACGATAGGCGCGGACGGGGCGTGGATCTCGATTCTGTGAGAGTGCGTAGAGATGGCGACCGGCGCCGCCCCCGAGAATCGAGACGATCGAGGATTCGTCGTGCCGAGCGATGTCACCCACCGTCACGATGTCGAAGTTTCGCAGCTTCTGGGCCGTGATCTTGCCGACGCCCCACAGCTTCTCGACCGGCAAGGGATGCAGGAACTCGGTCTCGCCCTCCGGCGGCACTCGCAGCAATCCGTCGGGTTTCGCGAATGCACTGGCGACCTTGGCCAGGAACTTGGTGCGTGCGATTCCGACCGTGATCGGTAGTCCGACCTGCTCGGCCACGTCGCGTCTGAGGTTCGCACCGATCTGCAAAGGCGTGCCGACGATCCGGGCCAATCCCCCGACCTCGAGGAACGCTTCGTCGATCGAAATTCCCTCGACCAGCGGCGACGTGTCATGGAAGACGTCGAACACGTCTTTGCTCGCTTGCGAGTATGCGGACATCCGTGGAGGAACGACTATCGCCTGGGGACACAGGGAACGGGCCTGACCACCACTCATCGCAGTTCGAACCCCGAAGGCCTTGGCCTCGTAGCTTGCCGCCAAGACCACTCCACCACCAACGATGACCGGCCTGCCCGCCAGAGCCGGGTCGTCGCGTTGCTCGACCGATGCGTAGAACGAATCAAGGTCCGCGTGCAGGATCGTTGCGTCACCCGCAGGTCGAAGACCCCCAAAATGAGTACCGCCAGGGTGATTACCTGGCGTTTCTCGATCCAGCGGTTCATGCGACACGAACATATGTTCCCATGCGCCACCGACACTGCGGAAAGCCCGCGAATAGATTCCGTGGAATTAGTCACGGATCGTGCGTACTACGGCGAAAGAATGATTCCACGGAATGCATATCGCTTAGGAGTCTGCTCATGACGGGGTCGGACCTGAGCCGTCACTTCGACAACCTCGTCCGCTTCGAAACCGAATTGTGGACGGCCGTCGACCAGAGACTCCGAATCGAGCACGACCTGCCACTGAGTCGATTCGAGCCGATGCAGATCATCGACAGACTCAGATCCTGTCGGGTCTTCGACATTGCCGAGGCCCTCGCGATCACCGTCGGCGGCATGAGCAAGTTGGTGGATCGGATCGAGTCCTCGGGGCACTGCCGTCGACAATCCAATCCCGCCGACAAACGATCCTCACTCATCGAGTTGACCCCCGAGGGCAGTGCACTGTTGGGGCTGGCGAACGCCACGTTCGACGACGAACTGGAACGCCGTCTCGGTTCCGCCCTGACACCCGAGGCTCTCTCTCAGTTCGGTGCCACCCTGGCCACGCTGCGCGAAGCCAACCGTCGACTGACACCCGTCTCGAAGGAGAAATCATGACCGCCACTATGCGCGCAATCGTGCTCGACGCCCCCGGTCCGCCAGAAGCTGACGATCGAGGAGATTCCGATACCGGTGCCGGTACCAGGTTGGGTACTCATTCGCGTGAAGGCCTTCGGCCTCGCCGAAGGCGTGACGTTCCCGCGGGTGCCAGGCATCGAGGCCGTCGGTGAAGTGGTGAACTGCCCCGGCGGGGAGTTGACCGAAGGACAGCAGGTCGCCGCCATGATGGGCGGGATGGGGAGGACGTTCGACGGCGGATACGCCGAGTACACGTGCGTTCCCGTCAGTCAGGTCGTTCCCTTCTCCAGCGAACTGGACTGGTCGACGGTGGGAGCAGTCCCCGAGATACTGCAGACTTCGTACGGTTCGCTAACCGTGGGACTGGACGCGAAATCCGGTCAATCCTTGTTGATCCGGGGAGGAACCTCCTCGGTCGGCATGGCAACCGCAGTCCTGGCGAAGCAGTGGGGACTCACTGCCCTTGCGACCACCCGAGATGCGAGCAAAGCGTCGTCGTTGACCGCGATCGGGGTTGACCACGTTGTTGTCGACGACGGTGCTGTGGCCGGCCAGGTTCGAGACATCCTCCCGGGCGGTGTTGATCTGGCCCTCGAATTGGTCGGAACACCAACACTTCCCGACACGTTGCGCGCGACCCGCGTTCACGGCACCGTGTGTTTCACGGGCATGCTGTCCAACGAGTGGACAGTCAAAGACTTTTATCCGATCGACTACATTCCACGCGGAGTGCGATTGACCTCGTACGGTGGGGACGCGTCCGACCTGCCTGCAGACGTACTGCAAGACTTCCTCTCCGCTGTGGCGTCAGGCGAGGCGGTGGTACCGATCGACGAGGTGTTCGCGTTCGAGGACATCGCGCGAGCACATGCCAAGATGGAAGCCGGTACGGCACGTGGCAAATTGGTAGTTGTGCTCTGACCTGGCTTCTCACACCACGAATCGATAACCCATTCCTGCCTCGGTGATCAGATGCTTGGGGTTCGCCGGGTCATCCTCGAGCTTCCGACGAAGTTGAGCCAGGTAGACACGCAAATAGTGGGTCTCGGTGTCGTACGCCGGTCCCCACACTTCCCGAAGCAATTCCTTCTGTCCGACCAGCTTTCCGCGGTTGCGCACAAGCATCTCGAGCATGCCCCACTCGGTGGGAGTCAGGTGCACCTGTTCGCCGCGCCGACTCACGGTTTTGGCAGCCAAGTCGACGGTGAACGACGCGGTCTCGACCGACGGTTCCGAGGTATCGGCCGCGGAGGTTCCCCGCCTCGCCGCAGCGCGAACGCGGGCCAGAAACTCGTCCATCCCGAAGGGCTTGGTTACATAGTCGTCCGCACCGGCATCAAGAGCCTCGACCTTGTCCGCGGAATCCGTGCGCGCGGACAGAACGATGACCGGCGCCGTGCACCAGCCACGCAGGCCGGCAAGCACTTCGGTGCCGTCCATGTCCGGCAGTCCGAGATCGAGAACCACGACGTCCGGCGGACGCTCGGCAGCAGCCCGCAGTGCGCCGGCGCCCGTCGACGCCGTCACTACTTCGTACCCGCGCACCGAAAGATTAATACGCAGAGCCCGCAAAATCTGCGGTTCGTCGTCCACTACCAGGATTCGACTCATGATCCATTTCCATTCGTACCGGCCGCAGCAAATTCCACGATCATCGTCAATCCCCCACCGGGTGTGTCTGTGGCGCTGACCGTTCCGCCCATTGCGTCGACGAATCCGCGCACCACGGAAAGCCCGAGCCCCACTCCGCCGGTGTTGTCACGATCCCCCATCCGTTGGAACGGTTGGAACATCGTTTCGGCCTCACCACGCGGAACACCCGGGCCGGTGTCGGCAACACTGATCACCACACGATCACCGAGTTGCGCTGCCCCGACTCGCACCGGGGTTTCTCCCCCGTACCGCAGAGCGTTGTCGACAATGTTCGCGATCACGCGCTCGAGCAGTCCCTGATCTGCTTGCACTGCAACGGTACCCACGTCGACGATCACGCTTCGAGCCCGAGAATCGGAGCGTCCACCGATGCCCAGACCCAGCAATGCGCGGTGAACCACCTCGTCCAGGTACACCGGCCGCAGCGTAGGTTTCACCACACCGGCGGCAAGTCGGGACGAGTCGAGCAAGTTCCCCACCAGTGCGGTCAACTGATCCGCCGACTCCTCGATGGTCGCGAGTAGTTCGGCGGTGTCCTCGGGCGAGAACTCGATGTCGTCGCTGCGCAGACTCGACACCGCCGCCTTCACTCCGGCGAGAGGCGTTCGCAGGTCATGGCTTACCGCTGACAGCAGGGCTCGACGCAGTTGATCAGCCTCGGTGAGCGCGGCAGCCTTGCTCGCCTCGACTGTCAGTTTCTCCTGGCGGATCATCCCGACTGCTTGGTGAGCCACCACCGTCAGCACACGTCGATCCCGCGCACTCAGATCCGGCCCAGCCAGCAACAGCGCATATTCCCCGTCGTTGACCTCACAGACCGTATCGGCTTCGTCGTCCGTGTTCGGCGGCTGCGTACCCACGGCAGCGATGACTCCGTCGTCGTGATGAACGACGGAAACCCCTTGCTGGCGATAGATTTCGAGTGCCTTCGCCAGAAGTGTCGACAGGTCCGCTCCGCGGAGAACTGATCCCGCGAACAGTGTGAGCAGTTCGGCTTCCTCGGATGCGCGCTTCGCCTCTCGGGCGCGCTTTGCCGCTGCGTCGACCAGAACTGCAACTGCCACAGCCACAATCAGCAGCACGACGGTGGTGATGAAGTTGTCCGGCTCGGCGATGGTGAAGCTGTACCGCGGATCGGTGAAGAAGTAATTGAGCAGCAGCCCCGAAATCAGTGCCGACAATATCGCTGGACCGACACCGCCGAGGAGCGCAACCAGCACGACTACGACAAAGAACAATGCGTTCTCGCCGTTGACCCCGGAAATTCGGTCGACGAGCCCCATGATCGCGGCCGCGAGCGAAGGCACGACGATCGCTGCAATCCACGACAGGACACGGCGCTCCGAGCGCCCCAACACTGAAATGCGTCGTCGCGTCGTTGCTTCCTCATGCGTGACCATGTGGACGTCGATACCGCCGGACTGCTGAACCACGGCGGCGCCGATCCCCTCGTCGAGGATGCGGGCCAGCCGAGAACGCCGCGACGTTCCCAGTACCAACTGGGTGGCGTTCTCCTCACGGGCGAACTCGAGGAGCGTCGACGGTACGTCGTCACCGACAACGGTGTGGAGTGTGGCGCCGACCCCGACGGCCAACGCCCGCACCTTGCCCATCTCCGGGGCCGAGACCCCGGTCAGTCCGTCACCGCGCACGACGTGGACCACCATCAGTTCGGCGCTCGATTTCGACGCGATGCGAGATGCGCGTCGTACCAGGGTTTCCGACTCCGGTCCCCCGGTAACGGCAACGACGACGCGCTCGCGCGCCTCCCAGGTGTCGGTGATCTTGTTCTCCGCCCGGTATTTCGCCAGTGCGGCGTCCACCTGGTCGGCCACCCACAGCAGCGCCAGTTCTCTCAGCGCCGTAAGGTTTCCGCGCCTGAAATAGTTACCCAGGGCCGCATCGACACGTTCCGGTGAATAAACGTTTCCGTGAGAAAGTCTGCGGCGCAGCGCTTCCGGTGTGATGTCCACCAACTCGACCTGCGCCGCACTCCGTACTATCGCGTCCGGAACCGTCTCCTGCTGCACAACGCCGGTGATGTGTGCGACAACGTCGTTGAGGCTTTCGAGGTGCTGGACGTTGACCGTGGACAGGACGTCGATCCCGGCCTCGAGCAGTTCCTGTACGTCCTGCCAACGCTTGTGATTCTTGCTTCCCGGGGTGTTGGTGTGCGCCAACTCGTCCACCAGGACCAGGGCTGGACGCCGAGCCAACACGGCCTCGACGTCAAGTTCCGGCATTCGAGTTCCGCGATAGTCCACCAGCTTGGGCGGCACGATCTCGAGGTCACCGATCTGCGCCGCAGTGCGGGCGCGGCCGTGTGTCTCCACGACGGCCGCGACCACATCACAGCCCCGATCTCGACGTCGATGAGCTTCACCGAGCATCGCGAAGGTCTTTCCGACGCCGGGGGCAGCGCCGAGGTAGATACGCAATTCACCACGTTTGCGTGCCCTACCGAAAGATTGACCGACCTTCTCCGAGGAACTCACGTGACAATCATCCACCAGTCGTCGGCGTAGCACACGTAGGTGCCGTCAATCCGAGTGCCAGGTTCAATTCCAGGACGTTGACTCGCTCGGCCCCGAGAAATCCGAGTTGCCGACCGTCGGTGTGCTCGGCCACCAGATCCCGCACCTTGTCTTCCGAAATGCCGTTGTTCGCCGCCACCCTCGCGACCTGCAATTCCGCGTACGCGGGACTGATGTGGGGATCGATACCCGAGCCCGAACCGGTGACCGCGTCGACGGGCACCGATGTCGGGTCGACGCCCTCGCGCGCCGCGATGGCTGCCCGACGCTCGATGATGAATCCGGCCAGAATCTCGCTGCTCGGCCCCTGATTGGACGGCAGTGCCGCAGCAGGATCACCGGTGGCAAAGGCATCCTCGTCCGATACCGATCCGACAACACGGTTGTGGAAGAACGGATCCTGCTGCCCTTCGGCAACCTGTGGATCAACACCCACCCAGGCACTGCCGACCACGCAACCGGCCGCATCGGTGACCGGCGAGCCTTCGGCAGAGCCGGAGCTGATCCGACTGACACCCCAGACCGCGGCGGGGTAGATCACACCGAGAACGATGGTGAGTGCGAGCAATACAAGCAGGCCCGCCCACACCTGTTTGGCAAAACCGATAGTGAAACGCATGTCAGGTCACCCAATTCCAGGAATCAAACGTACGACGAGATCGATCAGCCAGATACCGACGAAGGGTGTGATCACGCCACCGAGCCCGTAGACGAGTAGGTTGCGTCCGAGCAACTGCGACGCCGTCGACGGTCGGTATCGAACACCCTTGAGTGCCAACGGAATCAACCCGATGATCACCAGGGCGTTGAAGATCACGGCCGAGACGATCGCCGATTCGGGCGTGGCGAGCCGCATGATGTTCAACGCGTCCAGTTGCGGATAGATGCCGCTGAACAACGCAGGCAGGATTGCGAAATACTTCGCGAGGTCGTTCGCCAATGAGAAAGTGGTCAACGCGCCGCGGGTGATCAGCAGTTGCTTGCCGATCTCGACTACCTCGATCAGCTTGGTGGGGTCGGAATCGAGATCGACCATGTTCCCGGCCTCTTTGGCCGCCGAGGTTCCCGTGTTCATCGCGACGCCGACGTCCGCCTGGGCAAGGGCTGGAGCGTCATTGGTCCCGTCACCGGTCATCGCGACGAGGCGCCCACCTTCCTGTTCCTTCCGGATCAGGGCCAGTTTGTCCTCTGGGGTGGCCTCTGCCATGAAGTCGTCGACGCCGGCCTGATCGGCAATCGCCTTTGCAGTCAACGGATTGTCGCCCGTGATCATGATCGTGCGAATACCCATCGCCCGGAGTTCGGCGAACCTCTCGGCCATACCCGGCTTGACGACGTCGGAGAGCGCGATGACGCCGAGAATCGAGGTGCGCTCGCTTTGCTTGACCGCAACCACCAATGGCGTACCGCCGGCTTGGGCGATGTCGTTCACGGTGTCGGTCACCGCGGTCTCTGCGTGTCCACCGCCGCTGACGACCCAGTTCATCACAGCGTCTGCTGCGCCCTTTCGGATTTGGCGTCCGGAGTGGTCGAGTCCGCTCATCCGTGTTTGTGCCGTGAACGGAACAAACTCTGCGCGTTCCTCGTCCAGCGTCGGCTCGGCAGCGAGACCGAACTCTGCTGCGCACAACTCGACGATGCTCCGTCCCTCGGGAGTTCCGTCGGCCAGGCTCGACAAGCGGGCCGCCGAAGCAAGATCGTCGGCGGATACGCCCGGCGCCGGGTGGAGCGCGGTGGCCCGGCGGTTACCGAAGGTGATGGTGCCGGTCTTGTCCATCAGCAGGGTGTCGATGTCGCCCGCAGCTTCAACGGCACGCCCTGACATCGCGAGAACGTTGCGCTGGACGAGGCGGTCCATCCCCGCGATACCGATCGCCGAGAGCAATGCGCCGATGGTCGTCGGAATCAGACAGACGAGAAGTGCGATCAGCTTGATCGGATCCTGCTCATGCCCTGCGTACAAGCCCATCGGGCCGATGGCAACGACCGCGAGGAGGAAGATGACAGTCAACGACGCAAGCAGGATGTTGAGCGCAATCTCGTTAGGTGTCTTCTGACGCGAGGCGCCCTCGACGAGCGCGATCATCCGGTCCACGAACGAACTTCCCGGTGCTGCGGTGATTTCCACGACGATGCGGTCGGAGAGGACCGTCGTACCACCGGTGACAGCGCAGCGGTCGCCACCGGATTCACGGACTACCGGCGCGGATTCACCGGTGATCGCCGATTCGTCCACGGAGGCAATACCTTCGACCACGTCGCCGTCGCCGGGGATGACTTCACCGGCGACCACTATCACCCGATCGCCGACCACCAGTTCGGTGCCCGAAACCGATTCGATCGCACCGCTCATCGTGATCCGATGTGCTGTGGTGTCCTGCTTTACCTTTCGCAGGCTTGCCGCCTGCGCCTTACCGCGCCCTTCGGCCACGGATTCGGCAAGGTTCGCGAAGATCACCGTGAACCAGAGCCACAGTGCGATCACCCAGGAGAACACCGAGGGATCGGCAATCGCCATGACAGTGGTGATGACGGAACCGACGAACACTACGAACATGACCGGGTTGCGTGCGAGGTGGCGTGGGTCGAGTTTGCGCACGGCCCCAGGCAACGCGGTGATCATCTGGCGCGGGTTGAAAACGCCTGCGTGTACTTGACGGGACTGCCCTGGATCAACCTTGTCGGCAGCGTCTTGCGCTACCGCGGGTTTCTCACTGATACGCACGGTCATTGAAGAGCCTCCGCTAGCGGGCCCAGCGCGAGGGCCGGGAAGAATGTAAGTGCAGCAACAAGAACGACGGTGCCGGTCAACAAACCGGTGAACATCGGTCCGGATGTCGGCAGGGTGCCGGCCGTCGGCGCCACCTTCTTCTGCGAGGCCAGAGCACCGGCCAAAGCGAGAACGAAGATGATCGGCAGGAATCGGCCAAGGAGCATGCAGATTCCGAGAGACGACTGGAACCAGTCGCTGGTAACCGTCAGACCGCCGAACGCGCTGCCGTTGTTGTTCGAGGCGGAGGCGAAGGCGTAAAGCACCTCGCTGAACCCGTGGATGGATCCAGGTGTGCCCGGATCTCCCCCATTGCCTTGATAACCGGTGGTCGAACCGAGGATGACGGTGATGGCGGTACCGATCAAGACCAGCGCGGGCATGACCAGGATCGACAGCGCCGCAAGGGTGATCTCGCGTCGACCCAACTTCTTGCCGAGGTATTCGGGTGTACGACCGACCAACAATCCGCCGACGAACACTGCGATCAGTGCCAGCACAAGAATCCCGTAGAGGCCGGTTCCTACTCCGCCCGGTGCGATTTCGCCGAGCAACATGTTGAGCAGGACCGCTCCGCCGCCGAGGGGCGACATGCTGTCGTGGGCCGAGTTCACCGCACCTGTCGACGTTCCCGTTGTCGACACCGCGAACAATGCTGATCCGGGGATTCCGAAACGAACTTCCTTGCCTTCCATCATCGAGCCGGCAGCAGTGGCAGCGACACCGCGGGCACCGGATTCGGCCGCTAGCGTGACCGCGAGCAGTCCGCTCCACAGGATTCCCATCACTGCCAACAGGGTGAGGCCTTGTCTACGGTCACCGACCAGGGTTCCGAAAGTCCGAGTGAGGCAAACCGGGATCAGCAGGATCGCCAGGATCTCGACGATATTGCTCACCGGGGTGGGGTTCTCGAACGGGTGCGCCGAGTTGGCAGCCAAGATCCCGCCACCGTTGGTGCCGAGTTCCTTGATCGCTTCCTGGGACGCGACGGGAGCAAGTGCGTTGGTCACCGCGTTGCCGTCGAGGCCGGTGGAGGCGAAACCGCTGTGGAACGACTGGATCACTCCCTGGCTCAACAGGATCAAGGCGATCACGAAGGCGAACGGGAGGAGGATGCGCAGAGAGCCACGCGTCAGATCGACCCAGAAGTTGCCGATCTCACCGCCCCTGGCCACCCGAATGAAGCCACGCACCAACGCGATGGCCACTGCCATGCCCACTGCAGCCGAGACGAAGTTCTGCACCGCCAGACCGACAGGCTGAACTAAGTTGCTCATCGTCGTTTCCGGCGTATACGACTGCCAGTTCGTGTTCGCCACAAAGGAAATCGTGGTGTTGAAGGCAACGGCGGGACTGACGCCGGACAGTCCGTCGTTCAGCGGTAGTACACCCTGAATCCGTTGCAGGAAGTACAGGAACAATGCGCTCGCCAACGAGAATCCGAGAACGCTTGCGGCGTAGCCGTACCATGTCTGCTCGGCCCGAGAGTCGATCCGACCGACGCGGTAGATCACACTCTCGACCCGTAGATCTCGCGACGACGAGTAGACACGTGCCATGTAGTCGCCCACCGGAACGTAGGCGATCGCGAGAACGACGAGAACAAAAGCGATCTGCAGGCCGGCTGCAAGAGCGGGCGACATCAGAACCTCTCAGGATCTACGAGTGCAACGAGCAGATAAATGACCAATGCCGCGGCGACGGCGATCAGAACCACGCTGACCACACCGGCAACCGTCATTTGGGAGCGCTCGCTTGTAGGGCGCGCAGCACCAGCGCGCACACGAGAAAACCGCCGAGAATCAGAGCAACGTAGGCCAGATCGGCCATGAGCTTCCCTCTTCGAAATCTTTGCCGTGCTGCTGTGCATCGCAGCCATGACGCTCGGTCGCCTGGACCGGATGCGCTCTCTCAGCTTCGACCTCGGTTCGGCCGTATTCCGCGTCTCTGACGATCCACTTACGCGCTGACCTGGCGTCTTGACGCGATCTTGACGCGGAACCGAAGTTCGCCAATACTGAAACAAGTTACTGTTCGTTCGAACGAACAGTTTTGCGAAGGGAACCTGATGACTTCTCGAACCGACCACGATCTCGCCCCCGGACTCGTCGACCAGGTTGCGAGTCTGGCCTCGGGTGCTACTTCGTCCGTCGCGGCCACCGAGGCAACGCTGAGTCGGATCGACGCAACTCAGCCTCATCTCAATGCGTTCAAGATCGTGCGGCGAGAGAAGGCACTCGAGGAAGCCGCCGAGGCCGACAGGCGTCTCGCACTCGGTGAGCGTCTACCGCTACTCGGTGTGCCGATCGCAGTGAAGGACGATGTCGACATCACCGGCGAACCCACCGCCTTCGGTTGCCCTGGCGATTTCCCGGCGAAGACCGAGGACTCGGAGATGATTCGTCGACTCCGCGACGCCGGCGCAGTGATCGTGGGCAAGACCAACAGCCCTGAACTGGGCCAGTGGCCGCTCACCAGTGGTTCCGCCTTCGGTTACACGCGCAATCCGTGGTCGCGTCACCACACCCCCGGAGGATCGTCGGGCGGCACCGCCGCGGCTGTCGCGGCCGGATTGGTCAGCGCCGGAATCGGTTCCGACGGTGCCGGTTCCATTCGGATTCCAGCGGCCTGGACCAACCTCGTCGGAATCAAGCCGCAGCGCGGGCGCATTTCCACCTGGCCCGACCCCGAAGCGTTTTACGGCCTGACGGTCAACGGACCCCTCGCCCGCACCGTCGCCGACGCCGCACTGCTACTCGACGTCACTGCGGGCAACCACGACGGCGATCTCCACAAGCCGACACCGGTGACGGTCAGCGATGCGGTAGGACGCAACCCCGGAAAGCTGAAAATCGCTCTTTCCCTTCGTAACCCGTTCACTGCTACTCCCGTGAAGCTGGACCCCGAGGTGCGCCTCGCCGTGCATTCGATCGCCGACACTCTGCGGGAACTCGGACATCACGTCGTCGTGGACGATCCCGCGTACGGCCTGATCTTCGGCCTGAACTTTCTGCCCCGCTCACTCGTCGGAGTTCACGACTGGCTCGGACGCGTTCCCGACCCGACACTGGTCGATGCCCGAACACGCGGAAATGCGCAGAACGGCAAGCTACTTCGCGGCGCACCTCTGCGTGCAGCCCGTGCAGCCGAGCCGCGGATGCGAAAGCGGATCGGAGCGATCTTCGACACGTACGACGTCGTCCTGGCACCCACGACGGCAACTCCGCCGATCATGGCGACCGCCATCGACGGCATCGGCGGTTGGGACACCGACAAGGTCATGACCGGCGCTTGCCCGTACGCGTGGCCGTGGAACGTCCTCGGCTGGCCGTCGGTCAACGTGCCGGCCGGATTCAGCAAGGCCGGCCTACCCATCGGTGCGCAGTTGATGGGCAACGAGAACACCGAACCGCTGTTGGTCTCGCTCGCTTCACAACTGGAATCGGTCCTGCGTTGGGATCAGGTCCGCCCCGAGCCGTGGTGGTGATTCGATGAGTAACCGCGACGTTCGCGAGCGAATACTCGATGCCGTTCTGCACGTCGTCGGTACCGATGGCATCCCCGGTGTGAGCAACCGGCGCATCGCAGCGCAGGCGGGCGTCTCACTCGGATCGATCACCTATCACTTCGCGAGCCAGTCGGACATGCTTCGGGCGGCGCTGTCTCGCTTCGTGACAGACGAGACGACGCGCCTGCGAGCCTTGGCCGAGGAGTACCGCGACAAAGGTCTGAGCGTCGAGGACGCCGCGGCAATTGCCGAGAAGGTGACGCGAGATCTGTCGTTCTCCGCCGAGCGGATCGCGCCGTTCGAGATGTACATCGCCGCCGGCCGAGACCACGAACTACATCAGGTGGCGGTCGAATGCTTTGCCGCATACGACGATCTGACCGTCACGATTTTGACGGCACTTGGCATACCGGATCCGGAGTCGATTGCATCCACTCTCGTCGCCGTCATCACCGGTCTGCAGCTCCGTCGCCTGGCTACGGGCGTCGACGATCAGGACATCGGTGCGGCGCTCCTCAGGGTCCTCCGGCCCCTGTGAGTGGTTAAGGAGTCCAGGGACTGCTTAACCACTCACGGGGCCGGAGGCCCTAGAAGCCCAGCCGGCCCAACTGCTTCGGGTCGCGCTGCCAATCCTTGGCTACCTTGACGTGCAACTCCAGGAAGATCCGCACACCGAGCAGCTTTTCGATCTGCAGACGGGCACTGGTACCGACTTCCCGCAGACGCGCTCCGCCCTTACCGATGACGATGCCCTTCTGACTGGGACGCTCGACGTAGAGCAACGCATGGACGTCGAGCATCTCGCCCTGCTTTTCGGTGCGACCCTCGCGCGGGATGACCTCCTCGATCACCACGGCCAAGGAGTGAGGCAATTCTTCACCGAGGCCCTCGAGCGCAGCCTCACGGATGAGTTCGGCCATGAGCACCTCTTCGGGCTCGTCCGTCAGTTCGCCGTCCGGGTAGAAGGCCGGGCCCTCGTCCATCAGACCGGCAAGGACGTCGACCAGGATCTCGACCTGCTCGCCCGACTGCGCGGAGACCGGGACAACCTCGGATTCGGGGCCGAGCAGGGTGGACAACGCAAGCAACTGCTTGCCGACGGCGTCGCGGCTTACCTTGTCGATCTTGGTGACGATGCCTACCAGCTTGGTCTTGGGCGCCATCTGACGGACCTGTTGCACGATCCAGCGGTCGCCGGGCCCGATGGCCTCGTCAGCCGGGATGCACAGGCAGATGACGTCGACCTCGGAGTAGGTGTCACGAACCAGGTCGTTGAGGCGCTGCCCGAGCAAGGTGCGGGGCTTGTGCAGTCCGGGGGTGTCCACCAGGATCAGCTGCGCATGCTCGCGGTGAACGATGCCACGAATCGTATGGCGCGTCGTCTGCGGTCGCGAGGACGTGATCGCGATCTTGCTGCCGACCAACGCATTGGTCAGCGTGGACTTACCCGTATTGGGTCGACCCACGAAACACACGAAGCCTGACCGGAATTCGTTGTTGCTCATAACTGCTCCTCGCTGAACACTCGCTCAGTCATCGGTGTCTTCTGTCTCTTCGTCTTCGGACCGCGGGATGCGCTGCACGAACACCGTGCTGATGCGTACCCGTCCCCGGCCCGTATTGGTTCCCTCGCCGCGCAGGATCAAACCGTCGTACTCCACTTCGGAACCGGGAAGTGGAACTCGGCCGAGTACGTATCCAATGAGCCCGCCGACGGTCTCCACCTCGTCGAGTTCGAGTTCGAGATCGAACAATTCACCGAGGTCTTCGATGGGAAGTCTCGCGGATACGCGAAACATTCCGTCACCGAGATCCTCGATGGGCGGCGTCTCGTCCTCGTCGTACTCGTCGGCGATCTCGCCGACGATCTCCTCGATGACGTCCTCGATCGTGACCAGCCCGGCGATTCCGCCGTACTCGTCGACGAGGATCGCCATGTGATTGCGGTCGCGCTGCATCTCGGCCAGCAAGCTGTCGAGTGGCTTCGAGTCGGGAACGAAGACCGCCGGCCGCATGACGTCGCAGACGTTGACGTTCCGGCCGCCGTCGGGCAGGTGGTAGGTCTGCTTGACCAGATCCTTGAGGTAGACGACACCGAGCACGTCGTCGACGTTCTCCCCGATGACAGGCAAGCGCGAGTGACCACTGCGCACGGCCAACGATGTTGCTTGTCCGGCATTCTTGTCGTTCTCGATCCACACCATGTCGGTGCGAGGCACCATCACCTCGCGTGCCGACGTGTCTCCGAGTTCGAAGACGGACTGGATCATTCGGCGTTCTTCGTCGGCGACGACGCCGCGTTCCTGCGCCATGTCCACGAGTTCACGCAACTCGATTTCCGAAGCGAACGGGCCGTTGCGGAAGCCCTTACCCGGGGTCAAGGCGTTACCGACGAGGATCAGGACGCGACTGATCGGCCCGAGCAGAACACCGATCCAGAGCAGTGGGAGAGAAGCTGCCATCGCGATCGAGTACGCATGTTGGCGCCCAAGCGTTCTCGGTCCGACGCCGATGACCACATACGAGACGAGAACCATGATCACTGCGGTGACGGTCAGCGCCCAGCCCAACGAGAGGATGTCGATCAGGCCGCCCACGAGTACGACGGTGGCCGTGATCTCGCACAAAATGCGAAGCAGGACCATCAGATTCACGTATCGCGGACGATCGGTCAGGATGCGTTGCACTCGCGCGGCACCGGCTCGCTCTTCCTTTGCCATTTCGTCGATGCGCGCCGACGAAATGGTGTTGAGCGCCGAGTCGACGGCCGCGAAGACACCACCGACCGGGACAAGAGCAATCGCCAGAACAAAGAGCGCTATGGCGCTACTCACTACAGAACCCCCGGATAACTGTTATCGGTCCACTCCGTCGACGAAACCCGTCTTACCGAGCAGCTTCTGATCGCGTTCGGCCAGTGCTGCTTCGCGGTCGATGCGGCGAAGGTCTTCGTACCATTCTTCGAGGAGGCTGTTCTGCAAGCCGAACATCTCCTTCTCCTCTTCCGGCTCCGCATGGTCGTAGCCGAGGAGGTGCAACACGCCGTGGACAGTCAGGAGGGCAAGTTCGTGAGCCAGTGAATGCCCGGCCTTGTCGGCCTGATCCGCAGCAAAAGACGGACACAGCACGATGTCGCCGAGCATCGACGGCCCAGGCTCGGGGGAATCGGGACGGCCACCAGGCTCGAGTTCGTCCATCGGGAACGACATCACGTCGGTCGGGCCCGGCAGATCCATCCAACGAACGTGCAGATCCGCCATCGTCGCGGAGTCGACGAGAACCATCGACAGCTCGGCCGCCGGATGGACATCCATCCGAGCGATCACGAAACGGGCAACGCTGATCAACTCCGGTTCGGAGATATCCATGCCCGATTCGTTCGAGACCTCGATGCTCATGTGCGACGCTCTTTCCTGCAAAAAGTAGGGGTTGATGCGTCGATCAGCCTACCGTCGCGGTGAATGAGCATGTGCAGCGCGGCGCTGCGCCCGGTTTCCGACCGCCAACTCGCCGGACCGATCCGATTCGTGACGCTCGTAAGCATCGACGATGTGGGAGACCAGCCGATGACGTACGACGTCGCTGCTGTCGAGAGTGGCGAAATGAATATCGTCGATTCCGGTGAGGATTTCGGATGCCGCGCGCAGACCCGAGCGGGCCCCGCCCGGCAGATCGACCTGGGTCACGTCTCCGGTGACCACGATCTTGGAACCGAACCCGAGGCGGGTCAGGAACATCTTCATCTGCTCGGCTGTGGTGTTCTGTGCTTCGTCCAAGATGATGAAGGCGTCGTTGAGCGTGCGGCCACGCATGTAGGCGAGCGGAGCGACCTCGATGACTCCGGCCTGCATCAACTTCGGAATCGCCTCGGGATCCATCATGTCGTGCAATGCGTCGTGCAGCGGGCGCAGGTACGGATCGATCTTCTCGTGCAGCGTGCCGGGCAGAAAGCCCAGTCGCTCGCCGGCCTCGACTGCCGGCCTGGTCAAGATGATCCGAGAGACTTGCTTGGCTTGCAACGCCTGTACGGCCTTGGCCATGGCGAGGTAGGTCTTGCCCGTGCCGGCCGGGCCGACTCCGAACACGATGGTGTTCTCGTCGATGGCGTCGACGTAGCGTTTCTGGTTGAGGGTCTTCGGCCGAATCGTCTTGCCCCGACGCGAAAGAATGTCGAGGGAGAGGACCTCGGCCGGAGACTCGCCGACCTCGTTGGTGAGCATGCCGATGGTTCGTCGAACAGCGTCCGGTGCGATGGGCTGCCCCCGACCGGCCAGCGACGCCAATTCACTGAACACACGTTCTGCCAGCGCCACGTCTGCAGCCGTCCCCGACAAGGAGATGGTTCCGCCACGTACATGAATGTCGGCACGAAGCTCACGTTCGATCGCGGTGAGGTTCTCGTCCGTCGCCCCCAGGATTTGACGCACGGTCTCCGGCGCCAGATCCATACTCGAACGGACGGTGCGCTCTGCGGGCAGAGCGCGCTCGGTGATGGTGGTTACACGGTTCCCGTCGAGTTCACTGTGTTCACTCACGTGGTGAATATGGCCTGCTTTCTGGTCCGATCAGCCCACTCGACTCGTGAGCCTCGATACTTCGAAGTCTAGCGCCCGAGTCGGACACGGCCCACTTGTTAATCGTTCCGGCCTAATCCTCGCGGCGACCGGACGGGAGCGATTCGCGGATCCATTCCGACGCTTCGGCGACGATCTCGGCACTTCGCTCCGGACTGATACCAGCGATGACCAGGCACACCGCGGCAAAGGATTCGCCAGAGTCCGTGATGAACCCACTGTTGGCCTGATCGAACAAAGTGATCGTGATCGCCTCGGTCATCGCTACCAGAGTCTCGGCCGGCAGGTATGTCGAGAAGGTTCCGTCACGCTGACCGCGCTCGACGACGCTGATACTCACGGCGCGCGCGGGCTCCATCAAATCGAGAATCCGCTGCTCCCCCAACTCTTTGCGAGCAAAGCTGAGCAACATCCGGAATCGATCGCCGACCGGCCACGACAGCAGTGCAAGTACGGCAGTCGCCAGATCCGGGCGCTCGGGCGGCTCACCGGCTTGGCTCAGCGCAGCCACGAGATCGGTCGATGCCTCGTCCACGATGCCGTTGATCAGCGCCTCACGGCTGTCGAAATGCGCGTACACGGTTCGCCTGACCACACCGGCGGCCTTTGCGACGTCGTCCATGCTCGCATCCGGATCAGCAGCGAACGCCGTGATCGCCGCCTCGATGATGCGATTGCGATTGGCCGCGGCCTGACTACGACGCTGCCGTCCGCCCGATTCGGCAGTTCCCGAAACGACTGTGCCCGAATGCGTCAACGCGCGTTCCACCTCTTTCGACTGCCCAACTGTGATCTAGATCAATCATAGTTGCACATCGGTGTGCAAGTTATTAACTTACACACCAGTGTGCAAATAGATCGAAGAGTCTCTTCGATCATCAGGAACGGAGTCGCGCCATGACGACACTCATGAGCAAACCTGTCTCGGAGATGGACCAGCCGTACTCACGGCGATGGGCCGCCCTGGGGGTGTTGTGCCTGAGCCTGCTGATCGTCGTGATGGCCAACACCGCGCTGATCGTCGCTGCTCCGGACATGACCAGAGACCTCGGCCTCACCAGCACTCAACTTCAATGGGTCATCGACGGCTACACAGTCCCCTACGCCGCGCTGATGCTGCTGTTCGGCGTGATCGGTGACAAGTACAGCCGCCGTGGAGCGCTTCTGGCCGGACTCGCCGTGTTCGCCGGCGGCGCCGTCTTCGGCAGTATCGCGGACACCACCAACGCCGTCATCGCGGCACGAATGATCATGGGCGTCGGCGCCGCGATCATCATGCCCGCGACGCTCTCGCTTCTGGTCGCCACCTTTCCCAAAGCGGAGCGATCACGCGCCATCGCGGCGTGGGCAGCGACGTCGGGTCTCGCGATCGCCCTCGGCCCGCTGCTGGCCGGATGGATCCTCGACAGCCATTCCTGGAGCATCACATTCCTGATCAACGTCCCGATCGCCGCAGTCGCTGCCGCCGCCGCCGTAATCCTGGTGCCGCCGAGCAAGGCGGAGCACCTGGGCCGGATCGACTGGATCGGCGGCGCACTCTCGGTGGTCACCATCGGCTCGCTCGTGTACTCGATCATCAACGGATTCCACTTCGGGTGGAGCGGCGGACCCATCGGTGCCGCTGCACTCGCCGCGATCGGCCTCGTCTCGTTCGTGGTCTGGGAACTGCGCCACCCGCAGCCACTGCTCGACGTCCGTAAGCTCGGCCAGCGCATGGTCGGCGGCGCGACGCTCGCGGTACTTCTGTTGTTCCTCGCCGCCTTCGGTGCCATCTACTTCATCTCGCAGCAGTTCCAGTTCATCCTCGGCTACGGCGCACTCGAAACCGGTGTTCGTTTGCTGCCCTTGGCAATTGCCGTTTCGATCGGCGCCGTTGTCAGTGGCAGGATCACTCCGCTGATCGGCGTCCGGGCATCCATCGTCGGCGGCATGGTGGTCGCCGCGATCGGCGTTCTGATTCTCACGCAGGTCGACGGCGATTCGGGCTACTGGATGTTCGCAGTCCCACTGATCCTGCTCGGCCTGGGCATCGGTCTCAGCGAACCGCCGGCCACCGACGCCATCATGGACAACTTCTCCGAGGACGATCTCGGCGCTGCAGGTGGCCTCAACGACACCGCCATCGAACTCGGCGGCTCGCTGGGAATCGCGATCCTCGGCTCGATCCTCGCTGCGAGCTACAAGGATTCGATTGCCGGATTCATCAATGGCATGCAGGTTCCGCAGTTGACGGGCGAACTTGCGCAACAGGCCGCGTATGCGATGGAGGTGTCGGGCGAATCCGTTGGCGGCGCGTCGTTGGTCGCCGAAGAGATGGCAGGCAACCCGTTGGCTGCAGCTCAGGCACAGCCGTTGCTGGAGGCGGCCGGCAGTGCCTATGCCGACGCGATTTCGGCGGCCAGTTGGGCGGGCGGGCTTGCATTGTTCGTGGGCGCAGTTGTCGTCGCGTTCATCCTGCCTGGCAAGAAGGCCCCTGTGTCAGTCTGACGTGATCGGGGCCAGCGGGTCTTCGGCGAGAACCAACTCGCGGGAGACCCGCCAGGACTCGGTCGAGGGTGAGAGAAATGCGTCGTGCCCTTCGCCCTCGATCACACGCAGTGCCACGGGATCACCAGCCGCTTCGGCAGCCTTCGCATACCGGGAGCTCACCTTGGCAGGCACCTGCAGATCCTCCGCACCCGTGACGCACACAACGGGAACGCCGATCGGCAGTCGATGCTGCGGCGACGCACCGCGATACAGATCCGGGTCCGCTTCGAACGGAACGCCGAACAGATCCTCGATGAAACTGATCCGTCGTCCCCGCTCGCCTGCCGACGCCAGATCGAGTGCGGCAGCCTGCGCGATGACCCGTTCAGGCCGGGTGAACGTGTCCTTCTCTCCCGCCAGCCACACTGCAAGATGTCCGCCGGCCGAATGCCCGAGCAGGCGAATCTGATTCAGATCGAATTCGGCCGAGGACTTCGCGGCAACCAGTCCGGGGATTTTGTCGTACGCCGTTTTCACGTCGGCGGACATTTCCGGCCAACCACCGCCCGCCCCGAGGCGGCGGTATTCGATGTTCCACACTGCGACGCCGTGCCGCGCGAGTTCGACGGCAAACGCGGTGCCCAGATTCAATCCGTACTGCCCGCTCCAGAAGCCGCCGTGGATCTGCATGACGATCGGGATCGGGCCGTCAACCGCCTCGTCGGGAACGTAGAGATGCCCGAACTGCTGCTCGTGTGGACCGTACGGAATCTTGAATCGAGGCACCGAGGAAATCTATCTCAGGCGAGGGCGCTGCCTGCGGCCCAGTCGGCCCACGAGAGAGTCCAGTCACCGTTCTGCCAGACCTCCAGCGGAGCGCCGCCGGTGTTCTTGATCTCGACGACATCTCCTGGCTGCGAGAAATCGAAGAACCATTTGGCATTGGCCGCACTGAGATTGAGACAACCGTGCGAGGTATCGGTGTTTCCCTGCGCCCAGACGGTGCTCTCCAACTCGTGAAGATAAATGCCGTCGGTGCTGATGCGGGTGGCCCAGTTGATGGATTCCTTGTACCCGAGGCGCGAGTTGATCGGCAGTCCGTAAGTCGACGAATCCATGATCACGGGATTGGCCTTGTCCATGACGGTGTACGTGCCGGGCTGGGTCCAGAACGAGAGCGTCGTGCCGCCGATCGTCTCGGTACCGCCCATTCCCATCGAGGTCGGCATTTCCTTGATCACCTGACCGTTTTCGTAGACGGTCACCATCTTGGTGTTGTCGTCGGCGACCGAGACGTGGGAGTCGCCGATCTTGAAGGACACGGTGTCGTCCTGTTGGCCGTACAGTCCGTTGCCGAGTTGCTTGCCGTAGATGTTGGCGTTCACCGAGACCGTCGTGCCTGGTTCGTAGTAGTTCTGCGGTCGCCAGTGAACGTTCTGACCGTCGACCCAGTACCACGATCCCAGCACCGGCGGATTGGTGGTGACCACCAGAGACTTTTCGGCCGCGGCTTTGTCACCGATCAACTCGTCGAAATGAACGGCGACGACCGCGCCGACGCCGTACGTGCCACCGTCCGAAATCGAGGCGCCACCGGTGGTGTTGATGTACGCGCGAGTCTGATTACTCGGCGCGACGGTGGTCAGCGTCGTGTTCTTGGTCGTGGCAACACCATTCGCGTCGACGGCATCGACGACAAGCTTGTAGGTCTTGCCGTATCCGAGTGGTTCGCTCGGCTTCCAGGACGTCTTGTCCGGCGTCGTGATACCGGCGACTTCCTTACCTTCGGGATTGGTCAGCGCGACGGTCGTCAGTGTTCCCTTCGCGACCTGGACCTCGATGGGGTCGAGTGGACTCACCGGGGTTCCGCCGTCCGCCGGTGTGACGGTGACGAGCGCCTCGCTGGTCGGTGTGGTGGTGACGGCGCTGCTGGAGGAACCCGTGTTGTCTCCGGTGGAGACTGTGCACCCCGCGACCAGCATCATCGCCGCCGCGGCACACACCGCTCCAACGATTCGCATATGCGCACGTGACAACATCTGGCCTCCTGAAATCCCCGAACCAACTCACGCCGAAGGCGACCCCCGACGTCCTTACGATAGTGCGCAAATCTGACACTTCGCTGAGCGCCGGATCCGATTCAGCTCGGGATCACAACAAGATCAGTGCAGTGGCCGTGGTCCCCAGCGATCGGTCAGCACTCCGATCGCGCCCAGAGCAACAGCCCCGGCGGTCGACGTGCGCAGGACCGTCGGGCCGAGAAGCACCGGAGTGGCCCCGGCCTCCGACAAGGCACTGATCTCCGAATCGTCCAGCCCACCTTCGGGACCGACAACCAGAAATACCTCGTCCGCGCTCGCCAGCGGTAAGCCGGCCAACGGCGTCGTCGCCGATTCGTGAAGCACCGCAACCACAGCGCCGCGGGCAACGGCGTCGCGAACCAACGTGATCACCGCCGCCGTCTTGTGCAGCTCCGAAATCTCCGGGACGAATGCGCGCCTGGACTGCTTAGCCGCCGACACTGCCGCACTTCGCCAGCGTGCGACGCCCTTGGCGAGCTTCGGTCCCTCCCACTTGGCAACACACCGCAAGGACTGCCACGGAATCACCGCGTCGATACCGGCCTCGGTCGCCAGTTCGACGGCCAACTCGGAACGCTCGGCCTTGGGAAGTGCCTGAACGAGGGTCACCAACGGCTTGGGCTGCTCGAGAACCTGAACGTCACTGACCAAAAGTTCCAGGCGATCCTTGCCGACGCTCGTCACCTCGGCATCGGCTACCCGGCCACGACCGTCGGCCAGAACCAAACGCTCGCCGACGCCGATCCGTCGGACGGTCGCCGCGTGGCGACCCTCCTGCCCGTCCAGAACCGCGATTTCACCGACTCCGGGAACCGGGTCGAGAAAGAAGACCGTTGCGGCCACCGTCAGCGGCCGCTGAATGCTTCGCGAAGACGCGAGAACAATCCACCGCTGTTCTGCGAGTTGGTCGAGACAACTTCGGCCTCGTCACGATCGCGGAGCAGCTTGAATTCCTTGAGCAGCTTGGACTGCTTGTGATCGAGGCGGCTCGGGATGACCACTTCGAGGTGAGCGTGGACGTCGCCGCGCACTCCCGACCGCAGTTTCGGCATGCCGTGACCGCGAAGAACAGCAACGTGCCCGGGCTGGGTGCCTGGCTCGATGGTGATTTCCTTGGGACCGTCGATGATGGTGTCGACGGTGACAGTCGTACCGAGCGCTGCGTCGACCATCGGAACGCGGATCGTGCAGTGCAGGTCTTCACCGTCCCGAACGAAGACGTCGTGCTGCTGCTCGACGATCTCGACGTAGAGGTCGCCGGGGTGTCCGCCGCCTGGGCCGACTTCACCCTGCGCAGTCAAACGGATGCGCATGCCACCGGCAACGCCCGCCGGAACCTTCACCGTGATGTCGCGCTTGGCCCGAACTCGGCCGTCGCCGCCACACTTGTGGCAGGGATCCGGGATGGTCTCACCGGCACCGCGGCACGTCGGGCAGGGACGCGAGGTCATGACCTGACCGAGGAACGAGCGCTGGATGGACTGAACTTCGCCGGCACCGTTGCAGGTCTCACAGCGGACAGGCTTGGAGTCGCCGTTGGTTCCGGCTCCGGTGCAGCTGTCGCACAGGATCGCCGTCTCGACCGTCACGTGCTTGCTGACTCCCGTCGCACATTCTGCGAGCGTGAGCTTGGTGCGAAGCAACGAGTCGGCTCCGGGCTGAACGCGACCGCGCGGGCCACGTCCTGCGCCGCCACCGCCGCCGAAGAATGCTTCGAAGACGTCGCCGAGGCCACCTCCACCGAAACCGCCGCCGAAACCGCCACCTCCGCCGCCACCGGACTCGAGCGGGTCTCCGCCGAGATCGACGATGCGACGCTTCTCCGGGTCGGTCAGGACCTCGTAAGCCGTCGAGATCTCCTTGAACTTGGCCTGCGCCGCCTCGTCAGGGTTGACGTCCGGGTGCAGTTCGCGTGCCAGCTTGCGGTAAGCGCGCTTGAGCTCCTGGTCTGTCGCGTTCTTGTCGACGCCGAGCAATCCGTAGTAATCCCGTGCCACGTTGAGTCTCTCGTCCTTCTCTTACTTCTAGGTTTTCCTCAGTCCTCGCGAGGAGGTGTGTCGACGAATGTCGACGCCCGTCATCGCTCGGAGAGAACTTCGCCGATGTATCTGGCAACGGCGGCAACCGATGCAATTGTTCCCGGATAGTCCATCCGAGTGGGTCCGAGCACACCGACACCACCGAAAACGGTACCGGCCGCGCCGTAGCCAGTCGAAATCACGGAGGTTCCGCGCATCTGCTCGACCTGCGTCTCTTCACCGATCTGAACTGTGACCGTGCCGGAATTCTGCGTCGCAGCGAGCAGTTTCAGGACCACTACCTGCTCTTCCAGTGCCTCGAGCACTGCGCGCAGCGAACCGGGGAAGCCGGCCAGACCGGAGAAATCAGCGGCGTTGCGCGTGAGGTTGGAGGTTCCCCCCAAGACCAAGCGATCTTCCGGATGCTCGACCAGGGTCTCGACCAGAACGGTTGCCGACCGGATCACGGCATCGCGCAGGTCGGCCGGAGATTCGTCGGCCAGTTCCGCCACGGCAATCGACGCGGCGGCCAGGCGCTTGCCTTCCAGTGCTCCGCCGAGAAGCGTGCGCAACCGGGACAGATCCTCGTCTTCGAGAACGTCCCCGAGTTCGACGATTCGTTGATCGACGCGGCCGGAATCGGTGATGAGAACGAGGAGCAGACGCGCGGGCGTCAGCGCGACCACCTCGAGGTGGCGAACCGACGATGCGGACAGCGACGGGTACTGGACAACCGCGACCTGACGGGTCAGTTGCGCGAGCAGTCGCACACCTCGACGCAGAACGTCGTCGAGGTCGACGCCTGACTCCAAGAACTCGAGGATTGCTCGACGCTCCGGCCCGGACATGGGCTTGACGTCGGCAATGCGATCGACGAACTCGCGGTATCCCTTGTCGGTAGGGACGCGCCCGGAACTGGTGTGCGGTTGGGCGATGTAGCCCTCGGCTTCGAGGAATGCCATGTCGTTGCGCACAGTGGCGCTCGACACTCCGAGGTTGTGACGCTCGACCAGTGCCTTGGATCCCACCGGGTCCTGGGTGGAGACGTAATCGGCCACGATTGCACGTAAGACCTCGAAACGCCTGTCGTCGGTACTCGACATCGTTGCCACCTCCGTTTCCTGAACAGAACGAACACCGACATTTACACATCGGTTCCCACTGGCAGTCTAATCGTCCGAGCGCCAGAGACGGCTGTTGCCCTTACTGTGGAGTGAGATCGGTGAACGGCCGATCGCACAACCACGGACAAGGCGGCACATGATCTTCAAAGGCGTGATGGACGGCAAACCGTATCCCGATCACGGACTGTCTCTACGCGACTGGTCGAAGTTCCCTCCACGTCAGGTTCGACTCGACGAGATCGTGACCACCACGAAAGTCCTCGAACTCGATCGCCTGCTGTCGGAGGACTCGACCTTCTACGGCGATCTGTTCCCTCACGCGGTGCACTGGCGCGGCACCCTTTACCTCGAGGACGGCCTGCACCGAGCGGTTCGTTCGGCCCTGCGAAACCGCGTCGTTCTGCACGCGCGTGTCTTCGACTTCGACGCAATGCCCGGTGTCATCGAGGGCGTCCGCTGACGCTCAGGCGACAGTCACGAGCAGCGCAGGAGTCGTTTGCCCCGGCCAGGTTCCGGTGAGCGTCGCCGAGCCTGACACTCGGTCTGCGTCGATCACTCTCACCACGGTCAATTCCAGGTCTCCCGCGCTGATGATCGTGTCAGTGCCGACTGTCGAGCAGGTCACGGATTCGACGACCGGCACCGACGCCCCGGCCTTACCGCTACCCGTGACGTGAGCTGTCACCGGAATGCGATCGCCCGAATCCGCGAAGACCAATTCAACCCCGGTACCGCCGGTGAGAATCGCGGTCGCCAACGCGGTCACGTAGACCGGATCACAGCACGCGTCGTACACCCACCGCTTGCCCAGCACCGAATGATCCATGGTTGCGATCAGTGCAGCGTCCGCCCCGGCCAGTGGAGCACCACGGTAGGTGAGCGGGACCTGGAGAATTCGACCGTCGGCCGTGCGGAGCAGGTGCGTCTCGATTCCGACCTCACCGTCCGGGTCGTCGAAACGATAGGCGTCGACGCGTTCGAGCGTCGAACAGTCGACGGAACCGAGCCACGGCTGCGTGGGTACCCACGCTCGGAGCAGGTCGTTCTTGGAGGGATTCAACTGCGCACGATGAATGATGGCCACCGCGGTCACGTTACGCGGGAAGAGATGGCGACGCCGGAAAGCGCGTCAGGTCAGAATCGTGCGAATCACCGCATCGGCGAGCAGGCGACCACGGTCGGTCAGAACCACGTGATCGTTCTCGATCACAGCCAACCCGTCGACGACCACCTGATCGGCCGAAACCCGTTCGGATGCAGACAGTTCCGAGAGCGGAAGCCCAGTACGCAAGCGTGCGGTCAACATGACGCGCTCCATGTGTTCGTCCTCGGGGGTCAGTTCTTCACTGCCGCCGACGGGAAGTTCACCGAGCGCCAACTGTTCCGCATACCGCGCCGGGTGTTTGACGTTCCACCATCGCACTCCACCGACGTGACTGTGCGCGCCCGGTCCGGCGCCCCACCAGTCACCGCCATCCCAGTACCCGAGGTTGTGTCGGCAACGGGTGTCACCGGAGTCTGCGGTTTCCGCTTTTGCCCAATTGGAGACCTCGTACCATCGCAAGCCCGCTTCGGCCAGGCGTGAATCGATTCGTTCGTATCGCGAGGCCAGCACGTCGTCGTCCGGGGCCGGCAGCTCACCGCGCCTGACCTTGCGAGCCATGGCGGTGCCGTCCTCGACGATCAGCGCGTAGGCCGAGACGTGGTCGACATCGGCGGAGAGAACCGCATCGAGTGAAGCGTCCAGATCCTCGTCGCGCTCCCCCGGAGTTCCATAGATCAAATCCAAGTTCACGTGCGAAAAACCAGCTGCGCGAGCCTCTTTCGCGGCAGCGACAGCGCGGCCGGGAGTGTGCGTGCGGTCGAGGATCTTCAGGACGTGCTGAGCCGCGGACTGCATGCCGAGGGAAATACGGGTGAATCCGGCACTACGGAGAGCACCGAAGAATTCCGGCGAGGTCGATTCGGGATTCGATTCCGTGGTCACCTCGGCGCCCGATGCCAAACCGAAACTGCTGCGCACCGCCGACAGCACGTCGGACAGTCCGCCGCCCCCGAGCAGCGACGGCGTTCCGCCACCTACGAACACCGTCTCCGCTGCCGGGGCACCCGTCATCTCGGCTGCGAGATCGAGTTCGCGCCGCAGACCTTCCAACCACGACTGCGGCGACGCCGAGGTTCCGAGTTCACCGGCCGTGTAGGTGTTGAAATCGCAGTACCCACACCTGGTGGCACAGAACGGGACGTGAATATAGATCCCGAACGGCCGTTTCCCGACACCCTCGAGCGATCGCGCGGGCAAGGCAAAGGGTGTCGCCTCGCTCTGTCGAGTGGGAGTCGTACTGGTGGCATTCACGCCTCCAGTGTCCCAGCATCCGGAACACACGCCTATTCAGCCTGCGATGCAGGTCGGCACGTGGCTTGAACTCGATATTTCCCCCGTTTTTCGTGGAAATATGTCCCCGAGTCGGAATTATCGAGTTGACGTGGCACAATGGTCCGCATGACCGGACTCGGAGTGCGACTTGTGGCGCGTCGCCATGTCGACTTCAAGCGTGTGTGCAGCTCGTCGTGTCTGCACCTGTGTAGCTGTTGATCTTTCACTGATCTACCAGCCTTTCCCGCTCATCTCCATCTGCTTCACCGAAACAATCTCTGCAGAGACAGTTCGTTTCGAAGACAAGTCATTTCAGAGATACAGCTTCTCCAGCTGTTCGTTTTCGTGAGCACACCTGCCGGCCGCGAGCTTTCCGAGATCGAGGACAGCCCCCTCGATTTCTGACACGGACCGGTGCGTCCCGATCAGACACCGCCACAGTTCGTCGATAGTGCGTGCCGCGTGCCGATCAACCGCCCAGATCCAGGAGTTCATCGATGACGTCGACCACCGACGCCGCCACACCCGCCGATTCGGAAGCAGCTGCCGAAGCCCGGCCTGCACGCGCTGCGCGTCCCGCCAAGCGTCGCGCCGAAGGTCAGTGGGCCCTCGGTTACCGTGAGCCGCTCAACGCCAACGAGCAGGCCAAGAAGGACGACAACCCGCTCAATGTTCGGGCCCGCATCGAGAACATCTACTCCAAGCAGGGCTTCGACAGCATCGACAAGGGCGACCTTCGAGGCCGCTTCCGCTGGTGGGGTCTCTACACCCAGCGCGAAGAAGGCTATGACGGCACCTTCACCGGCGACGAGAACATCGACCTGCTCGAGGCCAAATATTTCATGATGCGCGTGCGTTGCGACGCCGGCGCTCTGAACGTCGAGCAGCTGCGCACCATCGCCGGCATCTCGAAGGAATTCGGCCGGAACACCGCCGACCTGTCGGACCGCGAAAACGTCCAGTTCCACTGGATCGAGGTCGAGAACGTCCCGGAGATCTGGAAGCGCCTCGAAGCCGTCGGACTCAAGACCACCGAAGCGTGCGGTGACTGCCCCCGCGTCGTCCTCGGTTCTCCCCTGGCCGGCGAATCGCTCGACGAGGTCCTCGATCCCACTCCTGCGATCGACGAGATCGTGCGCCGTTACATCGGCGACCCCAAGTACTCCAACCTGCCGCGCAAGTTCAAGACCGCCATCTCCGGTCAGCAGGATGTTGTTCACGAGATCAACGACATCGCCTTCATCGGCGTGAACCACCCCGAGCACGGCCCCGGCCTCGACCTCTGGGTCGGCGGCGGCCTGTCCACCAACCCGATGCTGGCACAGCGCGTCGGCGCCTGGATTCCGCTCGACGAGGTCCCGGACGTCTGGGAGGGTGTCGTCTCGATCTTCCGTGACTACGGCTACCGCCGCCTGCGCGCGAAGGCAAGGCTCAAGTTCCTCATCAAGGACTGGGGCATCGAGAAGTTCCGCGAGGTTCTCGAGACCGAGTACCTGAAGCGCCCGCTCATCGACGGCCCGGCGCCGGAGAAGCCCAAGCGCCCGATCGATCACGTCGGCATCCAGAAGACCCGCAACGGCCACAACGCAGTCGGTTTCGCTCCGATCGCCGGCCGCGTCTCGGGAGACATCCTGGCTCAGGTCGCCGACGCCGCGGAGAAGGCCGGCAGCGACCGGATCCGCTTCACGCCGTACCAGAAGCTGATCATCCTCGACGTCGCCGACGAGACCCTCGAGCCGCTCATCGCCGATCTCGACGCGCTGGGCCTTCCCGCCCGTCCGTCGCACTGGCGCAAGAACCTGATGGCCTGCTCCGGCATCGAGTTCTGCAAGCTCTCGTTCGCCGAGACACGCAAGCGTTCGCAGGTGCTCGTGCCCGAACTCGAACAGCGTCTCGCCGACATCAACAGCCAGCTCGACGTGCCGATCACCATCAACATCAACGGTTGCCCCAACTCCTGCGCTCGCTCGCAGATCGCCGACATCGGCTTCAAGGGTCAGCTCGTCGACGACGGTGAGGGGAATCAGGTCGAGGGTTTCCAGGTTCACCTGGGAGGCAGCCTCGGATTCGACAGCGCCTTCGGACGCAAGCTGCGCCAGCACAAGGTCACCAGCGTCGAGATGGGTGACTACATCGACCGCGTCGTACGTCAGTTCGTGAAGAACCGCAACGAAGGTGAACGGTTCGCCGAATGGGCAGTGCGCGCAGACGAAGGAGATTTGCGATGACAGTGGACATTTCGCGAGCAACTGCCGACGAGCTTCGGTCCATCGCCGAGCGCGGTGCCGTAGAACTAGACGGAGCCAACGCCCAGGAACTGTTGCAGTGGACCGAGGACACGTTCGGTGACTCGTACATTGTTGCGTCGAACATGCAGGACGGAGTGCTGGTTCACCTTGCCGCACAGGTGCATCCGGGCGTCGACGTACTCTTCCTCGACACCGGCTACCACTTCCCGGAGACCATCGGCACGCGTGACGCGGTCGAGCAGGTCTACGGCGTCAACGTCATCAATGCGCGTGCGCTGGCAAGCGTCGCCGAGCAGGATGTCGCCGAGGGCAAGGATCTGTTCGCCCGTGATCCCAACCGCTGCTGCGCATTGCGCAAGGTCGCGCCCCTCAAGCAGACGCTGTCCGGCTACAGCGCGTGGGTGACCGGCATCCGCCGCGTCGAAGCTCCCACCCGCGCCAATGCTCCCCTGATCTCCTTCGACGAGGCCTTCGGACTCGTGAAGATCAACCCGATCGCTCCGTGGTCGGACGAGGAGATGCAGAACTACATCGACACCCATTCCATCCTCGTCAATCCTCTTGTCGACGAGGGCTATCCGTCCATCGGCTGCGCACCCTGCACCAGCAAGCCAGCCCCCGGCAGCGATCCACGTAGCGGTCGTTGGGCCGGTGCCTCCAAGACAGAATGCGGGTTGCACGCATCATGACAGTTGACTTGACACTTTCACGTCCTCAGCTCGACGGCACACAGTTCGATACTCTCGACGCCCTCGAGTCCGAAGCGATCCACATCTTCCGAGAGGTGGCCGGCGAGTTCGAACGCCCGGTCATTCTCTTCTCGGGCGGCAAGGACTCCACCGTGCTGCTGCATCTGGCGATCAAGGCCTTCTGGCCTGCGCCGCTGCCGTTCACCCTGCTGCACGTCGATACCGGCCACAACCTGCAGGAAGTTCTCGACTTCCGCGACCACGTGGTGGCCAAGTACAACCTGCGCCTGCACGTGGCGAGCGTCGAGGAGTACATCGCGGACGGTCGCCTCACCGAGCGTCCCGACGGTATCCGCAACCCGCTGCAGACCGTGCCGTTGCTGGACGCGATCTCCGAGAACCGCTTCGACGCCGTATTCGGTGGTGCTCGCCGCGACGAGGAGCGGGCCCGCGCCAAGGAGCGGATCTTCTCGCTGCGCAACGCTTTCGGTCAGTGGGACCCCAAGAAGCAGCGCCCGGAACTGTGGAACCTGTACAACGGTCGCCACTCCCCCGGCGAGCAGGTGCGAGTCTTCCCGCTCAGCAACTTCACCGAACTGGACATCTGGCGTTACATCGCCCGCGACAACGTCGAACTCGCCAGCATCTACTACGCCCACCAGCGTCCGGTGTACCAGCGAGACGGCATGTGGATGACGCCCGGCGTCTGGGGTGGACCGGCTGACGGCGAAGAGCTGCAGACCCTTTCGGTGCGTTACCGCACCGTCGGCGACGGTTCGACCACCGGCGCAGTCCTCTCCGATGCGGCTGACAACGAGGCCATCCTGGCCGAGGTTGCGGCATCACGTTTGACCGAGCGCGGCGCAACCCGTGGCGACGACCGAGTTTCCGAAGCGGCCATGGAAGACCGCAAGCGAGAGGGCTACTTCTGATGGGCGATCTGCTCAGACTGGCAACTGCCGGCAGCGTCGACGACGGAAAGTCCACCCTCGTGGGCCGTCTGTTGTACGACACCAAATCCGTTCTCGCCGACCAAATCGACGCCGTCACCCGCGCGTCGGTGGACCGTGGTCTCGACACCCCTGACCTCTCGCTGCTGGTGGACGGTCTTCGCGCCGAGCGCGAGCAGGGCATCACCATCGACGTGGCGTACCGCTACTTCGCGACCCCCAAGCGCACGTTCGTGTTGGCCGATACACCGGGCCACGTGCAGTACACCCGCAACACGGTCTCCGGTGCCTCGACGGCGCAGCTCGTGATCTTGCTGGTCGATGCCCGCAAGGGTGTCATCGCACAGACACGCAGGCACGCAGCAGTTCTCGCGCTCCTCGGTGTTCCGAAGCTGGTTCTCGCCGTGAACAAGATCGACCTCGTCGAGAACCCCGAAGAGGTCTTCACCACGATCTCCGCCGAGTTCAACGAACTCACCAGTTCTCTGGGCTGGGCGAGCGAAGATGTCGTGGAGATCCCGGTGTC
The DNA here is from genome assembly GCF_053470465.1 of Rhodococcus sp. GB-02. Classification (NCBI taxonomy): domain Bacteria; kingdom Bacillati; phylum Actinomycetota; class Actinomycetes; order Mycobacteriales; family Nocardiaceae; genus Rhodococcus; species Rhodococcus sp. GB-02. Next base: position 731,474 of record NZ_JBPUKE010000004.1, read on the forward strand.
TGCCCTGCACGGAGACAACGTCGCGATCCGCTCGGAAAAGACCCCGTACTACACCGGTCCCACGCTGATCGAGCACCTCGAGTCGATTCCGGTCGACGCCGAGCCGCATCGCGTCGGCCTGCGTTTCCCGGTGCAGTACGTGATCCGTCCCCGCACCGCCGAGTTCCTCGACTACCGCGGCTACGCCGGTCAGGTTGCCGCCGGTTCCGTCGTGCCCGGCGACGAAGTGGTGATCCTGCCCTCGGGTACGCGCACCACCGTCACACGTATCGACACGGCCGACGGCGAACTGGACGTCGCCCACGCGGGACGCAGCGTCACGTTGATCTTGGCTGACGACGTCGACGTCTCACGCGGCGACACCATCGCGTCGCCGTCTGACGCACCCGAGCCGATCGGCGAATTCGACGCCACTGTCTGCTGGCTGGCCGAGAAGTCGCTGCGCCCCGGTGCACGATTGCTGCTCAAGCACGGCACGCGTACGACGCAGGCCATCGTGGGCAGCTTGGTGGAGCGCTTCAACGAGCAGGACCTGACCACAGATCAGGGCCCGGACACTCTCGAGCTCAACGAGATCGGCAAGATCTCGATCCGAGTTGCCGAGCCGATCGTGGCTGACGACTACGCCGTCAACCGCCACACGGGCAGCTTCCTGCTGATCGATCCCGCGGGCGGGAACACCCTCGCCGCAGGCCTTGTCGGCGACGTCATCTCCGCCGTCGAATTGGGCGAGCGCGTCTAAGTAGATGGTTCCGCTCATTGCTGTTGCGCACGGAAGCCGCGATCCCCGTTCAGCTCGGGTGATCGCGGCTGCCGTCGCGGCTCTTCGTGAAACGCGGCCCGATCTCGACGTCCGGATGGCTTTCCTCGATCTCAACGCGCCATCCATCGATCAGGTCCTCGATGGTGTTGCTGCCGACGGACACACGCAAGCTGTCGCTGTCCCCATGTTGCTGGGCAATGCGTTCCATGCTCGGGTAGATCTGCCCGGGCTCTTGGCCGCAGCCGCGATCCGCCACCCCCAACTGACCGTGTTCCAAGCTGACGTACTGGGTCGCGATGCTCGGCTGATCGAGGCCGTGCGTGAGCGAATCCTCGAAGCAGGTGCCCAGCTGGACGATCCGTCGGTGGGGGTCGCTCTTGCGGCAGTCGGCTCGTCCGACGCGCGCGCCAACGCCGCAACCGCAGAATTGGCGTCCACACTTCTGACCGGAACCAACTGGTCGGGTGTTCGAATCTGCTTCGCCACATCCGCGGAACCGACAGTTGCCCAGGCGATCTCCGCTCTCGAGCAGGACGGCGCCGAACGTGTTGTCGTTGCACCGTGGTTCTTGGCTCCCGGCCTACTGACCGACCGACTCAGCGCTGCCGCAGCAACGGCATGTCCGCGCGCGCGTTTCGCCGACACGATCTGTGGGCACTCTCTATTGATCGAAACGATGATCGACCGTTACCGACAAGTCGCTGATGCACTACCCGACCGTCTGGTCCGCTCCGCCTGATCCGGTTTCACAGGCCGTTATCAGATTGTTACCGTAGTGTTGGACCTGTCCAGCTCGCGAAGGCACCTCCTTCGCCTGCGAAACAGATCTTTGGGTGCAATCCCCTCAGAGCGCCGCGAGAGGGAACACCATCACTCATAATCTTCGCCTCGGCACAGCTGGCATCGCATGGGTCCTGTCGGTGCTCTACCTGCTTGTCGAAATCTTCACGGCCGGAGCCTGGAAGACGCCGTACAGCTTCGCGCGCGACTCCATCAGTTCGCTGGGCGTGACGACATGCAGCGTGGATTCGTGTTCGCCGATGCACGACGTCATGAACGCGGCTTTCATGATTCTCGGTGCGCTCACCATCCTCGGTGCGGCCTTGCTGCACAAGTACATTCCGGACGGTCGTGCGAAGAAGTGGATTCTCGGTCTTGCCGTCGTCGTTGCACTGAGCACCGCGGCCACCGGCCTCTTCCCGGCCAACGACGGAACCTTCGTTCACTGGACTGCCGTGTTCCCCGGCTTCGTCGCCCGGCATGCCGTTCTCGTACTCATGGCCATTTCTTTCTGGCGTCATCGTAGGTGGATCGCAGTGTGGTCGGGGCTGTGCGCGGCTACCGGAATCGTCGGCGCCGTACTGCTTCTCGGACGAACCCTCACCTTCGGCCTCGGTGAACGCCTGACGCTGTACCCACTGCCTATGTGGATGGCCGTCACCGGCGTCGCAGCCCTGCTCGCATTGATGCGCCGAACCGTGTTGAAGAACGTGGAACTGACACTGCCCGGTAACGGATTCATCACCGCTCTGTTGTCGTTGCGACCGCGTCGATCTCGCGCAGCAGTGCCCACCGACGTTCTCGCACCACGGGAGCTGACCAGTTTGTAGCGAACCGGGGGTGAGCAGGGACACACTGGTAAGCAGGCGACGCGAGGAGACTTCCATGACCAGTGCACCTGTTCGACACGGAATCGTGGCCGGTATCGACGGCTCGGCAAGCGCGGTCAACGCCGCGAGGTGGGCAGCATCGGCTGCAAAGAGATTCGACGAACCACTTCGCCTGACCCACGTGCTGCCAGGACAACCCGAGTCCGGTGGAGGTACCAACGTCACCGACGAAGAGATGTTCGACCACCACCTTCGCATCGAGGGTGCAAAACTGCTCGACGAGGCCGAGGACGCCATCCGCGATGATCACACCGACGTCACCATCGAACGTGGCCTCCTGACTGGTACTCCCGCAACCACACTCGTCGAACTCTCGAAGTCGGCTCGCATCGTTGCACTGGGTCAGGCCGGCACCAGCGAAATGCAGTCCGTGTTTCTTGGATCCGACACCATTCGGGTGGTCAACCGTGCGCACTGTCCCGTGGCCGTATTCCGAGGTACGGGTGATCACGCGATGGCCGACACCAGGCCCATCGTCGTCGGCGTCGACGGGAGCAAGCTCAGCGAACTCGCCGTCGCCCATGCTTTCGAATTTGCCGCGTTCCTCGATGCACCGTTGGTTGCGGTCCACACGTGGAACGAGCACGCCTCGCTGGGCGGGTACTCCGAAGCCAGGCGCTTCGTCGACTGGGGTCCGTACGAGCAGCATGAGCACGCACTGCTGTCCGAGTGCCTCGCCGGCTGGACGGAGAGGTACCCCGACGTCGAAGTCACCCGCAGCGTCCAACGCAGTGGACCGATGAAGGCGCTGCTCGAGCACTCAGCGGAGGCGCAGCTCGTAGTCGTCGGTAGCCATGGCCGCAGTCCGTTCATGGCGTCGATCGTCGGTTCGACCAGTCAGAGCCTGATCCACCACGCCCAGTGCCCGGTCCTCGTTTGCCGCGAGGGCTGAACACGCACAGCTGCCGCACCCCCATTTCTGAGCGAACGGCACTTTCGGCGCCTTCAGTAGACCGAAAGTGCCGTTCGCTCAACCGGGAGTGGGGGTGAAACAGGCCAAACAGGGCGAGCAGGTCAGACCTGGCCGACGACGCTCACCGTGACCGGCTCCTGCACCGGGGTCTCCGGCAGATCCGGCACCCGAGTTGCCCGGGCGTACACCGTCTCCCCAGCCTCGAGGTGCAGCGCTGCACTGTCACCGCGCGTGACCTGAGCCGAGAACAGCTCACCGGTTGCCTCGTTGCGCAGGTCGACCCGAACCTCGAAGCCGAGGTACACGACGCGCTCGACGGTTGCGCGTGTGACGCCGAGGGACTCGGCCGTTCCGGACTCCTGAGCGAGAGCCATGCTCGGATCGCGGCCGAGGCGGATGTCGTGCGGACGGACCAGCTGCCCGTTGAGCTTCGCGACGGATCCGAGGAAGGACATCACGAAGTCGTTGGACGGGCGGTCGTACAGGTCGGCAGGTTCACCGATCTGCTCGATTCGCCCCTTGTTCAGCACTGCGATCCGGTCTGCGACGTCGAGAGCCTCTTCCTGGTCATGGGTGACCAGGACGGTGGTGACGTGCACCTCGTCGTGCAGGCGACGCAACCACGTGCGCAGGTCGGCACGGACCTTCGCGTCGAGCGCGCCGAAGGGCTCGTCGAGCAGGAGCACCTGCGGATCCACCGCCAGAGCGCGCGCCAACGCCATGCGCTGACGTTGACCACCGGACAGCTGCGCGGGGTACCGATGCTGAAAGCCGTCGAGGCCGACGATCTCGAGAAGTTCGTTGACCTTCTTCTCGATCTCCGGCTTCGGGCGCTTGCGGATCTTGAGCCCGAACGCCACGTTGTCGCGCACGGTCATGTGCTTGAACGCCGCGTAGTGCTGGAACACGAAACCGATGTCACGCTTCTGCGGCGAGACGCCGGTGACGTCCTTGCCTGCGATGGTGATGGTTCCCGAATCGAGCTCTTCGAGCCCGGCGATCGAACGCAGCAACGTCGACTTTCCCGAGCCGCTGGGCCCGAGCAATGCTGTCAACGAACCCGAGGGAATGTTGACCGTCACGTCGTCGAGCGCCGCGAAATCACCGTAGTTCTTGCGGGCCCCGGTCACTGTGATCATGTGGTGCTCCTCTTACGGTCCAGCAGCGTCATCAGCAACAGGACAATGATGGCGATGCCCATCAGCAGCGTTGCCGCCGAATACGCACCAAAAGTGTTGTGGTCGTCGATGTATCGCGAATGCACCAGCAATGTCAGTGTCTGGGATACCCCCGGGAAGCCGGAAGAGACCATGATGACTGCGCCGAATTCACCGAGCGAACGCGCCACCGTCAACACGATTCCGTACGTCAAGCCCCAACGGATCGCGGGCAAGGTGATCCGCCAGAACGTCTGCCAGCCCGAGGCACCGAGCGTCGCGGCCGCTTGTTCCTGCTCGTCGCCGATCTCGTGAAGTACGGGTTCGACTTCCCGGACGACGAAGGGCAGCGTCACGAAAATCGTCGCGATCACCATGCCGGGCAAGCCGAAGATGACCTTGAACCCCAACGATTCGATCCCGCCGAACCAACCGTTGGCACCCCACAGAAGAATCAAGGACACACCGACGACGACGGGCGAGACCGCGAACGGCAGGTCGACCACAGACTGCAGAACTCCGCGGCCCGGGAACCGACCACGCACAAGAGCGAGTGCGGTGACGACGCCGAACACCACGTTCACGGGAACCACGATCGCCACGATGATCAGCGAGAGATTCAGCGCCGAGATCGCTGCCGGTGTCGTGATCGATTCGATGAACGGACCGATCCCGTTCTCGAACGTTCGTGTCAGGATCACGCCGATCGGCACGACCAACAAGACGAACAGGTAGACGAGAGCGATGGTCCTCAGACCGATCTTCGATCCTCTGGACACGTTCATCGGGAACTCTCCTCACGTCGCTGTCCGCGCGAAGCGAAGATTCGCAGGACGAACAGCGTCACGAATGCGATGGCGAGCAACGCTACCGAGACTGCAGCGGCGTTGGTCGGACGATCGATCTCGATCTGCTGCTGAATGTACTGCGACGTCATCTGTGTCACTCGCGGGATGTTGCCGCCGATGAGGACGACGGAACCGTATTCACCGATCGCTCGCGCGAACGCGAGTCCCGCGCCGGAGATGACGGCAGGCGCCAGCGTCGGAAGAACGACGGAGCGAAAGATCGTCCAGTTGGAAGCGCCCAACGATGCAGCTGCTTCCTCGACCTCACGGTCGACCTCCATCAGCACCGGCTGCACAGAGCGAACGACGAACGGCAAGGTCACGAAAGCCAGCGCCACGATCAGACCGGGCTGAGTTGCATTGAGGTGGATGTCGATCGGCGACTGCGGGCCGTAGAGGGACAACAGCACGATCGACGCCACGATGGTCGGCAACGCGAACGGCAGGTCGATCATCGAGTTGACGATGCGCTTGCCCGGAAAGTCGTCCCGGACCAGTACCCACGCGATGATCGTGCCCATCACCACGTTGAGCAATGCGACGATCACCGAGACGAACAACGTCACGCGCAACGACGCCAAGGCAACGGGTGCGGTGACGGCGTCCCAGAATCCGGAGATCCCCTCGTCGAACGCGGTGGCGGTCAACGCGGCGAGCGGAAGCAGAACGATCACGGAGAGCCACAGGGTGGCAACTCCGATTCCGAGCGGCCCCACACTCCCCGTGACCCGCGCGAGTTTTCGCCGACGAGCCACGGGGGTGGGGTCAATAGTGTCAGTCACGTCAGTCTTACTTGGTCGCGTTGTCGTAGATCACTGCGATCGAACCGGTGTCCTTGGTGAACAGAGCACTGTCCACGGCCTTCCAGCCGCCGAGGTCTGCAATGGTCCACAGCTTGGTCGGCTCGGGGAACTTGCCGGTGAACTTGGCAGCGACGGCGGGATCGACGGGACGGAATCCTGCTTCGGCCCAGAGCGTCTGGCCCTCGGTCGTGTACAGGTAGTCCTTGAACGCTGTTGCCTTGTCCAGGACCTTGCTGTTCGAGATCACGGCAACCGGGTTCTCGATCTTGAAGGTCGTGGGTGGGGTGACATGCTCGACCGGGTCGCCGTTGCCCTCGATGAACAGTGCCTCGTTCTCGTAGCTGATCAGAACATCGCCGCTACCCTGCAGGAAGGCTTCCGAAGCCTCGCGTCCCGACTTGGGCTGGATCTTGACGTGGTCGTTGACCAAGGCGGTGACGTAGTCGAGGCCCGCTTGCGGGTTCTTGCCACCGTCGCTCTTCGCGGCGTACGGCGCCAAGAGGTTCCACTTGGCCGAGCCGGAACTGAACGGGTTCGGCGTGACGACCTCGAGGCCGGGCTGAAGCAGGTCGTCCCAGTCCTTGATCCCCTTCGGGTTGCCCGGACGGGTCACGATGGTGACAACCGATCCGAACGGAATTCCGTTGTAGGCGTCCTGGTTCCAGTTCTGATCGACCAGACCGGCATCGACCAGGCGGGTGATGTCAGGCTCGACGGAGAAGTTGACGAAGTCGGCCTCGGCACCGTCCTTCACCTTGCGCGACTGGTCGCCCGAGGCACCGTACGAAGGGTTGAAGTTGACGTTCTTGCCCTCGTCGGTCGCCTGGAAGGCTGCGGTGAGCTTGTCGAAGCCGGGCTTCGGCACGGCGTAGGCGAACAGGTTGATCGTGCCGGCGCTACCGTCGCCGGCGGCGCTGTCACCACCTACGGTGTCGCTCGAGCCACCACTGCACGCTGTGAGTACCACGGCCCCCATGGTCGCGATAGCAGTGAGAAGTGTGCGGGAACGGCGTTTCATTGCAGATACCTTCCTGAAAGGACTGACAAACGAGGGTTGATCAAACGACAAGTCCGAGACCTCTGGGGCTGAATCCATCGCGACGTTCAGACATGAAAAGCCGACGGGCAAAGAGCCCTGAATCGGGGGCGCGAGCTACGCGCAGAGAAGTTCGAGTGGGGTGCGCAGCACCACCGGAGAGGTCGAACTCAGGAAATCAACAACAGGCGACGTCAGCGACGTCGAGCATGCCGACAGCAATCAACGCCAACTGGTGGCGGATTACGGGAGCTGTTGCTTCGGACACGCGGTGGACTTTAGCAGAGCACCGGCGCCCGCTCTAATCGGGAGAACTAGCGGGTGAGAAGCCACGCCACGATCACGAGGAGAATCAGGGCGATCAGGGCGAGAGTGACCCGTGAGCGGGGCATCAGCTTTCCTCTACTTCTCGAGAATTCCTACGCAACCAGCCGAACAGCGGCAGAGCGAGTACGGCGGCCAACGCGCGATCCAGACCGATGGCCACCAGGCGGCACAGCGGAACGACGACGATCAGGACCAATGCGACCTGCGGGATGAACGGGAGCCCCGCCATCCACAGCTCGAAGCTGTCCCACCAATCCGCTATCCGATCCACGCCATCACCCTATCCTTCGACCGAAACAGTCCCGACAGCGTGTGGATTGGACGTGTGTCGATTCTGGCCGGATGATGTCCGAATGAGTGCTGACGACGAAGTGGTGCAGACGATTCCTCCCGCCTCCACGGGTCACCATCGAAGCAACTTTCCCCCGATCGACGACTACGCGTTTCTTTCCGATTGCGAAACCTCGTGCCTGATTGCCCGTAACGGATCTGTCGAGTGGATGTGCGTTCCCCGCCCCGACTCCCCCAGCGTGTTCGGTGCCATCCTCGACCGCAGCGCAGGCCATTTCCGTATCGGCCCTTACGGCCAGAACGTGCCCGCAGCCAGACGCTATCTGCCGGGCGGACTCATCCTCGAGACAACATGGCAGACGGAGACCGGCTGGCTCGTCGTTCGCGACGCACTGGTTCTCGGCCCATGGCACAACGTCGACAAGCGATCGAACACGCACAAGCGCACACCGACCGACTGGGACGCGGAACACACGCTTCTCCGTACGGTCAAATGCGTCAGCGGCACCGTCGAACTCGAGATGAGCTGCGAGCCCGCGTTCGACTATCACCGCGGCACCGCCAATTGGGAGTACACCGGCAAGGTCTACGAGGAAGCGACGGCAACGTGTCGCTCCGCCAAGCCCGGCGACCATCCGACATTGCGCTTGACCACCGATCTCCGACTGGGTCTGGAAGGTCGCGAGGCCCGGGCCCGGACGCGACTGGTCGAAGGCGACAACGTCTACGTCGCGCTCTCGTGGTCGGATCTTCCCGCGCCGCAGACGTTCGACGAGGCCGCCGACAAGATGTGGCAGACGTCCAAGTCGTGGCGCGAGTGGGTGACCATCGGCAAGTTCCCCGATCACCCGTGGCGCGGATACCTGCAACGCAGCGCGCTCACACTCAAGGGGCTCACCTACGCACCCACCGGAGCCCTGCTCGCGGCTTCGACGACCTCGCTACCGGAAACACCAGGCGGAGAACGTAACTGGGACTACCGCTACGCGTGGGTTCGCGATTCCACCTTCGCACTGTGGGGCCTCTACACGCTCGGGTTGGACCGTGAGGCCAACGACTTCTTCAACTTCATCTACGACGTGTCGAGTTCGGACAACGGTCAGCCACATCCCTTGCAGGTGATGTACGGCATCGGCGGCGAGCGCACGCTCGAGGAGTCCGAACTCAACCATCTGTCCGGCTATGACGGCGCCCGTCCGGTGCGTATCGGCAACGGGGCGTTCGATCAACAGCAGCACGACATCTGGGGCACCATGCTCGACTCGGTGTACCTCCACATCCGCACCCGCGAGCGCGTCCCCGAAGCGTTGTGGCCGCTGCTCAAGAAGCAGGTCGAGGAAGCGATCAAGCATTGGCGCCAGCCCGACCGCGGGATCTGGGAGGTGCGCGGTGAACCGCAGCACTTCACGTCGTCGAAGATCATGTGTTGGGTCGCCCTCGATCGCGGCGCCAAGCTTGCAGAGATGCAGGGCGAGAAGAGCTTTGCGCAGCAATGGACGGCCATCGCCGACGAGATCAAAGCCGACATCCTCGCGCACGGTGTCGACTCGCGTGGAGTTCTGACACAGCGCTACGGACACGATTCACTCGACGCGTCTCTACTGCTGGCTCCGCTGCTGCGCTTCCTGCCTGCCGACGATCCGCGTATCCGCGCGACGGTGCTGGCGATCGCAGACGAGCTCACCGAAGAAGGTCTGGTCCTGCGCTATCGCGTCGACACCACCGACGACGGATTGAGCGGTGAGGAAGGCACGTTCACCATCTGTTCCTTCTGGTTGGTGTCCGCCCTCGTCGAGATCGGCGAACTGGATCGCGCAAAGCATCTCTGCGAGCGTCTGCTCGGGTTCGCGAGCCCGCTCAAGCTGTACGCGGAGGAGATCGACGCGCACACCGGTCGCCATCTGGGTAACTTCCCGCAGGCATTCACGCACCTGGCGCTGATCAACGCCGTGGTCCACGTGATCCGCGCCGAGGAAGCTGCCGAAGCCGGCGCATTCCAGCCCGCGCACAGCAGTTCTAGCCGGCCACCGCTTCGAGTTGCGGCGTGATCGATTCGAGCGAGTACTTCAGCGACAGCGACGACGGAGTGTTCAGCCCGGCAACAGTCGGATAGTCGACGATGGCCAATCCGCCGCCCTTGACTGCGGGCAGGTCGGCAAACCCTGGCAGCTTCATCATGTCTTCCAGCGACCCTCCGTTCGGCAGCAGCACCACGACGTCGGCGCTGAGAGCGTCGACCCGTTCCGGGCTGAGCATCAGCCGACCACCGGTCACACCGGCCTCTTCGACCAGCTTGGGCGGCAACGACATTCCCAGGCGCGTGAACAGTCCCGAAGCACCGTCCTTGGGATCGGCGACGATCACCAACTGTGACGTCGGGAAGACATACTGCGACAGAAGTGCCGTCTTTCCCTTCAGCCCCGGCAGTCGTTGCGCGAGCGCATCGATCTGCCCGTTCGTGGACTCGACGATCTCGTCGGCTCGCGACTCCTCGTCGAGAACTCGACCGAGAATCTCGACCTGGTCCTGCCACGGATCGACCTGGACGTCGGACAGACCGGCAATTGTCGGAGCGATCTTGCTCAACTGATCAAAATCGTCCTGATCGGCGACGGAGAACCCACCGAGAATCAGATCGGGATCCAAGGCTGCAATTTCTTCGACTTTGAGCGGGACACCGAACTGCTGAATCGCCGAGCGATCGAGTTCCTTCGCCGACGTGTCGACGCCGCTCTCCCACGGGAACAGGCCACGCTCGTCACCCATTGGTCCGGCAGCCAGGTACCCCACAGGCTGGATTCCGAGTTCGAGCAGGGCGTCGAGCCACTGGGTGTCGGCCGCGACGATGCGCGTCGGCGTCCCCGTGATCGTGGTGGCGCCGAACTTGTGGTCGACCGTGATGACCCGACCGCCCACGATCTCGTCGGCGTCCGAAGACGAACAACCACTGATACCGACTACCAGTGCTCCCAAGAGAGCCACCGCCGAGAACTTCATCGCACGCACGAAATACTCCTCCACTAGTTAGTAGAGGCTTACCTTCCCATATTGGACACGTCTATGTCCGACCTTGCTTTCAGGCGAAACGAGCGAGCAGACGCTCCGCTTCGGCGCCGACGCGTCGGACCACGTCGCCGGCCGGATGGGTTCCGTGCACGAGTCCCACCGCTTCTCCGGCGTAGACGACACCGCTGTGCGGATCCGACGGGTCGTACGCCTTTGCCAACGTCTCCTCGTCGGCGTCGACACCGTGCCAGGCGGCAGTGAACTCGTTGGCCACCGCGCGGCCACCCCACCGCTGCGGCCACGGTTGACTGCGCGCTCGGTCGAATACCGAGGTGTAAATCGTGTCCGCACTTCCGGCTTCGACGACGCGGTCGCGGGCGTAGTCCGGTCCGATTGTCTCCGGGCTGGCGAGCAGCGCCGTGCCGATCATCACGCCTTCGCCACCGGCAGCCAGTACTGCAGCCAAGCCGCGTCCGGTTCCGATACCGCCTGCTGCCAGAACTGGAAGCGTCGTCGCTTCCAGGATCTCCTGCAGCAACGGCAGGGTTCCGATTCGGCCGGTGTGGCCGCCTGCCTCACCACCCTGTGCGATCACGCCGTCGACACCCGCGGCCTCGACGATGCGAAGGTCGTCGAGCGTATTGATCTGTGACACAACAGGAATACCGGCGTCGTGGATGTGTCTGACGTAGGCGGCGGGATCACCGAACGACAAGGTGATCATGGTCGGTGCGACGGCAATCGCGGCGTCGAGCATCAGCTCGTTCTCGGGCAGCGACCACGTCATCAGGCCGACGCCGAATTTTCCGCCGATCGAGCGGGCCACTTCGGCTTCGGCCTCGATCCACTCCGGTGTGTTGTACCGGGCTGCACCGAGCAGACCCAACCCACCGGCCACCGATACAGCTCCGGCCAGGGCACCGCCCGCGCGACCACCCATGGGCGCCCCGAGAACCGGGATTTCGATTCCGAACTCTCGGGACAACCAGGTGATGACCATGCGCTCCTACTTCTTGGGCTTCTCGCCAACCGATTCCGATGTCAGGGCTGCGACGAATGCTTCCTGAGGCACCTCGACGCGGCCGATGGTCTTCATGCGCTTCTTGCCTTCCTTCTGCTTCTCGAGCAGCTTGCGCTTACGGCTGATGTCGCCGCCGTAGCACTTGGCAAGAACGTCCTTGCGGATTGCGCGAATGTTCTCGCGCGAGATGATCTTGGCGCCGATCGCAGCCTGGATCGGAACCTCGAACTGCTGGCGCGGGATCAGCTCACGAAGCTTCGACGTCATGCGTCCGCCGTAAGCGCCGGCGTTGGAGCGGTGCACGATCGACGAGAACGCGTCGACGGCCTCCCCTTGCAGAAGGATGTCGACCTTCACCAGGTCGGCCTGCTGCTCACCGGCCTCCTCGTAATCGAGGCTGGCATAACCCTTGGTGCGGGACTTGAGGGCGTCGAAGAAGTCGAACATGATCTCGCCCATGGGCAGTTCATAGCGCAGTTCGACGCGAGTCTCGGAGAGGTAGTCCATGCCGCCGAGTTCACCGCGACGGGACTGGCACAGCTCCATGATGGCGCCGACGTACTCGCTCGGGGCGATGACGGTGCACTTCGCGACCGGCTCGTAGACCTCGCGGACCTTGCCTTCCGGCCAGTACGACGGGTTGGTGACGATGACCTCGGCTCCGTCCTCCATCACGACGCGGTAGACCACGTTGGGGGCGGTGGAAATCAGTTCCAGGCCGAACTCACGCTCTAGTCGGTCGCGGGTGATCTCCATGTGCAGCAGGCCGAGGAAGCCGCAGCGGAAGCCGAATCCAAGGGCAACCGACGTCTCCGGCTCGTAGGCCAATGCCGCGTCGTTGAGACGGAGCTTGTCGAGCGCGTCGCGCAGAACCGGGTAATCCGAGCCGTCCATCGGGTAGAGGCCGGAATAGACCATCGGCTTGGGATCGCGGTAGCCGACCAGCGGTTCGGTCGCGCCGTTGCGGGTTGTGGTGACGGTGTCACCGACGCGCGACTGGCGGACGTCCTTCACACCCGTGATGAGGTAGCCCACCTCGCCGACGCCCAGACCGATACTGGCCTTCGGCTCGGGGGAAATGATGCCGACCTCGAGCAGTTCGTGTGTGGTGCCCGTCGACATCATCGTGATCTTCTCGCGGGGACGGATCCGACCGTCGACCACACGCACGTAGGTGACCACGCCGCGGTAGGCGTCGTAGACGGAGTCGAAGATCATGGCGCGAGCCGGACCGTCAGCATCACCCACGGGTGCGGGGATCTGCACGATTACTTCGTCGAGCAGTTCCTTGACGCCCACGCCGGTCTTGCCCGACACGCGCAGGACATCGCCGGGCTCGCAGCCGGTGATGTGCGCGATCTCTTCGGCATATCGGTCGGGGTCCGCGGCCGGGAGGTCGATCTTGTTGAGGACGGGAATGATCTTGAGATCCTTCTCCATCGCCAGGTAGAGGTTGGCCAGCGTCTGAGCTTCGATACCCTGAGCTGCGTCGACCAGCAGAATTGCGCCCTCACACGCTTCGAGCGCACGGGAGACCTCGTACGTGAAGTCGACGTGGCCGGGAGTATCGATGAGGTGGAGAACAAACTCTTCGCCGTCGACGGTCCAGGGCAGACGAACGTTCTGGGCCTTGATGGTGATGCCGCGTTCACGCTCGATGTCCATGCGGTCCAGGTACTGCGCACGCATCGCCCGCTCTTCGACCACACCGGTGAGCTGCAGCATGCGATCTGCCAGCGTCGACTTACCGTGATCGATGTGCGCGATGATGCAGAAGTTCCGGATCTGCGCAGGATCCGTGAACGTCTTGTCGGCGAAGCTGCTGATGGGAGACCCCTTAGTCGGACCGGCACCGGCCCGGATCCGGGCCACTGTCAACCCTCAGGATATCCAAGTCTCGGCGCCGCCGTACCAGGGGTTCCCACGGGCAGGTGATTATGCTCGAACGCTATGGCAAGCATGTGGAAGCAGATCGGCAGAACCCTCGGCGCCCTCGCGGTGGAGAAGGGACCTGCGCTACTGCGCCAGTTGCAGTCGTCAACGTCTCAGTCGTCCACCTCGAAGCCTGGTCCGTCCGGCCGACCGATCGCCGCGCGGACATCTCCGACCGCACATCGCGCCAGGAGGGTGGAGTACTCCCCCGACCTCGACGGCAAAGCCGATCCGGGCGAGATCGTCTGGACCTGGGTTGCCTACGAGGAAGATCCGACCCAGGGCAAAGACCGTCCGGTGCTGGTAGTCGGCCGCGACGGCGACACGCTGCTCGGCCTGATGTTGTCTTCGCAGAGCAAGCGCGAAGGTGAGCGCGATTGGCTCGCAATCGGTTCGGGCCCGTGGGACGGCGAGGGCAGACCGAGCTGGATCCGACTCGACCGGGTGCTCGATGTTCCCGAGAGCGGAATACGCCGCGAGGGCGCCGTCATGGATCACTTGAAGTTCGACGCGGTCGCGGCAAAACTTCGGGCCGACTTCAGCTGGAGCTGAAGCCGACCCGAAGGGATAGGAGCAGTATCGATCAGCTGTCCATACGGTTGAACCGTCCGAAGAGTGCTCGATAGATGAGTGCGCCGAGTGCACCGCCGATCAGCGGGAACACGATGAACAACCACACTTGACCTAGTGCGCCGTCCTGGAACGGCGCGACAGCGAGGCTTCGAGCGGGGTTGACGGAGGTGTTGTCGATCGGGATCGAGATCAGGTGAATGACGGCCAGGGTGAAGCCGATGGACACTCCGGCAAGAGGTACGTCCGAGATCTGATCGGTCGACGCGAGAACGACGAACACCAGCAGCGCTGTCAGCAGGATCTCGATGATCATGGCGGCACCGATGCCGTAACCGTCCGAGACCACGTTGCCGAGAAGGTTCTTCTCGGCAGAAGGGCTGTGTTCACCCCAACCGTTTGCGCCCAGTCCGTCAGCAGCACGGTTGTACGCCGGAAGACTGTTCGCAACCGTGTAGATCACGACGCCTGCTACCAAACCGCCGATCACTTGCGCGACAACGTAAATCGCCGCATTGACGGCCGAGATGCGCCCGATCACGAATTGACCGAGAGTCACCGCCGGGTTGACGTGGCAACCGGAAATCGGCCCGATCGCATACACGAGGAACAGCAGGGTCAAACCGAACGCGAGGGCAACTCCGAGATTGCCGACTTTCGCCCCTGCGAATACGGCAGTTCCGACCGCGGAGAACACGAGCACAAAAGTCCCCACAGCTTCGGCCGCATACTTCTTCACATCCGAGATCGGTTCGACCTCAGTCAATTCCTGTGCAGTTGGAGACATATTCCCACCTTCTTCTCATCGAACGGTAGTAATGCTCACGCCACTAGATTTGCCGGACTTTACGCAAGCCGGGTGATCTCCACAACAACTTCGAGATCTGTGGAGCGGCCACCGGAAAAGATTCCCTTCAAAGGCGGCACATCCGAATAGTCCCTTCCTATACCGACCGAGACGTGCTGTTCATTCACAGCTATCGCATTGGTCGGGTCGTATCCCCACCACGCACCAGTCCACGCCTCGATCCACGCGTGCGATTCCCCCACCACCGTGTCCCCGACTGCCGCATCACGTTTGGGGTGGAGATAGCCGGAAACGTATCGACACGGAATGCCCATCGTTCGTAGCAACACCAAGGTCAGATGCGCATAATCCTGGCAGACGCCTTTCCTGGCAGACCAAGCCTCGACGGCCGACGTGTGCACTCCGGTCGTGCCGGGTACATATGACATTTCACCGTAAACCCATTGGGACGCAGCCACTACTGCATCTTCAGGTGATTTATCTTTGCGCAATTCCTTGGCAATTGTCGCCAGCTTACGATCACGCGGAACATATCTCGTGAAACTCAGTTGCTCGTTGAATCGATCTTTAATCGCTTCACCCGACAATTCATCCCAGTCGACGGTTTCCTCGGGCTGAACGAACGGTTCTGTTTCCACCACCGACAGTCCGGTCACTTCGAGTTCGGTGTGCGGGGCGTGCAAGTCGAACGCGGTCACCGCGGTGCCCCAGTAATCGGTGTATCGGTAGGAACGCGTTGCCGGTTGCGTTTCGACGCGCGTGAGGATCACCGTCTGCCTGGTATCGCCGCGAGGTGTCAATCGCGCTTCGTTGTAGGACGACGTCACCGGAGCGTCGTACGCATATCCCGTGGTGTGCACGACCCTCATTCGCCAGCTCACAGCTCTCCCTCCACCGTCGACTCCGCATACGCGGCGCCGGCATCCGTCCATGCGACCCACGGCGCAGCGTGGAAGTACTGAAGCGCAATCGCTTCACCCAGTTCGCGGCAGGTCTCCTGCCAACCGAGCAACCGACCTTGCAGATCTTCGAGCAACACGCCCTGCGGCAGAAATTCCAGTTCGCTGCGTGCGCGGCCGAGAAGCCGCGGCGCCTCCGCCCGAATTCCAACACGGCTGCCCGGCTGCGGGTCGAGTTCCTGCAGACACTTCTCGGCCTGCCTGATCGAGTGGAACACCGAACGCGGAAAGAGCCTGTCCAACAAGATGAACTCGACCACCCGATTGGCGTCGAGCGCTCCGCGATACGTACGCAGATACGTGTCATGCGCACCCGCCGAGCGAAGCACACTGACCCACGCCGGCGACGACGGGCGGTCACCGGCGCGCGCCAGCAGCATTCGCACGATCATGTCGACACGTTCGATCGAGCGCCCCAGCAGAAGGAACCGATAGCCGTCATCGCGGCTGAGCGTGGAATCCGCCAGGCCCGCGAACATCGCCGCGCGTTCCTCCACGTAGCGGA
This sequence comes from Rhodococcus sp. GB-02, assembly GCF_053470465.1. Classification (NCBI taxonomy): domain Bacteria; kingdom Bacillati; phylum Actinomycetota; class Actinomycetes; order Mycobacteriales; family Nocardiaceae; genus Rhodococcus; species Rhodococcus sp. GB-02. The sequence goes on from NZ_JBPUKE010000004.1 coordinate 748,083, forward strand.
AGAACTCGTGCGGCCCCAACCTGCGTGATGCACGTTCACGCTCGGCCAATCCGTTGTACGTGGTGTTCAAGCACTCCCACATCTCACTAGACGTGACCTCACGCGCTCCGCGAGCATTCTCACGAGCACTCGCCAGCGAATCCACGATCGAACCAACCTGATTGCGACTGAACGCAACCAGATCGGTGAGCGAGCGTACGTCGAGCTTCTCCTCCGGCGCTTCGATGCCGAGGACACGCAAGAGCAGACGCGACGTGCGGTCCGGGTCGACGGTGGCGTCGTCGAGAAGTTGGTGGACGGCGACGTCGAGGATCCGAGCGGTGTCGTCCGCTCGCTCGACATAGCGGCCGATCCAGTAGAGGGACTCTGCGTTGCGAGCAAGCATCAGTCACCACGCTCCGTTCGCTGATAGTTCTTGGTAGCTGGGCAGTTCAGAGGAATTCACTGTTGCTGCTGCTGTTGTTGTGAGGTACTCAGCTCCGGCCCCTGCACCGGTTCCGCGGATTCCGGAGGCTCGGACACCAACTCCTCGCCGGACAGCTCCGGGTCCTCGTGTGAGGTGCGGCTCGCAAGCACCCATGTGTCCTTGCTTCCGCCGCCCTGGCTGGAGTTGACCACCAGCGAACCTTCCGGAAGCGCCACCCGGGTCAGGCCGCCGGGCAACACCCACACGTCTTCGCCGTCGTTGACGGCAAAGGGCCGCAAGTCCACATGGCGCGGGGAGAGAACGTCGTCGATCTTGGTCGGCACCGTGGACAACTGCACGAGAGGCTGCGCGATCCACCCGCGTGGGTCCGCCTTGATCTTGCGGGTGATCGCGGCCAGTTCCTTGGGGCTCGCGTCGGGCCCGAAGACGATTCCGTAGCCGCCGGACCCTTCCACCGGCTTGATGACCAGTTCCGCGACCCGGTCGAGGACTTGCTCGCACTCCTCGTCCAACCAACAACGGAACGTGTCTACGTTCTGCAAGAGCGGCTTCTCACCGAGGTAGTAGTCGATGATCTGCGGAACGTAGGTGTAGACCAGCTTGTCGTCACCGACTCCGTTGCCGACGGCACTCGAGATCACCACGTTGCCCGCTCGCGCCGCATTCAGTAGGCCGGCGACGCCGAGAATCGAATCCGGGCGGAAGTGCATCGGGTCGAGGTACTCGTCGTCGATGCGGCGATAGATGACGTCAACCTGGCGCTCACCTTCCGTCGTGCGCATGTAGACCATGTTGTCGCGGCAGAACAGGTCGCGACCTTCGACGAGTTCCACGCCCATCTGACGAGCGAGCAGCGAGTGCTCGAAATAAGCCGAGTTGGCAATACCTGGTGTGAGAACAACCACTGTTGGGTCCGCTTCGTTGAGTGCAGCACCCGCGCGCAGCGCTCTCAGCAGGTGTGTTGCGTAATCACCGACCGCCCTCACCTTGTGGGACATGAACAGATCCGGGAACACCCGAGTCATGGTGCGACGGTTTTCCATCACATAGGAGACGCCGGACGGAGATCGCAGGTTGTCCTCGAGAACTCGGAACTCCCCGGCCTCGTCACGAACCAGGTCGATACCGGCGACGTGGATTCGCACACCATTAGGCGGCACGATGCCGGCCGCTTCGCGGTGGAAGTGCTCACACGAGGTGACCAGACGGCGCGGCAGCACGTGATCACGCAGGATTCGCTGCTCGCCGTAAATGTCCGCGAGAAACAACTCGAGCGCCTTCACACGCTGCTTGATGCCCTTTTCCAGCCGCGACCACTCCTGCGCGGCAATGACCCGCGGCACCAGATCCAATGGAAACGGCCGTTCCTGCCCGGACAGCGAGAATGTCACGCCCTGGTCGATGAATGCGCGTCCGAGCGCGTCGGCACGCGCGGCGAGGTCGGCACTGCTCGTCGGCGCCAGGGCTTTGAAGACGCCCTTGTACGGAGCACGCACCGAGCCGTCGGGCTCGAACATCTCGTCGAAAGCCAACTCGTAGCGACCGATGTCTGAATATCCGTCGAACACTGCGGCGGGACGCGCTCGGGTGGTGGTCGAACCTGTTTTACTCGAACTTTTCGAAGGCGGCGGCGTCATAGGGCAACATGCTGCTACAAGTGCGGCTATTCGGCAGCGCGGCGAGAGTTCGGGCGCTCGGTGTACCCTTCTCGACAGACGCAACGTGCGACGGTTTGGGTTCTTGGGCCCTCGGCTGGTAATCTTGCCAGTCGGTGCATCACTGCGCCCACAGCTTTCTCGACCGTAACCAGCTAAAGACGACAAGGATTTTACGCGTGGCCAACATCAAGTCCCAGGTGAAGCGAATCCGTACCAACGAGGCGGCCCGACTCCGTAACCAGTCGGTGAAGTCCTCGCTGCGTACCGCGATCCGTTCATTCCGCGAGGCTGCGGCAGCCGGTGACAAGGACAAGGCCAACGAGCTCCTCGTCTCCACCAGCCGCAAGCTCGACAAGGCAGCCAGCAAGGGCGTCATTCACGCCAACCAGGCTGCCAACAAGAAGTCTGCACTCTCGCAGGCTGCCAACAAGCTCTGACGTTTTCACTGTGACGGTTCGCCGTCATACTGGTTCGTCTCGATAGCCGCCAGGTCGAAAGACCAGGCGGCTATTTTGCGTCTTCAATCGGATCACATCCATGTCTTGCACCGAATATGTGGACCGGGCTGCAACCATCTGATGATGGCGGTCAACGGGCACGGGAGACGCCCTCGCAGCTGGTTGTTCACGACTGCCTTCTGGGCGGTCGTCGCTTTCGGCGTATTGGCCGCCCTGGGAATCCCTCGTTGGTGGGAATCATCGACGGTTGCAGTCGTCGGAGGTGCCGCAAGCTACGGATGGTGGAGGCGCAGGCCACGTAGCGAATTCCGGATCTTCTTCGGCGTGATGTGTTCACTCGTTGCGGTTCTGGCGTTTCTCGCCGTTGGACGAGCGCTTCTCACCACCGTGAAGGTGCCGGTGGACAGCGTCGGCCAAGAAACAATTGTCTGCGGCAGTGTGGTGAATCCGGTGCCGCACGACTCACTACGAGTGACCGACATCAGAACAGGTGAACCAACGACACGGCCTCAGGCCATTCCGCACACTCAGTTGGAGCAAGCCTGCGTGAAACGCCTCGACTACCGGACGGGTGAGGCCGCGGCCGCCACTGTCATCGGACTCCTTCTGGCCGGCCGCGCAGTAGGCCACGTTGTTCTCAGTTCTTCCGCAACGCACACACTTTCCGCACTGCCATCTCCAGGGCGAAGGACGAGTCGACTGCGGCGCCCTTCACGTCGGCGTTGAGGGCGGCGACGATCTGCATCGCAGCGCCGATCGACGTGGGATCCCAGCCGCCGACCTCCTTGATCGCCTTCTTGACCTTCCACGGCGGCATCCCGAGATCCGACGCCAACCGGAACGGGTCACCGCCCCGGGCAAACGGGCCGACCTTCGCGATCGTGTGGACTGCGTCGGCGAGGGCATCCGCGAGCAGAACATGGGCAGTTCCGATCTGATCGGCCCACCGGAGTGCCTCGAGTGCACCCCGGGTATCACCGACGATGACCTTGTCGGCCACGTCGAAGCCGGAGACCTCGGCCTTGCCCGAGTAGTACTTGTGGACCGCTTCGACGTCGATCTTGCCGCCGGTATCCGCCGCCAATTGTGAGCAGGCCGATGCAAGTTCACGGAGGTTGGAGCCGACACTTTCGATCATCGCGGCGATCGCATCTGGCGCAACCCTGACGTCTGCGGTCCGGAACTCACCGCGAACGAAGTCGACAAGCTGGCTCTTGTTCAGTTTTCCGCAGCTGTGCACCGTCGCGCCAAGCTTCTCGAGCGCCGGCGCCAACGCCTTCGCGCGACCACCGCCCGAGTGCACGACGATCAGAACGACACCTTCCGCAGGCTCACGCGCAGCCTCGAGAACAAGAGCTACGGCATCCTTGCCTGCTTCTGCAGCCGATTCCAAGACGATCACACGATCTTCGGCAAAAAGAGAGGGGCTCAGCAGCTCAGCCAACTCAGGAGCATTGGTGTCGCCCGCACGCATCTTCGTCACCGGGAGATCCGAAATACCCTGGCCGCGATCACCGCGGACGGCTCTGATGAGCTGCGACACCGTGCGGTCGATGAGGAACTCGTCGTCCCCCAGAACAAGATGCAGCGGATCGACTCCAGACGGATTACTCACCCGAAGATGGTCCCACGAGGAACCGACACGATCGACACAGACCCGCCGCCCCCGCCGTACACCGCGACAGTGCCGTCGACGTCCGTCCGAACCACCGCCCCGCCCAACGAATCCAGTTCGTCGAGAACCTCAGCAATCGGGTGTCCGAAACTGTTGCCGGCGCCGACGCTGATCATCGTCAACCTCGGACGCACCGCTTCCAGAAATGCCGACGACGTGGTCCGGGAACCGTGATGGGGCAGCTTCAACACTTCCGCCTTCACGTCCGTTCCCGATCGGGGAATAGCCTCCTCCCCCGCAACTTCGGCGTCACCCGTCAACAGAATTCGACCCGCCTCCGTGTGCGCCATCACCACCAGCGACTGATCGTTGGCAGCATCCGCGGCGTCGACGGAATCGCGGGGCTCTGGAACCAACGGTCCGAGAACCTCCATGTTCACCGATCCCAATGTCAGCTCTGCACCCGCCCGCAACGAGACGACCGGAATGTCGTGAGAATCGGCAGCACTCTTGACCGATCGAAAACCCGACTCCGGCAACAACATCGAACCCACCCCTATCGCGGTGACCGAACGCCCACCCAGAACTGCTTCCAATCCTCCGATGTGATCGGCGTGAAAGTGACTGATCACGAGCAACGCGATGTCGCTGACACCCAACATGTTCAGACAACGATCCATCGAAGTGGGATCAGGACCGACATCGATGACAACTGCTCTGTCGTCGCCGGTCGCGAGCACGAGACCGTCCCCTTGACCGACGTCGCACATGACCACTACCCACCCCGGAGCAATACGACCACCCCCGAACACGTGTTGAAAGATCAGGGCCAGAACGACACCCAGCACGAGAACGCCGACCACCAGCCGCGAAATCCGATTCCACAGCGCCAGCGCTACGGCCAGTAAGACGCCCGCGATGACAAGAGCACCGATCATTCCTGCCGGTACCGCCACCGACGCTCCCGGAAGTGACGCGGTCCACTCGGACACGTACAGCAGCCACCCCATCGGAGGCCGGACGAGCGGAGCAATGAACACGGCAATCGATGGACTGATAAGCGCGCACAGGGCAATCACCGCACCGAACACCGTGATAATTCCGATCACGGGAGCTACTGCCATGTTCGCGGCAATCGTGACGACACTGAATGTTCCCGCCATGGCGCCCACCAACGGTGCAGTCACGACAAACGCGGCACTGGAGACGGCTGTCATCTCCGCGAGCCATCGAGGCCAACCTCGTCGATGGAGGACATCCACCCACACGGGGGCAATGATCACCAGTGCACCCGTGGCCGTGGTCGACAGCGCAAATCCCCAGTCGACGGCAAGCTCGGGCATCACGACAACCAGAACGATGACGGCGGCGGCAAGAGCAGGCAGCGCCTGTTTACGACGACCGACGACCAAGCTGAGCAGGGCGATCAGGCCCATCACCGACGCACGCAGAACACTCGGCGACGGCCTCGCGACGACAGCAAATGCAACGAGGGCCATCAGTGCCAAGACGGCCCCGACCCGCGGACTCAGCGCCGCTGCTCTGACCAACAGCAGAACGGCCCCGAGCAGAATGCTGATGTTGGCGCCGGATACCGCGGTGAGATGGGAAAGCCCGGCAACGGTGAAGTTGTCCTTCACCACCGGAGACAACGCCGACGTGTCTCCGACGACGAGGCCAGGCAGCAGACCTGCCTGATCCGGCGGGAGCGCAGCCGAGCACGCAGCGGCGAAACGAGTGCGCACCACGCTCGCCCATCGCTGGTACCAGGGCACGTCTCCCACCGCGACTGGAGGCCCTTCGGATGTGATCACGGCGAGCGTGGAATCGCTACGCCAAGGCCGACTCGCCCGGCCGCGAACCGTGAGGCTCTGCCCTGGAACAACTTCGAGCCACGACGAACCGGGTGCCCGGATGGTGACCAAGCCGCCACCGGAGTACCTGTGGTTATGTGAAGCCACAGAATTGACGGTTGCCCTGAAGAAGACCTGCCCTTGGCCCGCCGCGCCGGCGACCACGTGCGGATCCTCAGTGGGTTCCACTTCGACACTCACCCAGGCTCCTTCGAGGGCAGCTCGGGTCAGTGGGTGACTCTCCGCCTCGAACGCCCGCCATCCGCTGACGACACTGCATCCGGTACCGAATAGTAATGCCGCCAACATGATTCGTGACCACCCTGCAGATGTCCGGCGCACAACCACGCAGCTGAGGATTGCCGCTGGAACCGCACATGCCACTGCCAGTACCCACGCAGTGGTCGCACCGTACAAGATCCCCACCGCGCTGCTCCCCCACACTGCGACGGCCGACAGAAGCAGTCGAGCGTCAAGGACCGGCGAGGCTTCCGGTTCGTTCACACCGACACCAGCACTCGAAGCTTCGCCAACCTTGCCGGGCCGATCCCGTCGACTTCCCCCAATTGTTCTATGTCCGTGAATTTTCCGTTGGAAGTGCGCCAGGAGATGATCGCCGCAGCCGTTACCGGCCCTACCCCGGGAAGATCGTCCAGTTCGGCCTCGGTGGCGGTATTGAGGTTCACCAGCCCAGTCCCGCCGGACTCCCCCGCAGCGGCGGGGCGGGCCCCTCCTGCAGTGGTACTCGAACTCGCTGAAACACCACCGGACTGATCGGCCGCACCCACCACGATCTGATCACCATCGGCAAGCTTCTGAGCAAGGTTCAGGCCCACCGTCTCCGCGCCGTCGAGCAGGCCGCCTGCCGCGGCGAGCGCGTCGGCAATGCGCGAGCCCGGAGGTAGGTTGACAAGCCCCGGCGTGCGCACGAGTCCGACGACACTGACCACCAGAGCCTGAGGCGGCTGCTCTGGTACGACGCCGGTAGGTACGGGACCGACTGATTCACCATCGTCAGCAGCGACATTCTGCGCCGTGACATTCTGGGGCGAGGGCAACGGTGGGACCGCCTGCATACTCGGAGAATCCCACCACACGGCGAACAAGCCGATCGCCGTGGCCAGAACTGCAACGATCGCCAACACCCCGGTCGCCGATCGGCTCGGGCGCCAACGTGTTCCGCGCCAACGCTCGGGCAGCCGATCGAACCTAGAGGCGTCGGGTTGAGCTTCGCATTCGTCCGCGTCGTAGTCCTGAAGCCACTCCGGGGATCTCTCGAAAGACGCTGAATCCTCGAATTCGTCGACGTCCTCATGTCGCCGCCTGTAGTTGCCGTCCATCGCCGCGAGGCGATCACGCGCCCGCTCGCGCTCCTCGCTGATCCTCATGACTGGACGATAACGAGAGACCTCGCCACCAACGACGAACAATTTCAATCTGTGGAGAACTCCAGGGTTGTGGAGAAACGATCAGGCGCTCGCGTCGATCGTCATGTCGATGTCCGGTAGCGGACACACCACAACACCGATCGCGCCGACTCCGACGTGCGCTCCGATAACCGCACTGAAGTCGGTGACCACGGATTCCGCTACATCGGGAATGCGCTCGGCCAACTGTTCGGCTATCCCGTCCGCGCGCTCTCGTGCTCGCATGTGATGCACGGCTATCGCCACACGACCGAGACCGGCGCGTTCGACTGCCGAATCCACCAAGCGTGCAAGCGCTTTGGTGGTGGTGCGTGTTTTCTCGCCGAGCACGAGCTTGCCGTCCACCAGATGCAGGATCGGCTTCATCGCCAATGCAGTACCCAGCAACGCAGCCGCGGTTCCGATTCGTCCGCCCCGGCGCAACTGATCAAGTTTGTCGACGACGATGTAGCAGCGCCCACGGCTTGCGACGTCGACCGCCCGGCCGTACGCCTCTTCGAGTGAGGCACCCTTCTCGGCCAAGCGTGCAGCTTCGAGAGCGGGATATCCCAAACCCATTCCGGCGGACTGTGAATCGACGATCCGGACCGCGCCACCGAACTCCTGGGCAGCGACTCGTCCGGCTTCCCACGTTCCCGAGAGCTGACGTGAAATATGAATGGCGAGGACACCGTCACCGTCGCTCATCTCCAGGGCGCGTGCGTACGCTTCGGACAACTCGGCGGGCGACGCTCCGGCCGTTGTCACTCCCGACAGATCGTTCGGCATTGCGTCGACACCCTCACGCAAGTCGCAGCCGTCACGGAGCACATGGAGGGGAACCACCTGAATGCCACATGCGTCGGCCGACTCCTGCGGGATGCAGGCGGAGGAATCCGTGACGACGACGACCGGCATTCTGCTACCCGACTTCGCTCGGCGGTGATACGAGTTGCGGCGAAACCACTTTCTTCGACTCCACCCCGCGAATCGCAGCGATCATCGCGCGGGCTACGCCGACGTGACCGTCCCAACCCCAGTGGATACCGTCGGGATTGCCGTTCTCGGAAAAGACGTTGTCTCGCACTGCATCCGCGAGGTCGACCACGGGAACGTCTTTCTCCGTTGCCCACTCGGTGATCGCGGACACCGCGGCCGGCCGGCCGGCGTGCACGCTCGCGTAGGCATCGCTGCGGTGCACCGACGGCAGGGTCGCGATCATCGGCAGTTCCGGCCGCATGTACTCCAACGCGTTTCGCGAGCTTTCCAAATACTCGACGCTCAGCTTGGGAGGAAGGGCGACCGGGCGGCCCAGAGGTGCAAGCCGCGGCTGCAGCCACTGATAGCCCTCGCGCACCACGCGTCGAAGCGCCGGAGGCCGAACGTAGCGGATGGTCTCGCGGAGCGCGGTAGGCAATGGGGACGGCAGCGAGTCCATACCGCCGACCGCGAACACGACGGCGCCGGCCCGCGGCACCGCCGCCCACACACGAGGATCCTGAGTCAGTGCCCACCACGCGTCGCGGCACGTCCAGCCGATACGCGCGACCAACTCGACATCCCAGCCGAGTTCGTCGGCCACGATGTTGGGCCAGATACGTGGATGATCTGCCGCGAGGCCGCCTTTGGGGCCGAAATACGACAGCGAATCCGCGAGCACGAGGAGGACGGGGCGCTGCCCGTCGGCACTTTCAGAGGACGTCATTTGCGACACTCGCAGAAGCATTCCATACGTCGAGTCGCCACTCGATCGACTTGACGTCACCATGTCCGCTGAGTTGCACCCAACTGGTGTTTCCCAATCCGCCGAGGACGGCCCAGCGATCGATGGGCAGGTCGAGCAATGCCGCTGTCAGTGCCGCGATCAAACCTCCGTGCGCCACCAGAACCACGGGCCTCTCGGCCCAGTCCGGGTGCGTCTGGAGTAGTTCGTGAACTACGGGAAGGCTGCGATTAGCGACGTCGATTCGGCTTTCACCGCCGGGCGGCGCCAACGTGGCATCTGCCCGCCAGGCAGATCGCACACCGGGAGTGCGCTCGTCGACGTCGTGATGGGTCAGGCCCTGCCATTCGCCCAGGTGTGTCTCACGCAGACGCGTGTCGGTGAGGACCGGAAGTCCGGCGGCATCACCGACAGCGACGGCCGTGAAGTACGCCCGACGCAGATCCGAGGACACGATCGTCAACGGCTTGCGATCGGCGATCACCGGACCTGCACTCTTGGCCTGGGTACGCCCCAACTCCGACAGATCGGTGTCGAGTTGCCCCTGCATCCGAGAGTCGGCGTTGTATTCGGTCTGTCCGTGACGTAGCAGGATGAGTCGGCGGACAGGGTTCGACGCCGCACTGGGCGCCGATGAAGTCACAGCGAGGGATCCTGCGCGTCCGGCTCGGAAACCGTGTCGGTCTCGAACACCGTGTTGGCGTCGGCGGGGCCGGGACGGTTCTGTCCGAGACCTTCGACCTCGACCGTCGGGCAGTCCTTCCACAGGCGATCGAGAGCGTAGAAGTTGCGCTCCTCGTCGTGCTGGACGTGGACGACGATGTCGGCGTAGTCGAGCAGTGCCCAGCGGCCCTCGCGGGTACCTTCACGACGGACAGGCTTGTGTCCGGCTTCGCGGAGGCGATCCTCGATGTTCTCGACGATCGAGTTGACCTGACGCTCGTTGGTCGCGGACGCGATCACGAAGCAGTCCGTGATGACAAGCTGTTCGGACACATCGAGCACCACCACTTCGGTGGCCAGCTTCTCGTCGGCTGCCAGGGCCGCGATGCGTGCCATGTCGATGGCTTCGGTGTTTGCGCTCACTCGATGTTCTCCAGTTTCGTCTTCAGAAAATACATATTGTTCTCGGCAAGCGAGAACGTGTTTTTAGTTCTCGGCTAGCTCGAGTCGGTTGCGCCCGGGACTGCTTCCGACTTCCCCGGCGCGGGCTCCGACATCGTTGTAGCTCCGTCGCGGCGCTCCGCGTCGACAGGTCGATACAGGTTCCGCTTCGAGATGTACTGCACCACTCCGTCCGGCACCAGGTACCAGACGGGGCGGTCTTCACTTGCCCGACGCCGACATTCGGTCGACGAAATGGCAAGTGCCGGAATCTCTATCAACGTGACCGCGTCGGCGGGCATGGTGTCGAGGTGACCGGCCAGGTGTTCGGCATTGAGATCGAAACCCGGTCGCGATACCCCGACGAACTTCGCCAATGCGAACAACTCTTCCCAATCTTGCCAGGAAAGGATGCTGGCCAGCGCATCGGCACCGGTGATGAAGAAGAGCTCGGCGTCGGGGTGGTAGGCCCGGAGGTCTCGCAGTGTGTCCACGGTGTACGTGACTTTCTCACGATCGACGTCGACCCGAGAGACGGAAAACCGCGGGTTGGAGGCGGTGGCGATGACCGTCATGAGGTAACGGTCCTCGGCAGGACTAACGCCCTTCCCCTGCTTCTGCCAGGGCCGTCCGGTGGGGACGAAGATCACTTCGTCGAGTCCGAACCTGTCGGCGACCTCACTGGCCGCAACGAGGTGCCCATGGTGAATGGGGTCGAAAGTGCCACCCATCACTCCGAGGCGTCGAGCACGTTCCACCGATAGTCCCTTCTGCACGAGTGTCGAGCTTACGGGTCAGACCGGCAGCAGTCGGGACACGACTTCAGCGAGCTGCTGGGCCGAGCGGCACTCATGCATGCTGATGACCTCGTTGTAGACCTTTGCAGCGGAGTCGCCCGTCCCCCATTGCCCCTTCGGCTCAGGGTTGAGCCAGTGCGCGTGCTTGGCTACTGCCACCATCTGCGACAGCGACTGGAGGTTGGGGTCGCGGTAGTTGTTGCGACCGTCGCCCAGGACCAACAGCGACGTGCGACTGGTGATGCTCTGCGCGAACTTCTCCTGGAACACACCGAAAGCGTGTCCGTAGTCGGAGTGGCCGTCATAGGTGATCAGTTCGGCTTCACGCACCATCCGTGACATCGCGGACCCGAGGTCTGCGTTCGAGTCGAAGAACCGCGTGACCTCGTCGGTCGTGTCGATGAACGCGAACACCCGCACGCGCGAGAACTGCTCGCGCAACGCGTTGACGAGCAGCAGGGTGAAATGGCTGAACCCTGCCACCGAGCCGGATACGTCGCACATCACCACAAGTTCGGGCCGCGCTCGCTTCGGCTTGCGCTGCACCAGATCGATAGGCACTCCACCCGTCGACATGGACTTGCGCAAGGTGCGACGCAGGTCGATCGAACCCGCGCGGGAGCGGCTACGACGCACAGCGAGACGGCTGGCCAGCAGACGAGCCAGGGGGGCGACGTTCTTCTTCAGCGTGGTGAGTTCGGCGTCGGAGGCCCGCAGGAAGTCGACTTCCTCGGCGAGTTTCGGAACGCCGTACGTGGCGACCCGTTCCTTGCCCAGATTCTCAGCGGTGCGTCGACGCGTTTCCTTCTCGACCATCTTGCGGAAGTCCGCGATGCGCTGCGCTGCCGTGCGCTTGGCGACCTCGGATTGATAGTCGGAGTTGTCCTTGCCTTCGGACCCGGAACCCTCTTGATTGCCGAGAAGACCCTGCAGGATCTTGTTGAGCAAAGTCTCCGGCGCGACGTCGCGCAGTGCCTGGTAAGCGGAGAACGACGGGCCGTTGCTCGACTGGTACTGCCCGAGTTCCTCGACCATTGCCGCGGTGAGAAGTTCGGTCAACTCCATCGCCTCGTCGCTGCCGTCTGTCAGCAATTCGGCGATCAGCTCACGCAAGGCCTGCAGATCGATCGAACCGTCGGGCTTACGCGGCAGTGACACGTCGACGTCTCCGACCGCCCGGTCACCGATCGCTTTGGGGAACCACAGATCGAAGACGGCATCGAACGTGGCCCGGTGGGTCGGCCTCCGCAGGAGCGAGCACGCCAGCCCTTCACGAAGAGCCTCACGATCGAGCAGATCGAGAACCGACATGACCTGACCGGCGTCGACGGTCTCGGACGGTCCGACCATGATTCCGCGTCGTCGCAGCGCCTCGACAAAATCGACGAGGTGACCGGGAATCCCGTGCGGCGCTGCCAGGCCGCCAGGCGAAAGCGGCGACGTCGATCCTGCGGGAGCCATGTCAGACCTCAGTTCAGCCGAAGTTCAGCGGCGGCACGCACCTGGTCCGACTGGTGCTTGAGTATCACGCCGAGCGTGGCGCGAACGGCATCGTCGTCGAGAGTGTCCATGCCCAGAGCCAGGAGTGTGCGGCCCCAGTCGATGGTCTCCGACACCGAAGGGACCTTCTTGAGCTGCATTCCGCGAAGAACACGAATGGTGTTGACCAGCTGCTCGGCAATCGCTTCGGGCAGTTCCGGCACCCGACTGGCGAGGATGCGGCGCTCGAGGTCGGCGTCCGGGAAGTCGAGATGCAGGAAGAGGCAACGACGCTTGAGTGCCTCGGAGAGTTCGCGAGTGGCATTCGAGGTCAACACAGTGAAGGGCTTGCGGGTGGCGGTGATGGTTCCGAGCTCGGGGATGGTGACCGCGAAGTCGCTGAGGACTTCGAGGAGCAGTCCCTCGATCTCGACGTCTGCCTTGTCCGTCTCGTCGATCAACAGCACCGTCGGGTCCTCGCGGCGAATGGCCTTGAGTAGTGGACGTGCGAGCAGGAACTCCTCCGAGAACACATCCGCCTTCGTCGAATCCCAGCTGTGGTCGGAGCCGGACTGGATGCGCAGGATCTGCTTCGCGTGGTTCCACTCGTACAGCGCACGAGCCTCGTCGACACCCTCGTAGCACTGCAAACGCACCAGTTCGGCACCCGTGGTCTGCGCGACCGCGCGGGCGAGTTCTGTCTTTCCGACACCGGCCGGGCCCTCGATGAGCAGCGGCTTGCCCAGGCGGTCGGCCAGGAACACCGAGGTGGCCGTGGCCTTGTCGGACAGGTAGCCGGTTTCGGCCAGACGTTCGATCACGTCGTCGACGGTCGAGAAGAACGGCGTCGTGTCGGGAAGTGCTCGGTCCACGGTTAACTCCTTGAGAGGTGGGGCAAGTCTGGTGAAAGATCAGGCGGGTCGGGTGTGCCCGTCGCCCCAGACGATCCACTTCGTGGACGTCAGTTCCGGCAGCCCCATGGGGCCGCGCGCGTGCAGTTTCTGGGTGGAGATGCCGATCTCGGCGCCGAATCCGAACTGTTCACCGTCGGTGAATGCAGTCGACGCGTTGACCATCACTGCCGCGGCGTCGACGCGAGCGGTGAACTCGCGGGCAGCCGAGAGATCGGACGTCACGATGGCTTCGGTGTGGCCCGTTCCGTACTGGTCGATGTGCTCGACGGCAGCGTCCAAGTCCTTGACGACCTTGAGAGCGACGTCGAGGGTGAGGTATTCCTTCGACCAGTCGTCCTCGGTGGCGGGGACCAGTCCCGGCAGATCACCGTGCACTACAACGTCGTGCATCTGGAGCGCTTCAAGCAGCTTCGGCACGGCGGTCTCGGCGATCGCAGCGTCGACCAGCACGGTTTCGGCTGTATTGCAGACACTGGGCCGACGGGTCTTGGAGTTGAGAAGAATCTTCTCGGCCATCAGGAGATCGGCGGCCGAGTGAACGTAGACGTGGCAGTTGCCGACACCGGTCTCGATGGTGGGCACGGTGGCATCACGCACGACTGCGCTGATCAAGCCGGCGCCGCCGCGCGGGATGACCACATCGACGAGGCCGCGGGCCTGGATGAGGTGTGTGACCGTCGACCGATCCGCACTCGGCAGAAGTTGAACGGAGTCCTCGGGGAGGCCCTGAGCAACCAACGACGCGCGCAGCGCCTCCACCAACGATTCGTTGGACTTGACTGCCGAGGACGAACCACGAAGCAGCGCAGCATTTCCCGACTTGAGAGTCAGCCCGAAAGCGTCGACGGTAACATTGGGGCGAGCCTCGTAGACCATGCCGACGACACCGAGCGGAACGCGCTGCTGGCGTAGTTCCAAGCCGTTCGGCAGAGTGGATCCACGAAGCACCTCACCGATCGGATCGGGTAGCCCGGCAACCTGACGCAAACCCGACGCGATGCCCTCGATCCGGTCAGCGGTCAGCCGAAGACGGTCGAGCAGTGATTCCTCGGTGCCGCCGGCCTTCGCGGCGTCGATATCGAGAGCGTTGGCCGCGAGAATCCGATCACTGGCCGCGAGTACCGCGTCGGCTGCGCTGTGGAGCGCAGCGTCCTTCTGCGCGGTGGTCAGCAGAGCCAGGACGCGCGAGGCCTTACGGGCTCGGCGGGCGGCGTCGTGCACGACGGCCTTGGTGTCGGACGCATTCGAGTCGACGGTTTCTGCGGTGGATGTCACAGCGGTCATGAATACACATTAACCACCCACCGTGGCGGCCTGCTCGGCGGAACAAGGCTGTGACCACCCGAGAACAATTCGGCGGACCGCCCGAGAACAATTCGGCGGACCGCCCGAGAACAATTCGGCGGACCGCCGGGGAACAATTCCGGCGCGAGGCACTGTTGCACCCTCCGACCTTCTTCTTCGAGTCAGGAGCCATCCGTGAGTGTGTTGTTCGAGCCATTGACCCTGCGCGGCGTCACCATCCCGAACCGCGTCTGGATGGCACCGATGTGCCAGTACTCGGCTGACGTCATCGGCGACCAGGTCGGAGTGCCCAACGAGTGGCATCGCACGCACTTGGTGAGCCGCGCGATCGGCGGCACCGGCCTGATTCTCACCGAGGCGACGGCCGTCAGTCCCGAAGGCCGGATATCGGCAGCTGATCTGGGAATTTGGAACGACACGCAGGCGCAAGCCTTCGCCGAGATCAACGCACAACTCGCGTACTTCGGCGCAGTGCCTGGGATCCAGCTGGCACACGCCGGACGCAAAGCGTCGACGCAGGTTCCGTGGCGCGGAGGCAAGAGCCTGCCAGCCGATGACCGTCTGTCCTGGCAGACAGTGGCTCCCAGCGCGGTTCCGTTCGGCCATCTCGCCGATCCGGTCGAGCTCACCACCGAGGGCATCGAAAAGGTCGTCGCGAACTTCGCAGCGGCGGCAACCCGCGCACTGAAGGCCGAATTCAAGGTCGTGGAAATTCACGCGGCTCACGGATACCTGATCCATCAGTTCCTCTCCCCCGAGAGCAACAAGCGAACTGACCGCTACGGCGGAAGCTTCGAGAACCGCATTCGGTTGCTCCTGGAAATCCTGAGTGCCGTCCGCGAGGTGTGGCCGGCCGAGTTGCCGCTCTTCGTCCGGGTCTCGGCGACGGATTGGCTGACGGAAGAGCGCGGACTGGAAGTCGACAGCTGGACCGCCGATCAGACCGTTGCCCTCGCCAACATCCTCTCCGACTACGGAGTCGACCTCGTCGACGTCTCCACCGGCGGTAATTCACCGGCGGCGCAGATTCCGGTGGAACCGGGATACCAGGTTCCGTTCGCCCGTCGGCTACAGAACGAGACCCTGCTACCGGCCGCCGCCGTCGGCCTCATCACCGAACCCGAACAGGCCGAGAAGATCGTCGAGGACGGAAGCGCAGTGGCGGTGCTCCTCGGCCGCGAGCTGCTGCGTGATCCCTACTGGGCGCGCCGGGCGGCCCGGGAACTGAACGCCGAGGTAGGACCACATATCCCGTCGCAGTACGCCCGCGCCTTCTAGCCCGAAAATCGGCGCCCGCGCACAACTTTGATAGCGTAAGCGTCTTACTTGCCGGTAGTCCGGAGCCCTGTGGGCTCCGGACACTGCCGCGGGCCAGAGCCGTGCGACGGGGGTCGCAACGAGCCACAGGGCACGCGGACGCTCGATTTCCCGACCGGCTCATCGGCGAGTGGGCAACGAAAAGATGCGTGCATCAGGTACGTGCCCCGCTCGGTTCGATGATTGCGCTGGGGAGCGCATGTCATGACTACACCAGAGAACTCGATCAGCGCTCTCGAAGTGGCCGAATCACCCGATGTCTGCGTCACCGACAATGCGTCCGTCAAGCGCGCTGTGAAGGCGACGATGCTCGGAAATGCCATGGAGTGGTTCGATTTCGGCGTTTACGCATATCTAGCTACCACTATCGGAAAAGTGTTCTTCCCGGACGCGAGCGGCAGCGCTCAACTCCTCTCCACCTTTGCAATTTTTGCGGCAGCCTTCATCGTCCGCCCACTCGGCGGATTGTTCTTCGGTCCGCTCGGTGACCGCATCGGACGCAAGAAAGTCCTGGCCACCACCATCATTCTGATGGCGGGCAGTACCTTCGCCATCGGCCTCATCCCGAGCTACGAATCCATCGGTATCGCCGCCCCGATCCTGCTGGTACTCCTACGCCTACTGCAGGGCTTTTCCACCGGCGGTGAATACGGCGGGGCCAGTACGTTCGTCGCCGAATACGCGCCGGACAAGCGGCGCGGCTTCTTCGCGAGCTTCCTCGAATTCGGCACCCTGGCAGGATATGTGGCGGCAGCGGGCATCGTTACGATCATCCAGACCGTCGTCAGCGCCGAGGACCTCCTCCAGTGGGGCTGGCGCATCCCCTTCCTCATTGCCGGACCGCTGGGTCTCATCGGCCTGTATCTCCGTCTGCGCTTGGAAGAAACCCCCGCGTTCCAGATGATGGAGCAGGCCGAAGAGCGCTCCCTCGCAGACGAATCCACCGGCAAGAAACTGCGCGAGACTCTCGTCGACAACTGGCGACCGCTCGTCCTGTGCATCGTTCTCGTGGCCACGTACAACATCGCTCACTACGGCCTGCTCAGCTACATGCCGACGTACCTGACAAACACGTTGGGCTACGACGAATCCCACGGACTCATCCTGATGATCATCGTCATGATCGTGATGATGATGGGAATCAGCTACGTCGGAAAGTTCTCGGACCGAGTCGGGCGTAAACCATTGCTGCTCAGCGGCTTCATCGGATTCTTCGTCCTTTCCCTGCCCGCATACCTGCTGATCGGCGTCGGCAATTACGTGACAGTCTTCCTGGGACTCGCAATTCTCGGCGGATTGCTCCTGCTGTTCGTCGGAGTGTTCCCGTCGGTGCTGCCCGCACTGTTCCCGACCGGAATCAGGTACGGCGGCTTGGCAATCGGATACAACCTCGCGGTCTCCATCTTCGGCGGAACCACTCCCCTGGTGCTGACTGCCCTCGAAAGTGCAACGGGCAGCAACCTGGTCGCGCCGATGTACATGATGATCGCCGCAGTGATCGGCGGTATCGCGGTACTGCTCATCCCCGAGACGGCCCGCAAGCCACTCGACGGTTCGCCGCCCTCCGTCGCCACCGACGAGGAAGCACGTCGGATCATCCGCAAGGTTCGTCGAAAGAGAATGAAGGCCGATAGCCTCGAGGTATGAGTACGCCTCGAATCGTCGTCGTCGGCAGTATCAACATGGACCTGACCACCTCAGTAGCCAGATTTCCCGCTCCGGGAGAAACGCTGCTCGGCACTGCCTTTGCCACCACGGCGGGAGGCAAAGGCAGTAATCAGGCCATCGCCGCCGCGAAGGCAGGAGGCGACGTGTCGTTCATCGGAGCGGTCGGCGACGACGGTTTCGGCACCCAGTTGCGAGACACGCTAGAAGGCGCCGGCGTCGACACCGCATTGCTACGTAGTGTCGACGGCCCGAGTGGCGTTGCCGCCATCACCGTGAGCGAGGACGCGGAGAACAACATCATCGTCGTCTCAGGCGCCAATTCCTCGGTCACCTCGTTGTGCGATGCAGACCTCGACGCGATCGCACACGCCGACGTTCTCCTGTGCCAACTCGAAATACCCCTCGACACGGTCACCGCAGCGGCCCAGCACGCGCGTGCCAACGGAACAACCGTCATCCTCAATCCTTCGCCGGTACAAGACCTTCCGGGCGCCCTGATCGAGTCTGTCGACATCCTGATCGTCAACCAGACGGAGTCGGAGCAGTTGGCCGCGGTCACCGGTCACGTCCGATACCTCGTCACGACGCTCGGGGCAGGCGGCGCGGATCTCAGGTCGGGCGAGAAGACAATTCACGCCGACTCCCCGGCCGTGACCCCCGTGGACACCACCGGCGCAGGCGATGCCTTCACCGGGGCCTTCGCCGTGGAGTGGGCGCAGGACCAGGAACGCGCCCTGCAGTTCGGTGCCACGGCGGGAAGCCTGGCGACGACGGTTCGCGGCGCTTCTGTGTCGTCACCCATTCGCGCTGCGATCGAGAAAGTGCTGAGGCGTCAGGCTTGACTCTGACACGGAAAGCTCGGCTTGACCTTGACACGGAAAGCTCGGCTTGACCTTGACACGGAAAGCTCGGCTTGACCTTGACACGGAAAGCTCGGCTTGACCCTGACACCGTGTGAGGTCGTAAACCTGTAGGTGTCGGGTTCGTGAGGGAGAAACGGGGCGAGCAACCATGTTGAGCATCGGAGACTTCGCGAGAGCAGGTCGTGTGTCGGTGCGCATGCTCCGCCACTACGACGCCATCGGCCTGCTCACACCCGCGAGGGTCGACGCATCCACCGGCTATCGCTCGTACACCGCGGGCCAGTTGGCGCTGCTCAACCGCATCGTCGCGCTCAAGGAGTTGGGCCTGACCTTGGCCCAGGTCCAGCAGGTGGTGGAGTCGGCGGTCACCGTCGACGAGATCCGCGGGATGCTCACGCTTCGCCGAGCAGAGCTCGAAACCCGAATCCAGGAAGACACCGCGCGACTGGCGCATGTACAGGCGCGCCTCCGCATCATCGAAAGTGAGGGACAGATGTCCGCATACGAGGTTGTGATCAAGTCCGTTCCGGCGCTGCGGGTCGCGGAGTTGACCGGTACCGCCAAGACGATGGATCCGTCGTCGATCGGTCCGGTGGTTCGCGGGCTGTACGAGCGGCTTTGTACCGGCTTGGATCGCGCCGGCGTCGTCCCGATCGGACCCGCTGTCGCGTACTACGAGGATGCCGGTGACGACGAGAACGTCGTCGTCCATGCGGCACTACCGGTCAACGCGGATCCTGAGGGCGACTACGAGTTCGCTGTGGTGGACCTGCGGGCCGAAGAGCAAGTGGCCTCGCTGCTGCACAAGGGTTCGATGGACAACTGCCTGCCCGCTTATCAGGCGTTGGCTCAATGGATCGACGCAGCGGGATACCGCAATGCCGGCCCCAGCCGTGAGGTGACGCTGGCGTGCCCGGAGGATGTCGACGGCTGGGTCACCGAGCTGCAGGAACCTGTTGCCAAGGCCTGAAGCCCGCACGTGTCGGCAGGGTCGTGCACCATGGGGTCCATGACCACCGCCACTGCCCCAGCCATGCGCGACGAAGCCGAGCGGCTGCTCCGCGAACTCGCGGGGCCGGATGCCCGCCTACGCGAGGACCAGTGGACGGCCATCGAGGCGCTGGTGGTGCAGCGCAAACGCGCGCTCGTCGTACAGCGGACCGGCTGGGGCAAGTCGGCGGTCTACTTCATCTCGGCGAAGCTGCTCCGGGCAACAGGCCACGGCCCCACGGTCATCGTCTCTCCGTTGTTGGCCCTGATGCGAAACCAGGTCAGTTCTGCCGAGCGTGCCGGGGTGCGAGCCGCGACCATCAACTCGGGCAACGTCACCGAGTGGGACGACATCCACGCCCGCGTTGCAGCCAACGATCTCGACGTACTGCTGGTCAGCCCCGAGCGCCTCAACAACCCCGACTTCCGCGATCAGGTGCTTCCGTCCCTGGCAGCTGATGCCGGCTTGGTAGTGGTCGACGAGGCCCACTGTGTTTCCGACTGGGGACACGACTTCCGTCCCGACTATCGGCGCATCAGAACATTGATCGCCGAACTCGGCGAGGGCATTCCCGTCCTCGCGACCACGGCTACGGCCAACAACCGAGTCGTCGAGGACGTGTCCGCCCAACTCGGCGTCGGCGGCGAGGAAACGCTCGTGCTTCGCGGCGGGCTCGAACGCGAGTCGCTTCACCTTTCCGTGGTTCACATTCCCGAGGCGACGGCGCGCGCTGCCTGGCTCGCCGACATGCTCGAGACGCTGCCGGGATCGGGCATCATCTACACACTGACGGTCTCGGCCGCACGAGACCTCGCAAGCCTGCTCTCCGAACGCGGGCATACCGTCGCTGCCTACACGGGCCAGACCGATCCCACCGAACGTGAATCCCTCGAGCAGGACTTGTTGGGCAATCGTGTCAAGGCCCTGGTGGCCACCTCGGCCCTCGGGATGGGCTTCGACAAGCCTGATCTCGGGTTCGTCGTCCACCTCGGCGCACCGTCGTCGCCGATCTCGTACTACCAGCAGGTGGGCCGCGCCGGTCGTTCCACCGACAGGGCCGACGTGATCCTGCTGCCGGGCGCCGAGGACAAGCAGATCTGGAGCTACTTCGCCTCGGTCGCCTTCCCCCGCGAGCATCTCGTCCGCAGCGTCATCGAGCACCTCGACACCGAAAAGGCCACGTCGACACCGGCACTCGAACCTCTGGTGGAGCTCAATCGAACGCGTCTCGAGATGGTCCTCAAAGTCCTCGACGTCGACGGCGCGGTCAAACGTGTCAAGGGCGGCTGGATCAGCACCGGCGAACCTTGGGTGTACGACGCCGAGCGCTACGGCCGACTCGACGACGCTCGCCAGGCCGAGCAGGCCGCAATGGTCAAGTACCAGAGCATCACGACGTGTCGAATGACCTTCCTGCGTGAACAACTCGACGATCCGGGCCTGACCTCGGAGAACTCACAGTGCGGTCGCTGCGACAACTGCACCGGCGATCGCTACGACACCACTGTCGACACAGCCGCCCTCGACGAGACTCGGGCGCGCTTGCAGCGCCCCGGATTCGACCTGGAGCCGCGCAAGATGTGGCCGACCGGCCTGAGCAAGCTGGGCGTCAAGCTGTCCGGGAAGATCACCGAGGGACCGGAAACCGGACGCATTCTCGGACGGATGTCGGACCTGGGCTGGGGCCAACGTCTCCGCGCGCTTTTCGACGGTCCCGACGCCGAGGTACCCGATGCGGTGGTCAGCGCGTGTATCAGCGTTCTGGCGGCCTGGAATTGGGCCGAGCGCCCCACCGGTGTCATGGCACTCGAATCCACGACGCATCCGTTGCTGGTGTCGAGCCTGGCTGCCAAGCTGGCCGAGGTCGGGCGATTGACCGACCTGGGCACCCTTCGCTTGCGACCCGACCACCCTCCGGTGTCGGCAGCGAACTCCGCCTATCGCGTGTCCGGACTGGTCGATGTTTGGGAAGTCCCGGACATGAGTATCCACCAGGGACCAATACTTCTTGTCGATGCAATCGCCGATACCGGTTGGACTTTCACGATGGCCGCACGCGCACTTCGACAGGCTGGTGCTCACTCTGTACTTCCGTTGGCGCTCGCGAGCCCGAAATAGCGAGTTTTTGCCCGAAATAGTCGCTCCGACAACGGCAAAAGTTACATAATGTGAGCACCATCACATTCATGTCCTCACCTGGGGCGCAACGGGTTCCCCACGGCCCGAAACGGACATCTGCATGACTTCGACAGCAATGATTGTTACGTTCAGATGACCGATGAAGCCTGTTGATACGAGAGCTATCCCGACCACCGCGCCGGACGCGGTGTTGTTCAGAAGCCCACAGATCGATGACGGAGTCCGGCTCTGGGAGATCGCACGTGATTCGAAGGTACTCGACCTCAATTCGAGTTATGCATACCTGTTGTGGTGCAGGGATTTCAGCGCGACGTCCATCGTCGCAGAGGTAGACGGCCGCGTAGTCGGATTCGTTTCCGGTTATACCCGTCCCAGCGCGCAGGAAACCCTGTTCGTGTGGCAAGTTGCGGTCGACGAAGACCAGCGCGGCAAGGCAATTGCTGCCCGCATGCTGTCCGACTTGATGGATCGCACTGCCCCGCTGGGTGTTACACACCTGGAGACGACGATCAGCCCCGACAACGAGGCTTCGATCGCACTCTTCACTGCGCTCGCACGTCGACGCGAAGTACCGATAACCAGGCAGACCTTGTTCTCGCCCAACGATTTTCCCGATGGACACGAAGCCGAAAATCTTTACACGATCGGCGCCTAGCGCACTTCGCGCTCGGCATACAGCATGCCCCGGAGGAACAAAGAAGATATGAATATCAACGAAGCAAGCATTTTCGAAACCCTCGAGTCCGAGGTTCGCAGCTACTGCCGTGACTGGCCCGCAGTGTTCACCAGCGCATCCGGATCCTGGATTCGTGACGAGAACGGACGCGACTACCTCGATTTCTTCGCCGGCGCCGGCGCACTCAACTACGGCCACAACAACCCGGTGCTCAAATCGGCACTGGTCGACTACATCATGAACGACGGCATCACGCACGGCCTCGACATGTCCACCGTCGCCAAACGCGAGTTCCTCGAGACCTTTCAGCGCAACATCCTCGAGCCGCGCGGCCTGGACTACAAGGTCCAGTTCCCCGGCCCGACCGGCTCGAACACCGTCGAGGCTGCACTGAAGCTGGCCCGCAAGGTCACCGGACGTTCGGCAGTCATCAACTTCACCAACGCATTTCACGGAATGACACTTGGTGCACTCTCGGTGACCGGCAACTCGATGAAGCGCGCGGGCGCCGGTGTCCCCCTCGTGCACACGACACCGATGCCCTTCGACAACTACTTCGACGGCGTCACCGAGGACTTCCAGTGGTTCTCCCGCGTTCTCGATGATTCCGGCAGTGGAATCAACCGCCCCGCGGCAGTGATCGTCGAAACCGTGCAGGGTGAAGGTGGCGTCAATGTCGCTCGCCCCGAATGGCTTCGGGCGCTGGCAACACTGTGCTCGGATCGCGGAATCCTGCTGATCGTCGACGACGTCCAGATGGGTTGCGGCCGCACCGGCCCGTTCTTCTCCTTCGAAGAGGCCGGAATCGTTCCCGACATCGTCACATTGTCCAAGTCGATCAGCGGCTACGGAATGCCCATGGCGCTCACGCTGTTCAAGCGTGAACTCGACGTCTGGGGACCGGGCGAGCACAACGGCACCTTCCGTGGCAACAACCCGGCGTTCGTCACCTCCAAGGTGGCACTCGACCACTACTGGTCCGACGACGCACTGACCAAGACAACGCTGAAGAAGGGCGCACGCATCAGCGAATGCTTCGCCAATCTCTCCGATCAGTTCCCCGGCGAGGTCTCTCACCGCGGACGCGGCCTGGTCCAGGGCCTGGTCTTCGACCAGCCGGAGCGCGCCGGAAAGGTCTGCCAGCTGGCATTCGACGAGGGACTGCTCGCCGAGACCTCCGGACCCTCCGACCAGGTTGTGAAACTGCTTCCGGCACTGACGATTACCGACGAAGAGCTCGAGCACGGCCTCTCCATCCTGGCCGAGGCGACACTCAAGGTCTGCAGCTAGAGGAAGGACTGTCCCATGATCGTTCGCACCACCACCGAGATCACCGACACCGACCGCGACATCACGAGTGAGGACGGCAACTGGCGCAGCAAGCGCATCGTCCTCGGCGGCGACCGCGTCGGGTTCTCGTTCCACGAGACCACCATCAAGGCGGGTTCGGTCAACGAGTTCCATTACGCCAACCACGTCGAGGCCGTCTGGCTCGTCGAGGGCACCGGCAAGCTGATCGACCTCGACAACAACAAGGAATACGACCTCGCACCGGGGTCGATGTACCTGCTCAACGGCCACGAGCGTCATCGGGTCGAGCCCGACACGCAGATGCGCATGCTGTGCGTCTTCAATCCGCCGGTCACCGGGCGCGAGGTACACGACGAGAACGGTGTCTACCCACTGGTGGAGGTCCCCGCGTAGCGTCTAGTCATGGCGACTGACACCTCTCCACGCGTAGCGATCGGCCCCGTCCCCGATGCACTGCTCGACAGCGCGGTGCTTCGGGGCGGTGGTCTGATCAGTCCGATCGACACTGCCGACGCCCTGATCTGGGCGGGCTCACCCGAAACATTTCCGTCTGAGTTACCGGCGTCGGTCAGGTGGGTGCAGCTGCCGTCGGCGGGAATCGAGGATTGGTTCGACTCCGGTGTGATTCCGAAGGACACGGATATCACGTGGACCTCGGCGGCCGGCGCGTTTTCGGCTTCGGTGGCCGAGCACGCGCTCATGCTGCTGTTGGCCGGAGTTCGTCACCTGCCCGCGCACATCGAAGCTCGAACGTGGCGTCAGTTCGAGTTCTTTCCCAAGATCGGCACCCTTCGTGGTTCGACGGTTGCGATCATCGGCGCAGGCGGTATCGGCCGCGCGCTGATTCCGATGCTGGCCGCGCAGGGGGGCGGACAGCATCGCAGTCAATCGTTCCGGTAGCCCGGTTCCCGGGGCGATCTCCACGTACCCCGCATCCAGGATGGATGAAATCTATTCTCGCGCAGATCACTTCGTGATTGCCGCCCCGGCCACCCCGGCCACCCGTCACCTCGTGGGCCGTGCGCAGTTGGCGGCGATGCAACCCCATTCCTGGGTGATCAATGTCGCGCGCGGATCACTGGTCGACACCGACGCGCTGGTCGAGGCAATCGAGTCGGAACAGATCGGCGGCGCCGGTCTCGACGTCACCGATCCCGAACCCCTCCCGGACGGTCACCCTCTGTGGGATCTGACGAATGCGATCATCACACCCCACGATTCCAATCCGCCAGGCGTTCGCCCCGCCGCGTTCGCGGATCACGTCTCCAAGAACGTGACCCGCTTCGCGAAGGGTGAGGCGCTGGCTGCCCTCGTGGACCCCGTCGCCGGATACTGAGCACGCCGCCGAAGCCTGAATGATCCGCCGAAAGCTGCCGAAAGTTACTGTGGCGACTCCGTATCCGGGAAGAAGAGCGCCCGCGCCCGGCGAGCGACTTCCTCGGCAGGTACATCCTCGACCTTCGTGCATACTGCCCACCTGTGGCCGAAAGGATCGAGAAACACCCCATGCCGGTCGCCCGAGAATGTATCGGCCACGGCCGTGACCAGCGTGCCTCCCTCGGCGACGGCCCGAGCGACAAACTCGTCCGTGTCCTCGGTGTAGACGACGATCGACGAATGCACCCAGCCGTCCTGCGGTGATTTGAGACCGAAGTCCGGCATCTCCTGCGAGAGTTGCAGCATCGAATCGCCGATCCGGATCTCCGCATGCATGAGGGTGCCGTCAGGTGCGTTCATCGCATCGACTATCTCGGCTCCAAGTGCTCGTTTGTAGTAGTCGAGTGCGGCATGACCGTCCGGAACCGCAAGGTAGGGAGTGATCGTGCGGTAACCAGCAGGGATTGGGTTCACTGTGTTCATGTCTACGAGTGTTGACGATCGCACACGTGTTCTATTGAACATTTCGGACTTCCTCCGCGCCTCCGTCTCGCACACGCGCCTATCCTGGAACGGTGCCTACCGACAACAGCCGCCTCGACGCCCTTCCCGAGCTCCTGGCCGGCCGTCGCCTGGCAGTTCTGACGGGTGCAGGCATCTCCACCGACTCCGGAATCCCGGACTACCGTGGCCCCGATTCACCCCCGCGCAATCCGATGACGTTCCAGCAGTTCATCGGGGATCCGGCGTTTCGACGGCACTACTGGGCGCGGAACCACATCGGCTGGCGATACATGGACAGCTCTCGACCCAACCAGGGCCACCGAGCCGTCGCGGCACTCGAGCGAACAGGGCGAGCCGTCGGAGTAATCACCCAGAACGTCGACCTCCTGCACACCAAGGCCGGCGCGCGAAACGTCATCGACCTCCACGGCACCTACGCGCAGGTTCGATGCCTGAGCTGCCAGCGGCTGATCTCCCGCACCACTCTCGCGGAGAGACTGGAAGAAGCCAACCCAGGATTCGCCGAAACAGTCGCTGCTGCAACGGGAGTCGAGATCGCGCCCGATGCAGATGCCGTGATCGAATCCACCGCACACTTTCGCGTCGTGGATTGCGCCGTGTGCGGTGGGCTACTCAAGCCGGACATCGTCTACTTCGGTGAATCCGTCCCCAAGGAACGTGTGGCCCGTGCATACAGCCTCGTCGACCAAGCCGACGCACTGTTGGTAGCAGGGTCGTCGTTGACGGTGATGTCCGGCCTACGTTTCGTCCGGCATGCCGCCAAAACCGGGAAGCCGATCGCCATCGTCAATCGTGGCACGACTCGCGGCGACGAATTCGCCGACCTCAAGCTCGAAGTCGGTTGTGCTGAAGCACTTTCCGCCCTGGTCGAGCACGACAGTTACAGCGCCACCAAGTCGTCCGCGTGAACCACGGGACGCTGCATGTCGGCCGGTAGATCGGTGGTGGAGCGCCCCAGGATCTCCTCGATCTCCGTAGCGTCGAATGCGACGACACCCCGGGCGACGGGCTTCTCCCCCGGCCCCATCAGGGACACTACGTCGCCGGCGTGGAAGTCACCGGATACACCGACAATGCCCGCAGACAGCAGGCTTCGACGCTTGGACACGACCGCGCGAACGGCGCCGTCGTCGAGGTGGAGGTCGCCCTGTGTGTCGGCGGCGTGACGGACCCAGAATCGGCGAGCCGACAATCGCGTCGGCCGCGGCGCAAAAGCGGTTCCGACATCGGCACCACTGAGTGCTTGCGCGGCGTCCGAGGCTGCGGCCAGCAGAACCGGCACTCCGGAATCAGCGGCCAGGCGTGCTGCTGAGAGCTTTGACGCCATGCCTCCGGTACCGAGAGCGCCACCCGAACCGGCAACCACACCGTCGAGATCCTCGGGACTGTTGACCTCGGGAATCAGTGTGGCATCGCCCTTTCGGGGATCGCCGTCGTAGAGACCGTCGACATCCGACAACAGGATCAACGCGTCGGCACCGACCAGATGCGCAACCAGAGCAGCCAGCCGATCGTTGTCACCGAACCGAAGTTCGGTGGTGGCGACAGTGTCGTTCTCGTTCACGATTGCCACCGCGTGCAACGCCCGCAGACGATCGAGCGTCCGTTGAGCGTTCCGGTGCTGCGTCCGTCGAGCGATGTCATCCGCAGTGAGAAGGACCTGCCCGACGGTGCGCCCGTAACGGGCGAACGACGTACCCCAGGCGTGAGCCAGCGCCAACTGTCCGACGCTGGCCGCGGCCTGCTTGGTCGCGAGATCCCGCGGTCGCTTAGTCAGTCCCAGCGGTGCCAATCCAGCTCCGACGGCACCGGACGAGACGACGACAACATCGGAACCCGCACGCATGCGGGCCTCGATGGCATCGGCCAACAGATCGAGTCGGTGAGTATCGAGTCCCGCGACCAGACTGGTGAGCGCAGACGACCCGATCTTCACGACGATACTGTGAGCCGACGCTATCGACTCCCTGGTGGACCCGAGCACAGTCCCGTTCCCTCTCTTCGGTTTTCGTCCTGAAATCGCGTGTGTCAGGCGTCTTCGTCAAGCAGACCGCGGCGGACGCGACGAGCATGCTTGCGCTCGTCGGCGCCGATGCGCTCCACCTGATCGAGACGCGGATCGGTTCCACGGCCCGTTCGGGTCAGATCGATACCGGCCGGCGTCATCGGCTCCCACTCGAAGCTCACGTCACCGATGGTGACGGAAGCACCTGGCTGAGCGCCCTTCTTGACCAATGCGTCCTCGACACCCAATCGAGCAAGACGGTCTGCGAGGTAGCCCACGGCTTCGTCGTTGTCGAAGGCGGTCTGCCGAATCCACCGCTCCGGGCGAGTGCCGCGGACGACAAATCCGCCGGGAATATCGGGATCCTTCTCGATCGTGAAGCTGGAATCCTTGACCTTGACCGGGCGAATGACCTGGCGCTTCGGCTCGGGCTTCGGATGGGCTTCGCGGTAGTCACGGACCATCTTCGCCAGCGCGAAGGTCAACGGTCGCAGGCCTTCTCGGCTCACTGCGGAGATAGTGAAGACCGGCCATCCGCGGGCTTCGATCTCAGGCGTGACCATTTCGGCCAACTCGGCTGCCTCGGGAACGTCGGTCTTGTTGAGGATGACGACCCGCGGACGCTTGTCGAGGTCACCGAGTCCCGAGTCGCCGGAGAGCGCGGGCGTGTATGCAGCCAGCTCTGCTTCCAAGGCGTCGATGTCAGAGATCGGGTCGCGTCCCGGATCGAGAGTGGCGCAGTCGATCACGTGCGCCAACACGGCGCAGCGTTCGATGTGGCGCAGGAAGTCCAGGCCCAAACCGCGGCCTTCGCTGGCGCCGGGGATCAGCCCGGGCACGTCGGCGACGGTGAAGGTGGTGTCACCGCTCGAGACAACACCGAGGTTGGGGACCAGAGTTGTGAAGGGGTAGTCGGCGATCTTCGGCTTGGCCGCCGACAGAACGGACACCAGCGAAGACTTACCGGCAGAGGGGAATCCGAGCAGACCGACGTCGGCTACCGACTTGAGCTCGAGAACCAGGTCACGCTCGACACCGTCCTCACCGAGGAGTGCGAAACCGGGAGCTTTGCGGGCCTTCGACGCCAGCGCTGCGTTACCGAGTCCGCCGCGGCCGCCCTGAGCGGCGTCGTAGCGCGAACCGACTCCCACGAGGTCGGCCAGCACGTTGCCGTCGGTATCGAGAACGACAGTGCCATCGGGGACCTTGAGGATGAGGTCTTCACCGTTTGCTCCCTCGCGGTTGCTGCCGGCGCCCTGCTTGCCGTTGGTCGCCTTCGCGTTGGGATGGAAGTGAAAGTCGAGGAGGGTGTGGATGTTCTCGTCGACTACGAGGATGACGTCGCCACCGCGACCTCCGTTGGCACCGTCCGGACCGCCGAGCGGTTTGAACTTCTCGCGGTGTACGGAGGCGCAACCATTGCCGCCTTTTCCAGCGCTGACGTGCAGCACAACACGGTCAATGAATCGGGACATGACTGCCGGATCCTTCCTCAGTCAATTGCGGGTCTCACGCGATGAGCTGAACTTCTGGTGAGCAGGGTTGCTCGGGATAACCAGGTACTGCTTAAACAAACGATAGGGGCGGACCGGGTTATTTCAACCCTGGTCCGCCCCTATCGGGAGCTTGGAACGCGTCACTCTCTTACCGAAAGCAGAACCGGCTTACCGAAGTAGAACCGATGACGCACAACTAGCGAGAAAGACTAGACCTCAGCCGCAACGACGGCCGGAACGATGTTCACGGTCTTGCGTCCACGCTTCTGGCCGAACTCGACTGCACCGGCAGCGAGAGCGAACAGGGTGTCGTCGCCGCCACGGCCGACGTTGACGCCGGGGTGGAAGTGCGTGCCGCGCTGGCGAACCAGGATTTCGCCTGCGCTGACCGACTGGCCGCCGAAGCGCTTCACGCCGAGGCGCTGGGCGTTTGAATCGCGACCGTTACGGGAGCTGGATGCACCCTTCTTATGTGCCATGCTATTGACCCTCCTCGGGTGAAATTAGCTAGAAAGAACTGGTTACTTGATGCCCGTGACCTTGAGCACCGTGATCGGCTGCCTGTGGCCCTGACGCTTGTGGTAACCGGTCTTGTTCTTGAACTTGTGGATGCGGATCTTCGGGCCCTTGGTGTGCTCGACGATCTCACTGGTGACTGCGACCTTGGCCAGCTTGGCCGAGTCGGTGGTCAGGTCAGATCCGTCGACCACGAGAACGGGAGCAAGCGAGACAGCAGTGCCGGGCTCACCCTCGATCTTCTCGACCTTGACGAGGTCACCAACAGCGACCTTGTACTGCTTTCCGCCGGTCTTGACGATCGCGTACGTTGCCATCGGAGGGCTACCCCTTGCTTCTTCGAACTTGCTCGCGCTGCTGCCTGAGGCTTCAAATGCATCGCGACTGGTCTGGTTTATGTCACCTCGGCTCGGCACTGACGTACCGGGACATTCACGCGCACTCTAGGCACACGGAATCTCTACCGCCGGGTGGCGACCCTCCAAGGTTACGGGAAAGCAACCGTCAGGGTCAAACCGCCCCGCCGAGGGGTGGTGCTCACTACTCTGTACTGCTTCTACCAGCTGAAACTTCGGATAACGGTTGGATGTCCTAGCTCATCGCCAAGACATCCAACCGACCGAAAGACGGTAGTTCTACTCTCCGTCGACCGGCGGACCCGCGGGACGTGCTGCTGCACGCCTGCGACGGGGCCGCTTGACGACGACAACTTCTTCCTCAGCCGGAATTTCGGCGGCCGGAGCCGGAGCGTCTTCCACGACCGCTTCCGCCACGGGTTCCGGAGTCGGAATCACGAAGACCGTGCCCACCTCGGGAGCTGCTTCGGCAACCGGTGCAGACGCCGCACGCGACGCCCGACGACTACGCCGACGACCTCGGGGAGCTGCTTCCCGCTCGTTACCCACTGCGGGAGCTGCTTCCCGCTCGTTACCCACTGCGGGAGCTTCTTCCGCAGCAGAGTCCACAACAGGAACGTCAGGGCGCTCAGTAGCAGCAGGAGTATCAATCGGCCGATCCTGTTGCCGATCGGCACTTTTGGATGCACCATCCCCCGAAGACGTACCGGCGGAATCCGACTCGATCGAGTCGGCCGCGACGGTTTCGTCGTCGTCGTGGTGATGCGAGGCCATCGCCAATGCCACCGGATGAGCCCGTTTGACCGTCGCGTCGACGGCCGGGACCTCCGGCGTCGGAGCTTCCTGTCCGTTGGACTCGGTCGAAGCCGACTTGTCTCCGCGGCCACGCTTGTTCTTGCGCGAGGCACCGGAATCACTGCGCTGCGAGCCCGAACGCGATCCGCCGTCGTCCGAGGACTTCACCTCGACGGGCTCGGAGTGGACGATGATGCCGCGTCCGTGGCAGTGCTCACAGGTAGTCGAGAAGGCCTCGACCAATCCGGTGCCCAACTTCTTGCGCGTCATCTGCACGAGTCCGAGTGACGTGACCTCCGACACCTGATGGCGCGTGCGATCGCGACCCAGGCATTCGGTGAGCCGACGCAGGACCAGGTCCCGGTTCGATTCGAGGACCATGTCGATGAAGTCGACGACGATCATTCCGCCGATGTCCCGCAGGCGCATCTGGCGAACGATCTCCTCGGCAGCTTCGAGGTTGTTACGGGTGACGGTTTCCTCGAGGTTTCCGCCGGCTCCGGTGAACTTGCCGGTATTGACGTCGACGACAGTCATGGCCTCGGTGCGGTCGATCACCAGGGTGCCGCCGGACGGCAGCCACACCTTGCGATCGAGTGCCTTTGCCAACTGCTCGTCGATACGGCGAGCCGCGAATACGTCGATTCCGTTGTTCGGCGTGTACTTCTCGAGCCGCGGAAGCAGGTCGGGAGCGACCGAGTTGATGTAGTTCTCGACCGTCGTGTGCGCCTTCTCGCCCTCGATGACCAGCTTGGAGAAGTCCTCGTTGAACAGATCGCGAATGACCTTGACCAGCATGTCCGGCTCTTCGTACAGCGCCTGCGGGTTGCCGGACTTGCCGGTGTCCGCAGCGGCGGCCTGCTCCTCGATGCCAGCCCACTGCGCCTGCAGACGAGTCACGTCGCGCGCCAACTCTTCTTCGCTGACACCCTCGGACGCCGTGCGAATGATCACGCCGGCGTCGGCGGGAACGATGTCACGCAAGATTTCCTTGAGACGCTTGCGCTCGGTGTCCGGGAGCTTGCGGCTGATACCCGTGGACGTACCACCGGGCACGTAGACGAGGAAACGACCGGCAAGCGAAATCTGTGTGGTCAGTCGCGCGCCCTTGTGCCCAACCGGATCCTTGCTGACCTGAACGAGCACCTGATCGCCAGGCTTGAGAGCCTGCTCGATCTTGCGCGAGTTGCCACCGAGACCGGCTGCCTCCCAGTTGACCTCACCGGCGTAGAGCACGCCGTTGCGGCCGCGCCCGATGTCGATGAACGCAGCTTCCATGCTGGGGAGCACGTTCTGGACGCGTCCGAGGTAGACGTTGCCGACCATCGACGCGGACGCCGAGTTGGTGACGAAGTGTTCGACGAGCACTCCGTCTTCGAGGACTGCTACCTGTGTAGTCGCGTGCGGCTGACCGCTGTCTGCTCGATCGCGCACAACCATGACGCGGTCGACGGCTTCACGACGGGCAAGGAACTCCGACTCGGTCAGAATCGGCGGGCGACGACGGCCGGCGTCACGACCGTCGCGGCGGCGCTGACGCTTCGCTTCCAGACGCGTCGAACCACTGATGCCCTGGACCTCGTCCTTGACACGGGTCTTGTTGCGCGGTTCGCGCTCGTGAACGACGGTGTTCGGCGGATCGTCCTCGGACGTCGCAGTCGCGTCGGTGGCCGCATCGGTGCCAGTCTTACGACGGCGACGGCGACGGCGGCGACGGCTCGATCCGTCAGCGTCGAGGTCGGAATCGTCGGCGTTCTCGGATTCCGCATCCGCGTCGGACTCGGTCTTGTTTCCGGATTCTCCCCCGGAAGCGTCTTCGGTTTGCTTCTCGACTGCCTCGGGGGCGGTTTCCTGCTCCGCTTCGGTGGTCGTATCCGACTCGTCATCCGAGCCCTGCTCGCCGCCCTGTTCGCCGCCCTGTTCGCCACCCTGTTCGCCGCGGCCACGACCACGTCCACGGCGTCCACGACGACGGCGACGCGGCTGATCGTCGTCCTCGTCCTCGGACTCGGCGCTCTCACCCTCGGTTTGCGGGGCGGTCACAGCCGGCTCTTCGACGGCTGGAACTACAACCGGCGAGACCTCGGGTGCGACTGTTTCTGTTTCCGCAGTTGTCTGCTTCTCTTCGACGACTGCCGGTGCAGCAGGCTCACGGCGAGCGCGACGACGACGCGGGGCCACCTCGGCTGCCTCGAGATCCGGCTGCAGGAACAGCGGAACCTGCGGCGCGGCGGGGGCGACCTCGGGCTGATGGGTCTGCGGTGCCTCGAAGGAGGTGAACAGATCTGACTGCTCGGCTTCCTTGCTCTGCAGCGCAGCAGCGGCGTCGAGTCCAGCGCTGATCTCGGCAACCGCCGGATCCACCACTTCTTCTGCTGCCGGTTCTTCGACAACTACAGTCTTTTTGCGGGTTCGCCGAGCCCTCACCGGCTTCTCGGCTGGAATCTCCGCAGCAGGCTGCTCGGCCGGAGTTTCCACAGGCTGCTCGGCAGCAGGCGCTTCGACAACCGGGTCGATGAGGGTGTCGAGCTCGGCGACGACCGGCTCGATGGCCTCGGCCGCGGAAGTCAGCGAGGCATGAATCCGCTGAGCGATGTCACGTTGGAGACTCGACTGCGCACTGCGCAATTCGGTACCGAGCGCTGCAGCTTCGGCAAGGACCTGCTTGCTGGTGACGCCGAGCAGCTTTGCCAGCGCGTGTACGCGCATCTTGTCGGGAAATTCCGGGGTGGTGCTGGAATCTGATTCGGTTGGGGATTGATCGGCCACGTAAGTCTCCTCAGCCCCCGGGCGCGTCCAACCCAGAAGTCGAGTTGTCACGCGGCCACGCGGGAGCGTGCTGTGTGTACTCGCACTCAGAAGTGAGTACGAGATTGTAAGGTCTCGCTCCGCATGGTCCGCAGTGCCCGTTATTCACTGCGAACACATGAAGTGCCTGGCTGGATGGCCGTTGTCCTGTGCGCGAGCGCCTGATCATCCAGCGTGCAGAGGTCCAGGGATTTCCTGTTGACCTGGAGCAGCGATGAAAGGGCATCGAACCTAGGTGTCATCCGGTTGAACGTGCGTAAAACAAATTGCGGTTCAACTGAAAGCAGTATCCCACACCAACGCGCCTGCAACTGCAAAGGGCGCACCGATGTGGGATACGTGCCGAGAATTCGCTGTGGAGATGTGGGCCGAAGGCCCGGATAGAAGATTCAGATGGACGACAGCGCGGGGAACCACAGAGCGATTTCACGCTCTGCCGACTCCACGGAGTCACTGCCGTGAACGAGGTTCTGCTGCGCTTCGAGTCCGAAGTCGCCACGGATTGTGCCCGGAAGTGCCTTGTCGACCGGGTCAGTTCCGCCGGCCAACTGACGGAAAGCAGCGATGGCGCGGGGGCCTTCGAGCACTGCGGCCACCAGTGGACCGGAGGTGATGAACTCCAACAAGCTCGGGTAGAACGGGCGCTCGGCGTGCTCTGCGTAGTGGCTACCAGCCACCTCTTCGGAAGCTACGCGGAGCTCGAGTGCTGCAATTGTCAGGCCTTTGCGCTCGATACGGCTGAGGATTTCTCCTACGTATCCACGGGCAACGGCGTCGGGCTTGATCAGTACGAGGGTGCGCTCAGTCACAGCGGACAGCCTAAATGGTCAGTCCCGTTGGCCGGGAAGCAGGCCCTTGTCCATCCGGCGCTTGATGTCTCTCTGCAGGTAGACGAGGTATCCCCAGACGATCCCGAAGGTGATGGCCACACCCACGATCGACGGGTGGACGAAGAAACCGAACAGAAGAATCACCTGCAGTGCGACGTTGAACCCCATCGCCCACGGCTTGCCCTGGACCCCCGCTCCCAGAATCATCAGTACGGCCAACCCGATGATGAATCCGGCCGAGAGCGCGGTGAGGCCACCGCCGACGACCGCAACGACCGGCAATGCCAGCAGCACGACGATCGCCTCGAGGATCAGGGTTCCGGCCATCACTCCGCGGAAACTCTTCCACGGGTCCTTGGTCGGAGGCCCGAACTCACCGGCAGTGTCGCCAGGCTCGGGATTGGATTCTGACGGGGTACTCACGCGGGGTCCTTTCCGAACAGCGTGCGGGCGGCGCCTGCGGTCACGACGGATCCCGTCACCACGACACCTGCCCCTGATACGGCTTCGCCGGGTTCGGCGACCTGCTCGGCGATTTCGATCGCGACTTCCAAGGCGTCGGCAAGCACCGGCGCGACGACGACGCGCTCGTCGCCGAACTTCGCGACGGCAATGTTGGCCAGTTCCTCGACGTCCATCGCCCGCGGTGATCCGTTGTGGGTGACAACGATCTCGTCGAAGACGGATTCGAATGCGGTCAAAATTGCGTCGACGTCCTTGTCCGCCATGACGCTGACCACTCCCACGAGCTTGCGGAAGTCGAACTCCGCGGCCAGTGCGGCCGCGAGGGCGCGGGCACCGTCAGGATTGTGGGCGGCGTCGAGAAATACGGTCGGCGCACTCCGAACACGTTCGAGGCGACCAGGATTGACGATCGAGGCGAACCCGTTGCGGATTGCATCCTGATCGAGTTGTCGATCCGGACCGGCACCGAAGAACGCTTCGACAGCAGCGAGCGCGAGGGCCGCGTTTCGCGCCTGATGCTCGCCGTGCAGAGGAAGGAAGATGTCGGTGTACACACCGCTCAGACCCTGAAGTTCGAGCTGCTGTCCTCCTACCGCGATCTGGCGAGCAAGCACCTTGAACTCCGAACCTTCGCGAGCGACCGCAGCTTCGACCTCGACTGCTCGCCGCAGCAGTACCTCCATGACTTCGGGAGTCTGCTCGGCGATGATCGCGACGGTGTCCACCGGAACCAGATCCTCACGGCCCTTCTTGATGATTCCGGACTTCTCCTCCGCGATCCCGGCCAGGTCGGTACCCAGATACTCGGCGTGATCGAGACTGATCGGGGTGATCACCGCGACCTGTCCGTCGATCACGTTGGTGGCGTCCCAGCGTCCGCCGAGACCGACCTCGACCACGGCGACGTCGACCGGTGCCTCCGCGAATGCCGCATAGGCCATCGCGGTGAGCACTTCGAACTTGCTCATCGCCGGTCCCCCGGCTTCTTCGGACTGTGCGTCGATCATCTGCACGTACGGCTCGATCTCGCGGAACGTGTCCACGTAGAGCCGCGGTGAGATCGGATGACCGTCGATGCTGATCCGCTCGGTCGCGATCTGCAGATGAGGGCTGGTGGTTCGGCCGGTACGACGATGCAGAGCGCTCATCAAAGAGTCGATCATGCGCGTCACCGACGTCTTGCCGTTGGTCCCCGTCACGTGAACCGAAGGATAGTTGTGCTGCGGCGAGCCCAGCACGTCCATCAGCGCCTCGATACGCGTCAGTGACGGCTCGATCTTGGTCTCGGGCCAACGCTTGTCGAGTTCGGCCTCGACCAGCGCCAGTTCGGCGATATCGACCGGAGTCGGAACCGAACTCTGAGCGTCGAACTGGGACGGCTCGTACGAACTCACTTGTCGGCCAACTCCTTCAGACGTCCTGTGATGCGCTCGATCTCTTCGACGGCGATCTGGCGACGGTTCTTGATCTTGTCGACGACGGCGTCGGGTGCCTTCGCCAGAAAAGCCTCGTTCGCAAGCTTGTTGTCGGCGGTGACGAGTTCCTTCTGCGCTGCCGCGAGGTCCTTTTCGAGCCGCTTCTTCTCGGCACCGAGGTCGATGGTGCCCGAGGTGTCGATGTCGACCGTGACGGTGCCCTGGCTCAGACGCACCTCGACGGAGATCGACGCGGTGAATCCCTCTCCGGGTTCGGTCAGCTTGGCCAGCGCTGCCACGTAGGCGAACTGACCGCCCATGGCGGCCTCCGAAAGCCCGGACGCACGCGCCGGAACCTTCTGGGAAGGCTTGAGCCCCTGATCGTTTCGGAAACGTCGCACCTCGGTGATCAGTTTCTGGGTGTCTTCGATCCGGGTGGCGGCCGCAGTGTCGACTGCAACGCCGGACAGCGTCGGCCAGTCGGCGACGACGACGGATTCGCCTCCGGTGAGCACCTTCCAGAGGGTTTCGGTCACGAACGGGATGACCGGGTGCAGAAGGCGGAGCAGTGCATCGAGAACGTTGCCGAGCACTGCGCGGGTGTTCGCGGCGACGGCCTCGTCGTCGGCGAACTGCACCTTGGCGAGTTCGAGGTACCAGTCACAGACCTCGTCCCACGCGAAGTGGAAAAGGCCTTCGCATGCCTTGCTGAACTCGTAGCGCTCGAAAGCGGCATCCGCCTCGGCCTGAACCGTGTCGAGACGGTCGAGGATCCAGCGGTCGGCGTCGGTAAGTTCGCTTCGAGCGGGCAGTGGCGCCGGAGCGGCTCCGTTCATCAGAGCGAACTTGGTCGCGTTGAACAACTTGGTAGCGAAGTTGCGTGAGGACTGCGCCGAATCCTCGCCGACGGACAGGTCACTGCCCGGGTTGGCCCCGCGAGCGAGTGTGAATCGCAGAGCGTCGGCGCCGAAACGATCCACCCAGTCGAGTGGGTCGATACCGTTGCCTCGAGACTTCGACATCTTCTTGCCGAACTGATCGCGAACCAGTCCGTGCAGGAACACGTCCTTGAACGGCATCTGCGCGCCGGACTTACCCGGACCGGCGGTGATCGACTCGTCCTCGGACACATACGTGCCGAACATCATCATGCGGGCGACCCAGAAGAACAGGATGTCGTAGCCGGTGACGAGAACGCTGGTGGGATAGAACTTTTCGAGTTCGGGTGTCTTGTCGGGCCAACCCATCGTCGAGAAGGGCCACAGTCCGGAGGAGAACCAGGTGTCGAGGACGTCGGGATCCTGAACCCAGCCTTCCGGTGCCGTTTCGTCAGGACCGAAACACGCAACTTCGCCCTCGGGGCCGTACCAGACCGGGATGCGGTGTCCCCACCAGAGCTGACGGGAAATGCACCAATCGTGCATGTTGTCGACCCAGTCGAACCAGCGCGGTTCCTGGCTTGCCGGGTGAATGACGGTGTCGCCGTTGCGAACCGCGTCACCTGCAGCCTTGGCCAGGGTTTCGACCTTGACCCACCACTGCAGCGACAGGCGCGGCTCGATAGCTTCACCACTGCGCTCGGAGTGTCCGACGCTGTGCAGGTACGGGCGCTTCTCGGCTACGACGCGTCCCTGCTCGGCGAGGGCTTCGCGAACCTTGACGCGAGCCTCGAAGCGGTCCATACCGTCGAATTCGGTTCCCGTATCGGCAATCTTGCCGGTCTTGTCCATGATGGTGGGCATCGGCAGGTTGTGCCGCAGGCCCATTTCGAAGTCGTTGGGATCGTGGGCCGGCGTGATCTTCACTGCGCCGGTTCCGAACTCGGGATCGACGTAGTCGTCCGCGATGATCGGGATCTGACGCCCGGTGAACGGATGATCGAGAGTTGTGCCGATGAGGTGCTTGTAGCGCTCGTCTCCGGGATGGACAGCCACTGCGGTATCACCGAGCATCGTCTCGACACGGGTGGTCGCGACGATGACGTGCGGCTCGTTGTCGTCGAGCGAGCCGTAGCGCAGGGAGACCAGCTCACCCTCGACGTCCTCGAACTTCACCTCGATGTCGGAGATCGCGGTCTGCAACACCGGCGACCAGTTCACGAGGCGCTCGGCGCGGTAGATCAGGCCTTCGTCGAACATGCGCTTGAAGACGGTCTGGACGGCGCGCGAGAGGCCCTCGTCCATCGTGAAACGATCGCGGCTCCAGTCGACGCCGTCACCGATGCGCCGCATCTGGCCACCGATGGTTCCGCCGGATTCGCGCTTCCAGTCCCAGACCTTGTCGATGAACAGCTCGCGGCCGAAATCTTCCTTGGTCTTGCCGTCGGCAGCAAGTTGCTTCTCGACGACGGACTGCGTGGCGATTCCGGCGTGGTCCATGCCCGGCAGCCACAGAACCTCGTAGCCCTGCATCCGCTTGCGGCGGCTGAGCACGTCCATGAGTGTGTGATCGAGGGCATGACCCATGTGCAGGCTGCCGGTTACGTTCGGGGGCGGCAGCACGATGGAGTAGCCGGGCTTGTCGCTGGTCGCGTCGGCCTGGAAGTACCCGGCGTCTACCCAGCCTTGATACAGATCGGCCTCTACCGCGCTGGGGTCCCAGCTCTTGGGTAGGGCGTCGGCGGGGGTCTGGGGGTTCTCTGGAGCTGCACTGGTCACCACTTGATCCTAATGACTCCCCCGTCGTGAACGAATTCGCCCGTCAGGCGTCGCGGTGGCCACGAACGACGGTCCCCGCAGTCCGGGGGTCAGCCGAACAAACGATATTCACCGATCCGCTCCGCTGACAGGATCGCTCTGAAGGACGACCGACTAACGACCGGTGGAGCAAATATGTTGAACAACTGGAGTTCTCGCCGTCCCGGCGTTCGAACCTTGGCGGCTGCCGCTTCGTTCGGAGCGGGGGTTGCCCTGGTGCTTCCGGCGACTGCGTCCGCTGCACCCGGCATCGAAGGAAGCGTGCAGGGAAGCGCCGACAGCGGCAGCGCCACGATCAACGGGAGCGTGGGCGACATCGTCGGCGGTCTCCGGCGGCGCAGGAATCACCTACCAAGCACGAGCTCGGCCGCGGCGGCCCGACGTCTTTCGTACTCGCCTACGAGACCGAGGACATCCCGGACCTGATCGAGGTGTACTACGAAGGACGATTGATCCACAGCACCGGATACATCGGCGACGACATCAACGAGGGAACCGGTTCAGCGGTCGTCAACGTGCCCGCCGGCGGGGCCTCGTCCGTCCTGGTCCGCGTTACCGGCCCCGACCACAGCGTGGGCTTACACCGTTCGCTGCCCCGGCGCCCGATTCCTGTCCGGATCCGCGCGAAGAAGATCGTGCCTCGTTCGGCCATTTCGGCCGAACGAGGCATGCGCAGTTCAGCCCAGAATTTCCGGCAGCGCGACATCTTCCCCGAGAATGTGCTCGGAGAGGAACGCGGTGACCACCTCGTACCAGATCTTGGTGTGCTGAGGCTTGAGCACCCAGTGATTTTCGTCCGGGAAGTACAGGAAGCGATGGTCTGTTTTCCCGTCGTCGTCGGCGGGCAGGCCTGACTCTGCAAGCAGTTCGTACCAGAGCCGCAAGCCCTCACCGATCGGAACCCGATAGTCCTTGTCGCCGTGGATCACCAGCATCGGCGTCGTGATGTCTGCGACGTACAGATGCGGTGAGTTCTCGACGGCCATCTCGGGCGACATCTCGCGCTGCCAGTACCAGGCAGCGTCCGTGGTCGGGCCGAATTGGTCCAGTGCCCAGAGACTTGCGTGAGTGACGATCGCGTCGAAACGGTTGGTATGGCCGGCGATCCAGTTGGCCATGTAACCGCCGAACGAACCACCCATCGCGCCCGTTCGCTTGGGGTCGATCTCGGGCTGCGCGACGGCAGCATCGGTGATCGTCATCAGATCGGTGAAAGGCGCCTTGCCCCACTGCCCCCACCCGCGCTGAACGAAATCCTGGCCGTATCCGGTCGAGAGCGCGGGATCAGGCAGCAGTACTGCATAGCCCTTGGCGACGAGCAGCCACGGATTCCACCGCCAGGACCAGGTGTTCCACGAACCGAGGGGCCCGCCGTGGACCCAGAGAAGCAATGGCACCGGTGCATGCGGCGCGGCGCCGGTCGGCAGCGCCAACCAGCTGCGCACTGTCGAACCGTCCTCGGCGCGCGCGGTGATCTCGGTCAGCGTTCCCGGCAGCTCCGGCAACGGGTCGGGTCCACGAAGTGCGGTGATCTCACCTGATCGAAGATCCACCCGCACCACGTGCGGGGGCGCTTCGTACGAAGCCCGCAACGCGTAAATCGACTCGCTGTCCGGCGCCACTCGAACGTCGGTGTACGCCGCGTCGTCGGCTGTCAGGCGAACCGGTTGGCCCCACAGGTCGATCGTGAAGATCGGACCCCGGCCGCCGTCGTCAGCGGTGACCACCAGCCCGGATCCGTCGGGTAGCCAGGCCAGGGAGGTAGGCCAGCGATCCCAGCCGTCGGCGACGCCGGTCACGGCACCGGATCCGAAGTCGTAGAGCTTCAGAGTCATTCGCGGCGCGAACTCCGGCGTGGTGAGAGTCTCCCGGATGAACGCGAGCTTGGTTCCGTCCGGCGAGAGCACCGGGTTGTAGACGTCCGCGTCAGCCTCGTCGACAAGCGTGGTTCGGTCGCCGGTCACCGTGTCGATCCGAACCAACGTCGATCGGCGGGCGGCACTCGGATCGCCGACAGTCCACGTCGTCACTACGAAGAGACCGTCGTCGGAGATCGTGGTCGACGTTTCTCGCAGCGCCGCGCCTGCAGTTGGCGTGATGTCCCGCAATTCGACGGGTTCCTTCGAATCCGTCTCAGCCACAACCAGATGCGGATGATCGGGGCCCAGGTCGTGGTCCCAGTGCCGCACCGGATACCCGGTGTGCAGCATCGCCGTGACCTTCTTGTCCTTGCGCGCCGATCGCACCTGATCGTCCTGGTCGAGACTGATCGCCGAAGCCATGACCGACGTCTGGGCCACGAACGTCGGCGCCGCCTTGGCCGCTGATACCGACGAGACGCCACCGGGACGTGAGATCAGCAGCTGAGCTTCTCCGCCCGCCGCAGGTAGACGCCACAGTGCGGGTTGCGGATCACTCTCGCCCGGCACCGCTCGCGTGGCGGTGAAGAGCACGTCGCCGTCGAACGCGAAGGCAGCACCGGACTCGCTGGTCGAACCCCAGGTCAACCGACGCGCAGGACGTCGACCTTCCGGGTCGATCTCCCACAACGAAGACACGTATTCGGCGCTCTTGTCGTCGAGAACTGCGCGCGCGCAGATGAGCAGCGAGCCGTCGGGTGACAACACCAGGCCGGACAACCTGGCCAGAGCGACGTAGTCGTCGAGTTCGTCGAACGGTGTGCCTGCGTGGAGCTCGGGAATCTGGGTCACCACTAGTTGGTATCACGCGCCCCGCGGTTGACGCATCATTGCGTAGATCGTCGGCCCGCCGCCTGGCATGACGATGTCGCGGGTCACTTCGAAACCGAAGCGGTTGTAGTACGGGATGTTCGATTCCTTGCTGCTCTCGAGGTAAGCGTCGACGTGTTCACGATCGCAACGATCCAACCGGGAGTTCAGTAGGGCTTTGCCGTATCCCCCACCGCGAGCCGCGCTGCCGGTCCCGACCGTCGCGAGATACCAGTGCGGCGAATTCGGATGTGCTCCTTCGAGAACGGAGCTGACCTCGGCCGCATGTCGCAGCCCGCTGCCGAAGACACGCACCATTGCCGGCAGGCTCATGAGCCCGGAGATCCACGACTGCTTCCATCGCCCTGGCGGATCCCACAGAGTTGCCCCGCCGATCACGCCGGAGTCATCGGCGGCCACCTCGACACCGCCACCGGCGAGGTGGTGGTAACGAGCTTCTGCGGCAAACAGTTTCGTCAGGCGATCAGCCCTGGTGACCTCGTCCGGCAACATCCACGCCATCAAGGGATCGTCCTCGAACGCCTCGGCCAACACTGCCGACAGTGCCGGGACATCGGATCGGACAGCCGGCCGCACGTGTACACCCATGAGGCGAGAGTACCGCCGACTGTCCGAATTCTTGGACCTTGAACAGCGCTGTCCTTGAACCCACCTGTCCGTGAACCGACCTGTCGGTGAACCGATCAGACGAGCAAGCCCGCAATCCGCGGCGGAATCTGTTCGAGCGCGT
The DNA here is from genome assembly GCF_053470465.1 of Rhodococcus sp. GB-02. Lineage (NCBI taxonomy): Bacteria > Bacillati > Actinomycetota > Actinomycetes > Mycobacteriales > Nocardiaceae > Rhodococcus > Rhodococcus sp. GB-02. The sequence goes on from NZ_JBPUKE010000004.1 coordinate 790,551, forward strand.
ACGGCAGGCTCAGTACGGTGCTCCACGTCATGGCTTCGGCAGCAGCGTCTTCCAGAATGATCGCGCGGCCGTCCTTCACGACGTCGAGTTCCTGGTAGATCGGGGTCTTGTCCAATTCCGCGCGAAGCTTGTCACCGTAACCACCACCGGCGTACCAGACGAGTACGTCGACGTCGGCAAGAGAGAGTTGCTCGGTGCTGATCTCGGCGAAGTTACCCGTGATCTGATCGGTGACAGGCGGATTCACGAATCCGAGTTCGGTGAAGAACCGCACCTTGGGGTCTTCCGGTCCGTAGACCCCGAACTGCCCCGGCCCCTTCAACGCGCCGACCAGAACAGTCTTGCCGGCAAACGCTGGATTGGCCGTCTTCACGTCGGCGAACTTCTCCTCGACGCCGGCGATCAGTTCGGTGGCCTTTCCCTGCTGCCCCAATGCCTCGCCGATGATGGTCGTCTGGTTCTGCCAGGGGATTCCGTAATCCGCGAATTCCTTCGGCTGTGCCACTGTCGGCGCGATGGCACTGAGTTTGTCGTACTGCGCCTGAGTGAGCCCGGAGTAGGTCCCCACAATGAGGTCGGGTGTCACGGAGGCGACCTTCTCGATCTGAATGGTGGTGCCCGCGGTTCCGATGATCTCCGGAGTCGACCCGTTCAGCAGGGGTTGCGCCCACGGCCACACACCCGAGGGGTAGTCGCCGTACCAGTCGAAGGTTCCGACCAAGGTCCCGCCGAGCGCGAGAATCGCATCCTGATCGTTGTACCCGACACTGACGATCCGCTGCGGATCCTTGGGCAGTTCGGTGGTACCGAACTTGTGGGTGATCGACCCCGCAGTGTCGCCGCTCGAGGGTGTGTCCTCGTCGTTCGAACTGGAGCAGGCTGCGGCGAATGCCAGCAACGCTCCCGACGTGCCGATCAGAAATCCGCGCCGGGTCAGCCGACCTGCGTCCGTTCGATCCATGTTCTTACCCCTTAAGTCCGCTAGTTCGGTAGGTAAGGCTAGCCGATGATTGTCGCATTCCGGCGACTTCGACCGGCCCGTTCGATGGCAGTACCGGCTCGTTCGGGCCACTATGGAGACATGACGCGCCAGGGCCCCTCGAAAGACATCGACGAATCGGATCTCGAAGTCACGCACCCCAAGGACTACGCCGCCGGAGTGCCGGCCGTTCTGGTGTCGCTGCAACGAGGAATCGAGCAGATGGGAGCCTTGCGGACTGCCCGAACGCTCACCAGGCTCAACCAGCGTCACGGCTTCGACTGCCCGGGGTGTGCGTGGCCGGAGACTCCCGGACATCGCAAGCCCGCCGAGTTCTGCGAGAACGGAGCGAAAGCCGTTGCCGAGGAAGCAACGCTTCGCACGGTCACACCCGAATTCTTCGCGGAGCACTCGATCGCCGACCTCGAAGGCAAGACCGATTACTGGCTCGGCCAACAGGGCCGACTGACGCACCCGATGGTCCTGACCCCGGGAGCAACCCATTACCAGCCGATCGACTGGGACGGCGCGTACGCTCTGATCGCCGAACATCTCAACGGCCTCGCATCGCCGGACGAAGCGGTGTTCTACACCTCGGGTCGCACGTCCAACGAAGCGGCTTTTCTCTACCAGTTGATGATTCGGAGCTATGGCACCAACAACATGCCCGACTGTTCCAACATGTGTCACGAGTCGTCCGGGAGCGCACTGACCGAATCCATCGGCATCGGCAAAGGCTCGGTGACCGTCCCCGACCTCGAGAACGCCGATCTCATCCTCATCGCCGGGCAGAATCCCGGCACCAACCACCCTCGAATGCTCTCGACGCTGGAGAAGGCAAAGGGCAACGGCGCCAAGATCATTGCCATCAATCCCCTACCCGAGGCGGGATTGCGAAGGTTCAAGGATCCGCAGAAGGTGTCCGGCGTGATCGGGCAGGGAGTCGAGATCGCGGACGAGTTCCTGCAGATCCGGCTGGGCGGAGACATGGCGCTGTTCCAGGGCCTGGGGAAGCTGCTGCTCGAACAGGAAGATCGCGCTCCCGGCACCGTCGTCGATCGCGCATTCGTCGACCGGTACTGCGCCGGTTGGGACGAATACGAGAAGCACATCCGCGCGGTCGATCTCGGCACTGTACTCGAGGCGACGGGCCTGTCGATGGCGCAGCTCGAGGAAACGGCTGCCGCGCTTGCCCGATCCGAGCGAACCGTCACTTGCTGGGCCATGGGCATCACTCAGCACACACACGGAGTCGCCACCATCGAAGAAGCGGTCAACCTGCTGCTCATGCGTGGAATGATGGGCAAACCCGGTGCCGGGGTCTGTCCGGTGCGAGGACACTCCAATGTCCAGGGTGACCGCACGATGGGCATCTGGGAGAAGATGCCGGAAGAGTTCCTGGCCGCGCTCGACACCGAGTTCTCGATCTCGAGTCCCCGCAAGCACGGATGGGACACCGTCGACGCGATCCGCGCCATGAACGCCGGCAAGGCAAGCTTCTTCATGGCGATGGGAGGCAACTTCATCCAGGCCAGCCCGGACACCGCAGCCACCGAAACCGCGCTGCGCCAATGCGAACTCACCGTTCAGGTTTCCACCAAACTGAACCGAAGCCACGTCGTTCACGGGCAGACTGCAATCATCCTCCCCACCCTCGGACGCACCGACCTCGACGTCCAGGCCGGCGGAAAGCAGCTTGTCTCCGTGGAGGATTCGATGTCCATGGTGCACCTGTCGCGCGGACGCCTCACGCCGGTCAGCCCCTACCTGCGTAGCGAAGTCGCCATCATCTGCCAACTCGCCCGCGAACTACTCGGCAGCGATCACACCGTCCGCTGGTCGGCCTTCGAGGGCAACTACGACCTGATTCGCGACTCCATCTCACGAGTGGTGCCCGGATGCGAAAACTACAACACCCGGGTTCGCCAGCCGGATGGATTCCAGCTCCCACACCCGCCGCGTGACTCGCGTGAGTTCCGCACGCACACCGGCAAAGCCAACTTCGGCGTGAACGAACTGCACTGGATACCCACTCCCCGTGGCCGTCTGATTCTGCAGACCATGCGAAGCCACGACCAGTACAACACCACGATCTACGGCCTCGACGACAGATACCGCGGCATCAAGGGTGGACGCAAAGTCATCCTCGTCAATGCCGAAGACATCACCGCACTCGGATTCCGCGACGGCGATCTGGTCGACATCGTGTCCGAGTGGACAACCCCAGACGGCACTCTCGAAGAGCGTCGGGTCACGGAGTTCCGCATCGTCTCCTACGACACCCCCCGCGGTAATGCGGCGGCTTACTACCCCGAGACAAATCCCCTCGTTCCCCTCGAACACGTTGCAGCCAAGTCGAACACACCGGTCTCGAAGGCGGTCACCGTTCGACTCGAAGCATCAGGCGCCTGAGATGGGACGAGTCACCGCACGAACACCGGTCGTTCGAATCTCGGGTGATCGGGTCGTCACACGCCCCGACACGCTGGCCGTCGAGGAACCACTCGAAATGAGGGTCGGCGGCCAGGTGCTGGCCGTGACGATGCGAACACCCGGCAACGACGTTGACCTCGCACACGGATTCCTTCTCAGCGAAGGCGTCATCGCCACCCGCGACGACGTGAGCGTCGTCCGCTACTGCGACGGCGTCGACGACACCGGCGCGAACACGTACAACGTCCTCGACATCGCTCTCGCTCCCGGAGTGCCGGTGCCCGATCACACTACCGACCGCAACACCGTGGTCAGTTCCGCGTGCGGAGTGTGCGGCAAGACCTCACTCGACGCCGTCCGGACCACGACGCGTCATCCGTTGGTCGGTGACACCACTTCCGTCACGTCAACCGTCCTGGCGGCCATGCCGATCACACTGCGGGAGAGCCAACGGATCTTCGAGCGCACCGGCGGCCTGCACGCGGCCGGATTGTTCACTGCCACCGGCGAACTCTTGGCACTGCGCGAGGACGTCGGCCGTCACAACGCCGTCGACAAGGTGATCGGGTGGGCAATCACCGACGGCCGAGTGCCCCTCTACGACACGATCTTGATCGTCAGTGGACGGGCATCGTTCGAACTCGTCCAGAAGGCCGTCATGGCCGGCATTCCGATCCTCGGAGCCGTCTCCGCGCCGTCCTCCCTGTCCGTGGAACTAGCGCAGGAGTCCGGGCTGACTCTCGCCGGTTTCATCCGCGGCGATTCAATGAACGTCTACTCGCACCCGCACCGAGTCGAGGTCACGTCGAACTCGCACGCAGCTGAGCCGACAGTCGCACAGCGGAGTTGACCTCCCCGTAACCCTCGTACCCACCCACTCGCTGCACGACCTCGAAGAACAGGTCTCCCCCGACGGTCGGGGTGAACAGGTGGAAGAACTCACCGTGAGCATCCGCGTCGTAAAGGATTCCGGCGCCACGCATACGGTCGAGCAGTTCGGCATTCAGTCCGAAACGCGCGTCGAGATCGTCGTAGTAGTTCGGGGAAATGGGTAGCGGCACAAAGCCCCAGTCCTGCATAGACGCCGCAGCACCGAAGATGTTCTCACACGCGAAGGCGACGTGACTGACGCCGCCGCGGCGAACCGTCGGCAGCCCGCTTCGACTGCCCTCCACCATGTTCAGCGAGATGCGCAGGGCATGTCCGTCGCCGTCTTGAACGAGCGTGAGCGCCTGGCTCCGCATGAGGCCGACGGAATCGGTGACGTCCTGCCCCTCGTGCGGTTGCATCTCGAACACCGACCGCAGGAGCAGCATGATGCCGTCCCAGCTCTCGGCCGGAACTGCAAGCGCCACATGGTCGATCCCGGTGAACACTACGCCCTGTTCACGATTGCGCTCGGCGGGTAGCGGATAGATCTCGAAAGCCGATTCCCAGGCCGCAGCACTGCCGGGGCCCCGCAGATCGATCGACGTCGCGTCGGTGACCTTCAGACGTACGACGTCCGGTACCTCGGAGTTCTCGTCGCTCGATCCCGGCAACTGCACGCGCGTCGCCGGCACTTCGAGAGCCAGAGCGCGCTCTCCCCACACCTCGGGTTCGGTTGCCCTGATGCCGATCTGAGTGAGAACCGGTAGATCCGCAGGCAGCCCGGGCGCCGTCCACACCGTGCCCGCAGTCGCATCCACGGCAACGGTGAGCGGTCCGTGCCGCCACAACTGCAAATCGTGATCGTGGTGCCGTCCGAGAAGATGAAAACCGACGCGAGAGAGCATCGAGTGCACCTGGTCCTGTTTAGCCGGACCCGCAGCGATTCGCAGAGACACGATCCCTTCGAGCGGGGTGCGCTCCGGGGCGGTGAACAGCGTGGGTCCACCGGCGGCAGGGTTCGCGGCAGCGACCTGTTCTTCCAGATGGAGGAGCGACCGATGAGCGTCGATTGCCGTCCGCTGGGTGTCCGCGCGGCGGAATACGTCGTTGAAGATCTCGAGCGACCACGGTCCGTCGTAACCGGTGGCGTAGACATGCTGAGCGAACGCACTGAGATCGAAGCTGCCCTGCCCCGGGAAGTTTCGGTGATGCCGGCTCCACTGGAGGATGTCCATCGCCAAGAACGGAGCGTCCGCCAACTGGAGGAAGAAGATCTTCTCGCCAGGAATCTCGCGAATTCCGGCGGGATCGTCACCGCGCGAGAGGATGTGAAAGCTGTCCAGACAGGTACCGAGCGAAGGATGGTCGACGCCCTCGACGATCTGCCACGCATGGCCGTACGTGTTGACGTGGGCACCCCACGCGAGCGCCTCATAGGCAACCTTCTTGCCGTGCTCGGACGCCAGTTCGGCGAGAGCTCCGAACTGCTCCGTCAACTGACCGTCATCGTGACTTGCGGTCGGCAGGGGCGAGGAGCACACCAGGAGCGTCTCGCATCCCAGTTGATCCATGAGCTCGAATTTGCGTTGCACTCGAACAAGATTCCGAGCAAATTGGGCCTCGTCCACCGTGTCGAAGTCACGGAACGGCTGATACAGATCGAGGGTCAAGCCCAGATCCGCAGCCCTCGTTCGTAATTCCTTCGGGGACCACGGCGAAGCAACAAAATCCGGCTCGAACACCTCGAAGCCGTCGAAGCCGGCAGCAGCGATGGCGTCGAGCTTCTCCTCGAGAGTGCCGCTCAGCGATACCGTCGCGATCGACGTCCGGACCGGGGCACTCACAGCGCTGCCGCAGTCTGTTCGCCGTGTACAAGTTCCGTCATGTGCGCGAGCATGCGCTTACTGTCGGGCTCGATGCCCGTGAAGATCCGGAACGCGTCGACGGCCTGGAAGACAGTCATTCCGCCTCCGCTGAGCGTCGGCGCGCCGATCAACCTGGCCTGACGCAACAGTTCCGTTTCGAGCGGGCGGTAGACGATTTCCGCCACCCACAGATCGGGGCGGAGCAGATCCGGGGAGAAGGCCATTCCGGGATGGGCCGCCATTCCCATCGGTGTCGCGTGGATCAATCCGTTCGCGTTGCCGAGCGCTTCTGCGAGGTCGCTCGTGTGCCGCGCCTCGACTACCTGCGCGGGAAACTGCCGCGAGAAGGCATGCGCGAGTTCTTCCGCGCGAGCCAGGCTCGAATCGACCAACGTCAGCGTCCCGACGCCGCGGGTGAGCGCGGCATAGGCAACCGCCGCACCTGCTCCGCCCGCACCGAGCTGCACGACGCGAGCGAGCTGCGCACCGGGTAGCCCCTCGTCGAAATTCCGGCCGAAGCCCGACCAATCGGTGTTGTGTCCGATCGCCTTGCCGGAGTCGAAGAGGACCGTGTTCACCGCGCCGAGCCGGCTCGCATCGGGCGAGAGCTCGTCGAGGTGCTCGATCACCAACTGCTTGCACGGGTGAGTGATGTTGAGGCCGCGGAACCCGAAACGTCGTGCATACGTCAGAAGTTCACCGATGTCCGACGGCGCCATCCCCATCGCGTCGAGATCGAGGATGCGGTAAACGTACGGCAGGCCCTGTCTGCGGCCTTCTTCCTCGTGCATGATCGGAGTCAAGGAGGCTCCGATGCCGGTGCCGATCAGACCGCAGAGGATCGAATCACTCATCAGTTCTTCCCTTCTCGAATGCAGACGAATTCGACTGCGGCGCTGTAACCGTCGATCCCTAACCCGCAGATGACCGCGTCGGCGATCCCGGACACGTAGGAGTGGTGACGGAATTCTTCGCGGCCGTGGATGTTGCTGATGTGCACCTCCACCACGGGGGCGTCGAGTGTGACCAGTGCGTCTCGCAAGGCAACGGAGGTATGCGAATACCCACCGGGATTGATGACGATGCCCGCGACTCTTCCCCTGGCCTCGTGGATCCAATCGATCAGTTGACCCTCGTGGTTCGACTGCTTTGCTTCGACCACCGCTCCGAACTTCTCGGCCGCAACTTCGCAGCGGGAAACGACGTCGTCCAGGGTGCCTCTCCCGTAGAACTCCGGTTGGCGCTGGCCCAACAAATTCAAGTTGGGCCCGTTGAGAACCAGAACCGGTAGAGATGGAGTCATCAGGGCACCTCGGTGTCGACGTTCGAAGTTAATGTACGAACTAGTGAGTTAATTCACTGGACGTTACTCCCCCGACGCGAACTCGACAAGCAAAGTCGACAAACTGCTGACAGATAGAGTGAGCACATGGTTTCCGAGCAGTCAGTGAACTCTGTGGCGTCGAAGCCGGAGAAGCGACGCCGAAACAGTGACCTGACCAGGGTGAACATCATCGCCGTGGCCACCGAAGAGTTTGCCGACAAGGGCTTCGCCGGCGCCCGGGTGGACGAGATCGCAACCAAGACGCACACCACCAAACGGATGATCTACTACTACTTCACCGACAAGGAAGGGCTGTACAAATCAGTCCTCGAACACGCGTACAGCGTGATTCGTGCGCAGGAGCGCGAACTCGACCTCGAGGGATTGAACCCCACCGCAGCAGTGCGCGCCTTGGCCGAACTGACCTTCGACCACCACGAACAGCACCCGAACTTCATTCGGCTGGTGGCAAACGAGAACATGCTCCGCGGCGAGCACATCGAGAAATCCGAACTACTCAGCGGCCTCGGCGCACCCGCCGCCGACCTGGTCTCGCAGATCCTCCACGACGGGCAACAGGCGGGGGTATTCCGCTCCGACGTCGATGCCCTCGATATTCACATGTTGATCAGCAGTTACTGCGTCTTCCGCATCGCCAACCGGTACACGTTCAAAGCGCTCTTCGACCGTGATCTGACCGACTCGACTCATCGCGAACATCTACGAACGATTCTCGGCGACATGGTTGTTGCGTTCCTGACCTCACCGACGCCGTCCTGACCCACCCCGAAGTCCGAAAAATCCCCCTACGGTGGTGAGTGGAACTCACAGCTGCCACCGGGAGGAATGACGTGACCGAGAATTACGTAGACGGGCTTTCACTCGAGGAGAAAGCGTCGTTGACGTCCGGCTCGGATTTCTGGCACAGCCAGTCCGTTGCCGGAATCGAATCGATATTGCTGACCGACGGTCCGCACGGAGTCCGGAAACAACCCGAGGGTGGCGACGCACTCGGACTCGGCCACAGCATTCCCGCGACGTGTTTTCCGCCGGCAGTCGGGTTGGGCTCGTCGTGGAACCTCGACCTCATCCGCCAGGTCGGTGAGGCTCTGGGCGACGAAGCCAAAGCCGAACAGGTCTCGGTTCTCCTCGGTCCCGGTATCAACATCAAACGATCCCCGTTGTGCGGCCGGAATTTCGAATACGTCTCCGAGGACCCATTCCTCTCCGGCCGCGTCGCGGCAGCACTGATCACCGGCATCCAGTCTCGCGGCGTCGGAACCTCGCTCAAGCACTTCGCTGCCAACAACCAAGAGCACGACCGGATGAGAGTCAGCGCCGACGTCGACGAGCGGACGCTGCGCGAGATCTATCTGGCCGGATTCGAGTACGCCGTCAAGACCGCGGCCCCGACGACGGTCATGTGCTCGTACAACAAGATCAACGGTGTCTACTCGAGCCAGAACCATTGGCTGCTCACCGAGGTACTCCGCGAGCAGTGGGGCTTCGACGGCCTCGTTGTTTCGGACTGGGGAGCGGTCAACGATCGCGTGGCGGCACTCGCCGCCGGCCTCGATCTGGAAATGCCGTCGACCGGAACCGACACCCAGATCGTCGACGCCGTGCGCGGCGGAGACCTTGACGAATCCGTACTCAACACTGCAGCCGAACGACTGTCGACGCTGGTGAAACGCACCGCCGCCGCGCGCACCGAAGGCCACACGTACGACGTCGAGCGTCACCACGAACTGGCACGGATCGCGGCGACGGAGTCCGCTGTATTGCTGGCCAACGACGGAGAACTACTGCCACTGACCCCCGGCGGGCAAACTGTCGCGGTGATCGGAGAATTCGCGTGCAGCCCGCGGTACCAGGGGGCCGGCAGTTCACAGGTGGTTCCAACCAAGCTCGACAATGCCTTGGACGCGATCCTCGACCTCGAAGGCGCCGACCGCGTCACCTTCGCACCGGGCTTCACCTTCGACAGCACTCCGGACGACGACATGATCACCGAGGCTGTCGACGCCGCGCGCCGCGCTGACGTCGCTGTGCTCTTCCTCGGACTACCGTCCGCCACCGAATCCGAAGGGTTCGACCGAACCCACATCGATCTGCCCGCCGATCAGATTGCCCTGCTGGAAGCGGTGCACGGTGCGAACCCGAACACCGTGGTCGTGCTCTCCAACGGTGGCGTGATTTCGATCGAGCCTTGGAAGGATCATGCCGCCGCAATCCTCGAGGGTTGGCTACTCGGCCAGGCCGGCGGCTCGGCGATTGCCGACCTTCTGTTCGGCATCACGAATCCGTCCGGGCGTCTGACGGAGACCATTCCGCTTCGCCTCCAAGACAATCCGTCGTATCTGCATTTCCCGGGAGCCCAGCAGCACGTCCGCTACGGCGAAGGCCTGTACGTGGGATACCGCTACTACGACTCCGTGCTGCGCGAAGTGGCGTACCCGTTCGGGTTCGGGCTGAGCTACACCACCTTCGACATCACCGATACGTCTGTCGAGGCCGGTGAGAATTCCGCCGAAGTGACCGTCACCGTGCGCAACAGCGGCGACCGATCGGGCAGCACCGTCGTTCAGGTCTACGTCCACGACGCCTCGGAAAGCATCGACCGTCCCGTGCAGGAATTGAAGGGCTTTGCCAAGGTCCACCTCCACCCCGACGAATCTGCGACCGTGAACATCACGCTCGACACCAGGGCATTTGCCTATTGGTCCGTCGCGGCGCAGGACTGGGCGATCGAACCTGGCGACTACGAGATCCGCGTCGGTTTCTCGTCTCGGGACATCGCGAGAACCGACACGATCACCCTGGCCGGGAACGTCGGCGTCGGCACACTCGACGCAATGTCGACCATCGGCGAATGGCTCGCCCATCCCGTCGGTAGTGCCGTTCTCGGCGCCGCCATGTCCGCCGCAGCAGGCGAAGGTGCGCAGTCGGTCAGTCCCGAGATGATGGCGCTCGCCGGTTCTATGCCGCTCGGAAAACTCGCCACCTTCGGCCTCGGCATCACCGAGGAACAGGTGGAGCAGTTGGTGGCGGCCGCAGCACAGCCGGCCTACTAGCTCACTGAACTGCGGTTTCGACGAGTGGTGTGACCGCCAGTAGATTTTTATGAACTATTTGGTTAATAATCTTGTGTAGTTGCTGTGGCGTCGGTTACATTCCTTGTATCGCTCTCCGCACAGACGTTCTCAATACGAACACAATCAGCGGATGTAGAGCCTCCACGACGCTTCCACCCAGGAGATGAGCATGTCAGCTAGTACGGTTACACCGTCCGGCCCCGAGGCGGGATCCTTGGCCAGGCCGGACACGACCAAGGTCAAGCGCGCCGCAACGTCGTCGTTTCTCGGCAGCATGCTCGAGTACTACGACTTCTACATCTACGCCTCTGCCGCTGCGCTCATCTTCCCCACCGTGTTCTTCCCGGACAGCGGACATGCGGCTCTGCTTTCGCTGGCCACTTTCGGTGTCGCGTACGTCGCGCGCCCCCTCGGCGCTGTAGTCCTCGGCCATTTCGGTGACCGCGTCGGCCGCAAGAAGATCATGCTGCTCACGCTCATTCTGATGGGCGCAGCCACCTTCCTCATCGGATGTATTCCCAGCGCCGATTCGATCGGAGTTTTTGCACCGATACTTCTTGTCCTGATGAGAATCGCCCAGGGCATCTCCGCCGCCGGTGAACAGAGCGGTGCCAGCTCACTGACGCTCGAACACGCCCCCGAAGGCCGACGCGCGTTCTTCTGCAGTTGGACCCTCAACGGCACCCAGGCCGGCTTCATCCTCGCCAGCCTCGTATTCCTGCCCATTGCCGCACTCCCCGACGACATCCTTTACACGTGGGGCTGGCGAATCCCGTTCTGGGGCAGCCTGATCGTTCTGGTCGCGGCATACATCATGCGTCTCAAGCTCGAAGAACCCGAAGAGTTCACCGAGCAGCAGGAATCCAAGACCGTCGCCAAATTGCCTGTTGCCGATCTTCTTCGCACCCACAGCGCAAATCTGATTCGCGTGATCTGCTGCGCTTTCATCGCCGTCGTCTCGACCATCTTCTCCGTCTTCGGTCTCGCTTTCGCCACCACCGAAGAAGTGGGGATTCCGAAGTCGACCATGCTCTGGGTTGCCATCGCAGCCAACGCCGTAGCCCTGCTCAGTCAGCCTGCCTGGGCGATGCTCTCCGACCGGATCGGTCGCAGGCCGCTGTTCATCGGTGGCGCCCTCGGTAGCGCGGTGTTCATCTACGTGTACTTCGGCGCAATCGCCAGCGGCAACGTTCCCCTGATCTTCCTCGCCGCAATCGGATTGATGTCCGTCTTCTACGCTGCCCCGAATGCCATCTGGCCGTCGTTCTACTCCGAGATGTTCAACACCAAGGTCCGCTACTCGGGCATTGCGATCGGCACCCAGGTCGGCTTCGCCCTCGCAGGCTTTGCCCCCGCCATCGGCAACGCCCTCATGGGCGGCGACAAGACACACTGGATGCCCGTTGCCATTCTGACTTCGGTGGCCTGCGTCATCTGCGCGATCTCGGCGTTCACCGCCAAGGAGACGTTCCGCACTCCCCTCAAGGAGCTCGGCAACCCGATCTAGCCGACCACCCCACAGACACCCTGCACGAACGACTGTGTTGCGCGAACGACTGTGGCCCGGCATCTCGCGAGAGATGCCGGGCCACAGTCGTTTTGAAGTTCTACGCCGTCTTGTCGCGACGCTCGCCGCGTTCCGGCTTACGCGGAACGATGGTCGGAAGTACGTTGTCGTTGACGGTCTCCGCGGTGACGACCACCTTTTCGACGTCGTCACGGCTGGGGATGTCGTACATCACGGGAAGAAGAACTTCTTCCATGATGGCGCGCAGGCCACGCGCACCGGTTCCACGCAAGATCGCCTGATCGGCAATAGCGTCGAGCGCTTCTTCGGTGAACTCGAGTTCGACGCCGTCCATGTCGAACAGACGACGATACTGCTTGACGAGAGCGTTCTTGGGCTCCGACAAGATCTGAACGAGCGATTCCTTGTCGAGGTTGGTCACCGACGCGATCATCGGCAGTCGGCCGATGAACTCCGGAATCAGACCGAACTTGATCAAATCCTCCGGCATGACCTCGGCGAAACGATCGACCGTATCCAGTTCGGCCTTCGACCGAACCTCGGCACCGAAACCGATACCGCGCTTGCCGACACGATCGGAGACGATCCGCTCGAGACCTGCGAACGCGCCCGCGACGATGAACAGCACGTTCGTGGTGTCGATCTGGATGAATTCCTGGTGTGGATGCTTGCGGCCACCCTGCGGCGGGACACTCGCCTGCGTGCCTTCGAGGATCTTCAGCAACGCCTGCTGAACGCCTTCGCCGGACACGTCACGCGTGATCGACGGATTCTCGCTCTTACGCGCGATCTTGTCGACCTCGTCGATGTAGATGATTCCGGTCTCGGCGCGCTTGACGTCGTAGTCGGCAGCCTGAATCAGCTTGAGCAGAATGTTCTCGACGTCCTCACCGACGTAGCCGGCCTCGGTCAACGCCGTCGCATCGGCGATGGCGAACGGGACGTTGAGCATCTTCGCGAGTGTCTGGGCGAGATACGTCTTGCCACAGCCGGTGGGGCCGAGCATCAAGATGTTGGATTTTGCGAGCTCAACCGTCTCACCCCGCGCATCACGGCCCTTGTCGCCGGCCTGAATGCGCTTGTAGTGGTTGTAGACGGCCACGGCCAACGTCCGCTTCGCGGAGTCCTGACCGATGACGTAGTTCTCGAGGAATTCTCGGATCTCCGCAGGCTTGGGAAGCTCGTCGAGCTTGACCTCGCTCGATTCGGCCAATTCCTCTTCGATGATCTCATTGCAGAGGTCGATGCACTCGTCGCAGATGTACACCCCGGGTCCTGCAATGAGCTTTTTGACCTGCTTCTGACTCTTACCGCAGAAAGAGCACTTGAGCAGATCCCCGCCGTCGCCGATGCGTGCCATCTCGTGAGGTCCCTACTTTCCATCATGTACGTGCACTCGCCGCCACTCGATCGGTCGAGACGCTCCGCAGTACGTCGGTAGTTGTCAGATCAGACAAACTGATCAACAAACTGATCGAACAAATCTGGTCGAACAATCGCAGAACGCCGGTCGAGAACCAGCCCGTGAAGTGACGGTACCCGCAGATCCCGAACGGGGTCGACCTGTTCTCGGCGTTTCGCCTGCGGATAAAAAGGAAAAGAGCCGAGATTTCAGCCTGGCGAGCGCTCCACCAGGCACTTCTCGACGTGTCCGCCTCGTGTCGGGAATCGGGATACAGATCCTCGACACGAGGCGGAAATCGACTACTTCTGTGCGCTGAGCTTCCGGTAAGCGAGCACGTCGTCGATGATGCCGTACTCCTTGGCCTGCTCGGCCGTGAGGATCTTGTCGCGATCGGTGTCGACTCGGATGGTCTCCGGATCCTTGCCCGTGTGCAGCGACAGCGTGCTCTCCATGAGCCGACGCATACGCTCGATCTCCGCAGCCTGGATCTCCAGATCGGAAACCTGACCCTGGATGCCGCCCGTGGCCGGCTGGTGGATCAGAATGCGCGAGTTGGGGAGCGCGAAGCGCTTGCCCGGCGTACCACCGGCGAGAAGCACGGCAGCTGCCGAAGCAGCCTGACCGAGGCAAACGGTGGAAATGTCGGCACGGACGTACTGCATCGTGTCGTAGATCGCCATCAGCGCGGTGAACGAACCACCGGGCGAGTTGATGTACATGGTGATGTCGCGGTCCGGATCCTGCGATTCGAGAACCAACAACTGCGCCATGAGGTCATTGGCGGAGACGTCGTCGACCTGCGAGCCGAGGAAGATGATGCGCTCCTCGAACAGCTTGTTGTACGGGTCGGACGTCTTGACGCCGTAGCTGGTCTGCTCCGTGAACTGGGGCAGGATGTAGCGCGATTGGGGGCCTGACGGCGTCTGGCCGCCCAGCGAGTTAGCTCCGAAAAGATTGGTCATCAGTTCTCCAAAGTATGAATTGGGCAGCGAAGGGATGGACGAACCGGCTCAGTTGCCGGTGCCGCCGGCCTGATTCGCACGGGAGACGACGTGGTCGACGAAGCCGTACTCGAGAGCTTCCTTCGCCGTGAACCAACGGTCACGGTCGGAGTCCGCGGTGATCTGCTCGACCGTCTGACCGGTGTGCTGAGCGATCAGCTCGGCCATTTCGCGCTTGGTGTGCTTGAACTGCTCAGCCATGATCGCGATGTCGCTGGCGGAACCACCGATACCGGCGGACGGCTGGTGCATCATGATGCGGGCGTGAGGCAGTGCGTATCGCTTGCCCTTGGTGCCTGCCGAGAGCAGGAACTGACCCATCGACGCCGCAAGGCCCATGCCGAAGGTGGCGATGTCGCACTCGGCGAACTGCATCGTGTCGAAGATCGCCATACCTGCGGTCACGGATCCACCGGGCGAGTTGATGTAGAGCGAGATGTCTCGCGTCGGGTCCTCGGCCGAGAGCAACAGGATCTGTGCGCACAGCTTGTTGGCGATGTCGTCGTCGACCTGGGTACCGAGGAAAATGATGCGCTCTCGCAGCAAGCGCTCGTACACCGAGTCGCTGAGGTTCAACCCAGCGGTCGCTGAAGTCATGGCGGGACTCTGCAAAGTCTCCAGGTGATTGGAAGTCACGGTACCTGCCTTCTATGTGGATCTACTTGTGCGGTGGATCGTCTATGCGAAACACTTCTACTGACACAGACAGTAACGAAGTAGGGCGGCACCGGAGTCCCGGTGCCGCCCTACTTCGCTCAAAGCGGAAAACTCAGTGCAGTCGATCGTGGTGAAAACACCCGTCCGCCTGCGTTTTTACTTGTCTTCGCTCTCGGCGGAATCAGACTCGTCCGCTTCGGTTTCGGCCTCACTGCTGCCGAACAGCTCTGCGGTGTCGACAACTGCGCCGGAGGTGTCCTTGACACCGGCCGACTCGACGACGGACGCGAGAGCCTTGCCGCGACGAACGTCTGCGAAGACGGCGCCGAGCTGGTTGGCCTGCTGGATCTGCTGGATGAACTGCTCAGGAGCCATACCGTAACGCTGCGCCTGGAACAGGATGCGCTCGGTGAGCTCGTCCTGACCGACGGTGACGTTGCCCGCATCGGCAATCGAGTCGAGCAAGAGCTGCGTCTTGACGGAGCGCTCAGCAGCTTCCTGTGCATCCTTGTCGAACTCTTCGCGGCTGCTGCCCTGCTCTTCGAGGAGCTTGTTCAGTGCCTCTTCGTCGTGATCGAGACCGTGAACGGCGTCGTGCAGTGCTGCGTCGACCTCAGCCTTGACGACGGCCTCCGGCAACGGAACCTCGACGGTCTCGAGCAGCTGCTCGAGAACCTTGTCGCGGATCTGACCGGCCTGCTCGACCTTGCGGACGCGTGCGACGCGCTCACGGAGGTCAGCCTTCAGTTCTTCCAGGGTGTCGAACTCGCTGGCGAGCTGAGCGAACTCGTCGTCCTCAGCCGGAAGCTCGCGCTCCTTGACCGTCTGCACGGTCACGGTGACAACAGCTTCCTTGCCTGCGTGCTCGCCGGCGACCAGCGTCGACGTGAAGTCCTTGGACCCCCCCGCCTCGAGGCCGATGATGGCTTCGTCGAGGCCCTCGATGAGCTGGCCCGAACCAACCTCGTGCGACAGTCCGCTCGCGGTTGCCTCGGCAACGTTCTCGCCGTCGACGGTGGCCGACAGATCGATCGAGACGAAGTCGCCGTCCTCGACTGCGCGGTCGACGCCGGTGAGGGTGCCGAAACGCTGACGCAGCGAAAGCAGCTGCTCTTCGATGGCTTCGTCGGTGATCTCGATCGGATCGACCTCGACGTTGATGGAGCTGAAGTCGGGAAGCTCGATCTCGGGGCGCACGTCGACCTCGGCGGTGAACTCGAGGAGCTCGCCGTCTTCGATCTTGGTGACCTCGATCTCGGGCTGGCCGATGGCCTTCACGCCGGCGCTGGTGACAGCCTCGGAGTAACGCGACGGCAGAGCGTCGTTGACGACCTGCTCGAGCACAGCGCCGCGACCGACACGTGCTTCGAGAAGGCGGGCCGGAGCCTTGCCGGGACGGAAGCCGGGGAGACGAATCTGCTGCGCGAGGGCCTTGTAGGCCTTGTCGAAATCAGACTTGAGTTCCGCGAAGGGCACCTCAACGTTGATACGGACTCGCGTCGGGCTGAGCTGCTCGACGGTGCTCTTCACGAAACTTCGCTCCTTCGTCTGGTCTTGCTCACAACTTGTGTTGAATCGGTACTGCTGTCTGGCGCGGCACTTCACTCCCGTACGAGCTGGAGGTGAAGTGCCATGTACGTACTTGTCGGGATGACAGGATTTGAACCTGCGACCCTCCGCTCCCAAAGCGGATGCGCTACCAAGCTGCGCTACATCCCGTTTCCGATCACATGAAACACCGAACACATGAAACACACGATACGGCCATCCGAGGCCACTAAGACAGCGGGCCACAAAGGCAGCCACCATCGGTGACCGCGCACAACCCTATCGCGCTCACTACTCTCTCACGAACCCGACCGCCATTTGTACACGGCCCGGCTGTCGACCCCGTCAGTATGTCATCCGACGGCAGCCACATACAGCCTTGCCTCAATTGCCATTCAGAGCCGGAATCAGAAGCCGCGCCTGCGGCCGAGACACCCCGACTCGCCGAGCAATTCGGCAATTCCCCAGGTGAACGCCGGTATCGAACTTCTCCGACCCCCCGATTATGAAATCCGGTGGGGCATTGGGTACAGTTTCGTATCGCAGACGACGAACACGGCGATCCCGAGTTGTCGTATGCACGGGGATGTAGCTCAATGGTAGAGCCTCAGTCTTCCAAACTGATCACGCGGGTTCGATTCCCGTCATCCCCTCCATCAGGAGGGAAACTCCGCAAAAATCCGCACCGGCCCAGCCGGTGCGGATTTTTGCGTTAAGACTTTGTGTACTCCGACCACTCCCCGGCGGTCCGTATCCTGGAGTTGTCCGGATCGATTCTGCTCGGGAGGCCACTCGTGACCACGATTCTTCTCATACTCGTCGTTCTGGCCGTAGTCGTATTTCTGGTCATGAAAAGCCAGCAACGCGGTTCCGGCCACAGCGCAACACAACTCGACGATGCGAAAGCCGATGCCCGGCAGGCGATCGAACGCCTCGGCGGTCAGGTCTACAACCTGACCGGCAGTGACGACGCGTCGCGCCAAGCCCTCGCCGACGCAGGCGAACGGTACAACGCCGCAGGATCGCAGATCGACCAGGCCGCAACGCCGGTTCAGGCTCGTCTCGCGAAACAGACTGCCCTGGAAGGGCTTTACTACATCCGCGCGGCACGGGTGGCGATGGGCATGGATCCGGGGCCGGAAGTCCCCTCCATCGACGGACAGAAGGCTGCGGGTTCTGTCACCGAAGACCGTGAGGTCGAATTCGAGGGCCGCAAGGTCGCCGCATCACCCAATCCGTCGTCGCACACACCCAACTACTACCCCGGTGGCCGAGTCGCAGGTCGCCCGGTCCCGGCCGGCTGGTACTCCGAGCCTTGGTGGAAGCCTGCCCTCGTCGCCGGCGCCTGGGGTCTGGGTTCGATGATGCTGTTCTCGACCATGTTCTCCGGCATGGCAGGGGTTCCTTACGGCGCAGAAGCTTTCGCCCAGGGCGGCGATCCCGGCGCCGATTCAGGGGCCGATTCAGGGGCCGGTGACTCCGGAGATCAGGGCATGGACGCCGGTGATCCCGGTGCGGACCAAGGAAGTATCGACAACACCGATTTCACCGCAGACGGTGGAGGCAGCGACTACGGGGACTTCGGAGGCGGCGATTTCGGTGGTGGAGACTTCGGCGGCTTCGACTTCTAAGCCGACTGACACACTGGGCACCAGAACAAGTTTCGTGCCTTCATAACGGAATGCAGGATCGGTGTGCCGCACACGCGGCACGGCGATCCTGCTCTTCTGTAGACATAGGTCCGCGGACGATCTTTTGCGTACGCCGGATCGCCGTTGTCGTGCTCGGCGCGAACGACGTGCATCTTCCCGCGTCTGACGCCGACTTTCATCAATTCGACAAGGTCTGCCCACATGGCGGTCCACTCGCCGTGGGAGACGAGATTCCCCGGTCGTTCAGGGTTGATTCCGTGACGAAAGAGAAGTTCGGCGCGATAAACGTTGCCGACACCCGCCAGGACCGCCTGGTCCATCAGCAGGGCGCCGATTGCCGTCTTGGACTTGGAGATTCGCATCCAAGCCTTCTGCGGATCCGCGTCGCGGCGCAGTGGGTCCGGCCCGAGCCGGGCTTCTATCGCGGCGACCTGAGGCGGTAGCAGGACTTCGCAGGCGGTGGGACCACGAAGGTCGGTGCCGAAATCGGCACCGACCATTCGCATCCGGACCTGGCCTACCGGTTCTTCCATCGGCAGGGTGGCGTCGGTGAACTTTCCGTACAAACCGAGGTGTACGTGAACTGTCAATCCATTGTCGTACGTGTGCCAGAGGTGCTTTCCCCAGGCATCCGAGGACGTGAGTACGTGTCCGTCCACCAGGCGCGCGTCCTCGGCGAATCTGCCTTGCGGACTGAGCACGCGGACCGGTGAACCGACGAACTTGCGGGCATGCAACCGTGCCAGCCGGTGCAGGGTATGACCTTCAGGCACGGAACAACTTTCGGATCAGGCTTGCGGCAGAGCCGGTGCGACGCCGGTCTTCTCGTACTCGGACAAGATGTCGATACGACGCTGGTGGCGCTCTTCACCCGACCATGCGGTGGCGAGGAAAGCGTCGACGATGGCAAGCGACTCCTCGAGGGAATGCATACGTCCGCCGATGCCGATCAGCTGAGCGTTGTTGTGCTCGCGGGCCAGCTTCGCCGTTTCGACGCTCCAGGCGAGGGCGCACCGTGCGCCGGGAACCTTGTTCGCTGCGATCTGCTCGCCGTTGCCACTGCCACCGAGGACGATTCCCAGGCTGCCCTCGTCGGCGACGACACGCTTTGCGGCTTCGATGCAGAAGGCCGGGTAGTCGTCCACGGCGTCGTACTCGTGAGCACCACAGTCGATGGCCTCGTGGCCGTTCGCTTTCAGGTGTTCGATGATCTCGTTCTTACGTTCGAATCCGGCATGGTCGGCACCCAGGTATACGCGCATGGCAACAATTCTCTCAGGCCCGACCAGCCGGGCGCACCCGGGTCGACGTCACACTTTCAGGAGCGCGCATCGCCGTGCGAGCGCACCTATCGTGGTGCCCATGTACCCCGCCAACGTTCAGGCCGCTGCACCCGCCATTCGCGTGTCACCGGGCAGTGACGCGGTTCGCCACCCGTGGGAAATCCCGCTACTCGTGCTCGCGGTTCTGACGACGGTCGTCACTTATGTGGTGGCGATCGTTCTGATCGCTGCGGGTGATCTGTCGACGTGGATCCTCGTGGTGCTCGCGGCTCCGATCTTGCTGTTCCTCGCGCGAGGTCAGCTGTACGGATCGCAGCAGGTCAACGGAATCAAGATGACGCCTTCACAATTTCCGGAGGGGTATCAGCTGGTTGCCGAGGCTGCCGCACGGTTCGGCATGAAAACTCCGCCGGATGCCTACGTCGTGCTGGGGAACGGGCGGATCAACGCGTTTGCGTCAGGGCACGGATTTCGCCGTTTTGTCGTCGTCTACAGCGACCTGTTCGAAGTCGGTGGGCAGGCACGCGAGCCCGATGCGCTCGCATTCATCATCGGCCACGAGGTCGGCCACATCGCTGCTGGGCATGCGTCGTACTGGCGCCAGTGGGGACAGTTCGCGTCGAACTACATTCCGGTGATCGGATCTTCGCTGTCGCGTTCCATGGAGTACACGGCAGACAACTTCGGTTTTCACATGCGCCCACAGGGCGCACCGGGCGCGATGGGTGTCCTCGGCGCCGGAAAGTATCTCGTGGGTCTGGTCGGGTTCGACGAACTCGCCGATCGCGCGACACTCGAATCCGGTTTCTTCCCGTGGTTCGTCAACATCTTGTCGTCGCATCCGGTGCTGACCTGGCGTGCGGCCGCGCTTCGCAACCGCACGCACTCAGGACATCTGTTCTTCCGGCCCGGTCAGCTCTACCGAAATCCGGCGCTCACTACCGCTCAGTCGAACTGAGGATCCTCGTTGCGGGTCCGCTTGAGCTCGAAGAAGTGCGGGTAGCCGGCCAGCGCGACGGCGCCGTCCCACACCTTGCCTGCATCCTCGCCGCGCGGGATACGTGACAGCACGGGACCGAAGAACGCCACGCCGTTGACATGGATCGTCGGGGTTCCGACGTCGGGTCCAACGGCGTCCATGCCCTTGTGGTGGCTCTCGCGCAGTGCCTCGTCGTACTTGTCGGTGTCGGCAGCCTCGCCCAGTTCGGGCGGCAGTCCGACCTCGGCGAGCGACGACTTGATGACGTCGGCGAAGTCCTTGTTTCCCTCGTTATGAATCTTCGTGCCCATCGCCGTGTACAGCGGCAGGAGGATATCGTCACCCTTCAGCTGCGCTGCAGCGATAGCGACGCGGACCGGTCCCCAGGCCTTGGTCATCATCTCGCGGTACTCGTCTGGCAGGTCGCGGCCCTCGTTGAGAACCGCAAGGCTCATCACGTGGAACTTGGCCTCGATGTCGCGTACCTGCTGGGCCTCGAGAATCCAGCGCGAGGTGATCCAGCACCACGGGCAGAGCGGGTCGAACCAGAAGTCAGCAGTGTCCGTGGTCTTGCTCGAGGTTGCGCTCACGAAGAAACTCCCTATCAGTTCATGTCGGTCAGGTCATATCAGTTCGGGGACATATCTCCCGTCCTGCCAACAATCATGAACCCGCAATCCTTCCCGCGCTTTCCCCCGAACCACCTTCCGATCGCAGTAGTGTCGAAAAGAAACGAGTGCGAAGGAGTGGTTCGGTAATGAGCACCAACCGGAGATTCGTGATCGTCGGCGGCGGGCTCGCGGGCGCAAAGATGGCAGAAGCCCTGCGTGACAGAGATTTCGACGGTGAAATCACCGTCTTGAGCGAAGAAGACCACCTTCCGTACGAGCGTCCGCCGCTGTCGAAAGAGTTCTTCGCGGGAAAGAAAACACTCCCCGAATTCACCGTCCACGACGGCGAGTGGTTCCGCGACCATCGCGTCGATCTTCGACCGGGAACCACGGCAACGGCGATTGACACCGCTGCGCACACCGTCTCACTTCCGGACGGTTCCACGATCGGCTACGACAAGCTCGCCCTGGCCACCGGTTCACGTTCGCGGCGCCTCGACATCCCGGGGGCCGACGCCGAAGGCGTTCACTACGTGCGAACAGTCGATCAAGCCGCTGCGCTGCTGCGCACCCTGGCCGCCGACAAGAAACTCGTCGTGATCGGTGCCGGCTGGATCGGTCTCGAAATTGCCGCGTCGGCTCGCGGTTTCGACGTCGACGTCACCGTGCTCGAACATGCCGACCTCCCGCTCGAATCGACGCTCGGCCCGGAAATGGGTGAGGTCTTCGCCGCACTGCACCGCCAGAACGGCGTCGACTTGCGCACCGGCACGGACGTCAGCGCAATCTCCGTCGACGGCGATCAAGCCTCGGGTGTCACCTTGAGCGATGGAACCGTGATTCCCGCCGACGCCGTGTTGATCGCTGTCGGCGCATTGCCCAACACCGAGTTGGCGTCGGAGGCGGGTATCGACGTCGACAACGGAGTTCTCGTCGACGCCGGTCTGCAGAGCAGCGACGGCGACGTCGTCGCGGTAGGAGACATCGCGGCCGCACAGCATCCGATTCTGAATGCACGAATTCGGGTGGAGCACTGGGCAAACGCGCTCAACCAACCCGAGACGGCTGCAGACACCATGTTGGGGCGGCCCGCCGAGTACGTGCGCATGCCGTATTTCTTCACCGATCAGTACGACCTCGGTATGGAATACGTGGGCCACGCACCGCATGGCGCTTATTCCCGTGTGGTCACTCGCGGTGACGTCGACAAGCGCGAGTTCCTGGCGTTCTGGCTCGATTCCGCGAACAAGGTACTCGCCGGCATGAACGTGAACATCTGGGATGCCGGTGACGCCATCAAGGAACTGGTCGCATCTTCGCGCCCCGTCGATCCGGATCGGTTGGCCGATCCACAGATTCCGCTGGCAGAAGCGTCCGCTTGAGTAAAGCCGTTCTCTTCGTGATGGGATGGACGTAATAGATCCGCACCATCAACGAGGAGATCTTTGTGGTCGCACCGAACCTGACACGCGAAACCGCAGCGCAACGGTCAGCAATCCTGAGCGTCGAGAACTACCTGATCGAACTCGATCTCACCGACGGCAACGACGCACCCGGCGAGGAGACGTTCTCTTCGAAGACCACTGTCACGTTCACGGCTACGGCCGGGGCAAGCAGCTTCATCGACATCGTCGCTGCCCGAGTCCATTCCGCAGTCCTCAACGGAACGGCACTCGACGTCACCGGTTACGACGAGTCGACAGGCATCAGCCTGCCCGACCTCGCTGCCGACAACGAGTTGGTCATCGAGGCCGATTGCATCTACTCCCACACCGGCGAAGGACTGCACCGATTCGTCGACCCGACCGATGACGCCGTCTACCTCTATTCACAATTCGAGACGGCTGACGCCAAGCGCATGTTCGCGTGCTTCGATCAGCCCGATCTGAAGGCCACGTTCGACGTCCGCGTCACCGCCCCCACGTCGTGGAAGGTCATCTCCAACTCCGCGGTCGTCGAGACCCTCGCCGCTGATCCCGGCCAGCACGTCTTCCGGACCACCCCGAAGATGAGCACGTACCTGGTGGCGCTCATCGCCGGTCCCTACGCGCAGTGGACCGACATCTACTCCGACGAGCACGGCGACATCCCCCTCGGAATCTTCTGCCGCGCTTCGCTGGCCGAGTTCATGGACGAGGAGCGGCTCTTCACCGAGACCAAACAGGGATTCGACTTCTACCACCGCAACTTCGGTGTTCCCTATGCCTTCGGCAAGTACGACCAGCTCTTCGTCCCCGAATTCAATGCGGGCGCGATGGAGAATGCCGGCGCCGTGACCTTCCTCGAGGACTACGTCTTCCGCTCCAAAGTGACCCGCTACTCGTACGAGCGTCGTGCCGAGACGGTGCTGCACGAAATGGCGCACATGTGGTTCGGCGACCTCGTCACGATGGCGTGGTGGGACGACCTGTGGCTCAACGAGTCGTTCGCGACCTTCGCTTCGGTCCTGTGCCAGACCGAGGCCACGGAGTACACGAATGCCTGGACGACGTTCGCCAACGTCGAGAAGTCGTGGGCATACCGCCAGGATCAGTTGCCGTCGACGCACCCGATTGCCGCGGACATTCCGGACCTGGCCGCAGTCGAGGTCAACTTCGACGGCATCACCTACGCCAAGGGCGCCAGCGTCCTCAAGCAGTTGGTCGCCTACGTCGGACTCGAGCCGTTCCTCGCCGGACTGCGTGAGTACTTCCGTGAGCACGCATTCGGAAACGCAACCTTCGACGATCTGCTGGGTTCACTCGAAAAGTCTTCGGGTCGTGACCTTTCCGACTGGGGCCGGCAGTGGCTCAAGACCACCGGTTTGAACATCCTGCGCCCCGACTTCGACGTCGACGCAGACGGAAAGTTCACCCGCTTCGCCGTCCTGCAGGACGGTGCTGCACCAGGCGCCGGCGAGCGGCGAATCCACCGGATCGCCATCGGCATCTACGACGACGTCGACGGCAAGTTGGTGCGAAGCCATCGCGTCGAACTCGACCTCGATGCTGTGGAAAGCACGGATGTCCCCGAACTTGTCGGCGTCGCCCGCGGTGCACTCGTGTTGGTCAACGACGACGATCTCACCTACGGCTCCGTGCGACTCGATCCCGAATCGTTGGCGACGGCGATCGAGCGGGTCGGCGACATCACCGACTCACTCCCCCGCACCCTGGTCTGGTCGGCGGCGTGGGAAATGACCCGTCAGGCCGAACTGAAGGCACGCGACTTCGTCGCACTGGTCGAGCGCGGTATCAGTTCGGAGACCGAAGTCGGTGTGGTGCAACGTCTCTTGCTCCAAGCCCAAACCGCCATCGGCTCCTACGCAGATCCGGCCTGGGCCGAGGCCGAAGGCGCGGCGAGCTTCGCCAATCGGTTGCTCGAACTCGCACGTGAGGCAGAGGCCGGGTCCGACCACCAGCTGGCATTCGTCAACGCACTCACCGGTGCAGCACTCTCCCCGTGGCACACCGAGGTACTGCGCGAATTGCTCGACGCCGATCCCTCCACAGTTGGGCTCGACGGCCTGATCGTCGACACGGACCTGCGCTGGCGCATCGTCGGGGCACTCGCAGCTGCCGGTGAGATCGACGCCGAAGGAACTGCAACTCCGTTCATCGACGCCGAAGCCCAGCATGACCCGACCGCTGCGGGCGCTCGTCAAGCCGCCGCGGCCGCGGCCGGACGTCCGCAGGCCGCTGTCAAGGAAGAGGTCTGGGCGAAGGTCGTCGGCGACGACTCGCTGCCCAACATCACCGCGCGATCGATCATCGGCGGGTTCGCTCGCGAAGGCCAGGACGAATTGCTCGAACCCTTCGTCTCCCGCTACTTTGCCGACATCGCGGCAGTGTGGGAACGACGCTCGAGCGAAGTGGCACAGACGGTTGTCATCGGGCTGTACCCGTCGTGGTCGATCTCTGCAGAATCCGTCGCGGCCGCAGACCGATTCCTCGAAGGCGACATCCCTCCCGCGTTGCGCCGTCTGGTCGTCGAAGGCCAGGCCGGTGTGGTTCGTTCACTCGCAGCACGAAAGTTCGACGCGAGCTGACATGCGAAAGGCCGGTGCCCGCGTCGATTCTCACGAATCGACGCGGGCACCGGCCTGTGTCTTGCAAGTCAGGGCGCTGAAATTGCGGCTGCCATAACGCGGATTGCGCTGATCAGTCCGTCGATCAGATTGCCTTCGCTGAACGATGCAACAGCTGCCGTTGCTCCGAGCTGGGTAACGCGATCAGTGACCCGATCGGCGATTGCCCGCCCGCTGCGTACCTCGACGGTGCGCTGGTTGGGCGAGACGGCGATCAGCACGGAACGCTCGGCTTCGGGCGTGGTCGGGAACAGTGCGTCGGCACCCGCTGCCGGATCGGAACCGAGATCACCGATGTACGCGTTGAATCGCACCTTGGTGGCCCGCGTCGCTTCGGTCATCGCGACGTCGAGCGCGACCAGATCCATGGTCTCGAACGGAAGATCGTCGGTGAACGGCTCGCCGATGCGATGCACACCGGATACGCGTCCACTGGACGTGACGACGCTGCCGACGGGCAGGTCCTCGGGCGCTACTGCGAGCGCGGTCGAATGATCACCACTTGCCACTTGCGGACCCTCCGATCAGATCAGCCGAACCGGCTTCGATTGCGTGTGCACTGCCGTGATGGCCACCGCGAACGGTGACCTCGTCGACAGCACTCCACAGCACGGGAGCGTGATCCCACGACTCACCGAGATGGAACGCCGGCGGAACCGGTCCCGGCGTCTTCTTCCCGAGGAAGGACGCAGCCGCGAAGAACGCGGTGATCAAGGCCGGAATCCCAACGTATATCAGTACTACCTCGAGAATGCTCACACCAGATAACGTAGCCCAGAACGCCAGGAAGGAAAGCGTCAGGGCCACAAATTCTCGGGCAATTTCGTTTCGGTGAAGACAGAACGCGCCTCAGGCTGCGCCCACGCCGAGATAAGGCATCCACGCCGGATGCAATTCCTTGGTCGCCGCGAGTAGACGCCAGTGCGGGCCGGACGGCGGAACCAGTTCCGCACGGAGCGTCCATCCGAGTTCGCTGAGCATCTTGTCGGCCTTGCGGTGATTGCAGGGGGCACAGCACGCGACGCAGTTCTCCCACGAATGCCCGCCACCTCTGCTGCGAGGAACGACGTGGTCGATGGTTTCGGCTTTGGCTCCGCAGTACGCACATCGGAAGTGGTCACGATGCATCAGTGCGGCACGAGTCATGGGGATACGGGCGCGATACGGAACGCGCACGTAGGTGCGCAATCGAATGACCGAGGGAACCTGCACCGACCAGTCCGCAGAATGGACTACCGGGCCTTGTTCGTCCTCGTGGACGGTATCGGCCTTGCCGCAGGCCATCAGTACGACCGCGCGCCGGGCAGGAAGGGCGGTCAGCGGTTCGTACGTGACGTTGAGCAGTAGCACCCGACGTTTCACCCACTCGGGCACGACGCGATCGGGAGGGAACATCTCGAGGTGAGAACGTTCTTCGGAAAAGAGTGGGTCGGCAGTGTGCGCGAACCCGTCAGGAACAACTTCCAGAACAGCCCCTAACGCGTGGTCGTTCCGCGCGCTAGTGGGCTGGAGTTGTCGGTGATTGCGTGCAGCATGTCGGTTCTTCATACGACCTCCGGGAGACTGCCCCCAAGTTGACCACGGATGATCGCGTTACGCACTCCCATTTCGAACAAAATTGCCAGGACGGCCGGTGAATTTCCGGTGAATGGGTACGCAGTCCGACCCGATACCACCGTCGTCGACCCGGAAACCGACCACTACGGCCGTCAGGCACAATGGAAGTTGCCATGAATGACGTACAGCACGACGTGCAGCAGACCTTCTACGACGCCGTCGGCGGAGCCGAGACGTTTCACAAGCTCACCGCGCGATTCTACGAAGAAGTCGCGAAGGACGAGGTTGTGCGCCCGCTCTACCCCGAGGCCGATCTCGGCCCGGCCGAGCGGCGGATGCGGATGTTCCTCGAGCAGTACTGGGGCGGGCCGCACACGTACTCGGAAGAGCGTGGGCACCCGCGTCTGCGGATGCGCCACAATCCGTTCGTGATCGGCCCGATCGAGCGCGATGCGTGGCTTCGGTGCATGCACGTCGCCATCGCGTCCATCGACGATAAGACTCTGAGCCCGGTGCACCGCAAGCAGTTGATCGACTACATGGAGATGGCAGCTGCGTCCATGGTGAACTCCGCCATCTGACCGTTTACTTCGCCTTCGGCCTGAACACGCGCGCGACCCGGCGGGCTGCGCGTACCCCGAACGACACCGTGGGATGCAGGGGCGAGCTCAGGATTGCATGCTTGCGCACGTACTCTTCGACCTCCCACTCCGACCAGCTGCCCGCACGGAAGAGTGCGGCATCGCCGACGCCCAGGGTTCGCTTGGCGATTCCGTCGGCCTGAACGGTGACCGACCCTTCGATGATGTGCACGATTTCGTCCGCGTGGAAGTACCAGCGGAAGCGCCCCTTCGTGCAATCCCAGACGTGTGTAGTCGTGGTCCCGTCTTTACTCGCCGACCATTGCGCCGAGCGCGCAACCGGTGTGCCGAAGATTATCCAGTCGCGGTTGATCGGATCATCGTCGAGCAGTACATGATCCAAACTGACCGCTTCGATTGCCGACAAAGTCAAGGCCAAGCCCCCTTGGTAGAATTCCCGATACTTCTCCCCCGGCAGTAACACCAAAGTTGCCACATGGTGTCACCTCGTGAATGCAAAGTACACCAAGGCTAGGTAAAGAGTCACGCTTTGGCCGTGTCCAAGTCGTGAGAGTGCCAGACGTTTGGCACTATGAACTGCTGTGAGCACCCCCGCGGATTCGTCCTCTGTAAGCCGGCCCGAAGCCCCGTGGTGGAACGAGGCGGTCTTCTATCAGATCTATCCGCGTTCCTTTGCCGATTCGGGCAGCGACGGTATCGGCGACCTCGGCGGAGTCGAGGAGAAACTCGGCTACCTCGAACTGCTCGGCATCGACGCAATCTGGTTGAGCCCGGTGATGAGGTCACCGATGGCAGACCACGGCTACGACGTCTCGGATCCTCGCGACATCGATCCCCTGTTCGGTGCTCTTGCGACGATGGATTCGCTGATCACGTCAGCCCACGAACGCGGAATCAAGGTCACGATGGACCTGGTCCCGAACCACACGAGTGATCAGCACGAGTGGTTCAAGGCAGCCCTGGCGTCGGCGCCCGGTTCGGCAGAGCGATCCCGGTACATCTTCCGAGACGGCAAAGGTGAGAATGGCAACGAACCGCCGAACAACTGGCCGAGCATCTTCGGCGGCCCGGCGTGGACCCGCGTCACCGAAGCCGACGGAACACCCGGCCAGTGGTACCTGCACATCTTCGCCAAGGAACAGCCCGACCTGAACTGGGACAACCCGGAGGTCTTCGACGACCTCGCCAAGACTCTGCGCTTCTGGCTCGAGCGCGGAATCGACGGATTCCGCATCGACGTGGCCCACGGAATGGCCAAGCCCGACGGTTTGCCGGACCACGACTGGGAGCTCAACGAGCTCATGCGCAATTCCGACGACGACCCGCGATTCAACAACCCGGCCGTTCACGAAATCCACCGCGGGATCCGCAAGGTCATGGACGAGTTCCCGGAGGCCATGACCGTCGGAGAGATCTGGGTGAAGGACAACCAGAAGTTCGGCGAATACATCCGGCCAGACGAACTGCATCTCGGATTCAACTTCCGGCTTGCAGAAACCGAATTCTCCGCCGAGTCCGTCCGAGAGGCCGTGGAGAACTCCCTCGCGGCCGTCGCCGAGGTCGGGGGTGTGCCCACGTGGACACTGTCGAATCACGACGTCGAACGTGAAGTCACGCGCTACGGCGGGGGCGAGATCGGAACGCAACGCGCACGGGCGATGATCCTCGTCGAGTTGGCGCTTCCGGGCGCGAGCTTCATCTACAACGGAGCCGAACTCGGCCTGCCGAACGTCGACCTGCCCGACGACGCACTACAGGACCCGGTCTGGGAACGATCCGGACATGCCGAGCGAGGACGCGACGGCTGTCGAGTGCCCCTTCCCTGGGAAGGAACCGAGCCGCCTTTCGGATTCACTACCGGTGCGAGTACCTGGCTGCCGATGCCGGCCGAGTGGTCGACGCTCACCGTGGAGGCTCAGATCGAGGACGTCGACTCGATGCTCTCGCTGTATCGCGCCGCCCTCGAACTTCGTAGCGCCAGGCCGGAGTTCTCCGGCACCGACATCGATTGGTACGGCAGTCCCCCCGGCTGCCTCGCTTTCCGTCGACGCGGTGGTCTGATCTGTGCTCTCAACACCACGGAGGTGCCGATCGCACTGCCGAGCGGGCAGCTGCTGTTGAGCAGCGCACCACTCGTCGACGGTCAGCTGCCCGTCAACGCTGCGGCGTGGCTGATCTGAGGGAACACCGCACCCGCCACCTGAACTCCTATCGTGCGACCATCAGCGGTATCGAACCACCGCGGTGACGGTAGATCGAACCGAACCGTGCATCGAGCCGCACCCAGGATTTGCTCGCCCGCACCCGAACCAGTTCCGACGCGTCGATCTGCTCTAGATCGATGTCGGCAGTCATCGCTTCGGATCCGGTGTGAGGAACGAATCCCATTGCGGTCAAGGCAAAAATAACCCGCATCGAGATCCCGACCGTGCCGGACGGACCACTGACCTCGAGCACATCCTGATCGAGCAACGACGCCGGCGGACCGTGACTACTTCCATGCTCCAGGGCCAAGGCGTTGCCCCGCTGCGCCAGTTCGATCAGCACCCGGGCGGGTACGTCGTCCAGGTGCTCGAAGCCGTCCATCGGCGGCAACGCCCCACGCCACGCCGAATCCATGGCGAACCCCGGATCGATCAGCTCACCCGCTGCCTGCTCCACCGCAGAAAGCAACTGATCGCCGGCTGCCGAGGTGTCGTCAGGGTTGATGGTGCCCGCCACGGTTCGCGTAGCGAGAGCGTCGAAACCCGTTGATGCCCAGACGCTCAGGTGCGCATCGCCGCGTCGACGCATTCGGATGACCGCGGACTCGTCCAAACGCAAGGCGTGACCGATGAAGCCGGCCAAGTTCTTGCGCTCGGCCTCCTCGGGCACGGTCAGTACACGTTCATGCACGTTGCCAGCTCTCCAGGTACTCGCGCTCGGGCCCGCTGAGGCGACGCAGACGTTGAGTGTCGATATCGAAGGCCGCGATCTGAGTCGATGCCACGATGGACGGCGGGACACTGAGATCGGCGCCGCGCGGGCGAACCTCGTACGCGATCGTGAAGTCCACCGCGCGAACCTTTTCCACCCACATGAAGACATCGAGAGGTGAATCGTCATGCCGCAGTTGCCCGCGGTACCGCACATGCAGATCGGCAATCACAGCCCCGTCACGCAAAGTGACCGTCGGACGCGAGTCTTCGAACAACCAAGGAATCCGCGCCTCTTCGAGCAACGTCACCATCCGTGCGTGGTTGATGTGCTGGAAGGCATCCATGTCCGACCACCGAACCACAACTTCGGCGTGGAATCCTTCGCTCAACGTCCTACCTCCGATCGGGTGCCCATGCTGCGCACCATGCTACGAACCTGACGCGCCGCCACCGAGAGCGTCGCGAGGTCAAGCGTCCCAGACTCGAAGATCTCGACGAGAGCTGCCCTCGCCCGGCTCAGCCGCGAGGCGTTGGTCGATTCCCATTCGTCGATCTTTTCCTGCGGTGACTCCCCCGGCTCTCCGCCGGCCAGAACCTCCATCGTCAGCTGCCGAAGCGAACTGTAGAGGTCGTCTCGCAACGCGAGCCGCGCGAGCGAGTGCCAGCGATCGCCGCGCTCGAGTCCCGAAACGGCGCTCAGCAACCAGTCGATTCCCAGATGCGCATCCAAGGCGTAGTACAGCTCCGCAACTTCGGTGATGTCGTGATCTGCGATGTCGGCGATATCCGCGATGTCCAGTAGGCAGTAGACGTCGAGCAGCCGGAACACGTCCAGCGCCAACGCTTCCGGAGCCCCGCGGTCGATCACGGATTGAGCCCGCACCAGCAGATCGTCGAGCTGATGGCCGGCAAGCAGTCCGGGAACCAGAGGTGCTGTCGCCCGATACGCCGCCGAGTAGCGCGCTACCTCGGCGCCGACGGCGATCGGCTGGGGCCGATTGGCCAGGAACCACCGTGACGCGCGGTCGAGCAAGCGGCAGGACTCCACGATCAGTTCGTTTTCGATCTCTGCACTGACGCCGGCCGAGCGGATTCGCGACCACACCTCGTCCAGCGCAAAGACCTCTCGCACAGCGGCGTAGGCACGGATCGAGTCCGTACTGCTCGCTCCGGTCTCCTCGGCCAAGCGGTAGGCGTAGGTGATTCCGCCGTTGTCGATCACTTCGTTGACGAGCATCGTCGCGACGATCTGCCGCCGCAATGGGTGTGCTTTGATCTCCGTTTCGAACCGATCACGAACAGCGGTCGGGAAGTACTGCGGGATCTGCTGGGCGAAGAAATCGTTGTCCGGCAACTCGGTTGCGAGCAGATCGTCCTTGAGTGAAAGCTTGACGTGCGCCGTCAACGTCGCCAATTCCGGCGATGTCAGACCCACACCGGACTCGAGTCGACGCTCGATCTCCTTGTCGGTCGGCAACGCCTCCAGCTTGCGGTCCAGGCCACGTGCCTTGGTCAGATCCGTCAACTGACGGCGGTGAACACCGAGCATCTGCGACGCGGTCACGCGGGAGATTCCGAGCAGCGCATTCTGGGCGATGTTGTCCGCCAACACCAGCGCAGCCACGTCGTCGGTCATCGACGCCAGCAACGGATTCCGTTCCTGCGTCGGCAGCAACTGTGAGCGCACGAGCGAATCGAGAAGAATCTTGATGTTCACTTCGTGATCGGAGCAGTCGACGCCTGCCGAGTTGTCGATGGCGTCGGTGTTGATGTGACCACCGTTGGCGCTGAACTCGATTCGTCCCAGAGCAGTCACGCCGAGGTTGCCGCCCTCACCGATCACCTTGACTCGTAGGTCTTGACCGTCGACTCGCACCGCGTCGTTGCTCTTGTCTCCGACCTGCGCGTTAGTCTCGGTCGAAGCCTTCACGTATGTACCGATTCCGCCGTTCCACAGCAGATCCACCGGCGCCGACAGAATCGCCTGCATCAACTCCGGCGGCGACAGCTTCGTGACACCCTCGGCGAGACCCAGTGCAATCCGGACGCTTTCGGCGATCGGAACCGACTTGACCGTGCGATCCCAGACTCCGCCGCCTTCACTGATCAGGCTGGTGTCATAGTCGGCCCACGACGACCGAGGCAACTCGAAGAGCCGTTGACGTTCCACGAACGAACTCGCTGCGTCCGGGTTCGGGTCGAGGAAAATATGTCGATGGTCGAACGCGCCCACCAGTCGGATGTGCCGACTGAGGAGCATTCCGTTGCCGAACACGTCACCGCTCATATCGCCGACGCCTACCGTCGTGAAATCCTCGGTCTGCGTGTCGACACCGAGTTCGCGGAAGTGCCGCTTGACGCTTTCCCAGGCGCCGCGAGCGGTGATACCCATGCCCTTGTGGTCGTATCCCACGGAGCCGCCGGAGGCAAACGCGTCTCCGAGCCAGAAGTCGTACTTGGCGGCAACCGAATTCGCGAGATCGGAGAACGTCGCCGTGCCCTTGTCTGCGGCGACCACCAGATAGCGATCCTGATCGTCCTTGCGCACCACGCGATCCGGCGTCACAACTTCGCCGGTGTCTGCGTGCACATTGTCGGTGATGTCGAGCAATCCGGAGATGAACGTGGTGTAGCAGGCCTTGCCGGTTTCCAGCGTCGCCGTTCGATCAGCGGCTGGATCACCCGTCGGCAGAGGCGGATTCTTCACGACGAAGCCGCCCTTGGCGCCGACCGGGACGATCACCGCGTTCTTGACGGCCTGAGCCTTCACCAAGCCGAGCACCTCGGTGCGGAAATCCTCGCGCCGGTCGGACCAGCGGAGTCCGCCGCGCGCGACTGCGCCGAATCGTAGGTGGACGCCTTCAACCTCGGGTGAGTACACGTAGATCTCGAAAGCCGGCCGCGGCTTGGGCAACTCGCTGATCCGCGAGGGATCGAGCTTGACCGACAGGTAGTCGCGAGAGCGGCCGTCGGCGTCGACGACGTAGAAATTGGTACGCAAGGTCGCCTTCACCAAGGAGAACATTCCACGCAGAATGCGATCGGCATCCAAGCTGAGTACCTCGTCGATGGATGCACGCAACTGCTCGTCCAATTCCGCGACGCGGACGTCGTCCTGCTTCTCGGGGTCGAACATCGCCTCGAACAACTGCACCAATGCAAACGCGGTCTGCGGATGTGTGAGCGCGATTCCTTCGATGTGGAACTGGCTGTACGGAAATGTAGCCTGCCGCAGATACTTTGCGTATGCACGCAGCACCACGGCTTGACGCCATGACATACCGGCGCGCAGCACCAGCTCGTTGAATCGGTCCGCCTCTGCACGGCCGAACCAGACTGCGCCGAACGCGGCTGTGAATCGTTTCTGAACCTCGGTCAGCGGGACAGTACTGGTCTCGAGCGGCACCTGCGCATCGAGGTCGATCTCGACCGACGCTCGGAGATCCGCCGGTACCGACAACCCGAAATCGTAGATCCAGCACTGAACGCCGTCGAGGCGCTGCACGACGTGGGGCCGCTCGTCGAGAACTTCGACGCCGAGTGACTGCAGCACCGGTAGCACCTGACTCAACGAGATACCGTCGCCGCCGACGAAGAGCGTGAAGCGCCAGGCGCCGGGCGCGGAGTCCACAGCGCGATAGAGCAGTACGTCGATCGCGCCTGGCGCCAACGCCTCGAGCCTGGCGATGTCGGCCAACGCGCGTGACGGTTCGAAGTCCTCCTTGTATCCATCGGGAAGTACTCGCGAATACCGTTGCACCAGTTCCGGATCCACACCCGGAATGTCGCGAACAAGGTCGTTGATGCGGTCGTCCCAGCTACGACTGACTTCGGTCAGCAGGGCCTGAACTCGCTCGCGGTTGGCCTCGGAGACATCCAGATGAACCGGCTCACTGTCCGGGTCGCGACGGATCGTCACGTGCAACAGTGCAAGATCGTTCTCGGTAACGCGGGCGGTGTAATCGACTGTGCCTGGGCCGAATTCGCGCCACAACAGGTTTTGCATCGCCAGTCGCACCCGCGTCGTATATCGGTCGCGAGGCAGATACACCAGGCAGGATACGAAGCGGCCGAACGTGTCCTCACGAACGAAGAGTCGCACCTGGCGGCGGAGTCCGATGCTGTGCACGGCGTGCACGGTCTCGAACAGGGTCTCTGCATCGCTCGAGAACAACTCGGTGCGCGGGAAGGACTGGATGACCTCGAGCATCGCCTGCCCGGAGTACGAATGCAGGTCGACGCCGGCACGCGCGATGACTTCGCGGACGCGGCGCTCGATCAGGGGAATCGCGAGAACGTTCTCGTGGAGTGCGACCACGGTGAACACTCCCAGGAATCTGTGCTCCCCCACGATGTTTCCGTTGTCGTCGAGGATCGAGACACCCACGAAGTACGGGTAGACAGCGCGGTGCACCGTGGCGGGGAACGATCCCTGAGTCAGGACCAGAAGTGGTCGATCCGGGAGATCTGCGACGGGAGGCAAGCTCATCGGGCCTTCGGTGATCGCGTCGGAACGCAGCACGCCGAGTCCGCTGCCGGTGACCGTGCGTGAGCCGTCCTTCGTGCCCTCGAATCGCCGGTATCCGAGTACGGCGTAGTTTCCGTCCGCCATCCACCGGAGCAGTCGAGCGGTATCGAAGAATTCTTCGGGGGTGATCCTCCCGGAGGCAGTTTCTGCAGCACTCTCCAACTCGTCGGCAACGCGCAGTTGCAGTGCCTTCATATCCGGGGTGTCACCAACGACCTGGCGGACGTCCGCGAGCACTTTGCCGAGGTGGGCTTCGATCGCGTCGAGCGCGGAATCCTCGACTTCGAAGTCCAACTGGACGTGCATCCAGGATTCTTGGATACCACTGTCGCCCAAGGAAATCAGATTGCCCGAGTCGTCGCGTTCGACCGTCAGAATCGGGTGGGCGAATTGACTGATTCCCACACCTTGTCGGTTGAGCATCGCGGTGACGGACTCGACGAGCAACGACATGTCGTCGGTGACGATCTGGACAGCAGCGCCGAGACCTTCGGATCCTGACGGGCGGTACACACGCCATACGGCCGTGCCTGGCGTCCGCTGCCTCCCGAGCGCGAGATGTGCGAGCAGGACTCGATCCGATCGACCGTTGATGACGTCGTCGCTGTCACCCTCGTCGATGTGCGTGAAAAAGGCCTCGCGAAGACGCGTCAACAACGTCGCTTCGTCGAGGCCTGTGCCCTGCTGCCGTACACGGTCTGTCATTCCTGGCTCACATCCTTGTGGGTTCTGATCGCCGCGACCAATCTCTGACTCGAGACTAGCCGCGGCAACCAGGACCTAGGGTGAACTGAGAAACGAAATCTACGATGTCGTCATCTGAACAAGCGATGCTTCGAGCACCGCACGTTCGCTGTCTGCCAGCGGTCTGGACTTTTCGGACACCGTGTCGAATCCGACCATCAATGCGTCGCCGAAGGCGCACTCGACACCCGCGTTGTCACGGATGACGTGCCGAACCGTGAACGAGGAAGTCCCGACGTGAGTCGTGAAGATCTCCACGTTCAAGGGACCGGACCGATCGGTGACCGGCTTGAGGAACTCGATGGTCATCTTTCGAACCACAAGGTATCCCGGCCGGCCGCCGAGGGGCGCCAGTTTCGCTTCCAGGAACTGGATGCGAGCTTCCTGCATGTACTCGACGTATCGCGTGTTGTTGACGTGACCCAACCGGTCGGAATCGCCCCACCGGACCTGGATCTGCGTTGTGTATACGTCGGACACGGATCAGTCCCTGGTGAGCTTGCGGTGAGTGACGCGGTGCGGGCGGGCGGCGTCGGGGCCGAGTCGCTCGACCTTGTTCGCCTCGTAGCCCTCGAAGTTGCCTTCGTACCAGTACCAAGCTGCCTCGTTGTCGCCGAAGCCACCTTCCCACGCGAGGATGTGGGTACAGGTGCGGTCCAGGAACCAGCGATCGTGCGAGATCACGACGGCGCAGCCGGGGAACTCTTCGAGAGCGTTCTCCAGCGAGCCGAGGGTTTCGACGTCGAGGTCGTTGGTGGGCTCATCGAGCAGGATCAGGTTGCCGCCCTGCTTGAGCGTCATCGCTAGGTTCAGGCGGTTGCGCTCACCACCGGAGAGAACGCCGGCTGGCTTCTGCTGATCGTGGCCCTTGAAACCGAACGAGCTGATGTACGCGCGCGACGGGAACTCGGTCTGGCCGACGACGATGAAATCGAGCCCGTCGGACACGGTCTCCCAGACCGTCTTCCTGGGGTCGATGCCGGAACGGTTCTGGTCGACGTAGCTCAGCTTGACCGTCTGACCGATCTTGACCTCACCGGCATCAGGCTCCTCGAGACCGACGATGGTCTTGAACAGCGTCGTCTTACCGACACCGTTGGGGCCGATGACGCCGACAATTCCGTTGCGCGGCAACGTGAACGAGAGGTCCTTGATCAGAACGCGACCGTCGAAGCCCTTGTCGAGGTTCGAGACCTCCACGACCACGTCACCCAGACGCGGCGGTGCCGGGATCTGGATCTCGTCGAAGTCGAGCTTGCGGGTCTTCTCGGCTTCGTTCGCCATTTCTTCATAGCGATCGAGACGAGCCTTGTTCTTGGCCTGACGGGCCTTGGCGCCGGAACGAACCCATGCGAGTTCGTCCTTGAGACGCTTCTGCAGCTTCTGATCCTTCTTGCCGGCAACTTCGAGGCG
The DNA here is from genome assembly GCF_053470465.1 of Rhodococcus sp. GB-02. Lineage (NCBI taxonomy): Bacteria > Bacillati > Actinomycetota > Actinomycetes > Mycobacteriales > Nocardiaceae > Rhodococcus > Rhodococcus sp. GB-02. Next base: position 827,609 of record NZ_JBPUKE010000004.1, read on the forward strand.
TGCAGCCTTCTGCTCCAGATAGACGGAGTAGTTGCCCTCGTACGCGTACAGACGTCCGCGGTCGACTTCACAGATCCACTGCGCGACGTGATCGAGGAAGTAACGATCGTGGGTCACGGCGAGGATTGCGCCATGGTAGGCAGCTAGGTGCTGCTCGAGCCACAGGACAGATTCGGCGTCGAGGTGGTTGGTGGGCTCGTCTAGGAGCAGGAGATCGGGCTTGCTCAGCAGCAGCTTGCAGAGTGCAACGCGTCGCTTCTCACCACCGGAGAGGTGGGTGACCATCTCTTCCGGCGGGGGGCAGCGCAGGGCATCCATAGCCTGCTCGAGCTGCGAGTCGATCTCCCACGCGTCTGCGTGATCGAGCTTCTCCTGCAGTTCGCCCATCTCTTCCATGAGCTCGTCGGAGTAATCCGTGGCCATCAGCTCGGCGATCTCGTTGTACCGCTTGAGCTGGACCATCGTCTCACCGAGGCCGTCCTCGACGTTCTCGCGAACGGTCTTGGTCTCGTCGAGCTCCGGCTCCTGCATGAGGATGCCGACGGTCGCGCCCGGAGCCAGGAATGCCTCGCCGTTACCCGGCTGGTCCAGTCCGGCCATGATCTTGAGGATGCTGGATTTACCAGCGCCGTTCGGTCCGACGACACCGATCTTCGCGCCGGGGTAAAAGCTCATCGTGACGTCATCGAGGATGACCTTGTCACCGTGCGCCTTGCGCACCTTCTTCATCGTGTAAATGAACTCAGCCATGGCCGCCAGCCTATCGGTGTTTGTCCTATAACCCACATTGCGCGTTGGCTGTCACACCGATGCGGGTTCTGCGGACAGTCCGAGGTCATCGACCAGATTCGTCGACATGCTTCTCGACCCCCATCAAAACCGCGATTGGGCGACTTCCGAGTGCCCCGCGGACGGCTCAGATCATTGCCCGGTGGATGCCCTTTGGTTCGCCGCCAAGCTGCGAGAGCGTCGACGAATGGAAAATCGAACCGGGTACATGGATCGCATGCGCCAAACCGGCATGCGCATCACGCCAGAACCGCTGCATCGGCGTGCTCAACTGCAACGCCCCACCACCGGAACGAGCAAAGATCTCATCCACCGCCCGCACCGCCCGCCACGCCGCAGCAGTCTGCGTACGCCGACCGATCGCACGAAGCTCGAACGAAACTTCCTGCCCCTTCTCGGTCATGTCCCAGAAACGATCCACCGTCTCCAAGATCGCAGCCCGAGAAGCAGCGATCTCGGCCGCAGCCTCACCGATCGCGAACAGCACGTACGGATCTTCCTTGATCGGAACACCACTGACCGTCACCCGCTCACGCTGCGCCGCCATGTTGCACGCCAACGCACCCTCGGCGATACCGATCAACGACGAGGTGATTCCCAGCGGGAAAATGCACGAGAACGGGAACTTGTACAGCGTCTCCGTACGGCCCGCTTCCTTCCACGCCGTCCCTTCGTACACCTTTCCGGCGTCGATCGTGCGGTAGGTGGGCAAGAACGCGTCCTTGACGATCAGGTCCTTCGACCCGGTTCCGCGCAGACCCACGACATTCCAGCTGTCCTGGTCGATGTCGTAATCGGAGCGCGGCAGCAGTACGTGCAGGTGCTTCGGCGGCATCAACGGCTTGCCGGATTCGTCACCGACCATCGCGCCGATCATGATCCAGTCACAATGATCGGTACCCGAGGAGAACGACCAACGACCATTGAGGATGTAGCCACCCTCGACCGGCCTCGCAACACCCATCGGCGCATACGGTGACGCCATCCACGTATCGGGATCGGTTCCCCACACCTCTTCCTGAGCCTTGCGGTCGAAGAACGCAAGCTCCCACGGATGAACACCGACGATGCCGCTGACCCAACCCGTCGCACCGTCCATCGCGCCGATAGCCATTGCCGTCTCGGCGAATTCACGCGGATGCGCCTCGAGGCCTCCGAACTCCTTCGGCTGCAACATCCGGATGACACCGGAGTCGCGCAGGCGCTTCGCGCTGCCGTCCGTCAAGCGCATCAGCTTGTCGCCCTCGACTCCGTCGGCGCGGATCTCGTCGGCGAACTGTGAGATGTTGTCCAGAACCTGACCCATGATTTTTCCGCCTCCACTGATAGTCGACCCACGACCATTAAAGTAGAACACGTTCTAGAAATTTGCGGAAGTGAAATGGCCGATATTTCTTGCACTCACACGGTCTGCAGTTCCGACGGGAGTTCGACTGCGTCATTACCCGAGGCCGCAAGCAGCTGTGCGTACCGCCCGCCTTGTTGCACCAGTTCGTCGTGAGTGCCCTTTTCCACAACCACGCCCCGGTCGAGGACCGCAATGAGGTCCGCATCTCGAACCGTGGAAAGCCTGTGCGCTACAACAAGAGTGGTGCGTCCGACCATCAGCTCGTCGAGCGCGTCCTGCAACGCACGTTCGGTGCGATTGTCCAGGGCGCTCGTCGCCTCGTCGAGGACGAGGATCGGCGGATTCCGCAGAACTGTGCGCGCGATCGCGATGCGCTGTTTCTCACCGCCGGAGAATCGGTAGCCGCGCTCGCCGACCATGGTGTCGTACCCGTCGTCGAGACCGGAAATGAACTCGTGAATCTGAGCGATGCGCGCTGCCAGCTCGATCTCGGCGTCGGTGGCGTCGGGTTTCGCGAACCGCAGGTTCTCACGAATCGTCGTGTGGAAGAGGTATGTCTCCTGCGACACCACGCCCACCAGGTCGGAGACCGTCGCCAGATCGAGGTCCCGCAGATCGACGTCGTCGATTCTCACCGATCCCGCAGTCGGGTCGTACAGACGTGCGGCCAAGTATCCGAGAGTGGTCTTGCCCGAACCGGTGGAGCCGACCAGCGCCAAGGTTCCGCCGGCTGGGACCGTGAGGTCGATGTTGTCGAGAGTCTTGCTGTCGGTTCCTGGATACGAGAAGTCGACGTGGTCGAACCGAAGTTCGCCGGACATCTTGGTGCGATCGAAGCTCTTCGGCTCTTCCGGATCCGCGATGTCGATCGGCAGATCCAGGTACTCGAACACGCGACTGAACAGTGCCATCGAGCTCTGCACCTCGACACCCGTGTTGAGCAGCATCATGGTGGGTCGGAACAATTGTGTTTGCAGTGTGGTGAATGCGACGAGGGTGCCGACGGTGATGGTATTGCCGTGATCGAGAGTGAAACCGGCAAACCAGTAGACCAGTGCGGGCATGGCCGCGAAGGTGATCGACATGGTCGCCATGCGCCACTTGCCGGCCATCATGGCCCGGAGTTCGACGTCCGCGACTTCCACTGAACGCTCGGTGAATCGATCCGTCAGAGCCGACTTCGCGCCGGTCGTCTTGCCGAGGAGAATGCCGCTGACGGAGAGAGATTCCTCAACCTGGACCGACAAATCACTGAGCAGCTTCTGCCGCTTGCCCGAGATCTTGCGACGCTCGTCACCGATCTTGCGTGCGATACGGATGAACACCGGCAAGATCGCCAGCGAGAAGATGGCGAGTCGCCAATCCAGAAGGAACAGAGCAACAATCGTGGCCGCTACTGTCGTAGCATTCTGCGCGATGGACGTTGCCGTGTTGGTGACCACCGACTGCATACCGCCGATGTCGTTGGCAATGCGCGACTGAACTTCGCCGGTTCGGGTTCGAGCGAAGAATCCGAGGGACTGATTCTGCAGGTGCGAGTAGACCCGCACGCGCAGTTGGTGCATCAGTTTCTGGCCGATGCTGTTGGACATCCAGGTTTGCGCCACGCCGAGACAGCTCGTGATCACGGCAATGGCGATCATGCCGATGGCCAGAACACTGACGAGTCCGAGGTTCTTGTCCGGGATCGCCTTGTCGAGCATTTCGCGTAGGAGCAGCGGACTGCCCAACGCGACGATCGCGCTGAGTGTGATGACCGCGGTGACGATGGCGATCTGAGTTCGGTACGGCGCGAACAGTCCGAGTACGCGCTTTGCCGGTACGGATTCCGCCGGAGCGATCTCGACAGCGGTTCGTTCGATGCTTCGCATGTGATCTGGTTTCACGTTTACCTCCTGGAGGCTTTCTCACCCTAGTTTCATATTGATGAGGTTACCTCACTATGAGGTTGACACCAACAACGCTAGACTGGCGCCATGCATTCCCGAGAGCGCGAACTCACCGACGTCGTGATGTCCGTGGCACGGCTCATCCGCCGACGCCAAGTGGCAGCGCTGGAACCATTCAGCCTCTCGCCGTCGCAAAGCCGAGCGCTGCGAGTGCTGACCCGAGTGGGCGAACCGGTTCGACTCGGTTTTCTTGCCGAGCGATTGCGCATAGTTCCGCGGTCGGCGACCGACGTCGTGGATTCCCTCGAAGATGCCGGATGGGTGCGCCGCACTCCCGACCCGAACGATCGGCGAGCAGTGCTGCTCGAGTTGACCGACGCCGGCGCTGCCCTGGCTGCGGACGTCGCGAAAGCTCAACGACGCGAATCCTCGGATGTGTTCGACGACCTCGACGAGTCGGAGCGAGCCACTCTCACAGAACTCCTCGAGCGAGTGGACGCGGGGCACGATTGCTCTCGGCCCCGCGACTGCCCGACACCCTCGGCCTGAGTCCTCACGCAGCGACGGTGTCGACTGCGTCCTCCGTGTTCTCCGTGTTCTCCGTGTTCTCCGCTGACGTCGACTTGCTCTGACGCTCGATCTTCGAGATGCAACGAGCAAGGTCGGCGCCTACTGCCGTCGCCCGCAGCTCGAGATCGGAACGAGGCACACCCTCCTTGGTCGTGTACTCGTTGGTGCGCAACTCCCCCGCCACCATGACCGGATCACCCTTCATGATCGATGCGCCGACGCCGGTGACCAACCGTCGCCAGCAGCTGACTGTGAGATACAGGGTCGCTCCGTCCGTCCACTCCCCCGTCACCGCGTCTTTGCGACGTGTGTTGCTCGCCATCCGAAAGCTCAGCACTTCTTCACCATTGGTGGTCTGCCGCTTCACCGGATTGGTGATGACGGTTCCGACAACGGTTGCATGCGTTTCGTACATATCCGATCCCCCTTCGAACTCCAGAACCCGCCAACTGCCACGGGGCCGATCATTGCGTCGGCAGCTTCGATTGTGGAACGGCAAAGGCGTAGAGCGAGAGATCGACTTCGACCTGTGTACAGGCGGGACAGCTGTGGAAAACAGCACTACCCGGACCGAATGGCCCGGGCAGTGTCGGAGCTAAGTGCTAGTGGTGGATTCGTCGGATTTCTTCTCGCTAGACGCCCCGTCGGCAGTGTCCTCGCCGGCAGTCTCCGCGTCAGCAGCCTCACGGGGTTTCCACCCTTCGCGGTCTCGCCTGGCCAATTCGGCGAACATCGCGTTGTGTGCGGCGAGGTCGGCGTCGTGGTCACGTTCAGCCGCACGGTCGGTTCGGCGCGCCGTCCTGCCGTCACTGCGCGACCACTGAACCAGAAGCGCGAGCATGACCACCATGAGCGGGATCTCGCCGGTCGCCCAGGCGATGCTGCCGCCCAACTGCTGATCGCCGATCAGGTCGTTGTTCCAGCCCAGGCCGAGCGAACGGAAGTACGCACCGCCCATTACGGCCGTGGTGCTCATCAATGCCACACCGAAGAAAGCATGGAACGGAAGTGAGCCGAAGACCATTGCCAGCTTGGTCACCGGCTGCAATTGACGCGGTGACGGGTCGATTCCGATCGCCACCCAGTAGAAGAGATAGCCACTGAGGATGAAGTGCAGGTTCATCAGCAGGTGAGCGCTGTGCGAGTCGACCGTCGCACCGTAGATTCCGCCGAGGTACAGCGCGTAGAAACCGCCGACAAAGAGAACTGCCGCCACGATCGGGTGGGTGATGAAACGCGAGAACGGGCTGTGCAGCGCGGTCAGAATCCACTCGCGAATGCCTGGCACGCCGTCCTTGCCTGCCGGATCGAGGGCCCGCAGAGCCAAAGTGATCGGCGCACCCAGAACCAGCAGGACTGGGCCCAACATCGACAGCGCCATATGCGCGCCCATGTGAACGCTGAAGACTGCCGGCGCGTACTTGCCGACACCGGACGACGTAGCGATCAGGAGCACCGCGCAACCGCTCATCCAGGCGATGGTTCGGCCGACGGGCCAGGAATCTCCACGCTTGGCCAGCTTGCGCAGGCCGATGCCGTACAGAATCGCCGCAGCAACGGCGGCGGTGCCGAACATTAGGTCGAATCGCCAGTCCGTCACGAACGCCATGAACGACGGCGGGTCCGGAAGGTTGTAGCCGAGTTCGACCTCAGGGATCGAGGGAATCGAGAGCGGCGGGGGCGGCGGAGTACGACCGAGGCCGATCGCGAGACCGATGGTCGCGGCCATCACAATGCCTTCAGCGCCGGCAAATCGAATCAGAGCAGAGCGGCTCTTCGGGTTCTCGGCCAATGCCGGCAACGCCCGACTCCGTTGAGCCCAACCGAAGAACCCGAGGATGATCAGTGCAACGGTTTTGGCGACGATCAGTCGTCCGTACGTCGTGGTGAATACGTCGTCGAGAGGCAGACGGACAATCGCATTGATCACGCCACTGAATCCCATGACGACGAAGCAGATGGATGCGACCGTCGAAAAGCGTCGGGCTGCTACGTCGGTGTAATCTCCGCGGCGCCTGGCGTGGGCCAGTAGCGCGAACAAGCCGCCGGCCCAGAGCGAAGCCGCCACGAGGTGCAGGATCAGGCTGTTGGTAGCGATGTCATGCGATCCGCCCGAAGACGAGTGACCGGTGAGAGCGAGCGGCATGAGGCCGAGGAGACCGACCAGCAGCAGGAGCGGAGTCCACCACCAGCGCAGTGTCAGCCGGGCCAGGATCGCGAGAACAACCGCGATGATTGCCGTCCAGCGCCAGGCGCCGGCGATCTCGACCTGATCGAGTCCCGACCAGAGGTTTGCCGGTTTGATGGCTTCGGCAAACGGCTGACCCGACGTGTCTGAGAGCGTCAGAGGCACCATCATGAACGAACAGATTGCCCACACGATCGCGGCGTGCGATGCGGTTCGGACTGCTCGATAGCCGTCGACGTCGAGGACGCCCGACTTCTGCGGTGGCACGAAGAACGCGGCCAGCAGCAGTGACCCGATCGCGATGACCGCGGCGATTTCCCCCAATGCGCGCATCGCGGGCAGGCCGTATGTGGTGATCGGCCCTGGATCCGGGATACCCAGAAGAGTCAATGCCTGCGACGCGGAGAATCCCACCACAACGGCTGCGGTGAGCCCTGCGATGAGTCCACTGACCACGAATATGGCAGTCGAAGAAGCGGGTGCACCGCTGTGCGGAGTGGACTCCGGTGGGGAATCTGTCGGCGCGAGGTCGGGTGTAGCCATACCTCAAGGGTAGGACCTTCGCGAACCGACTACGACAACGCGTCGGAGTTGGGCGGTGCGCGTCACATCCCGAACCCTCGAGTATGATGTTCCACGCGCCTCCGTAGCTCAGGGGATAGAGCAAGAGCCTTCTAATCTCTTGGTCGCAGGTTCGAATCCTGCCGGGGGCACCACAAGATTTGCATCACGGATAGTCACGCTGCGTGGACAAAGTGGTCTCTGTCCAAACCGATCCGATTCGGGTCGAAACCTAGCCCACAAATTGCGTGCCGTCCGCAGTAATCTGCCTCGCATGACGAAGGCACTTCCGAAGACCCTGAAGTCACTCGCCCGGACCGTTGGAATCCTGACACTCGCGATCGTCGTGGTATCCGTCGTCGAGCGGTTCACCGCCGCACACCAACCGACGACCGGTCCTGCATCGTTGACCGGGCCCGATCAATCGTTGTAGCCCGTCCCTTGTGACAAAGGTCGTCTCACGAAGTTCTACGACGACAAGTCGGTAGGCAGGAGTCCACCACTGCCGGCTGAGTCGCATGCAACACGCTATGCGGAGCGGCCGCGAATGTCACAGAATTTCTGGGCTCCGGATCCCAGGGCGTAACAGCAACCGGAGTAGTCGGACCTTGCGGGCAGCCGTGGATGTAGCACCATTGACACAATCTGCGACCACTGCGACCGATACCGACCCCCAGCAGCTACGCAACGACCGTCACCATTTGACTCCAGGCATCGAAAGCGCTTGAAGAGTAAGCCATTTCATCGAAGCCAAGCCACGTGAGAACGACCTGAACTTGCGGGGTCTCGAGATCTTCGAGGAAGCCTACGGCATGCCCCTTTCGGGACCCACGCACATCCAGATCTCGAAGTGCCATGTCAGACAGTGGAGCATTATCGCCGTCAACTCAGGCCGGAATTCAATCTGCTACGAATAGCGAAACTAATGTGACCCCTATCTCTGGATCCTTTCAGAGATTCCAGGTTTCGATGACCAGCGACTAAATTCACCCCCTAATTCACCCTTCTCCTATTTACAGAAGAATGATTTGCATTTATGCCGAGCGTGTGTACACAGATAAGGCGCTCCACGCCTTGTCGTTGCGACAGCATTAAAGGGCAGTGAACTGCATAAAGGCTCTTTCGGCACAGAAGCGCCGAGCTGGATCGGCCGCTCATCGGTTGTCGTCAAGGACCAGGAGAGGCACGCAACTGATGGTTGAGATCGAATTGTGACGAACTAGCCAGTTAACTTGAGAAGAATCCGAAGATTCCACATATAGCCAGGTAAACGAAGCCTTTCGTGCATGGACAGACGTTTACGGCACGTCCAGCTATGCGATTTGCTCGTGTTAGGTTCCTGATTGCGCATCGCCCGGTTTGCGCCTTCTGCGTTGTTCGCGCGGCTTTTGCATTTTCTCGCGAACCGCCTCGGGTAAATATCTTCACGTTTTGTCAGAGAAAGGAATTTCATGAAAACCGTCACGGCCGCGTCGCACGCAGTACGAAAACTCCCCCTCGGAGCCATCGCGCTGGTGCTATTGCTATCCGGGATGGTGCTCGTGCGCGGACTGCAATGAATCCCGCAGGAAAAAACCTCAACTGCGGCCTCTAAGGCCTTGTAGGTCGTCGCGTTAGGTAACACCGGCAGTCGAGTTTATGGGCATTACCTGGCCTACCCAGAGCCGGGCCGTCGGTCTGCGCTGGCGTCAGCCGGGCCCGATTACCACCTGTTCGGCTTGGCAATAGGTCGCCTGAGAATCATCAACGCTCGCATCCAGGCCCCAAGACAACAGAGCTGTTCCAAGGCCCCGTTTCGCTATTCGGCGGCCCCGGAGACGGGGCCTAAATCATGTGTTCTGAACGAAAGGTGTTCGTCATGCGTAACCGTGTCTTCCCGCGTCGTGCCGGGGAGGGGGTGGTGTCTCGATGGGCGGCGTTGGGGATGATTGTTGCGGTCCTGGCGCTGGTCATATCGTCGTTCTCATTCGTCCAGGTTGCCTCGGCAGATGACGTCGGGACCTCGACCACCACTATTCCGACCACCACAGTTCCGACCACGACGAAGCCGTCCGGAACCCCAACGGAGGCGCCACTGAAGACGACGGCGCCGCCTACTTCCACCTCGGAGTCGCCCACGTCTGCCAAGCCCCCGCTCACGGCGACGCCGCCCTCGCCTACGGCTCCTGTGCCAGCGCAGCGACTGGCCGCGCGCGGAGTCAATCCCGGCATCGATGTGAAGATCACCGACGTCCAGGTCGAAGGAAAGAACGACCAGCAGATCACGGTCGGGGACTCCGTCACTGTGCGGGGCACCTGGGACGCGTCAAGCGCGAGTCCTCAGCCGGGCGACCAGTTCACCATTGGTTTCCCTGGCGAACTGAAGCTTCAGAGCAACCCCAAGATCGACCTTGTAGGTGATGACGGGACGCTCTGGGGAACCTGCGAACTTGTGGCAGCCACCAATCTGATGACGTGTGTTCTCTCCGATGCCGTGGCAGATCGCCCGAGCGAGGTGAAGGGCGATTTCTTCGTGTACACCAAGGCTGTCGCGTACACCACGGAAGAGAAAGTTGATTTCACGATCAACGGCAGTTTCGACGTGACGCACGAGCTACCCGGCGGTGGCGGCATCAGCGACGGCAGCGTGATCAGCGATGCCAAGAAGTCCGGCCAACTCCAGGGCAACAAGCAGTCTGTGCGTTGGACCATCGACCTTCCCGGTGCCGATCTGGCCGCACTGGACGCGGGCGGCACCGGTTCGGTGACCCTGAACGACGCGCTCTCAGAGAACATGAAGCTGTGCGAGAGTAGCCTGCTCAACGCGAAGCTGCTGTCAGGTCGCCCGAACGATCTCAAGCCAGTCGCAGGCGGCGTCACCGTCACCCAGAGTGCCGCTGGTGATCCAGTCAGCATTGCGCTCGACAACGGCGGCCCCTTCGAAAGAAACAAGCTTTACCGCATCGAGTACACCTCGTGCACAACCAGCGGTGAGGTGGACAGCACGGGCACCGTCTACGACAACTCCGTGACCATCGGTGGGAACACCGTGAGCGCGGAAGGCGTCGGCCAGGACTGGGCACCACAGACCGGGCCGTCAAAGTCCGGCGGCTGGGCCGGGGGCACGAGGTACAACGAGATCGACTGGAGCATAACGGTTCCGGGCACTTTCATCGCGGGCCTCCCCGACCAGAAAGTCATCATCGAGGAGACTCTTGGCGCCAATCACGAGGTCTGCGAGGGCGGCCTCGTCCCGACGGTCTGGCGCGCGAACCGTCTACCCGGGCTGAACGGTGAAACAACCAACCACGTCAACGTCACCTCCGAGTTCAACATCGACGCTTCCGCTGCCACGGCGAGTGCCCAATCCTTCAGCATGACCATCACGCCGAAGGAAAAGATCAAGCAAGACTCGACGCAGTACTACTTCGTGAAGTTCCGGTCCTGTGTGATCGAGAAGGAGGTGCCGGACTCCTCTGATGTGTTCACCAACAGGGCGGTCGTCAACGGCACTTCCAAGGAAGCTTCGGTGACGGGGCCCAAGTTCGAGGGCGGCAAGACCGGCACGCTCAACACCGAACCGAAGGACGTCGCAGGCGAGAAGCAGCCTGCCGGCACGACCATCGACTGGAAGGTACAGGTCTCTGGACACACCCTCGAGGGACTCGACGCACCGGCGGTCATCACTGACACGTTCTCCGACAGCTTGGCGGTGTGTGATGTCAGCGGCGATCTGAAGAAGGACCTCAATTTCAAGGTCACCGCGCGCGACTTCCTCGCAAAAGAGGGCGGCACGGACATCACCGCGGGCACGACGATCACACGCAGCGGCGACAACGGGATTGCGGTGACCCTCCCGAAGGACGCGGGCGACTACAACCGTGAGACACGCTATTTCATCGATTACACCCTCTGCACCAGCAGCGGTGGGCTGGATCAGCGCGGCACGGTTTACGGGAACTCGGTCTTCTACAACGGCAAGACTCAGTCGACGCAGAGTGTCAAGCAGGAATGGGGCGGTGGCGGCACCGGCCAAGGTGTCTCGCGGGGCTCGTTCTCGCTGCTGAAGGAGATCGCGCCTTTTTCCGAAAAATTCCCGGAGAACACCGAGTTCACTGTGAAAGTCGAGGAGTTCGCCCCGGGGCAAAATCCGGCGACCGACTCCCCGGCCAGTTCCTACGAGATCAAGGTGAAGGCTGACGGAACGCCGGTCAGCGGACTCAACCCCCGCGGCACCGGCTGGCAGATCCGCCTGTCCGAGATCAACCTCCCCACCGTTGACGGCGTGTACTTCGAGCGAGGGACGTTCCGACCGTCAGAGGGCGTGACGCTCAACGGGGACCGCACCGAGGCGCTGGTGACCATCACGCCGAAGAGCAATGTTGGTGTCACACTGCTCAACAAAGCGAGCCTGGGATCGGCGAGGATCACCAAGTCCGTCATCGGTGACGGAGCGCGCACGGGACTCGAAGCTTTCGTCGTCAACGCAGAGATCGCCTTCGGCGACGACGCCGCCGGCAACGAGCTGCGTCAATTCACCCTGAAAGACGGTCAGCACTACGACCTGGGCAAATTGCCCATCGGAGCGAAAGTCACCTTCACCGAGGTCCAACCGATGAACACCGACCTCGTAACCTGGTCGGAGCCGGTGATCAACCCGAAAATGCTCACCATCGGCACCGATGCGTCGGCGAACACGGTCTCCGTCACCAACGAGGCCACGATCACGCAGGGCACCTTCGAAGTGAGCAAGAAACTCACGGGTCCGAAGGCGTTCGACAAGGCCGTACCGGCCAGCTTCGACGTGATTGCCACCTGGCTCGACACGGACGACAACCCGCAGAGCAAGACGCTGTCTCTTCCGTCCGACGGCACCCCGGTTCCGTTCGGCGAGAACCTGCCCGGCGGCACCGAAGTCACACTGACAGAGCTAGTTCCGGCAAACGGTGACGGTCTCGCCTATGGCGTGCCCGCATACTCCGGGAATGTCAGGATCAATCCGGACAACGCAGCCGTGGTGACCATCGGCAAGGATCTGCGCAAGATCGAGGTGTCGAACTTCGTCGACGTCAACGACGGCACTCTGCGCATCGCCAAGCAGGTCGGCGGTGAGGCCGCCGAGGCCATCGGCGACGACGTCGAGTTCACGGTCGAGGCGCGTTGGCGCGACGGTGTGGAGTACCGCACCCAAGTGCTGAGCGTCAAGCAGGGACAGACCACACCGCTCGGCGTCGACCTCCCCGTCGGCACCGAGGTGACCTTCACCGAGACCGGCCGTCCCGAAGTCGCCGGAGTCGAGTGGGGCACGATCTCCTGGGGCACCAGCCCGGAAGGCGAATCGTGGCTGCACTCGAACCTCGACGGAACCGCGACGGGCATAGTCTCCGACGACCCGACCGACGGTCGACTGATCACGCTGTCGAACGAGGCGCTGTGGAAATTCGGATCGGTCGAATTCACGAAGTTCATCCTCGACGCTGACGGCAACCCCGTCCGCGCCCCCGAGGCCGACCTGCCTGACGGCGCGACGTTCGATGTCCGTATCGACGGAATCGATCCGGCGCTCCCCGCTGGAACTGATTTCCCGGCAGTGGGCCAGACCATCACCCTCGATGCCGGAAACGACTGGAGTTGGACCTCCGACGAGGTTGTGCCGCGGAACACGGTGATCACCTTCTCCGAGGTCGACCCCAAGCCCCTGGCCGGTATCGACTGGGCGCGGCCGTATTACTACGTGCCCGCGGATGCCGGCGACGCCGAATACCGCGACACCGTCAAGGTGGTGGCCGGCGAGCAGGCTGTCGTGGAGATCCACAACCGCCCGATACCGACCACCGAGGTGGACATCGACAAGATCGTGACCGGCCCCAAGGGCAGCCAGGTGGCCAAGGACGGATCCACGATCTTCCAGGTCACGGCTACATGGACGGACATCGACAATGAGGCGCGGTCTTGCGTCCTCGATGTCAAACCTGGCGCTTCGGTCACCCCGACCGCCCAGTGCGACGCCTCCGTCATCGACGGCCGGGTCCAGTTCCCGCTGAACACCGACATCACTTTCACAGAAACCGGTGCTCACACCGACGTCACCAACGTCAAGTGGGGTGAAGTGATCTGGGGCGTCAAGGAAGGCAAGGCGGACGTCTCGAAGATCGACGGCGAACCGACCGGAGCTTCAGTCAAGCTCACCGGCGAAGCAAACAAACCGGTGATCCTGGGACTCGAGAACAAAACCAGCAGCAATGGGCTGATCATCATCCCGATCCCGATTCCGCTGCCGCCGTGGGAAATCCCGACATGGCCGGGCTCTGAAGTACCCGGGGTAGCAGGCACTGACGTGTCGACTCCCGGCAACAACACTCCCGGCAATAATGGTGGTGGACACAACGGTGCTCCGGGCACGCCTGCTCCGGGAAATCCTGCTCAGGCCAAACCGGACCAGTCATCGTCACTGCCGGTAACCGGCGCGAACGTCGTCTGGCTCGCCGTTCTGGCGCTGGTACTGATCGGCGGTGGCGCATGGCTTGCCCTGCGTAGCCGCAAGCGGGCACCTGGCCAGGAGTAACTCCCAACCAGGAATACCGAAACAGCGCGGGTGCGACCTACACCTGGTCGCACCCGCCCTGTTTCACCGTCACGACGTAACTATCTCTCGGCCGCCCCCGCGGCCCACCCCTCGAAGGAGAAACACCATGTCCATCCTCCCGTTCCCGATCATCATCAAGGACATCCAGACCACCGGTTCTGCGGCGATCGACGGCCTCGGTCGCCTGTCCGTATTCCTGTACGACCTTCTCGGCGGTACCGGAAGCGCCACGATCAGCGCGGGCAACTAGTCCGGCGGCGGAGAGGAATCCCGGTCCATGAGAGATTCACAGCATCCGGTTCCTGGGCGGCCGCGGTTAGGCCAGGTCATTGGTGAGCTGCTCCTCACGGCCGGGGTCCTCATCCTGCTTTTCGTCATCTACGAGGCGTTCTGGACCAATATCGCCTCGGGGCGGCTGCAAGACGAGGTCAACGCCCAACTGGAGGAATCGTGGGGCAAGGACAAAGACCAGGTTGCGGCCGGTAACCCTGTTGCACCGCCGGCCCCGGTGCTCGGCGAGGGATTCGCGCGCGTGTACCTCCCCACACTCGGTGCCGACGTGGTATCAGCCGTCGTCGAAGGCACACGCAACGAGGACCTACGGGCCGGCCCCGGCCACTACCCCGAATCGCAGATGCCCGGAGAAGCAGGAAATTTCGCACTCGCCGGGCATCGCATCGGATTCGGCGCAGTCTTCCAACACTTGGATCGACTCGATTCGTGTGATGCCGTCGTCGTGGAGACCGAGTTCCAATGGGTGACATACCGGTTGCTCCCACTCGACCAGGCTTCGCCCGAACGTCGCGCTGCGGCGCAAGCCTGCTTGAGTCCCGAGCAAGCCGACCGCGTGTCCGACGGCGACTACTCCCATCTCCTCGGGCGGCACATCACCGTGCCCGGGGATGTTGCGGTCGTCAACCCGCTGCCCGGCAATCCTTGGCCCGAGCCTGACACCAAACTGGAAAGCATGTTGACGTTGACCACGTGCCATCCGCTCTACTCGAACACCGAACGCATGATCGTCCATGCTGTTCTCGTCGAAACAATCTCGAAGACTTCGGGCACCATTCCCTCGGCATTCCAGGAGCAATGAATGTACGGCTACCTCTGGGCCGCGCTCCCCGGCCCCCGACCAGTGAAGGCCCTACTGGCGATCGTTCTCGTGGTCGCGGTCGTGCTACTACTGATGGAATTCGTATTTCCTTGGGTGTCAGAGCACATGCCCTACTCCGACGTCACCGTTTAGACCGCCCGTTCAGGCCGGCTGGCATTTGCGTAAATCCCTCCAACAGAATTGGATCCACTGCACATGCCGCCGGTCGGTTGGCGCGGAGTTGGCTGGCAGCGCTGATCCTGACCCCCGACCTTCATGCCGCTACGATCACTCGGCAAGTTCGAAAACACCGTCAAGTCTTTGACCGCGCGGGCCTCTCCCCTCCCGCATCCTGCGCACCGCTCAGGCCTCATCGGTGGTGGGCTTCTGTGCCGTGCTGAAGCGGTAGAACCAAAAACCAATGTTGGGCACTGAATCAAGACGAGTACGTGCCATGACCTCGTCCGCTCACCCGTTGTGGCACAGCAGAATCAGCCTGCTTCCGAGAGGGTCAGACCTTCACGATTGTCGAGTCACATCCGATGTGGATCAGGCTGCCGGCGTCACCGTGACCGTGACGGGACCCGTATCGTCCGCGGTTTCCACTGTGAGAAGACGGCTTTGGGGGTTCCAGTTCACGATGTCGGCGCCTGCGACGTCGACGCCGCCAGGAAAGCCGCTCGCGGGTAGATAGATCTCGGTCGGTGCCGTCACCGCGGGGTCCGGGGTGAACGTCAGCTGAAGGCGGTCAACGGTCGAGGACCATTCGGTGGGTGTGCCCGCGACGGCACGCGGATACGGCTTGTTCAGGGTGTCGACGAGGAGTGTCTGCGTTCCGTCCGGCAGGTACGGGCCCCAAGGCCCGGGATCACTGGACCAGTAGGAGACACCCGCGCCGAGTTCTCGGGCGGTCGTGTAGACGCGGTCGATGTAGTCGGTTGCGCCGGGCAGTGTTGTGTCGAGCCCGAATTCGCCGAGAATGACCGGGACGCCGCCGAGTACGTTTCCGGCGATGTGTTCGACGCTGTCGCGCCAGGTGTCGATGGTCGCGTCGGTGAGGGTGCGTGAGAGGCCGGAGTATCCGTCACCGAGGTCGAGGGGCAGTGGGTACAGGTGTGGGCAGTAGGCTATTCGCTGTTCGCCGGCTCGTGGATCGTTGATCTTGGTGAGTCCGCTGGGGACACCTTGGTTGACGCCGACTGCCTGCGGGGCTACACATACCCAGCTGTCCTGATCAACTTCCCTGATGGCGTTGGTGGTTCGCTGATACAGGGCGGCGAGTGGTCCACCTTCGAATGCGGGGCCTTGGAGGGAACCGCCCCACGGCTCGTTCATCAGGTCGTAGGCCACGACGGTGTCATTGCCTGCGAAACGTTCGGCCACCGCCTGCCAGGCGTTCGCGTAGTGCTCGACCAGTTCGGGGTGTTGGCCGGTGGTGTTCCAGAAGTTGTCGAATGCGCGCATCACCCCGGGTTGGATGTAGTACAGCTCCCACCGGTCTTGAGGGCTGACGGGAAGGCCGTCCATGTAGGTCGCCCAGGCCGGCGCGCCGTTGCCGATGTTGCCGGCGCCGTTGCCGCTGTTGCCTTCTGGTGTGATCGCGCCGGAGTAGACGTCCTGATGCATGTCGAGCATGACCTTGTATCCGCGCTCGGCGTACCAGCTGACCCGGTCCTCGACGCGGTCGAGGTACTCCTGGTCGTACTGTCCTGGTTCTGGTTCGACCGAACGCCAGGAGATCAGGAAACGCACGAAATTCGTTCCCATGTCGCCGTGTTCTCGTTCGAGGTCGGCTTCGGTGAACTTCGGCATGCCGTCGGGTGCGCTTTTTGCGCTCGACGCCGTGTTGAACCCTCGTAGGATCAAGGAGCGGCCGGCGTCGTCGGTCAGGTACGACGGTGACATCGAAGTGCCACCGTCGCTCCCCGACGTGGGCAGGCTGCCCTGAGCCGCGGCAATTCCGCCGCCCAGTATCAGTGAGCCCGCGACTATCAGTGCTGAGAGCGGGATACGGCGCACGGAAACTCCTACTGGATGTGTGGATGGATTAACTTGTCCGACTAGGGATTCAGATCTGGACTTGAATACTCGGTGTCGATTCACGTCGGTTGGCGTACGACGAATCTCGACTTGATCGAGTGGGGGCTCGCCTACCGCGAGAAACCTCGGGGACTGCCGGTCGACGAGCCCACGTCCCTCCGGTTCCACGTCATCTTGCGGGGATGGTCATCAGACCATGCCGCACACTGATCGCTTCACAGGCGGCGACCTCGGCCATCGCCTTGTGTCACGGCCCTGCACCCGTGGAGTGCACCGACTTCCGAAGGCGCACTCCACGTTGCCTGGAAATTGACGAGATATCCGAACTCTGCGGGATCAGGACCCGAAGATATTGCCGAACAGATCGCCGAGGCTACCTCCATCGCCGGGGGTACCCGGATCGGTAGAGCCGGGAACCGTCAGCGCCTGCGGAGCAGAAGCCGAACCGATAAACCCTGCAGCGCCGATGAATTCAGCGGTGATGCTGTACTCACCCGAATTGTTGAACGTGGTTGGGAGCGTCGCAACGCCGTTCACCACAGTGACGGGACCGCCGAGTGGGGCACTACCGATCTTGAATTGGACCGTACCGTTGGCATTGGCCGGATCGACCGTTGCTCTCAGCGTGACCGGGGTGCCTTTGGCAATCGTTCCAACCGCGTCGAGCGTGGTTGTGGACTGAACAGCCGCCGGCGGCGCATTGGTGACACTGACCGGGAATGCCGGTGCAACAGAACCTGACACACCTTGAGTACCCGAATAACGTGCGACAACCTTATGGGTGCCGGTGCTGTCGAAATTGTACGGCGCGACCGCGGTGCCGTCGGTGCCGACGGTACCGGAGACTGTGTTGTTGCCGTCGACGGTGAACTCCACGGTGCCACCCTGAACTGCGGGGGTGACCTGCGCGCGAAGATTGACGTCTTGCCCCACGTACGCCTCGTCCGGACTCATCATCGTGAGGGTGGTGAGAGTGTCGTCGGTGCTGACATTGATTGTCTTGACCGCCGACGTCGAAGCGATGAAACCAGCCGAACCGGAGAATGCCGCTGTGATCGCGTGGTCACCATCCGTGTCGAATGTGTGCGTAATCGAAGCTTTGCCGGCAGCGACGTCGACTGTCCCGAGAGAGGTTGCGCCGTCGAAGAACTCGACCGTCCCACCCTGCGCAGCAGGGGCGACGTTCGCGGTCAGGGTGACCTCCGCGCCGTTCTTTACAGCACCAGCAGCATCGATGGTGGTGGTGGTCTGCTTGTCGGCTTCGATGATATTGGTCGTAACCAATGGGCCTGCACCGGCGTTGAGTGGCGAGGCTTCGTTGTCGCGTGGCGTACAACGGGTCGGCGCCCACGCGGTAATCACCAAAGTGGCCTTGGGAAGGAACGACAGAAAGTTCTTGTCGTTGTTCCACGTCCCGGAGTCGCCGCCAGTGCGCAATGTCATCTCGACCTTGCCCGATTCGCCGGCTCTGAGCCTCGCCTTGACCTGCGGCAACTTGAAGGTCGTGTTTTCGCCGCTGGTGGCCAAAGCGACGATGCCGCCCTCGCTACTGGTGCTCGTGTTGGGACCGTTTCCGATCGTGGCATTGTTGCCCGAGAGTCGGATGATTTTACCGGCGGGGTCAGGGTATCCGGATTCATTGATGCGCAGCACATTCGGCGCCACACCACTGAGGCCGACGCTGGTGCCCGGAACGATCTCACCGCCCAGATACTCGGCGTTCTGGGGAATATCTACGTCGATCTTGATGCGCGAAACACTCTTCACACTCGCACCCGAGACCGAATTAGGGACCGATATCGGCGGCGGTGTAATGATGACGTCAAACTCGTCACCGGCATTGACCGATGCTGGAGCCTCGGCGGACACCGTGGCCAACTGACTCATGGCGGTCGGCCCGGCTACCGCAGACGGCGTTGCCAGACACGACGACAGGAATGTGGTGTCGACGGTTTGAGCCTGGGCAGGTACTCCGGCGAACACTGTGACGCCGACGAGCGCTCCCACACCGATCGGTGTGACGAGTCGGCGAATCCTCTTCTTCTGCACGAATTCTCCTACGGATGAGTGGAAGTACGGTGTTGCCCGCCCAAGGTTTCGGGGCGCTGCGTGCGTGCGCTCCGAACCTGGCTACGGGCGCGGAACTAGCTACCGAAGATGTCGGAGAGCGAACCTAAACTGCCGGTGCCGCCTTCGGGAGTGGTTGCGGTGGAGATACTGACGACGGTGGGGCCGGACACGGAGTCCTTCCAGTCGTCGCCGCCTGTGAAGACGGCCGTAACTGGGTAGGTGCCTTCGGTTTCGAAGGTGTGCGAGGTGGTGGCGACACCGTCTACGACGGCGACGGGTGCACCGATCGGGGTGGTACCGACTTTGAACTGGATCATCCCGTTTGCGGTCGACGGAGCGACAGTTGCGGTGAATGTCATTGCGGTGCCTACCCTGGAGGGTCCGGTGACGCCGAGGACGGTGTTGGTGTCAGCTCGGTTGGGCTGGACTGCCGTGACGTTTACCGAGTACTGGGCAGATGTGGAATCGGTGAAACCGGGGGTTCCGAGGTACTTCGCGACCACATTGGATGTTCCGACGGTGTCGAAGGTATGTGGGAGAACCGCGACACCGTCACCGGTACCTACGCTGGCAGTGCCAACCGGTACGCCGTCGACAGTGAACTCGACCTGACCGGCGCTGGGGATCGGACGCACGGTCGCCGAAAGGTTCGTCTCGACTCCAACGGTCGCCGTGACCGGCTCGAGGACCGTAGTGGTGGTGCCGAAGTCGGCGTCTGTGACGTTCAGTGCCGACGCGGTAGATGTAGAAGCGTTGAATCCGGCTTCGCTGGTGAAGTCAGCTGTGAAGTTGTGCGAGCCTGCCTCGACGAAAGTGCGGGTGATCGTGGCCTGACCGTTCACGACTGCGACGGGTTCACCGACGTTGACGGAACCGTCCTTGAACTGAACAGTGCCCACCGCGTCGGCGGGCGTCACGGTGGCCGCGATCGTGACGTCGGCGCCAACTACCGCGGTGGCCGGAGCGCTCAATGTGGTCGTGGTGTCAGCAGTAACGTTCACGGTCGAGATTGCGGAGGTGGCGTCATGGAATCCGGCTCCGCCGGTGAAGACTGCAGTGACGGCGTGCGTACCTACCGCATCGAAGGTGTGCTGTGTAGATGCCGCACCACCCGATACTGTGACCGGTCCACCGATGTTGTTGTCGCCGTCCTTGAACTGGACGGTACCGACGGCGTTCGCAGGGCCGACGTTGGCGCTGAGGTCGACCTGCTCACCTGTCTTTGCGTCGGCCGGGGCGGTCAGAGTGGCTGTGGTCGTCACATTCGGATCGACGACGCGCACCCCCGCACTCGAAGGGTTAGCCCCCGACTGCGAACCGAAGGCGTAGACATCGAACACGAAACCGGCATTGAAGTCGCCAAACGCCTGGGTAGTGGGGATTTGATAGGTTACGGCAAAAATCACCTGATCGTAATAGCCCTTGTTTCCCAGGATCGGCACCTTGCTGCAACCGCCGCCCGCGCAATAGGCCGTAATCCCCGCGGCGCCCCCGTTCGTGACTGACGACTCCCTGCTGACCGTGTGAGAGAGGTACTCGAAGCCGGCAGGCTGGATCTGCCGCATTCCGGTTATGTAACGGCCGATCCCGCCGGCACTCCAAATCTGTGAGGTCAAGGTGACGGTGTCGCCGGGGTGAACAACATTGACACCCGGCTGCGTACGGTCGACCGCGTTCCCGTTCACGGCGGACAAGCTCAGGCTCCATCTGAGATTGTCAGCCGTCTTGTCTCCCGACCACGCAGGCGGCGGTGGGGTCGAATCATCGGCGACGGCAGTGCCGGCACCGCTGAACATCAGCGTGATCGCGGCACCGGCCGCGATGACGGGTGTCGCCAGGCGACGGATCAAGGATTGGCGCATGGATACCTCCAGGTAGAACTACCAAGGTGAATGAAAATGTGATCTTCACGACATTACTGACGGGTAGCGTAGCCGTCGCAAATAGATTCTGGTGGGCGTTTTGAGAAGAATCTGAACATTCGTCCAATTTCGGGGTTCTGAGCGACATTTCTTACGGTCGATCACCACTGGCTGGGTGCAGGGGCCACCGGTGTCCCTATTGGCGCTGCCAGCAAGCTCGCGGCCCCTGCCCTGCAGACCGCTGCCATATGTCGAGTCGACAGAGTTACTGTGATCTTCGTAGGCGAAGGAAAGTGGTGTCCGCTTCGGCGGGAGTTCATCTCCGGTGTGCGGCGGCGCTTCACCAGTTACCCGATCGCACACTGAAAGCACAGTCGCCGAACTGGCGATGTCAGACCGTCTACCGATGCCGACGCGGGGCCGTTTCCCGGTCTCGGATCGGGTCGGGTCGGGTCGGGTCGACGCTCAGGGCAGCTGAGGAATGTTGTCTGCCCCCTTGGTGGGCACCGAAGCCGCGCACCGCCGCTACAGAACCTTCGTGAAGATCTGCGCCGGGGCCGCCGTCTCGAGCTTGTCCAGCGCCGCGACCAACCTGACGAAGTGCTCGGTATGGGTGTGTGCGTCGAGGTGCTCCTGCGATTCCCACTCCTCGGCCAATACGAGCTCGCAGGGATTGTCGGTGCGCTGCAATAACTCGTAATTGATGCAGCCGTCCTCTTTTCGGGTCTCGGTGACAAGTTCGTCGTACAACCGAAGCACTTCCGCGAGATCGCCCCGATCCACTCTGGTTGGCACCAAGACCCTGATCAAGAAGACCCTCCGATTCGACTGTCCAGCATTGACCCCTCTGCTCGAAGTCTCCCGTAGACCTCCGACAGATCGACATTTCCGTTGTGACTCGAAGTTTGCGGACAGGCGCAATATCTACGAAACACCCCCGATACCGGAGGTTCGTAGGGTTTGCCGAAGTCGGGCTCGCAATCAGCAGCGCAGCCCTGGGCCCGGGCGAGGGGTAAGCACATGAGTGGAAATGCAGTTCGCTTGCAAGCGATCAAGGACGTCGAGGCCTACACACCTCCAGTGGTCAGTTTCACAACCGACGAGACACCCGGCGAGGTGTTCGGTGCCAACGTCTTCAACAAGGTGGTCATGCAGAAGCGACTGCCCAAGCTCGTCTACAAGTCGGTGATGGCGACGATCGAGCAAGGCAAACCGCTTGATCCCATGGTCGCCGACGCAGTCGCGTCCGCGATGAAGGACTGGGCGTTGGAGAAAGGCGCAACCCACTACGCCCACGTCTTCTATCCGCTGACCGGGCTGACGGCCGAGAAGCACGACAGCTTCCTCGAACCGGTCGGTGACGGCAGTGCGTTGGCGGAGTTCGCCGGCAAGACCTTGATCCAAGGTGAACCCGACGCTTCGAGTTTCCCGAACGGCGGGCTGCGCAACACGTTCGAGGCTCGCGGCTACACCGGCTGGGATGTCACGAGCCCGGCCTACGTTCTCGAAAACCCCAACGGCAACACACTGTGTATCCCGACCGTGTTCGTTTCGATGACCGGCGAAGCGCTCGACCACAAGACCCCCTTGCTGCGCTCACAGCAGGCCATGGGTTACCACGCCGAGCGAATCCTGAAGTTGTTCGGCCACACCGACCCCGAGCACATCGTGTCGTTCTGCGGTCCCGAGCAGGAGTACTTCCTGATCGATCGCCACTTCTTCCTCGCCCGCCCCGACCTCCTCAACGCCGGCCGAACCCTCTTCGGTGCAAAGCCGCCCAAGGGCCAGGAGTTCGACGACCACTACTTCGGGGCGATCCCGGAACGTGTGCTCGGGTTCATGATGGACACCGAGCGTGAACTGTTCAAACTCGGTATCCCCGCCAAGACGCGGCACAACGAGGTTGCGCCCGGCCAGTTCGAGATCGCCCCGATGTTCGAGCGAGGCAACATCGCCGCCGACCACCAGCAGTTGCTGATGACAACCTTCAAGACCATCGCCAAGAAGCACGGCATGGAATGTCTCTTCCACGAGAAACCGTTCGAAGGCGTCAACGGCTCCGGCAAGCACGTCAACTTCTCTCTGGGCAACTCAGAACTCGGCAGTTTGCTTGTCCCGGGAGACAATCCGCATGACAATGCCCAGTTCCTCGTATTCTGCGCCGCAGTCATCCGGGCCGTCCACAAATACGCGGGCCTCCTGCGCGCGTCGGTCGCATCAGCCACCAACGATCACCGCCTCGGCGCCAACGAGGCTCCCCCGGCCATCATTTCGATCTTCCTCGGCGATCAACTGGCCGACGTCTTCGAGCAGATCGCCAAGGGTGCGGCGACGTCGTCGAAGGACAAGGGCACCATGATGATCGGCGCCGACACCCTTCCTGTCCTGCCGACCGATCCGGGCGACCGCAACCGCACCAGCCCATTTGCCTTCACCGGCAACCGTTTCGAGTTCCGCGCGCCGGGATCGCTGCAAACAGTCAACGGTCCGATGGTCACCATCAACACGATCATGGCCGAGGCTCTCGACTACATGGCCACCGAACTGGAAGCCGCCGTCGCCGACGGCGCCGATTTCGACACCGCCGTCCAGAACCTGCTCACCGAAATCATCACCAACCACGGTGCGGTTGTTTTCAACGGCGACGGTTACTCGGAAAACTGGCAGATCGAGGCCGAGTCTCGCGGGCTGCCGAACCTTCGGACAACGCTGGACGCCCTGCCTGAACTGATCACCGAGTCCTCGATGGAACTCTTCGAGAAGTACAAGGTGTTCAACCACCGAGAGATGCACAGTCGCTACGAGGTCGGACTCGAACAGTACGCACTCAGCATCGGCGTTGAGGCCCGCCTGGCCGCCGAAATCGGTACGACGCTGATCCTTCCGGCTGCAGTGCGCCACCAGACGGAAGTTGCTCAAAATTTCGTCGCACTGAAGTCCGCCGGCCTCGAACCGGATTCTGCTTCACTCGAAGAAGTGTCGGCGCCCGTTGCGGCCCTGCGAACTGCGCTCGCCACCCTGCGCGCCGCCATCGACGCCGACGCCGGCGAGTCACCGTTCGATCAGGCCAAGCACGCACAGGACGCACTACTGCCCGCGATGGCCGAGGTGCGCGCCGCAGCCGACTACCTTGAAACCATCGTCGCCGACGATCACTGGCCACTCCCGACGTATCAGGAAATGCTCTTCATTCTCTGAGCATCACCCGAACATCAACGCCCACAGAACTGTGGCCTGCAACTCGATCGAGTTGCAGGCCACAGTTGTTGAGCGTTGTTCGGGCTAGCGGTCTTCCGGCATCGTGACTTCGAGGACGCGAGCCTCACCGGTGGTCGCGGGGTCCGGACGATCGCGGGAATCCGACGACGCCATCTGGAGTCCGTTCAAATCGGTCCGCATGTAGATGACGTTGTAACGGTCCCACGTGGTGGCGACGAATTCGAGGAACTGTCCGCTCGCCCAGGGGTGCATGAATCCGCCGTACAACGCGGGCAACGTGATTCCGCTCAACAGAGTTTGCGTGCCACTCCACGGGCCTTGCGGTTGGTCGGCCTGACGGATCACGAGGTTGCCCTCGGCACTGGTGTACATGGCAACGTACTTGTCCAGGTAGTCGTTCCACTGCACGGCAAGTTCACTGACCGGCGCTTTGATGACCTGCACCGCATCGGTATCTCGCGGACTCCAACCGGAGCCGTCCCAGTACTCGTAGGCACCAAGGTTTCTGATGTCGGCTCCGGCCACTCGCGCCAGGATCGCCTTACCGAAACGACCTGAGGGAGTTCCGTATTCGTAAATATAGCCGTCCCGACCGTCGAGGAAGGCACTCTGCTGGAAGTTGGAATTGATCGGTGATACCGCCGGAATCCCCGGGATACCGAGTCCTTCTGTATTCGCGCGAACCGTCGCCGGATCGAGCTCCCAGTTCTCACCGTTGTCCGTCGAGAAAGCCAGAGCCGAATAGTTGGTGGTCCAGGCTCCGGGTTCGTCCCACGACCGAACGGACATGAATCTGATGTACTGCACACCACCGTAAGAGATTCCAGCGGTCGGGATGGTGGTGAACTCGCCCGGAATGCCGAATCCCGGAATGATCTCCTTGGAATGATTGGGGCCGTCCAACGGAGAACTGTCGATCTTCATGCCATCGGCGATGGCGGTGTCGTTGCTGCGAAACAACACGTTGCTGCGCCAGTCGTCGCCCGGGGTGTCGCAGTCGCCAACCGTATCGCCGAATGCCATCAGTACGTCGTGATTCGGCCCCGAAAGACCGTTGTCCCACATGATTCCGAGGTCGGTTCCCGACACGTTGAACCGCTCGATAGTGTTGTTGGGACTGCCTGGACCAGTGACCATTTCGATCGCTTTGGTCCGGCCGGTCAGCACCGGCAGAGCGCCGTTGGGCGCGCCGGTGATCCAAGGCAACGCGTTGGCGAGGGAGCCGGTACCGGCGGAACCACTGCCGAGTGATCCGGTCAGCGAACCGAGCGAACCCGTCATCGATCCGGCGGAGCCACTTCCTCCCGAACCACACGGTCCACCGATCGCCGACGCAGACGGTGCTGCGGCAATCGTCGCGGCAATCGTGACGACGCCTATCGACAACATCGCCGACATGGAGTGTTTTTTACGCACGTGCAGCCCCTCTGATCATTTCGACTCGCGTTCGGACCACAGGCACAGTGATCCCCGACCGCAGAAGCAAACCATTTGGACTGTGTTAAGAGAGTGAAAGCTGAGCAAATTGTTATAAATCGCCCGTTCAACTGACACAAGTGACAGCTGTGTTCGATTTCACCTTCACAGGACAGTTGTCCGGTACAGCAATAAAGGCGCCTAGTATGTAACGGAAATGTAAAAGAGTTCTCACAATGAGGTAGGTGAGCGGTGTCCGTACGTGACCGCGTAGCGCAGATTTACGATCAGGTTTTGGTTCGCAATGCAGGAGAGCCCGAGTTCCATCAGGCCGCCGCAGAAGTCTTCGAGTCTCTTCACGTAGTGCTCGAACGCCACCCCCGCTACGCCGACGCCGGACTCATCGAGCGGCTCTGCGAGCCGGAACGCCAGATCATCTTCCGCGTGCCGTGGACCGACGACCAGGGCAACGTTCACGTCAACCGCGGCTTCCGCGTGCAGTACAACAGTGCACTCGGCCCCTACAAGGGCGGCCTGCGCTTCCATCCCAGCGTCAACCTGGGCATCGTGAAGTTCCTCGGCTTCGAGCAGATCTTCAAGAACTCACTCACCGGCCTGCCTATCGGCGGCGGCAAGGGTGGCTCGGACTTCGATCCCAAGGGGTGCTCGGACGCAGAGGTCATGCGCTTCTGTCAGTCCTTCATGACCGAACTGCAGCGGCACATCGGTGAATACACAGACGTACCGGCCGGCGACATCGGAGTCGGCGGCCGCGAGATCGGCTACCTGTTCGGCCAGTACAAGCGGCTGACCAACACGTACGAGTCGGGCGTCCTCACCGGCAAGGGCATCACCTGGGGCGGATCGCAGGTTCGCACAGAGGCCACCGGCTACGGCGTCGCGTACTTCGTCGCCGAAATGCTCAAGGCGAAGGGCGAAGGCCTCGAAGGCAAGAACGTCGTGATCTCCGGATCCGGCAATGTCGCCATCTACGCCATCCAGAAGATCCACCAGCTCGGCGGCGTCGCGATCGCCTGCTCGGATTCCTCGGGATACATCGTGGACAAGAAGGGCATCGATCTCGACCTCCTCAAGGAGATCAAGGAAGTTCGCCGCGGCCGCATCAGCGAGTACGCAGACGCAGTTCCGCATGCCGAGTTCATCGCCGACGGTTCCATCTGGGACGTGCCCTGCGACGTCGCACTCCCCTGCGCGACTCAGAACGAACTCGACGAAGATGCCGCAAAGACTTTGATCGCCAACGGAGTTCAGGCCGTTGCCGAAGGCGCGAACATGCCCACCACCCCCGGCGGCATCCAGCTCTTCCGTGACGCGAACGTGGCCTTCGCCCCCGGCAAGGCAGCCAACGCCGGTGGCGTTGCAACCTCTGCTCTCGAAATGCAGCAGAACGCTTCGCGTGATTCCTGGAGCTTCGAGTACACCGACGAGCGCCTTGCCGGAATCATGCGCGGTATCCACAAGCGCACCATCAACACCGCTGCCGAGTACGGCAAGCCGGGCGACTACGTTCACGGCGCCAATATCGCAGGCTTCGTGAAGGTCGCCGACGCCATGATTTCGCTGGGCGTCATCTAGAGATTTTCGCAACACAGACGGCAGCACAGAAAAGGGTGCCTCCACCCTGAACCGGTCCCCGTACGTCGGACTGGTCGAATCAACACCTAGGCCTCGAGGGCCCTGGGTCCCGCGACAGCGTCGGACCCAGGGCCCTCGAGCATGATCTGAGCAAATCGCCCGCGACGCACCCCGTAGGCGACGGCGATGATCGCAGACGGAACTCGTGGTGTCCTCCGAATCCGTTTTCCGCTGTGACGTCGAAAAACACCGTAAGTGGACGATTGTTTAGGTCCGCAGCGCGTGGGGCATATGGACTTATCTTCACATTTGTCCATTTCACAGTTGGACGATCGTTCATGTGGTAGAAATCACAACGCCTGGCGCAATTCGATCCGCAAATTTCAGCGGCGAGTATGCCCCCGAACAAGGCCTCAGCGTGTACCCCGCTTCGTAACGCGCCGAGCCTCCGGGTGCCTGTGCCAGGCGACGCACCTGTCTAGAGGAGGCCACCCATGTCCCCAGCGCTGCTGAACAACCCGGGACCGCTCATGTTGGGAGGCAAGCCCGCCTCCACAGCGGTCAATGACGTCATCCCACTGGCAAGCGATCTCGTAGATCACTTGTCCCGCGCCAACCCGACGCTGGCTTCCCTCCAAACGGAGGCAGTACGTCGGGAGCTGATCGCGGTAATCGTGCAGGGGCTTCAAGTAGGGATCCAGCTATTGGATCACCGCAAACTCCCCACCGACCAAGACCTGGACGGCATTCACACCATGACCGTCCAACAAGCACTGAAAGGCGTGCCACTCAGCGCAATTCTCAGCTTGACGAACGAGGGCATCAGCACTTTCCGCACCCTCATCCTCAGTCGGGCCGACGCCGGGGACTCCGCCAATCTCGGAGATCTCAACGAGTTCTTGTTTGCACTGGCGCAGCGGCTTCACTCATTCATCTCGATCAGCTATCTCGCGGCTCTTCCAGCCGGTTCCCAGCTCGGCGAATACTCCGCCGGCGCCCTCGTGAAAGCCATGCTGGACGGGGACGACCCCACCCAACTCGCACTACAGATGGGCATCGAGCTCGCACCCCGCTATCTCGTTCTGCGGCTGATGGTCAACCTTCCGCCTGCTCGAACTGGAGCCCGAAACGGCACGCACCAGCGCATACAGGCCTATCGCGATCTCACGGTCGTTCAGGCGAAGATCGCGGCGCACTTCGGCTCGACACTGCTCGAAGCGCCTGCACCGCAGCGCGGTCTGGTCCTGATCGAGGGCACACCCGACTGGAAATCAGTGTGCGAGATCATCCAAAGTGCGCGTGCGACGGTCGGGGTGGAGATCACGGCCATCGGCGAGAGTGCCGCCGTCGGAGACATTGCCGCCGCCCAGGCAACAACACATGAATTGGCGCAACTCGTGCGGCGCCTGAGACTGCCGGCGCGGTCATACCGGATGGAGGACCTCGCGCTCGAGTACCAACTGACGCGGAGCGGCGCAGGCCGCGACAGCTTGATCAACCTACTCAAGCCACTCCACGGCAATCCGGAGCTGCTGCAGACGCTGTCCATACATCTCGCAAACGGCCAGCACCGCCAGCGCACCGCGTCGGCACTGGGCCTGCACACGAACACCGTCGACAACCGGATCAAGCGCATCGCCGCCCTGACCGGATTGGATCCAGCCCTACCCTCTGAGCTGCTCAAACTGCGCGCTGCGATGATCTCGCTTTCTTTCGCCAGCACTGATGTGGACAACCGTCCAGCGAAAGTGTGAACACTCACACCCTCGCTATTAGCTCTCCACGAATGGTGGCCTCGACCCCACTTTTCCGCACCGAGCCGGGCTATAAAAGTGTGGTGCGAATCACCGCGCAAACCAGTAACAATTAAGGGGAACCACATGATCAACGGCCAGGACAACGCTCTCCTCGGTGCCTTCTTCGACACCATCCTGCAGCTCTTCAACGCGGGCAGCACCGGCACGGGCTCGACGGATGGCGGCGGCGTCTCCTAGGACGAATCGCGGGCCCTGGGCGAGATTCTCTCGCACGGGGCCCGCTCCAAGCCGCCTGACACTGTGAGGGCGGTGACCACGGTGACCACCATGTCGCCACCGCTGAAACCAGGAGCCAGCACATGATCGCCGCACCAACCACAGGCGCTTTGGCCGTTGTCTTGAACACCGTCCTTCAGATGTTCAACGCGGGCAGCAGCTTCCTCTACACCGACAACTCTCCGATCGGCGGCGGCGGCGAAACTCCCACGACGCCTGCTCCCTGATCGACTTACCCGCTCGCACCACAAACGTCGCGGCGCAGACAGGAATCACCGTGATAAACCCGCACACCCAGGGCAGCCTGGTTATCGACTTCGGCTCACTCTCCAGGGCACTCGGCTTCGGCAACGGCTCGATCGTGTCGCTCGGCAGCACCGGAAGTGCCTGAAACAGACGTCCTGACTACGTCGACGATCCCGTCGCCGCTCACATTCTCACCACATCTCGAAACAGAAAGCAGGTCTCCCTGTGCCTACAATCCCGCTCACCGGCGACCCCATCGTCATCAACATCATCGTCCAGCTACTGAGCGCGGGCAGCAGCAACGCGCTCGCTTTGGGCGGGGTCGGCAGCAGCGGTCTCGGTAGCACCGGGCTCGGCAGCTTCGACTCGGCAAGTCTCGGGAGCGCTGCTTAGCATCTCCCACTGATCAGTGGCTAATTCACCGCCATTGATCGGGATGCGGTCCATGAAACCGACGTTGCCCTCCGCCACAAAGGACGGAGGGCAACGTCGTCGGTCATGCCGAACGGGTACGGCGCAGTCGGATCAACGCCAGTCTTCAGGCGGATCAGTGTCGTCGTGTTCGATAGTCACAGCTTCCGAACGATCGTCAGCCGCAGCCTTTTTCGCCGCTTCACGCATCTCGATACCGTCGGACACCCAGTCACCGATCTCGCGCGTCACGTCTCGAACTGCCCCGGCGATGATCATCGCGATGGAGCCCACGTGGTTGGCTGCACTTTCGGTCAGTTCCTGGACCGTGTCCTTGCGGCGTTCGAATTTCCCGACCATCAGTGTGTGCCTCTCAGGCTGCTGTTCGCTGGCGCTCGACGATAACACCGGGAGGGGTCTTCGACTTGACCAAACCGGGCGGAAGAGCGAGCTTGAAGATCTTGCCCCACACCGAACCGATCTGCTTGAAGAACCCACCGGTGTTGTACGGCAAACCGTACTTCCCACACAATTCTTTCACCTGGAGAGCGAGTTCCGGATAACGATGCGCAGGCAGGTCCGGGAACAGGTGGTGCTCGATCTGGTGCGAGAGGTTGCCGGACATGATGTGGAAGAGCGGGCTTCCCTCGATGTTGGCACTGCCGAGCATCTGCCGCACATACCACTGACCGCGAGTCTCGTCCGCCGTCTCGTCCTCGGTGAAGCTCTGGACGCCGGTGGGGAAATGGCCACAGAAGATGATCGAGTAGGTCCACACGTTCCGGACCAGATTGGCGGTGACGTTCCCCGCGAGAGTGGTCACGAACAGCGGCCCCGTGAGAACCGGGAAGATGACGTAGTCCTTGAGGACCTGCTTGCCGGCCTTGTTCCACCAACCCTTGAGTAGCGGCTTGACGTCGTGCCACTTGCGTTTACCTTGGATGACGTTCTCGATCTCGAGGTCGTGCATCATCACCCCCCACTCGAACAGCATCATCAACGCAAAAGCCCAGACCGGATTACCGAGGTAATAGGGGTTCCACTTCTGCGCGTCGTCGATACGCAGGATGCCGTATCCGATGTCGCGGTCTTTGCCGAGAATGTTGGTGTACGTGTGGTGCATGTAGTTGTGCGAGTGGCGCCACTGGTCGGCCGGGCACACCGTATCCCATTCGAAGACTTCGGAATTGAGCCCGGGCTCACGCATCCAGTCGTATTGACCGTGCATGACGTTGTGGCCGATCTCCATGTTGTCGAGGATCTTGGACACGCTCAATGCACCGACCGCCGCGAGCCACACCGGAGGTAGGAAGCCGAGGTACATCAAGCCGCGACCCGCGACCTCGAAACCACGCTGCGCCTTGATGATTTTGTAGATGTACTCCCGATCCTCAGCACCGAGTGAGGCGACGGTGCGATCACGCAGTGCGTCCAACTCGCGGCCGATCTCCTCGACCTGCTCGTACGTCAGGACAACAGGAGCGTCGTTCTTCGCATCGGAACCGTTGCCGAGGAAAGGGAGCGTGGGAAGTGAAAGTCCAAACATGTCGGTCTCCAGACAGTCGTGAGGGAAATGGGACTTCAGATGTCGACGGTGACGTCGCCGACGGGAGCGCTGACGCACAGTTGGATCTTCTTGTCCGGCTCGTCGTCGGTCTCACCGGTGCGCACGTTGCGGGTACGACCCGCCTTCTTGACGGAGGTGCAGGAGAAGCAGATTCCCATCCGGCATCCGTATTCGGGATTAAGGCCCGCAGCTTCCGCTTGTTCGAGCAGTGTTTCGCCGGAGTTCTCGGCCGCCACTCCACTTTTGGTGAATGACACCTCACCGCCGGCCTCACCTGGCTCGGCCACCGCGGGTGCGAATTCCTCGGTATTGAGCAAGTGCTCGACGTCGACCTCACGGAAAACCTCGCGCACTCCTCGCATCAGTCCGGGAGGCCCACAGAGATAAGCCTGGGCATCGACCGTTTCCGGATCAGCGATCCACGGGGCCACCGCGTCGAGGTGACCACGGTCGAAGAAACCTTCGAGATCACCTCCACCGCTTTCGGTGTACACGAGTACCAGTTTCACGTTCGAGTTCTGTTCGGCGATGGTTTTCAGGGCGCGCGTGTACGCCACGTCGGCATCGGTGTTCGCGTAGTGCACGAACACGATCTCGCCCGAATGCTCCTCGTCCACGAGCGTCCGCAGCATCGACATCACCGGGGTGATTCCACTGCCACCACTGATCAACAACACTCGACGCGGGCGGTCGACCGGGAGGGAGAACACCCCGTCTGCCTGCGAAAGACTGACTACAAGTCCCGGCACAGCGTTGGCGTACAGATACCGCGACACCAATCCACCCGGATGAGCCTTCACGGTCAGCTCGATCAGCCCGTTTCGCGTAGTCGCGCCCCCGGCCGGCGAGTAGCAGCGAGTGTGACGAACACCGTCGATCACCACGCCCAACTGCACGAACTGGCCCGCCTGAAAACCCCGCCACTGGCGAGTCGGACGCAGCGTCAGAGTGACGGAGTCAGCGGTCGGATGGTCGACGGCGACAACCTGCGCGCGGATGTCACGAACGGTCGCCATCGGGTTGACCAACTCGAGGTACCGGTCGATCTGATGTGGAGCAGCCATGGCTTCGATCAGTCCCACCAAGGACAGTCCGCGCCGAGCTGTGGGCTTCGGTGTCGTGTTCTCAGGAGCAGATGCGATTGTCATGACCCTCCTCGTGTTTCGATTGCCGGGTAAATCGTTTGCCGGGCTGGCTTCCCCGACTGCGTGAATTCAGTGTACAAATGTTCACCGAAGATAGTGTGACAGGTGCACACAAGTACATGTCAACAAGAATGTGACCCGGGTTACATGAGTTGCCGAAAGGAGCCGGGATGCCTGTACCTACACTCGACGTCGTGACGAAGGCCGGACCGGTGAACCCAGAGAACAGGGAACCCGACAACAAGGAACCGGAAAGCCGTGCCGCCAAAAAGGAGCGCACGCGCCAATCCCTCTTGGACACGGCAATGGATCTCTCGGCCGACCGAGGCTTCGCCGGAATCAGCTTGCGAGAGGTCGCCAGGGAAGCCGGAATCGTTCCGACCGCGTTCTATCGCCACTTCGCTTCCCTGGAAGATCTCGGCGTTGTCCTCGTCGAGGAAAGCATGCGCATGTTGCGTCAGATGCTGCGCGACGCCAGGCGCAACCCCAGCACCAAGGACGCCACTACGTCACTGGGCATCCTTGTGCGACAGGTACATACGCACGAACGACAGTTTCGGTTCCTCTGCCGTGAACGCTACAGCGGCGTCAGCGAGGTGCGACGCGCGATAGCCACCGAAATGCGGTTGTTCGTCAGCGAATTGACCCTCGATCTGTCCAGAACTACCGGACTCGAAAGCTGGTCGTCTCACGATCTGGAAATGGCCGCCGATCTGATCGTCTCGACGATGTTCGGTGCCGTCGTCGAACTCTTGGACGCCGGAACTGCCGGACATCGCGACGAAGCCGCCGTCATCACACGAGCAAAGAAGCAGCTGCGAATCATCATGCTCGGAATGGCCAACTGGAATCCACCTCGAAACTGACCTCGGGTTCACTTTTTCGACGTACGGTGAGAGTCATGTCTTCCACGAGTACATTCGAAATCCCCGTTGGCGACCTCACCTTCGACGTACTGATCTCAGGCCCGGACGACGGTATTCCACTGGTCGCGCTGCACGGATTCCCGGAGAGCGCCGCATCCTGGGGAAAGGTCACGCCCCTACTGACCGCTGCGGGATACCGCGTGATCGCACCGAATCAGCGCGGATACTCCGCCGGCGCACGCCCGGAAGGTGTGGATGCCTACCGCATTGAGCACCTGGTAGCCGACGTCGTCGGATTGCTCGACGCACTCGGTCTGCCAGACGCACATCTTGTCGGCCACGATTGGGGTTCGGCGGTCGCCTGGCAGGTCGCCGGCCGCCATCCGAACCGGATCCGCAGCCTGACCGCGATCTCGGTCCCCCACCCCACAGCTTTCGGCTGGGCACTACGCGAGGACGAGGACCAGAAGCAACGCTCGTCGTACATCGGCCTTCTCCGACAGGAGGGAAAGGCCGAGGAAGTGTTGTCGGAGGACAACTTCCGCCGGCTGCGCGCCATGTTCGACGGCCAGGTCGATCCTGAATTCGCCGACGAGCACATTCGTGTCCTGAGCGGCGAGGGCGCGCTGACCGGCGCCTTGAACTGGTACCGCGCGATGACGCGCGATTTCGGCGACATCGATCGCACCACGGTGCCGACCACGTACGTCTGGAGCACCGGCGATTCGGCGCTCGGCCGGGCAGGCGCAGAGCGCTGCGGTGAATTCGTGGACGCGCCCTACGAGTTCGTCGTGCTCGAAGGCGGAAGCCACTGGGTCCCGGAAGAGCGAGCCGAAGAGTTGGCCGAGGCCATCCTCGCACGTGCGGGATCCTGACCGTCGCGAAGAATTCGGCTCTATGTATGTTGTCATACATAGAGCCGAATTGATTCCACCACCAGGAGTTCTGCGATGACCGAGACCGTTGCACCACCCCATCCTTTTGACGCTGCTGTCGGCTTGGCGTCGCTCACCGCCGGTTTGTCGACCGGTGAAACCAATGCGGCGTACAACAACATGGTCGGGCCGTTCGGCGGCGTCACCGCTGCCACGTTGCTCGAATCCGTACTGAAGCACCCCGAACGCCTCGGCGATCCGCTGTCGTTGACCGTCAACTTTGCCGGTCCGATCGCCGAGGGTGCGTTCGAGATCTCCGCCCGCCCGGTGCGCACCAACCGCTCGACGCAGCACTGGTCGATCGAACTGTCGCAGGACGGAACCGTCGCCACCACCGCGACGGCAGTGTTCGGCACCAGGCGTGAAACCTGGTCGTCGACCGAGATCACGATGCCGGAGGTCCCGTCGGCCGAAGACGTTGCGTTACTGCCGTTCCCCGAGTTCATCGCCTGGGCACAGAACTACGAGATGCGGTTTGTCGAAGGTGCGATCCCCGACCTGGAGTCGGGCGAGCACCCCGACTCGACTACGACGCTCTGGGTGCGAGATCAGCCGGCTCGCGCTCTCGACTTCACGTCGCTGACCGCACTGTGCGATGTCTTCTTCCCGCGAGTTTTCTTGCGCCGAGGCAAGATGGCACCGGCCGGAACGGTCTCGATGACCATCTACTTCCACGCCGACGCTCCGACGCTGACCGAACAGGCAGACAATTCCGTCCTGGGAACCGCGCGGACTCAGCGGTTCGGCAACGGGTACTTCGATCAGTCGGCCGAAATTTGGGGCAGTGACGGCGCATTGCTTGCTACGACACACCAGTTGGTCTACTTCAAGGATTGACGGGCAGCGCACTGTCCCCTTCCGGCGCCTTCACCATCGACAATGCGGCAAGGCCGACGCCGAGAACCACCAGCAGTCCGATAATGCCGGCGCGGTCGGCGCCGAAGATCCATGCGAACAGGCCGAACAGTGTCGGCGCCAAGAACGACACTGCTCGGCCTGTGGTCGCATACAGGCCGAACATCTGACCTTCACGCCCCGGCGGGGTGATGCGCGCCAAGAACGTTCGTGCCGAAGACTGAGCGGGCCCGACGAACAGGCAGAGCGCGAGACCAAAGATCCAGAACATCACCGGCCCTGACACCACGATTAGTATCGAGCCGACCACGATCATCGACGCCAGCGAGACAGTGATGACCTGTTTGGGTCCGATCCGATCATCGAAGCGTCCGGCCACCAAGGCGCCGATTGCGGAAATCACGTTGGCGGCAACACCGAACAGCAGGACGTCGGCAGCACTGATTCCGTAGACGTTGACAGCCAACACGGCTCCGAAGGTGAACACGCCCGCCAGACCGTCACGAAAGAGTGCGCTCGCGATCAGGTACCAGATCGTGCGCCTGTCGACGGTCCAGAGTTCGCGCAGATCGCGCCACAACACCCGATAGGAATCGAGGAATCCGGCTTTCGACGCTCCCGGATCGACCGCGGGACTGGGCAACTCGGGAACCTTGAAGAACACCGGGATCGCAAAAACCGCGAACCATACTGCGGCCAACAATGCCACCATCCGGATGTTCATGCCGCCGTCGGTGGCCAATCCCAGGAATCCCCGAGTGTCGCCGTCGCCGACGATGAACCCGAAGTAACACAGCAACAGCAGCACGATCCCGCCGAAATATCCCATGGCCCAGCCGAAGCCGGAAACTCTACCCAGATTCTCCGGTGTCGACACCTGCCGCATCATGGCGTTGTACGGAACGCCGGCAAGCTCGAAGATCACCGAACCGATTGCGAGCAGAACCAATCCGAGCCATAGGTAACGGTAGTTGTCTTCGACCAAGTAGAGGCCCGCCATCGAGAGCACGGTGATGCCGGTAAGTATCGCGAGCGAGAGTTTGCGTTTACCCGACGCATCGAAGCGCTGTCCGGTGATCGGGGCGAGTACCGCGATGAAGAAGCCGGCAATTCCGAGAGCCCAACTGAGCCACGTAGTTGCCGAAATCGTGCCGGGCAGGTCGTCGCCGACCGCGTCGGTGAGATACACCGAGAAGACGAACGTGAGGATCACAGCGTTGAATGCGGCCGATCCCCAATCCCACAGCCCCCACGCGAACACTTGACTCTTCGTGGCCGCACCACCGATGCCTGCGGGTGGCTCGGCCTGGGTACTCGTGGACTCGGCGCTCATACGGCGAAGCCTAACTGTGCGCAGGCGACTCGGCGCCTCTCTCCGAGGTCGACATACAGGACGTTCTATGCACCCGAGTTAGTACGCACTTAGTTGCATACACACCTGAGTGCATAGATACTTTTAACATGGCACTCGAACATGCGTTGCTCGTCTCCCTTTCCGAACAGGATGCGTCGGGATACGACCTCACACGCCGGTTCGACAAGTCGATCGGCTTCTTCCACAGCGCGACGCACCAGCAGATCTACCGAGTCCTCAAGCGAATGGACGAGGCCGGCTGGGTCGAGGTGGAGGCCATTGCGCAGGACGGCCGACCGGACAAGAAGATGTACCGCGTCAGCGACGCCGGCCGCGCCGAACTGACCCGATGGATCGCCGAGCCGTCCGAACCGAACCACCTGCGCAACGAGTTGGCCATCAAGATCAGGGCCGCAGCGCACGCCGATCTTCCCGCTCTACGACGCGAAGTCGCTCGCCACCGCGACGGCCACGCCGCCCGCCTCGACGTCTACCGGCTCATCGAGAAGCGTGACTTCCCCGATCCAGCAGCACTTTCCGGCTCTTCGCTGCACCAGTACCTCGTACTTCGCGGCGGCATCCGCGTCGAAGAAGGCTTCACCGACTGGTGCCAAGAAGTTCTGGACGCATTGCCCACTGGCGAGCCCGCCACCGAAGCCACTGGCGAGTACGCCACGGAAGGACATCCCCAGTCATGACGGATACACAGTTCCCCCGCCTGCTCGAGCCGCTCGACCTCGGATTCACGACGCTGAAGAACCGCGTCGTCATGGGGTCGATCCACACCGGCCTCGAGGATCGCGCGAAGGACACCGATCGCTTGGCCGAGTACTTCGCCGAACGAGCACGTGGCGGTGTCGGCTTGATCATCACCGGCGGCTACGCGCCGAACCGCACCGGTTGGCTCTTGCCCTTCGGTGCCAAGCTGACCAATCGCGTCGAAGCACGCCGTCACCGCCGGATCACCAAGGCGGTTCACGACGCGGGTGGAAAGATCGCCATGCAGATCCTGCACGCGGGTCGCTACAGTTATCAGCCGTTCAGTGTGTCCGCGTCGTCGATCAAGGCGCCCATCAACCCGTTCCGTCCGCGCAAGCTGACCGGCCGCGGCGTGCGTTGGCAGATCCGCAACTACGTTCGCTGCGCGCGTCTGGCCAAGTCCGCCGGTTACGACGGCGTCGAAATCATGGGCGGTGAGGGCTACTTCATCAACCAGTTCCTCTGCGAGCGCACGAACAAGCGCACCGACCAGTGGGGAGGTAGTTCCGAGAACCGTCGACGCCTTGCTGTCGAAATCGTGCGACGCACACGCAAGGCCATCGGCCCGAACTTCATCATCGTATTCCGGCTGTCGATGGCAGACCTGGTCGAGGGCGGTCAGACCTGGGATGAAATCGTCTCACTGGCAAAGGAAGTCGAATCTGCCGGCGCCACGATCATCAACACCGATATCGGGTGGCACGAGTCACGGGTGCCCACCATCGTCACCTCAGTCCCCCGAGCGGCCTTCGTGGACATCACGAGCAAGCTCGAGAAGCACGTCGACATTCCCGTTGCCGCCTCGAATCGGATCAACATGCCTGAGACCGCAGAAGAAATCCTCAACCGAGGTGACGCACAGTTGATTTCGATGGCAAGGCCGATGCTCGCCGATCCCGACTGGGTCAACAAGGCCGAGCGCGGAGCGTCCGACGAGATCAACACGTGTATCGCCTGCAACCAAGCCTGCCTCGACCACGCCTTCGTACATAAGCAGGTCTCCTGCCTGCTCAACCCGCGCGCGGGCCGCGAGACCACGCTGATCCTCTCCCCCACCCGGCGGACCAAGAACCTCGCCGTCGTCGGTGCCGGCCCCGCCGGACTTTCCGCAGCACTCAACCTTGCTCAGCGTGGTCATTCGGTCACGTTGTTCGAGGCTTCGGACAAGATCGGCGGACAATTCGGGATCGCACAGCTCATTCCCGGCAAAGAAGAGTTCGCCGAAACCATTCGCTACTACACGCGCATGCTGGACGTGGCCGGAGTGACGGTCAAGCTCGAAACCCGCGTTGCACCAGCAGATCTCATCGGCTCCTTCGACGAAGTGGTGGTTGCCACCGGAGTGACACCGCGCGTTCCCAAGATCCCCGGCATCGAGAACCCGAAGGTGCTGACTTACGCCGAGGTCGTCCGAGAGGGCAAGCCGGTCGGTAAGTCCGTCGCCGTCATCGGTGCCGGCGGCATCGGCGTCGACGTCAGTGAATTCCTCACCCACCCGACCTCCCCCACTCTTCATCTGAAGGAGTGGAAGCAGGAATGGGGCGTCACCGAACCCGAAATGGCCCCAGGCGCTCTCACCACTCCGGTACCGGAGCTCTCCGAACGTGAGGTCTACCTGCTCCAACGCAAGCCAGGACGCATCGGCGCCGGCCTCGCGAAGACCACCGGCTGGGTACACCGGGCGGCCCTCAAGAACAAGGGCGTGCACGAACTCTCGGGCGTCAACTACGAGCGCATCGACGACGCCGGACTGCACATCACGTTCGGTGAGAAGCACGAGAAGCCCCGACTCCTCGAGGTCGACACCATCGTCATCTGCGCCGGGCAGGAGTCGGTTCGCGACCTCGTGGACGAATTAACCGTCGCGGGTGTGGTGACCCACATCATCGGCGGCGCGGATGTCGCTGGAGAACTCGACGCCAAGCGTGCCATCGAACAGGGCACACGACTGGCCGCGAAGATCTGACCGGCTACGCTGACTGATCGTGAGCCTGCCGACACCCACAACCACAGCCCGCGCCGTCGTGACCGGCGCCTCCTCCGGCATCGGAGAGGCACTGGCCGCTGATCTGGCATCACGCGGACACTCCCTGATCCTCGTTGCCCGTCGCGGCGAGGTCATGGAGGTCCTCGCCGAGAAGCTTCGTGCCGCGCACGGCGTCGAAGTGGAAGTCCGTGCATCGGACCTCTCCGACAGCGCGGCGCGTGCCGTTCTCGTCGAGGAGCTCGGTGGGCGCGACATCAGCATCCTGTGCAACAACGCCGGCATCGCCACCTTCGGCCCGATCGCCGAGCTGGACCCGGCGTACGAGCGCGACCAGGTCGAGCTCAACGCCGTCGCGGTGCACGACCTCACCCTGGCCGTGCTGCCCGGCATGCTCGCCCGCAAGTCCGGAGCCATCCTGATGGTCGGTTCCGCGGCCGGAAACATGCCGATCCCCAACAACGCGACGTACGCCGCCACGAAGGCGTTCGTGAACACCTTCGCAGAATCGTTGCGAGGTGAACTCAAGGGCACCGGAGTGAACGTCACCCTCCTCGCTCCGGGCCCCGTACGCACCGAAACCCCGGACCCGGCCGAAGCGTCGATCGTCGACAAGCTCGTCCCGGACTTCTTCTGGATCTCGAGCGAGTACACCGCCAAGGTCTCGCTCGACGGCCTGGCCGAGAACAAGATGCGCGTCGTACCAGGCATCTTGAGCAAGGCGATGTCCGTCGCTGGCGGCTACAGCCCCCGCGCCGTCGTGGCGCCCATCGTGGGCACGTTCTACAAGAAGCTCGGCGGCTGATTCACGCAAACTTCTCAGAGCAGGCCATAGCAGACCATATAGTCGGTTAATGGCGATGCGAAGAACACTGGCAGTCGGGGCAATCCTCCTTTTGACCGGAGGGTTGCCCTTACTGCTGCCCACGGCAGCGAATGCATGTTCGTGCGCATCATCGGCTACCCCGGAAGAAGCCGTGAGTGTCTCCAGCACCGTTTTCCTCGGGACTCCGACGGAGAAAACTTCGGACGGGTTCGAGGACACCTACCTGTTCGACGTCAGCCGGGTCTACAAAGGCGATCTGGCATCGGTGACGTCGGTGGGGACACTCGCGAACGGGAACGGTTGTGGCACAAGCTACGTGCTCGGTACCGAGCGGCTGATGTTCGTTTCTGCGCCGTACGACGTCGACGCCGAGCACGAGGGGCACAGCTGCGGGCCGGCTACCGAAACCGGGTTCGACATCCAAGCGGCGGTCGAGTCCGTGTACGGCGCCGGTTACGCCCCGAGTGCCGGCGGAACTCCGTCCGTTGGTGTGTCCGCCGACAGATCGACGGTCCTCGGCGGAACCGTGGCGGTGATATTACTAGCGGCGCTCGGTTGGTTCAGATGGAAGCGGCGGCGAGCACAGTGAGTCGAGCCCGTCAGGGCCGCGTCAACCTCGTTCGGCGGCGCGTCAAGTAAGCGTCAAGACCCGCCCCACCGGTGGTCTTCGGGAGTAAATCTGAAAGTAGCCCGCAACACGGCGGGTCACCTTCAGGAGATCGACGTGACGCTACTCGAAATCTTCCCCTCCCTACGCGGCGCAATGACACCTCGTATGGATCCTGCGTTGTGGCCCATCAGTACTCGCCACGACCACAGCGGGCGTGTCTGCATCGGTGACGTCTCGCTCGAAGAGATCGCGGACCAGTACGGCACGCCGACGTATGTCGTCGACGAGGCTGACGTGCGCCACCGTTGCCGCACGTATCGAGAGATTTTCCCCGATTCGGAGATCGTGTACGCCGGCAAGGCACTGATGATCCGTGCGATGGCCACCTGGGTCTCCGACGAAGGCCTCGGGATCGACGTCTGTTCCGCCGGAGAGCTCTCCATCGCGCTTGCCGCAGGTGTGGATCCGAAACGAATCATCCTGCACGGAAACGCCAAATCGGTTGCCGAACTGAGAACCGCAGTCAACGCGGGTGTCGGCCGGATCGTCCTCGACTCCCCCAGCGAAGCGGTACGTCTTGCGTCGGTGTGCACCCACCCGCAGAAGGTGTTGATCAGAGTCACACCCGGCATCGACATACACGGGCACAAGGCAGTGTCCACGGGCATTTTGGATCAAAAGTTCGGCTTACCAGCGTTTTCCGAAGAACTGGAACGCACGGTATCCGTCGTCGCCAACGCGACGCACCTGCAACTCATCGGCCTGCATTGCCATCTCGGCTCCCAGATCACCGATCCCGAACTCTTCCGCCCCGCGATCGAGACGATGATCGCACAGATGGACGACATACGACGCACGCATCGAATCATCCTCACCGAACTCGATCTCGGCGGTGGCCATGGGATCGCATACGTGCCGGGAGATGCCCAATTGGATCTGACCCGCCTCGCTCACGTCATCGACGAAACTC
The DNA here is from genome assembly GCF_053470465.1 of Rhodococcus sp. GB-02. NCBI lineage: Bacteria > Bacillati > Actinomycetota > Actinomycetes > Mycobacteriales > Nocardiaceae > Rhodococcus > Rhodococcus sp. GB-02. Next base: position 869,376 of record NZ_JBPUKE010000004.1, read on the forward strand.
TCGACGACGCGTGCACCCGAAACCGCTTCCCTCGACCCGAAATCGTGCTCGAGCCTGGCCGAGCGATCGCCGCGCGCGCCGGAGTCACGCTCTATCGCGTACAGAACATCAAGACGATCAGCGGCGGTCGAACCTTCGTTTCCGTCGACGGTGGGATGAGCGACAACCCTCGGGTGTCGTTGTACGACAGCCACTACGACGTCGAATTGGTGAATCGGCATTCGAGCGCACCGCTCCAGGAAGTCACCGTCGCCGGGCGGCACTGCGAATCGGGCGACGAAATCGCCGTCGGAGCAAGGCTTCCCGCCGACCTACATGAAGGTGACCTGTTGGCAGTGCCGTGCACGGGCGCATACCACCACAGCATGGCCTCCACTTACAACAGCGTCGGCAGGCCACCGGTCGTCGCTGTGCTGGGCGGGATTGCGCGGCCGTTGATCAGGCGCGAATCGATCAACGACCTGCTGGCCCGCGAGGTCGGCATCTGACCTCGCGGGCGCCTAAGCCTCAGCGCTTGCGACGGCTACCGGTACCGAAGATATTTCGCGAAATCTCCCGTCCCGCAGCCGAAGCTGCGGACCGTAGGAAACTCTTGACGGCGGAGTTACCCAAGATCTGCTCGGCGATGTTGGGGCCCTCAGGTTCGGCCGGCGGCGGTGGCGGCAGATCGGGCAGCGACGGAAGATCCAGGGACTGATCCGCCGTCGGCGCACCGGCAACCTTCGCCGTCAACTTCTCGTACGCCGACTCGCGGTCGATGGTCTGGCCGTACTTCCGATTCAGCGGACTCGACGACGCGGCCGCCTTGATCGCGTCGTTACCGATGGTGTCCATCAGCGACCGGGGAGGCCGAATCTTGGTCCAAGCCACCGGCGTCGGCGCACCCTTTTCCGAGAGCACGGTCACGATGGCTTCACCGATGCCGAGTGAAGTCAGCGCCTTTTCCAGGTCGTAGTGCTCGGTTTTCGGGTAGGTGCGGACAGTCTTGTTGAGCGCCTTCTGGTCGTCGGGCGTGAACGCACGCAGAGCGTGCTGGACGCGCGCACCCAACTGCGACAGAACCGAATTGGGAACATCGGTCGGAAGCTGCGTGCAGAAGAACACGCCGACGCCCTTCGAGCGAATCAGCTTGACAGTCTGTTCGACCTGCTGCAGGAATGCCTTCGACGCGTCCGCGAACAGAAGGTGCGCCTCGTCGAAGATGAACACCAATTTCGGCTTGTCCAGATCTCCCTCTTCGGGCAGCGTCTGGAACAGATCCGCGAGCACCCACATCAGGAAGGTGGAGAACATCGCCGGACGCGCCGCCTGGGCACCGAGTTCGAACAGCGTGATCACACCGGCACCGCCGACGACCCGCAGAAGGTCCTCGGTTTCGAGTTCCGGTTCACCGAAGAAGGTGTCACCGCCGTCGGCTTCGAGGTTGACCAACGCACGCAGAATAACTCCCGCCGTCGCCGAGGAAACTCCGCCGATACCCTTCAGATCCGCCTTGCCCTCAGCGCTCGTCAGGTGGGCGATGACCGAACGCAGATCCTTGAGGTCCAGCAGGGCCAGGCCCTGAGTGTCGGCCCAGTGGAAGATCAGTCCGAGAGTCGACTCCTGGGTCTCGTTGAGGCCCAACACTTTACTGAGCAGAATCGGCCCGAAACTGGTGATGGTCGCGCGCACCGGGATACCGATTCCGTCGGTACCCAACGACAAGAACTCGACTGGCATCCCCGCGGGAGTCCACGAATCGTCTCCCGTCTCGACTGCGCGAGACTTCATCTTTTCGCTCGGATCTCCCGCCTTCGACAGACCCGAGAGATCGCCCTTGACGTCGGCCATCACCACTGGCACACCCGCGGCGGACAGCTGCTCGGCGATGCCCTGCAACGTCTTGGTCTTGCCGGTACCCGTCGCACCGGCGATCAGACCGTGACGGTTGATCGTCGCCAACGGAATCCGCACCCGCGCGGTGGGATCTGCCACTCCGTCGATCACCACCGAGCCGAGCTCGAGTGCCCGCCCCTCGGATGAGTAGCCCGCCGCGATTTCAGCTGCAGCACCCGAGGGCGTCGCGGCGACGGGGGTGGCTCCTGCGGATGCTTCGGCCTCGGCGACAGCGGCTTCCTTCTCTGCTTCCTCAGCTGCTGCAGCAGCTTCAGCGGCAATCCGAGCGGCTTCGGCAGCGGCGGCCTTTGCAGCTTTCGCCTTCTCCGCCGGCGTCAGCGGCGCGGCTCCGTCCTTCGGATCCACGGTCATCGAAAAGCCCTCCTCGTTGCAATGCGGCGAAGTTCTTGTCATCACCCGAGCGCCGTCCTGCACGCACCCGAGTTTCCACCGCAGACCTTATCCCGCGCCCGCGCGCACTACTGTGTTCCTGGTGCAGGACAAATTGGTATGGATCGATTGTGAAATGACCGGGCTGCGACTCGAGTCGGACAAACTCATCGAGATTGCGGCTCTGGTGACCGACAGCGACTTGAACATCTTGGGCGAAGGTGTGGACATCGTCATCCACGCCGACGACGACGCGTTGGCTGCCATGCCCGACGTCGTGAAGAAGATGCATGCAAAGTCGGGACTGACCGAAGAGGTCCGAAAGTCGACAGTCACCCTGGCCGAGGCGGAGAAAGAAGTGCTCGCGTACATCCGCAAGCACGTTCCCGTCGCCGGTACGGCGCCCTTGGCAGGTAATTCCATCGCCACCGACCGCGGGTTCATCTCACGCGACATGACGGCGCTGGACACCTACCTGCACTACCGGATGATCGATGTCAGCTCCATCAAGGAACTTTCCCGTCGCTGGTACCCGCGAATCTACTTCGGCCAGCCCGAAAAAGGTCTCGCCCACCGAGCGCTCGCCGACATCAAGGAGTCCATCCGCGAACTCAAGTACTACCGCGGCACTGCATTTGTCGCGGCGCCCGGACCGTCGAGCGCGGAGATCGCAGCCGTCGTAGAGGGCTTGGGTCCCGCCTGACCTGCCGATTGGCATACTGACCGACTTTCGCGCTAGTATCTCTTTCGTCAAAGCAGCCGGGTCAAACCGGCGGCCGAGGCAATGGTGGGCGTAGTTCAGTTGGTAGAGCACCAGGTTGTGATCCTGGCTGTCGCGGGTTCGAGTCCCGTCGCTCACCCAAGCGGAACCCCCGAGAATGTCGGAAGACATTTTCGGGGGTTCTTTTGGTTTGTGTCCCACCCCCAATTCCCCTTCCCAGCCGAGTGCCCGGGCCGAGCGAACGTACCTCTCGTCGCCTCAGATAGACCGAAAGCCACTTTCGCTCGCATCGAGGTAGCCGGAAATCATCGCAAATCACCCAGCCGTCGATCACTCGGCTCGCGGACCTGGCTCCCAGACACCCGCTGCGGTCCCCTCACGCACGTGTCGCTCGTATACCGAAACCTTGTCGTGAATGACGTTCAGGTTGTCCTGCATCGCAGCGATCCTGGATCGAATCAACTCCTCATGCGACTGCAAAAGCGAAAGCCGCTCCTTCTCGTTTCCTGGCCCGGACCTGACGAGTGCGGCGAATTCGCGGATAGTGGCGATCGGCATACCCGAGTCTCGGAAGCGATTGCACAACTTCAACCAAGAGACATCGCTTTCGGAGTACACCCGACGCCCACCAGCCGAGCGCGCAACCTCGTGAACGAGCAACTCTTCACGCTCGAAGTAGCGGAGAGAATCGATGCTGATACCGGTCTCGACGGCTACATCACCGATCAAAAGTTCGCGCATTGCCCGGTTACCTTTCCTTGACCTGGAGTGCCCTCCAGATTTTACGTTCGCGGTCATGAATTCCATCCAGCGCAAAATCAACACCGGATTTGCCCGAACCTCCACCGCCGACGACGTACTTTCCGGATTAGATCTGACCGGCACCACCGCACTGGTCACTGGTGGGTACTCCGGGCTCGGATTCGAGATTTCGCGGTCACTTGCTTCGGTCGGCGTGCGAGTTGTAGTTCTTGCCCGCCGACCAGAACAGGCCCGGGGTGCCGTGGCCGACTTTCCGGGCATCGAAGTACGAGCGTGCGACCTGTCGGACCCGAGCAGTGTCAGATCGTGTGCGCGAGAAATGCTCGAATCCCGGATCAGTCCGGCCATCATAATCTGCAATGCGGGAATCATGGCCTGCCCGGAGGTCCGAGTCGGGTCCGACTGGGAATCACAGTTCGCGATCAATCACCTCGGGCACTTTGTACTGGTGAACCTGCTTGCACCTGGCTTGCCTACAAACGGTTCTCGCGTGGTCTCGGTCTCGTCGGCGGGACACTTTCTGTCGGGGGTGCGTTGGGATGACATACATTTCCGCAAGGGTTACGACCGCTGGCTTGCGTATGGTCAGGCCAAGACTGCAAATGCTCTCTTCGCTGTACAGCTCGCGAGCGCCGGTGCTTCACGCGGAATTACTGCTTTCTCCGTCCATCCCGGGAGCATCCTCACTCCCCTTCAACGTCACTTCTCCGCATCGGAGAAACACGATCTCGGATGGACGACGCCGAATGGCGACGCCGTGCCGGGATTCAAGACTCCCGCCCAGGGCGCCGCTACAACAGTGTGGGCGGCGACGGCACCGATACTCGTCGATCACGCCGGCGCGTACCTCCAGGACTGCAACATCGCGGACGTCGCGCAGACCGATGACATGAGCGTCGGCGGCGTGAAGCCTTGGGCCACCGATCCCGACGACGCACTCAGATTGTGGGCGCTGTCCGCTGAGATGACCGGAGTGGACGCCTTCGATCGACGCTGACACCGAGCGAACGTACCTCTCGTCGCCTCAGATAGACCGAGAGGCACTTTCGCTCGCAAAAGGAGTGGCAGATGCAGAATGCCCCCAACCGGACGGTCGGGGGCATTCTGACGTTCAGTGCTTCAGGGACGCGCTCAGACGTCCGCGTTGCCGGTCTTCCAGACACTCCACGGGATGTTCCAGTCACCGAGGCCGTCGGTGCCGGAGAGCGTGCCGCCGACGGTGTTCTTGACCACGACGATGTCCCCGCGCTTGGTGTTGTCGTAGACCCACTTGGCGTTGGACGGGCTCAGGTTGAGGCAGCCATGGCTGGTGTTGGAGTAGCCCTGCTGCCCGACCGACCACGGTGCCGAGTGGAAGAAGATGCCGCTGTAGGACATTCGGGTCGCCCAGTCGACGGGGGTCTTGTAACCCTGAGCGGAGGTGACCGGGACGCCGTACGTGGACGAGTCCATGATCATGTTCGCGAAGCGGTCGCCGATGATGTAGACGCCGTTGTCGGTGGGAGTGCTGTCCTTGCCCATGGAGGTGGGCATGGTCATGACGGTTTCGCCATTTACCTGGAACGTGACCTGCTTGGTGTTGTCGTCCGCCGTGGCGATGACGGCATCACCGATGGTGAAGGAACTCTTCGCGTCTTCCTGCCCGAAGACTCCCTTTCCGAGATTGCGCCCGTACACGTTGACGTTCACGTCGACCTTGGTGCCCGGTGCCCAGTAGTTCTCCGGACGCCAACGGACCTCACGATTGTTGACCCAGTAGAACGCACCTTCGACGGCGGGAGTCGTGGTGACGGTGATCGCGGCCTCGGCAGCCTTGCGATCCGGGATGTTCTCGTCGAACTGCACGGCGATGGGCTGACCGATGCCGACCACGTCGCCCTCGTTCGGCAAGACGTACGGCTTGGTGACGTTGCCGGGCGCGCTGGTGGTGAAGGACGTGACCGTCGTACTGGCGCCGCCCAATCCGTACGCGCGGGCCTCGATCTTGTACTTGCGGTTGTATCCGAGCGGCTCGGTGGTCGTCCACGACGCACCGTCGGCGGTGATAGCGCCGGCAACTGCCTTGCCGTCCTGATTGACCATCGTCACGTCGGACAGGGCACCGTCGGCGACGTTGATCTTGACCGGGTCACCCGGTGAGAAGCCGACAGCCCCGTCTGCGGCGGTCGAGGTGAGCTTCGGCTTGATGAGTTCGGTGAGCGGATTGGAATCGATCGGCGCCGATCCCTCTGTGCTGACGTCCTTGCCACCCGACGTGCACGCGGTCATCAGAACGAGCGCACCGAGTGACGCCGCTATCATCGCCGCGCCCTTCGACGCTCGACCGTTCCCCCCGCGCACGGACAGACCCCACCTTTGACGACTCATCGTTCGACTCCGCTTCACAATTTCTCCGACTAACTTCCGCGTCACATGCGAATCCCACTTACCGGAAGGCAAGTGGGACTTGCGGTATGACTGCGCTACATCAATGATGCCAGGCGCGCTCGTTACCAACGGTCATGAAGGGCCACGCCGTCAGTAACGTTCAAGTATCAATCGCTCCGAACCGTCCGTTTTGTTGCTGCTTGTGGCGGATTTCCTCCGATCGGACTACGGCAGTGAAGCCTCCACCTGGCGATTTGCTCCCGAACCGGCGATTCGGCTAATGTTCTGTCTCGCAAGAGCGAGCGCCTATAGCTCAGTTGGTAGAGCAAGTGACTCTTAATCACTGGGTCCGGGGTTCGAGTCCCTGTGGGCGCACTTGCAAAAGTCCCCACCTTCTTCGGAAGGTGGGGATTTTTCTTTGTGTCGTGGCGAACAGGTTGTGGTGAATAGACTTCACAGTTATCGGAACCACGGCCTGGAGGACTGATGACCGAGCGCGAAACCACATCTGGCAGCGAGCTGGCATTTGCCGGGGTGGCGGGTCAGGCCGCTCTGATCCGGTCCGGAGACTTGTCGGCCCGCGAGCTCACCGAGAACACGCTTCGTCGGATCGAACGCCTCGATACGACGCTCAATGCTTTTGTGCGAGTTCTCGCAGACGAAGCGCTCGACGAGGCGACACGGCTCGATCAGCGCCAGGCCGACGGCCACAGCCTGGGCCCACTGCACGGAGTACCGATCGCGATCAAAGACGAGAACGACGTCGCCGGAACGCCGACGACGTACGGCGGTGCGGCAGCAACTCGCATCGCCTCCACTGACTCGGAGGTCGTTCGCCGTTTGCGCGAGGCCGGCGCGGTGATCGTCGGCAAGACGACGATGCCCGAGTTCGGCATCTGGCCCTTCACCGAGACCGCCGCAAACGGCTACACCAGAAACCCTTGGGACACTGGCGTATCAACCGGCGGATCGAGCGGAGGATCTGCGTCGGCCGTCGCCTCGGGAATGGTCGCGGCGGCGATAGGCGGCGACGGCGGCGGTTCCATTCGATTGCCTTCGGCTTTCTGCGGCCTGTTCGGACTGAAACCGCAGCGTGGCCGGGTGAGCACCGCTCCGAACCGAAACCTCTGGCGCGGACTCGGCACGCTCGGCCCTCTCACTCGTTCCGTGGAGGACAGCGCACTCGTGTACGACGCGATCACCGGCACCACCGGGACCGACGACTACACAGCCGAACCGCTCCGAACCGGCTTTACCGCCTCGGCCGCGACGGCTCCCGGGCCGCTTCGCATCGCGGTGTCCACCCGGAGTCCGGTCCGGGGAGTACGCCCGTCCGCGGAGGTCGTTGCCGCGGTCCACTCAGCCGCAGAGATGTTGAGCGCGTTGGGACATCACGTCGAAGAACACGACCCCGAGTACCCGGATGCAACTGCGGCATTTCTCCCCCAGGTACTCGGCGGCGTCCGCGACGAGGCACTGCGCGTCGATCATCCGGCGCTCCTCGAGAAGCGCACGCGCGCACTCGCGTCCATCGGTCGGATAGCCGCCCCTGCGCGCGTCGGAAAATTCGCATACCGCAAAGGTGAGCGAATTGCAGCGACGGTCAACCAGGTCTTCGACACCTTCGACCTGGTCCTGATGCCGACGACGCCCGCCTTGCCGCGCCCGATCGGACAGTTAGAAGGAACCGGCCTTCTGTCCGCAGTCCGTAAGGCGTTGCCGATCGCCGCCTATTGTTCGATCTGGAATGTCTGCGGCAATCCGGCGGCCGCCGTGCCCGCCGGATTCTCCGAACGCGGACTCCCCCTGAGCGTCCAACTGGTTGCGCGCAGCGGTGGCGAATCGACGATTCTCGCCGTCGCACAGCAGTTGGAACGCACCGTCCGCTGGCCGGATTCGCGCCCGCCATACTCGTGAATTGCAGAAGCGATGTAACCATCGTCACCACGATGAACACGCGTTTTGCAAACTCCTGAGCCTGTCGGCTAATGTTCTGTCTCGCAAGAGCGAGCGCCTATAGCTCAGTTGGTAGAGCAAGTGACTCTTAATCACTGGGTCCGGGGTTCGAGTCCCTGTGGGCGCACTTGCAAGAAGGCCCCCACCTCACGAGGTGGGGGCCTTCTTCATGTTCTGTCTTCGAAAACTCGGGTCAGCGAATGATCTTCCGAACCACGAGTAGCCCCACCACCGAACCGACTGCGATCAGCGCGTACTTCACTGCCGGCTCGTTGAGCTTGGCGAGCACCGTCTTTTTGGTGTTCTCGACCAGCCGTTTCGGGTTGGTGCGGACCGTCAGTTCGTCGAGTGTGCTCGCGAGCTGGTTACGCGCCTTCTCGATCTCGCGCTCGATGCTCTCGGTGTCCCTGGGCACGTGTCCTCCAACTTGTCTGTGTTCTGCTGCTCTGTGTGCGGTCTGCTGTGTGGACGCAGCGCGCCGACACTTCGCTCTACCGTAGAGGAGCAGAATGCCCTCGCGCCCACCTGCCGCGCAATTTGTCGACTAACGTCGATTCCCGTGACCGAGAACAGTAGATTGTCCGCCGGCGACGTCGCGCCGGATTTCACGCTCCCCGACGCCGACGGCAACGAGGTTTCGCTCCACGATTACCGCGGCCGCAAGGTCATCGTGTACTTCTACCCCGCGGCCAGCACCCCGGGATGCACCAAGCAGGCTTGCGACTTCCGCGACAGCCTCGCCGAACTGAACGGCGCCGGCCTCGAGGTCATCGGAATCTCACCGGACAAGCCCGCCAAACTCGCGAAGTTCCGCGATACCGAAGAGCTGACCTTCCCGCTTCTCTCCGATCCCGAGAAGGCGACGCTCGAAGCCTGGGGCGCGTTCGGTGAGAAGAAGATGTACGGCAAGACGGTCCAGGGCGTCATCCGCTCGACGTTCCTCGTCGACGAGGAGGGCAAGATCGAGGTGGCCCAGTACAACGTCCGGGCCACCGGCCACGTCGCCAAGCTACGACGCGATCTGTCGGTCTAACTCCCGTACCTGGTCAAGAACAGCGCTTCCGCGAAAGCGAGATTCTCGATCTCCGACGGGTCGACGCTTTCGTCAGGTGCATGAATGCGGCACTGCGGTTCCTCGACGCCGATCAATGCGATCTCGGCGTCGGGGAACTGCTCGGCCAGTGCACTGCACAGCGGTATCGATCCGCCTTGGCCGGCAAATCCCACTTCGCGGCCGTAGGCATCGGTGAGCGCGGACTTCAGCTGCGCGAAACCTGCCCCCTCCGTCGAGGACGAGAACGGCGATCCCGTCGATTCCGGTACGACCTCGATGTGGACGCCCCACGGCGCCGCTGCCAGGAGGTGGTCGGTCAACAACTTCTGTGCCTGCGCCGGATCCGTGCCGGGCGGGACGCGAAGATTCAGGCGTGCGGACGCGCGTGGCGTGATCGCCGCCGCCGAGCCCACGACCGGCGAGCAGTCGATACCCAGAATGGTCAGCGCCGGCCGAGCCCACACCTGCTCGGCGACCGAACCGGAACCGGTCAGCTGCACACCGTCGAGTACTCCCGCATCGGAGCGGAACTGATCGTCGTCGTAGCTGACCCCGGCCCATTCCTGGTCGTTGATCAAGCCTTCGACTGTGGTGTTTCCGGCGCTGTCGTGCAACGTCGACAGAATGTGCACCAGCGCGGTGATCGCATCGGGCGCCGGCCCACCGAAGACACCGGAGTGAATCTCACCCTCGAGCGTCGACACGTGGACCACCACGTTGGCGATCCCGCGTAGTGATGTCGTGATCGTCGGCTCCCCGACCTCCGTGTTGCCGGTATCGGCGATCAGGATCATGTCTGCCGCGAAGAGTTCCGGCCGCTCGCGCACCAGATCCTCGAGACCGCCGGTGCCCATCTCCTCCGAACCCTCGGCGACGATCATCAGATGCGCGCTCGGATCCACACCGGCAGCGGCAAGCGCTCGCAGCGCCGTCAAATGCATGACGACGTTGCCCTTGCAGTCGGAAGCACCGCGTCCGTACCACCGTCCGTCGCGCTCGGTGAGCGCGAAAGGCGGCGAGCCCCAGAGCTCTTCGTTTCCCGGCGGCTGAACGTCGTAGTGGCAGTACAGCAGAACGGTCGGGGCACCGGCCAGACCTGGTCGACGGCCGACGACCGCGGCCGAACCGTCGGAGGTCTCGATCGCTTCGATATCCGCGAAACCCTGATCACGGAACGCCTCCAGCACCCAATGTGCCGCGGCCGCGCATTCTTCCGGCGGGTACTGCCGTGCATCGGCGACGGACTTCATCGCCACAAGTGCACTCAGATCTTCACGGGCACGCGGCATGAGTTCACGTACCGCGGTTCGCAGTTCTTCCGTCATCGTCTCCCTCTCCTCGGCATCGAATCTCGGTGTGCCCGAAGAATCTCAGTCTGCCCGAATCAGATGAATGGAGTCGGCAGGATCGCCGCTGCGCCACACCGCGCAGCGACCTCTTCGGCTACTGGACAGGTGGTCACCTAGTATCGAGTTGTGGCTACAGCATCGGGACTCGTGTGCGCGCACCTGCGCGGTGCGTTTCGACCGATCACGACCGCCGAAGTAGGTGGCCGATGACACCGGATAACGCACAAGTCCCAAATTCGACAGAAAACACCGATAGCCTGGAAGATGTGCAGCCCACGACTCGTCACCGCGCGCGGCGGCGAGTCGACCCTGCACTGGAAAACCCACAAAGCCTCGAAGAACCACAGGAACTGCTGCCGCGCAAGCGTCCGACGCAAGAGCGCAGCCAGCGTAAATTCGACGCCCTCCTGGCGGCGTCACGTGAACTCCTCACCGACGTCGGATTCGAATCGTTCACCTGTGAAGAAGTCGCGGCACGTGCTGACGTCCCGATTGGGACGCTCTACCAGTTCTTCGCGAACAAGTACGTCATCGTCTGTGAGTTGAACCGCCAGGACCTCGTCGGGGTCCAGCACGAGCTTGCTCAGTTCGGCGGCGAAGTGCCCTCGCTCGACTGGCTGCGGTTCTTGAACAGTTTCGTCGATCACATGGCCGGGCTGTGGACGTCTGATCCGTCGCGCCGCGAAGTCTGGCTGGCGATGCAGTCGACACCGTCCACGCGGGCCACCGGCGTCATTCACGAGAAGCAGTTCGCCGAGACTGTCGCGAAAATGCTGGGTCCGTTGACGCCGCGTACGCGGCGAGATCGTCGCCTGATGATGGCGGAAGTCCTTGTCCACGTGGTGTATTCGATGCTCAATTTCTCGGTTCAGGACGGTCAGTCGCATGCCGACGCCGTCACCGAACTGAAGAGGCTGATGATCGCGTATCTCCTTGTTGCCGAGAAGGAATCGCGCACGAAGGACTAGTCGAACGGCAAAGAGCCGGTCTCCCTTTGGGAGACCGGCTCTTTCGTGTCCGGCGGTGTTACTCCGGTTCGGATTCGATCACCGCGAAAGCTCCGGCCATGTCCCCGTCGTGAGTGAGTGAAATATGAATCTTCACTCCGGTGAGGTGTTTGGCCACGTCACCGCGAAGCCGGATGCCGGGGCGACCCCAGGCGTCCGAGACGACCTCGATCTGATTGTGGATCATCTCCCCCAGCACCGGCGGGCTCGCGAAGAGAGCAGTCGACCAAGCCTTGATCACTGCTTCCTTCGCTGCCCACCGCGCAGCGAAGTGTCGTGCCGGTTCGGAGCTCCGGGTAGCGGCGTCTCGACGCTCGCCCGGTGTGAAGTTGTCGAGCATTGCCGTTCCCGGCCTGTTCAATTGCTCGGCGAACTCCGACACCGTCACGAGGTCGAAGCCGATACCCAGAACTCCCATACCGTGATTATTACTTGCAGCCGGGCAGATTCGAGCGGTACACCTGATCTGCGCCGAGTCGTGCGTCCTCGCTCAGCAGCATGTCCGCTTCGAGCTGACGCGACGCCTTGGCCGGCGTTCCGTCGGCGCCGAGGCGACGATCCGCCGGACGCTCGTAGAGGCTGTCGCCGCCGCACATCGCCTTGGTGAGGCGACGCTGTCCGTCGATCGTCCGCTGCTGCGCCGCCGCAACATAATCCGCGCGCTTGTCGGCCGGAACCGACTCGACGAATGCCTGCGGGTGCACGACTGCGATCAGTCCGGAAACGTGACCGAAGCCGAGGCTGGTCAACAGGCCCGCGCGCAGCGGAAGCTGCTCACCGAACTTGAGCGGCTGACGTGCCCACACGAGGTGCTCGAACTCGGCCATCTTGTCGTCGACGCAGTCGAGGCTGCGGTTCGGCGGGACGATGCCCTGGCTCAGTACCTGGCAGAGTCCGATCAGCTGGAAGGCTGCGGCACCACCCTTGGCGTGACCGGTCAGGCTCTTCTGCGAGACCACGAACATCGGCGCGCCTTCACTGCGTCCCAATGCCCCGGCGAGGCGCTCGTGCAGCTCTGCCTCGTTGGGATCGTTGGCGGCAGTGGAGGTGTCGTGCTTGGAGATCACGGCGATGTCGTCGGCGCTCACTCCGAGAGCGTTGAGCGAGAGTGCGAGCTGTGAATCGGCTCCCCCACGTCCGGCGCCCAGTGCTCCGAGTCCCGGTGCCGGGATCGAGGTGTGGACACCGTCGGCGAACGATCCCGCCCAGGCGACCACACCGAGGACGGGCAGACCCATCTCGAGTGCCAGGTCACCGCGAGCAAGCAGAATCGTTCCGCCACCGGCCGACTCGACGAATCCGCCGCGGCGACGATCGTTTGCCCGCGAGAAGCGGCGATCTTCGATGCCCTTGGCGTGCATGTCCTCGGTCTTGGCAGTGGCCGACATGTCACCGAAGCCGATGATGCCTTCCGTGCTCAGATCGTCGAACCCACCGGCAACAACCAACTGCGCCTTGCCGAGTCGGATCTTGTCGACGCCTTCTTCGACGGATACCGCCGCCGTGGCGCAGGCGGCGACGGGGTGAACCATCGCGCCGTAACCGCCGACGTACGACTGAACGACGTGCGCTGCAATGACGTTCGGCAGCGCTTCCTGCAGGATGTCGTTCGGGCGGTTCTCGCCGAGCAGCGTGTCGATGTACAGGCTCCTCATGGAGGTCATACCGCCCATGCCGGTGCCCTGCGTGTTGGCGACCAGGCTCGGGTGTACCCAGCGGAGCAGTTCGCTCGGAGTGAAGCCGCCCGTGAGGAAGGCGTCCACCGTCGCGACGATGTTCCAGAGACCGACGCGGTCGACCGAATCTGCCATGTCCGCGGGGATGCCCCACTTGGTGACGTCGAAGTTGGTCGGGATCTGGCCGCCGACACTACGAGTCAGTTTCATCTTGCGCGGGACGCGGATCTCGGTGCCTGCGCGGCGAGTGACCGTCCAGTCGCCGGACTCGGCGGAACCCGTCGCCGTCGTGTTCTCCGGATCGGATTCGACGAAGGCCAGAGCCTCGGCCTCACTGCCGACCACGAAGCTCAGATCCTTGTCCAGGAACACGGAGGTGAGCAGCGGAGCCGTGTTGTCGATCATCGCGCCCTCGTCGACGTAGCGACGGATGCCGCAACGCTCGACAACTGCGTCGTGGTACTTGTCGGCGATTTCCGCCTCAGGTACCAGGTCACCGGATTCGACGTCGTACCAACCCGGCTTGGGGTCGTTCTCCCAGACGATGAGTCCGGTGTTCCACGCCAATTCGAGAACGCCTGCGGCAGAGAGCTGCTCGTCGACCTCCATCTCGAAGCGGGTACGCGAGGAACCGTAGGGTCCGAGCTCTCCGGCGCCCACGATGACCACGAGGTCCGCGGGGGTGACGTCCAGTTCGGGCCAGTTCGGAGCCTTGACCGAGTCGTCGATCCGAGCCGGCGCGGGCAGTGCCAGGATGCTGGACTCGTCCACTGCCTCGTCGACAGCTTCGGCGATCTCGGCCACCTCGGCAGCTTCCTTCGCCAAAGCACCCAGATCCAGGTTGGCCTCGGACAGTCCGCCGGTCAGGTCGACCTCGAGCGGAGCCTCTGCAGCAGCGCGACGCGACTCACGCGTTGCCGTCTTCAGCAGTTGGGTCGCCATCTCCTGGGTGGACCAGGTGCGGACGCCCGCAGCTTCGACCGCGTCGACGATCGGATCGTTGTGACCCATGAGTCCGGTTCCCCGAACCCAACCGATGACCGCGTGTGCCAATGTGACCCGCTCGGCCCAGTTGCGCTCGGCCTTCCAACGGTTGACCACGGCGATCAACGAAGCCTTGGCCTCACCGTAAGCACCGTCGCCGCCAAATGTTCCGCGGTTCGGCGAACCGGGCAGCACTACGTGCAGGTGCGTGTCGACGTCGCTGTCGTAACCGATCTTCGACAGACCGCCGATGAGGCGCTCCACCGACCAAAGCAACACGCGCATTTCCATTTCGGCGCGAGCGCCGGCGTCGGAAAGTTCGCCGCCGACACGGGGAGCTGCGAACGGGAAGAGCATCGTCGGCGTCATGGCCGGCTTGATGAGCTTCTTTGCGCCGCCTGCGTTCTCGGTGGCCTCGTTCCCGATCCAGTCGATCAGTGCGTCGACGTCGGTGTACGACGCCATGTTCGCGGGAACCACCCAGAGGGCGGCACCGGCGCGAGCGTTCTCACGGTACAGGTCGCGGTAGAAGCCGAGACGCTGACCGTCGAGTCGCGAGGTGGTCACGAATACCGTTGCGCCACCAGCAAGGAGCTTGCCTGTGACCGCTGCCGCGATGGAGCCCTTGCTGGCGCCGGTCACGACTGCGACCTCGCCTGCCCACTCGGGTGCGTCGGACTCTGCCGTCACAGCCGCATCAGCGATGCGGGTATAGACCTCGGCGAGCGCCGTGCGGCCTTCGTCGGTCGCACGGGTTGCCCACCACTTCGCCTGGGCGGCAACGGTGGAACCGGCTCCGATGAAGTTCTCGACCGAGAGGATCTCACTGCCCAGCCAGATACGCGCAAGATCCTCACGCGCACTTGCCCAGCGGTCGTCGAGCAGCACTGCCTTCTGCGCGTCGAAAGCCGGAGCAACCAGACGCGGCCAGTCGGAGCCGAGTTCAGCCGAGACCAGGTCGACCAGTTCGGTGTCCTCGACCGTCGCGACTGCTGCTTCTTCGTTCAGTCCGAGCTGCTCGAGCACCAGGCGTGCGGCCGAGGCCAGAACGCCGTTGCGACCGGTGATGTTCTCGGTGAACTCACCCAATGCGGCTGCGTCGACGGTTCCGCCGCTTCCGCCGCCGGTGGCCGGCAACGAGACGCTGACTCCGCGAGCAGAGCCGACCGAGGCAACTGCGCTGTCGATGACTGCGTCGACCGCTGCGGCGTCGGCCAGTGCGCCGGAGCTCAGGCCACCGAGGTCGCCGCCGCGGATGCTGGCGCCGTCACGGGTGCCGAGAGCCACTGCTGCGGTGACGTGGTGTGCCCAGCCGTCGCCCAGTTCCCAGACCTTCTTGACGCGGTCGGCGATGTAGCCGGGACGCTTGCCCGAGGGGCCGAAGACCTTGCGCAGGTGATCGTTGATCGAATCGGAGAGCACCGGTCCGAACGCCTTGTACGTACGGGCGAGCTTGTCGACGGTTGCTCCCAAGGAGCCCATGTCGGCGTCTGCGGCACCGTCGATGGCGCCGAGAGACAGCTCGGAGCCCAGGTCGACCAAGAGCTGGTTACGACGCGAGGAGACGCCGTCGCACAGTGCCTCGATCGTGTCGGCGGGGCCGACCTGATCGGGACGGAGCTTGGTCCACAGGCTGATCAGGACCTTCGTGGCGTCGGGCGCCTTGAAGGTGAGGTCGTCCGGACGCGGTCCGCCCGAAGGTGCAGCGGGAGCAGCAGCGACCGGAGCGGCGGCTGCGGCGACCGGAGCAGCCTGCGCGGCAGGGGCTTCGATCTCGTCGTCGTCATCGACGGCCGGATCGACGTCGGTGCCGTAGACGATCGCAGCTTCACGCTCGACGTTGAGAACCTCGACCGGGTAGCCGAAGCGGCCCGGTAGCTTGAGGGTCTGCGACGCCAGGTTCGCGACGGTCGGGGCAGCGCCGAGACCGATCTCGACGAAGCGCTCGACCCCGAGTCCACCTTCGGACTCGTCGCCGAACAGCAGGTCCTGCGTCTCGATCCAGCGAACCGGGCTGGCGAACTGCCAAGCCAGCAGCTCGATCAGGATGATGCGGGACAACTCGTGAGTGCGCGTTGCGTAGCTGTCGAAGTCTGCGAGGACTTCCTGCAGCGGCTCGGACGGCACCAAGTCGGCGATTTCCTGAACGAAGTCACGACGCAGCGAGAACGGCTTCGGAACCAGGTTCGGGATGTAGCGGCCGATCAGGATGTCCGGGTCGATGTCGTGCGGGAGCAAGTCCTGCAGGCATACGCGGAAGTCCGCCACGCCGCCGCGAAGGACGGTGGAATGGAACGGCACGTCGATGCCGGGGACCTGGATGTATGCCCGCTTGCCACCGAATTCTGCGCGGCGACGGTCGATTTCGATCTCGAGTGCGTCGAGACCGGCTACCGAACCGGCAATGGCGTACTGGCTGCCACGCAGGTTCAGGTTGACGATTTCGAGGAACTCACCGGAAGCCTCGGCGACACCGGCAACGAAGCCCTGCACGTCGTCGTCAGAGACACCGATCTGCGACGGGCGAATAGCGGCCATGCGGTAGTCGGAGCGTCCGGCTTCGTCACGGGGAACGAGCTGGTGCATCGCGGAGCCACGCTGGAAGACGACCTCGAGAAGTGCTTCGAGCGGGAAGACCTCGGCAACAGCGGCGAGTGCGTTGTACTCACCGACCGAGTGACCGGCCAGAAGCGAATCCTCGATGAAGGTTCCGGACTCGCGCAGCTCGGCAACCTGAGCAACACCGAGAACGGCCATGGCCACCTGGGTGAACTGTGTCAGGTGAAGGACACCGTCGGGATGCTTGTGCTCGACACCACGGGCCTTGACGGTCACCGGGTTGTCGCGCACGACAGCGAGGATCGAGAATCCGAGTGCCTTGCGGGTGTGCTTGTCGGCGCGCTCCCAGACGTCGCGCGCAGCCTTGGACCGGGCGCGGGCGTCGAGGCCCATGCCCGGGCGCTGGATGCCCTGGCCGGGGAAGGCGTAGACGGTCTTCGGCGCGGCGGTCCGGCCGGTGGCGACCATGACCAGTTCACCGTCGATGCGGCAGCCGACCTCGACGATTTCTGCGCCCTGGTCGATGCCGACACGGTCGACGCGGACGTCGATCTCGGCGCCGGGGCGAACCATCCCGAGGAAGCGGGCGGTCCAGGCGGTCAGGCGGCGCGGCGGAACGCGGGTTTCGGCCGGGTCGACTGCGGTGACAACCTGCTGCGCTGCGGCGGAGAGCCACATGCCGTGCACGATCGGGGTTCCGAGGCCGGCCAGCAGAGCGGCATTGTCGGACGTGTGAATCGGGTTGTGGTCACCGGAGACCTGAGCGAATGCGCCCATGCTGACCGGCGCGAGGATCTTCGCGTCACGGCGACGACGACGCGAGGTGTCGACAGCCGCGTCGCTGATCGATCCACCGGCGCGAGCCGGGTCGACGAGTTCGCCTGCGCCGGTGCGTCCGCGGATCGCGAAACGCTCGGTCATGGTGACGACTGCGGGGGCGTCGAGGCCCTCGCCGAGCATGGCACCGACCTCGACCTTGACCTCGACGACGCGACCGAGGTCGGTGTCGAGAACCGAGGCGACCTCGGCATTGACGACGAGAATGCTTGTCTCGGAGGGCAGCTCACCGACGAAGTCGACGGTGTGGTCGAGGTGGACCAGGTCGAGCATGCCTTCGATGACGGAAAGACTGTCGAGCTTGGCTGCGCCGAGGACCGCGAAGACCGCGGGCCAGCATGCTCCGACGACGACGTCCGGAACAGCCTTGCCGCTGACACTGAGTGTGGTGGGCAGACCGGAACCGGTGACACCGGCATGATCGGCGATGCGATCGGGAACCCACGCGACGCTGAGGCGAGCCTTGCCGTTCTTGACTGCCGGCAATTCCTGCCCGGCAGCAACTGCCAGGAGTGCGGACATCGCACCTTCGGCGTCGTCCTCGGTGACAACCGGAGCGCCGCCGTCGATGACGGACTCGGGGATGGTGATCATGATGTCGACGGACTTGTCTGCCACCAACGGAACCGAGAGCAGCACGTGCGAGGAATCGACGACGGTCAGGCTGGACCCGGTGGTGCCGTGTACTGCCTTGTCGGCAGACTCTGCACTCCACTCCTCGAGGTCGCCGAGACGACGGACGGGGTTCTGGGTCAGGCGGCCGGCCCACTGGAGGTCAGGAGCCGAGAGGACGGCGTCGAGAAGTCCGGGTGCGGAATCCTGGTGGCGACGGCTCGCAAGTGCAACCGGAGTGGTTCCGGCAGCAACCAATTCGTCGTAGGTGGCCTTCTCGAAACGATCGAGCAGGTCACCGACCGGCTCGTCGACACGGGTGATGCCGGCGACGGCAACGGTGCCGGGGATGACACAGACCTGATCTGCGGTGTAGCGGGGATCGTGTGCCTGCCACAGGGAGTCGCTGCGCCACCAACGGCGCACGTCACCGTCGACGACGGGAACGAAGTTGACCGGCTTGCCCGGTGTCTTGCAGAGCGAGATGAAGAACGAGACGTCTGCGGGATGCAAAACGGTCGTCGAGTAGTCCGGGTACGACGCCTGCAGTGCGCAGATCGCAGCCTCGGGACGCTCGAGGGTCTCGGCATCGCCGAACAGTGTGGGGATGGGACCGCGGTCGACCGGGTGCAGACGCGCCTCGGTGCGCTGGAGCATCTCACCGAAGCGAGCACGCCAGGTGATGTCGAGCCACGGGCTCGAGGTCGCCTCGACGATGGCATCCTGAAGATCTGCGCCGCAGTCGAATTCCTTCGCGGCGTCGATGCCGACGGTCAGCTCGAGGTAGCGACGCAGCCACTGTGCGTACGTCATGGTCTCGACGTCGCCGAAGTACGGCTTGGCGGTGACGTCGAGGGCGGCGATGATCTCGTCGCGGCGCTCGGCCACTGCCTCGGAATCGCCGGCAACCTCGTCGAGGAGGCGTCCGGTGCGCGAAGCCGCGTTGTCGATCTCGTGGATGTCGGCACCGAGCTGGCTACGGCCCGAGGCCATTCCGCCTTCAGCGGTACCGGCACCGACCCAGTCCGGCGTACCGGGTGTGTCGACGAGAAGCTGCTTGACCTCGGGAGAGGTGGTGGCCTCGAGAGTCGCCATGGCTGCGGTGCCGACCAGGATGCCGTCGACGGGCATGGCCGGGAAACCGGCTGCGGCAGACCAGCGGCCGGTCAGGTAATCAGCTGCGCGCTCGGGTGTTCCGATGCCGCCGCCGACGCAGATGACCAGGTTCGGACGCGTGCGCAGCTCGGCGTAGGTGTCGAGGAGCAGGTCGTCGAGGTCTTCCCACGAGTGGTGTCCGCCGGCGCGGCCCCCTTCGATGTGGACGATGACCGGGAAGTTCGGAACCTCGTTGGCGATACGGATCACGGAACGGATCTGCGCCACTGTGCCGGGCTTGAACGCGATGTTGGTGATGCCGATCTCGGACAACTCGTCGATGAGGGCAACGGCCTCTTCGAGTTCCGGGATACCGGCGGTGACGATGACGCCGTCGATGGGAGCACCGGCAGTACGGGCACGCTGCACGAGACGCTTGCCACCGAGCTGCAGCTTCCACAGGTACGGGTCGAGGAACAAGGAGTTGAACTGGACCGCGCGGCCCGGCTCGAGCAGCATCTTCAGCTCTGCGACACGGTCTTCGAAGATCTCTTCGGTGACCTGTCCACCACCGGCAAGCTCGGCCCAGTGACCGGCATTGGCTGCCGCGGCGACGATCTTGGCGTCGACCGTCGTCGGCGTCATGCCTGCGAGCAGGATGGGCGAACGACCGGTCAGCTTCGTGAACGCGGTCTCGACGCCGATGCGGCCGCCGGGAAGCGCAACGGGCTTCGGCGCGAACTCGGTCCACGAACGTGAGACCTCAGGCGCAGCACCGGGAGTGAGCAGATTGCGGTGTCCGCCGCGGGTGGCTGCGGCAATGATGCCGATGCCCTGTCCACGCAGCGAAGAGGACGTCATACGGGTCAGCTGATCGCTGGGTCCGAGATCGAGAATCCACTTGGCGCCGGCGGAGATTGCGCCGTCGACAGCCTCGACCCAGTCGACCGGATCAACGAGGACACCCTGCGCAAGTTCGCGCGCACGGTCCGCGTCGAGACCGCAACGGGTCGCCCAGCTGCCGACGAGTTCGACGGCCTCGGCCAATGCGGGGTGATGGAAGCCGATTTCGGTGTCGAGCGGATCGAAGGACGGCGCGAAGACGGAACCGCCACGCTTCTTACCCTCACGCTCGCGGGCCTCTTCGGCTTCGATCTGCTCACAGCGCTCTTGCACGCGTGCCAACTGAGCGGGCGGCCCGGCAAGGACGACACGGCGACGGCCGTTGCGGATGGCGAGGACAGCTGCACGCTCGGGAGCAATACCCTCGGCAAGCTCGGCGACGATGGCAGCAAGGCGCTCGGGATCGACGCCCGAGACCGCAACCATCGGCTTCGCGGAGGCGCCGGCGATGACGCCGCGGCGACGGCCGACCAGGCTGGCAGCAGCACCGACGAGCTGTGCGACGGCGAGGAGCTCACCGTCGTCGTTGCCCTGTGCGGCTACGGCAGCCGTGGCCAGAAGGCCCTGCGAGTGGCCGATGACGGCAGCAGGCGGGTTGCCTGCCACATCCAGACCCTGAGCGGAGAGGGCACGCAACGCCGCAAGCTGCGTGAGGAAGACACCGGGTAGCGACACCGGAGCTGCGGTGAGCGCTGCAGCGGAAGGTCCCGCCGACTTCTCACCTTCTTCTTCGTCGACGATCTCGGCTTCGAGCATCCATGCGATCGGATCGAATCCGACCGGGCGAACCACGAGGAGATCCTGTGCGACGGGTGCGAGGCGTGCGGCTGCATCATTGACCAGATCGGTCAGAACGGGCTCCAGGCCGTTGTCACGGCTGAGCTCCTCGAGCGAGGTGAGCCAGGGAGCGCCCTGTCCACCGAAAGCGATTGCGTAGGAAACGCCGTTGTTCAGCGAATCGACGAGGGCACCTTGGCTGGTCGTGCGGGACTGTCCCCCATCGACGCCGAAACGGCGTCCACCCTTCGAGTCGCGTCCGTTTCCTGTAGGTGTCGTGTCATCGATCGTCACGCGTACGTCCTCTCCTGGTCACCTCTGCGGCGAGGTGGGATTTGCGGTGTGCTGCCCGGCTGAAGTGCTCGCGAATTCGTCGAGAGAATCGACGGAGTCAGGGCGTTCGTGCAAGACAAGGTTTACACAGAATCATGAGGATTTCCTCACGTTTGTCGGCGGCCCGGAAATCTCGACTTTCGGGGCCGTGATCTTCCTCACCAGACTTCGAGAAAGTGACTCGTGAGTAGGTCGCGAACGCCCTGCCTGGGACTGTTACCGGGATTTTCAGAAACCTGAGGAACCCCTCATATTTATTGTTACCAATTCGTGACCTCCTTGACGGACGGTCGATCCCGTGCGTTCCGGGCCACAATCTGTCGGACCCCCTCGCTACGTTCAGCGCGTCCACACCGGACAACTTCTCGGGGGGAGAAATCATGAAAGACACAGACGTAGTCAGGGCCGTCGAATTCATCGGCGCCGAGCTTCCGCGCGAGGCGTGGCCGCATTGGAATCAGGGATGGCCGCGCGAGTCCGAAGCCGCTCTGCTCGACGCGATCTTCTCGTCGCGCGCCGCCTACGGAACACCGAAGACCGGAGTCCGCGCCGTCGTCGACCGTTGGCGCACACACCGCTCGGTAGCCGCCGACGATCGCCTCGACAGCTTGTCCGCTCTCGCCGCCTTCACCGACCGTGGCGACGAGCTCGCAACGATTCTCGGCAATGGCCAGCGCGTGCCGGGCAACTACTCCACCAAGGCCGAAGGTGTAGCTCACGCAGCCAAGGCGCTCGTCGAATCCGGTTGCCGGTCCAGTGCCGACGTCGAAGACACCGAAAGCCTCCGCTCGGCAGTCGTCTCCGTTCCGGGCCTGGGCCCAAGGACCTTCGAGACACTGGTGTTCCTGTCCGGGAAGTTGACGGCAACTTCGATCGACCTGCTTGCACGGTTCGCCACCGAAGCAAGCAGTAGCGAGAAATTGTTGTCGAGCACCGACGCAGCCGAGTTGCTCGTTGCGGTTGCCGAACATCTCGATGTCGATGTTCAAACGCTCACCCACGCTGCGTGGCGGTATCAACGCACGGCTGAGCAACCGCGCCGATCGAAGAAATCCGCTACGCCGCCGGCAGCGGATCCACTTGCCGCAACG
This sequence comes from Rhodococcus sp. GB-02, assembly GCF_053470465.1. NCBI lineage: Bacteria > Bacillati > Actinomycetota > Actinomycetes > Mycobacteriales > Nocardiaceae > Rhodococcus > Rhodococcus sp. GB-02. Next base: position 891,724 of record NZ_JBPUKE010000004.1, read on the forward strand.
GCGTGAGAGCGCCCGGGCGCATCCCGACCAGGGTGGTGTGCCCGCGAGCGATTCCACTCGCGTATCCTTTGAATTCCGCGCGCGAGTGGCGGAATTGGCAGACGCGCTGGATTTAGGTTCCAGTGTCTCAGGACGTGGGGGTTCAAGTCCCCCCTCGCGCACAACGAAGAGCCCCGCCGGATCAGATCCGGCGGGGCTTTTTCAGTTCTCGATCAGGCTCAGCGCTTTCGAGCCTTGACCGGCGGGGTCATGTACATCGTCCGGCTCGGCGTCAGCCCCAGACGGACCGAGCTCTCCAACCACGTGGTCGCCGACGCCGTCGGATCCACAACCGGAACATGAATCCCTTTGCCATGCAGTCCATCTCGGACCGCACTTGGTTACACCGAGTATCCCGGTGCAACCGAGAACGACGGAATCGGCCTCACCGTTCTCCACTGCCGTAGACCCCTGAGCGGCCAGTCGATCGATCAGTTCCTCCCGATCGGTGAGGCCCAGCACCGGCATGTCCACGACTCGAATACTGCCCAGCCGACTATCGAGCCCATACCGCCGAGTCAGCGATCGGAGCATCGGCACGACATTCGGCAGGATGGTCACGACACCGACGCGATCGCCCAGACTCATCGCTGTCAGAAATGACGGCTCGAAGCCGCCGACCACCGGTGCGTCGATGATCTCTCGGGCGGCATGCACTCCGGGATCGGCGAAGCACGTGATGAACACGCCGTCGACTGCCGCTTCCTCGACCCTCTGCACTATTCCGGGACCGGCCAGTGCCTCGTCGTACTCGGACTCAATGCTCGCCGTTCCGGAACGCAGCGAAACGACGTCGACCCTCGTTCCGGGCGCTGCCCAGTGCTCCACCTCGGCTGTCACAGCAGGCGTGAGTGTGGTGTCGATGACCGGACGAATCACTCTGATGTGCATGAACGCTCCCCTGTTGTCGGATACGCCCGAGGTTATCGATGCAGTTCAGCCGGGAGAATGTGTTCAATGCCTAGTGTTGCGGTTGAGGATGGACACAGCGCACAGGCGGTGTGGCACGGCACCTACGACACGCCGTGACACGGCCTCTACGACACGCCGTGGCACGGCCTCTACGACGCAGTGTCGGAGATCGCAGGGCGAGGCACTATAGCTCTCAGGTACCGTCTTAGTGTGTCCAAGAACGCTACAAAACGCCGACCTGCGCTGATTCTGCTGGTCATCGTGTCAGCCGCCGGCTGCCTCGCGCTCGGCTGGTGGCAGTGGGAGCGCTTCGAAGCCGTCGGAGGGTCCGGACAGAATCTCGGTTACGCGTTCCAGTGGCCGCTGTTCGCGGCGTTTGTGGTGTACGCGTATCGCAAGTTCGTTCAGCTCGAAGACGTGGACCCCGAAGAGGCCGAAGCCGAGGAAGCCGCCGCGGAGCCGCGTGAGATTCCCGCCGACCTCTTGCCGCAACGCCCGCAGGCCGAGTTCGACGATGTGAGCCTCGACGTCGACGATCCTGAAGCCCGCCAAATGCTGGAATACAACGACTACCTTGCGCAGCTCGCCGCTCGCGAGTCCGATAGGAGCACGACGTGAGTACCGGTTCGGAAGCGAGCATCGCTACCCCCGCAGTCAACGCAGAAAAACAGAAGAAGGTTGCGTCGGCGCTGGTCCGATACCGCGTTCTCGCCTGGATCACCGGCCTCTGGCTGCTGTTCCTGACCGGTGAGATGGTCTACAAGTACCTGATTCTCGACAATTCGGCGGACGCACCGTCGTGGTTGTTCTACATCGGCCAGATCCACGGCCTGTTCTACATGCTCTATCTCGTGTTCACGATCGACTTGGCGATCAAGGCCCGGTGGAAGCCCGGTACGACGGTTGCCACCGCGCTCGCCGGCACGATCCCGTTCCTGTCGTTCGTGTTCGAGCACAAGCGAACCGCCCAGGTGAAGCAGGCTTATCAGCTCTGAGAGTTTCGAAAAGTCGAGCCCTGAACGCAGACGCGTTCAGGGCTCGACTTTTCGGATTCGGTTCAGCCGGCCAGTGCGGACAATGCCGGAACGAGCTGCACGAGCGCTCTCCCTCGATGTGACGCCGCGTCCTTTTCGGCCGGGGTGAGTTCTGCGGCCGAGCGGGTGTCGCCGTCCGGACGGAAGATGGGGTCGTATCCGAATCCTCCGTCGCCGGCCGGTTCTCGGCCGATCACGCCGCGCCATTCGCCGCGCACGACAGTCTCGTCGCCGCCAGGGATCACCAGTGCACAGGCGGAGACGAATGCCGCGCCGCGCCGCTCTTCGGGCACGTCCCCCAGCTGAGCCAGTACCAGAGCGGTGTTCGCGCCGTCGTTCCCGTGAGTGCCCGACCATCGCGCGGACAGCACGCCGGGCATACCGTTGAGTGCATCGATCTCTACACCGGAATCATCTGCGATGCAAGCCATTCCGGTTGCCGCCGCGCCGTCACGCGCCTTGGCGAGCGCATTCTCCTCGAACGTCGCCCCGGTCTCGGGAGCTTCGGGGAACGGCGGCACCTCGTCGAGCCCGACCAGTTCGATTCCGTTCACTCCGGCGGCGTCGAGAACTCGATGAAGTTCCTTCAGTTTCTTGGCATTTCGGCTGGCAACCAATACTCGTACGCTCACAGCTCAGGCACCGAACTTCTTCTTGGGTTCCGGATTCTTCGGTTCGGGTAGCACCCCGGGATACGGCTCGGCCAACGCCTGACGCTGTATCTCGAAAAGTTGCTCACAACCCGCCAGAGCGGAGTCGAGCAGCTTGTCCAGCGTCGAGCGTGGGAAGGTGGCTCCCTCACCAGTTCCTTGAATTTCCACCAGCGTGCCGGTATCGGTGGCCACGACATTCATGTCGACCTCGGCACGCGAATCCTCTTCGTAGGGAAGGTCGAGACGCACTCGTCCGTCCACGACGCCGACGCTGACGGCCGCTATGCCACACGAGATGGGCTGTGGGTCGGAAAGCAGGTCGGCTGCGCGCAGGTACGTCACGGCGTCGACCAGGGCTACGTATGCCCCCGTCACTGCCGCGGTGCGAGTGCCACCGTCGGCTTGGAGAACATCACAGTCGAGGGCGATGGTGTTCTCACCGATCGCAGCGAGATCGATGCAGGCCCGAAGTGATCGGCCGATGAGTCGACTGATCTCTTGGGTACGGCCGCCGACCTTGCCCTTGACCGATTCGCGGCCACTGCGTGTGTGCGTGGCGGCGGGAAGCATCGCGTATTCGGCTGTCAGCCAACCCAAGCCGGAGCCCTTGCGCCAGCGGGGTACACCCTCTTCGACGCTGGCCGTGCACATGACGCGTGTGTTCCCGAACTCGACCAGAACGGATCCGGCCGGATGACTGGTGAACCCGCGGGTGATCTTGACCGTGCGGAGCTCGTCGTCCGCCCTACCGTCTTCTCGTGTAGTCACCTTCGTGAGCCTAGCGGTCGCCCGGTCGGCGCTGCATCGAATGTGAGGGGAATCAGATGTCGTAGACGCTTCCTGCGGAGACGGCATGGACCGGTCCGGAGAATTCGGATTTCGCTTCGGCGATCACGTCTTCACGGGAGGTCCACGGCGGGATGTGCGTGAGGAGAAGTTCCTTGACGCCGGCGAGGGCAGCCACACGGCCGGCTTCCTTACCGGAGAGGTGAACTCCCTCGGGGCGATCCGGACTGTCGGTCCAGGAAGCTTCGGAGAGCAACACGTCCGCTCCACGGGCGAGTTCGACGACGTTGTCGCACATACCAGTGTCTCCGGTGTAGACGAGCACGCGGCCGTCGGCGCCGGTGATCCGGAAACCGTAAGCCTCGGGAGGATGATTCATCCGGCGCGCGACGACGCTCAGTTCTCCGAACGTCACCGGCTCGTTCTCGGCCCAGAGCCGGACGTCGATGGTGTCGGAGATGTCGTCCGTCTCGCCTGCGCACTCGGCGGAGGACACTCCGATGCGGCAGGCGGTGTCGGTGGGGCCGTAGACCAGAGCGCGGCCAACCGGCGGGTTGGGGTGATAGCGACGCCAGACGAGCAGGCCGGGCATGTCGAGACAGTGGTCCGCATGAAGGTGCGAAAGAAGAATCGTCACCTCGCCCGGATCGGCGTATCGCTGCAACGCCCCCAGAACGCCCGGGCCGAAGTCGATCACGAGCGGCGGAGTTCCCGGTGCCGTGAGCAGGTATCCCGAAGCCGGTGAATCCGGACCCGTGACGCTGCCGGAACACCCCAGGACGGTCATGCGCATACCGGTCATGCTGCCACGTCTACCCGTCTGGGAAAAAGCTCTTGGTCGTTTTGGCGCGTCGAAGTCACACCGCAGTGTGGGTGTGACCCACGTCCGTTCAGAAACTGGGTGGTCGAACGGCCGGTGCCGACCCTGCGCGCTTGGCCCTCTCCCCCGACGTCAGTGCCCACGCGGCCACCACGCCGCCGATCGCTCCGAACAGGTGTCCCTGCCAGGAAACCCGTGGATCGCTCGGCAGAACGCCCCACAGCACTCCGCCGTACACGACGAAGACAGCAACACCGATCAGGATTTGCGTGAAACTTCGCGTGAAGAATCCGCGCACCAACAGGTAGGTCACCCAGCCGAAGATCAGCACGGACGCACCGACGTGATTCGAGTTCGAACCGGCGAACAACCAGGTTCCGACACCGCCGATCACCCAGATGATGCCGGTAGCCGCGAGTCCGCGCGCGATTCCCGACACCAGCACCAGGTATCCGAGGATCAGCACCGGAATGGTGTTGGCGATCAGATGACCCCAGTCGTCGTGCAGCACCGGGGCGAACAGGATTCCCCACAGGCCGTCGAGCGTGCGCGGGGTGACGCCGGCGTTCTGGACGTTCTGACCGGAAATGACATCCACGATCTCGATCACGTAGAGCATGATCGCGAAGCCGCCCACCAACACGGCCGACTGCTTCCACACCGAGGGCGGACCGGATTTCGGTGCCGGCGTTCGTGTGCCGAAATCCGGATTGTTGAAATCCATCGTCATCGTGTGCGTCCTCCACCGTCGATCCGGTTTTCTGATCGGTCACTTGCAACCAGTCTCAATTCGAGGTTACCGCCGATTCCAGGAGCGCTGCCTAGAGAAATGCAGACGGGAAGAGTTCGCGGTAGCTCGGGATTCCGGCTACCGACGTGGCGTCCAGAATGGCCTTCACGATCGCCCGTTCGACCACCTGTGCCGAAGCCGCGCACACCGCGTCAAGTAGCGGCAGATCGTTCGAGAAAGCGGCCGGAACCGCGATCTCCGAATTCGGGGTGTGATCACCGGTAGCGAGCGCGAAGATCGTGTCGCCGTCGAGCGGCGAATGTGCGGGCCGAATCGCTCGAGCCAGACCGTCGTGACCCGCGACGGCGACGCGTCGACACCCGGCTTTGGTCAGGGCGGCGTCGGTGGCGACGACGCCGATCGTGGTGTTGAGGACGGTGCCCTTGGCAGCGACGGCATTGGCCGCCGCAAGTTCGGACGCGTCGGGAAGCCTGAGGCCGAACGACTCCGCCCCGTCCGAGCCGACGCCCCACGGCAAACCTGTTCGAGGGTCGAAGACCGAACCCACCGGGTTCGCCACGATCAAAGCGGAGACCGTCGTACCCTCGGCGGGGCCGTCGGCTATCACGACGCTCGCCGTTCCCACCCCACCCTTGAGCGCTCCGGCTCTCGCGCCTACTCCGGCACCGACCGTGCCCGTGGCGAATTCGCACGAAGCGGTGTCGGCAGCGAGGAATCCGAAGTCTCCAGTCGGACGAACGGTCCAGTCCCCCACGGGCAGATCGAAGATCACGGCGCCGGGGACGATCGGTACGACCTGACCGGGAGCCCCCATCGCGATCCCGTGATCGTGTTCCTCGAGCCAGCGCATCACGCCGTCGGCCGCGGCCAATCCGTATGCACTGCCGCCGGTCAACAGCACCGCGTTGACCTGCTGAACCGAATGGCTCGGGTCGAGAAGGTCGGTCTCGCGGGTGCCAGGCCCGCCGCCGCGGACATCGACTCCGGCAACCACACCGGCCGATGCGAGCACGACTGTGCAGCCGGTGGCTGCGCCGCTTCCGAGGGTGACGCCCTCGTCGAGTTTGTGGTGATGACCGACTGCGAGGCCGGCGACATCTGTCAGTGAATCAGTGGGCCCGGTACGCGTCGTAGTCATGGCATGAGCGCCTGGACGAGGGAGTCCTGCATCCACGTCAACCAGTGATAGACGTCGAGATGCGGGGCGCGCGGGTCGTCGGGTTCGAGGCTCTCCGGGGTGTCGGCGTCGATGCCGAGATTGGTTCCGAGCGCGAGACGGACGTCGTTGAGCGAGGACAACCAGGCATCGGCCTGTTCCTGCGTGAGAACGACCTTGCCGCCGGCCTCGGGAAGCGAAGCCAACAACGTACGGGCGGACTCGCGTTTGGCGTCGATGATCTCGGGCTCGTGCAAACTGCGCAGGGCGCCGTTGACATTGGCACCCGCGTCGTCGAGATCGTCACTGTTCGGGGTGACCTTGTCCGGGTCGGTGCGCTGGAAGTTGGGAAGCAGCCGCGCCAACACCGGATTGTCGGGTGTCTCGGAATTACCGGTCCGAAGGCCGGTCAGCGCGGCGAGTTCGTCTTGCGGCGCCGAAGACGCACGCTCGTCGAGAAGCCCGGTCACCGACTCCACGAGGGAGCGTAGAACCGCCGCTTCGTGACCGTCCATCTCGGACTTGAACTTCACTCCGCCGAGTGAACTCTTCCTACTCCACGTCCGCACGCGTCGGACTCCCGTCTACGAGTTGGGCGAACAATTCGATCGAAATAATGGTTCTCAGGTGTCGTCGCGTTGCATGGTGGCCCAGAGACCGGCCGCATGGAGGCGACGCACATCGGCCTCCATCTTGTCTCGCGAACCGCTCGAGACCACGGCCTTGCCCTCCGAATGGACTTGCATCATCAGATCGGTGGCCTTGGCTTTGCTGTAGCCGAACAGCTTCTGGAACACGTAAGTCACGTAGTGCATGAGATTGACCGGGTCGTCCCAGACGATGGTCACCCAGGGCCGATCGGCGGCTTCGATGGTCGCCACGGCCTCCGACTGCTCGGGCGTGGCTTGAGGAGAGGAAGCCGTAGCGCCTCTCATCGTTACGTTCGCCGAGTAAGTGTCGGACACAGTCGCGCCGCCGAAAACCATGTATCCAGGGTACGGCGCGGCGAGAGGCGACAACACCCACCCACGTCGTCTCGCGCCTAGAGTTGTGTGCGTGCCTATGCAAATTTCCGACATCCGCGACGCCGGTGCCAGCACCGCACTGCTCACCGATCAGTACGAACTCACCATGCTCTCGGCGGCTCTCGCCGACGGATCTGCCTTCCGCAACTGCAGTTTCGAGGTCTTCGCACGGCGACTGCCCGACGGCCGCCGCTACGGCGTCGTTGCCGGTACCGAGCGCCTACTCGACGCGCTCGAGCAGTTCCGATTCGGTGAACCGGAACTGGCGATCGTTGCGAAATTCCTCGACGACACGACCGTCGAGTGGCTGCGCAACTACCGATTCTCCGGCGACATCGACGGCTACCGTGAGGGCGACTTCTACTTCCCCGGATCACCGATCCTCTCGGTCCGCGGAACGTTCGCCGAGTGCGTCATCCTCGAAACCTTGATTCTCTCGATCCTCAACCACGACAGCGCGATCGCTTCGGCCGCAGCCCGCATGGTCAGCGCAGCGGGCGGTCGACGAATGATCGAGATGGGCTCGCGTCGTACACACGAACAGGCAGCGGTTGCCGCTTCACGTGCCGCGTATATTGCCGGTTTCGACGCCACCTCCAACCTCGAAGCCGCGCGGCGTCACGACGTACCCAGCGCGGGAACGAGTGCACACGCTTTCACCCTGCTGCACACCACCGAAGACGGTCCGGACGAGGCGGCGGCATTCCGCGGTCAGGTCGCCGCTCTCGGCGTGTCCACCACGTTGTTGGTCGACACCTACGACATCACCGAGGGTGTGAAAACGGCTGTCGCCGTAGCCGGTCCCGAACTGGGCGGAGTGCGCATCGATTCCGGCGACCTCGGTGTGCTTGCTCGCCAGGTACGCCAACAACTCGACGACCTCGGGGCAACCAAGACGCGCATCGTCGTCTCCGGCGACCTGGACGAGTACGCCATCGCGGCTCTGCGCGCCGAACCAGTCGACTCGTACGGGGTCGGTACTTCACTGGTCACCGGATCAGGCGCGCCCACGGCAGGCATGGTCTACAAACTTGTCGAGGTCGACGGGATTGCGGTCGAGAAGAGAAGTACCAACAAGGCATCTCGCGGCGGCGCCAAGAAAGCACTGCGCGTAGTGCGCCCGACCGGAACGATCGTCGAAGAAGTCATCTACCCCGCCGGATCACCTTCCCCGATTTCCGAGGCGGACGGCGCGACCGAGCTGTTGATCCCGTTGGTTCGTGAAGGCAAGGTCGTCGAGAGTGCACCGACGCTCGAAGAGAGCCGTGCAGTTCTGAAAGCAGGGCTCGTGAGCCTGCCGTGGGAAGGGCTCAAGCTTTCACGCGGAGACTCGGCTGTGCCCGTTCGATTCTCCGGAGGTGAGCACCGGTGAGTGCTAAAGCACTGATCGTCGTCGACGTTCAGAACGATTTCTGTGAAGGTGGCGCTCTCGCAGTCGACGGCGGCGCTGCGGTTGCGGCGGCCGTCAACGATTTCGTGAACTCGCACGAGTACGACGCTGTTGTCGCGACTCGCGATTTCCACATCGCCCCTGGGGCGCATTTCTCCGAGACTCCCGACTTCGTCGACAGTTGGCCGGTTCACTGCGTCGTCGGGACGGCCGGTGCCGAGTTCCATCCGGCATTCGACGCCTCCGTCGCCGGTTCGGCGATCTTTTCCAAGGGCGCCTACAGCGCGGCCTACTCCGGTTTCGAAGGGGCAGCCGAGGACGGTACGACGCTCGAGGACTGGCTCCGCGCCCACGAGATCACCGACGTCGACGTGATCGGCATTGCCACCGATCACTGTGTCAAGGCCACGGCCATCGATGCGGCGCGCGCAGGATTCGGCACGACAGTCCTTCTCCCCTTCACTGCCGGCGTGTCGACCGCCACGATCGAGACAGCGTTGGTGCAGATGCGTGAAGCGGGTGTACTGCTGGTCGGGCGCGACGAAGCTTCGTCGGAAGAAGGCGTGGACGCCAACGAAGGGTCCCGGTCACAAGCCGTGGGCGTTTCTGACGTAGGGATCCATTAACCTTCGTGGGTGGCCGATCAACTCCCGAACGTTCCCGAACTGCTCCAGACAGCGGTGAGGTCGCTCGGCGGTGCCGAACGAACCAGCCAGCTGACGATGGCGTCGGCCGTGGCGCACTCGATCGACACGGGCGAGCATCTGGCCGTTCAGGCCGGCACCGGTACCGGTAAGTCACTCGCCTACCTCGTTCCGAGCCTGCGCCACGCGGTCGAATCGGGGCGCACCGTCGTCGTGTCCACCGCCACCATCGCGCTTCAGCGTCAGCTCGTCGATCGAGACCTGCCACGGCTCGCCGACGCCCTGAAAAAGCCGCTCGGCCGACGCGCAGAGTTTGCAATCCTCAAGGGCCGCAACAACTACCTGTGCATGAACAAGATTCACACGGGTGCGTCCGAGCAGCCACCCGAGGACGAGCTGTTCGATCCGTTCACGGTCTCGCGTCTCGGCCGGGAAGTTGTCCGTCTCACCGAATGGTCCTCCGACACCGAAACCGGTGATCGTGACGAATTGGTGCCAGGCGTGTCCGATCAGGCGTGGCGGCAGGTCAGCGTCACCTCCCGCGAATGCATCGGCAAGAACCAGTGCCCGGTCGGTGAGGACTGCTTCGCCGAGCGCGCCCGCGTCGAGGCGTCGAAGGCCGACGTAGTCGTCACCAACCACGCACTGCTCGCCATCGACGCCATCACCGGCATTCAGATCCTGCCTGACCACGACGTCGTGGTGATCGACGAAGCCCACGAATTGGTCGACCGCGTCACCGGCGTTGCCACGGCGGATCTCACGGCCTCTTCGATCAGTGCCGCGGCCAGGCGTTGCGGCAAGATCGCCGAAGAGCAGGACGCCGACCGACTCGAAGCTGCCGGCGAGGGTTGGGCTGGACTCCTCGAGGAATTGCGCCCAGGTCGCTGGGAAGGCCTCCCGGACGGGGCGGCGCCCGCACTGGCCGCGATACGCGACGCGGCCTGGTCGCTGCGCACCGCGATCGGTCCGGCCAAACCGGGCATGGCAGCCGCAGACCCCGAAGCCGCTGCGGCCCGCAACGCCGCACTCTCGTCCGTCGACGACGTCCACGACAGTGCCGTGCGTATTCTCACCGCTTTCGACGAACCAGACCCGGCAAAGCGCAAGGACGTCGTCTGGCTGTCCTCGGACGAGTTCCGCGGATCGGTGCGGCGCTCCGTCCGGATGGCTCCGCTCTCCGTCGGCGGATTGCTGCGCTCGCGACTGTTCGCCGAATCCACCGTCGTTCTCACTTCCGCGACACTGACCGTCGGCGGATCGTTCGACGGTCTCGCCGTCAACTGGGGTCTTCCTGCGGAATCGTCCGCGCGCCCCGACTCGGGTACCGCCATCGGCACCGAAGCACCTTCTGACGCTTCGGCTTTCCGCTGGAACTCACTCGACGTCGGGTCGCCCTTCGACCATGCAAAGGCCGGCATCATCTACATTGCCCGCCACCTGCCCACGCCCGGCCGAGACGGCCTCTCCCCGGTCTATCTCGACGAGATCGCCGAACTCGTCGAGGCCGCCGGCGGACGCACCCTCGGCTTGTTCTCCTCGATGCGCGCCGCCAAAGCCGCGTCGGAGGCGATGCGCGAACGCCTCGACACCCCCATCCTGTGCCAGGGCGACGACGCCACCGGCACCCTCGTCAAGGCCTTCGCCAAGGACGAACCCACGTCACTGTTCGGCACGTTGTCCCTGTGGCAGGGCGTCGATGTCCCTGGCCCATCGCTGAGCCTCGTCATCTTGGACCGGATTCCGTTCCCACGCCCGGACGACCCACTGTTGATGGCTCGCCAACAAGCCATCGAATCCCATGGCGGTAACGGCTTTCTCAGCGTCTCGGCCAATCACGCGGCGCTGCTCCTGGCACAGGGCGTGGGTCGCCTGCTTCGAAGCACCGACGACAAGGGCGTGGTGGCCGTGCTCGATCCGCGTCTGGCCACGGCGAGATACGCGGGTTACCTTCGCGCATCACTGCCTCCGTTCTGGGAGACGACCAACCCCGAAGTCGTCCGCAAGGCACTCACCCGCATCCGCGACTCACGTCCCTGACCCAGTTCTCACGCGGGCACAATTCTGCCCCGGTACCGACCGAACGGACCGGGGCAGAATGTATTACGTCAGACGCTCGGAGTGGTCACCAACCCGAGTTCGGAGGCATCGACCAACAACCGGTGATGCGGCAACACCCGCACGGTGTAACCCACGGAGCCGGAGACCGGAAGCGCAACCTCGGCTTCGAAGATCTCGGCTCCGTCCTCGGTTCCGAAATGTGTCATCGGGAACGTCACCACGTCGGTGAGTTCCTCGCCTGGGCTGACGCGTCCCAGGACTGCCTGAACCTCCACATCCGAGACCGACAAGCCGCCGAGGCGGACCTTGGCTTTCAAAGAGATGGTCGCACCGATCTCCGGAGTGTCCGGCAAGCCGGAACCGTCCACCTGCTCGACGGCGACCGACGGCCACTGCGACTCGATACGGCGACGGAACTCGGCCACCTCACGCGCGCCGGCAAAATCGTCCGCCACTACCGCTCGAGCTGATTCCGCCGAAGGGGCGTAGTAGTCGACGGCGTAGTCACGAACCATGCGTGATGCCAACACCTTCGGGCCCAGATTCTCGAGGGTGTGGCGAACCCTCTCGACCCAGCGCGTCGGCAGATCGGCTGCATCACGGTCGTAGAACGTCGGCAGTACCGCGTGCTCGAGAAGTTCGTAGAGGGCGCTGGCTTCCAGATCGTCACGCCGCACGTCGTCGAGAACACCGTCGGCCGTCGGAATGGCCCACCCGTTCTCGCCGTCGTACATCTCGTCCCACCATCCGTCGCGAATGGAGAGGTTGAGGCCGCCGTTGAGCGCGGATTTCATGCCGGAAGTACCGCACGCCTCGAGTGGGCGAAGCGGGTTGTTGAGCCACACGTCGCAGCCCCAATACAGGTAGCGGGCCATCGACATGTCGTAATCAGGCAGGAAGACGATGCGGTGACGCACATCCGCTTCGTCGGCGAACCGCACGACCTGCTGGATGAGTGCCTTACCACCGTCGTCGGCGGGGTGCGACTTGCCGGCCACCACCAACTGCACCGGACGTTTCTCGTCAAGCAACATCGCACGCAGACGCTCGGGATCACGCAGCATCAGCGTCAACCGCTTGTACGTCGGAACGCGCCTCGCGAATCCGACTGTCAAGACGTTGGGATCGAATACTCCAGTGGTCCAGCCGAGTTCGGCCTCGGTCGCGCCGCGTTCGAGCCAGGACGCTCGGACGCGACGACGAACTTCGTCGACCAACTTGCCGCGCAACGCATTACGTGTTTCCCACAGTTCGGTTGCCGACAACTCGTGCAGGCGCTCCCACCCGCGTGCTTCTTCGAGTTGCTCCTGACCGACGATCCGCCTGGCCACGTCCATCCACTCCGGCGCCGCCCACGTCGGCGCGTGAACACCGTTGGTGACCGAACCGATCGGCACCTCGTCGGCGTCGAAGCCCGGCCAGAGACCGTTGAACATGTCGCGGCTGACGATGCCGTGCAACTTCGAGACGCCGTTGGCTCGCTGGCCCAGGCGAAGACCCATGTGCGCCATGTTGAAGATCGACGGATCGGCTTCACGCCCCATCCCGACGATGCGGTCGACGGTCAGGCCGGGAAGCAAACTCGATTCGTTCTCGCCGTTCGCTCCGCCGAAGTAGTGACGGACCAGATCCGCCGGGAAGCGGTCGATTCCGGCGGGAACCGGAGTGTGCGTCGTGAAGACCGTTCCGGCACGGACCGCGGCCAGAGCCGAATCGAAGTCCAGACCGCTGGTGGTGACAAGTTCCCGAATCCGTTCGATGCCGAGGAATCCGGCATGCCCCTCGTTCATGTGGAACACCTCGGGATCGGGCAATCCGTACGCCGCGGTGTAGGCGCGCACCGCGCGGACGCCGCCGATACCCGCGAGGATCTCCTGCTTGATGCGGTGATCCTGGTCCCCGCCGTAGAGACGGTCCGTGACGCCGCGCAGATCCGCGTCGTTCTCGGCGATGTCGGAATCGAGCAGCAGCAACGGCACTCGTCCGACCTGAGCGATCCACACTCGCGCACGCAGCACCCGGCCACCGGGCATGGCGACGTGAATGACGACCGGCGATCCGTCTTCGGAAGCCGGGCCTGCGTCCGTCAGCAAACGAAGAGGCAACCCTTGAGGGTCGTGCGGCGGGTAGTGCTCGGCCTGCCAACCGTCGGCGGTCAGCGACTGGCGAAAGTAGCCGGATCGGTAGAGCAGTCCGACGCCGATGAGCGGCAGCCCGAGGTCGGACGCGGCCTTGAGGTGATCGCCCGCCAGGATGCCCAATCCACCGGAGTAGTTGGGCAGAACTTCGCTGACTCCGAACTCCATGGAGAAGTACGCAATTCCGCCGGCTAACGATGTGCCCTTGGCCTGCTGGGATTGGTACCAGCGCGGGGTGCTCAGATAAGCATCGAGATCGGCTGCTGCAGTGTCGAGGTCACCGAGAAATGCCTCGTCACTGCTGAGTTCGTCGAGACGGGTGGGGTCGACTTCCCCGAGCATGCGGACCGGATCGAACTGGACTGCTTGCCAGAGTTCGGGGTCGAGTCGCGAGAACAGATCCTGTGTCTCGGGATGCCACGACCACCGAAGGTTGGTGGACAGGGGGCCGAGCGCGGCGAGGCGCTCCGGAAGGTGGGCTCGGACAGTGAACCGACGCAAGGCTTTCACCCCGCGAACCCTAGTCGAGTTCCTCGCACTCTGTCCGGTGGAACCGAACGCCCGAGCCGACCTGACCACCGACAGACCCGAATTCGTCGTTATCAGCACTCCAGCGCCGCACCCACTACGGTTGAACCCGGCGAAAGAAAGTTTTACCGCGATCCATCACCAGAAATGGAGCTTCCCGTGTCAGGACGCCTCGGTATCGACGACGTGGTACCCGAGATCTCGGGTAACTATCCGGCAAAGGCCGTGGTCGGTGAAGTCTTCCCAGTGCACGCCACCGTGTGGCGAGAAGGCCACGACGCCATTTCCGCCACTCTTGTCGTGCGTGGTCCGCGCGGTACCAAGCCGCTGCGCATTCCGATGGATCCCGGGACCGAACCGGACACCGTCGACGCGGTGTTCACGCCGTCCGCCGAAGGCATGTGGTCGTTCCGGATCGAGGCGTGGAGCGATCCCATCGCCACCTGGAAGCACGCCGTGGAAGCGAAGCTCGCCGTCGGGCAGGGGGCGGCCGAGTTGGCCAACGACCTGGAAATCGGTGCGCGCCTGTTCGAACAGGCCGCGCACGAGGTACCGCGGGGCAACAGGTCCAGGCTCGAGGCCGTCACGGCGTCGCTGCGCAGCGATCAGGCACTGACTGCTCGCGTCGCGCCGGCCTTCGCCTCCGACGTCGCCGAACTGCTCCGCGCCACTCCGCTCCGTGAACTGGTCACCAAGGGCGAGTCCCACCCCGTCGTCGTCGATCGCAACCGTGCACTGTTCGGATCGTGGTACGAGTTCTTCCCCCGCTCGACGGGCGGTTGGGACGAGAACGGGGTGCCGCAACACGGTACTTTCCGAACCTCGACCGAAGACCTACCCCGCATCGCCGCAATGGGTTTCGACGTCGTCTACCTTCCGCCGATCCATCCCATCGGCGAGATCAACCGCAAGGGACGCAACAACACTCTCACTCCCGAACCCGGTGACGTCGGCTCGCCGTGGGCCATCGGCTCGGTCGACGGCGGGCACGACGCTGTTCACCCGCAACTCGGCACGCTCAAGGACTTCAAGGCCTTCGTCGCGGCGGCCCGCAAGCTCGATCTCGAAGTGGCACTGGATCTCGCGCTGCAGTGCGCCCCGGATCATCCATGGGCCAAGAAGCATCCGGAGTGGTTCAACGTCCTTCCCGACGGCACCATCGCCTACGCCGAGAACCCGCCCAAGAAGTATCAGGACATCTACCCGATCAACTTCGACACCGATCCTCGCGGTCTGGACAAGGAAATCCTGCGAGTCGTCCGACACTGGATCAGTGCCGGAGTCAAGATCTTCCGGGTCGACAACCCGCACACCAAGCCGCCGAACTTCTGGGAGACGCTCATCTCTGAGGTCAAGAAGACCGACCCCGACGTCCTGTTCCTCGCCGAGGCATTCACTCGTCCGGCGCGCATGTACGGCCTTGCCCGGCGCGGGTTCACGCAGTCGTACACGTACTTCACCTGGCGAGTTGCGAAGTGGGAACTCACCGAATTCGGTAACGAGCTGGCGGCGAAGGCCGACGAAGCCCGACCGAACCTCTTCGTGAACACGCCGGACATCCTGCACGAGTCCCTCCAGCACGGTGGGCCCGGAATGTTCGCTCTACGAGCAGCTCTCGCCGCCACCCTGGCGCCGACGTGGGGCGTCTACTCCGGTTACGAACTCTACGAACACCAAGCCGTTCGCCCCGGCAGCGAGGAATACCTCGACTCCGAGAAGTACGAACTTCGGCCGCGCCGTTTCGCCGAAGCAGCAGCGCGAGGCGAATCTCTCGAGCCGTGGATCACCGCACTCAATCGCATCCGGCGTGCACACCCGGCCCTGCAGCAGTTGCGGAACCTGCACTTTCACCACATCGACAACGACGCGTTGATCGCCTACTCGAAGTTCGACGCCTCGACCGGTGACGCCGTCCTGACGGTGATCAACCTCAACCCGTTCGCTGCAGAAGAGGGCACCGTCTGGTTGGACATGCCGGCGCTCGGACGCGAATGGCACGACCACATGACCGTGCTCGACGAGGTAACCGGTGAGCAGTTCAATTGGGGCCAAGCCAATTTCGTCCGCCTCGAGCCCTGGCGTTCGGTGGCGCACATCCTCGCGCTCCCACCCGTTCCGTATCCGGCCCGGATCTCTCTGGCCTACCAAGCACGCAATGCGCACCGCGCAGGTGGAGGCAAGTGATGTCAACCGAGAAGTTCCCTTCGGGTATCGCACCGGACAATCACGATCTGGAGCTGTTGGCGCGCGGTGAACATCACGATCCGCACAGTGTCCTCGGCGCCCATCCCCACGCCGACGGCACCGTTCTGCGTGCGTTGCGTCCCAACGCCGAGTCCGTCAGTGCCGTCATCGGCGGCAAAAACTTTCCTCTCGAACATGTTTCGAACGGAATCTTCGCGGCTCTGGTCCCCTACCCCGACCTGATCGACTATCGCTATTCCGTGACGTACCCGGGTGGACACACGGTTCTCGCAGCCGACCCTTACCGGTTCCTGCCTACTCTCGGTGAACTCGACCTACACCTGTTCGGCGAAGGTCGGCACGAACGACTGTGGGACATCCTCGGTGCACATCCGCGTTCGTACGAGACACCGGACGGCCCCGTCGACGGCACCTCGTTCGCCGTCTGGGCTCCGGCCGCCCGCGGCGTGACCGTCGTCGGCGACTTCGACGGGTGGAGTGGGCAATTCGCCCCCATGCGAGTCCTCGGATCCACTGGGGTCTGGGAACTCTTCCTGCCCGACATCGCAGCCGGTTCGCTGTACAAGTTCCGGGTCCACGGCCACGACGGCTCCGTTCGCGACAAGGCCGATCCCATGGCATTCGGTACCGAGGTCCCGCCGGCGACTGCATCGCGAGTGACCACCAGTTCGCATGAGTGGAACGACGCGGCCTGGCTCGAAACCCGCGCCGGTGTCGATCCTTCGCAGTCCCCGATGAGCGTGTACGAGGTGCACCTCGGATCGTGGCGTCCCGGGCTCGACTACCGGCAGATGGCCGAGCAACTCGCCGTCTACGTCACCGAAACCGGATTCACCCACGTCGAACTGCTGCCCGTCTCCGAGCATCCGTTCGGTGGATCGTGGGGATACCAGGTCACGTCGTACTACGCACCGACGTCCCGCTTCGGTACGCCCGACGATTTCCGTTGGTTCGTCGACCACCTGCATGCCGCAGGAATAGGCGTCATCGTCGACTGGGTGCCCGCGCATTTCCCCAAGGACGAGTGGGCCCTTGCCCGTTTCGACGGAACTCCCCTCTACGAGCACGCCGATCCGCGTCGCGGCGAGCAGTTGGACTGGGGCACATACGTATTCGACTTCGGACGTCGCGAGGTCCGGAACTTCCTCGTCGCCAACGCTTTGTTCTGGCTCGAGGAGTTCCATATCGACGGACTACGCGTCGACGCCGTCGCATCGATGCTGTACCTGGACTACTCACGTCCGGAAGGTGGATGGACTCCCAACATTCACGGTGGCCGCGAGAATCTCGAAGCCGTTGCGTTCCTGCAGGAGATGAACGCCACCGTTCACAAGAATCATCGAGGAGTCGTCACCGTCGCCGAGGAGTCGACGGCGTGGCCCGGAGTCACTCGGGCAACCAATGTCGGTGGCCTCGGGTTCAACATGAAGTGGAACATGGGGTGGATGCACGACACCCTCGGGTTTCTCGGTCACGACCCGGTGCACCGGACCTACCACCATCACGAGATCACTTTCTCGCTGATGTACGCGTGGAGCGAGAACTACCTGCTACCGATCAGCCACGACGAGGTAGTGCACGGCAAGGGAACTCTGTGGACGAGGATGCCCGGCAACGACTTCGCCAAGGCGGCCGGCCTGCGCTCACTGCTCGCGTACATGTGGGCGCATCCTGGCAAGCAACTGCTGTTCATGGGACAGGAGTTCGGCCAGAGCGCGGAATGGTCCGAAGAACGCGGCCTCGACTGGTGGCAGCTCGACGATCAGTACACGGGCACTCTCCATCGCGGCGTCCAGCGACTGGTCGGCGATCTCAACTCCGCGTACCGACGCCATCCGGCCATGTGGACCCTCGACACCTCCCCCGGCGGATACTCCTGGATCGACGCCAACGACACCGAGAACAACGTCCTCAGTTTTCTGCGTTACGGTACTGACGGTTCGATTGTCGCCTGCCTGTTCAACTTCTCGGGCAGCGAACACTCGAGCTACCGCGTGGGGCTACCAGAGCCCGGCCGATGGGTGGAAATTCTCAACACCGATGCCGAGGTGTACGGCGGCTCCGGAGTCGGGAACCTCGGAGCGGTCACGGCAACGTCGCGTTCGTGGCACGGTCGGCCAGCCTCCGCACAGGTGGCGCTGCCTGCTGCTGGAGCGATTTGGATAAGTCTGGAGCGTTGATGGTCGGCCGGCGAGTAGTCATTGTCACGTCGTCACTGTTGGCAGTGGCCGCACTGCTCGCCGGTTGTGCCCATGGAACGAGTGGCCACGCCGTCTCGATTTATCACGATCCCTTCCGCGTCGCCGGACTCGACGCAACGGCAGGACCAAGTGGGTTACGCCCGGGAGCCCCCAATGCCGACCGAGCCATCACCGGCACCGACGGCGGGGATATCGACGCCCTGGCGGGCAACGCCATCACCGACATCGAAACCTACTGGGCCGCCGAGTACCCGGCTCTGTTCGACAAGCCCTTCGAGCCGGTCGACGAGCTGATCTCGTGGGACCCCACCGAATCGAACGGTCCGGACTTCTGTGAGGAGACCACCGAAGAACTCATCAACGCCGGGTATTGCAGCATCGATCACACCATCGGTTGGGATCGCGAACTGCTGCTGCCCGAGGTGCGCGAGAAGTTCGGTGAAGTGGCCGTTGCCTTCATCTTCGCGCACGAGTACGGCCACGCCGTTCAACGCAAAGCCGGGATCGTCGGCGGTAAACGAGATGCCGCCCTGGTGCGCGAACAGCAAGCCGACTGTTTCGGTGGGGCCTTCTTGCGGCACGTCGCCGAGGACAAGGCCGCACACTTCACGATGAACACCTCCGACGGACTCAACAAGGTGTTGGCGTCGGCTGTCGCCATCCGCGACGAAGACCCTAATGATCCTGAGAGCCATCATGGTTCGGCTTTCGAGCGCGTCACTGCCACTCAGATCGGATTCACCGACGGCGCCGGCGCCTGCGCGAAGATGGACGCCGACGAAATCGAGTCACGACGCGCAGACCTCCCGCAGCAGTTCGCCGAAGGCAACGATTCCGGAGAGCTGCCCGTCACCGAGGCAACTCTCGACGAGTTCGTGAAGACCTTCCAAGCGATCTTCGATCTACCCGAGCCGCCGAAGGTCGTGTTCACCGGCGCAGACACCGGGTGCAGCGATGCCGTTGCGACCGAACCCGTCTCGTACTGCCCGTCGACGAACACCATCGGAATCAGCGTCGACGACCTTGCCGAGCGCGGCACGCCGGGTCGCGTCGGGCGACGCGAGTTGATCCAGACCAACATCACCGGTGACTACAACGCCTATGTCCTGCTCGCGTCGAGGTACACCCTCGCGATGCAGAAGGAGAACGGCCAATCACTCGACACTCCGCAGACTGCCTTGCGCGCCGCCTGCCTGTCCGGCGTCATCACCGCAGCGCTCAGTCCCACCAACGCCGCGGCGTCCGGAGCGCAGGTCACACTCTCCCCCGGCGACCTCGACGAAGCCGTATCGGGGCTGCTGACCGACGGTCTGGCTGCCAGTGACGTCAACGGTGAGACGGTTCCGAGCGGGTTTGCACGTGTCGACGCGTTCCGGACCGGCGTTCTCGGTGGCCGGGAAGTGTGCGACAGCCGCTACACGGAGTAGCGACTGCCGGTCCACACGTCAGTAGAGAGCGGAAGCCAACTTACGACGGGCCGCGATGACGATCGGTTCTGCTGGGTCGAACAGTTCGAACAATTCGAGCAGGCGCGTCCGAGCGGCAGCCTTGTCGTCGCCGGCAGTTCGCGAGACCACCGAGATCAAGCGGGCGAACGACGCCTCGGGTTGCTGGGCGAACATTTCCAGGTCGGCCGCAGCGAACTGCAGTTCGAGATTGGAAGGATCAGCATCCGCGGCCGCAATCGACTCGGGATCGACACCCTGAACCCGAGCCATGAACTTCACCTGGCGGACAGCGCTTTTGGCCTCCGCATTGTTGGGTTCGGCGTCGAGAATCACCTGGTACGCAGCGATGGCCGCGTCGAGATCGCCCTCGTCCAGCGCGGTTTCAGCGGCCACGAAGCGTGGATCCTCGACCTCCTCCACCGGTTCGTCCGCGTCGGACACCGGCCCACTCAACTTGCCCTCGACAGCTTGGAGCACTGCGTCGAACCACTGGCTGAGCTGCGCCTCCGGCTGAGCGCCCTGGAAATCGGCCAACGGCTGACCAGCCGCGACGGCAACAACCGTCGGCACCGACTGGACACCGAATGCCTGCGCGATACGAGGGCTCACGTCGACGTCGACGTTGGCAAGAATCCACTTGCCGCCGGCTTGCGCTGCAAATGATTCGAGAACTTCGGTGAACACGACCGAGGGCTCGTATGCGCGGCCACCGATGTTGACGATCACCGGCACCTGGCTCGACTTCAGCAGGACTTCGCTTTCGAAGTTCTCCTCGGTCACCTCGATCACTGCCCCGGAGACAGCAGAAACGGCCCCGTCGCCGCTGGTATTACGCGGCGGTGGTGGGGCCGTGGCCCGCTCTTTGAAGGCGGACAAGTCGACTGCGCCGCTCATGGCGGCAGCAACTGCGGACGAACGCGCGGGGGGCCTGGAACCTGGTCGAGTCACGACTCCCAGTTTGTCACGAGTTGCGCGAAGCTACGTAGAGGGATGCAGCACTCAGACGAGCGCCGCGTTGCCCTTGGCAGCCTCGAACTCTGTGGACAGCTCACCGAGCTTGCCGTTTCGCACTGCCCAGCGCTCGAATATGACGGTGCCGAACGGCGGAACGCTCGAGATCAGCGCAAGGATCGTGGTCTTGATGTCCCACTTGAGCGACCACGCGGTCAGGAGGGCAACAACGATGAACACCAGGAAGCCGGCGGTTCCGTGGACCATTCCGGGGATGCGAATCGCTTCTTCGTGTCCGAGGACCCACTTGAAGAACATGGCAACCAGCAAAGCCGCCCAGGTCACAGCTTCCCACCACGCCACCAGACGGAAGCGTTTCGCGGGAGTGGATACGTCAAAGATGTTCGCCATGAGGCCATTGTGCCCGAACAACTACGACGCCCCGTAGTTGTGTGAGGAAAACCACGGGGCGCCGCTGAGCGAGAGCACTAGTTCAGGTGTATTGAGACACTCAG
>NZ_JBPUKE010000005.1:0-355239 GCF_053470465.1 Rhodococcus sp. GB-02
TTCCCGCCGCTGCGCGGCCGGGCTTGCGGGTGTTTCCGTTGTGCTAAAACGCAATTTAGAAAATCGCGGCGAAAAGGAATCGGCGCTCGGCTCCATTCGGTGCAGCGCAAAGAAAATCGGTGGCGCAATCACGAAATGCATTGCGCCACCGATTCGTTATCTACTGCGCCTGGGTTTGATGTGCCAGAACTGCCGCAGTCCGCAATTGTTCCCAGATCGCGGGGTGCAGACCGTTGTCGAGAACCTGCTCGAACATCTTCCCGAAGCTGTGGGACGGGTCGAGTCGGCGGCCGCTCGTCAGTGCTTCACGTGCCAGCGCAGAGCGGCGATTGACCCAGTTGAAGACTCCGGCGAACACCATGAGCGGACCGGCCAAATCCTCGGGCAACAGTGCGCCGACTTGCCGCATTACCTCGGCGGCTGCATCGGCATTGTTTTCGTCGATGTGTGCGAACAACAGATCGCGCACCGTCACGTCATGCATGGCAGCAGCAATAACGGCTGCGTGCTCATCGGTAACGGTAATGCCATGCTGTGACGTGCCGTCCAGGTAGTGCGAAAGTGCCAGATCGAATACCCGATCGGCCGCTCGCTGTGGCTCCATGGCGCGTAGAACGATGCGCTTGGCGCCGAAGGCCCGTGAGGCCGCCGCAGCGCGTTCCGGACCGTGCTGTGCGGCTGTAAACCCTGCTCGGATCTCGCTGCGGGTTTTGAGAATCGTTGTTCCCTCAAACAGCGCTTCGGTGATCAGCGGGTGTGCTGCGAGATCGACGGGTGTACCCGACTGTGCGGCAAGTGATCCCGCGCCCGTCCATCGGCGTACCAGACCATCGGTGAAAACGAACACAGGCGGAACTGAATCGGGCCGAAATGCTTCGAGCGCTTCGGCTACGTCATTGCCCCGTTCGAGCGTGCCAAAGACAACCACGAGCATCGATTGGCACTCTTCCAGAGCTGGTGTCACACGCAAGGAACTCAGAATTCCCTCCGACACGCCAGGGAGCAGGTTGAGGAGGGGGAGCATGGCGACCCTGCACGGGTGCACATCGAGGGTGATGATGACCAACTCGTCCTCGGGAAGATGGCCACCCATAGCCACGGCACCGGCGACAACATCGGACGGGCTGGTCATTTGGAAAGCTGGCATTGCGGAACCCCTTTGGGTCGGTGGGCGAACTGGTCAGATTCACCCGATGGATTGGACTGACGAACACTTGAAAGTTACCCCACGCATACGACAAAAAGGCGCTTTGACCGGTGTCTATGTCCCCGGCGCACCCGGTGCCGGGGGCATAGACACAGGAGGCGGCGCAAAGCGCCGGCCTCCCGTGGTTTTAGCTGCTAAGGGGCAGTGATCGCCTCGGCCGTGAATCTGCCGATCCGGGTGCGTGACAGACGAGAATTGGTGCCGCGCACATGCTCGAACCAGGCTTCGCGCTGATCGTCCGGCAGAGCGGCCCAGGAGCTCGCCGTCAGGGTTTCGTAATCGAGAGCGGCGACAGTCTCGAGCGGTGTGAGCAGGCGCCAGCTGGCGAGGCGGTATACGTCCGCGAAGTGGCCGTTAGCCGGTGGCCACTCGGTGTCGGGATTGAGTCGCGTAAATGTTTGGGCAGCAACACGTTCCACGGAACGCGCAACCGGATAGTGGCGCGACTGCCGAAACTCTCCGCTGTGAATCTCGTCCCGAAGACTGTTCACGACCGAACCTCCTTGATGGAAGATGAACTGGCCGAAGCTGTTTCGGCTTCCTTCGCCTGTCTGTGTCCAGCAAGTTTGTGATACGGGATAGTGTCCGTCCAATCACCGCCTATCCTCGCCGGAACAGTGACAGATTTCTTGTTGACCCGAACTACCGGATACCAGACACCCGAGCACCTGACCAGATCTCCTTTCGCGATCGTGTCCGGCCCGAAATTGTTGGCCTGACCTGACGCGATCTGCTGGGCGCGGATTTCTTCCCAATAGGTGATCTGTTCGGCCCGCTCGGCGATGCGGGTAATCAGCGACTGACGGTAGGTGCCCTCGTCCGGAGGGAATTTCTCGATCTGCTTCACGCCACGCACCACGAAGAGCGTTCGCTCGTGGCCGTCGAGCTCGCGGTGGTCCGCGCGCTGCTCTGCCTCCCACGCCGATTCCGCCTGTTCTGACCGGCGCCCCGCCTTCAGCTCGAGCGCTTCCACCCGAGCAGCTTGACGATCAATGCGATCGGCCTCGACCTCGGCCGTCGGCCGCGCTGTCGAGTCGATATCAATCTCGACATCGAAACCACTCGCGCGCAACGCCTCTGCAGTCATCTCGATCAGGCGAACCTTCGGAGCCCGATCCCTACTGCTCCGGATCCCCCAGAAACCGATACTGCGAAACCACCTCCACCCGTGCGCCGCCAATACATCTCCGGAACCATCACCGCGAGAGGTCCCGTCAATCAGCGTTCCATCCGCGGCAGTGTGCGAAATCGTCAACGTCACTTCGAATCTCCGACCTAACAATGGGGCAGGGGGTCAATCCGCCCGTCAGCAATTGGACACCTCCAAACCTACCCTCGATATCCGACAAAAACATGCATTCACCTGCGTGTATGTCCCCGCCGCACCCGGTGCCGGGGACATACACGCAGGATGTGCTTTTCTTTATCGCAGAAGATGAAATTCGTTGAGTGAGGGCGGGAACAGAGAATGAAAGCAAGTAGGACCACCCAGGTAGGGAATATCGGGGAAGCGCTCGCCACTTTGGAGTTCCTTAAAATTGACTGGCATGTTGCACAAAATCCTGCCGGCGAAGTGGGCTCGGATCTTCTGCTGCAGGCGCGAACCGCCGATCTCATGGATCACGGTGCACTCGTGGGAGCTCAAGTGAAGTATGGCCCCTCGTTCTTCGATGAGCCGGAGACTGATGATGACGGAAATATCGTCGGATGGTGGTTCCGTGACGCGGACAGTGAACACGTGAAGTACTGGCTCGACTACGCGGTTCCGTTCATCCTTTTGCTGTGCGACGAGACCACCAAGAAATTGTATTGGGTTCACGTGACACAGGACGCCGTCGTGAGCACGGGTAAGGGCTCCAAGATCCTCGTTCCTGCTCATTCCACCGTTGACGCGGATCACGCCGCGGAGCTCTTGGAGGTCGCCACCGAAGGGCGGATCAGTTCGCAATGGGAAGGGAGCGCATGGGGTGGCGTGAAGGTCCTGGCGGCTGATCGGCTTCGTTACGCCATGCTGGCGCCACGATTGGTGGCCCCACACCCGAACTTGGAAGTGGCGGAACTTAGCTCGGAGGAGGCCGTCGCGCTTTTGGTCAAGATGCGACTACACGATCTGGTACCGCAACCCGAAAGCAGGAGAAAAACATCCCTTGAAAATAGCCCGGCACCAGACCTTGAACAATGTCGGAAATCGAACAAATGGGGTTGGCGTTTTTACGCAGCCCTGCACGACGTTTTGCTTGGTGATGACAGAGCGATTCCTTCTCAGGATGTTGACTCTGATCCCCTCAAGCAGATTATTGAGGAGGCCACAGAACCGCATGACCGCGCTGCAGCGGCAGTTTGCGCATGTGCGCTATTGGTCGAAGAAGCGAATCCGGAAGGAGGCTTGCGGGTAATCGAGAGCGCCCTCTCGAGTACTGAATACAGGCCCATCGATCAGGCTTGGCTGATTTTGCATAAGGCCCGGTGCCTGGCGGAACTTGGCGATCTGGAAGGCGCTCGGCTGTTGGCCCTCGACGTGCAGAAGGTCCGCGCCTCTGCAGTTGACGATCCCACGGCAATGGCAATCACAGGGTCCGGCGCGGACCTCATCTTCAGGCTGGACCCGTGGGCCTCCGATATTGGTGAGTTGATCAAGGGGCGGGACACCCTTGCATCGTGGTGGCGAAATCAAGAGGTTGCCGCCGGCCTTCAGAGCAATTTCGACTCATTGTTCCAACAGTGGGTGGGCGAATCGAAGAGCACCGAATTTGACTCGACTTTCCTGAGGCTTCGAGCCGCGGCTCTGCTCGCTGGGCTGGCGGCGGATCACTCATCCTGGCAGCACTCTCATAAACTACTGGCCCAGCACGTTCTTACTTCGTACAGATCGCAGGACGATCTTGCTGAATCCCTATCAGCGCTGCGGCACGCTAGTGAGGAGAAAGTGGTTGCACAAGTTGCGCGTCATCTACTCCGAGTGGGGCCGGCAGAAGCTGTCCGCGCAGCCGTAGGCAAGGTGAAACTCGATAGGGCGACCCGGACCTCGCTGCACGCAGACCTTCAACTGGTCTCAACCGCCTCTGATGTTCTCGAACCAGCGCAGGCCGACGAACATGTTCGATGGATTTTGTCCAACCTGAGCGACCTCGGGGGGTTGGCATCACGACTACAACCGAGTTTTTCCCTGGAATATGTCCTCCTGGATACTTTGGAAAACCTCGCGCCAGTGGTCTCGGCCGATGCGCTACGCGAAGTGATTGAGTACATCAAAGACTTGCCAGAACAAAGCGATATTGGTTCTGCGCATGACTGGGCCGCAGTAATCAATAACATTCCCACCACCGCATGGACTGATGACGACAGAGCGGCATTGGCCGCGCGAAACGAAGACAGCTCAGAGGTAAAGGAAGCCATCGACCGCGTCCTAGCTGAGGGCGACCCCACTCATAGGGAGAGGATTCGAGAGAAACTTAGAGATGGGAATGTCCTAGCTCTCGATGCGTTCGGCGACGTTCGAGATCTTGACGCCGATACGGTGAAGACGGTGATCGACAAGTTAGTCTCGGGAATTGAACAACAAATTCTTGATCTGACGAACGGAAACCTCAACATTGGAGGCTCAGATTTCGCGGCAACGCTGATACTGCTTAACGCCTGGCATCCAGAAGTTGCTGTGTGGGAACCTATCTCGGAACTGTTCACTACCCCTTCGCCTTTCCGTGCTCACCTGACGAAATCATTGAAGGGTTTGAGGGGACATAGCAAGCGTATCCCTACTGAAGTGGTCGACAGGCTCGTCCCGCCGCTCCATGATCTGATGGTTACACCGCCGTCGACCCATCCGTTCTTCCGAAATGAAGATGTTCGAGGCCGGGCAGCGAGTGCATTGGCTGCCCTTCGTCCAGCCGCAATTTCAGATGAAGAACTATGGGATCTTTTGCAGGGCAACGCGCATCAGCGTGCAGCGGCGGTCGAGGTTGTTGTCGGCAAGGGACTGTCTGGCCGCTACGACACGCTCGTGGCGATGTCCCGAGACAGGGATCCGTGGGTGCGCGCCGTTATCGCTAATCAGATAGCCCGAACAACGCCGGAAGATGGAGATGCTATCCGCCTCAAGCTGATTAGTCGGCTTCTCTCAAATGAAGGGACGTTGGTGGCGCAGATGGTTGCGAACATAATCAATTCATCACCACCTGATGTCGAGACTGACCAGGTGGTTGGCATGCTCCGCGAAAACGTGTCTGCGGACGTGCGACGAGCCATCGCTGAATATGACGCAAAACGGGAACTTTGAGTGAACCTCACCAGCTAGGGCCGAGGATTGCAAGAGGTCGAGTTTCGAAACCAGGCTCCGTCACTCTCGATATTGAGAGCGACGGAGCCGCGGTGCTGAAGTGCCTAGATCTTCAGTTTTGATGTGATCGAGTGCCGCCCAGAGGTTTTCATTGTCGCAATCGCGGCGGTGCTGATCAATGGCGGAGATCAGCTTGTCGATCACGATCCGTGCAGCCGGATTGAACGATGCAGCGGCGGCGCCGGCCCAAGCCAGTGGTTCGTCTGCGCGGTTGAGAATGCGATCCAATGCACCTTCGCATCGGTCGAAGAATTTCCCGGTCCGTTTGGCCTGATTGGCATCCTGATCATCTGCCGCGAGCGCGGACTCGGCCAGGTCCAGAAACCCATTGATGATAGTGGTGGCACGTTCTCGTAGAACTGGGTCGAAACCCAAGGCCGCCCAGAAACTGTTCCACCGCACCCGATATCCGCGTTCGGAGTCGAGCGGCACGAGGTGGTCACGGATCAACCGGCCTAACGCTTCGTCATCGAGGTCGCGCAAGTGCCCCGCCAGGAGCGCCGGCTTCGATGCCGTCGGCAATGACTGTGGATCTTTGACGCGTTGCCAAGGCTGTGGGCCTACGGATTCGATCACGACGGAATGTTCTCCGCCGGCCACGACACATCAGTCGCGCCGGCCGGCGACGCCCCTGCCTGTTCATCGATCAAGAACTCGGACAGGACCGCGCTGACGCGAGCTTCGATTGCACTGCTGGTGGGATTCATGTTCATGTCCTTATCTGCCGTTCATTTCAGTTCTCTCGCCACAGCTAACACCGCAAGATCGACAGCCGGCGCGTCATCGGACCAGACCTGGGTTCGGCCCTGAGGCAGGATTTCAGAGCGAGGGTGCACACGCCATGGCTCCACCTCCTGCAGGACCTCGTGGGCAAGTACAACACCATGGAAACGGGTCGGCAGCGTCGTGAGGTCAACGATGGAGCCTCTACGGCGGAACTCCTTCACCGACCGCGCTGAACCGTTACTGATGACAACCTGCCGCCACGGCGTGCCCGCGAGGTCCACGATCGCAACCACATGCGTATCGAGCCATCCACGATCACGCCACGCTGGCAAAATTCCTCGACCTTTTGGTAGTGCGATCGAGGTTATGGCGTCACGGGCATAGTCGGCTTGTTGCTGGCTGCGCAGCTCCGAATCCGGCGCCGGCAGACGCAACTGCGCCAACCGAGCAGAAGGGATCGCCGCAAGCTGGCGGTTGGTGCCAGAAAGCCACCGTCGCACGGTGCGCGTTGAAACCCTGCAAGCCTCGGCGACGACCGCGACGTCCACTCCCCCGCGCTCGGTCTCGCCGTAACAAGTCCGGAGCATCATTTCGAGTCGCTTGCGTGTCCACCGCGGTCCTCGCCGAGAGGGCATCGCTCGCTTACCGTTCCACGTCGAAGCTATTGATTTGGTAGAACTCCCAGCCGCCGACATAGTCTTGGGCTCGGCTGTTCATCCAATTGATCATTCCCTTGTCGCCCCCATTTTCGTAGGCGCTCCACATGGATTCAACCTGGTCGGGTGTCAGGGCCAAGGTGATCATTCGGTCGCGCGCATACTCTCGGGTGCCGGGCCCCTGTACGGCGTCGATCTTGATCTTCCCACCGAAGTTCGACAGTGCTTTTCCTCGTGCGCTGCTGCGTACGCTCGACATCGCTTCTTTACGTGAGGTTCGAGTGGACGCGGATTGTTTCGCTTTGCGGGCCAGTGCATTCAGGGTTTCGGTGCGTGGCTTCGCAATTCGCTGTCGGCCCTCGGGAGCCAGCCAACGCTCGACTGTTCGTTTGGAGACACCCAAATCACGTGCCGCTGCAGCGGTGTTGATTTCGCTGCGCTTTCCCGGTCCGTAAGCGGCCAGCAGCTGAGCCTTCAGGTTCGACGCATTTGGCTGTCCGGAAATGTCGGCCCCTTGCCGGCCGGTCAACTTCCCGAAGAACTCCCCCTGAAGTTTTCCTCGTTCCCCCCTCAAGACTTCCCGGATGGCAGTCTGAGTGACACGAAGCTCTTTGGCTGCTCGCGAGATGTTGATTCGGCCGGCCACGACAGACCCGAAGTCGGAAAGACTGTCTGCGATGCGCGAATACGACGCCCTACTGAGTGGGTTGCGTGCCATCAGGAATCACTCCCCTCCGCACTAGCTGCCCATTCGTTCGGGGCAATCAGCTCCGACTTTCCCCGATAGCCTTGGCCGTCCAAATACTGCAGGTGGTCGGATAACAGTGCCGATCCTTCCGGCTTGTAGTTCCCGAACCCTCGTCCGAACTGCTTCTGATCTCCAGGCCATGCCAATTGTGGATCGCGCTCGTCGGAGACATACAGGACAGTATCTTTGGTGACCGCTACAGGCCACACTCCGCTGTCCTCGCCGATCTTCGCGATCCGATACATGATGTTCGCGCGAGATTTGGCGACAATGTGGTGGTGTCGCTCGGGCGAGTAGCCGGGTCGCCCGGCCAAATGCATGTCGGAGTTGAGCATGCCAATGGTGTGCGTGTAGATCACTTTGTTCTGCTCACGTGCCAACAGTGCGTCGGTGTCACCCTCGATATCCAAGGCGGTTCGCGCATCGCGAATGCGTTCGTACCAGGGCACCAGAACTCGCCCGTGATCTCGCCAGACGAACGCTTCCAAGATCTCCGGCTCGTAACCGAGTTGTGCAGCGCGTTCGAGAGTCGGAGTGGTCACCCACTTCGGTTCGGAGATAGACAGCCCCATCGGATTCAAGGGATTCGGGTAACGCCAGTCCGCTGCTTCGGGGATCTCGATCAGCCAGTACCCGGGAAGCTTGCGATCGAACACCATCCCATCTGGGTGATGCTCTGACTCCCCGATCGGCAATTCGAGACCAGCAATACCGGCAGCATAGGAACCGCCGCGATCGAAGGCATGAACATAGCGGCATTTCGCCTCGGCATCGGACAGAGTCCGCGACCAGTCGATATCGGCTTCGAAGATCTGGAACTTCTTCGCAAAATCCGAATCGGACGGCGCGAAGATCCGCTTCCATTCCTTGGGCCGTGCAGCGATCATCAAGTCGATCCCGGTCGATGCGGGACTCACAGCCCACGGGAATCGGAGTGCCCCGGCCAACAACGCAAGCCGCCTTGCCAACGTTGCTGCGGTAGGAGAGTCACCAAGTACGGGCATCTCTTTCGGGTCCTGGCTCATCCCGGAGATCAGAGCTACCCACACGCCGCGTGCCTCGCCTCGCCACACACGAGTCCAGGTCCCTAGCCGGTCACCCGGCTGCCCGCCAAGCTGCCACCCCTGAGCCAGTGCATCAGTCACAAATGCAGATTCGGCCGACAGCTCCTTGAGTCGATCATTCCTGTTGCGTTTTCCCAACGTGCTGGTGTCAATGCCAACTTTCTGGGCCATCGCATCGGTGATCCAGATCTGACCAGGCACAGACCACGTGTCAGACGTCCACGTCCCGAGATTCAGCGTCGTGACCAACTCGGCGACATCTCCGACATGAGCGATCGGAGTAGCCAGCTCGTGACGACTGCCGTCCGGCAGCCACACTCCGTCGACATCGAGTACTGCAGCAGGCGCAGTGAACGCGGCCGCCTTCTCCTTGCCTGTCGTCTTCACTACCTTCGTGCGAGTCTCAGTGTCTTTCGGTGCCGGCGCTACCGGCGGTGAAGGTTCGGGAGCTGGCGTGATTTCTTCCTGATTTCCGGTTGTGCCAGCTGCAATCGCCCGAGAAGCGGCGGTGCTCTGCCACCAGCACGGGAGGTGCATCACGAGTCCGTCGATCTCCCAGCCAGCTTCGTCGCCATGGCAGAGAGCGCAGGTAGATGTAGGTGAGATCTGGAACCCGTCTGCGGAGAATCCCTCTGCATCGGTTTCAATCGCCATTTCAGGCTCCTTGTCGGTAATCGAGCTGGTCAGGCTCTTTGCTTCGGTGGACGAATCAGTCGAAGCTACTCCGTGTCCTGGACTGGTTGGACTACTCAGCCAGCCCTCGAAGAGATCCGGAATCACGGAGTGGCTCGAAGTCGGCTGGTCGGTGGGCTGATCATCGGGCGTCGGGTCCGTTGGTCCGCCCCATCCGGATTCGGGATCGATATTGTCGGGGCCGTCGTTGCCGAAAAGTTTGTCCAGCCGGAGAGCGACCATGCGCTGACGCCGGTTCTCGCACTTGATCATGCGCTGCACGGTGTAGCGAGGCATCCGTCCTTTTCGCTCTTCCGCGATCAGCACACCTTCGTCGTACAACGCCCTCGACGCCGTACCGCGATCGATTTGCAGTCCGTCTGTCATCGTTCCGCCGGCGGCCTTGAGTACCTGCTCGAGTCCGGTCAATTCGAGAAGCAGCTGTGGGTCCCCGTCGCACGGCCGAGGGTTCGACACGACATAACCCAGACGGATACCGCGGGCTTCCTCGCGCCACCGCTGAGCTCCGTCGTTGCTGACGCCCATCGAACTTCGGCGCCAACCCAGTCGGCTGGCCAACGGCCATTCCGGCGCTTCCCCGGTTTCGACATCTTCGACAAACGCCAAACCAGTCTGCAATGCGTGTACCAGCAGCTCGCGCACTCGTCCGCCGGTACGCATCGGAAGATCGGGGTCGGTCGAAGCTGTTGCGGCATCGGACAATCCGAGAGTGACAAGGTCGCCTGTTTGCGCAACTTCCCCTTCTGTCAAGGCGCCGATATCGACGAGAAAGCGTGACATCGCGTGCCATCCAGCCCACAAGGAGCCCAAAGCATCTGCCTGACGGACGCTTTCGCCACTATCGCGCAGCTGGTTGCCGTAGGTGTTTCCCTCGGCGAATGCTTCTTCGCGAATTTCCTCCAGCCGTGGGCACAGCCACTGCAAGAAGCTTGCCATCAGGAGAGCCCGCCCGTGCCGAGAGTCGGCGCCGTCGAGCCGCTTGAGCTCTTCGAGGTCGATCTCGGCAGCCTGAAGGGGGACGACCAGCATTCGCTGGGCTCCCGATCCAGGGCGCGGCATGACTTCAGACGTGATCAATGCTGACGCCCGCGGCGGTGTGCCATCGAGGACTCCGAGACCGTCCCTGGTGCTGCGGCTCCTCTGCTCGCCATTGTGAACGAGCCGGGCGAACTCTTCGAGGGACTTCTGTGCAGCACCAAAATCGCGTGTCGGAGCGACATCATCTGCCCAGTACAAGGCGTCTTTCGCGGCGTTGAGTTTGATGCGTAACGCATTCAAGGTGTCACCGTTGCCGGACATCGATGTCGCTGGGCGCCGACGGTCCCATTTTTCTCCCCAGTGGTGCATCACAAGGGAGGCGATCGAGGTCTTGTAACTGCCCGGGGAGCCGATCAGAGCGAGCACCCAAGGGTTCGGGCCGAGCGCGGACCGGAAGACGTGGCCGAGAAGTGCTGCCGAGACTCGGGTGGGTGTTCGTTCGAGCATCGAGGCGGAGTGCAGCAAAAACGCCTCCCGGATCCGCTGAGGATCCGGACTGGGTGCCGGCAAGTCGTACATCCTCAAAGGCCCGGTCAGGAGGACCGGCGCCACTCGTCCGCCATTTGCGTCGATGGCACCACCTGCGTGTACGAAGAAGTATTTTCCTTGCTCGTCCCGTCGCCATCCGGTGGATCGATACCGTACAACGCGCCGAATCTCGCGTCCGCCAGCGCCTTTGAGTGCGTCACGAAGCTTTGCAACGCCGCTAGGACGGCTGTCGTAAGCAGGAGGGCCTGGCAGAGTTTCCACCCACGCGCAGTCCCGGTACTCCTTTGCCGGGATCCGGATCCGCAGAAACTCGCGGCTGTCCGGATGCGTGTATCCGATGATTACCGCAGTCAGCTCCTGCGGCGAGGCTGGGTTAATTTCGTTCTGACCGGCCATCGCTTCGCGGCCCATCAAATCAGGCTCGTCGACGTCCACCCCATCGTCGGTGACTTCGAGATATTCCATCTCGACGATGCGAGCATCGATGTCCAGCACCAGTTTTGCCTGCTGATCGCCGTCTTTCCTGGTGACGATCTCGACGAGGTTTCCTTCGATGATTCGATAGACAGGGGCGATGAAATTGGTTCCGCGGATGCCATTGAGAACCACGACCGACGTCGCAGACGGGCCGTTCGCTGTGGTGGCCTCGTCCGCGCCAGCTTCAGTGACTGGCGTGGGTTCGAGCTCCGGATCCTGCAGCAGTGGAGGGATCGCGACGCCTGCGATCTCGTGAGCAGCTCGCGCCGCCACCCGTGCAGCATTCCAAGCAATCGTCGCGGACTCGACGGCTTCGCCGGCCCACTCGGTGCCTTCCTCGGCTGCCTGCTGAACGACTTTGTCCACGAGCTCGCTCAGATGCTCAAAACGGCGCTCAGCCTCCAGAGCCCAGCGCTGAGCGCGTACCAACTCTTCGTCGGACTCGACCTGCGTGTCAGCTAGATCGACACGCGCTGCAGCCTCGGCGAGCGCGACCTCGACAAGGGTCTGCTTTTCGACCACGTCAGCAGCGAAGCTATGTGCGGCGACTTCTCCTGGACGGACCGGAGTAAACCCACCCCACTCGTCCTCGTCCGACCACAGCCCAGCTTCGACGTGGTCGGTGAAATCAGACTTCGGGGTGACGGTGGCAGGGAGTAACAGTTGAACCTGGGCGCCGACTCCGCCCAGCAATGACGCAAGTTCTATGCCGCGCTTCCATCCGGCGCCATCTCGATCGAGAACGACGCGGACCTCTGCACCTTCGAAGAGCTCAGCGCAGGCAACGGGAAAGTTCAGCCCACCCTGCGCATTGGTGGTCGCGACCTGACCCAAATTCTCGGCGGTCTCGACATCCTTCTCCCCTTCGAGCAACCAGACCGGTGACCGGTCGGCCAAGGCAGACAACAGGGCGGGAAGTCGATAGAGGACAGATTCGAAACCTTCGGGCTTGCGCTTGAGTCGGGTGCCGTTGGCACTGACAAACAACTGCCGGAACTGCTTGTGACGTGCGCGGTCACAGGAACTGCATTCCTCACGAATGACTTCTTGGACGACGGTGCCGTCCGCAGACACGTATGGGTAGACCTTGACTCGATCCCAGCTGTGCTCAACCTCTGGGGCTGGTGCAGCTACGGCGATTCGAGCTGGCAACCGCCCGCCTTTAGGGCGTCGTCGGCCCGCACTCCGTTGCTGGGTCGAACGGCCGACCCGAGTGAGTGCATCGCGCTCAGGAAGCGGTTCGTCGAACAGATCGACCATGGTCAGGCCCAGGCCCTCGGCAATTTCCGTGGCAGAGGCGTTGCAGCCGTGGCAGTGCAAAAGCACCATGCCGCCGCGATGACCGTTGACCCAGCTCACTGACAAAGACGCATGTCGGTCCGCGTGGACAGGGCACAAGGCCATCAACTCGTGAGGGCCTCGGTGTTGGACCCCGCCATTGGAGTCGACCGCGTTGCGCACGCGGTCGAACGACGACATAGGGCCGGTCGCTGCGCCGCTCGCTGCAGCCGCCGTCATGCGATTGCCTCAACGACACTCGTCGCCAAGGATGGCGAGTGTGCTCGGGATTTGGTTAGAATGGCCATAAGTCCTCTGGACTTGAGTAAGTGAAGTTCGGAAAGTGACGTCGCAAGTCGCTTCCCGGGACTGAAATCGAATCGAAGAACCCCCTCCGGCCGGCAAAGCAGTGGGGGTTTTTCGCTGTCTAGGGCCAACTCATGCTGGAACCGAAAGTTCGCCGTCGGCCGCGTCGCGAGCAGTCTGCGTCCGATGAAGTGCATAGCGGGAGTCGTGGATGCGGAGTCGCTCCGGATCCAACTTCTTGAGGATGTAGTCAGGAATGTCGAGGTTCGAGGCGCGCGCCATGACGAGCACCCAGTAGTCCCCGAGATCGATCCCGAGTTCGTCTGCTCGACGTTCGTAGACCTCGGCCTGGTTGAGGGGTGCGCGCACGGAGAGGCACCGGCGCGCGCCTTTACTTGGTCGTCCCATGGGATGAGCGTAAATCGAAACTGATTCTGAAACGGTGACGCTGGCGGTGTCAGCGTGTCGTGCATGGCGCTGCTCATGTCTGAAATCCCCTCAACCCTCGCAAGGAATGCCTCTGATTAGAGGAAGATCCGCGTGCCCCGCGCCGTGTGACAGATGGGGTCAACAAATCTTCGTGCGCATCATGTCGCGAGACCTGGACGGGCTGAGTCGGAGCGGAGTCAGGCTAGCGAGGCATGCACTTCCCACTACTACGTGTGACCTATCTGCGAAGTTGGTGGGGAGTGGGGGGAGTGGAACAAAACAGCAGTTCAGAAGGTAAAAACCGCTCCCCACATAGGTGGGGAGCGGGGTGGGGAGCGGGGTGGGGAGCGGCTTCAAAGACACGAATCGGCCGTTGCGCTCGCCCAGATCTACGATCCGTTTCGAGGCTACGAAAGCCTGGAAATTCGATGCCGCCTCCGCTGCCGTTCATGTGGGCCTGACAGCAGAGACGGCCTCCGAGGCTTACTTTTTGCTCCTCGGAGGCCGTTCACCACTACTGTGCGGGCGACCGCAGGTGCAGCGACAAGACGCCCGCGAGTAATCGGCTGCGCGATTTGGAACCGACGACCTTCACTTGCTCGTCAAGCCAGTCACGTTGAGCGGTGGTGAATCGGAACCAGGTCTCGACGGGCCCCTTGACCGTGAACGGTTCTTGATGGACCGGAATCCCTGAGGACGATCTGCCTGCTACGGGTTGAAAGAGGGCTCGCAGTCGTTCGATGCCTACTGCGTCGAATGCCTCGATGGCAACATCGGCGTGATCGCATCGCCGTTCGGCGGCACGATTCACCAAGGCGTCGCGAGTGCTGCGATCCAGGTAGGCCGTGACAGTCACCTTCGAGGTATCTGCAGCCGGCGGATTTCCTTCTTCCAGAATCTGGGCTGGCGGCGCTTCGGTGACTGCGGGTGCAGGTTCGACTACAACAGGAGTCGCGTGGGGTGGTGCGACTGGAGCGGTGACAGCTTCGGGTTCCATCGGCTGCACCCGCACTGGAGATTCAGGCGCCGAGACGGCGGGTTGAGGGGCGTCGGTGACTCGTTTGGGAGCCGGCGGGTGAGGAGCTGTGGAGTCGATCTGGGGTTGAGCCGTGTCCGGTGTCTGTGGGCTCGCGGCGCGGCGAGGCTGCAGCCCGCCGGCCGGGGGCAAGAGACCAGCGAGTCCCTCTGCTCGGTTGGGCTTCGGGGCGAAAGACTTGGCAATGCTCTTGCGGTTGCGGACCCTATTTTCACTCATGCCGAAGCCCT
Organism: Rhodococcus sp. GB-02; assembly: GCF_053470465.1. Lineage (NCBI taxonomy): Bacteria > Bacillati > Actinomycetota > Actinomycetes > Mycobacteriales > Nocardiaceae > Rhodococcus > Rhodococcus sp. GB-02. The sequence continues at coordinate 14,714 of NZ_JBPUKE010000005.1, forward strand.
CTCAGCGGTGATGGTCGACATCCGTACGAGGATCTCGCGGGTGAGGTTCGAGTAGTCCTCGGCCAGGCCAGAGGCGTTTCGCGAGAGCATCAGATCCTTCGGTTTCGTGCCTTTCCTCAGCGCTGCGATCCGTGATGCGGTTTCCCCGGCCGATCGTTCCTCGAGCTCATGCACCAGAAGTCCCTGGCGTCGCGCGTCGAAGGCGGTGGTTTCCATCGTGCGGATCCGAGATTCGAAAGTCGGGGCCGAATCGCCGATCATCTCCTCGACTGCTTCCCGAATCGTTGCGTCAAGTTTGGTTGCGCGTGAGCTGACGCCGAAGAGGCAGATCCCGCCGAGTTGGAGCTGGGGGTTCACGGCAGGAAGGTTTCGTTCCGGATCTCCGTCTCGTGCTGCCGAGAACTGGCCGGCGATCGTTTCCATGCCGTCGAGGCTGGCATCATCTGCGCGGATTGGAATGACCACAGCGTGGACTACTTCCATCACTGCTTCGATGATCGTGAGATCCGTCGGAGGGGTATCGAAGATAATGACGTCGTAGTCTGCGGCCACTTGCAGCAACATGGCCAGTAGAAGCTGTCCTAGTCGTTTGCCTCCCTGGCGTTGCTGCCTGGACACCATGACTGCGGCAAGGTCGAACATTGCCGGGCCGCCTGGAACGATGTCGAGATTCTCGCGACCACCGACGTTTTGGATGATCGGCGGTGCCGACCCGCTCAAGAGGGCTGAGAACAAGGGCACGCCGTCCTCCTTCACGAACCCGAGGTCGCGGCACAAGTTGGCCTGGGGGTCGAAGTCAAGCAAGAGAACCCGGTAGCCGCCGGCAGCGAGTAAGCCTCCGGTGTTCGCGCAGAGTGAGGTCTTGCCCACTCCCCCTTTACCGTTGAAGAATCCGAAGCAGGCAGGCAGTTGCTGATGAGTGGGTGTCGTTGGAACGGCATCTACAGACATGGTGGTTCTCCCAATGGACGTTGGTTTCTGACGAGTGGTCTGTAAGGAAAGTTAGCAGGGGTCCTGGACAACTCGCGGTATGCCACGCGTGTGGGGCCGTATGTGTTCAGGCATGTGGATCGGCATGCGGCACCGCGTGCGAGGCCGCGTGTTTGCATGCCGATGTAACCGCAGGTGGGCACGTATGTGAACGCGCGTGAGTCACTACGTGAGGCACTGCGTGAAATCATGCGTGAAGAAATGCGGGTAATGATGCGTGAAGACACGCGGACCAAATGGCGTGTAAAGAAACGTGGTCTTCTGCGTGCATGTCTGCGTGGAATAACACGGGAGATACAACGTGGCTCTATGCGTGAGACCCCGCATGATCGGGTGCGGAGCGCACAGCGGTTTGATGGGCGGGTGTGCATCCGTGATGTTTTGCGTGACCGCTCGCAGGATGATGTGCGTGCAGAAGGATGGGCTTGCGTGCGGGGTGGCACCTGGGGTTCTCGTACGGCATGTGGTGCGGGTCTACATGCTGTGCCACAGGCGGAATCAGTTGCCAATTGGCGTACGGATCCGCCTGCTTGTAGGCGAGGGTGACCGGGTGCGTGATCAGAATTCTAGAGCCCGGACTCACTACTCACTCTGCGTGATTCAACATGGCTTGCTTTGCGTGAAGGTGTGCGTGAAATAGCTGTTTAGCTGTACTGATGTGGGGTTCGTCGTGGATCGCCGATGGCCCCCCGCTGTGCACGCTGTGACTTGATGCGATGTCCGAGGCCGGCGACGGTGCGGACATCTGCGGCCTGAGCGATGTCGTCAGCCCGGCGAAATCCGTCGAGTTCGACGGCTAGATCGACCAAAGTGTCTTCGAGGATGTCCTCGGCAGCCGCATATAGGTCCCAGAGCTGCTTGAGCTCCCACGCGCGGATCAGGGGATTAGAGAAATAGAGCCCGTCGACGATCTTTTGCACCCGGGCTACCTGGGGATTTGTGCGTTCGTGCGCCTGCGACCAGATCGAAAAGTGGGAACTCGCCGAGCAGGTGACCACAGTCGTGTCCAGTTCGCGAGCAACTGCGGACCAGGATGTGGTCGTTTCGAGGCCCCTGCGCGCATGTCTGGCGGCCTCGCCGAATGCCCGTTGGCACACTGTGGCGTATGCGGCGGCTGAGCGTCGCGCTTGGCTTAGTTCGCGCAGTTCAGACAGGGTGGTGAAGCTTTGGCGTCCGCGAGTGAACTCGGTCGCAGCCAACAGGGCGTCGCTGCTCGTCCATTGAAATCGAGACTGCCTGTATTGGTCGCGGTGCCAGCGGAGATCGTCGACCCATGCAGAGTTGAGCTTGAGGCCCATCTCGCTGCCGGGAACGGTCATAGAACAATGATGACACCACACCGGTGGTGTGTCATCAGTAGTACTAGTTGCGTCCCGACGAATCATGCTTATCGCCCTGTTTGGAACTTGAAGGCATTCCGACGATCGCATGCCAGTCATACCGACATACCAGCCAAGCTGCTTCGCAAACGTTGCCACTCACTTTCGAAGGCGTCCCAGAGGCGTCCCAATGCCGCATAAAGCGCCAGTCGAATTGGACTTGATGGGAGATTGGGATGCGTGTGGGACGCGATGCATATCGTTCTGTGATGAAATCGAGCTTGCCACTTCCGCATATGTAGGCAATTAGGTGCTTACGTCTTGGTCGTATCGAAATGATCCGATAGGTTTCTCTAACGGCTGTGGATATGACTTGGGTGCAAGATTCGCGGGTCTTGGGTGAGGTGTCTCGTCGCACCCGAGCTGTCCAGGGAGGGCTGTATAACTCTCAGCAAGATCACTTTAGGTTTGAGCGAGCGCGTCTCGTTCCCTGTTCAGTATCGGAGATTGACGTGACTAGCACGCATAACCAAGGCCCGTCTCAGTCGGCTGGAGGGCACCGACCACTCGCCGGGACCTTCCGTTCGGCCGCGGCCCGATCGCTCGAGAGCATCGCTTCCGCGTACATCGAGGGTGACAACGACGAAATTGAACAAGGGCGGGAAGTGCCCGCGCATGTGGAGCGCCCCGCTGAGGCTGAACCTTCTGGAGGTCAACAAGATCGGGAGCAAGTCGACCGTTCCTCGGACCTGGATGGGGGAGGGAAGTCGTCAAGTGTTCGGGTGCCGGCAAGGTGCCATGCGAAGCTCGAGGAGATGCGGGCGAGCACGGGGATGACGAACGGTCAGATCTTCATCGTCGCGATCGAGGCGACTCATGATCGACTTCCGGAACTGCTCTACCCTGGCGGTCGAATCGGTGGGGGATTATTCGCAGCCCGGGGCATTCGAGCCAAAACGTCACGTGACGATAGTGAGACGCAGGTGACTTACCGACTATTTCATGCCGACTTCGACGTGATCGATCACCTCGTGGCGGAACTGGGCGCAAAATCCCGCTCGCACCTGATCGCTGCGGCGCTGACCGGATATTTCTTCAAAGACGACGAACCCGCAACATGACGAGGGAAGCGACGAGGGCGCCTTCAGCGCTTCCTGTTTGCGAGTAACCAAAGGGAAAGAACAAGCACGGGGGAGAGGGCGACAGGGACCGCAAGTACCCAATGCATGACTGTCCCTGTCTCAACCTCCCTATTGATCAAAGTCAGTAGAAGGGCCGCGACGAGCCACAGGAACGCGACGTGGCGCCAGCGCAGTCGCCGCAAGAACAGGTTCAGTCCCGCAGGCAGTTTCAGTCTCGACATTCGGTATGTCATAGCTGTCTCAATTCAGTTGGATATCGACGATGCGGCGTCCGTGGCCGGCAGAAAAGTAGGCAAGCGCGTCAAAGCACGCTGCCGCCGCTTCAGCCATTTGGACGGCGCTTTCGCGCGCCTGTACAGAAACACCCCATAGATTGCAGGTCTGTTCCGTGGTGGGCATATGGGTTGGTGGGATCCCCAATGCGCCGGCTGTCAGCTGACGGATATCGGAGTTCTGGTGCCACTCTGGAGAAAGACCCAGTTCGGTGAACAGACGTCTGAGTAGTCTCGTGTGCGCATCCGGGTGAAACCCTCCAGTGACTCGGCCTGCGATGCTGCGCGCCAGTGCCGTGAGTTCAGGGACAGCTTGAGCGTCGTCTGCCAGCGCGCCTTCACCAGCCAGCGCGATCTCCCACGATCGTCCGCTATCGGTATCTATTGCTGCAATTTCCCGCACGCATTGGTCGCCAGTGCTCGTCGCCGCCGTATGGAGGTGGACGACGAACAAGTTGTGGCCGCTGTCATTGAATGGTGAAGGGGGAGGCATGGCGTGGAGGCTATCTGCTGCCATGGACTACCCACGCGGCTCGGTGAACTCCCTCCGCTCGAATGGCGAATCGGCGATCAGGCACATCGGTCCCTGCCACATCACCGCAGGTTCGCCAGCCGCACGTGCTGCTCTGAGGCGCGTCGGACCCGCGAGTAGACGTGGTTGGCAGGCAGGATCGCTTCTATGCACCGTGAAGCGCAGCAACGGGGAGACAGCAACTTCTTGGAGCGTGAACCACTTCAAAGCTGGTTGGGCGACGCGATTTTCAGTACCGATACCGACGAATTTCGGCGCAATGTCGCGGACAATGCGCGTGAACTCGATGAAAGTGTCGCCGATACGTCAGTCCTCGTACATCGCCTTGCTGAATGGAAGATCGACATCAAGTCTGGCGGTCGGCCCGTCGGGCTCTACGTCCCAAGGCTCGTCCTCGAACGGGAGATAACCGTGGTGGACCCAAAATTCGATCTCTATCGCGACAACGATGAACCTTCTGGCCAAGCCGGTTTTGCTGAGGCACACCAGCGGCTCCTCGCTGATCCCTCGCTTGCAAATGACTGGCTCGTCCTGACGGCGGCGTTTGGGAAGACATTTGCCGACTACCTGCACGAGAGGCATGGAGCTACGCGGATCCGCTTGTTCCGCGGCGTCCGCGGCGTCCGTGGCGACCCCGGCGAGATTGCAGACATGGCGCACGATCAGCGATTGAGATGGGCTCGTGAAAATCTTCGCCACGGAACTGTGGAGAACTGGAGTCCTCTTCCCGGGGTTGCCGAAGGAGCTCTCAGCAAGGGTGACGGGATCGTCATCGGAGCTGAATTCGACACCACCGCGGTCGTCTGCACTCATCAAGGGGGAGCTGAAACGAACGTCAGACCTTGGCGGGTCGATGCCGGCCGAGTCCTTGGGACCTTCCGCTACACCAGCATCGAGGTTCACTCTTGAGACTCGGCAAGCACGGTGACGTTAACGACTCACAATGTCCGAGTGAACCAATCTCTTGGCCAAACGTAGAGAAGCGAAAAGGGCCCCACCGGTAGACGGCGAGACCCTTCCCTGGCCGTGCGGTTCATTCTTGACTGCTGACCTTGTGTGCAGAGTTGAGGACAGGCGAGTCAGGCGGTCACTTTCGCAATCGCGTCGCGGAAGTGATTGGTCAGATCTTGGAGAGCGGTCGTTCCAGCGGAGTCGATGACCATTTCTCCGTAGCTCTGGTGAGCTCCGGAACCGATGAACGAAGCGAACTTCAGTCCTTCAGTCCCGATCTGTGCCAGTGCATCGGCGCCGTCAGAACCTGCCAGCGCGGTGAGATTCGAAGCGAGCCCACCAAGGTCCCCTGTCTGGGACTGCTGAGTTAGCTGCTGGCCGGTCGCCGACGATCCGGACGCTGCTCCGAGTTTGGCCGGATCAGTCTTCTGTCCACCCCCGAGCGTGCCTACCGCGATCTTCGCGAAGTCGAGGATGTGGGGGAGTGCACCCAGACCGGCTCCGATGACATCGCCGGTTTCGATCGCGTGCCAGAGCTGCTTCTGCAGTTCGCCGGCGGAGTTGGCCAAACCGATGATATCGAGGTTGCCGACGAGTCCGACGATCATCGACACGATCTGAGCGGTACCGGACGGGTCGGGGATCATCGCGATGAGTGATGCTGCGGTCTTGTAGTCCAGTCCTGCAGCGAGCTTGACGAGTGGTTCGAAGAGAACATTGATTCGGTCGAACTCGGCGTGCACCGCCTTGACCTTCGCCATGGGATCGAGCGCGGGATCGAGAACGATCTGCGGGATCCGAGTCGTGAAGATGTCGGCGACAGCTGGAATGTTGTTGGCCAATGCGAAGGCATTCGTCCCGATGTGGGTGACCTGATCGATCAGGACACTCGGCTTGATGATCGAGAGCGCGTTCGCGGCAACGGAGAGCCCATCCGCTGGGGTGGACGTCAAAGGTGAAACCTGATTGGCGAGAGCATCGACGGAAGCCTGCAACTGCGGCACCTGCGCCGCGCCTGTGGCTCCCTGGACTGCCTTCGTTATCGAATCGGCGGCCTTCAATGCGCCGGCCACATCGATACCTTTGACCGTCTCGACGATCTTGCCGGCCGCGAACTCGGGCGTCGATGCGTCCGCTGACTTGAGTGATTGTTCGACGGCGGGATTCTGAGTCACCCACTTGGTCGTATCCGCTACAGGGACCAGAGTGTTTGCAATATCGGATGCCGCTGCGCTCACGCTGGCGAGGTCGGGAGAACCAGACTGGAGCTGCTTCTGCAGAGTGTCGACGTTGCCGGCAAGGCCCGGGAGATCAACCTTCGAGTAGTCCGAAACCAGGGCGTTCTGCAGGGCCGCTGTGTTGGGCTGAGAGCCATCACTCTGCTGTGGACCGGATGCAGTAGGGGGCTGTGAAAGTACTCGGCCGAGACCGGCAAGTAAGCCGTCCTTGTTGCTGTTCGTCGAGCAGTAGAGGTCGTCAGGTGCGCAGTACGACCGCGTTACCGAGGCTGTCTTTCCGAATCCGCCTGGCCGCGCCCCCGCAATACCGACTCCGTCGACAGCTGGACCGACGAGAGTGTTGTCCTCGCTCGGACTCTGTCGGGGATCGGCAACCAAGCCGACCGCGATCAGCTTCTCCGCGGGAATCGGACCCTTGTCGTGCCCGATTAGCCACGTCAGATCGCCCGCGACATCCGCCCCTTGGCTGTAACCACCGAGAGCGAAAACAGTACTAGGGCACTCCGCTGCCCGGGTCTGCATGACTTTCGCGGCAGCCTCTATTCCGGTGGCCTTACTCGTTCCGTAAGTCTTGCCCTTGTTGAACGCGGATGCTTCGTAGGCAGGGTAAGTGACTTTGATGGAGCTTCCGAACTGCTGAACAAGCGGATCAGTCACTTGCTTGAGAAGGCCCGTCGCCACCGAAGAATCTGCTCCCGAATCTGTCTCGAACGTCCCCGTCATCATGACCACCTCCGCAGTGGGGCAGCCTGCAGAAGCCGGTGCGGCATGAGCGGTCCCCGGCGTTGAGATCGTGAGCAGAGTTGACGCCACGGCTGCTGTAAGAAGGGCCGCCGAACCTACCGAACGGGCGCGTCGGTAGTCGGTAGATGGGGAAGCGATGGTCGTCATGACAGATCTCTTTTCGTCATCGATTACAGCGAGGGGAAAGTGGAAAGACCGCTGCCCGAATGTGCGGTCACGGTGTTCGGCAGAAGGTCGACGACCGTGAAGACGGCGCGGTGAGCGAGCGACATCAGCTGTCCCAAAAGTTCGGGATGACTCACGGAAGGGATACGTAGCGCTGCGTCGAGACTTCCAGCAGTCTCGAAAAGGAGTGACGATTCCTTCATCACGAAGCCAGCGATCAGGAAGCACACCAGCAACGAAACTGCGTCGAGAGTTCGAGTCATCACAAAGCCTGTTCGATCGGCCGGGCGCTGCGCGATGCACGGGCGAAGCGTGCATGATCGGACGTCTGATTCGAAGTTCCTACGCTGTTCCGAATCTTCGACACAGCGCGATAGAGCCGCTGACGAAGTGCGGCCGAGGTCATGCCGATCTCAGCCGCGATCGATGTCAGATCGGTGTCGGTCTGGTCGAGATATGCGCGCTGAATCAAAGCTCGGTCGGTGCCGGTGATGACTCCGTTCCGTACAGCCCAAGCGAGCAAGTCCTGGGCTAGAAATGGGTTCTCGGTTTCCGCCTCAGGAGCATCGGAACGATCCATCAGATCCGACGCGGGGATCTCACCGGCAAAGGTGTTCTCGTGTGCGATCTTCTTCAAAGTCCGCAAAAAGAGAGCTGCATAAATGTTCTCTCCGGACGGGCGATACTCGGCTATCAATGACATGAAAGTGGCGATTGTGGTGGCCGCACGCTCGTCGTAAGCGTGGTAGGAATCGAAGCCGGCCACCCGCGCGTGACGGGTCAACGAGATCAACTTCCCGAGCATCAGCTGCAACAGCGCTCGCCCCGCGAGAACGCTGCCCTCCTGGTGGAGGGTCAACAGTGCCAGCAGTACGGCGTCGCGATCGAGACGATGGGCGCCGGCCAAGTCGTTGAGTTCCTGAACCTGATTCAAGGCCGGCTGATTGACCGACCATGTGAGCACCTCTGCCGCTGCTGAGGGTCGTGCGCACAGCTGCATCCATTCGGTGTTCAGACGGCTGTAAAGGTCGCCTCGAGCCGCGCCATGGGACGGCAAGGCGGACGACGAATGGCTGGGGGCGGTTGCTGCGTGGGTGGACATTTCCACGGGTCTCCTCTGTGCGCGTGCGAGGTTGGTCTCGCGCCCAGTAGAGCAGCCCTATATTGCCTCTGACCTGCATGTTTGTTGTTGCCAGGGGAGTGTTTGTTGTTGCCGGAGATGTTGTTGCCGCGAGCTTTGCCGTGAGTAGATGCGCGTGCATCGAAGGCATCGACGTGCACGTTTGAACCTCTGGCAACAAGCAACTGACCGCGCTCGGAAAAAACTTTGAAAAAAGTTTGGCGAGCTCTGTCACTCAGGTCTTCGCGCCCGGATCTTCCTACAAGTAGAAGCCCACAAAATCGGTGCGGCTTTCACACTCGCCAGTCGCCAGGAGGACCGGATGCACGACTCGATGCAAGCGCTACTGCACGATCTCGGCTACGCCCATGCCATTGCTGAGGAGATCCGTCGAGTCGCTGCGGCTCTCACACGAAACCCATTCGACGAAGATGCCAGCGCCGCGCTCTCGTTGTTGGTATTCGCAGAGGCGCCGGCCGCTCGTGCAGCGCTTGCGCGGGCAATGAGCGCCGACATCTCGGATGGCGAATCAGAACTCGACTCGTCAGAGCAGCCGTCCGAGGCAGGTATCCGATGAACATTGATTGGAAGAAGATCAACAATTTCGGGCGCACTCCGAAACGGAAGCAGGATGGTTCCGCAACCGCCGATTCCACCGAGACGATCGTCGATGAAGTAGAGGAGCGTGTCCGCGCAGAGCGAGTCCAGTGGGGCCTTCGTCAGCAGTGGACTACACGTGCAATTCGCGGTGCGATCATCGCCGCTCTCGTCGCAGGAATTGTCTCACTGCTGCTCGTCGTATTCGGCTCGTCGTCAACTCCGGCAGTCGTCAAAGCAACTGACAACGAAGCGCAAAGCATTGACACCGCAGCACAAGCCCAAGCCGAAGATGTAGCCCGTCAACTGGTCGTGACGTGGCTTCAAGGCAGCCGAGGAAGCGAGCGTGAGATCGAACGGTTCGTTGCCACGCCACCGAATCTTCCGGCATCTGCGCTCTACGTTGCGACGGACCCCGCCATCGCATCAATTGCCTTCGATCGCGACGCACGAACCTACGCCGTGACGGTATCGGTCTCGGTACGCCCCGCCAACGATGCCTCCGCAACAATCGTTCGGCGCTACTTCCAAGTTCCTGTTGTTGTGACCGAATCCGGTGCGCGCGCCGCCACACTTCCTTCCGAAGTTGCGCAGCCGTCGACAGCTGTAGACCTTCAACTCGGATATAAGTTCCGAGTCGCGAATCACCCGATCGGAACCTCGGCCAACCAGTTCCTCGCCGCACTTCTGACAGGCAACGGCGAGGTTGCTCGCTACCTGACGCCGGGGGTCTCCATCGCACCGATCGTCCCGGCGCCATACCGCAGCATCGCACTCACCGATGTGCTCTCCTCGGTCGATCTCAGTGCGTCGAACTCGGCTGCACCGCGTTCAGATGGCGACGTCGTGCGCTTGTTGATCACTGCATCTTTGAAGATCACCGACGCCGAATCTGTCAACGGTCAGTACGCGCTGACGATGACTTCCCGCGGCGGTCGCTGGGAAGTCAGCGCCATCGACTCAACGCCGCTCTTTGCCGCTACTGCTCCTCGCAGCGGAGTCAATTCGTCGACCACGAGCGCCCCGGCCCCGTCGACTCCGAAGAACGCTCCGTCGACTTCCGCACCGACATCCGTAGCGCCGACTCAGGCTCCCGCGCCAAGCCAAACACCCGGATCGTCGCTTCCAGCTGTCGGCGAAGTCCCACTGTTTTCCCCTTCAGGAAATTGACCCCTCGAACCGAAAGGTGACCCATCATGTCCCTCGCACTCGCCGCCGCTGACCCCAACACCGCGATCGTCGCCGCCGGTGTCTTCGAAAAGATCGGAGAGCTGACCAACAACGGAAAGGTCGCCCTCCAATCTGCAGCCAGCTGCCTGGTCCTGTACTTCCTTCTCCGGAACTTGATGCAGTCCTTCACGATCGCCCGGCTGGTCGTCTCCGCCCTCATCGGTGCTGCAGCGCTCTGGGTTGTCTTCAACATGGACTCCCTCAAAGACCGAACCGGAGAGGACCTGGCCATCTCTGTCGTGCAGGTCGTAGAAGCGCCGGACCCGAGTCTGGATCTGCCGGTGTAAACGGCGACCGCGCGCCCACTCGAATCGCCCTTCACCGACCCTGACAAGGAGGACTGCAGATGTCCGAGGTAACCACCGCGGCAACGGACGCGACCACACGAGCACACCGACAGAACTCCTCACGCGAGTCGGTGCCCACATGAACGACGACAACAACGTCGAAGTCATCAAAGACTTCACAACAGCTCGGAAAATCCCTCAGCTGATCGGCCGCACACCCGACGGTAAGAAGCTCCCTTTCGGCCCCTACACAGTCCCGCAAGCAGTCAGTGGCGCCGCTGTCGGAGCAATCCTGTGGCTCCTGCATCCGTTGTGGCTCGGCGACAACATCACGTGGAACGTCGGATTTTTCGTCGCATGCTGCGGCGGCACGGTGTTCGTCGTCGGCAAGCTCCGATTGGCCGGCCGAAGCCCAGCATCTGTCGCTCAAGGGGTCAAAAAGGCCGTCTTCGCGCCGCCTGAGGCCAAGCTGAAGATCAACGGCAAACGCGTGAATATCCGAGCACCTCACCTTGTTCACGCCGGCGGCTACATCACTGCCGATCCGCGCATCGAGGACCAACTCGTCGCTGCTGTGGAACCCGAATCCCCTTCTGAATCTGTACCGGTCGCACACAACGCTGTCGGCACTCGGTCGCGACCTCATGAACATGAACTGCCCGCCCTCTCACCAAACGACCCCGCCCCGCGCCCCGGCCGATCAAGCGTCAAGGAACTCCTTGCGCTGGCCAACGCCGGAAACCCCGAGTAGAAAGCGATCCGCCGCAATGGAACAGCCAACTCTGTCGATGGCAGCAAATATCCGGTGGACGAAATCCGGTGTCGTGTGGGCCGACTACGTACTGAGCGGAATGGACTACGGCTACCGACCCAACGTCGACAAGCGCACCGCCCGGACTCTGCACACGATGCTCGTGCGCGCACTGCCCGGCGAATCGATGTTGATGGGCATCGCGTCGTCGCTGAGTGCGGAAGCGGTCGTGGCGAGGATGACCGAAGGGGTTGATCTCGACGTCCACACAGACTGGGCGATCGAATGCGAAGCGACCCTCGACTCCATCGAGCTCTATCGCCCCGGCCAACGAGTGTTCTATCTGAGCATCCCCCTGACAACGACCGGACTCGCAGGACAGGCAAAAGCCGCCACGCACGCGGCATGGACGTCGCTGTCGGACTTCATCGGACTCCCTCGAACCTCCGTCCCCGAAGACGAGGTCCGGGCGCGTATTCGCCAAGCGGATCTCATCGTCGCCGATATCCCCGCAGTCTTCGAAGCTCGACCGGCAACACCAGCACAGATGGTTTGGCTCTGGCAGCACTCCATGACCCGCGGCCTCCATGTCGATCGAGACATGCCTGGCGCCGCGTCCACGCCTTCCCCGAAATCGGGAGCGGCGCTCGCCCCAGCACGACTCGACGAAGGCGCGCAATCAGATCGCGATGCGCCCACGACTTGGTGGCGTCCGAAGGTTCCCACATTCAGTCGAGTTCTCAAGGTCGACCAGCCCTACGACATCGATGATCGGCCGGCGTCGTACCAGGTGATTCTCGCGCTAGCGGATATGCCCTCCGGTGGTGTCCTCTTTCCCGGCTCGGAATTCTTTTCCCTGGCGGATGACTTCGGAGACATCGACGTCGATTTCGTTGCTCGACTCAAGGTGACAGCAGGCGCTGACGTGATGCGTGCGAACAAGCGTGCGCTGGAAAACCTCAAAGAACAGTACGAGCAGCGGGAAGGCGAGCTGGCAGGCGGACAGGGCGCTCTCGATATCGCAGCCTCTGCACTGACCGAGTACAGCTCGCTTCTCGAAACCAACCGTGACGAGGTCGAAGTCGCCTGGACAGCGCTTTTTGCCGTAGGCGCGCCCACCGAAGAGCAGGCCCTCGCTGAAGCCCAAACAGTGAAGAAGTCCTTTGAACATCAGGACTACAAGCTGGTCGCGCCGCTCGGATTTCAAGAGGACTTGTGGTGGGCGATGATTCCCGGCGTTCCCTCGTCGAAGATCGTGCGCGAATTCGGGCACATCACCACCTCGACACATTTTGCTGCCTACATGCCGTTCACTCGCAACGATCTGGGCGACAGTTCCGGACCTCTGCTCGCACTGAACATCACGGCAGCCCGGATCGGTGCGGTACACAACGACATACTCGGTAAGTCCCTCCGCGACCAGTCCTCTTCGTGGGCTGTCACCGGGGAGCTCGGATCCGGAAAGTCCGTCACCATGAAGGTGATTGCCGGTCACGTCGTCGATTGCGGCGGCCAGGTCATCGGTATCGATCAAAGTGACCTCGGTGAATACGCCAACTGGGCTCGGGCGGTCACGGATGCGGTCATCGTCGATCTGGTCGAGCCCGATTACAGCACCGACCCACTGCGGATCTTCCCGCCCAACATCGCGGCGGAGATGACGCAATCGGTGATGCTGGCGTTGCTGCGAATCCAGCCGACATCAACGCACGGCAAGGCGCTGGCCAAGGTGCTCGAACCGTCCTATCGCGCGAAGCACCCCTACGCAGGGCTTGGCGAGCTCACCGAGCACCTCCTCTCCGCCGACTGCCTGATCGACGGTGCCTACGACCTCGGCGAGGAGATGAACGTCTACGCCCGGTTGACCTATGCCGCAGCGCTCTTCGCGAAAGACCTTCCGGCATTGCCGATCACCGCGCCGGCGATCATCTTCCGCACCCACCGCGTGGAGCTCCCCACCCAGCTGCAGACAGAGAAGCAGCACCTGTACGACAATCTGCCGCTCGAGAAGCGATTCGGTCACGCCGTCTACACACTCATCGCGAAGATCGCCCGCGGTCAGTGCTTCGCCGACGCCGACCAGATGGCGCTGTTCCTCGTCGACGAAGCTCATCACCTTCTCAACGCCGACGACGGTATCGACATTGTCGAAGATTTCGTACTTCAAGGCCGAAAGTCCTCTGCAGCAGTGGGATTAGGTGATCAGGACTGCGCGTTCGGGACGCCGAAACTTCGCGGCCTCATCAAAACCCGATTTGTTCATCGCCACACCGACGAAGGCCTCGCCAAGCGCGCGATCGAGTGGCTGGGCCTGGACCCAGAGAACCAAGACCTGGTCAAAGAGCTCACGGAGCAGACAGCGCCGGTCACGGGAAAAGACGGCTACGTCGAGCCGCACCGCCGAGGCGAGGGCTACATGCGAGACGGCAGCGGAAACGTCGGCCGCATCAAAACTCTTCTCCCCGCCACCGAATCGCGCCGTGAAGCCGCGCTGACTACCCCGAAAGACAACAAGAAGCTGGTGAAGGCATGACCTCGACCGCGGCGCACCCCCTCGACCAGGACGCTGTCGAGGGCAGTCCCGAAGCCCGCGAGTACTTCAGCGTCCGCGCCGCGGTCACACACTCACTGCGTTGGCTCCTGCACTCCGCCAGCCGGATCGCCCAAGCGTGGATTCCCGAATCCTGGTTGGTCGTCATCATGTACGTGAGCAAACCGATCTCTCGCTGGCTGTGGTCACGCTGGTGGAGCCGCCTGCTCATTCGGGTGGCCGCGGGATGGCACGCTCTTGGTGCACTTTTGCTGATTTTCGCTACGCCCGCGGCTGCGGACCCCAGCGGAGGAGGAGGTGCATCACCGTTCTTCGCATGGATGGCGCTCAAGGACACGCACGGAATCGACGCCTGGAGCTACTTCCTCTCGATCGACAAGGGCAACGCCTCAATGGGCGGCGGTTGGAGAATGATCTGGGCGTACATCATCACCCTCGAATACGAGGTCTTCCGATTCATGATGGCGACGGCGATCTGGTTCATCACTTACGCGTTGTCCTTCGACTGGATCGAAATGATTCTCACGCCGGTCCGCACCATCGCAGACTCCGTCACCTCGATCACCGACCAATTCGCGCTCACCCCACTGATGTTGACCATCGCCGGATTCAGCGTGGCCGTGTGGTTCGTACGCGGGCGCTTCTCCACGGGCATCTACGAACTGCTCATGTCGTGTGTCATCGCGGCCGCGGCCGTCGGATTTCTCGCCAACCCCCTCGACCGGGTCGTCGGTAACGACGGCCTGGTCTTCGCTGCACGCGATGCCGGACTCGAAGTCGCGTCGGGACTGGCGAACGGTGGAAATACCAGCGGCAACGCCGATCAGCAGATCGACACCATCAAATCGACCCTCGTAGATACCTTCCTGCGCCAGCCCACTCAGCTGATCAACTTCGGGGTCGTGCTTGATGCGCCGGACAACAACGGCAAGTGCGTCAAGGAATTCGACGAGGCTTACGCCGCGACCCCGGACGGGCCCGGGGTCATGGACAAGGTGCAAGAGAAGGTTGGTGACATTCTTCCCGGCGCGGGGGCGGCCCTGGATCTGCTCAATCCGGATGACAAGCCTGAAGATCGCATCAAAGACGCGATCGCGGCGTGTGATGGCGATGACGGTCCGATGAAGCAATACGCCGACAATCCTGGCCCTGGTCAAGCGATGGGTCTGCTCTTCTTGATCTTCGCCGGCACTCTGCTGATGCTCTTCGCGATCTACCTGGCGGGCAGGTTGGTTCTCGCTGCAGGGGTTTCGATCGGCAACGCCATCAAATCCATCCCTGGCATCGTTGTTGCCATCGCACCGTCGATGCGTGGACAGTTTTGGCGCACGATCGCCAACGTCGCGATGTCGCTGCTGCAGATGATGTTTTCCATAGTTTTCCTGGTCGGATACGTGCTCGTCGTCCAAGACCTTTTCGCTTCAGACGAATCGAATCTCATCCGCACCGTCTTCTTCGTCGACATCTTCCTGATCGTCGCACTCCTCCTCTTCCGTCGCGCGATCAAGGGTCTGCAACGGATGTCGGACAGTCTGGCGTCGATTTTGGCGAAGCGACCCGATGCCGCACCGACATCCATCACCAGATCTACCCCTACGTCGGGTCGAGATATCGCGTTGATGGCTGCGCAGGGCCGGCAGATCTACCGTGGCGGCAAGGCCGCGGTCCAGGGCGCAGGCAAGATCGCGAAGAAAGCGACTACATCAACCAAGGCCGTTGGCTCAGTAGCTGGCACAGCGACGTCGACTGCGGTAACGGGAGGCGTCGCCGCCGCAGTCTGGGCGGGCACGAAAGCAGTCTCCGGAGCGAAGAAGGCCAAGAAGTCGATCGACAATCTCTCCGACCCGGCCACGATGGCCCGTTCACAGTCCTCGGGTTCACGGTCCTCTACGAGCTCACCGAGCCGTGGAACCGGTGCGGATAGCGCGGCGGCCGCGGTGCGCAGTCGACTTTCGAAATCGGCTGTCGCAGACAAACCGGGCATCAAGAAGTCGATTGGCACGGCGCCGTCGGGTCTTGCTCCGGAGCGTGGACGAGTTCGCAGTTCAGCTTCGAAAACTGTTGCACCAGACGGTCGGTCCTTCCGCGAATTCACCACCGATTCCGGTGCGCCGCTGCTGTTGCCCACCACTCCCACCCGCGCCCCGAAGGCGCCGAAGCCGACCGCCGCGCCGGTACGTCCGCCCGCCGCTCCAGTTGTTCCCGCCGTCAACATTCCCACCGGATCCGGCTCCAGAACTGCCGGACTGATGGCGGCGGCAGCTCAAGCAGGAGCGGGTAACGCGAGGACCCCGCAGCCGAGCTCGCTGACCCGGCGGCCTCGCTGATGACGCTCCTCGCCGCACCACCGTCCCCCGATTCGGAAAGTTCGTCGAAGAAGTGGTGGTGGATCCTCATCTCCGTGCCGATCGTGTGCATGGTCGTGCTGATGGCGCCGATTCTCGTCATCTTGTCCCTCACCGGTGAGGACACCACCTGCGGTCAGCCGACCGGTACCGACATTCGTGCAGACGGATCGTTGGTAGGTCTGAAACCCGGATCTCTGGCAGTTCCGATGGCCGAAGGTACGTACACGATCAGCTCGCCGTTCGGCATGCGAGAAGGCGAAATGCATGACGGACAAGATTACGCGGCCCCGCTGGATACCCCCTTCTACGCTGCAGGAGACGGTGAAGTCGTCGTCGCTGGACCGGCCTCGGGCTACGGACACTGGATCCGCATCCGGCACACCATCGACGGGCAGACCGTCGAATCTCTCTACGGGCACATGACCGCAGCAGGAGTGCTCGTCAAAGCCGGCGACAAGGTCACCGCAGGCCAACTCATCGGCAAAGTCGGCAGCGAAGGACAATCCAGCGGTCCGCACCTGCACTTTGGTATCTACCCAGGACAATGGTCGATGGGCGGTGGAGTCGACCCGGTTCCCTGGCTCAAGCAACGAGGAACCGCCTCCCCTGCAGCAGCCTCCGCCCCAACTCAGCCCGATGCAGAGTTGGTGGCGAAATCCACCCCCGCCGGCACGGGCGGTCTCAACGCAAGCCAAACGGCGCTGGCGAAACAAGCTGTCGCCATAGGCGAGTCCATGGGCGTTCCTGATCAAGGAATCGTAGTTGCCTTGGCCACCATGAGCCAGGAATCGACCTACCGAATGCTCGCCAGCTCCAACGTGCCCGAGTCGCTGCAATATCCCCACGACGGCGTCGGAAGCGACCACCTCTCGGTCAATCAATACCAACAACAAGTCGGCATCTGGGGCACCGCGGAAGACCTGATGAACCCCGTAACGGCGAACGTCAAATTCTTTGACGCGTTGCTCAAAGTTTCGGGCTGGCAATCCATGCCAGTCACCGTCGCCGCCCAAACCGTGCAGGGATCGGCTCACCCGGAGGCATACGCCGACGACGAAACGCTCGCTCGGCAACTAGCTTCGCAGTTCAAAGGTTCAGGTAAAGACCTGACGCCGCAGGAGCTGGCAGACATCGTCAAGGGTGGCGCCGCAACAACGATCATCGACGGCGGCGCCTGCGCGCCTGGGACCTCGAACCCCGGTGGACCTCAGTTCAAGCCGGGTGGGCCGTTCGGAGCGAACGTGATCGCTGCGGCCTCCCAATGGATCGGAACAACGTACGCGTGGGGAGGCGGAGATCAGAACGGTCCAACGAAAGGCATCAGTGATGGTGGCGGGGCAGGAGATGCGAACGGCGATTCGAACAAGGTCGGCTTCGACTGCTCAGGCTTGACGTTGTACGCGGTTTACCAAGCCTCCGGTGGCCAAATTTTGCTCCCTCACTTCACCGGAAGTCATTCCAACCCCGGCCAGCTGTACGACTCCCGCGGCCAAGACATTCCGTTCGACCAGAAGCGCCCAGGTGACCTGATCTACTTCGGCGCAGGCGGCGACACCCATCACGTCGGCATTTTCTACGGCACCGAAAACGGTCAGGACATGTTGCTCAACGCCCCGGAATCGGGGAAAAGCGTCTCGATCATGCCGCTCTCCGGCTGGGCCGGCGAAGAGATGTACGTCAAACGATTCGGATAGGAACCTTCATAATGATTACTCGCAATCGCTCGCTCGCTCTTGCTGCTCTCACATCTGCCGCGTTGGTACTGACAGCGTGCGGAGGAAGCGACGAACCCGAAGATCATCCGGTGGAAACGAGTGCCGAGGCCGACAGCTCGTGGACGGTACCCACACTCCCATCGACAGACGTCCTCGCTGAAGGTAGCCAATCCGGCTCGGCGCCGACGACAGTTCCGTCGCCTCCGACCGCCCCTCCAGCCCTGACCACCACTCCGCCTCCAGCGCTCCCCGACACACTGGCCGGAGCCAACGAGAACGATGCAGAATCGGTCATGCTCGCCGTCGCTCGCACCATGCTCTCTTACGCCCCAGGCAAGGACGTAAACCAATCCGCGGCAGCTCAACGGGCGGCGCCACTTCTCGACGAGAGGTACTACGCCGCGAATGCCGACTCATTCATTGCGCTTGCACCGATCACCGGTAAGCAATGGCAGAACTGGGCAGACGACCACGCGATCGTCATTGCCACAGCGAGCATTGCCGGCGACGAACACCCTGCTGATCAACCAGCCAAAGTTTCCCGTGTGCTCGCAGTGACACAAACTGCCACCGGACCTGATGGAAAAGAACTGAGCAAAAACACCTTCGCCGTCTACATGAGTGCCGTCAAAATCGGCGTCTGGCGTGTAAGCGCAGTAGCCGTCCGATGAACTAGTGCCCCGTCGAGGGGGCGACATGCGTGTATCCGTAGGCCGGCCCCAGCCGCAACGCCTTCGATCATCTCGGTGACAGGTACGGTCGTTGGGGCGACCACCGCGGACATGCAGCCTGCGAGGGCGACGAGGGGCAGCCGGAATCGCGCGGATGCCTTCGTGAGTCAGTCGTCGACGTTCTCCTCCAACAGCGTGCGGAAACTGGCAGCCAGTCGAACAACTGTGTTCGCGTTGTCATGGTCGACCAAGCGCACGCTTCCGTCCGCAGCGATCCAGATCGGATTCCCCGACCCGTCGTCAGCGAACACCACCCCGTCGATGAGGGCGCCGTATGCGTCACGCGCCCCCATGGTCAGCTCGATGCATGTCTCACGACCGATAAGCTCGGCGTTGTCCCATGCGTGCACTGACACGCCCACGAAGCATCCGCCCCAACGTCCCACGAACTCGGTGAAGTCTTTGTCGGGGACGATGTCGAGTGCATGCAATCGCACGTGAAGCTCGTCTGCCGGAATCGGACGGCCGGGACCGTAGAAGTCCACGGTCCGCTCGATGCGAGCGACCAACTCGTTTCCGAGAGCCATATCGGAAACTTACTACCGGCGCAGGACACTAGGCCCCGACATCTCAAACTGACGGCGCAGCTGTTGCATCGCTTCAAATCCGCGCGGGTAATGCTGGCTCCCCTCCCGCACTAACGCTCTGGCTGCGATCCGGAGAGGAAATCACTGCTCGATCCGTTCGCCCCGGTGTTGTTGCCACAGCTCGACCACGCGATCTCCGCGAGGTCGGGCTCATGACGACTTTCGGATTGCAGGATCTCGCCAGCAATGTACGTTGACCAGCTCGAATGATCGTTGGCAATAACGGCCAGTGCTCGGATCCGAACATCAGCGTCGAACCCCGCCACCTGGAGACCACCGCAGATCGCCGCGCTGGATCCAACGAGTCGGCATCGGCATGTTTTTGCGTCGGGCATCTGTCTGATTCGGGCAATGCCGGCCGTTACGATCGCACCGAGCGCCGAAGCTCCAGGCCGAGATTCCGGCGCCGCTGTGAGGGAGGGGTCAGGATGTTCGGTTGGAAGAAGAAGCGCAACGATTCGAAGATGACGCTCGACGATGTGATGTCGAAGCTCAGGCCTGACCTGAGTCGGGAATCGCTCGGCGTCGGGCCCGACTTTCCGGGCGTCGCCCCGAACCCGCTCATGAGCAGTGATGCACGCAAGCGCAATGCGGAACTGCGGACGGGGGCGCTTGCGCTCGGCGTTCTCGTCGACTGGCGGGAGGTCAACAGCAATCCACGCGTGGTCCTGATGTTCGACGTGGAGACAGCCGACGGCATCTCGTTCCGCGGTATCGCAGACGAAGACCTCACGATCACCGAGCTGACACGACTCGCCCCAGGACAGACGTTGCCCTTGCGCTACCGGCCGGCCGTCATGGACCACTACGTCGCCCTTGCCAGGGACGCGGACGCCGCCCATGTGCAGCGGCTCTCCGACGAGATCGCGAGCCGCAAGCGGACCTGACCTGAAGCCATTGCCCGGGAACCCTAGGCGCGACCCGTCGACCCTGGGTCAGGGTCGAAAGGCATCTGCAGGACCGGCGGGGACGTTCCCCACTTGTGTGCCGAAACTTGCGATGCGGGAATCTGCTCGAACTTGTGTGGGTGAGACTCGCGCGAAACGGCTCGCGACCGGACACATCGCAGGCTGTTGAACAACAGGTGCGTGGCCGTTGATTGGCTAAGGGGACGGGCTTGGGACGCCCACGGGAGAAGGTTCTTTTCAGATTGTCTGTTGGCTGAGGCGTGGGATAGATGGACGGCTCGGATCTTCGTTCCGGAGCCCCGCAACCTGCTGAGCAGCGCGAATCGGTGTAGTTGCCGGGGAGAGAATTTATCCCCTACGCGGGGGTCGCTCCGATCCATGCTCACTTCGTTGCGCTGTTCGGAGCGTAACCCACGTGTCAAGGGGTGACGGTGTCATTTCGCGATTGATGTGAGCGCGAGTTGTTCTACGAGTTCCGCGAAGGGGAGTTGCCGTGGGAGTGCCATGGGATGCCTCCCATGAACATCTCACTCGTGGTGCATCTGATGCGGGGCGGTGTCGGATTTACACGTAGCTGTTCCGGCTTGAGTGAAAGTGGAGAGAGATTTCTTCGGCCGCGATGTCACTCAGCTCGGGTTGGCGGGATCTTCCTGTGAGTAGAAGAACCATTCGAGGCAACTGCGCGTGCGCGCGGTTGGCCGACCACAGGAGGAGCGCCATGCAGATGCAGACCGGATTCGATCGCCGTCGGGTGATCGGGGGTCGGCGATGACGAGTCCTGCGCAGGAAAAGGCTCCCGCCAGATTCGCTCGTACCCCTCGCATAAGTTCACTGCCGGCGCGGTCGCGGACTTGGGTTCGCGACAGCTTCTGTCTCGGAAGCGCGGCGGTGGGTGTCGGCGCCGGGGCGCCGCTGTTCGGGTATGCCGCCTTGTCCATTCCGGCGGCCGCAGGACTGTCGATAGGCGCGGTGTACGCCGGAGTCGCGGGGAAGAAAAAACAACTGCGCGATGTCGAGGTCGACGAAGTAATCGAACGACTCTGCCCCGTCATGGGCATCCCGGAAGCGACGCGGGCGGTGTTGTCGGTATCGAAGTGGAGCGGAGGGACTCCGGGCGTGCCGGGAAAACTCACCGTGTATTACACGTCGGCGCAGCCGCTGAACGACGACACATGGTTCGACGACATTTGCGAGGTTTTCGAAGACCAGGGGTGGGGGTTCTTTGCGCTCGCCGAGCACGATCCCAACCGTCGGCGGTTGATCTTCACACCCGCAGCGGAGCCGGAACGAGAGCCCTCTGACAGTGAAGCGGTGGCGCGTGCAAAACGCTATGTCGGGCAACTGCTGGGACCGACCGCAACAGTGACTGCGATTGATGTCGATACCAAGACCGGTGAAGTCACCTCCATGATGGTGCGGCACGAAATCGGATCGAAGCTCGTGTCTGATGGCTATCGCACTCGTGTCGAACGCGCGATCAATGCGATGTTCCCCGGACGCTGGCGTGCAAAGTGGAACCATCACACGGACGAGGTCACGTTCGAGCAACGTGCTGCGTTCCCCGACAGCGTTTGGCTGCCCGCCCCGGACATCGACCCGGATGTCGATTTGTTGGCCAGCTACGACTCGGTGGAGATCCCCTACGGGGTCGACGAAGACGGCAACGAGGTGGTGTGGCGCCCCGCGATCGATCCGAATCTGATGCTGATCGGACCTCCCGGTAGCGGCAAGACAGTGACGGCACACAACCTGTTGGTCAACTTCTCGCGCCGCGGATGGCCGATCTGGGTGCTCGATGGAAAATATGTCGAATTCCTCGGCTTCCAGGACTGGCCCAACGTCCAAGTGGTCGCCACGACCATCGAGCAGCAAGTTGCGATGGTGCATCGTGCACGCGACTTGATGGAGTACCGCTACCAGAAGATCGTCACCGGCGAGGCAACGGAAGCGGATTTCGAACCGGTGCTGGTGTTCCTCGACGAGTGGGCGGAATTCCGCGGCAATGTCGAAGACTGGTACACCTCGGTCAAACCGAAAGGCGGCCCGAGACAACCACCGGTGCTCGCCATGCTGGCGTCGATGGCACGCAAAGCGCGTACCTCGCGAGTGCATCTGGTCTTCGGTACTCAGCGTCCCGACGCGATCTACTTCCTCGGCGACATGCGCGACAACTTCGCGATGCGCATCTCCATGGGACGGCTCTCACCTCAAGCGGCCACCATGATGTGGCAGTCTCCGACGATCGGCACGAGCGTTCCGCGCAAGTGCCGCGGGCGAGGCACCACTGTCACCGACAACTATCAGCCGCTCGAAATCCAGTGCTACCGCGTGCCGGATCCACGAAAGACCCGTGACGGTACTCCGGACGCCGATCTCCTCGACAGGCTCCGGCCACCGGTGACCAGACACCCGCGGTTGCTGATCGTTCCTCCGGAATCTCTCCCGGACATCGACGCCTCCGACGAAACGTCAGAACCCGCACCTCTGACCTATTTCGACTACGTCGCCGCTGACTGGGTCCTTGCCAGTGACCGACCGGACCTCGACCCGGTACTCAAGCGAGCACGGATGAACCGCGATACCGATCGCCGAATCGCATCGCCGACCGCATTGTTGGGTCTGTTGGGGGCGCCCGAAACTCCGACGAAGCGACCAGCGATGGCGGACTTCGTCGACCTCGACACCTACCGCAGGCCGACGCTCGCGAAAAACGATCCCGCAGCTGCGGCGGCGTTTCTCGACAAACTGGCCGATCCTGCAATCCGAACAGAACAGTCGAACCTCGACCAGACCCGAACCAGACTCACCGTCGTCAAGGAGGCGGTCGATGATGCGGCTCTAAGCGAGGAATCGGACTATGCATTCGCCAGTGGAGACGAACACGAGGACCAATACGGACCTGTCCAGGATGTTCGCGCCGCTGACGTGGCACTGGGTGATCTGTTGTTGATGGAGGACACCGACGAGTGGGTCGTTGTCGACACCGAACCCGAGCCCGACATCATCGAAGACTCGTTGCTCTCGTTGACCTGGCGCAGTGACACCGACGAGGTGGGCGATCTTGCGATTCCGGACAGTTCCTACGTCTCGATCCGCAAGCCTGTTCAGGTACCTGAACTGGTGTGACCTCAGTCGAGCTCGGCCGGCACCCACTGCCGCGCGGCGGGGTCCCATGTCCCTGTGGATCTCCGCCCCGACAGCAATGGAGACAGTGCACGGCTGAGCTCGGCGAGTGCGTCGTCGAGCGTATGAAGCTCGGATTTCAACGATGTCTTCGACGCGAGTGCACGATAGCCGGCGGCCCAGCTCGGCCCGGGAGATGCAAGCGTGTGGGGGAGTGTGAGCACGCGGCGGGTTTGTTGGGCCCGTAGTGCGTTCACAGTGTCTTCGGCGTCGACCGTGCATGAGGTGATGATGAGTAGCAGATCAACGAGATCACGGAATCGCGTTGAGGGAGTGACCTTCTGAGGCCCGTGAAGTTCGTACATCGCGCACAGTTTGTCAGCGATCTGGTCAGCGATAGGTACGACCGTGAAGGCCGGCAGCGTCGAGACGTCTGCGATCTCGACGGCGGGGCGCGGCTGCAGTCGCTCCACCGGTCCGATCAAGGTGCGTTCGATCGCAATGTCGATCGGAAAGTTTCCTACGCGCGTAGTACCGAGATAAACGGTTGCTTTCAATTGAGCACCCCGACTGACGCCGGTCAGTGATCCTTTCGCCTCGATCTCGAAAGTGAACCGGTCCAGGTCCGGGCGGACGCTGAGAGCTCGTAGTTCGTCGACGGCACCGATGATGTCTGTTCCGGGATGAAGCAGATCGACGTCTTGGCTGTGACGGGCCCCAGGGATGCGAACGAGCATCCCACCGCCTCCGGTGAGGATCCACCGCGAATCAGGTGACGAGAACACCCTCGCCAGGAACCGCTGGGTGAAGTACTCGCGTTGAAGTTCCTCAGTCGTGCGACCGGATGTTTTTGCCTGGCTTCCCAGGCGCGCCAGCAGTGCCCGGTGAAATGCTGCTGCCGACGGATAGTGTTGTGCCACTATACGATTCCTTGTTTACGCAGCGCGCGAAGTGCGGCGGGCAGGGCGGGATCACGCAGAATATTCAGGACGCCGGGACCGTGCCCGACCTCGCCAGCGGCTTCCTCCTGGCGAGAGGCTCTCGTATCGGTCGGTGCGGACCTCAGGTCCGAGGCGGCGACATCGTCGATGAGGGCGGCGATCAACCCTGCTCCGTCACCGAGGGGTGCGCCGTAGAGGTACGCAAATGGGCGCAGTTCGGACTCCAACTGTCCCCGCGAGACCTGATCGGTGCGCAATGCATCCCACACCACGCCAGCGAGGTGTCCACCGTCTGTTCGAGAAGATGCGAGGTCGACGATCGTCCTTGCTGTCGTCGTGACGGGCAGGCCGTCGAGTAGAGACCAGTGCGTGGGGTCCAGTGTGGCGACGTGGAAACGGACTCCGTCGCTACGTGTGTTGCGCCGGCGCGGAACGGTGAACTCTGCAATGTCAGCATCGATGTCGCCGAGTTGTCTCAAGTCGGCAGCCGTTCGATGAGAGGCGACCCCGCGGGGATCGGCACTGCCGATGCGCTCTGTCGCCGAGCGTGTCGGGTCGAGTGCAAGCCACTGGGCGCGCACGTGATCGGTGGGGTGAATCGGCGTCCCTGTCAGCCGGTACACGCCATGTCTGATGCGGGTGAGGATGAATCGGTCTGCCAACCGCTTGAGGTGTTGCGCACTAACGCCCGACTCGGCGGCCTGCGCTGAGGTAAACATGCCCCACTGGTCCTGGGCGAGGTCAGCCAGCGCGAGGAAGCGATCATCACCTTTCATGCACCAATAATATCACTTTGGGTGTAATTATTGAAGATTCAAAATGAAGTTTCAGTGATACTTCCCCGCATCTGACGAAGACCGCACGCGTGTCAATCACCCGCCCGTCACGTGCGCCGCCCAGGGTCCGAAATTTGTTTGCCGACGCGTGTCACACAGGACGTCTCGACCGGATCTTCCTACTCGTAGAAGCCCAATTCCGGCGACACGAGGAGATCGGTCATGTTCGAGAGCCAGTCAGAACCCCAGCGGCCCACCCCAGGTACGGCGAACGCGGCAGGACTGTCTGACGCGGATCAGATGTCCCTGCTGATGGCAGCCCCACTGATCTTCGGGATCGTCGTCGGCGCCATTCCGGCCATGTCGGCAAGGGTCACGGCCTGGCTTCTCGAACACAACATGATCATCGCCGCAACGGAATCGCCCTTGCTGGCTCTTCCTGGCGCGGAAGGCGCTGGCCTCGATCTCCGCCGGCTCATCGTCGTCGCTGCAGTGCTTGCGGTAGCGGTAGCCCTGGCGGTCAGCGGCTTACGCCAGGCAGTTGATCGTCGTCGTCAGCAGCGGCTGCGAGTGGGTGATCAAGGGTGAGGAAACTCGCAGGTCCGGGATGCGCGCTAGCTGGTCTTGGGAAGAGGGCGGAGAGGTCTGGTTCGAGCTCGGATGAACGCGGCACGGATCGTCTGGATCTCCACATGCAGAGCCTCGCCCAGTGCGGTGGCGTGGCGATCGGCGAGAGTCCCTTCGCCGCGCTCGATCCTGCCGATCGTCGTGGTGCTCAGGCCCGTGCGGCCGGCGATATCCTTCTGGGTCATTCCCGCGAGATTGCGCAGGTCAGCGATCGTCCTGTTCTTCTCTGGCACGACGATCAGTTGATCAAGAGGGATGCCGAGTTGCTCAGCGGCACGCGCCAGATGGTCAGGCGACGGTTGCGATCGTTCGGTTTCCCAATTGTGAACGGTGGTCGGGTCCACGCCGATTGCGCGGGAGAGATCGCCACGGCTGATCTTGGCCGCGGTTCGAGCCTTTTCGAGGGCCTTCGGCTGGAAGCCGTTCAAAGGCAGTCTCACCTGGATTGTCCGTTCATCGCTGGACATCCTATTGAAGATGTAGATACCATCGTTGCATACCGGGTTTAGATTCCAGTGATAAATACCAGAACGGCCTCAACCAGCGAGCATTCGCTGTTCTCGACCACCCGGTGCGCTCGAGTACGAACTGTTCACACGTACATGCGGCCTGACCAGCCGCTAACGGAAAAGAGCTTCCGATGACCACCAGCACCGCAGCACCACAACGCACGTCCGAAATCTCCAGCAGCCGACGCGGCTGCCGTTCCTCTGCACGCCAAGCGTCGGTAGCTAGACTGAATACAGCCGGAATCCCCGCCCGGTCTACTACACCCAGTCGCGACGACGGGTGGTTCCAGACATCGCGACAATCGGGTTCAGGGGACGTGACGGGCGGGCTTGGACACCTGCCCGTCACGTCGATACATCAGTCGACCTCGCAGACGTTCGCTACCACGTCAACGCTCTGATGTGCGCCGGAATGACAACCGAGCTGATCGCTCAACTTGCATCACTGCCCGTCGAAATCATCCGGGCGTTGCGCAAGACTTCCACGACGTCAGCACCACGACGTGTCGTCGACGCCGTCCTTTCAATCACCTTCCACCCCAGCCGCGGCCGCGATCTCACGCCGGCTGTGGGAGCGCACCGACGTCTGCGTGCACTGAACGCAATGGGCTATGGAGACGGTCTCCTGGCAGCTCGTCTCGGCGTCGACATCGACGTCGTCACTGGCATGCCGACCAAGAGCCTCATCCCCAGTGAGCTATGGAAGGCGATCGCCGGCATCTACGACGAGCTGTCCATGCACCCGGGCCCGGATGCCGAAATTCGTGACCGATCACGCGCGGATGGCGTCGTACCGCCGCTCGGGTGGGACGACGACGAAATCGACAACCCCAAGGCGCGGAGTCAGGAACGAGTTCAACCGCGACACGGTGGGGGAGGTGTTCCCGTTGACGAGGCAGTCGTGATCCGCCGGCTCGGTGGGGAGCAGTTGCCGCTACGCCTCTGCGAGCGACGCGAGATCGTGCGCATTGCGTTCGAACAAGGTTGGTCTCCTTCCGAGCTCGCGGCACGGCTTTCCATCAAATACGACTCGGCAGTCACCGAATTGAGCCGCTACCGGCGCGCACTTGCACGTGATGCAGCGGCTAACAGCGATTCATCGACAGAAGAGAGTGGCCCACAGGAAACGGCCGCTGAAGTCCTTGGTGTTCGCGAAGAATCCGACGAACTGTCTCCTGTCGAGCCCCTGTCGGGTCGGGACCTGGAACCGATCTCGCTCGACGAGGAATTGCCGGAAGATGCGACATCGAGCGCTCGCGCGTCCGCCGCGCTCAACCGGAGGGTCGGACGAGTCCAGTTGTCTGGTTCTCGGTCGGGACATAGGAATGGCGCGGCACCACTCCGCCCGCCGCGCCACATGCTGCGCACTCTGAGTACGCGGTGCCCCGGTGTAGGCCCTGGCGGCATTTCCCGCCACAAATCCAGCCGAGACATACTGCGTCCCACTCTGATTGATCGATCCATCAAGCCAAATCAACATGTAGACGATGCAATGCTGCGCTCGCCATCGGCGCCCGCACGCGCCTCGCGGCGGCGCGGTCTCTTCTTCTCAGGGGCCGGCGGGAGGGCATTCACATACGACCCGGCGGATGGCCAGCTGCGGCGAGAGGTAAACCGTGGCAGTCAACCGCAGGGATATTTGCGCCCGATCGACATTGCCGACACCGGCTGAAGTACTACATCTCGGCAAGATCTCCCTTGGACGCTGAAAAGCGTTTCTTGACAGCGGATTACAAATCGCATCACGTTCCATTCATATACAGACATCTCCGGTCTCGACCCGAGACCCCAGACGGGACCTGCTCATGAACACGACATTCGCCTCCGCGCTCAACACCATGACACCCGGCGACGCTGTTATGTGTCTTGCTGCCGGAACGGTCGAGCTTGCTCTCGATGACGCACCGGAATCAATGCGCTGGCACTGGTTCGCCGATCTCCTCGACTCGCAATGGGGGTTGACTGGCAGGCTCGCGCCCATCCTGACCGAGCCGGTCATGTCCGAACTGGAGCAAGCTGCCCGTATGTGCCGCGCCGCAGCACAGCATCCGCTAGACCCACAGGTCTGGATATCGGCATACCAATCCACAACAGCGCTGGTAGAAGACCCTGCGGTGATCTCAGCAGACGCCCTGCACCTCGCGCTCTCCGCAGCCAACGACATCGCACTGGAAGCAATGGACACTCCGCATCCTGATTTTTCGGTCGCCGTCACGCTGGCATTCGAAGCGCTGACATCGGTGGTGGCCGTCGACCGAGAGGTGTCCAGAAGTTGGATTCTGACTGCAATCGGAGAATGGGTCGCGAGGACAGAATCGGATCAGTCAGGCCTCCGATCTGCACAATCGCGCACTAACGCTGACAATAGGCAGATTGCAAATGCTTCCGTTGTTTCTGCAGGATGTAGCGAGAAGACACTGCTGAAAGTGAGAGGGAATGCGTGAAACCGTCGTCCAATCAGAGCCGATGAGTCCAGGTCATTTCGGTTCACCCAGCCCATCCGTCGTCGGGGGCGCGGTCAAAGGAAGGCGACGGCAGAAACGGGCGGGGATTACTCGCGAGAAAATCGTCGACGCCGCCGCACGTCAGTTCGATGCTTGTGGATTTGCCGCGGCAAGTATCAACACCATCATCGAAAATGGGAACCTGACCAAAGGTGCAATATATTTCCATTTCTCTTCCAAAGAGGAACTGGCACAACAGGTTATCGAACGATGGTCAGATATGGTGAATGACGAGTACGTGGCTCTCGGAGAGGCTGGTGATAGGTCCCCCTACCGCCAGCTGGTGCGGTTCTGCAGCGAGATGGCGCACCGTATCGATGCCGATCCCATCCTGCGTGCTGGGTTACTTCTCACTGTCGAACCATCCGTTACGGGCGGGAAAACTGCATATATGAAGTGGCACAAGAGCATTGATGAATTGGTTGTCCGCTCCATAGAGTCAGGCGAGATAAGCGACCGTCCCGCAAGCTACCGACTATCTGATCAGGTGTGCGCGACATTCATTGGCGGGGCTCAACTTCATTCGGTTGATGTGGGCTCACCCAATCTGCGAACACGGATAGTCGACGTGTTCGACGGACTTACCGGCGGTCCGGACTAGCCGAAGCCTCGCCTTCTACGCCGCCCCGCAGAGGCCCTGGATCTTCCCACGGAGCCTGAAAATCTACCGCTCCCGTGTATGCACGTGAGCGGACTCGAATCCCCGGTCGGAAAAGGTCACCCCTAGTATCGGGTTCGTGCCGAACGTGAGAACGCCCGACGCCGATATCTATTACACCGACAGTGGGGGAGAGGGGCCCGTCCTGCTGCTCGGGCATGGATTCTTCATGGATTCGTCGATGTTCGCCCCGCAGATCGATGCCCTCGCCGGCAATGTCAGGGTGGTTGCCTGGGACTCGCGCAGGCACGGACGAACAACCGATCACGGCGCCGCATTCACGTATTGGGATTTGGCTCGAGACTCCCTGGCGGTCCTCGACGATCTCGAGATCGAGACAGCAATCGTCGGCGGAATGTCGCAGGGCGGTTACACCGCGCTACGGACGGCTTTGCTCGCTCCCGAGAGAGTCCAAGCGCTCCTGCTACTCGACACCGAAGCATCTGCCTGCACCGATGGCGAGAAAGCCGGATACAAGGCCATGTTCGATCAGTGGTGCAGCGATGCCCCGATCGAACCGCTTGTCGAAGCTCTGGCACCGCAATTGATCGGTGGTGACTCGCGAGAGTCGTGGGCGCCGTGGATCGAGAAATGGACGACTAGCGATCGTCGAGCGATTCGGCCGGCCGCAGAGTGCTTGATCGAACGCGACGATGTCGTCGACCGGTTGAGTGCTATCGAGGTGCCGGCGTTGATCATCCGTGGCGAACACGACATGTCCGCGCCTGCGGTCAAAGCAAAACAGTTGTACGACCATTTACCGCTCGCAGTTCCAGTCCTCACCATTCCTGGCGCAGGTCACGCCGCCAATTGGACCCACCCGCAGCCCGTGAACGAGACCATTGCGGCCTTCGTGACGATGGTTGAAACAGGCTGGTTGTAGAGGTTTGAGCAGCTATTCGGTTCCCGGGATTCGCACGCCTAGGTACATCTGTACGGGGTAGTCACCACGCATTTCCGTGTGTACCTGGACGTGAACGCGATATTCCTCGCCGGTGTCGGCATCGCGCAGATGCATGAATGGCTGGTGTCGGCCGAATCGAACATCCTCTTTGTCCCACAGGCGCCGAAATGCAGGGAACTTGCTCAGTTCTTCCAGGGTTTCGATCGCCCATTCAGGGTTGTAATAGCGTCCCATCAATGCGCGGAACCAGTTCACCGTCAAGGTCGTTTCGGCTTCCCACTCCACCATGACTTGCTTGGACTGCGGTGTGGAGAAGAACCAGCGCAAAACATTGCCGTCGTGGAGAAGGCCTGAAAAGGCGCGATCATAGGCAGCGTTGCATTCGATGACATTCCATCGCTCATCCAGATAAGCCACCAGATGTGGATTGAGCGCTGTGATGACCGTGCGCATCTCGGGTGTGATGAGTGATCGGTATTGCTCGATCGTCCACGGGGTGGTCGATGTTTCCCGTTCCGTTTGAGTGCGGCGAGCAAGGTTGTACAGGTGTCGGCGCTGGGCCGGATCGAGTCCGAGTTCCCGTGATGTCGCTTCCAGAAATTTGACTGAAGGGTTCGGCGATTCGTTACGTTCGATCTGCGTGATATGGCTCACGCTCCAGAAAATATTCGCCGCGAATTCGGTCCTTGTCAGACCGTCCGGGTGCTGCGGTGTGGATCTGGTGCGCAACGCGCGCAGGTAATCGCCCAGGTTGGGCGGTCGAACGGTATCCATGCATGACCTTTCGTGAGTATCTGTAACGGGACAAACACCCAAAATCTGACCTACGGCGAAAAGTCAATACTCGCAGGTAACACTCTTTAGTGGTACCGGCCAGACTCGCGCCGGTCACACAAACCTGCTGTGCTGTTTCGCGAAAGACTCACAGCTGCGTGGCAGGCAGGAGAGTGAAACCAGCAGGGAGGCGAGTCAACACCGGGGTGGGGAGACCCTCGGAGTTGCTCCAGAGGGGGATAGCCATGCCACGTTTACGGCGAGGCTCAAGCAGGCGTTCCAGGAGGTCGCCGCTTGGCCTTCAGATACGCCCGATTCACCTGTTCCCCAGAAATCCCCAACGCCTCCGCCAAAGCAGTCTGGATCTTGTCGGTGAGGGCGATCTCACCGCGTTCGATGCGCGTGATCGTCGTGGTCGTCAACCCGCACACTTTGCCGAGCTGGGGTTGGGTAAGTCCGACCAAGCATCGATAGTCACTGAGAAAGCGCTGCTCCGGATCCGTGACGACGACGTCGCCGACTTGGATGTTCAACGCCTTCGTGGCTCTGGCCAGGAAATCTATCTGAGGAGACACGGCGCCGATCTCCCAGTTGCGGATGGTCGCGGCGGTCGTGTCCGCCAGGCGGGCGACATCGCCACGGGACATCCGAGCTGCCTTTCGGGCAGCTGCGAATGCGTCTTTATCGAAGCCGCGCAGGACGTTGCGGCTCATCGGATTGGTCCGTCCATCGCTAGACACCATGCCGCAACCCTTCTAATATGCCATCCAGATTGGCTTTTAGATTTGTCACCAAGATTGACAGGGATTGCGGCGAACGTACCGCCACCGAAAAGCCGAGGCAAACCGTTCTGCAGCGCAGTTGGCGCCAGCCAGTCCAGGTCCCGACCTACTGTCCCCGTACGACCTGCCCACCCTGTCCACTCGTCCACTGTGAAGGACCACCACACATGGCATCCCTACTGACCAAAAAGATCGATTCCATCCGCTCGTCCGGTGACAAACAACCAGCACACAACGGCGCAGACCCGGATAGCCCACCCGACCTGACTACCCGCGCGCGAGTGCGCAGACGCCCGATCTACCTTGCAATCGGCGTCGCCCTTGTCGTCGTCGCCGTCATCGGCATGCTCGCCGCAGTCAGCGCGATGCGCGCCACGACCGACGTCCTCGTCCTCGCGCGCGACGTCCAACAGGGCCAAATCATCGAATCGAAGGACCTCACGGTGAAAACCGTCAACGTCGACGCCGACCTGGGTGCCCTCTCGGCGGGTGAACGAGGTCGTGTCATCGGAATGAGTGCCGGCACTCGATTGCCGGCAGGAACAGTGCTGATGCCCGCGGCCGTCACCGACCAGGTGGTGCCCGGAGAAGGCTTGACGATGGTCGGCATCACCGTGGGATACCCACACCTACCGTCGGAAGCAATTCTCCCCGGAGACATGATCCGCGTCGTAGACACACCCCGAGAAGGCGATGACCCGCCGGTTACTGGACCTATCAACACAAAGGCGCAGGTCTACTCGACGACCACGATCGCGGAAGCGGGCGAAACCACTCTCAACCTCCTGGTCCCGGAAGCCGAAGCAAACTGGGTCGCCGCGCGGGCTGCGACCAAGCGCGTGTCCATCGTCCTCGACAACCGAGTGCGGTGATTTCCCATGTACCTCGCACTCATCTCTGCATCCGGGGCACCAGGAGTCTCCACGACAGCACTCGCTCTGGCCTTGAATTCACCAAGTAAGAACACGCTCTTGGTCGAAGCTGATCCAATCGGATCCTCGCCCGTGCTGGCCGGATATCTCCTCGGCGGCCGATACCACGACAAATCATTGATCAACCTCGTCGACGCCAACCGCCACGGACGCCTCAAATCAGCGCTGGCCTCCGAGGTGATCACCTTCCCCGACACCACGGTCTCTGTCCTCCCTGGCCTTCTACATTCCGCTCAAGTCGATGCAATGCGCGGTGTCTGGAGTCCACTCGGAATCCATCTCGCAGGACTTGCCGTCGACGATGCCAACGTCATCGTCGACGCCGGCCGGATCGGACAACACGGCTCACCGGTCGAGATGATCGTCAGCGCCACGACCATTGCCATCGTTACCCGCACGACCCGTCCGGCGCTGGCGGCACTGCGCGCTTCGATCAACGGATTGCGTCAACAACTGTCAGCGACACAGTCCACGGCAAGCCTCGGACTCATCCTCATCGGTGAATCTCCATACAACGCCGACGAAGTAGCCAAGGTCACGGGACTCGATGTCATCGCCGTCATCCCGGATTCGAAGGACGCGAAGGTCTTCTCCGACGGCGAGGTGCTGACCAAGTGGCGCCGCCGCCGATCGCTGTATCTCCATGCGCTGCACCGAACCACGTGGCCCAAGATCGAAAAGTTCGCGGCCACCCACCAGGCCGACTGGAAGTCCAGCCTCGCCGTGACAGGAGACCGACGATGACAACTGACGAGACAGCACAGAGTACGCACAAGAACATCACCGATCTCCCGTTCTTCTCCGCGACGCTTCCTTCCGTGGATCAGCACTCGGCTTCCCCCGAACCAGTAACCCCGGTGTCGGCAGAGACCGCTGATTTCTTCCGCACCAACCACCTTCACGACCTACCTCCAGCACCACGCCATAGTCCTCCGGGCGAGGCCGTGCGGTCGCGGCGGAGTACGCCCCCGAAAATCGCGGTCGACCGACAACTCGTCCGCGCCCTGCAGCGAGAAGCGGCCGAGCTACTGCGCGAACACCGCACCAAGCGTGACCGAGAGCTCAACGATCCGAAGAACACCAAACTCGTCGTGCCGTTCACCGAAGACGAAGAACGCGAATACGGCCGAGAAACAATCACCGGATTGGTGAAAAACCACGTCCAACAGACGATCCGCTCCGGCGGCGAAGCCTTCAACCTCGACCAAGAACATGCCCTCATCAAGGCGATCTTCGACGCTCAGTTCCGCCTCGGGCCCCTCCAAGATCTCGTCGAAGAACCCGACATCACCGACATCTACCTCAACGGTGACGCCGTATACGTCAAATACCCCGACGGGCACTACGAATACCGAGCTTCCGTCGTCGACAGCGGCGACGAACTTCTCGAGTGGATGAGCCTTCTCGCATCCAGGGCCGATAACGGTGGCAGGCCCTTCTCCAGAATCAATCCCTCGCTTCGACTCAACATGCAAGGCAACCATCGACTTTCGGTCCTGGGGTACACCACCATCCGGCCCTCCGTCGCGATCCGCATCCACCGCCTGACCAACATCACCCTCGAGCAACTATCGCTCGATCACCACATGATGCCTCCGGAACTTGCGCACATCCTCGGATGCGCCATGCGAGGCGGAGCGTCGACAGGCGTCGGCGGCGGAATGGGTTTCGGCAAAACGACATTCGCCCGCGCTCTCGCCAACGCACTCCCCGTTCACACACGAATCGGAGTGGCCGAAACCGAACGAGAACTCTTCCTCGACGAACTGCCCGGCCGGCGAGACTTCGTCGTCGACGCCGAAATGATCATGGGCGGCGGCGAACGCGGTCCAGACGGACAGCTCGCCGGCGGCTTCAGCCTGAGCGCAATTCTCTATGAGTTCGTCCGCCAGGGACTCGACTACCTCGTAGTCGGCGAAATCGCCGGACACGAGATCCTCGCCCTGGTCAAGGCGCTCCAAACAGCCAATGGTGGCCTTTTCACTACCCACGCCTACACCGCACGCGGCGTCATCGACCGACTCGCCAACCTCGCCCAAGAGCCCCCGATGAACGCCACCGCGGAATACATCGAACGGCAGCTGGCAGAACACGTCGACGTGATCGTTCAGTTGGCGACGAAGGTCAGGGTCAACCGCGAAGGCACCACAACCGCAGTCCGGTACGTCTCCGAAGTCGTCTACGTCGAACCTGGCGACGACAAGCTACCCAGCTTTTCCACCATCTACCGCGGATACTCCGACGGCACAGGGGTATTCGGTACCATCCCACAGCCGCTGCTACGCAAGCTTCTCGCCGGCGGATTCAAGAGACTGAACCTCCCCTCCGACACTCTTCGGAGTTTCGACGAAGAACGTGAACTCTTCGACGACGAAGGAGCTGCATGATGTACCAGCAAATCGGCGTTTTCCTCGTCCTGCTTCTGTGCGCGGGAGTCGGCTGCCTTGTCCTGGGGTGGAGGGACCGCCGCGATCCCACAGCCCCCACTCGGCAGCGTCCACGTAAGGGCGAAAGAGTAAAGATATCCGGGACCACCCAAATGCTCCTGGCGGTAGGGATCGTGGCAGGTGCCAGCGTCTACTACCTGAGTGGATGGCTCTTCACGCTCTTCCTCGTCCCGGCCCTTCTCGTGGGTCTGCCCTACCTCCTGAGCCGACCGGAAGCGGAACACCAGATCCGCCGTCTGGCCGCGATGGACGAATGGACGCGCAACTTGTCGAGCAGCATGCGAGCTGGTTCCGGAATCGAACACACCATCATCTCGACTCCTATCCCGGAAACGCTCAAAGACGAGATCACTGCCTTCATCAACAGGCTCCGCAACAATGTCCCACCGGCCGAAGCGGTCACACGATTTGCATCCGACCTCAACGACAGCGTCGGAGACAAGATCTGCGGCGCCCTCCTCCTTGCCATGCAACTGCGTGGTGTCGGTCTGGCCAATGTTCTCGAAGGCCTCGCCGAAGACGTGGGCGATACCGTCGCCCGCCGCCGGCGCATCGAAGCGGACCGCAAATCGACTCGAACACAAGCCAAATGGGTCACCATCATCACCATCGCCGTCCTTGCTGCAGCTTTCGCCTTCACGAATTTCATGGAGCCATACCGTTCAGGCGGCATGCAGATCGTCCTACTGATCCTGCTGACGCTCTTCGCTGCGGATCTGTACTGGATGAAGCAAGCCACCAAGCCGCCGACCTACCCGCGGTTCATCGGAACCAATGACCGCGTCGAACGCACTGACCTTGTAGGAGCGCAGCGATGAGTATCACCATGACGATCATCGTCTATACCAGCGTCGGCACAATCGGCATCTATCTCGTGGCCCTGTACTTCCTGCGAGCCCAACCTGCCCTCACCGACGTGATGTCCAGGATGTCCGGACCCGCGCCGGAGAAGGCAAGCACAGCAGGGACATCACTCGTCGACGGGCTCGCCAACAAGCTCGGCCTGCGCGTACACCCCTACCTACAAGACAGTCGATTCCTCACCCTCCCCACATCGGACCTCTCACTGCTGCACAAAGATCCGGCGCACGTCCTCGGCGAAAAACTTGTCGCGGCATTCTTCGGTCTGTTGATCTTCCCGATACTGAATCTGGTTCTGACCGCGTTCGGATTGGGATTGGCATGGTCGATGCCGGCGATCCTCTCACTCGCGACCGCCGTCTTCCTCTTCATGATTCCCGACATCGACATTCGGCGCCGCGCCGCTGCCGCTCGCGCCGAATTCGCACAAGCCCTCAGCTCCTACATCGACCTCGTCGCGCTATGCCGACGTGGCGGAATCGGATCCACGCAATCCCTCGAGATCGCCGCCCAAGTCGGAGACAGCTGGGTGTTCCTACGACTCGACGAGGAACTGTACGAAGCCGGCCGCTCCGGCGAAGCGCCCTGGAGTGCTCTCACCCGCGTCTCGCAGCAGCTCGGACTCGCAGAACTCGGCGACCTCGCAGACATCATGACGATGACAGGCGACAAAGGCGCCAGCGTCTACACCTCACTGCGAGCCAAAGCCGCCAGCCTGCGCTCCGCACAAACCTCCGCTGAACAGTCCGCCGCCGTCGAGGCAACAGAGAAGCTCGCCATGCCCCTCGCCGGCCTCGCCGGCCTGTTCATGGCACTACTCCTGATCCCGGCCGTGACCGTCATCAGCGGCTAACCAACAACAAGAAAGGAGTGCCCTCTGAACAGGCAAAACAAAGAAGGACCCATCGACCGGACTCATCCAGTCCAGGACAACTGCTACACATCCAGCACACCAATAAGGAGCACGCCATGACCACCAAAGCCATCACCACCACCCGACGCGCAACCCGCGCCGCCATCACCTCCTACCTCACACTCACGATGATGTTCGTCGCCGCACTCGCAGGCAGCCTCCTGCAGCGTGCAGGCGGTAAAAATTCGGACCGCGGCCCCTCCACCCTCGAGTACGTCATCCTCGCCGGAATCTTCGCCGTCGCGGCGATCGCTGCCGGCGCCGTAGTCGTCCAGAAGATCCAGTCCCGCGCGGACTCCATCCCCGACTGAAACTGCCGAGCGCAGTTCGGATGCTGGAGAACAAAACCATGGGCCTATCGATAGCGCTGAGGACATGGAGTGCAACGTCGCTCTTCAGTGCTCGGCGCTATCGATGC
Organism: Rhodococcus sp. GB-02; assembly: GCF_053470465.1. Lineage (NCBI taxonomy): Bacteria > Bacillati > Actinomycetota > Actinomycetes > Mycobacteriales > Nocardiaceae > Rhodococcus > Rhodococcus sp. GB-02. Next base: position 52,061 of record NZ_JBPUKE010000005.1, read on the forward strand.
ACGACCTCAGGCAGTAACCGCAGGGGACGGGAGGAAATGCTGTGATGACGATATTGACAGCGGTAGCGATTCTCTTGCTGTTCGGAATGCTGCTCCTCATCATCCTTGGTGGTGGGACACCGCTGGAGGAAGTGATTTTGTGGGCGGGGTGGTCAGTTATGGTGCTGGCACTTTCTTTCTGCGTATTGGGCCCGTTTTGGGGAGCCGTGGCCGCAGTCGGTGTCGTCGCACTCGCGGGGGGCGCTTCCTACGTTTATCACTACGCCACCTTCCGTCGTGATTGTTCGTTGCTGAACGAGTGATTTGGATCTGCGTCATACGAACAGAATTCACAGACCTACAAGCCCCGAGGGGTGAAGGAGAAGGCCAATGATTATCACGATCATCGTATTGGCAGTGACGAGCTATCTCCTGGTGTTCGGTGCCTTCTACATCTTGGATGACGGGGCGAAGTTCTATCTGCCGCCCATGGTTGGGGCGCTCGTCGTTCCCACGTTGACGCTCGGGAGTTTCCGTGTAATCACGGACGAGAAGACCTCGGGCGCAGTCCAGCTCGGCATACTTGCGGCCGCATTCCCTCTCTCCATAGCCCTCGTCGTTGCCGCGATGTGGACTGCCATGTTCGCGCGCAATCGCGTCGACACCAACCGCAGTACCGCAGCCCAAAAAGGGCTCGCCACCTAGCCCACCCCTGCCAACCGGACCGCAGAGAAACGGACAGCCATGACACTGGAACAGCTGATCGACCGGTGGCGCCACGACGACCGGGGCCCCACCACGCTCGTCACCGTCATCGCAATGGTCGCTTTCCTGATGATGTTCTCCGTGATGCTGCAAACCGCCCTGTTCTTCCACGGACGGGACGTCGCCAACACCTGCGCCGAAAAAGCATTGCAAGCCACGCGTTCTCAGCAAGGGAACCAGGCGCTCGGCCTCGCCGCAGCGAACGCGTGCATCGCGAAATCCGGATCGGGTGACCTTCAAGCGCCGGTCGTGTCGGTGAACAAGACACTCCGCGAGACCACGGTCACGATCACCGGAAAGTCCCCGTCCCTCGTACCGGGGCTGGAATTCGCCATCACCGTCGACCACACCAAACCCACTGAGCGCGTGACCAATCCCGGAGGTGTCGGATGAAGCTGAGCCAGTGGATCGCTCGCGCCCGCTCAAACGATCGAGGAGATGTGACCATCGAGTTGTGCCTCGCGATCATCGTCCTCCTCGTCCTCCTCGGTTGGATGTACGCGTACGGCATCAACCGTCAGGCGCATCAAAAGGTCGAGCACGCTGCGGGAGAAGCCGCCCGAGCAGCATCGCTCTCACGTACCGCCGCTCAAGCCAACCCCCTCGCATACCAAGCGGCCCTGGACTCCATGGATGGTCAAGGACTCAAATGCACGACGATGAACGTCAGCGCTGATACCACCGGGTTTCGCACTCGCCCAGGAGTATCCGCCACCGTCGAAGTCACCGTCAGTTGTGAAGTCTCTTACGACGCCCTCGGATGGCCCGGCGTCAGTGGAGGACGAACTATCGAGGTCACTGCAATCTCACCCATCGACACCTTCCGGGAGCGCACCAGATGATTACTGCACTGCGTAAGCGACTCACTTCCAGGCTCCCCGAGGAACACGACAAGGGCGCCGTGACGCTGATGACCGTGATACTCGCTCCCATCCTCATATTCTTCGTGTGGGGACTCATCGTCGACGGCGGTGGAATGCACACCGCAGCCCAACGCGCGGACAACGTCGCCGAAGACGCCGCCCGCGCGTCCGGACAGCAAATCGTCGGATCGCTCAGTGCGCGAGGGATCGATACGGTTGTCGACCCCGTACGCGCAGTGGCGGCCGCGAAACGCTACCTCGCCGACGCCGGTGTCGAGGGCGAGGTCATCCCCACCGGGCCTCGCACATTGCTGATCACCACCCGCATCGTCTACGACAACAAGCTTTTGCCCCTTCCGTCGAAACTGATCACGGGTAGTGCAACCGTGAACCTCAACCGCACCAACGCAGGGGAGGTGTACCGGCCATGAGTGCTCGCACAGTTCGATCCCGCCTCGCAGGACTCGGGTACCTCCTGATTCTGCTTCTGCTCGTGGCCGGTATCCCCGCAGCACTGTGGGCATTGCGTGGAAATCCTCTCGACATACCCTTTTCGGATTTCGAAAGTCTGCTCTCGAGCCCCGACGACGGCAGCCTCCTCGTCGCACTTCTGCCCCTCGTCGGCTGGGCCGCATGGGCGACATTCACCCTCCCGATCCTTGTCGAGCTCGCAGCCACACTCCGGGGCGTCAAGGCGCCGAAGATCCGGCTTCTCGGGTCGCAACAGAAAACGGCGACTTTCCTCGTCAGTGGTGCACTGCTTCTGCTGACAGCCGGCACCGCAACCGCTACACCTGCACTCTCGCAACCAGCGGACAGCGCATCACCCGCGCCCTACGCACCGATCGCCGCACAGCAAGACCCGAGCGGCCCCGCCCACACTCAGGTGGACCCGCGCGCTGCACGGCCCGCAGTTCAACCCGCCGGCCCGACCGTGACCACCGTCCGCGGAGACACACTGTGGGGACTCGCCCAAACTCACCTCGGCGACGGGAGGCTGTTCACCGAACTGCTCGAACTGAACAAAGACGTTGTGCCCGAAGCGGGATTCCTCGCAGAGGGAATGACGCTGCAACTCCCTGCGGCAGTGCAGGACGTCGTACAAGGGGCCTACACCGTCCAAGCTGGAGACACACTCTGGGACATCGCCGATCGAGAGCTCGGCGATCCTTTGCGTTTCTCTGAGATCACCACTGCGGACGGGTCGCCAGCCGGTGACCTGATCACAGTCGGACAGCAATTGATCATTCCATCCGCGTCCGCCCAAACACCCGTGCCGGCAGCGGAGGCAGCCCCCCAGCCGGCGGCCGTACCTGCGCCGGTTGAGGCGCCGGGGCCAGCTCCCCAGGCGCAGGTGCCCGACGCGGCACCGGAACCGCTCCCCGAAGTTGCAGCGACACCGAACTGGCAACTCGACCCCGTCGAGCCTCAGATGCCTGCGAATATGGCTCCTGATGCCGAAGCATCCGTTATCGGCGCCGAGGTAGAAGACGACTCCTCCAGCTCGTCCGACGTCGTCTACATCGCCCTCGGTATCTCCGCGCTCGCCGCCGCCGGCCTGACCGGTCACCTCGCGCTACGCCGTCGGCAACAACAGCATCGCCGCCGCCGCGGCGAGCGCATCGCCCTGCCTGCAAAGGAAGCGATTCTTGCCGAACAGGCATTGACTGCCGCCGTCGATCCGCTGACCACGGCCCATGTCGACACTGCACTGCGGAACCTCGCGCAGTACTGCCGAACGAACGAGATCTCCATCCCCAGTCTCCTTGCCGTTTTCATCGGTGACGACACGATCGAGCTCGGATTGCTCGAGGAGATCTCTCTGCCTCAGCCATGGATGCAATCAGACGACGACACGTGGATGGTCGACCCACGGGCGTTCCCTCGTTCGGTTCCGGACATCGACGTCAGCCCATACCCAGCCCTGACTGCGATGGGAACGAGCGACGATGGACGAGAGCTGATGCTCAATTTGGAGGAAATCGGGCATCTCTCCATCACCGGCACGCCAACCGCCACCGAAGGTGTACTTCGCGCGATGGCCGTTGAGCTTGCCGTATCGCCGCTGGCCGATTCCCTTCATCTCAACGTCGTTGGATATTGCGGCGACCTCCCTGGTGCGGTGAACACTGGCCGTATTACGCACTCGGACAACACGGATCAGGTGTTGGCGCGCTTGGCTCGCCACTTCGAACGTGACGCCGGCATCCTCGACGAGAACGAGGTTGCATCCATTGCGCATGCACGGAGCGTGTACGAGACCAGCGAGCTGACTGCTCCGGAAATCGTCCTCATCTCCGACCCGTTGACAGCTGAACAAACAGAAATCCTGACCTCGATCGCCCAGAACGCCCCGCGGATCGCGTTCGCCGCAGTCACAACGCAGAACTCGAACACTCGCTCCGACTGGACATTGGATGTCGCCGACGACGGGACTGCAACACTGGTCCGCCCAGGTATCGCATCAGCACAGCTCACTGTCACCACACTCGACGAAGGCAGCTACGAGAGCATTGTCAGTCTGTATGCCACCACCGCCCATGATTCTTCCCCAGCTGTCGAACCGGAGGCCGCGGACTTCGGTTGGGCGGGGGCACGTCTCGACTGCGAGATCACGACTCAGAATCTCATCACCAGTACCGACCCTGCGGCTTTCACCGTAGTTCGGAACGACGACAACGTATTTGAGGAAATCAACTCCGAGACAGTCGGTGACATCGACATAGACACCGACTCTGCGGCTGAGACCGAAACCGAGATTGTTGCGTCCCATCCCGAGTTTCCCGCGGCTCCACACATTTGGATTCGCGTCCTCGGAGAACCCACCCTCGCGCCACTTACTCCGGGCTCGACGGACCGCGAGAACTCGCGAAGCCTCACCGAAATCGCAGCTCTACTGGCATTCAGCGACGGCGGAGTGCCCGCAAGTGAGCTCACCGCAAAGATGTGGCCGCACGACGTCGAACTCGTCAACGCGGCCAGCACTGCCGAAGAAGCGAAGACGGCAAACGCGCGGCTCCGTAGCCGCCGCAACCAAGCCGTCACACGACTGCGCAGCTGGATGGGAGATACCGACACCGGGGACGCAGCGCTCATCAAGTCCGGAGACCGAACCGGCCGAACGCCACTTCGCCTCCACCCTTCAGTGACCACAGACTGGGACTACTGGAACCAGCTCGTCGACGCTCACCCTGCGACGACGACAACCGAACGCCTTGAATCCGCACTCGCGCTGGTGACCGGTCAGCCCTTCACCAGCGACGACCCGATTGCCTACCGGTGGGCAGATCACATAAAGCAGGAAATGATCTCCGCGATCACCGACGTCGCAGAAGAGCTTGCCGGCCGCTACATCCGCGGCGAACAGGTCACCCAGGACCTCGATGCCGCAGGGAAGGCAGCCCGGGCCGGCCTCGCGGTCGACAGTGCTCACGAAGGCTGCTGGCGAGCGGCCATCATCGCCACCCACTTCTCCGGGGACATCGAAACCACCCAAACCCTCATCGACACCCTCAAAAGCGAACTCGACGAACTGCAAGTCGACGCACACCCGGAGACCAACGAACTCCTCAGACAGCTCGACACCACCACCGACTACCGCATCGGAGCCGCATCATGAACCGCCGCATCGCAGCCATGCTCACCCTCACTGCGGCGGCCTGCCTGACCGCAAGCTGCAGCATCCTCAGCCCGGAGCCCGGCACCCTCAACACCAGCAGCGGCCCGACCTTTACCGGCCCCCCTGGATCGGGAAAATCACCTGAACAGCAAGCAGGAGAAGGTGCCCTCGCCAAGATCAGCGAGTACTACACCGTGCTCGCACGATTGAACTCCGACCCCGCTGCCCCGCTCTCTGACCTCGATGCCGTCGCGGCAGGCCGCTTCCTCGACAGGACCAAGAAAGAGATCACAACCAGCCGCAACGGAAACCCGACGCCACCAAGCGATCTCAAAGTTCTCAAGAACGTGATTACCAAACACGACATCCCCATCGACGAGACCGGCGCACCGACAGCGGGAACTGCCACGCTCCAAATGGACGTCTGCATCAGCAAGCCTGTGGACAAACTCGAACTCGGAAAACCGATCCTGACGAACCCGTCATGGCCCGACCCAGCAGGATGGAGAGTCACAGCCGACTACACACAACCCGGAACACCCTGCAGCGCCGGAAGCTTCTAGGAGACAACAACATGGCCCACAACAGAATTCGACGAACCACAGCAGCAGCAGTCGCAGCTGTTGCCCTACTAGCCGGCGTCGCAGCTTGTTCCAGCAATTCCGACGAGCCGGACGTCACTCTCACTGCGACCGGAAACCCCGCTTTCGATGGTCCAGACGGCAAGACCGAGGCGAAGACGCCCGACGAGCAAGCGCGGAGCCAAGCGATCGCTAAGGTCAACGAGTTTTATGCTGCCCTCGGAAGCATTGAAGCTGACCCAACAGCCTCTGTGGATGCGATCAGCGGTGTGGCTGGCGACCCAGTCTTGAACGACCGAGTCGGGGACATCATGCTTCGACGGTCACAGGGCATCACCAGTACCGGAGCTATTTCCGTCATCAAATCCTCGGTGACGGATCTGAGCGCACCGGTAGATGATCAGGGAAAACCCCGCGCGGAAGCCGCCTGGGTTCACGTTCAGGCCTGCACTGATATCTCCGGCTGGAATGCCGTATTTCCGGACGGATCAAGTGCGATGAAGCCCGACCGCGGCCAGTTCGAGTCCACCAACATCACCGTTCGGAACCCCGCGTGGCCTGATTCGAATGGCTGGCGCGTCACAAGTCAAACAGTTGAGAAGGTGCAATCATGCGACTAGCAATGAGAATTTTCGCCACTGCGACACTGGTTTGCGGCGTTCTGGTCACGGGGAGTCAGTCAGCGTTGGCGCAGCCAGGCGTAGGTGGAGGTGGAGTTGACGTATCGTCCTCGCCCGGTGGTGTGAATGTGACAGTGGGTGGCGGCTACGTGAGTGCGCCCGCGGGCTCAGGCGCCGGCGCGGGGGCCGTGGGAGGCGGCGCGGCTGGCAACGCAGGAGGCGGCGGAGGCGGTGCGGGTACTGGCGGCGCCGGCCCCGCTGCTGCACCTCCGTCCGGGACCCTCAACGCGATCCTGCAAGGCGCATGTCTCGGCACACCGGGGGGATGCCCCGCACCGCCTGCGGCACCCGGTATCGAGGTCCCGCCGACGCCGCCCTCAATGGCGGAGATCATGAATACGGTGTCTATGGCGATCACCGCTATGCAGCTCGAAAAGCCTCCGATGTGCTGGACACCTGAACCTGCGAACTCAGGTGGAGGTCAACGTACCGGTCTCGTGGGTAAGGAGAGCTGGGCTTTCATGTGCCCCAACGACGTTCGCGAATCCACGACAGGTCCGGTCAACAGGGCAGCCACCTCGGGTGTGGTAACCGTCACCGCGAACGCCATCAACACCGGTGTCCTCATCAATCACGGCGATGGAGACGTGCAACTGTGCCCGGGTGCATTGCTGCCGTTCACTCCGTATACCGATGCTGTTGACGCCAGCCCTCTTTCGCCCGCCAGCGGAACTCCATCGCCCACATGCGGGCATCGTCTCGCAAAATCGTCCATCGGACAGCCGCAAGACGTCTTCAAGGTCAGCGCGACCAGCAACTGGGTGGTCACGTGGACTGCCACTTGGCCAGGCGGCACGATGGGCGGTGTAGCCCCCACCCCATTGACGTCGATGTACGACCGGCGGGTAGGCGAATTGCAGGTCTTGGTCACACCGAACTGAATTCAGCCAATGGATGCCCGCGTCATTTTGAACTGTCCAGTTCGAGCGACGCGGGCATCTTTGTCGGCAGAACGAGAAGGGAATCATAGGTGGGCACCTATCATCACGTGGTCCTACGCTCAGCGCCAGGCGAATACGTCGCCAGGATAAGGCCGAGCGCATTCGGATGCGACATCAAGGTCGGTAGGGGAGGTTGGTTTGATCAGAATCGGCTCCCGGCCATCATGGCGTTCGCGGAGAAGTATTTCGACTGTTCCCTGACGGCGATCTGGGTCGACGACCTGTCCTGTGACGGTTGGGAATACGACTCGTCACTGGTAGCTCCGTGGGACGGCCCGGTGTCCCTTGATGACGAACCTGAACTTCCTCACCTGGTACCGGCCAGCTCGCCAGGCAAAGCAGACGCCGCTTGTCCGAACATCATTGTCGAGGGGATGTAACTACACGTGCTGACCGGGGATCCGAGCGAGGAAACATCGCTGTCATTGGGTGAAATCCGGAGGGCCATAGCGCAATCGTCAGTTCTGACGGCGAGACAAAAGCTCTCGTATCTGGGTGCGTGGTCGGTTCATGCTCGTGGGGCATCCCGTAATACAGCCAGGGTTGAGGGCTACAGGCAAGCGTCTGATCCTGCTGTCCACGTCTCGGCATTGCGCGCCTGCGTGAATGCGGTTGACCCGGAGCTGATTTCGGACTTGTCGACGACGTTGATCCCCTACGAGGAATCTTCCTATTCCACGTCCTTTGAGGATGCGCTCAGGTCTGAATTCGGGTATCCGGTGGGTTCTGCGATCAACAGGCTGGCGCTGGAATGGGATGCGAAGGTCAACCTTCCGTGGCCGATGTTGATGCACCGCGCCGTTGACAGCACAAGCAGGTATCTGGCCGTGGACAGCCTGTCGACGGTCGATCGGGGAGAGACGCGATTGGCTGCAGCTTTGGCAGTTGCGATCCCGATGGTGGTGCGCAGCGAATTCGCCGAGATCGGTGTTCGGGGTCGCTATATTTTATTGTGGCGGGGGCTGGGGAAGTTCGGGGTAAGCCCGCGGCGCGACGTTTGGCCTGAACTAGCGGCTCGCCGGGCACCTCATGATTACAGCGCGCAGCCGCTGTCGTCGTTTACGACCAAATTGGAGGTTGCCTTGGATTTCGCGCGTGACGGTGAGGGGATTTTGTTGGCTGAGTTGGTTCCGCTATCGGCCGTATTTTCGACTCCGCTGGTGATGGGGATGCAGGGATCTGAGGTGGTCGTGCGAGATCATCGCCACCGCTGGCTGGTGCCTCTCCGCCGGACCGAGGGCGCTTGGGTAGTTGACTACAGCGCACCCTGATTGATTCATCTCCCCGAGCTGTCGTCCAGTCTCGCTGTTGCTTGCAGTTGCGCGCTTGCGTTGCGTGTTGGATTACCTTGTGACGGTGTAGAACTGTGGATCGCCAGTCTGATTGAGTGTGGGTTGTCAATATCGTGAAATTCGAGCGGGTGGGGGAGTTTGGATGAGGCAGCTGCCGACTTCGATTCAGGAGGAGAGCGCTTCAGGTGGGGGGACGGGCCGTTGGTGGGCGTGGTGGAGCGAGCGGATGCATTTGGTTCTGCCGATCGGTGTCCCCGCGTCAATCCTGCTGTTGTTCTGGTCCAACGTAATTTGGACGTCGATCGACAAGTATCTCAATCCAACTTCGGGGGCGGCAGTGGATGTTTCGCCCGATCCTGGAATTGCGGAGGACGTTATCGCTACTAGCGTGGCGGTGGCGTGCGGGTGGTTCACGTTCTTGGTTGTTCGCAGATTCTGGGGCCCGGTCGATCGATCTGCGCCGTGGCTCGCAGGTGTGGGCCGTCGTCGGCGGTTCCTCGGAGCTGCAGGAATTTGGGCGGTCGGTCAGGCTCTGGCAATTGCGTTTCGGGCATTTGTCGGTGAGGGCTCAACCGGCAGTCCCTCGGTCGAGGGTGGCTGGTTCTCCTGGGACGTCGTGAAGCCGGTCCTGCTGGCGGGGTTGATGGAAGAGGTCTTCTTTGCCGGGCTAGCGGTATTGGTAGGTCTGCGATTCCGGATCAACCTCATCGTGGTGATCTGCATTTCAGCGATTCTTCGTGGAGCCTTACACATATATCAGGGGTGGGAGTTCGCAGTCGGGGCGATGTTGTGGGGAGGGTTTGCTGTTTTCGCGTACTACCGTTATCGATCGCTCTTGGGATTAGTTGTGCCTCACAGTATTTTCAATCTTGGCGTGGCGGCGGGTTGGATGGGACAGCGATGGTTGGTCGTGGCCGTCGCGGTCGTAGTGGTCGGCTTTGCTGTTGTCTACATCGCAGAGATCGAGAGGTCGCTCGGTTCTCGTTTGGGCACTGAGGGTGGGGTAAACGTGGGCGATCGGCAATCGCGGTCAGTTGTGTTGACCGGTGAGCCTTAAAGGCCAGAAGCATCAAAGAAGGCCCTGTTCGAGTGCGTGAACAGGGCCTTTTGCCAACTAGATGCATCGGAGGATTCGTACGGGTGGGTCGCGGGACCGTGCTCAATGTCTGTGTCTGCCCATATCGTTGGGGATATGACGGAGAATCGAAGCTTTCTTGATCGTCCGAAACCGTGGCTGGATGCTCCTCGCCCGGGGCCGACTGTCGTTGTCGACATCGATGGCGTCGTTGCGGATATGCACAATTTCGAGGGGTTGATCGCCGCGCCGTCATACGCCGATCGAGATTGGAAGCGGTTTCATACCCATTTCGGTGAAGCTTCCCTGAACCGCGCGGGCGGAGAGTTGGTTCGGGCGCTCGACAGTGCAGGCTTCACCATTGCTTACAGCACAACCCGCTTGGACCAATTCAATCGGACCTCTGATCGGTGGATCCGGGCGAAGTCGTTGCCGCCCGGTCATATCGAATCACGGAGCTTGTGGGTGGACGGAACTGTGCGTCGGGCGTTTGATGTCAAACGTCGGCATTGGTGGCGGTGGGAAAACCACTACGCAGAGACGAGCCCGATAGTGGCCTGGATCGACGACGAACCAGACGCAGTCGACGCGCTTCGGGGGGAGGGCTGCCCGGCGTGGTTGTTCTCGGAGCTCTTCGATCGCCTCAAAGTCGGCGATGTGGTTCCTGCGCTTGCATCCGGACCGGAACCCGTTGATGTTCTCGCTGCGTGGAAGGCGGAGGCTTTGCCGCGGTGGGAGGAATTCGACGAGCGCTTCAAGGTCAAACACGCGCGGTGGCAGAAACGGCACGCGGAACGAATGCGGAGTCGCCAACAGGATCAACGAGTGGATGGCGATGGAGCTGTTCGCGTCTGAGCCATTCTGTGAAGGTGGCTCACCGCATCGACGATGACATCGATGCGGTGAGCCGGAGCACACTACGCCAGCAATGCGCCGCTGACGATGCTACTGCACCCCTGCTCGGAGGTGCGGAGATTAGGCTCAGCCGCATGACCCTCTGGTTCTTGCGCTCTCGATCCAACAGGTACGCGGTGAGAGTCGACATCGCCGCTGCTGCTGCGGATCTTCGTGGTCGAATGCGCGCTGTACGTGAGATCAGCTCTCCTACAGGCAGTGTGGACTGGGAGTCGGCGCGTGAGATCGCTGGAAAGTGTGATTCTCAATTCGTGGCGGCCGCCCGAACGCTTCCTTTTCTCGAGAGGCGCTTGGCGTTGGCTTGGGAGCGGTCACTAGTCATGAGTTGTTGGTATGCCCGAGGTAATCGACACGGCTTCGAGCTCCTTGAGGAACGAGGCTTTGCGCTTATGTCGATGCTCCCGGAAGGGGTTCAAGCGTCGGTCTGTCGCGAGTTCGTCGATGCCGTCGACCACCGCCACGAGATGGGCTCCCGCGTCGACGGGGTAGGCGAGTCGGTGTCTGCGGCGGAACCTGCGCTGGTCGAAGTGAATCAGAAAGCGTTGCGCCGACGAATGAAGGACGAGCGACAACTGATCGTGCTCGAGAGCGTGATCGGTGGCCAGTCCGGACGGATCGGTCAAAGCCTGCGGCATTATGTGCCGTGGCTCGACTTCGCGTGTGAGTATCTCGAGGACCCACGGGAGGTTCAGGAGCTGGAGATGCTTGTCGCTCGTTGGCGCATCGAGCGTTCGAAATACGTTGTGGAGAACCCGGATTATGCACACGTGCGGATTGTCGACGTGAAGACGGCGCAGGGCGGACCGCACCACAGAGAGGGCATGTAGATGAGTACCGAACCATTTCGAATCAGCGAAGGCAGCGCTCTGCACGCCGATGACCCGGATCCGTTGCGGCAGTACTGGTACACCGCTGATGACCTGGTGGATACCTTCGGTTACCGGCGGGACGCCTTGGAAGGTTTGTTCGGTGAAGCGACGCCGAGGCCTGGCGGGTTGGTGGGGTGGACGACGTCGGTGGTGTGGAAGATCGAGAGTGAAGTGATTGTGCCGGCGGTGGAATTGTTGGAGTCGAGTTTCCGCGATCAGGAGTCGATTGATCTCACGGTGTATCGGTCGTCGGATGGCTGAGGCTCTGCGATTAACTGCCGCTTGCGGGGCCTTACATGTTGAGCTGGTTGGCCAGTCGACTGATCGGGCGCGGCTCGATGCTCAGGTTCCTCGGCTGAGGAACTCCGATGATGTGCACTCCGGCGCTGGCGCGGACGTGTGCGTCGCCGTTCACGGAGACAGAGGAAGTGTCTGTCGCTGCGACGAGAGTATGGCCGGCCGCTTGGACGTGGCACTGGGAGTGGGCGAAGACGACAGCCTGATCTTCGGCGCGAATCTTGGCGTGATCGGTACCGACAATGTGGCTTTTCCCGCGCGCTTCGATGGTGACGCCATCGAATGCTTCGACGTGCGCGAATTCGTAGGCGGTGACACGGGCGCGGTGGCAGGCCTGGAGGAAGCATCGACCGGCGGCAGCGATGGATCCTCCGCTGATTCCGGCACACGATTGACCGATGATCTTCACGTCGACTCCGTGCGGGACATGCCCGAGGTCGAACCACAGGTCAGGGTCGGCGTCGATGATCAGTCGTTTGGCGCCGCCGCGGATGTGGTGGGTGTATTCGCTGAAGGTGTGAACGATCAATGCTGGACGGGAGGAACGTGCCGGGTGGAGTCGTGCGCGGCGGCGGTCAGCTTTTCCGATTGGGGCGTTCATAGGGTGATGTTGCCTCTACTGGTGAGTTTTCAAGTGGTTTTGGTGGCGGCGAGTCCGGTCACGATGCGGGAACATCGTCGTTCGAGAGCAGCACGAGCGGATTTTCAGGCATCTGAGATGTGCGGTCAGTGATAGTCCATGGCATGGACAGCGCACGCCCCAGCGGCCAAACGATGAGTTCGGAAGCCCGCGCTGTCCGGTAGAGCGGTTAGGGTCGGGTTCTGCCTGTGACCACGGGTGATGGACGCGCTGAAGGAGCTTTCCGAGATGGCCGAATCGAATGTGGAGTCGGGAAATACTGCCGACGGTGCTTCGACTTCTCTCTCCGCTGAGGAAGTCGAGTCCACAACGCCTGGCCGTGGTCAACGACCGGGGCTTGTCACCGCCGCCGACGCAGGAAGGCGGAAACCCCCTCTCTCGACGTATCTGCCGATCCTGGGTGTCATTGCTGTGAGTGTGGCGGTGTGGATCGCTGCTCGCTGGGCGTTCGGTCGTCACGAGCAGGCTGGCCTGTGGTCGGTCGCGTCGTTCGCCGCTCTGGCTGGGGCGGCGGTGAGCGTGGCGGTGCGTCCGATGATGGCAGGTTTGTGTGCACTCGTGCAGATTCCCGTGACGCCGACCAGTCGCCCGATGGTCCCAGCAGTGGCAACAGCAGGATTGTGGTTCGGGGCGGTGATGATCGCCGGCGGCGACGCGATCTTGCCGGCATGGCTCACGGTGGCGGCTTTGTCCGTTTGGGCCGCGTGGATCGACCACTTCACCTTGCGGTTCCCCTTGCCGCTGATTCGTGCAGTCACCGCGGCGGGTCTGCTGCTCGGCGCGATGGCAGTGGTGGTCGATCAGGACCCTGCCGCGGGTCTTCGTGCTGTGGTGGCCGGGGCCGCGATATTCGCCAGTTACCTGGTGTTCGCGATCATTACTCGCGGTCACCCCGGTTTGGCGGATGTGAGGTTGAGCTTCATTCTCACTGCAGCTGTCGGATGGGTCGGTTGGATGAACGTGGCTTCGGCAGTGCTGCTGCCGAATATTCTGGCGGTAGTAGGGGTGGCGGTAACCAAGGTGTTCGGAGGCAGAAAGGTCCGGGGTGTGGAGTTCGGGTTCGCTCCGTACCTCGTTGTCGGAACCGCGCTCGCTGTCGCGTTGCCTGCGGGCTGGTGGCTGCTGTGAACCCGAGCAAACGTATCCGTACCGATGAGAGGAACTGGACATGAGGTGGCGCCGCCGGCGGAATCGTTTCCAATCACCGAACCGGGTGGAACTGGTGGATGAGTTCCTCGACCACGTTCACAAGGTCGCCGAACGCACTCTGCCGGCATCGGATGCACCGGGATCGGCCGGTGTGCGGCGTCTGCATGTGGTGGCCACCTTGATTCGCGAGTTGGAGGAGCACGTCGATACTCGTGAGGCCCGCGGTAGTAACGCTCTCGAGTCGGCGAGTTTGGGACAGTTCTACGTAATGACCGCACAGTTGCGCTGCACGACTGGCGGCGGATCTCGATGCGGAAGACACTCCAGGGCGTGATGACGAAAGGCTGTCAGCGCTCGACGAATTCCATGCTGTTCAAGCAGCCACCGGCATCACTGTCAGGGTTCACGGAATGCCTACCTCCCCGGAGGGGGTGAAGGCGCTGACGGAGTTGGTACGACAGGCTCACCGCGGCGAGGAACCTCCAGTAGTGGCCGCCGAGAATGAGCGTGAGGTCGGCAGATTCGGTGCACTTCTCGACTGCACTGTCCCTGATCGCGATCTTCGCGGGCTGGTCGAACACTTCGAACGTTTGGCGAACGAGGCGTCCGGTCCTATCGGTTCTCGGATGCCGGTGGTGCGTGCTCGAACATTGGTGACATTCTTCGATCAGTACGCAGCCAGACTGACCAAGACTGGGCGGGATGCGTTGCCCAGCCCGCACGTCCTCGAACACGCAACGGTGTGTCACCTTTCCGAGCGAGCCCGCTGGCATCTCGATCGAGTCAGAAGCATCCGGCGGTAGTAAATCGTCGAGCGACGTATCGAACGGGAAAGTGGAGGAGAGGAACAGGATGGACGACAGAGCTAGGGACGTGAAGTCAGGCATCGTTCACACCGAACTTCCGTGTGAGTTCTGCGCGGAGCATCCGCAGTACTTCGCCGGTGACCCTGTCGGGTTCGTGCGCGCAGCGAGGTGGGCCGCGGTCGTCAAAGACTGTTGTCATGGCAACGCCCCCGTGGACTACTTACTCTGCGACGAACATTGGGCCATGATCCGATTTCAGCAGTTGCCCGGCCAGTGCCGACGATGTGGGCGTATCGCCTACTCGGTAGCCGATATCGTCAGCACCGAGATTCCGCTAGGCCGGACCGCTGAAGGCGCGTGGCCGTTAGTGGGACGTGACATCCCTGTTCCTCGATTCGTTGAATAGGTCCCGCAACAGACTCTTTGAAGGGTGAATAGCAGCGTGTTGATCATGGCGCTCGGAGAAGGTTTGACGCAGGGGCAGGCAACGATCATCGCGGCGGGGATCGCAGTGGGGGCGGCGAGCATCGCGTTCTTGGGAATCCTTGTGAAGGCCCGATCCGACAGAGCGTTGCATGAGGCCACGCTTGGTGAGGATCGTGCAGTCCAGCATCGACAGCAGGTGACCGAAGCTCTCTTGTCTGCGCTTGAGGCGATGAACCGGGCTGATGAGTTGGTGTCGAGTAATAACCCGATCATGGAGCGGGACTCTGATGCCTACCGTGACCGCGACAGGCGCTACTACGCATGTGTTTCTGCGACGTTGAAACTGCAGATATTGGGGCTGGAGGATGCGCACTTGGCGATGTCCGAGTTTACGGGTTCGCTTGGCCTCCACTGGGCTATCGCTGACGAGGACGGCATTGCGCGACCGCACTGGGACACGTTCGGAAAGATCATCGAAGCAAAGGCGTCGTTGCCGTATACGTTCAGCAACACGCTGGCGCAGTTGGATCAACGGGCGTTGCAACACTGACTGCGAACCGATTTGGCGGAGCTCAAATCGCCGAATAACCCGGGGGACACGGAAGAATTTGAGAGTAGATCGGTCCAGCTAGTGCTTCTCAGTCGTTGCCGCTGTCTACATCCACGAGGTGGCGAGCGCGGTGGGAATGAGTATCTGCCGGGGGAGTCCATGACAGATTCGATAGTCGCTTTCGCTCCGGTTTCGTCGATGTCGGCGATCACGAAAACCGAAGTGCCTCTCGGTTTGATTCAGACGTAGTCGCCGCTCGTTATAGTCCGCCGTTCGTGCGTTCTTACGGCTGTAAGTCGGACGGGCATGGGACCACGTGGGGGTGGCTCGGGCACACGGTGACAGGAAGCCCGTAATTGTCTTCCGTTGGAAGCCTTTCCGGTTTTTTGCCGTTCTCGATGACCATGACACAGGCGGTGCCACCTATGCCAGCCGCTCCGGCCAACAGATCTGCCTCGTCCGAGCCAATCTGTTTGCGAATAGTGTCCGCCACTTCGCGAATGGTTGTGTCTTTCGATGTGGTGACTTGCCAAGCGGCTTCCTCGAGCTGTCTCACTACGACGTTGTCAGGTGCTTCTGTGTATGCGCAGTCGAGCAGTTCAATCACGGTCCCAGCCGTTTTTTCGATGTCGGTCAGGGGAAGTCGAGCATCCGCGTCGGCTTTCTTGATGGTGTCAGTGTCTACACGTGTGGGACGCTCGAGCTCACCCTGCAGCAGTAGGTCCACTTTGATCTGACCAGTAGTGGGGACGGGGTGGTATTGCGCTGAAATAGTGGAGGTAACGGCGTCGCCGGCGTCCGGACCGAATGGCACGCATATCCAACTGAGCGGAACTTCCTCCCGTGGTCGGCAGCGGCACCCTGTCGGGTACTTCGAAGGTGTGGACGCTGGCGCCTGATCGAAAGGTGCGCACGGGCAACCATTTCCTTCGTCGTCTTGCAGGTACCACTCGTAGTGTTCACAGTCGGATTCTGGTTCACAGATGGCGCACTCGGGCAGCATGACGCATGCCCGGCCGCCGTCGATTCCCGTGTTTGTGCTGCATACACATTTTTGCGTGCTGTTGTGTTTCTCAATGACATCGGCGATGGACTGAGCGAACTCGGTGGGGCCGAATCCCTGGCTGCCTGACGAGTGATGTTCGTCGAAAATCGATCTTTCGACATCGGCGATCGACGTGCCACCGATGGTGGCCCTTCCGCTCGACGCGGTAACAAAACCGCCCGCCCCCAGGTGGTAGGTGCGAATCTTCTTCGCGTCATCGTTCAAGATGTGGGCAGGGATACCTGGTTTGCAGGTACGGCCGTCCGAGGCGAGAACATAGCCGTTGGTTGCACGGGCGAAAATGATGACAGTCACGCGGTTCATTAGAGCTGATCACCGACGGCCCCGACCGAGGGATCCGCCATCTCGGACCGATTCCTTTCGACAGCAAACCCGTCGAGCGCGCTTTCCCACTAGGCCGGGCTTGAAAGAAGGACGGTTCGGAAGGGGACAGCGCGGTGGTTGGCGCTGTCCTGTCCAGGTCCGAACCTATGGTCCTCCCACATGCCGTTTGGACGACGAGGAGTGAGCCTGATGACAGTCGAGATTGTTCGTATTCATCCGACGGAAGCGAAGAAGATGCGCCGGCTCCACCGGCACTGGTCGCCGGGCACCGACGTTCCCGCGGGACTTGGGGGAGCAGGAACGGTGGGCATTGTCGCATCGTCGGAATACCGGCAGCTCGGGTACGCGCTGGCATCAGCGCCTCATGGGCTGGTTCGGACCGCGCGTGAAGCAGGTTGGTCTCCGGAGGGTTGTGAGCGGCTTGCTGCACAAACCCGCATCGTCGAAGCTCTCGTCGTCAACCCGGATGTTCCCGACGCGGCCATAGTCAGGGCAGCGCTGATCGAGCGGTTGATCGCCGAGCTCACCGACGATATGGCAGGCAACGGTCGCTTGTACGGCTCGACGGAGGACCTTCCGGAACGGGTGCAGTTCTGGCGCGAGTTGGGGTTCGAGGTGAGAGAGCCGAATACTCCGACGACGTGGGAACATCCGGGGTGCCGCACATTGCGATACAGCGGTGAAAGCCCCGGCTGCAGACAGTTCACCCGGACTCTGGGCGGGCCGCTGTGAACCGCGAGGAGGGACGCTCGCACACGCTGGTTGTCGCGGACGGAACCAGACTCGCGGTCCGCGAGGTCGGATCCCGAACGGCGCCGCTGACGGTGGTCTTCGTGCACGGCTTCTGCCTACACGCCGGTGCTTGGGCGCCTCAGCAACGCTCTGTGAGTAGGCAGTGGGGTGAGCGGGCGAGGTTGGTGTTCTTCGATCACCGAGGTCACGGTGGCTCAGGGGGTGCCGATGCCGGCACTTACACGATCAGCCAGCTCGGGCGAGACGTCGAGGAAATCATTCGGGTGGTAGCGCCCACCGGACCCGTTGTCCTCGTAGGTCATTCGATGGGCGGTATGGCGGTGTTGTCGTACCTCGCACAACACGCCGATTCGACATCTCGTGTGGTCGGCGTGGGGTTGATCTCGACCGCCTTGAGTAACGTCGCGGGCGCCGGAATCGGGCGTGCGTTGAATACCCCGGCAGTCTCACTGCTCGGCGGTGCGTGCGCGCGTGCACCGAGATTGGTCGGGCGCAGCTGGAGTCTCTCGCGGCGGCTGCTGACGCCCGTCATCGGCGCGACCTGTCCCATGGCTCCGAGCTCGGGCCTGCGGGCGGCAGCGACGTCGTACGAGATGGTCCACGCGACACCGATTGCGACGGTGGCGGCATTCTTGCGGGACCTGCGTCTCTACGACGCGTCTGCCGCGGTGGGAGCGCTGGGGCGCATCCCGGTATCGATCATGTGCGGAACCAGAGATCGGGTCACTCCGATCCTGCATTCACAGCAGCTGGCTGCGCTTCTGCCCAACGCCGAACTCGTTGCCGTCGCCGGTGGCCGGCACATGGTGGGTCTGGAGCAACCGCAGGTCGTCGGAGAAGCGCTCGATCGGTTACTTGTCCGTGCGCAGACCTATCACCGGGAGCATTCACCTACAACGGATCTGGTCGGAGCGTGACGTGAGCGTAGACAGTGCAGCAACCGCAGTGCGGTCCATGATCGCCGACATCGACGTGGACCCGGAGAGCGACGAATTCTTGTGCGCGCTCGACCGGTTGTGGGAGAAGATGCTCAGCGAGCGCGTGGCGGAGATAGTCGGGCTCAGGCGTGAGCAGACGTGGAGTGCTGACGAGCCTGGATGGGAAGGCAATTCGTCGCTCGACTACTACCCTCGGCGCGATGTGTGGCGCACGACGGTACATACCGGTCGCACCGCCGGCGGTGAGGAGGTGAAGATTCCGCTCGCTCTTCTCGCGCCAGTTCTGATCGGACTCGTCCCGGTTCTTGCGGGCGTGACTGCGCCGGCGAACCCATTCGTCGCACTACTGGTCTGCATTGGTCTCGCCGCAGGGATAGAGGCGGTGGGGTTGTGGTGGTGGACCCGCCGCGATCCACTCCGCCTGAGTGAGGAGGACAAAACCGAGATCGGCGTCGCTGTGACAGCTCTGCAGACGTTGATCTCAGCGGGCGGAGCGCATGTCGAGCTGCGGTTGGCGTTGGCGGCATCGGCACTCGTCGACGAGATCCGCACCGTTCCTGTCTGGGAAAGCGAGGATCTCGACATAGGTCGCATACGCCTGAATCTCGACGAGCAACTCGCCGAAATTCTTGCGCATGCCGGTGAACTCGCCACAGTGCGAGCAACTTTGGGAACCCCGGCGGCGGGTAGCAGCCCGCAAGCCCTCGCAGCGAGGGAAGCTCACCTGGTGAGCAGCCGGTGGCTGGGGCGCGTCGAGCGTTCGCTGCTCACACGTGTAGCTGCGCTGTGGAGCTATCGTCGCCATCTGCTCGAGCTGCAGGAATCGATCACTGCCGGCGAATCTCTCGACAGGATTCACGACGGGGACCGGACCATCGAGGGCCTTCTGGTCAACTCGGCCGGCGATGATGTGGCGGCTTCGGCGATAGGTCAGTTGGCGACCGACCTCACAGACCTTCGGCGCGCCCGAGAGTCCGCGTTGGCGGAGCTACGCGGAGAGCTCTACGAATTCGAGGAGCGGGACTGATGGGGAGAAGTCACGACAGGATCAGCCCGGACCGCGGTAACGGCGTCTTCGACCCAGATCGGGGAGAGAGCGACATCGCCACCCGCAAAGAAGGTGCCTTGATTTCGGAACACGCGTACAGCACTCGCGGCGACATTCGCAGCGGAGCACGCGAACTCGACCATGCGACAGAGAACTTGCCCGGCCTCACCCGCGCAAGTCGAGACCTCAACCGGGCCTATCCACGCCCGACGCCGGCACCGATCGAGAACCAAAGGTTGCGCCGAGAGCTGCCGGCGGCGATCGAACTACGTCGCTCGCTGTCCGCGCGGCAGAAAAACGCACGCTCTGCCACCAAACGGGAGGTGCTCGATTCGATGCCGCAGGCGCAGTACAACGCACTGTCGGCGTTGACGTCGGATCCGAACGTCTGGAAGGAAACGAACAACGCGCTGTCTGCGGTTGCCGGCGATGCCGTTGAACTCGACGACGGCAGGCGTAAGCAGGTGCAGCGTGTCGACCGCGCTATTCAACGGTACGAACGTGAATCCGGCCGCGGACATCTCGTCTACACCTCTGTCAGCGTTCCCAATGCTGTGGTCAACCCGGCGGACTTGCCTGCCACGCTTCAACCCGGCACGGTGCTTTCCTTCGACCGGTTCACTGCAGCGACGCACTCGCTGCACGAGCTCGATTCCACCACTCGCCCGACAGATGTCGTCTTCGAGATCTCGACAGAGCGGGGGATGTACTACGGGCAGTCTTCACGGATGAACAACTCACATCATTTGCTTCCGAGAGGAATCCAATTGGACGTGGTGGGTGCACATTTCGCGCCGTACGAGCGACCTGGACAACAACCTGGCGAGCGCCTGATCGTGCAACTGACCGATCACAGACCCGAAGGAGAACAACGATGAGCAAAGACCAGACGGCGCGCCGTCGCCGGCCGGACCTGACATTTCATCCTGACATTCTCGGGATCCCGGCACAGTTCCGAGTCGTCGACACCCGCCGAGCGGAAGAAGCTGGCCCCGACAAAGCCGGTGACGCAGTCCGCGATATCGGCGCGCAAGAGAACTGAAGGACGCACACAAAAGAAAAGTCGGAGGCCACCACATGGTGTGCCCCCGACTCACCCGGTGCATTCTCAGTGCCGCCGACACTACCTCACGCGATCGACCAACTCGGCCAGTCCTGTCATTCGCCGGTGCCGAATCGGGGCAGCCTCTTGAAACTTGTGCACCCGAGCGCCGGCTGAATTTCCCGGGCTGACGGCGAAATGAAAGGAGCCTGAGCTGCAGGTTCTGTACGGAGGTGCGTGCACGGCGTCATCCAGTCCAGGTCCGGAGTTAGCGTGCGGCGATGCCGGACGCACCGCATCGGCTCGCCAGGAAAGGGAGACCATGACCACGCCGATCGAACCCCCCGATACAACTGTCGTCACGCTCGCCGCACGAGCCAGGGAAGCTGCCGCCGCAGCACGAAACGCGGCCGAAAAGGAAAAGCAGGACAGCTCCGAAACTCAAGGTGACGAAGACAGCGGTCGACTGATCGTGATGCTCGACGAATACCCCGCGTTTGTTCCTTCTGCGGATCCGAGCGAGGTGGCCGTGAATTTCGCCCGCAGAGTCAGTCTTTCATCCGTCGCACCTAACGCCGCCGAATTGATGTGGCCATCAGCAGAGACGAAAGAATGATGATGAGGCGCAAGGTCGCCACGTGTGTTGCCGCTGCGGGGCTTCTTATGACCGTGGTCTCGGGGTGCGCAGCGGTTGCTCAGGGAGGCCCCTGGACGGGAATGGAGACGAGTGCACCTGCTGCACCTCTCGTGGTCGCAGAAGTGGCCGGCGAGTCGACACCTCGCCTCGACGAATTGCTCGGATCGGTGACTGTCGTCGACAAGTTGCCGAATATCCCTGGTTACGAAAGGGGTTGCGGCACAGGCGAAAGGTGCGTTTTCGGAACCGCATGGACCGACAAGTACGACGGTCCTCTGGCCAGAAATGGTTGTGACACACGCAATGACGTCCTGAAACTTCAACTTGTAGATGTCGCATTCAAACCCGGAACGCGCGACTGCAAAGTCATCGCCGGCACGCTTCACGACCCGTACACCGGAACCGATATCGCGTTCTCCACGTCCAATCCTTCGGCTATTCAGATCGACCATGTCGTGGCACTTTCGAGAGCCTGGGATGCGGGGGCAGCGAATTGGACTCCGCAGCAAAGGGTGAACTTCGCCAACGACACGGACGTCAACTTGCTTGCCTCCCAAGGCAAAGCAAACCAATCGAAGTCAGATCAAGGCCTCGACACCTGGCTTCCCCCCAACGCTGCATTCCACTGTGACTACGCCATCAAATATCTCACCGTGGCCGCGAAATATCACCTGATGATCACTTCCGCCGATGCCGGCGCGGCGCGCACCGCCTGCGCACAGAAATGAGGAGAAGTAGATGAGTTCTACCGATGGTGATGATCACATCCGCTTGTCGAACGAAATCCTTGAAAGCAGACGACGAACCCGCCTCAGTCGGGCAATCGCGACGATAGGTTTCGCCGCAGGCGCCGCACTCACGGGAGGCGTGGTGACCGGCGCCTGGCTCTACTTTCTCGGCTTCTTCGCGTTGATCACAGTCGGCGTGGCCGTCGGCAACGGCATCAGTGGAGCCGTCGACCGGGGAGATCCGACTCGGCTCCTTCATCCCGGTTCTGGTCAGTGCGGTAGCACTGGGAATCATCATCTACCTCGTGTTCTCCGGCCGTTTGTCCGAGATCCTGACCTTCACCACCGGTCCTATCGCCTGAACCCAAGGCGCAACGGGTGTCCTGCATTCGACTTTTACGGACTCTCGATGTTGTTCGGCTTCAATCTCGAAATCTCCGTCACGAAACGATCCCAACCTCTCGGAAAAAAGGAATTCAGCCATGACGAGCATCGACAGCACAGACACACAGGGCGCCGCGGATTCGAACCAAGAAACCTGGCTGCACCTCGAATCCGCCCTGCGGGATATTCCGGCGCCGGGCCGCTTCAAATCCCTTACCTGCAGTGAGCACGCCGCGCTCGCCGAGCGCGTGTCCATCCTTGCGTTGCAACCCGACCCGTTTGACGCCCGTGGATTTGCGTACCCCGAAGGCATCCGCGGCACCCTCCAACGCGCCGCACAGATCCACGCCGCACTCGCCGCCCTTCCACCTGATGTCCTACCCACTACGTCCTCTGAGGCGCAGTCGTGAGCAATGAATCGAGTGTTGGCGACCGAATCGCACCCTGCTCATCACTCTCGGTCGCTGCAACCGCGCTCGAAATGGGGCACCGCGTGCAATTCGCGGAGTCCCGGCGATGGTGGAGGGTGCGAGCAACATCCGGCGATGGCAGGTTCGCGATCCTTACCAGCCCCTTCAACCTCCGCAGGGTCCCGTACTACACGATCCTCGACACCGAGCGCGGCGTACGCGGCCCGGACGACAGAATCTTCTGCAGCGGTTACGAAGACGACAGCGACATCGCAGATCGGATGCGCGAGCTGATCGCCGGAGACATCCAAGTGAGCCGCCGGCGGTCGGTAGAGAGCCACATCGTCGCGGTCCTCCCGCCCACCGATCGGCATACCCCCCGGGACCGATTCCGCCCCCTGACACGTACGAACGGTCCTCGAAACGCGACATGACACGACAGGAGAATCCCGCTCATGACTCAGACATACCGCGCCGCACAAGTTTTCCCCGACCCGGCCGAACGGCGACTCCGAGCAATGCTCGCGGCCCTCGACGATGCCCTCGCCGGGATAGCTGATGCACGCGAAGAACTCCGAGGGCTCTACACCGGCCCGAGAACGTACCCAGAAGCGCTGGAACTGTTCCTCGCCGCCGAAGCCGACAATCAGGACATCACCACCCACCTCGCCGCCGCAGCCCGCGATATCCGTGCCACGCTCGCGATCCTTCACAGCACCACAACCACGGCCGTGTCGAACTCCTCGACGTCGCTGCATCCACACACCCACAAGGTGACAGCTGCCGCTGACGTGAGGCGAACGAACAAGGCCCACATCGAAAGGGGACACCACAGATGACTGCCACCCCATCCGACGCCACCGCGCACCAGCACGGCAACGGATCCCTCACCCCCGCAGCGGAACCGGCAACAGGTTTCGACGCCGATAACCTCACAGCCGCAGACGAACTCGCGATCGACATCGGAAGAGTCGCGATCGAAGCCAGTGAAGGTGTCCCCTACGGCTCAGAGCCCGACGAGTTCTTCCTGGCAGCAGGGAAAGCTGTCTTCTACTGGCTACAGCTCAACGGTCACCGGCGCATCACCACTGAAGAGGCGGAAGAGATACGACAGGTGTCGAATTGCGCGCTTCAGTACGGCAACATCGCCAGCCGAGAAGCCGCCCACAGTCTGCTCGCCCGGTTCCTGGCAACCGAACCCGCCAAGGCGCGTCCCGATATCGGTACGGCAACCGCCGACAATGTCGGCGGTTCAGATGGTTCCGCCCCTGCCGAACCTGCGGAAGAGGAGACGAATGCGAAGGCGGTAACACGGTGCCCGATCTGCTTCGGACTGAATGGGTCTCACAACACGATTCACGAGCGCTACCCGGCCGGCGGCGGCGGAACCAACAAACCCTGCCCGAACTCCCTGCCAGCCGTTACAGAAGAAGTGAAGACGCACTGCCGGTGCGTCACGCCGGACTGGTACCACGATGGGCTGGACTCGGATATCGCCGGACGCCTGTGCCGCCGGTGCCGTCTGCGACAGAACATCCCGTACAGGGATCTCGTCAACTCGCCGGTTGCCCGTACCGCAGTGTCAGCGTTCAGTGTCGCTGCACTAGCCCTACGAAACGCCGTGGAAGTACTGGACCCTCACGAAGGTGGGGATTGGGAGCACGCGTGGCAGACGATTGCAGACCTCGAAGACTGCGCCGGCCGCTTCGAGGCAAGTGAGAGAACGGAAGTGAGGGAAAGTGGTCGAGAAAATCGCTAAGCATGGAAGACACGCTACGAGTCAGGCGAAACTGGGCACGCATGTCCTCAGTCCAGTCGGCCCCGAGAATTTCAGTGAGCACTACTACGGAGTGCGAATCACCATTACCCCACTGGGCAGGCTGCGCGGGCTTTTCAGAGAGTGGTTCCTCGTTCCACCCGACTTTCATCCAGCGATACCGGTGTGCATCTACGGACATGGCGTCGAACCTAAACGTATTGCCGCGGCGATCAACCGGTACGCCCGCGAAGCAGAATGGGAACGTCGGCCGACGTTGAGACAGATCATCGACGGGATCGACGAACGGTGGATCAGTGGCACTATGACGAACTCGGAAACAGGGTTGGTGGTGTACGCGCGGCTCTGCCTGAGATTTGAGGAGCGGATCCGCGGCGCAGTTCCTGTCACCATCATTGCTCCGGAGCCAGAGACCATGACAGTGGGGGCAACTGGCGGAGATCTGGTGAATCCGGGAGTTGACAATTGACGATGTCGATCACCGTGAACTGTGATGCGTGTGGAACTACTCGAGAAGTTCCGGCGAACTACTTGTCATCGTGCAGTGTCGTGAGATCCGCGATCGAGCCAGGGTGGACACATTCCGTCGACGAGAACTACTGCTCGAATTGCGCTGCAGTGAGGGCGCAGACGTGGCCTCGAGAATCCGAGGGAGGGACTCCATGAGCATCACTGAAATTCGGCCACTAGGTGCCGTTGATGGGGTGAAGGCTCCTGTGTCTCACTCGATTCATGCGATTCCCGGTAACACCACGCTCGACGAACTCACGGAATTCGCGTGGAAGGATCTCTCGACTCCCGACAAGGCGATTGGTGCATACCGGTTGGTGTCTCTCGCCGATGACCCTGATGTGTGGGAGCAACTCGGCTCTCTCACTTACGCGCGATTCGTCGACGTCGGTGCATTCGCTGCCGTCTATTCCGAGGGGCACTGGATACCGCTCTCGTGTGGGCAATGGCTGGTGCGCACACACGACGATGACCTCATCGTTGTCTCCGACGAGGACCTCCGGCTCGGGTACGAGTTACTCGGGTGAAAGAAAAAGAGCCGTCGGAGCGCTCGCCAGGGAAGGTCGTTGACCTTGGTCTTATGTTCGTCGATTGCTTGCAGGCACCTGAGCTGTCCAGGTCCGTCTCTACTGTCCGGATCGCACTGAAAGTCCCCGCGGTCATCGAGACAGTTGTTCCCCTCGGCCGCACCAACATCCGGCAAAGGAAGACATCATGGACATCGCATCACTCATCGTCGGCGTCGCAGTAGCCGGCGCATCGGCAGCGCAGGGAGCTGGCGTAGAGCCAGTCATCACCGACACCATCACCTCGGTAGTCGAGGAACAGGCACCGGCTGCCTCCCAGTTCATTCCAGATCCGCAGCCGTACCTGGACCAGGCAACAACTGCCCTGACGCAGCTGCAGGAGCAGATTCCTCCTGCGTGGCAGTCCGAGGCGGAAAGTGCGCTACCCCCGGAACTGAAAGACGCTGCGGCGCAGATACAAGAGATCCTCCCGCCGCAGGCACAGGCTCTGATCCCCGACGTCGCCCTTCCTGCTCCCGGACCGGACTCGGTTCCGCCGGCCGGCTCGGCGCCGAACGGATCCGCTGTCGAAGACGCATCGGCAAATGACACGACACCTGCCGGAGGGCCTGCGCTTCTGCCCTCCGTGTTCAGCGCACAACCATCTAACGCTGCCGGGATACCCTCGCTCACAGGCCTGTTCGCACCGTCGGCGGTGCCGGATCTGAAGTTCGATCCCAACCTTCCTCGCAATGTTGAGTTCGCTCGCGCTGTCATCGAAGCTGCGATGCGGGCACTCGGGCTTCCCTACCAGTGGGGCGGCGGTTTGTTGACCGGTCCGTCGATGGGTGATGGAACGGGCGGCCCGATCGCCGGTTACGACTGCTCCGGACTGAGCCGCTTCGCGTACTTCATCGGAAGCGGCGGAACCAAGGTGCTGCCTCGGACGTCGCAGGAGCAGTTCCGCGCCGGACACCAGATTCCGATGAGCCAGGCACAGCCGGGTGACCTGCTGTTCGGGAATTGGCAGGCTGACGGCGCCAATCATGTCGCGATCTATCTCGGCGAGGGCAAGATGATCGAGGCACCTCAGACCGGTCAATTGGTGCAGATCAGCGCAGTCCGTTCGGACATGATCCCGGCCAGGTTCCTCTGATGACGGACCTATCTTCCACTGTGAGTAACTGCCGGGCCGAGCGGCCAGGTCGCAGTGTTTCGACGCTCAGTGGTGTCGGGGCCGCCGCCCTGATCCCGGCGGCGCTGACGACGCTATTGATTCAGTGGGGGCCTGCAGCGGCGTCTGCGCTCACTCACAGTGGGAGGGGATGACAGGGCGTATTCAACCGGTCGTCGCAACACCTACCCGATAGAGGTGTTCGATGAGAGCCATCGAGAGGCAGAAACGAGTCCGGGAATATCGAGGACAGATCGCTTCACCAGGGCGACCGACAATAGCCTGGCGTGAAGACCGGGTTCGCTTCTGGATCGCGATCGCCGGTGGAGCGAAAACCGTTGACGCGGGGATTACCGCCGGAGTGTCAGAGCCGGTCGCTCATCGTTGGTTCAAGCATGCTGGTGGAGTGAATCCGCAACTGCCCCCTAGTGTTTCTGGACGGTACATCTCCTCGTCCGAGCGTGAGGACATCGCGCTTTGGCGTGCGCAAGGCGAAGGAGTCCGACAAATTGCTCGCCGTCTGGGCCGCAGCCCGTCGACGATCTCGCGGGAGCTGCGCAGGAACGCGTCAACGCGAACCTACCGACTCGAGTACAAAGCATCGACAGCTCAATGGCATGCCGAGCGTCGTGCTCGCAGGCCCAGGGTCGCCAAAATGGTCATCAACGGTCGATTGCGTGAGTACGTGCAGGACAGGCTCAGCGGTGAGGTCCACACCACCACAGGGAAAGTCGTAGGTCCTGACGGTCCGTCTTGGGATGGGAAGAACAAACCCCATCGCGGAGATCGGGCGTGGGTGACGGGGTGGAGCCCCGAGCAGATCTCGAAACGGCTGCCGCTCGATTTCCCCGATGACGAATCGATGAGGATCTCAGCCGAGGCGATTTACCAGGCTCTTTACATCGAAAGCCGTGGCGGGTTGGAGCGAATGCAATCCTGGCATCTACGGCGAGGCAGGACCAAACGAATGCCCAGATCGCGTGCACGCCAGCAAACGTGGGCTCATGTCACTGCAGACACCGTGCTGGCTAAACGTCCGAAAGAGGTCGCTGATCGTAAACTCGCCGGCCACTGGGAGGGCGACTTAATCATCGGACTGAAGCGTTCTGCGGTAGCGACATTGATCGAGCGCACCTCCCGCTACGCGGTGCTCGTCCATCTCCCTCGCCAAAAAGGATACGGGATGATTCCCCCGAGGAAAAACGGCCCAGCACTGGCCGGTTACGGCGCCTTGACCATGAAAGACGCCCTGGCCAAGGCCGTCACCCCTCTACCGAAAACCCTCAGGCGGTCTTTGACATGGGATCGAGGCAAGGAACTCTCAGCTCACGCACTCTTCACCGAACAGACCGGTGTCCCAGTATATTTCGCTGATGCCAAGAGCCCATGGCAGCGAGGCAGCAATGAGCATCTCAACGGTTTGCTACGCCAGTATTTTCCGAAGGGGACCGACCTTTCCCGATGGAATTCCGCGGAGATCACCGCAGTGGCGAACGTGATCAACAACCGCCCCCGAGGAATCCTTGATTGGCGCACCCCCGCGGAGGTATTCGAAGAATTGCTACGATCTGCACAACAACACACTGTTGCGACGACCGGTTGAATACGCCCAGTGACGGACGGCGCACCCGACAGCACAGCCGCAGGCCACTACGATTTGCGTAACGACAGCGGAGAACCTCAACAGAGCACCGCTGAGATTGATGCGAGCACAACCTCGAGTGAAGGAGATACCACTGCCATGACCGCGACAACGCCGTCAAGCCACAAGAAGGCGCTGGAGACAGCACGCAAGGCCGCAGAATCGTTGGCGCAGGAGGCGATTGCAACGAGAGTCGCTCTCGTCGGTGCCATCGGCGAGGCGGAAGCTGAGCTTGCTGCCATCGACGCGGCACGGGTTGAGGCAGAGGACACGATCCGCCTCGCCCATGAACGCGCGCTCGCGGGCGGGTGGACCGTCAAGGAACTCGCCGCTATGGGATACAGCGCACCGAAAAAGAAGAAGGCCGCAGCGTCGAGTAAGCGATCCTCGTCGGCGCCGGCAGAAAACACGGCCGCCGCGAATGCACCCCAAACGTCCGAACAGAATCCCGCGCACGACAGCTCGGCCTAAAAAACGCACACCACGTGTACCCCCGGGTCCGTCTACATCGGGACTCGTCGCTGCGCCGCAAAAGCGTGAGAAAGCAGCCCGCCGTCGCACCCTTTCTGATCGGTGTGTCGTAGCCCTCGGCTAATCTCGAATGTGCGACGAGCAGCAGGTCGCCACACCGACCTAGACCGCAGCACAATCGGCGGTCCTGATCTTGTGAGGGAAGATTCCCCACGAGATTGGTCGAGGTGGCGACCTGCTGCTGTTTTTGTCTCCGTAGTGAGAGGGCAACGCCTAGTTGCAAACTGGGGTCGCGGACGGCTGCACATGTGTGAAAGGTTTAGCGGGTCAACACGAACCCACCAATTTTAGGAGCGCAATCTCATGGCTACAGTCAAGGATTCGACGACGTGGGCTATCCGAGCTTTGCACTACTCCGAACTATCGGACAACGCGATCGAAAAGGACGTGGATCGAGCGAATGTTTTTGCGACGCACGCCCTGGTTTATGCGACGCTGGCGGCCTCCGGTGTCGAGGTCCATTACAACTAAATCGCTGAGGGATTCGTGGAGCTTCCCTCTCGACAGGTGAAAACTGTTTGGGCGCAGCCCAATACTGCTGAAGACAGGCCTGTCTTCGATCGTATGTGGTTCGAGGTCAGACGAATTCACGGATCCGAGGGAGGACTCGTGCTAGCTCTTCGAAAAGCGCCGGCCATCCGCGTCTGAGTCTGGTGATGCGGCCGCGCTCGAGGAACGCTCCGTCAAGGATGTGTGAGACCCGTAGATGCTGCTCGGGCGTGCCGAGGCGGCGGAGCTTGTCGTAGACGGGGTTGACGGGAAGGTCGTGCGCGGCGATGTGCGACCAGATGTCCTCGCTACTCCAGTCCCAGACCGGCCCGAAAACGTGTGTGCCATCGGCTCGGTCGAGGGCGCCGCCATGTGTGAGTCGCTGCTGCGCTGCTGTGGTGCAGCAGTCGACGCATTCTTCGGTAACTCGGACGCGGAGAGCGTTGTAGTACATCGACCAGCGTCCGGTCCCTTTCGCTGATTCGTCGGCACGTACACCCCAGATCTCGCCCGATCCGTGAGTCTGATGTGCCGCGCGTGAGGGTGCTCCGATGAGAATGTCGCGGAGCGCTCGCGTCGTCGCTCGTGTGGGCAGGTGGTGATCCCATTCGCCGGAGTCCGCGAGGACGGTCAGCAGGGGTGGGTCGGCTCGGTGCACTTCGAGATTGAGGTTCCATGCGTCGGCGAGGTCGGCGATGTACTCGTAGGTCTGTGGGTATTCGAGCCCTGAATCGAAGAAGACGACAGGAATGTTCGGCTCGACCGCTGTGGTCAGGTGCAGGGCGACGAGTGAATCTTTGCCGCCGGAGAAGGCGAGATATCCGTCGTGATTGTCGAGGTGTTCCTCGATGCGCTCTTTGATCGCGGCCAGGTTGGGACGTGGGCGCCGCAGTGCGCGCAGTGTGGTCAGATCGAGCCCGTCCGCGCGAGGGGTGCCACTCATATCTCTGCCGCTTCCCTGGGTGCTCGATGAGTATTTCTGGCGTTGTTGTCACACGCGGCCCTTGGGGCGGATCTTCCTGTGTATGTAAGGCCTCGAAGCCGATCCGACTCGGGGCACCTGCACAGGAGGACGAGCGTGATGAAAGAAAAACTACAGGAGGTGACCTCGTGCGTGGAGGTCGTAGAGGCGGCGTTCGCATCGACGAATCGTTCATCTGAGAAGGACTCACTGCAGAGGGGGCGGTGTGCGCGCTGCGCGAAGGCCGACACACCGATCGAGCCCGCGCGGTCGGCGATCTCGCGAACCTTCACCGCATTCGACTCGTGGAAGGCTCCGACCGAGAAAGGTCTCTGCGCACCGTGCCGGTGGGCGTATCAGACGCCGGAGCTGCGAACCCGAATGCATCTGATCACCACCGCGCCGGCGATGACCGAACTGACGCAGCCGCGCCTGGCCCGGACCTTGTCGGCACCGTTGACGTCGGAGATCGCGCTGGTGGTGCCGTTGCGTCGCCCGGCCCGCAAACACATCCTGCCGCACGCCCGGTGGGGCGGCGTTGCTGTCGAAGACACCTGCTTGCCGTGGTCGGATCGGGATGTCGCAGCAGCTGCCGCGATGCGCCGACTGCGCTCTCACGGCTTCGGCGAACGCATGCTCGGCGAGAGCGCAGCCCCGTATGCAGTGCTTCGCACAGTACCGGCGCGTCGGTGGCCGGCGATCTTCGAGGACTGGGATCACTTGTCCGCGTACCGCCACGTCGACCGATGGTGGACGTTGGCGCTGTTGGCCACCAAACCGCCTCGCAGCAAGGCGCACGCATGACGACGCCGACCGACCGCTGGCTCGCTGCCGCTCCCGCAGGCCTCCCGCAGCTGCACGGTGTGGAGAACGTGGCCGAGCGGCTGCTGTTGCTGTTGCACTACGGCGTGGACTGGGATTCGTGGGTGGGCCGGCGCCGGGCGACGTACTGGACGCAGCATTTGCCGAACCGAGTCCGCGTTGCCACTTATGTCGGAGGAGCCGACCTCGATCGTTGGTGGTCGGTTGTCTCACGTTCGCTCGAATCCGAGCCGCGAACAACCGACGAACGGCTGGAGTTGGCAGCTCTTCTGCGCGCCGAATCGGAGCCGGTCCTGACACTGCTGCGGGAGCGTCCCACGGCCTATGTCCTGCGCACCCGCATCGTGGCCGAATCAGTTGCCGCTGCCCGCGCCGCGAGGAAGGTCAGCTGATGCGTTCGACCGTGAGATGGGATGTCGAACTGACTGCCCTGTCGTCGATCTCGCAGAAAGGCGAGGAGTCGGAAACGACGACGACACTGTTTCGCCGCGAACCGATCCTGCAGCCCGACGGGAGGAAAGTGCTGGTACCGGTCGTGTCGGGGAACTCGCTGCGGGGAGCATTGCGACGCACCGCCGAGGAGTTGTTCCGCGATGTGATCGGCTACGAAAGACAGATACCTCTCTCCGCGGCGCACGCACTGCGCAACGGCGGCAACCTGAGCAAAGTCGCCGGCGACTCACTGACCGGCCGCCGGCGTCAGCGCCTGCGCGAGTTGGTCCCGCCGATCAGTCTGTTCGGAGGAAACGGAGGCGGTGCGCCGCCGATCGACGGATGTCTCAAAGTCGGCAAAGTCGTTCCCCGAGTGAAGGAAACAGAATCGATCATGAGCAGGCCCTACCCGGGAGTGCTCATGTCGCAGTTCGAGCTCATGTCCCTGGAAAGTTACAGCCGCTTCGACGACGCCGGAACCAAGTCTTTCCCTGCGCCCTTCGATGCCGACACCGTGCCCGGTTCGGGAACTTCGGCGCACCAGACGTCGATGTTGATGCGCTTCGAGGTCGAGACGCTGCCCGCAGGAACACATTTCGAAACATTCCTGAGGCTGGACCGGGCAACCGACCGCGACATCGCCTTCTTCAGTGACGTGTGGGAACGATTTTCGCGAGACGGCTTCCTGGGTGGGCGCAGCGCGATCGGGCACGGCAGAGTCCGCGCCGAGTCGGAGCTGACCGTGTTGACCGGCCCCGGCCCGCAGGTCGCGGACTGGCGAGCGGAACTGGAACCGCTTCGAGAAGACGTGATCGAGGCATTGGGGTGGCTGACATGAACGCAGACACCGCCTTCGCTCCCTTCCTGGTCAGGGCCCATCTCTCGACAGGGTTGGCACATGCAAGCCCCTGGGGGATCGCCTTGGACGGCATCCTCGCCGCGGAGCTGTGGGCCGACCACAAAGCAGGCGCCCTCGACCGCGGCGAATACGTGCCGGCGCTCTCGCCGGAGAAGACCCCGCCGGATCTCGAATTGCCTCTCGCGCGCTGCACTCTGGCGGGCGCGGACTGGCATTGGTGCGCGACGTGTTCGTTCCCCGAAGACCCGGCCGGAGATCCGGTGGTGCGGCACTGGGCGAGCAGAACTGATCACCGAGGGCTCGAGGAACTCGCGTCGAGCGTGCCGGCAGTGATCTCGGACCGGCAAGGCCGCTACCGGGCGAGGTACATGCCGTTGATGATCACCAATTCCCGAACTGTCACCTGGCGCGGTGTGGGTGACCTGACGGCCGTCGCGGCGATAGTGTCCGGTCTCGATGTGATTGGGAAGAAACGCGCGCACGGTGAGGGTCGCGTTTTGCGGTGGGAGTTCGAGAACCGTGCAGGTGAGGATCTGTGGGAGTTCTCGCACGAGCACGCTGACGGGACGCTGGGACGCACGACACCGGCATCATGTGTGGCCTCGCGAGATGCGCCGGTCACCTCGGGGTTCGGGTTGGCTGGTGTTCGTCCGCCGTACATGCACCCGACGCGAATGCGCGAACTTCACCTGCCGAGGTAGCGGTATTGGAAGGGGGACTGGTGGCTTGTTACTCGAAACGGGTAACAGGTCGTATTCGTCAAATTTTGCGGCTCACCGGGGGGCTCGACCGGCTGGACCCTGGGTGGTGCGATGAGCGTGAGGATCTGCTTGGGGGCGGCATCGATCTCGGAGAAGGGGTGCCGGACGTCCTCGGGGATCGGTTCGTTGCTGAGGACAGCGGAGACGTAGGCAGGGAGTTCAGCGCGGTCGAAAATCCTGATTCGCTGTTGCGCGAAAAGCTCGTCGGAAGATTCGTGCCGAGATATGGCAATCTTCTGCGCGTCCTTCCATTCTTCGGGCTGCCCAGGTCTCTCTACGCCCATCCAGTCGTCGAGGTAGTGGCGATAGTTCCGCGTGAACCAGTCCTGGCTTTGTGCAAGGGCTTTCATTGTCACGGAGTTGACGAGCAATGAATATGCCGCGCTGGTCGAATCGAACGTGCCAAGCGAGTCTCTGTTGGCATCTTGCATAACTGTCCACTGAGCAAATTGCATGAAGGTCAGCGGGGAAGGCCCTGGTGGCGGTGGCACGTCGTGTGTGGCGACACGGTCGTTTGCCAGGCACGACCAGGGGAGCGCGTACTCACGGATCGCGGCTAGGGGGACATCATCGATTAGCCCCTTGGTACGTGGGAACCGCTTGAGAAATACATCTGCGCTGACAGCAGTGATTCGGTCACCGGAGGGACCGAGGCAGCATCTGTGATCGCTGTACCGGACGCCGCGAGCCGCAGGGTTGTAGAGCGCATAAAGACTCTGCGCTCCGCTCTTGCGGGCGTAGAGGTCGAGTAGGTCGATCTGCTGCATGCCGGAGGATCGAATTTTGTGCTTGATCTTGTACTTCCCGGCCGGATGCGCCTTCGGCGTTTGAAGCTTCTTGGCTTGGATGACGAGCTGAAACCATTTATTCGATCCGTCCGAAATCCACCATTCCCAGTCCGCCCCGTAGCGGGATTCCTCTCTGTGGCTGAAGGCTCCGACGTGGAGTTCGGGAATGGTCTTCGCGAGGTTCAACAAGATCCGCTCGGTAGTTCCTTCTTCACCCTGGCGGATGTTGTGACGTTCTCCATCCCTGAAGTTTCGGCCGGCGCTTTGTGCATTCCTGAACAACGCTGTTGCGAGCCGTGTCATGACTGGGCCAGGCGCGGAAGAAGTTGGAGTCGGCACGTGTATCCCATCGGTCGGTTGTGGGCCGCCGGACAAGGGTTGCCGGCGTCAGAGGATCGCATGTCCGGGCGCGAACGCTTAGAAATCTACCGGTCGTTTTGCAGTACACAGAAGTGTACTGATCTGGTAGGACGCCGCTTCGCGTCCACGATGTGAAAGTCGAAAAGGGTGGCCGGCCGTCCGCTCCGGTTCACGCAGTCCAGGTCCCTCGCTACCGTTCGCCCATCAATCCGAGAGGCCGATGTGTAGAGGAGATGTGGTTTCGATGACCATCACCGAGATTCACCCAGGCGATATCGCTGGGAATGTCGATTGGCAGGAGCGAGCTGTGTGCCAACGTACTGATCCCGAAGCATTCTTTCCGGAACCCGGAGAAGCTGTCCGGCCGGCGAAACGGGTCTGCGCAGGATGCGAGGTTCGTGTCGACTGCTTGGCATTCGCATTGGCGAACGACGAGCGTTTCGGTGTCTGGGGTGGGTTGACCGCCTCGGAGCGGCGCCGTCGCTACCCGCGGGTGCAGCCGTGACCACCCACGTGGACTTCACCCATACCTCGTACGCGGAGGCCGCGAAATATGCCGATTCCATCAAACTCGCTCGGTACATCTGGGATCGAGGGATTTGCGGCACAGAGCTCCTCCGCCTCAGTGGAGCTACCCGCCGAGCACTCGCCAAAGCGGCTGTTGTGAACCCGCCTTGTACCTCGGAAACGTGGGCGACGGTGGCGGATCTTGTGTCAGAACAATCAGCGTGGGCGGGCGTTCACCCAGATGATCCGGGTTCTGTTCCGTTGCACGCAGACGAGCATGAGGCGCGGATTTCGTGGATCCGGCCAGCAAGCGAAATCGGTCCCTCGCGTGGGTGATCTTCTGTTCATGGCAGGAGCCTCGATGACATGCCTGTTGGGCGTTGCCGGCCTCATGGTTGCCCTTCGAGGGGCTAAGGATGCGACTGACGAAGACGAAGTGCTCGGGCCTGGAGCAGAGTTGATCCAGGAAATGCGATGAACGACTCGCAGCTCACGCTTTTCGACATTGAACTGGGCGATGTTGTTGCTGTTCGCGAGTGGACAGAGCGCATGATCCCGGCGATGTGGACTGCACCGTGGGATTGCGCAGGCGGGATACAGAAGGGCGCAGTACTGAGCGGATGGCAGTGTCCGGCCTGCCGAG
Organism: Rhodococcus sp. GB-02; assembly: GCF_053470465.1. NCBI lineage: Bacteria > Bacillati > Actinomycetota > Actinomycetes > Mycobacteriales > Nocardiaceae > Rhodococcus > Rhodococcus sp. GB-02. The sequence goes on from NZ_JBPUKE010000005.1 coordinate 87,600, forward strand.
TCGTCGAGCCCAACGCGTATCTGCTCGACAACAATCACGGGATAGACCCTGAGCGGCCGGGACGAGAAGATCGGCTGACTCGGTGCCTGCGTATGGAGCTACGTGAAAGTACGGCTGATGATCGGAGGGCTCAGTAAATGTCGAGCGGTCTCTCCCGCAAACCGCGCGAAATCAGAACGATCGCACGCAGAGTGGAGACATAAGTCCCGCTATGGGAGAGCGGTAGCGACTGGCCAACCCGCTGAGACAAGTGGTGTTGATCTACCGCAGGCTCGCCGCCTCGCCGAAACCGAGGTGGTCACCGGAGCCGGTCCAAGACAACGGCGGCCCGCTACCCAGCCTGTGCAAGGCAAGGGGGCCGGTGCGGGCCCACTGCACACGCCTACGTGGAGGCTGGACGCTCCGGCATCTTCATCATGATCAGCTCCGCACCGTCCTTGTAGCGGTACGCCCACTGACCGTCCTTCGTCATCACCGTGCCGGCCTGGCCCTCGTCCGGGGCCGGGCTCCACCCCTGAGTCTGATCCGGTTCTGCAGTCTCGCTCATTTCACTATTGTCTCAACCTCCGAAAACCGGCCGAAACCAGTACAAACCAGCGCACAGTGGACGGTATGAGCGCCACCGCCGGAAAGCCAGTGCCGCCGATGCTCGCCACTCTCGGGCAGCCCCCGACAGGGGAGCGCTGGGCCTTCGAATCGAAATGGGATGGCCAAAGAGCAATAGCAACAACAGGTTCCGTGCATCCGATGCTCTGGTCGCGCAACGGTAACAACATCAGCGCATCATTCCCCGAGATCGTCGATGCACTCCGCTCGGTGCTCGAACACCGAGAAACCGTCCTCGACGGGGAAATCGTCGCCCTCGGACCGGACGGTGTGCCGTCCTTCTCCCTGTTGCAACGCCGGATGCACGTGCTCAGACCCACCGCACAGCTCCGCAACGAGGCCGTGACCTCGTATTACGTGTTCGACGTCCTCGACATCGACGGCACATCAACCAGCGATCTGCCCTATCTCGAGCGCCGCGAGGCGCTCGCCAATCTCAGTCTCGAACACCCGCGCATCAAAGTCCCACCGCACTGGCTCAACGTCGACGGACCGACCATGCTCGAGGTGGCGCGCAAACACCATCTGGAAGGTATCGTGGCCAAGAACATCTCCTCGATCTATCAGTCCGGCAAGCGATCTCGCGACTGGATCAAAACGCCTCTGAGAGCTAATTGTGAGGCCGTAGTGTGCGGCTTCCTCCCCGGCTCGGGAGGTGCGGCAGGAGGAGTCGGATCGTTGATCCTCGGCGCTCACGACGATTCAAGGGTCCTCAGATATATCGGAAACGTTGGTACGGGTCTGACCGATCGACAGCGGCGCGAACTACGAGACAAGCTCGTCGAACTCCATCAGCCGATCAGCCCGTTCACTATCGAGCCGCCGCGAGCGGTCACCCGCAATGCATCCTGGTCGAGGCCGATCCTTGTCTGCGACGTGGAATACCGCGAGTACACCGGTGGCAGCCTTCGGCACCCATCCTTTCGAGGGCTGCGCAACGACAAGACCGCCGATGAGGTCAACGTACCGGGTCGTCACTGAGTCACTGCAACAGTGCAAATCAGAAAGATTCGCTGATGGACAATTTGGTGGTTGTATTGGAGCCCGTTTCCGCAGCCTAAGTAAACGACGGGATCATCTACGAGCCAGGATGTACCAAACCAGAATGGCCAGGAGGGATGCCAGCGAGCAATACGCGAGGAAGCCTCCCATATCAATCCAGGTGCGTTCACCGAAGGGTCCTGGGCTTTATCAGCGAAACCTGGACTTCACGACTGCTGCGTCGGGCGAGGTGGATCCACCACACAGCAACATTGCCCACGCTCCATCCCAGCAGTAGCCACCGAAGCGCCCTGTTGGCTTTGTCGACTGAAGTTCGGTCCTCACTGCGTTGGCGCATGATTTAGTCTCCATCGTCGGCCGGAATACAGCACCTTTCGAATACTGCACATCCGCCAGTCGACCTCCCCGGCCGCCACTGATCGCCACCGGATATGACGAAGCCGCCGGCCCCGAAAAGGGTGTCCAGCGGCTTCACAGGGTCGGTGCCCGTCTTGCGCCTCTCGGCAAGTGGCCGCTCGAAGCGGCATTTCTGGGGTGGTACCCGGGGCAAAGAACCGAACACCGACAGCCTCTACAACGAGACGATGCGCGAACTTATTCCGCGCTGCTGACCAGCAAAGAAGGTCATTTTCGGGTGATGATCGAGCGCAGTACGAAACGGAAGACAACCGCGGTGCCGGCTCCGACCACAACGCCGGCCACCACTTCGGCAAGGAGAACCCCGACCGTGACACCGAGGACTGTGGCGGACGCGACCGCCAACGCGACATCGGCAGGTGCCGGCCGGGGACCGTTGATCGCACAACCCCTTTCCCTGCTTGTGATGTATTTGCTGAGATCATCACACGCCATGCGAGCGTGGAAGTAGGACCCACGCTGTTCAATGGGATAGGAACCGACTACGAGGAGGTCAGGCCATGTGCGGGCGCTACGCCAACCGAAGCTCAGGTAAGGAATTGCAGTCGTTTTTCGACACGATGCAGACTGTCGGCGACGAACTGCCCCCGTCGTACAACGTCGCACCCACTCAGCCCGTCCGCGTGATCCTCGAACGAACCCCACGCGAGGAACCCGGCGCCGAGCCCCAGCGCCAGCTCAGGACGGTCAAATGGGGCTTGCTCCCTGCTTGGTCAAAAGACCGGAAGATGGCGTCCAAGCTGATCAACGCCCGCAGTGAAAGCGTCACGGAGAAGCCCTCATTCAGAAGTAGTGCTTCCAAAAGGCGTGCCATCATCCCGGCCACGGGATACTACGAGTGGATGAAAAGTGAAGCAGGGTCGAAGGTTCCCTATTTTCTTCACGGCGAGGACGACATTCTCGCGATGGCCGGGCTCTACGAGTTGTGGCCCGATCCTGAACTGCCCGAAGATGATCCGAACAAGTGGGTATGGACCTGCACAGTCTTGACTCGGCCAGCCTCAGATTCCTTGGGACACATACACGACAGGTCCCCGCTGATTCTGCCTGAATCGTTCTGGGAACACTGGCTCGATCCGAATCTCACCGACAAAGGTGAAGTCCAGGCCATGATCAACTCCGTTCCGGAGTCGCACCTCGAACCGTACGAAGTCTCGACCGCGGTGAACTCTCCGAGGAATAACGATCCGAGTTTGCTGGAGCCGATCGCTGGACCGGCGTAAAACCCAACCGCTCCCGACTCTGTTTTTATCGAACCTGTGTTCGAGTATCCTGGTGGGCGGGAAGTGCGTGCGGATCCAGGAAAGCGGGGCGACGATGAACCAAAAGCCCCACTCGTCAGCAACAACAGTGCTGACCAAGGCGGAAAAGCTCGAACAGCTACGCCGCAAGATGGCCTCGATCCCTGCCCGCGCGGACGGCACCGAACCAGCTACTCCGTCGGTGATGCTCAAACCCGTAGGCGAGCGTGAGCCAACTCCGATCGTGGCCACCGCGCAATCGACTCTCCGGATGCTTCCCGTTCCGGAGCCGATCGGTGATCTGCTCCCACGCGGGGGGTTGGCACGAGGGACCGTCGTCAGTGTCGACGGCGCAGCCTCGGTCCTGATCGGCCTACTCGCCACCGTCACCGCTGCCGGTGGGCACGTGGCGGTGATCGGAATGCCCGGTCTCGGACTTCTCGCCTTCCACGAGCAAGGGGGCGACTTGGCGAAGGTCGCGCTCGTGCCGCAGCCCAAGGATGCTGGAATCGACTGCGCCGCAATTCTGTTGGAGGGTTTCGACGTGGTTGTCCTGGGCCTCTCTGGTGGCGCTGTAACGCCCTCTCGCGGAAGGGCTGTGGCCGCGCGTGCGAGGAGTAAGGGATCGCTGTTGATTGTCACTGAAGGGCAATGGGACGGTCCGGATCTGCGGATCTCGTCGCGGGTGGCCGGATACACAGGACTCACGGCGGGGAGAGGGCGTGTGACAGGGGTTCGGCTCGACGTCGCGGCCGTCGGCAAAGGATTTCAACAACGCACCGGCAGCCTGGAGATCCGGGACGAGAGCGGACAGCTCCGCTGGGCGACCGTCGACGACACCGCCCTCGCATCGACACCGCCATTGAGGGCTGCACAGTGATCAACACTGACCACTGGACCGAACGCTGGCCCGATCACCCCGTGATCAGGACATTCGACGAGCCGAGGGCAGTGAAAGTCGACATCGGCCGCGCGCTCCCGCTCGGGCGTGGGGGAGCATCACGCGCCGATCACGTGAGCATGCGGGTGAAAACGTCCGCGCTGTACATGTCCGGATACCTGGACGGAATTTTGAGGTACTGGGCGGGAAAATGCACGATGGCCAATGGTTGGCTTGTAGACAGACTTTGCGGTTGACCATTGACCACATCTGCAAATGTGGGTGGGTGAAGCTTTGAGGAGACGAGACTTTCGGTAGACGATGCCATCACGTCGGTTTCAGACTCCGAGAGTCCGGACGACATGGTGTGCATCGCGGCCCACCCCACGTAGGGACGCGGACGAGAGGCTTCGTTGCCATTCCAGTCCCACGTACCCGAGCCCGGGGTGGGTGGTGGACAGACCTTTCTTGTGGCGGGGACGGCCGGTGTCGGTGAGTGCCCCTAGTTCTGTGAGGTAGTCCAGGTTGGGGGTGTATCCGGTGGCGAGGATGACCGCGTCGACGGTTGTTGTGGTGCCGCCGGGCCAGAAGGCTTGGTTTCCTTCGAGTTTGGTGAACATGGCGCGGCGTTGCGGTGCGTCGGCGGTGAGCGCGGCGCGGTAGCGGCCGGTGTCGAACACCGGCGACGTCGGTGGCCGCGAGAGGAGATGCCCGATCGGGAGGGTGTCGATTCCGGTGTACTTGAACCAGAAATGCATGTCGCGACGTAGAGGGCGTTGCGGCGCGAATGTCACGGGTTTTCGGCTGGCCAGGATCACATCGGCTGTTTCGGCGAGCTCGGCAGCGATCTGTACTGCCGAGTTCCCGGCTCCGACGACGATGACGTTCTGCCCCGTGTAGGTGGTGGGTTCGCGGTAGTCGGCGGCGTGCACAACAGTCCCGGTGAAGGCATCGAGCCCCTTCAGTGCGGGAATGTGGGGAGTGCCGAATCCTCCTGTGGCGGCAATGATTCGAGGGGCAGTGAAGATGGATCCGCTGTCGGTCCGGACGGTGAACTGGCCCTCGCTGGTGGTGACCGTGTCGGCTCGCTCGTTGACGTGGAAATCCACATCGAGAGTCTTCGCGTAACGCCGGAGATAGTCGACGACTTCGTCGCGGCCGGGATAGCGGTCACCGTCGCCGCCGAACGGTAAACCGGGGAGGGAGCTGTACTTTGCTGGTGAAAACAAAGTGAGGCTGTCGTAGTACTGCGGCCAGGATCCGACAGGTTCGCTACCAGCTTCGACGATTGCGGTGTCGAGCCGCTGGCGGCGCAGATGATGCGCTGCGGCCAAGCCGGACTGACCGCCCCCGACGACGATCGCGTCGTAGTGCGTCATGAGAGTTCTCTTTCGGTCAGGAAGTGATCGGAATCGTTGTGATGGTGCGGAGGGCGGGGATGGTTGCTGCGCTGATCACCGCGCCGACCAGGGCGATCGCTCCAAGGACGAGGTAGGCGTGGGCGTAAGTACCGGTCCAGGTGGAAAGCACGGCGCCGGCCCACGGCGCCAAGGCCATGACGATGACGATCGGCGCGGACATCAGCCCGTTGAGGCGCCCGTAGTGTTCACCGCCCCAGCGGTCGGTGATGGCGGTGGCCTGTATCAACGTGAAGATGCCGCGGACCAGTCCGGCGCCGACGGCGATGCCGATCAACGCCGCCGCCGAGCTCGCCAGACCTAACCACGCGGTGCTCAGGGCGGCAACGACGATGACCGATACCGTGCGTACGCGGACACTGGTTTTCGCTGCGAGCGGTAGGTAGAAGATGCGGCCGATGACCTGACCGGCGCCGCCCAATCCGAGAGTGAGTGCGGCGAGGCTGGGACTGAAACCGCGTTCGATCAGCAGCGGTACGAGGTTGAAGACGCCGGCGGATGCGGCGAAGGCAGCTGCAGCGAGGGCGACGAGCAGAGCAAGAAATGGGATGCTGCGGGAGGTGCGGTGATAGTCGCCGGGCTGCGCATGGGGTAGCCGGTCGGGGTTGGGCCATCCGCCACGCAAACCCCAGATATGTCCGGGGATGGTGATCACAGCCAGTATGACCGCGAGGATCAGGTAGGTTGTGCGCCAATCGAATCGATCGGCCAGAGCGACAGACAGCGGCGCGAAGACGGTACTGGCCAGACCCGCGGCGAGGGTGAGAATCATCAGTGCTTTGACGTAGTTGTCGCCGTACCAGCGAGTCAGTGCGGCGAATGCCGGTGGATACAGCACCGCGCCCATCGCGATTCCGGCGAACACCCAACCCGCGAAAAACAGTGGGAGGGTGTGAGCTGTCGCGATGACCACCAGTGCGGGTACAGCGAGTACAGATCCTGTGGTCATGACCCAGCGGGGCCCGTGGCGATCGAGGATCCGTCCCACCGGTATGCCGACGGCGGCGGCGGCGAGTTGGCTGACCGAGAACGCCGCCACGATCACAGCGCTCGACCATCCGGTATCGCGGGAAATGGCTACCGACAGAACGGGAAACGCGTAGTACAGAATCCCCCAGCTGGTGATTTCGGTCAGACACAGCGCCACCAGGACCCGCCGCAGCCCCGACGGATCGAGGCTGACGGGGCGAGGCGGATCTTCGATGGTCGTCATCGGCTGTGCCCTATCCGCAGGAGTTGGAACTGCCGGAGGGACTGGACAGCGAGATCAGCTCCGGAGCAGGTGCGGCGCAGCAGCCACCCTCGGATTCCGCGGTATCGGGTTCGTCGAAAACACCAGCGCCGCCGCAGACTCCGGTTTCCGGGAGGATCAACTCCACCCGGGCGGCGGCCTCGTGATCGCCGGCGAGTTCGGCGGCGATGCTGCGTACCTGCTCGTACCCGGTCATCGCCAGGAACGTCGGCGCGCGGCCGTAGCTCTTCATCCCCGCCAGGTACATACCCGGTTCGGGATGGCGAAGTTCTTTCGCGCCGTGCGGATAGACCGTGCCGCAGGAGTGGACGTTCGGGTCGATCAGAGGCGCCAACTGTGTCGGGGCCTGCAGCACGGGGTCGAGGCCGAGTCGGATTTCCGACAGCCACGACAAGTCGGGGCGGAATCCGGTCAAGGTGACGACGTTGTCGACGTTCTCGATCCGGGTGCCGGCATCGGAGACCAGTGCGAGCTGACCATTGTCGGCGGATTCGACGGCGGCGGTGCGGAAACCGGTGACCACGGTGAGAAGTCCGTCGTCGACAGCCTTCTTCGCGCGGAGTCCGAGTGCGCCGCGAGCGGGCAGCTCGTCCGACTCACCGCCGCCGAACGCGGAACCGATAGCCCCGCGGCGAACAGCCCACGTGATGCGCGTACCGGGGGCTTGCTTTTCGAGTCCGGCTAGCGCGACGATGGCAGTCAGTGCGGAATGGCCGCTGCCTGCGATGACGGTGTGTTTCCCGGCGAACTGGGCACGGATCGCCTCGTCGTCGAGGTCGGGCACACGGTAGGTGATCGCGGCAGCGGCAGCCCTCTCGCCGAGGGCGGGCAGTCCTTCCCCGCCGAGCGGGTTCGGGGTGCCCCAGGTGCCGGAAGCATCGACGACGGCCTGGGCGAAGACGCGGTCCTCGCTGCCGTCGGCGCGGCGCAGGTGGATGGAGAGAGGTTCGGTATCGCGGCCGGCGTCGACGACCAGGTCGCGGCCACGTCGGGCGACGCCGATCACCTCGGTGTCGAACTGCACCGCATCACCGAGGGCGGCGGCGAGGGGTTCGAGGTAGAGCTGACGCCACTGCTGTCCGGTCGGGTACGCATCTACGTCGGGAGCGCTCCACCCGTTCTGCTCGAGCAGACACTGCGCGGCGGGATCGACGAGTTCGGACCAGCGGGAGAAGAGCCGGACGTGATTCCATTCGGCGATCGCCGTACCGGCGACGGCGCCTCGCTCAAGCACCAGCGGCGTGAGTCCTCGTTCGCGCAGTTGCGCGGCGGCGGCGAGGCCGATCGGTCCAGCTCCGATCACGACAACGGGTAGTTCGGTCATCACAAATTCCTTTCATCGACAATGATCGATCTTTAATTCGAACTGTATCGATATCAGTCGATGAATGCAACCATCGACGAAGGTCGATATAGTGTGTGCATGACATCGCTGCAGACCCCGACGGTGCGCGTCGGCGATTCGGACCCAGGTGCGGTCGACTCGAATGTGCTCGAGCAAGCTGACGCCGACACCTACGCGCAGTGGTTCGCGTGCCTGGCCGAACCGATGCGGGTGCGGCTGCTGCACCGCGTCGCGAGCGCTGCTGGCGGCATCACGATCGGGGCTCTCGCCGAGGCGTTGGGGATCGGGCAGCCCACGGTCTCCCACCATGTACGTAAGCTCGCCGATGTGGGATTCGTCAGCCTGCGCAAAGAGGGGACCAGCACCGTTGTCGCGATGAATCCGACGTGCTGCGTCGCGTTGCCGCAGGCCGCCGACATCGTGATGGGAGTTCTCGCGCCGCGGCCGTGCTGCCCGAGCGATCTTCCTGACGATGTCGCCGTCCGGGTCATGTCCGATGACGACTGGGACGCCGTTCTGCGGATCTACGGCGAAGGGATCGCCACGCGCAACGCCACTTTCACCACCGAAGTCCCCAGCCGGGAGTATCTCGATGCGCAGTGGCTGCCGAATCATCGCTGGGTCGCCACCATCGACGATGTCGTCGTCGGCTGGGCTGCCCTGAGTTCGACCTCCGGGCGGGACTGCTACCGCGGAGTCGCCGAAAATTCCGTCTATGTCGCCGACGGGATGCGCGGGCGAGGTGTCGGAAAAGCGTTGCTACGCAAGCAAGTCATGGCAGCGGACGCGGATGGGCTCTGGACCCTGCAGACGTCGATCTTCCCTGAAAATCGCGCCTCCGTCTCCCTGCATCACTCGGCAGGGTTCCGCACCATCGGGATCCGCGAGAAGATCGCCCAACTCGACGGGATCTGGCGCGACACAGTCCTGCTCGAACGCCGAACGGCAGCGGATTCCTGATTTTCTGAACCGCCAATCGAAGCATTTTTCGGCAATCGATCCGCCATATGTGATCAGCAACTCGAAGCAACCCCTTAGCTCGAGTGCAGAGTGAATCTGCTGAGACGTGATTCCCGCTGTAACTGGCAAATTATTCGTGGGCTGGTGTCACGTCCTCCTGCAGTGAGTTCTTGAGGGCTCGGGATCAGCGGCTTCACAGCAGAGCGGTCACCGTCGGGGATGTACGTGCAGACGAACTGGAGCGGGTGAAACTGAAAGTCTTCGCGAGTCGCCGATCGGAGTGTGCAACGCCGCCTGCATCTACATGCCGGTTGAGTATCACATCTGCTGCTCTCGCTTGCCTGTCACTCGGCTGCCCGGTAGCTCGATTGGGCAGGACTGTGCAGATTGTTGCTGAAAAGCGGTCGGTCCATGCCAGGGGTGCGGAGGTCGAGCGAGGACGGCTAGACCACGGGTTGCGCGGCGTCCTTGTCGAGAATTCCGTCTCTCTCCCACGGCCACGTCATCAGAGCCCAGATGATGAATACGATTGTCATCCCAGAAAACAGATACACCGGCCACGGACCCATCAGGTCCAGCAGCGATGCGGTGGAAGGTTTGGCGTTGAGAAAGCCGTAATTGGTATCGGCGATGCGATTGAAGATGAAAGTGACTATCGCCCATGTCAGCGTGACCAGTACCGCGAAGCGGTAGCTGCGCCATGTAGGTCGCATTCTCCGGCCCCACGTGAGATAGATCGCGGCCCAGACGACAAACAGGTGAATCGCCCAGAAGGCAAGAAACTCGTAACCGGGGAAGTCGGGCCCGGCCAGAGCCGGTGAAATCAACGCCTGCGTACTCAATACAAGCCCCCAGTAGTAGGTGAGGGCGAACGGCCAATGTCGGTGCGACCACAATGCGTAGATCGCGGACACTGTCGCGAGATCGGTGAGTTGTAAGGGTACGGATCCTCCTAGCGTGGGTGAGGACAGCGAGTAGAGCACCGCCGAGCCGTATATCACCGCCAGTATTCCGCCGAGGGCGCGGCTGAGGTGGCGAGCTTGCGCTTCGGTCTGTCTACGTCCCGCCCAGATCAGAAACACCGAACCCGCGACAAACAGAGCGATGGCTGCCCAATGCGATGGGCCGTACGCCGAGAACTCGGGTTGTGCAGAATACACATCTCTCACTTCCTCAGCGCCGCCGAACGCACTGTTCCATAACAACCTTCGCAGATAGCTGTCCCAGTTCGGAAGTGCCGTTCTCCGGCTTAGTTGACGATGATCGTGTCCGCGGTGCGAGAAAGGGCGTAGCTGTGCAGTGGCTTCTGAGCAGGTCGTTGCACGACCGAGCCATCGACGATGGAGTATCGGCTGCCATGACATGGGCAGTTGATCGTTCCATCGCTGACCTCGGAGACTACGCATCCCTGGTGGGTACATACCGCAGAGAAGGCTTGGAACACGCCTTCCTGCGGCTGGGTGATCACGACTTGCTCGTCCGCCAGAATGACTCCGCCGCCGACAGGAACCGCTGATATCGGAACCTCGGCACTGCCCAGGGTTACGCCGGGTGCATTGCTGTTGTTCTGGGTGCTACATCCGGCAACGGCGAGACAAGTTGTCGCGCAGGCTGTGAGGAGGACCGTTCTGCGCCCGACCTTGATGTCGGATGGATCGATCGTGCTCATGCGGGGACCACCAAACCAGTGAGAAACATCAGGAGTATTCCGACACCGACGCCGACGAGAACCATCGGATCCAGATCCGAGCGGCCTTGTGTGCGCAAGGACGGTGCAATTTGGATGACGACCTGGATGATTGCGCCGACCCCGACTCCGAGCAGCAACGCAGATACTTCACGGTTGTCGACGCCCGCCCCGATAACAGCACCGAGAATTGCCGGCGCACCCGCGATCAATCCCAACCCCAACAAGGTCAACAGGGGGGTACGTCGCCGAGCCAACGGTGCGATGATCGCGAGTCCCTCTGTTGTGTTGTGCAGGGTGAATCCGATAACGAGGAACGCGCCGAGCGCAAGCTCACCTACCGCATACGCGGATCCGATCGCGAGGCCTTCTCCGAGATTGTGCAATCCGATGCCGATGGAAATCATCAGTGCCAGTCTGAGTTCGGATGCACCTGTCGTACCGGCTGGGCGTCTTCCGCGTAGGTAGCGGTCGATGCACGTGAGCGTCAGGAAGGCGATCGCCGCGCCGAGAACGACGAGAGTGCCGCCGCCGAAGGCTCCGCTCGAGGCTGCTGCCAGCTTGAACCCCTCGCTCGTGCCGTCGAAGATCAAAAAGGCGAGCAGACCGACCGTGACGGCCAGCACGAATCTGACTGCCCTGACGCCGGCGCCCCGCATCACAGGTAGCAAGAGCATCCCGAGCAGGACCGGGATGACTCCGACGTATGTGCCCAATAGAGCCATCAAGCCGAAGAACGCCACTCCCGGGACGGGAGTTGCTACGGCAGCGGGAATTTCGTGTTCGATGACCAACCCTGTGGAGGTGAGCATCGAGACGAGGTACGGCTGTCCGGTGATCCACGGGTAGTCGAGGGTGATCGTCTGGGACTCGAGTCTGCCGATGGGATCTGCAGCGCCTACCAAATCGACGAATGTGTCGTTCACGGCAACTTGCGCGACGGTCACCGCGTCGGGGCCGGTGTTGCGTAGCGTCAACGTGATTCGGCCTGGTTCGAGGGCCGTTCGTTCGACGGAGATGTTCTCGATCGGTGGGCCGGTGCGTTCGGGGAGGCTTTGTCCGGCGAGCATTGCCAGCGCAGTCAGGGCGATGACGATGATCGCGAGTACTGCGGCGCCTCGGAGCCAAAGGCCGGTGCGAGATGCGCCTGTTTGATCGGACTCTGTATGCGCGGAACCCGCAGTGTCAAAGGAATTCTCATGAGTGCTCGTAGGAGAGGGAGGATCTGGGGTGCCGGTCATTCGGTCACCTCGAAGAATCCCATCCAGCCCAGATCGGCGAATTCGGTCTTGTGGGCGTGGAACATGTACTTGCCCAGGTAGGGAAAGCGCAGTTCGCATATTCCGCGCTGACCTTGGGCCTGGATGATCGTGTCCGTGAATTCGCTGGACTCGAGCCGAGTCCCGGTCGGGTAGTAGTCGAAGAAGTTCCCGTGCACGTGGAAGCTGTTGATCGGATCGTATTCGAGGACGTTGACCAGGTAGATGCGAACCAGCTCGCCTCGTTTCACCTGTACCGGTTCGTGCATGTGATGGAACGGGATGCCGTTGACCGCGTAGAGCTGGTTTCCTTGCCCGTCGAATGTGGTGTTGTAGCCGTGCATCACCATCACCATTTCGTCAGCCGCCGGGCGCCCCTGAGCTGGATCGACGATGAATGTGCCGTACATGCCGCGGGCAATGTGCTCTGCAAGTGGATTGACGTGGCAGTGATAGAGATGCAATCCGAAAGGGGTTGCATCGAATTCGTAAGTGAATGATTCGCCCGGCTCGATGATGCCCCGACCTACCCCGGGAATTCCGTCCATGTCAGCGGGATGGATTCCGTGAAAGTGCATCGTGTGAGGGTGCGCGGAACCGTTGACGAACCGCACCCGGAGCCGGTCTCCCTCACTGCATCTCAAGGCGGGACCTGGAATGCGGGAGTTGAAGGTCCACGCGGGAAAATAGACTCCGGGTGCTACCTCGATCTCCTCGTCGGCTGCGAAGATCTCCCACTCGCGTAGCGTTCGACCGTCAGGCAATTCGGAAGTCGTCCCGTAGTCGAAGTCACGCAGCATTGCCGTGGGATGAAACCCGTTGGCAGTGTGGTTCACCTGCTGACCGGCCCGAAAGGTCGCACCGCTCGTGCCGCCGTGACGGACTCCGCCGTCTCCGTCAGGTGCGGCGGTACCCGGGTTGGTGTTTCCGGGATGCTCGGTAGGCGATGCGCCCGCAACTCTTCCTGCGTTCATCATGAGTCCGGCTGATCCGGCGAGCGCCCCACCGATCAACAATTGTCGCCGCGACGGTGCGCTCATGGCCACCCGACCGAAGCATCGACATTCCTGGCAGTCAAAAGAGTCACACCTCAAAGTTTGTCATGCCGAACTTTATTTTCATAGCCCCCAAACTATCCGAACGCATTCGACCGAAAACAGGCGGACCGCGGAAATTTTCGACGAGTGGGGCGTCGTGGTTTCGCCACCTCGAACCGCAGAAGTTCGCAGAGATGGACTGCTTCCCTGTCGACAGCGCTCCGGCTCCCTCCTCGCTCGAATCAGGTCACACGGATTGCGGACGCTGAATCTCACGTTCGGACCCGCGCGCGGATTCGAACAGCAGCGACACGGCGACCAGGATGAATCCACAGGTGAGGTAGGTATCGGCAAGATTGAAGGTGGGCCACCAGCCGGTGTGGAAGTAGTCGGTGACCTTCCCGTCGAGGGCTCGGTCGACCACGTTGGAGGCAGCTCCGGCGACAATCAGAGCGAAACCGATCACGGCCACCCCGCGACTTTGCGGGACACTCCGCCAGGCGTATACGGCGATTCCCATGGTGGCGAGGCCGGTAAAGGCGATGATGACGGCACTCGGCAGCTGATTGCCCAGGCTGAAGGCGACACCACTGTTGTAAGCCAGCCTCAAACTGACGACGCCCAGATCCATCTCGTTGGCCCCGGACAGGTGCTTCCGCGCAACGGGCTCAATCGTCAGGGCGACGACGACCGAAACGAGCACCGTCGTAGCGAAGAGAATTCGTTTCTTGCGATGGGGGGATTTGTCGTTCGTGGTCACCTCGTTGGTACTCACCACGGAAGCTCCTGGCAACGCCCGTCACCCGCGGCGGGTTCTACCTGCAGGGTCGCGTGAACGAGATTGAACTGGGTGGCCAACAGATCCTGGGCAGCAGCGAGAACCTTGGTCGGATCGGACTCCTCGTCGATCGTCAGATGCGCCGACGCAACTTCCATGCCCGATGTGAGCGTCCAGATGTGAAGGTCGTGGGCGTCCTTGACCCCGGGGATCCCCTGCAAGGCTTGCGTCACCTCGGTGATGCTCACGCCGGCGGGGGCGTGCTGGAGCAGGATCCGCAGGGCATGGCGGCCGAGATTGTAGGCACGCGGTAGGACGAACAAGCCGATCGCAACACCGATCACCGGATCCGCGTACCGCCATCCGAAGATCAGTGTGACCAATCCGCTGATCAGGACTCCAACGGACCCGAGCATGTCAGCCATGACCTCGAGATAGGCGCCCCGGACGTTGATGCTTTCCTTCGCCCCGCTGCGAAGGAGCAAGAATGCCGCGATGTTCATCACGAGGCCGACGACAGCGACAATGCTCACCGGGAGTCCAGGGACCTCAGGCGGATCGGAAAGTCGACCGAGAGCTTCGTAGAGAACCCATCCGGCGACACCGAACAGGAGTAGGGCATTGAACAAGGCAGCGAACACCTCCGCCCGGTACATACCGAACGTGCGATCCGGGCGCGATCGCGCTCTTTGCGCAAGCAAGATAGCGGTCAATGCCATGAGGATGCCGAACACATCGGTGAAGACGTGTGCGGAGTCGGAGAGCAGGGCGAGCGATGACGTGGACAACCCCACGATGACTTGCGTGACGAACGTGACCAGACCGAGCCCGACGGCTATCCATAATTTGCGGACATGTTTACCCGATGCACTCGCAGCTTGTTCCGCAACGCCGTGCCCATGGCCGTGACCCATCTCGATATGCCCTTCTCGCCTATGACTGGAGCGTCGTATTCTCATATGCGCATATTTGCCAACGAGAGAGTTTCAGTAAACCCTGGCTGAAGCACCCATGCAACTATCCGTCATAGTATTTTGGTCCGGAGCGCCGATCGCGCGGGCGAGATCCACAATGCTGAGAGGTCCACCCGCAAATGATCGAAACCGAACCGTCCGGCGCCGATACCCTCGTCGTCGGACGACCCATACGGAAAGTATTGGGATGGGGTGTCATAGCTGCAATCACTGCGGCGGCATTGGCGCGCGCATCAACTTCCGAGGCGCTGCGATTGCTCGGACTTCCAGATCCGGGGCCCTTGACGATTTACGGACTCCCGGCGGTGATGGCGTTCGGCGAGGTTGCCGCCGTGATGACCGTAGGCAGTCTACTTTTGGCTGCCGTTCTCGTTCCGCCTCAAGCCTCAGGTGTACTCGATGTCGACGGATATCTGGCGCTACGAACCGCAAGCGTCGCCGCCGCTATCTGGGCGGTATGCGCGGCGCTGCTCGTTCCACTCACCCTCTCGGACAGTTCAGGCCAACCTCTCTCCGTCGTGTTCGCCGATCCAGGGCTGTTCGCTCGCGCGATTTCGGACATCGATGTCACAACTGCATGGGCATGGACCGCAGGGCTCGCACTCGTGCTCGCGATTGCGTGTCGTCTGACCCTGCGATATTCGTGGACACCGTTACTTCTCGCATTCGCTTTGTTCAGCCTGCTCCCCAGGGCATTGTCGGGTCACTCCTCTTCGGGTGGATCCCACGACATCGCCACGAACAGTTTGGTTCTGCATATCCTCGCGGCGTCGATTTGGATGGGAGGAATAGCGGCTCTCGTGTTGCATGCCCGCAGAAAGGGGAGCTATCTCGACTTCGCCGCGCGCCGCTTCTCGGCCGTGGCACTCATGGCGTTCGTCGTCATAGCGATCAGCGGTGTGGTCAACGCTGCCGTGCGGGTGCCGCTCACCGCGGTGTGGAGTAGCACCTACGGTGTCTTGATTCTTGCCAAAGTCGCCGCCTTGGTCCTCACCGGACTGGCAGGTTGGCGCCAACGGAAAATCGCGATCGCCGAACTGACGAAGGATCCTAGCGACGGTCGCACCTTCATTCGTCTGGCAGTGGTGGAGTCGGTGGTTCTCGCAGTAACCGTCGGTATCGCCGTCGCCCTGGGCCGCACGCCGCCCCCGGCGCCCACGGAGCGACAGGATCCGAGCAGAGTCGAGGAGGTGCTCGGGTATGCGCTCGATGGCGTACCGACTGCGGGCCGCTTGCTCGTCGACTGGCGATTCGATCTCATTTTCGGAACTCTCGCCGTGGTGTTGGCTGCGTGCTACGTCGTCGGCGTTTTTCGCCTCCGACAGCAGGGCGTGCAGTGGTCGACGTTCCGATCGGTCAGCTGGGCTCTGGGGTGCCTGGTGTTGCTTGTCGCAACATCATCGGGAGTGGGTAGGTATGCACCTGCAGTGATGAGTATGCATATGGCGGCAACGTCCGCCGTGGCGGTCCTTGCTCCACTCTGTCTGGTCCTGGGCGCCCCGTTCACGCTGTTCAGGCTCTCCGTTCGGCGATCGTCCGGAGATGCGCCGGGGCTGAGGGAATGGGCGCAAAGCGTGTACAGAGGCTCCTGGTTCCGATTCATGTCCCAGCCCTATGTGATTGCTGTGATTTTCGCCGGAGCCCTGCCTCTCCTTTACCTGGGAGGGATGTACAGCGCTGTCGCCGGCTCGCACGTCCCCCACCTGGTGATCAACGGAATCCTGCTGATCTGCGGTTTCATGTTCTTCTGGGTCATGGTCGGCGTCGATCCCTTGCCGAGACGAGCGAGCGCCGCGATCAGGACGGCCCTGCTCCTTGCGGCGTTCTTGGCCTACGGGGGCCTCGCAGCAGCACTGATCACCACTGACGCGGTGATTGCCGATCAGTACTTCACATCGTTGCAGCGCGGCTGGCTCGACGACCTCGCACGAGATCAACGGTTCGGTGCCGGACTGATACTCGCGATCGGAGCAATACCCCTGGCAATCGCGACAGGGCTTCTCCTCAACGCGTGCTGCTCGCCGAGATGTCATCGCGCGGCAGATGAGTAGGAGAAGGTGCATTTGCAGCGGGGCGTCTCGTCGAGATTCTGAATTTTGTCAACGCTCGCCCAAAAACTATGCGAAATAGTAGTACGCTGTCTGGGACCGTCACCATTCTGTGACCTTCCGCGACGCAAGGAATGCGATCTTGGCCCGACACCGCAAGCCCGACACCGACGATCTCGACTGCCCACTTCGGGAAAGTAGCTTTTTCGACACGCCACGCAGCGATCGCGACCTGCCAGTCGACACGATGTACATCTCCACCGCATCTGCAGTCGACCGTGAATCCGTCGCTGCAAGCGTTCAGGCGCGACGCGGCGGCGCTCATCGCCGACAGTCCCGCAATCGTCCTGGTGGACGGGCTTTGGTTCTCTCTGTCGCCACCGGCGCTTTGCTTGCCGCCGGCACATCCGCCTCACATGCATCGACAGGGAGCGTCAGTGTTCCCGTCGAGCTCGACCAGCAACCGTTGGCACCTCTCGAGCAGGCGCTGGCATCGGCTCCGGAAATTCTCCAGGTTCCCAAACTGGCCGAGCTGGGGAGGCTGGCCGAACAGTTGGCTCGAGGCACCGAACGCGACACCGATCGCGCTTCGAGAGAGGCAGCTGCACGCCAACCGCTGACGATGGCTCCTGTCAGCGGAACATTGACGTCGAACTACGGACCGCGTTGGGGGTCGACTCATTACGGGTTGGACATTGCCAATGAGATCGGTACACCTATCGTGTCCGTCACCGACGGCACGGTACTCGAGTCCGGACCTGCGTCCGGTTTCGGACTGTGGGTCCGTATCCTGCAGGATGACGGGACAATCGGGGTCTTCGGACACATCAACGAGACTCTGGTAACCGCGGGTCAAAAGGTGCGTGCCGGAGAATTGATTGCGACGGTAGGAAACAGGGGACAATCAACAGGGCCACATCTGCATTACGAGGTGTGGCAGGCAGACGGCCAGAAGGTCGATCCCATGGCATGGTTGGACGCGCGTGGGGTACAGATCCAGCCTCCGGCCGTCAGTGACTGACGCAATCGACGATTTCCGAAGGGGGAAGGAAGATGAAGAGACTCGGCGGGCTCGAATCCGAAGTGATGGATCTCCTGTGGGATGCAGAAGAGCCGCAGTCTGTGCGGGATCTGGTCGACCGCTTCGAGGGCGGCGCCCCGAAGGCATACACCACGATCTTGACCGTCGTGACGCACCTTCACGAAAAAGGGTGGGTGCAGAGGGAAAAACGAAGCCGCGCATACATCTATTCGCCATCGCGTAGCCGCGATGAAGCGACCTCACTGGCCATGCGCGAATTACTCGACAACAGCAATGACTCTGTTTCAGCGCTTCTGCACTTCGCGCAAAACGTCTCCGATGACGAATACGAGGCACTGCGGCGAGCACTGGATCACGGCAAGGTTCGGTAGATGACTCTCGCCGCAGTCCTCCTTCTCGGGGCCGTGCTCATCGGAGCGTTCATGCCCAAGGTTTTGCGGCGTTTCGAATCGACCACTCTGGCTCCTGCAGCGATTCTCGCGGCATGGATCGGCAGCATCGTGGGTCTGGGATTCCTTGCCGTATCGGCAGTAGTGATCCTTCTGTGGCCGAGCCATGCACCAGCGGAAGGGCTCTCCGAGGCCCTTGTGCGATGCTTCACTGCCTTCCAACACGCGATGGCCCCCTGGATCGGGGAAGCGCTCGCTGTCGGCGGAGTTGCGGTTACCGCGCTCATCGCCGTTCGCAGCTTGTTCTTGGCTCATCGGCAACATAAGGGCCGAGCCAAGGTCCGCGACTACCACCGTGATGTCGTATCGATCATCGCCCGCGCAGATCCGGCATCGGATGACGTTCTCTGGCTTGATCATCCGATGCCGATGGCCTACAGCGTCGCTGGACGGCCGGGATTCGTCGTAGCGACCAAAGGTCTCTCCGATTGCTTGACTGCATCCGAGCGTGAAGCGGTGATCGCCCACGAGCGGGCACACTTGCGAGGTCACCATCACCGAATCATCAATGTGTGTGAAGTCTTCGCGAAGGCGCTGCCGGTGATCCCGCTGTTCAAAGCGGCTCCCGCTGCGGTGCGGCGGCTGGTCGAGCTCGCTGCCGATGATCGGGCCGCACAGGCCACCAGCCCCGATGCCGTCAGGTCGGCGTTGCGCGTGGTGGCGACGTCGCCGCTACCTCAGCCGGTGTGGACTCTCGGGCTCGGTGACGACGAGATCTCGGTGCGCTTGGTCAGGCTGCAGACGGATTCCCGGATTCGCGGCACCAAACTGGTCTGCATCTCTGCTGCGATGCTCCCGATGATCGTTCCCGTCATCGCCGCGTTGACCACCATGGTCGTCTTCTCTGCGTCCGCTCATGCCCTCGTGACCTGACGGCAGTCGGAAAGGGTGGCCGAGGCGCCACCCGGACCCAAAAACTATGCAACGTAGTATTTGGGTTATGCTTCTGTCGCACACTCTATTTGCGTCTCGACAGGAAGCGGGCTGACTATGACCGCAATTGCATCACCCCCGATCCCCGCCCGGCCGTACCCCGCGCGACGGGCGCCGAAGGGATCGGTGCTGCGGAACCTTGTGACGACGACCGATCACAAGACGCTCGGCTTGATGTATTTGGTGACTTCGTTCGCGTTCTTCCTCATCGGCGGGCTCATGGCGCTGATCATGCGCAGCGAACTGGCGATTCCGGGCATGCAATTCCTGTCGAACGAGCAGTACAACCAACTCTTCACCATGCACGGCACGATCATGCTGCTGCTGTACGCGACGCCGGTGGTGTTCGGATTCGCCAATTTCGTTCTCCCCCTGCAGATCGGTGCGCCGGATGTCGCCTTCCCGCGACTGAACGCGTTCAGCTACTGGCTCTACCTTTTCGGTGCTCTCATCGCTACGGGCGGGTTCGTCACTCCCGGAGGTGCCGCAGATTTCGGCTGGACGGCCTACACGCCTCTGAGTTCGGCAGTCAGCTCACCTGGGGTCGGTGCGGATCTGTGGATTGTGGGGCTTCTCGTCTCCGGTCTCGGCACGATTCTCGGCGCGGTCAACATGATCACCACCATTGTCTGCTTACGCGCTCCCGGTATGACGATGTTCCGCATGCCGATCTTCACGTGGAACATCTTCATCACCTCTGTCTTGATTCTGTTGGCCTTCCCGCTGTTGACCGCCGCACTCTTCGCACTGCTTTACGACCGTCGCCTCGGTGGCAACATCTTCGACCCCGCGAATGGCGGAGTCCTGCTGTGGCAGCACCTGTTCTGGTTCTTCGGCCACCCCGAGGTCTACATCATCGCGCTGCCCTTCTTCGGTATCGTCTCGGAGATATTTCCGGTCTTCAGCCGCAAACCGATCTTCGGCTACAGCGGCCTGGTCTACGCGACGCTCGGTATCGCGGCGCTGTCGATCGCAGTGTGGGCGCATCACATGTACGCGACGGGCGCGGTTCTCCTGCCGTACTTCTCGTTCATGACGTTCCTGATCGCCGTGCCGACGGGTGTGAAGATCTTCAACTGGATCGGCACGATGTGGAAGGGACACCTGACGTTCGAGTCACCGATGCTGTTCTCTCTCGGATTCTTGATCACCTTCCTCTTCGGTGGTCTGTCCGGTGTGCTGCTGGCGAGCCCTCCGCTGGATTTTCAGGTCACGGATACTTACTTCGTGGTCGCCCACTTCCACTACGTGGTTTTCGGTACGGTCGTGTTCGCGACGTACGCCGGTATCTACTTCTGGTTCCCGAAGATGACCGGTCGCATGATGGACGAGCGCCTTGGCAAGTGGCACTTTTGGACCACGTTCGTCGGCTTTCACATGACGTTCCTCGTTCAGCACTGGCTCGGTGCCGAGGGTATGCCGCGTCGTTACGCCGACTACCTACCCGCGGACGGGTTCACCACACTCAATACAGTCTCGACCATCGGTTCCTTCATTCTCGGAGCCTCCACTCTCCCGTTCATCTGGAACGTCTTCAAGAGCTACCGATTCGGCGAAGTGGTCACTGTCGACGATCCGTGGGGCTACGGAAACTCGCTGGAGTGGGCAACGACCTGCCCGCCGCCGCGTCACAACTTCACCGAGTTGCCGCGCATCCGCAGCGAGCGTCCGGCCTTCGAGTTGCATTACCCGCACATGGTTGCTCGGATGCGAGCAGAAGCACACGTCGGGGCCGGTCACCGGCCGGAGACGAGTTCATCAGAATCGGAGAAGGTACTTACCGCATCCACGTCCGATGATGACGAGAAGAATTAGCTCGGCGGCCATACCGATGGGAAAGTCAATGTCAACACGAACAATGCCGGTGGTCATCGTCCCGGCAACAGATACCGCTGCCGCCCTACTCACGGACTGGTTGATTCGAGACGTACTGCCGACCGCTCTCGACGGCGGCGTGGCGAACCATGCTGGTGCCCGGTTGCGGACTTTGCCACCGGTATCTCGTCGCCACATCCGGCACCCCCGCAAACTTCGGGTTCACACCCGTCGAGTCAGCGAAGTAATCGCCGCAATCGAGAATCATCTCCAGACCGGAGCGGATTTCGTTGACGCAGAGCGGACCTTCATGCGTTCCACCACTGTCCTTCCAGACCCCGTGCTGAACGCCGCGGCCAGTATCAGTGGCGCAGTGATGGATATCGGGAGTTCCGCGGCGGCATTGGCGAATCGTGCCCTCCTTCTCGTTCCGACGACAATCGAGTCGTCGGAAGCGGCGCTCTCGACGCAATCGAGGGTAACCGAATCCTATTACGCCCTCCTTGCGCGGCTGTGGCACAGAGATTTTCACGCGAGTATCGTGATTCCGCAGACCGAACCCTGAGCGCTCCTCGCTTCGGTGTGCTGTCACGAGGGGGGCACACCGAAGCGAGATTATTCGCGCTCTCGACGCCGATTCT
Source organism: Rhodococcus sp. GB-02 (assembly GCF_053470465.1). Classification (NCBI taxonomy): domain Bacteria; kingdom Bacillati; phylum Actinomycetota; class Actinomycetes; order Mycobacteriales; family Nocardiaceae; genus Rhodococcus; species Rhodococcus sp. GB-02. The sequence continues at coordinate 109,384 of NZ_JBPUKE010000005.1, forward strand.
CAGTCGTACGGCGTGGAGACCAACGAGCAATCAGGCGGCAAGGCAAAGAGAGTCGCTACTTCTTCGGAGGAATCGCTCTCTTTGCCGCAAGCGCAGCCCTCCGGATCTGGCTGGTCAGTTTTCCACCGGTCTTGGCTTCGGCAGACGCGGCGGTTTTGTCGATCGCGTTTTCGATCTTGTCTGCGTTCTTCGAGGCAGCCTCCTTGCCCTTGTCGACTAGCGCTTTCGCTGCACCCATGAATTTCATATTCGTCTCCTTCTCCTGGCCTCATCGCCCTCTACTCGGGAGGGTTGCGGATCTAAAAACTAAGATCCATAGTAGTTGAGTTGAAGGTTGACTGATCGTGCAACAGTTGGCCGAGTGCGACGGCGTTGGCAGATTTTCGTGGGACTCGTCAGACCAGTGTCGACCAGTAGTCCCAGAATGCGCTGAGAATCATGCTCGCGACGGACACGATCCAGATAGTAAGCACGAGAGTGTGTTTCTCGGTGCCGACGGTCACGATTCGCGAGGAGGTCGACGCGCTACGAGCACCTAGATGCAAAATGGCATACCAGAGGGCTGTCATCGTCACCACCCACACGACCATGCAGTATGGGCACAGTGCCTGGATTCTGTACAGGCTTTGGAAAATCAGCCAGTGAACCAGCACCGCTCCGGTGAGCAAGCCGATGACGATACAGCGCCAATACCACTGAGGTAGTGCCTTTGCGGCGGTGAGGGTCACGATTCCCGTGGTCAGTAGGACGGTGAACCCGACTATACCGAGGATCGAATTCGGGAAACCGAAGATCGAGGCTTGTGGAGAACTCATCACCGATCCACAACTGAGGACGGGGTTGATGCTGCAGGACGGGCGATATGAGGGATCCGCGAGAAGCTGAAACTTCTCGATAGTCAGTATCAGAGACGCCGCCAAGCCGAGAGCGCCTGCTGCAGTGAGAATCCATCCGACGACATAGGGGGAGCACACTTTCGGGGCCGAGTCGACAGTCGGAGGTATACCAGTGTCGACGTGGGCACCGCGTGCTCCCGTTGATGTCATTGGGCCAGCGCTGCGTCGATGCGAGCGGTGAGATCGTCATATGTCGGCATGGACGGCAACTGGACGCCGTTGAGGAACAGCGTCGGTGTGCCCTGCACGCCCAGGTCGATACCTTCGTTGAAGTCCCCTTCGACACGCTCTGCGACTGCGGGATCATTCATATCTGCTTCGAAGGTCGCCATGTCGAGTCCCAGATCCTGGGCGAACGTACGGAAGAGGGCTACTTGAGATTCGGACGACTCGCCCCACTGGGTCTGCGTGTCGTACATTCGCTGGTACATCTCCACGAACTTCCCTTGCCTGGACGACGCTTCGACGACTCGCGCCGCGAGTCGACTGTTCGTGTGACTGGGAATGGGGAAGTACCGTACACCGAACGTGATGCGGTCAGCGTACTCAGCACGTATCCGCTCCATCGTCGGATACATCGCCAGGCATGCCTCGCACTCGAAGTCGAGGAATTCGACCAGAACGACATCGTTGTCCGGCGCAGAGGAAAGTAGATGCGTGTCGTCGCGAAGAACCGATGCGTCCGAAGCGCTGGCGCTGTTTGTCTCCCTCCCGCTGCGGTTGCCGAGCAACAGCGCGCCGAGGACGACAGCGAAGACAGCTATCAGGGCTATCGAGAATTTCGCGTTGGTGGTCAACTTCATGGATCCGCCTACCTGGTCGGTGTTCGTCGATGCGTGCAACCTTCCGGCCACCACACAGCCCTGAATACTATGCAACATAGTAGTCGGAGGTATTGTCTCAGCGAAGTGCGGTGTGCATCGATCGCCGGACTCCGCACCTCGATGGTGTGAGCCGAGTAGGAGGAACAGATTTTGAGGCGTGCAATGGTTGTGCTGCTGGTGGCTGCGGGGTGTGCGCTCATAAGCGCAGGCACCGCGCAAGCACACAGTGCACTGGTCGGATCGACTCCATCCGCCGACGCAGTTCTCGACACTGCGCCGAGTTCGGTGGAATTGGTTTTCAATCAGGAGATTCAGACGAGTTTCGCGAACGTGACCGTCAGTGCGGCCGACGGGACGCAGGTCGGAGCCGGGGAGCCGTCGGTGCAGGGAGAGCGCGTTTCTCTCGTGACGACCGGTCAGATGTCGTCTGGCACTTACACCGTTGGTTACCGGGTGATCTCTGAGGACGGACACCCGATCACGGGGTCGTACTCCTTCACCTTGAACGCGGCGAAGAACAATGCGGCGCCGCTTCCCGGAGGTGCAACACCTCCGGCAACTGTTGCGCCGTCGGCGGCGACCGCCGATGCCGACTCCGACGACGGATCCCCACTGTTGTTGCCGATTCTCGGTGGCGCAGTGGCAATCCTGTTCGTGATCGGGATGGTCATCGTTCTCCGCGGAGACAAGCGCTCGAAGCGCTGAGATGTTACAACACAGTACGAGCGGGGAGGGACCACGTAGGTGATGGACTGGATACGTTTACCCGAGGCCGTGCCTTCGTTCGGAGCAATGGTGGGGTGGGCGCCGCAGCCGCTCCCGGTCCTACCACTGATCGGAGTCCTACTGGCAGCGTGGTATGGCTGGGGTGTCTACCGGGTGACGTCTTCCGGTCGGGTGTGGCCGTGGACGAGGACGGCCAGCTTCCTCTTCGGCTGTATATTGCTGATCCTGGTCACGGGGCTCGCCGTCGAGGGCTACGGGTACGAACTCTTCAGTATCTGGATGTTCCAGCATTTGACCTTGTCGATGGCGATTCCACCACTGCTCGTTCTCGGCAGCCCAGGTCTTCTCCTGCTGCGCTCCACCCCTCACACAGGGTGGGGAATTCCGATCCTCAAGCTGGCATTGACGGCACTCAGAAGCCGGACGGCGAAGATTCTGCTACACCCCGGCGTCACGATTCCACTGTTCCTGTTCAGCTACTACGGCATCTACCTCTCGCCGGTATTCGACCTGGTGGCGTCGTCCTGGGTCGGTCACACAGGCCTGGAGCTCTTCTTCCTGGCCACTGGAGTGTTGTTCATCGTTCCGGTGCTCTCATCTGGGCCGTTGCCCGTCAAGCAAAGCAACCTGGGTCGATGTTTCGACCTCTTCGTCGAAATGCCTCTCCATGTTTTCATCGGCGTGATCCTGATGATGGCAACCTCGCCACTCCTGAGTACCTTCACCAATCCGCCGGCGTCCTGGAACGTCGATCTGATGGCCGATCAACAAATGGCGGGGGCTTTGGCATGGTCGTACGGAGAACCCGTCGCGTTGATCATCATGGTGGTTTTCGCGATGAGGTGGAATCGCGACGAGACCCGCACCAACGCCGCCGTCGACAAAAAGGCCGCCAGGGACGGTGACGTCGACCTCGAGGCCTACAACGAATTCCTCAAAACCCTTCCCCGTCGATGACTGCTCTCGGCATCTCGATGATCGGGTTCGGCGGATGCGACGGTGTGTGAGATGAGTGGTCAGTTCATCGGGATCGGTTGGGCACCTCTCACTGCGAGCAGTTCTCGCAATGCGGTCGATTCGGCCTGCTGTGTAGCGGCGATCTGTCGAGCAAGATTTGTCACGACGGGGAGATCGGCATTGTCAGCGGCGTATTGGGCCATCGGAATTCCCCCTTGATGGTGGCGCAACAGTAATTGCAAATAGCGAATCTCAAATGCCGGTCCGGTCAGGGTGCGTAGTTCCGCGAGTTCGGCGGGAGAAGCCATTCCCGGCATCGCGACTGATTCAGTTACGCCGGAATCACTTTGTCCGGTGCTCATGCCGGGCATCGAGTGATTCATCGCCGAGGAAGTTGAGGGCATCCACTCCATATACTCGCCCGTGCTCCGGGCGGGTCGATCCCAGATGGACAGCCACCCCTGCATCATTCCTATCTGACTTTGCTGAGTAGTGACGACGTCGTACGCGAGCGTACGGATAGCGGGGTCGGCAGTGTTCACCAATGCGAGGGACGACATCTCGACCGCTTGCCCGTGGTGAACCGACATGTCCTGCGCGAAGCCGACCTCCACTGCGCCGACGGCTGGGACCCCCTGCGAGGTGTTCTCGATCCGCCCCTTTGCCCACAGGCCGATGATGATTCCGATCAACAGAGCGATGACAATACCGACCACCAACACTGCGGCCGGCGTGGCATGGCGTTTGCCCGATGAATCGGATACCGACTCGGATTGAATCGATACCGCCTCGTGTTCAACCATTTTCGCGACTCCTCGTGATCGCCGGCGCAGGTGGGGTCGTTGCTGCGGGAAGACCAGTGGCTGACTGCTCCGACGCTGCGGGAATCGCGTCAGGGCCTGGCGGAGATGCGTCGAAGGGGAAAGGAGCGTTCGGGTCGAATCCTCCCGGGACCGTTGCACAGCTGGCACCGGCCTCTGGATGGGTGTTCGGGTTCTGTTTGAGGGCGGTGATGAATTTTGCGATACGGGGGTCGTCGACGCTGTCGACTTTGAGTTGGTGCCCCCACGACTGAATCGAAACGGGGGAATCGATGCCAGGGAACGGTGACATCAGGGAATACGGCTTACCGTTGACTTGGGAGGTAAGGGCGTCGACGTCGGACGGATTCAACGAGTCGGGGTTGTAGGCAATCCAGACCGCACCGTGCTCGAGTGAATGCACCGCATTCTCAGTGCGTATCGGCTCCGGGTAGACGATGCCTGTGCATGTCGCCCAGTACTGATCGTGCGCTCCTCCCAAGGGGGGAGTTTGATCGTATGCAACGCGCTGAGGCGCTTGAATATGATTGCCGGCCGCGTATTCGATTTCGGTTACCCCTTCGATGGACAGCGAGGGGTCCGGGTTGTCCGCGCTCGGAGCGTATTTTTGTGCTTCGGTCCTCTCGATGGCCTTGGGCACCATGTTGTAGGCGATGACCGAGACCAGGCCGGCGATAATCAGGACTGCGATCGATATCGACCACGGAAAACTTCGGCCACCGGGCACCCCACCGCCGCGGGGGCGGGGTGTGTTCTTCTTGCGGTTCTTCGACATTGGTGGACTCGTTCCCTTGCGCGCTGGCACCGACACTGAATTACTATCAATCATAGTAATTCATGGTTTCGTTCTTCTGCCGAGACAGAAGCGGTACGCGCCCCCGAAGAGAGATGCGGCAGCGAGAGAAAGGACGATCACCGCCAGGGCGATCTCGGGAACCGCGCCCAGACGTGTTGCCGGTGTGAGATCGGAACGCAGGGCGATCTCGTCGGTCAATGCCTGTGCTGTGAAGATCTCGCTCTGTTGGCGTACCTCTCCCGTCGGCGTGATGATCGCACTGACACCGCTGGTCGCGGCGATCAACACAGTGCGACCGTGCTCGACTGCCCGCACCCGCGACATGGCCAATTGCTGAAAGGTCATCTCCGTCCGGCCGAAGGTCGCATTGTTGGTGGGAACCGCGATGACGGTGGCTCCCGCCTGGACCGACTCGGTCACCAGATCGTCGAAGGCCACCTCGTAACACGTGGCAACAGCTACCTGAACTCCGTTGAGGTCGACGACACCGTTCCCATTCCCGGCAACGAAATTGCCCGCAGAATCGGCGTACGACGACACTGCACGAATGATCGGTCGGAGCGGCAGGTACTCCCCGAACGGCACGAGTTGTCGTTTGATGTGTTGCTGGCCAGGGCCATCCGTGGGATCCCACACCATGACACTGTTGATCGATGTGCTCGCTTCACCTACGAGAACCGTACCGACCAGGATTGGTGCCCCGATCGAACGGGCTGCTCGGTCCAGTCGCTCTGCCGCATCCCGATTCACCAAAGGATCTATATCCGAAGCATTTTCGGGCCAGATAACAAGCCGTGGCCGGGCTGCGCGACCCGCCGCGACATCGGCAGCGAGCTGCTCGGTGCGGGCAACATGATTGTCGAGCACCGCTCGGCGTTGGGCGTTGAAATCGAGGCCGAGTCGCGGCACGTTGCCCTGAACGACGGCAGCAGTGACGACCTCGTCAGGGGCGGCACCGGGAGAACTTGTCACCAATGCACTCACAAAGATGAGGACGATGCAAGCGCCACCTTTCGCCAATGCTTGCCATCGAACACGGGAGGGTCCGGCCAGTGACCAGGCGATGAGTGTTCCGGTCAGTGCAGTCACGAAGGAAAGACCTGGCGCCCCTGCGATCGAAGCCAACGGCAGCAGCGGACTGTCCGCCTGCCCGAAGGCCAAACGCCCCCACGGGAAACCGCCGAACGGAATTCGGCTACGAAGTGCTTCTGCGGTGACCCATGCACCCGCAATCCACACCGGGGAAAGCGGAGCGTGGCCGACGGCCACTGCCAGTACGCCGAACACTCCGAACGCGAGCGCTTCAATCGCCGCCAACGCCAACCAAGGCGTTGCACCGACATACGCTCCGACCCATGGCAGCAAGGGAACGAAGAATCCCAGTCCCGCGGCATAGCCGAATCCGAAACCCGCACGGAGACTGCGACCCTGGAGAACGGCGGTCAGCAGGGCGATGGCTACAGGGGCGAGAAACCACAGCGTGCGCGGCGGAAAGCTGAGAAATAGCAGCCACCCAGCGCCCACCGAAAGAGCGAGACGCAAAGCGTTCCCACCGTGGTGCCGTTTGGGGCGACCACTCTTCAGGCATGCATCTAATTCACTGTCGGCAGTGATCGCACGGTCGACCGAAAGGACCCTCACAGGCCCGCTCTCGTAGAAGGAGAACTGCGCTGGTCAGTCAACAATTTCTCACAGAGATCGTCGAATTCGCCGCCCCAGCCGGCATGATCGGTCCGCGCGAGTCCACCGAGTTCGAGATCAGCCTGCTCCGGTCCCGTCCCCGGGCGTAGGCGGATCCACACTCGCCGCCTCCTGATCACGAGCGAGGTCAGAAGTCCGAGCATCATCGTGATCGCAAAGACGAGAACCCACTGTTGCGCAGGGTCGTACGACACCTGTAGATTGGCGAATTCCTTGGCGCCGTCGAACCGAACCTGTGTTCCATCGGTGAGAGTCCGCGTCTCTCCAGGGCGGAGGTTCACACGATCTTGTTTGACCAGCCTTCCTTGGTTGATCATTTCCTTGTTCAACGAGAAGATCGATTGCGGGATGCCGGTGTCCAGACCCGTATCGCCCTTGTAGATGTCGATCGCGACCGCAGGGTCACGTGCGTCGGGAAACGACGAAGTCAGGAGCGTCCCACTGAAGGAAGCGGTCGGCGCGAAGAGTCCCTCGATGGCGATCTGATTCTTCCGGCGCTCGTTCGGATCGGGGAACGAACCGCCGGGTGGATCGAACCGCAACGCCCCACTGCTGAGAAACGTCACCGCGTCGTCCGGTTGAAACTGCATTGTCTCGGTACGGGACTGGCCATCGGGGAAAGTGACGGTGAACTGCGGCGCGTACCCGTGGCCGGTCAGATAGACGCGGGCGCCATCGGTACGCAGCGGTTCGTTGACTCGAAGACGATAGTCTTTCCAGGTATTGGTCGCGATGTCCTGCCCGCTCTGGTATGAGATGTTGGAGGTGAACATTTCGGCCTGACCAGTATCGAGATAGTCCGCGGAAAAGTCGTTGACCTTGATGCAGAACGGTGCGAGACCCGTGCCGTCAGTTGCACTTCCCGCGCGAAATGAGTCGTACACAGCGGGTGAGGTGTTGCAGAATCCAGGACCGCCGTCGGCAATGACGATGACCGAACCCTCGTACCCCACCAGCTTGCCGATGGCGACGGTGACGAGCAACCCGATCAGCGAGAAGTGGAACACCAGATTCCCGGCCTCGCGCAGATATCCCTTCTCCGCCGAAACCGATACTCCGGAATCATTTTCGGGATTGACTGCGATGCGCCAACCCTTGAGAGACCGGCGCACTCTCGTCAAGGCCTCGTCGTGAGAGATATCTACCTCGCCGTGGAAATGGTGCGGCAACCTGGACAGATTCCGAGGTGCTCGTACAGGTTGGCTCCTGAGTGCGCCGAGATGCGCCCGCAAGCGTGGAAACAGGCAGCCGATGAGAGAGAGAAACAGGAGAACGTAGATTGCGGTGAACCAGAAACTGGAAAAGACGTCGAACAACTCCAGCTTGTCGAACAGTGGGCCAAGGGTTGGTTGGGCCGCAATGTACTGGGACACTTTCTGCACGTTGAGATTTCGCTGAGGCAGCATTGCTCCGGGGAGTGCTGCCAGCGCCAAGAGGAACAGGAGCACGAGCGCGGTACTCATCGACGTCAATCTGCGCCAGTACTGGCGCAGCATTCGAATGCTTTCTCGGATAATCAGTCTCGGGAGGCGACGGATGCGAGCTCCCGTGGGGACACTCTCTGTCATATCGGCAACACGACCGAACTGACAAACTCGTTGCGCAACCAGCCGATGAACACGCCCCACACACCGGTGACCAGTGCCAGACCGACAGCGACGAGCATTATTCCGCCGACGATCTGAATCGTTCGTGAATGGCGTTTGAGCCATCCGACGCCTCGGAGCGCTTTCACCGACCCGAACGCCAGCACGATAAACGGTAATCCAAGTCCTAGACAGTAGGCGACGATCAGCAGCACCCCGCGCGCTGCCGTCGTGCCTTGAGTTCCGGCCGCCACCGAAAGAACCCCTGCGAGAGTGGGGCCGAGACATGGTGTCCAGCCCAACGCGAACACGCCCCCCAACAAAGGTGCGCCGGCAAGGGAGGAGATTCGTCGCGGCGCGAATCGTGCGTCTTTCTGCAGGGCAGGAATAAGGCCGATGAAGGTCAACCCCATCACGATGGTGATCACCCCGCCCACCCGTTGGAGCAGGTCTTCGTTGATGCGCAGGGTGCTGATCACGCCGAATACCGATGCGGTGGCGAAAACGAACACCACCGTGAATCCCGCGACGAACATCGTTGCCGCGCCTGTCACCCGCCATCTGCCTGCTGCGGGTCTCGTGGTCGCGTCTTCAGGGGTCACCGCCGGAGAATCAGCTCCGGAAATGCCGGCTAGATACGACAGGTATCCGGGAACCAGTGGCACCACGCACGGTGAGGCGAAAGAGACCAGACCGGCCAAAACGCACGCCGCTACGGCGAGCAGCAACGGACCGCTCGAGGCGGCGGTCTGGAAGCTGGACCCGATGCCTTGGGCAAAGTCGTTCACCGTTCGGCCGCCACACGCTCGATGACAGGCTGTAGATCCTCGGTGAGAAGTGCACGAAGGAACACTGCGGCGACGCGATGCTGACGATCCAACACCAACGTGGAGGGAATCACGCTCGTCGGATAGTTTCCGCCGAGCGCTGTCAAGGTCCTCATCGACGGGTCGTAGATCGAGGGGTAGCTCACGTTGTTGTCGACGACGAAGTCCTGAGCTTTGTCACGTTGAGGATCTCGAACATTGATCCCGAGAAACTGAACGCCGAGGTCTTTGGTTGCTTCGTAGGCGCGTTCGAGATCGTCGGCCTCGGAGCGGCATGGGGCGCACCATTGTCCCCACAGATTGATCACGACGATCTGATCTGCGTAGTCAGTCAGTGAGATATCGTTACCGTCGGTCATAAGGTCAGGCCCGGCCAATGCGCCGATTCTATTTCGCGACTCGGGTGGGTCGTACAAGATATCGGTTTGCCCCCCAGGCGAGACGAAATCGAAGTTCGCACCCGAAGCGACCGCGTCGGTACCGCTCGCGCACCCACTTGCGGCGACGACCACCGCGGTGAGGATAGCAATGAGTGAGAGGGGATGGGCATGCGCTCGGGGGGTGCGGTGCATCCGTTGTCGCGTGGGTGTGGGGACTGTCATTTCATCAACTCACTTACGGCGGAGCGTATTTGGTCCGTGTTTTCGAAAACCATGGGGGCTGTGACCTGGTCGACGGACCCGTCACGTTGGACGAGGAAGCTCAGCGGCAGAACTGGCGGCGCCGACAGTGCAATTCCGACGTCGTCGATGGCGGCGAACGAGGGATAGCGCACGCCGGCGTCCGTGAGAAGTGCTAGTGCTGCTGACATGTCGTCCTGGACATTGACGCCGACCACACGGATGGCGCCGGGGCTGCCTGCGTAATCGTTCAGAACCGGGATCTCCGATCGACACGGCCCACACCACGAAGCCCAGAGATTGATCAAGGTGGGTTCCCCGGACAGCGCTGCGCCGAGGTCGACTTCAGTGCTCTCGCCAAGACACGTCGCTTTGATTCCCCGGAGTTTTCCGTTCACGGGCGGTGCCGCCGGGGCCGCAGGGCAGGAAACCTTCGCTGCTGCGGTCGCAGATGTGAAGCTCGGGTCGAGAGCTTCGCCGTCGTCTTGGGATGCGGCCGGGGGCATTTGCGGTCGGGTTGGGGAGTGGGATTCGGTTGGTTCGGATCGAGGCCAGATTGCCACGACAAGGAGGGCGATCACGGCCAAGAAGAACATGAGCCATCGCGACCGTGCCTGCATACACTTCCTCCAAGTATGGTGCGGCGAATCGGGGAACAACACTGAACTACTATTGTGCATAGTAGCTATATTGGTTCTTCCACCGGCCCTCGCTCAGCAGCGGCAGGGGCCCGAGTCCAACTATTGAATCGAGCACTGTGAAACGTCAATCCGCCCCGGAGGGTCGTCCCAGCTCGTCGGCCCGCCCCGAAATTCCAGCACTGGATTCACATCAAGGGCCGCCGACGCGAATGACACGAATCGCACGGTCGAAGCTTGTGCGATTGATGGTGTACTACACCGCAGCTCGACTCGCCCTGATCGCTGGGCTCGCAGTGATCGTCATGGGAATCAACGCCGTATTCGACCTCGAAATCCCCGGCGCTTTGTCACTGTTCGGGGCCTTGCTGCTCGGATTCGCCATCTCTGCGATCGCATTCCGATCGTTGCGACGCCGGATCAACGACGAGGTGATGGTCGTAGATGAGAGGCGTCGCGCGTCGCGCACCGCGTGAAGAAGTTTCCCGCGGCCACGCCGGCATAGATGAAGCCTCCTTCATCCCCCGGTGTCACCCGGGAAGGGGCTAGGTCGCGGCGATCGCTGCTGCCGAAGCCGAATTCGGAGCAGCAGTCAACGACTGTCCACGTTGGTCAATCCATTCCGAATGCTCTCCTCAGCGCCGACACAGTAGGAGCGCCGTCGACAGCGCCCGCGGCATCGCGATAGAGCCTGCAGGACACGCTCGGGATCTGATTTGACTCGGCTAAGGGATCGTGGCCGTCGACGAGCAACGTCGGAGACCCGGCCATACCCGCGAGTGCTGCTGATTGGGAATCCTCGATGACCAGGTGGCGCAGTTCCCATTCGATCGATACACCCGCGAGAGCTTGCTCGATTCGTTGTTCGAGGAGCGGCACGTTGGGGCAGTCCAGGACTTGCAAAATTTCGAGTTGAATCATGGTGTTCCTTCGTCGGTGTGCAATGTCTGGAGCATGGGGCAGTGCCGGTCAGCTCGCGGTAGTGCACAGGTGGAAGCGAATTCGGTCAATGAGGCCCGCATGCATTGCAGATCTCGGATCTTTTCGTCGAGCTCGGCGATCTTCTTCTGGGCGAGTCTCCGCGCTGCGTCGCAATCGTCCGGTCCGCCACCGTAGAGGTGGAGAAGTTCGTTGATCTCCTCGAGGCTGAAGCCGTGTTCCTGGGTGCGTTTGACGAACCGGATAATCTCGACCGCCTCATCCCGGATATGAGCGGTATCCCGAGGCGGATCGTGGAGGCTGCTGCAGGAGTCCGCGCCGTTCGTAGTACCGCAACGTCTGCACATTCACCCGTGAGGGTGGCCAGTTCACTGCTACGCATGTTGCCATTGTGAACCCTGTACCCGGCTACGGAGTCAAGTTGTTCTGCCCGGCGGCAGGACATCGTCGACGGTGACCACGCCGACGACTGGGATTGTCGCGAGTTTATAGTCGGCCATCAGTACCACGACCACGACGAGGAAGCGCAGCATCCGAACCCGCGAGCCCTGCGATCGGTGCTGAATCTCCGACTACCACCGCACGCAGGCAAACCTGCTGCAGCGTCCGCGGGACGTTCCGGTCCGCACCGCGATCGGCGCGATGGTCATCGCGTTCTACCTGGTCTGACGATCCCCTGCGTCAACGACATCATTGCGTACAAGTTCAACATCTCGCTGAACGCGATGATGTGGATCGGCCGAATCGGCATGGTGCTGCTGCCCCCCGATCGCGTTCTTCGTCACCTACCGGTTCTGCCTGGGTCTGCGGCGCAGCGACCGTGAGGTTCTCGAGCACGGCATCGAGACCGGCATCCCGCGTGGTGGTGACTCCCGAGCTGCTGGTACTCGCACTCTCATTTGGCTGCGGCTCGGCATCCTATCGGCTGCCGAGTTGAATAGCCTTGACCACGAGAAGTATCGCGCCGATGACGAGGTAGCCCCGCAAGGCCAGCATGCCCAGTTTCGTTCCGGAGGACCACACGACCGGTTCGAGCAGCGTCAGCGGCGGCATCCGCCACTGCATCTTTGCCTCTCGCCCGACGTCAGGGGGCAGAGCGGTGACTACGCCGCGGCGCCGGTCGAGCCACCGCACGCCAACTGTTGCGACGATGCCAGCGACGACCAACGCTATCCCTAGGTATATTGAGGCGGTCACCACGTTGAGGTCGGGAAAAACGGTGGTGGCCATGAGGATTCCCGAGAGCATCAGCAGGACCGCGACGATCAGCCCGGCGACGAGGTTGAGCCAGCGCGGATTAATCCAGGGTCCGAGTACTTGCCGGTCGTTGCACAGCAGCAACAGGAACACGCTCGCGCTGGGCAGGAGCAGTCCGGCAAGAGCCTGCACGGCGGTAGTGATCAGTCCAAGCGGTGCGCCGGGGATCAGCACGATCCCCGCGGCAAGGAGGACCATGGCACCGTATGAGAGGTAGAAGGGTTTGGCCTCCTTGAACCCTCGGTGTAGCGAGTGGCTGATCCCGAACACGTCACCGAAGGCGTAGCTGGTCGACAGAGTGACCGCAGCGGCACCGATGATCGAGGCGTCGAGAAGCACGATCGCGAAGATCGGGCCGAGGACGGAACCATTCGCGCTGAGTAGGCGCGCGATGTCGCCGGCGTCCACGAATTCTCCGACACTGCCAGTTGAGCGGGCGGCGTAGTCGGCGGTCATCATCAATGCCGCTGCGCCGGCGACGACGACCAGCGCCCCGAGGACGGTGTCGGCTCGTTCGTAGCTGATGAACCGCGGGGTGATCCGTTTGTCGATGATGTTGGACTGTTGGAAGAACAGTTGCCACGGCGCGACAGTGGTGCCGACGATTGCGATAATCAACAACACCGCGTCCGAGGTGATCCCGCCTCGGACGCCCGGAATCGCGAAGTCTCGGGCAGCGCGACCCCAGTCTGGGTGTGAGAGCAGCAGCATCGGGATCTGTACCGCCGTGACGGCGATGAAGACGAACATCGCACGTTCCCAGCGGCGGAAGCTGCCGGTGGCCATGATCGCGATCAACGCGACCGCAGCGGTCGGCACGACGATGTACCGTGAGACGCCGAAGTAGCTGGCGGCCAGTGAAACTCCGATGAACTCGGCGACGATGGTCAGGAAGTTCAATACGAACAGATCGCCGACCGAGAACCAGCCCCACCCGCGGCCGAAGCGCTCGTTTATCAGCCGGGCATGCCCCACCCCGGTCACCGCCCCGAGTCGGACAACCATCTCCTGGTTGACGATCAGCACTGGAATCAACAATAGCAACACCCAAAGCAGCGAGTACCCGTAGTTCTGGCCGGCCTGCGCGTAGGTGGCAACACCGCCGGCGTCGTTGTCACCGACCATGACGATGAGGCCAGGCCCGACGATCGCCAACATGGTCAGCATCCGAGCCTTGAAAGTGCGGCGAGATTCCTTGTCGGACAAACTGATTCTTCCGAGCGCCCCCTCGATGTCGCCGAGGTGCGCGGAATCGAGGACTGCGGACGGTCGCGGTTCAGGCATACCGACAGGCGTATGTGCCGGGGTGGCGTCGGTGATCTCGGGTTCAGCCACGGTCATCACCGCCTGGATCTGTGGAGGTGGTGTTGGTCGTAGGGTGGTCGGTGGCGCGCTCGACGATGGGCCTCGGTGCAGGTTCTCGCCGTCGCCAGTCGTCGGGGATGGAGGCCTCGAGGACATCGTCGACGGTGACCACGCCGACGACGTGGTCGGCATCGTCGACGACTGGGATCGTCGCGAGGTTATAGTCGGCCATCAGCACCGCCACCTCGGTTAGGTCCGCCACGGGGGTCACGCGCACAGGGTCGGTGTCCATGATGTCGACGATCGGGGTCACCGACTCCGATTGCAGCAGCCGGATGACCGACGCCACCCCGATCAGCCGGCCGGCGTCGGTGAGCACGTGCACCTTCAGCAGAGCCTCGGGCTGCATGGACCGTGCTGCTGAGATTGCCGACAGGGCCTGCGCCGCAGTGGCGGTGGCGGCGCAGGAGATGACGTCGACGCTCATCAGGCCGCCGGCGCTGGACGAATTGAACCCCATTAGTGTGATCACCTTCGTGCGTTGGCCGGCCGGCATCAGATCGAGCACTCGTCGACGGCGGGACTGTCGTAACTCTGCGACTGCGTCGGCGGCGTCGTCTGCGCGCATGAGACCAAGCACACCGGCCACCTCGACGTCGCTCATGTCGGCGAGCAGCTTGTTGGCCTTGCCCGGGTCGAGCTCTTCGAAAACGTCCGCCTCAAGCTCGGGGTCGGTGTGGACGCGGTCAAGGATTTCCCCACCCTCGCGCTTGTCTGCGCCCTCGAGCAGATCTGCAATCTGCGCCGGTTTAAGGGTGCCGACTCGCCCGCCGACCCGCCGCACTACCATGCTGTGTTTGTGGCCGATCAAGGGTTCGAACGCTTTCCAATCCCGACTGGCGTGTCCTCCATGGGATTTGATTAAGCCGAAGAACCGGGCCGGGCGGCGAGTGTCGAGCCGTGCGAGTACCCACCCGTGACCGGGGTTCTCGAGTTCGATGTCGTAGGCGTGCACCAGCTCCGCGGCCGGGACGTCGATCAGCCGATGGCCAAGGACGTCGGAACGCAGCAGTACCTCGCCCTCGCGGCGCTCGAACCCGCGCAGGTCCACCTTGTTCTGCGCCAGCATCACCCGGTCCCCGTCGAGGTGCTCGATCCGTTCGACAGAAACGTACACTCGCCGACCACCGACATTGACTACCAGCCCGGATACCGTCGGGTAGGTGTCCACGCCGAGCAATCGCACGATCAGATCGTCTAGGGCGCCGACGATGTCCCCATTCCGTGCGATCACTGGTCGCTTCAGTAGCTGTGAGAGATGGATCACCGGATGCGTGGGGGCTCCGTCGGTCGCTGACTCGGTCATCGGCACTCCTCGCGTCGGTGGGTGGTGGGACGAGCCACGCAGGATGCGCACACTCGCGCGACGGCTATTGATGTCCGATTGAAAGGTCGGTGGACGGACAAGCGTGGCCTAAGTTCGGCGCGGCTCGGTCAGTTGCGACTCAGTTCGCCGGTGACGACGCATCTGCATGGTTGAAACTCGCGACCAAAACTTCAAGCACGCCACCTTCTCGCTTCGCGGACAAGCCTTCCCGCTCCGGTATTGTTACATGCGCACCTATGCATGTAAAGTCCGGTTTGGGAGCCGTTTGGGGCGACTCTCAAGCTCGGCGACTTCTGGCGTAGCGGTTCGGGTTGTGAGGTTGTCGGAGCAGAGGCTCAATGCGGATGCACGGTCGACCCCGCCTTTGGTGAGCGTATTCATACATCCGCCCATCTATCGCGCACGTGGTCCAGTGCACCTAGAAGCGTTGCCGTGAGCGCGAAGTCGCGTCCCCGGAGGGTCGGTCAGCAGATCAATGCGTCAACGTGTTCGCTCGGTGACATGGCAATGTTCGTTGCGTCAGCGAGCCCTTGCGCCCTGAGGGGTTTGGCATATCACTCAGCGCCGCGGAACGCGGTATCCGACGGCAGCCTCATTTTCCGGGTGACTCCCCGTTGAGCCACACAACATTGACTACTATCGGGCATAGTAGTCAATATGTGCCCTCGCCGACCTCTACGGGCATGCTGATCTGAACGGACGACTGATCGAAACCGCAGTGCGCCGAGGTCGGGCAATGACGCGTACGGCGGGTCCGGCGCATCCCAGACGGAATTGTAGGTTGTGCGATTCTGCCAAGTCTGCGGCACGGATTAATGGACCACGAATGACGTACGAGTAGTAGAAACTCGCTGGACGGGTGCGGCCGCATCTGATCTGAGAACCCGGATGGCTCAGGAGAGGACCCACCGTGCCCATCAACCAAACCATTGCCAGGCTGAGTGACCTGTCGTTCCAGTCGGCCTTCGCCGTGTATCTGTTAGCCCTCGTGTTGCTGATCTGGCACTACGCCGCGACACGCACCGACCACGTCCACCGGTTCGAGTTGGGGAGCAGGAAGCTTGTGGCGGCAGGGGGAGTCTCGGCGCCGTCGCCGGAAGTGCCCGGACGGATCGTTTCGGCTCCGCCGAAGCCAGTGCCCGAGCGTCTCGGCAACATGGGTGCCGCGGTTCTCGTCGTGGGCTTGGGACTGCACCTTGTGTCGATCGTGTTGCGTGGCTTCGCAACCGGACGTTTCCCGTTGGGCAACATGTACGAGTTCGTCACCATGGCCACCGCGGCCGCAACGGCGACTGGCATCGTGTTTCTGCGTGGGCAGACATACCGCGCGATGTGGGTTTTTCTTCTGGCGCCGGTCCTAATCCTGATGTTCGTTGCGGCAACCCTGCTCTACGCCGACGCAGCGCCTGTCGTTCCGGCTCTGCAGTCCTACTGGCTTCCGATCCATGTCACAATCGTCAGCATCGGCAGCGGCGTCTTCCTGGTTTCCGGCGTGGCCAGCCTCGCGTTCCTACTACGGATCCGACAGCCCGCCGGCGCGGAGCGCCGCGGGCCTGTAGGTTCGATGGCTCGTCGTTTGCCCGACGCCCAGACACTCGACCGGTTGGCCTACAGAACCGTCATCGTCGGCTTCCCTCTCTTTGGTATCGGAGTCATCCTCGGCGCGATCTGGGCGGAGGCAGCCTGGGGTCGGTTCTGGGGGTGGGATCCCAAAGAGACGATGTCGTTTATCGCCTGGGTGATTTACGCCGCCTACCTCCACGCCCGAGCGACCGCAGGTTGGCGCGAGACCAAAGCCGCTTGGATAAACATCGCAGGATTCGTCTCGATGCTGTTCAATCTGTTCATCATCAACATGGTCGTGTCCGGATTGCACTCCTACGCCGGTCTGAGCTGAGCGATTCGTGATCGAATTGAAGCGCGACGGGCACGTCCACGGTGGCGTTCGAAGCGAAGACAACGTATGAGTGCCCAAAGAATGATCTTCGTAGGCTACGTCGCGGGGCGCGACTGGTGCGTTCGAGGCGGCGGGGGGTTCCTTCGTGTCTTGCCTTCCTGCTGCTTGTTTGAATGCAGTCACGGGTTTGGTTATAGGTTATTCGGGTGAGGGCGTGACGGAAGGCGAGGTTCGAGTGCCGGTGGAGGGTGGTCTTACTGCTGGAAGCCGGTGGGATTCGCCGACTCGGCGGATTTGTCAGAACTGCCCCTGCTCGGTAGTTGTCGCGAGTATGCCCTGGGTGCTGGTGAGCCGTACGGAACCTGGGGTGGCATGA
Organism: Rhodococcus sp. GB-02; assembly: GCF_053470465.1. Taxonomy (NCBI): domain Bacteria; kingdom Bacillati; phylum Actinomycetota; class Actinomycetes; order Mycobacteriales; family Nocardiaceae; genus Rhodococcus; species Rhodococcus sp. GB-02. The sequence continues at coordinate 126,937 of NZ_JBPUKE010000005.1, forward strand.
CCGAAGCCGATCGAAAGCTGGGATCATCCTTTGACCCCGTCGGAGACAGGTGTGTAATTGTCCCGTGGGTCAACCGCAAATCCACGTTGCGAAGTCCGCTCGGCCGGGGAATGGTCTTCGAGATTCTCTTGCGGCGCCGCTGTATCAAGGAGGCGATTCGATGACGAATGACGAGGCGCCTCTGTCGGTTTACCGAATGACGGGCGATGACCTGGTCGCGGAGTACCAATACTTGTACGACAGGTTTGATCGCCACACCCCGAATCAAAAGGCGCGGTTCTACTATGTGAACGGGGAAATGAAAGCTCGTGGGCTCGAACATGGCATGCCAACTCCCGCTGCGCGCGATCACGACGATGCCTGGGATGGAGAGATCCGAGATTCGCGTGTTACGCGAATAACTGCACTGCATGGCTTCCCGGTCGATTTTACGGTGTCGAATCGGTGCGCAATACACACTCATCAAGGGCCTGGGATCAACGAGCACTGAGGCGGTCGCTGAAACCACTCACGCCCGCGGACTCAGGCGTTTGACGGATCACGGTGATGCTCCCTCTTCGGGTGTGGTGTCATCAGGTTCTCCTGACTGTATTGCGTAGAGGTTCGGCTTGCACTGGACTGCTTTTCGGCGGCTAGCGCACAGATAATCGAAGTTACAGATTGGAAAACTTGCGCTGCAGGCGTAGCACCGACCGTCTTGACTTTGCGACACGGCGAAAAATGCTGTGGTGGCATGGAGTTCGCTTTCGGACTGATCTCGTGAGGTCCTCCGTGCCGTTCGTGGTTCTCTGGCCGAGATCGACGAGTGAGAGCGAGCTTTCGGTGCAACTGCGAGATTGGGCCGTGCATCATTGCAGGACCATATGTGCTCTACCCAACCGATGGGGCGCTGACGCCGGGAGGGCAGTCTCGACGACCATACAAGGCAGAGGACCGATGAGACCGGTAGATGCCGGCGCCCGCTCCCGGACGTGTACGACTAGGCCGTACGCTTCGCGGGCGGTCGAGGTGAGGTTTGTCCTGTTTGCCGTGGTGCTTTGCCCCACTCTCCTCATTTCGGAAAATGCTGCCATGCACTCGCGAGTGAAACGCGACGCGATCGCACGGGTACGTGCTGAGCACACGTCGACACCATCAATCCATGTCTGCCACCATGGGGGTCGCGTAGACGAGTGTGTGTTCTAGGCGTTGCCCCCGGCCAGGCGTTGCGGCAAGATCGAAGGTTCCTAGGCGCTGTCCGGGGTGAAATTCTTCTGTACCCATGTTTTCGGCGGCCGAGCGAGGGTATGTGTTTTCGCCAGTTGGGGGGACACAGTTCCACCGTGGTTCACCAGGTCAGGGTGAGACGTCCGACCTGATGGGCCGTGCGGCCCGGTGTCAGGGTCGACGGGCGCGCAGTCAGAGGCGGCCCACCGAATTTTCGGCCTGCGCGACATCGCGTTCGGTGGGCCGAGTGCAACGCCACGTCGGGATGGTGCTGCATTGATCGACTGTAGCGAAAGCATTGTCTGCGTTCGACTCCTGACGTTTCCGCTCGGACAGATCCGCCCTGTGAAGATGCAGTCCGCGAAGGTGGGTGTGGTGGCGTAGCGGAGAGTATTGGGGGAGGGGTGATGTCGGAGGTGCTGGGCGTATTCGGGTGATGCGCCGGGTCCGCTTTCTTGCTGTTGAAGTTCGGTGTTGATGCGGCGGGCTTCCGCGAGTTGGTCTTCGAGGAAGATAATGCCTCACGCCTCGTAGAGGGCGGTGCCGGCGGCGACCAGTTTGGGCCGTTCAGTAGTAGACATCGCATCGTCGACACAAATGGTGTGACGAGATCGGTGAATCGTGGTGGGCGACAGCATCCTCGGCGGCAACGACGAAGTAATCGGTAGTGCCGGTCTTTACATAGACGTCACCGAAACGCTCGACCGCATGGGTCAGGGAGTCGGTCGACGAGTTGGTCGATGAGATCAGTAGCTCCCGTGGAGCGATCGAGCAGGCCAAAGTGATGCTGATGATCGTGTACGGAATTTCCGCGGAGCGGGCCTTCGACATTCTCATCTGGCGCTTGGAGCAGAAGAACGTCAAACTCCGCCAGGTGTCCGAGCAGTTGAGCGCCCGTGTTCGCGCAGACTTCGCTCTACTCGGTGGGTTGCGTTCGCAATTCGATCAGCTGCTGCTCGGTTTGTGACCGATGACAGACTGAATCGCGTTGTGGTCGGCACCTGCGGCTGACTGCTTAACCACAGGCACCTCGCCGACAGCACCCATTACGGCTGTCGGCTTCAATCCATTTCTACCCGTCACCGGCGGGCACAGAAACGGTATTGCCCGGACGGAGGCCGAGAAGAGGCGCAATGGACCCGATGCCCCGGATCGAACTGAAGACGAAACAACCGCTGGGTACACATCTAGGGTGATGAGATGCGCACACATTTCGCCGACAGCCCCGACGACCTCTCGTGTGGCCTGGCGTCGATGTGCGGGCTCACCGTGACAGCGATGTCGGAGGCAACGGCAGCCCTCCTCGATGCCGACCTTCGCACCGCCGAGCGAGTACTCGACGCGAACACCGACCTCGAGCGGGCCGCCTCCGACTGGGAACACAAGTCATTCTCACTTCTCGCCTTACAAGCCCCTGTGGCACATGACCTCCGATTTACCGTTGGCGGTTTGCACATCGCCGCAAGTCTGCAACGTATGGGCGCACTGGCCGTCCACATCGCCAAGATCGCGCGCCTGCGCCACCCGACGTCGGCCGTACCGCCCGAAGCGCGGGCAGTCGTAGCGGACATGGGAAGGACAGCAGTGGCTCGGGCGACCGAAACCCAGGTAATACTGCGGCACGTCGATTCTGCTCACGCGCAAGAGCTTGTGGCCGCCGACACGGTCATGGACGAACTGCACCGGCGCCTGTTCACCGTCACCCAAGCCCAACAATGGCCGCACGGAGTGCAAGCTGCTGTCGACATCACCCTGCTCGGACGGTTCTACGAACGATTCTGCGACCACACTGTGGAAATCGGACGACGCATCATCTTCCTCGAAACCGGTCGACTCCCCGCCCGACCCGACGCGCTCCTTCCGTAGGTTGAAGCTTGCCGGGATGTCAGGAGGGGAGATGACGCATTCCGGCCCCGATGTGGAAGCCGGCTGTCTGGTCAGTCGGAAGACGTGGACAGTGTGATGAGATCCGATTTGGTGTTGCGTTGGGAGTTCGATTCTCGCGCCCGACCTTGGCTGCACGACGTCGCCTCTCCCGAGGAAGGATCTTGACCCCACGTCCGTGGTCCCGCTCGTGGTTGCGAGATGAGATGCAGCACGAGTGTATCGGCGGTGAGCATGGTCGATGCCGTGCCGGGCTACTGTGCGGCGTTCTCCGAATTGAGTCGACTGATCTCCGCGCGCATGCGTCGCATCGGTCGGTCAACTCGGCTCTTTCTCTCGTTGCCCGCGGTCATCAGTCCAATTATGGCGGCCATTCCTGCTGGAATTCCGAGAACTACGACGAGGAACGGCGCCAAGCTCATGGAGTTCTCCTATGCTCGGATCGAGCGGTCTGGGACAGTGTCGATCAACAACCTACTATCGTCAATAGTAGATTGCTCATGGCGGGTGGTCCATTGACGGCGTCCCGCGGCAAAACTCGCGGGTTCCCTTCGCCACTACGTAGCGCGCAGGCAATCGAAGGCGGACGACCTTTGCTTGGGAGATGTACCTCTTCTCTAGATGGATCGAGCCCGGCGCCACCCGAGGTTGCCTGTCTCGTAGCGCCACGCGCGTTGGGAAAGTAGTCGCATTCCGTTGAGTCCGACGATGACGGTGGAGCCTTCGTGTCCGGCGACGCCGAGGGGTAACGGTAAGTGCCCGAACAGGTCCCACAGGACGAGGGTGGTGATGAAGGTGGCGGCGATCGCGAGGTTGGCGATCACGATGCGCCGGGCACGGCGTGAGAGGGCGATCACGCGCGCGATGGTGGCGAGTTCGTCACGGACGATGACGGCGTCGGCGGTGTCGAGTGCGAGGTCGGATCCGGCGCGGCCCATGGCGATGCCGGTGTGCGCGGCGGCGAGTGCGGGGGCGTCGTTGACACCGTCACCGACCAGTAGCACTTTCGCGCCGCTGCGTTCGAGGTCGGCGACGGCGGTGACCTTGTCCTCGGGGAGGAGTCCGGCTCGCATGTCGGTGATCCCGACCTGTGCGGCGAGCGCAGCGGCGGCGCGGGGATTGTCGCCGGTCAGTAGAACCGGAGTGTGTCCGGTGAGGGTGGTCAGTTCGTCGACGACGTCGCGGGCGCCGTCGCGGAGTTGATCGGCCAGTCCGAGTACTCCGATCGGTGCGGCGTCGACAATCACCACGATCGCGGTCTTTCCGCCGGCTTCCATTTCGGCGGCCGCAGACATCGCTTGCGCCGTGGCACGGTCCGCGATCGCGGCCGACGCCGCTGGAAGCAGGTGTGCGGGGCTGCCGACCTGAATCCGGCGACCGTTCAGGCGTGCTCGCACTCCCCGGCCGGGGGCGGAGTCGAACTCTTCGACAGGGGGCACCTGCAACCCGCGTTGGCGGGCAGCGGCGACGACCGCGTCAGCGAGCGGGTGCTCACTGGGATGCTCGGCCGCGGCGGCGAACGTGAGCAGCTCGTCGGCGGCGAGGTTCGCCCCGCTCATCGGCCGGATGTCCGTCAGGGCCGGGGACCCCTTGGTGAGGGTTCCGGTTTTGTCGAATGCGACGGTGGTGACCGAACCGAGCTGCTCCATCACGACGGCGGATTTGACCAACACGCCGTTGCGGCCGGCGTTGGCCATCGCCGCCAGTAGCGGCGGCATCGTGGCCAGCACGACTGCGCACGGGGAGGCGACGATCATGAACGTCATCGCTCGCAGCAGCGACGGTTGCAGGGCGCCGCCGAGCGCGAACGGGATGAAGAACACTGCGAGGGTCGCGGCCACGACTCCGACCGAGTAGTACTGCTCGACCTTCTCGATGAACAGCTGCGACTTCGCTTTGGTGGCGGACGCTTCTTCGACCATCGCCACGATCCGCGCGACGACCGTCTCCGATGCCGCGTGATCGATCCGGATTCGCAGAGTGCCGGTCCCGTTGAGGGTTCCGGCGAACACCTCGTCATCGCGATGTTTTGCCACTGGTAGGGGTTCTCCTGTGATCGAGGCCTGATCGACATCGCTGCTTCCGGAGATGATCCGGCCGTCGCCGCCGATCCGCTCGCCCGGCCGGACGACGATCACATCACCTGCCGTCAACGACGCCGCATCCACCATGGTTTCGTGCCCGTCAGGGCCGATGACGGTGGCACGTTCGGGAGCAAGATCGAGCAGGCTGCGCACCGAGTCGGCGGTGCGCTGGGTCAGGAATGCTTCCAACGCGCCGGAGGTGGCGAAGATGACGATCAGCAGGCCGCCGTCGAGGACCTGGCCGATCGCCGCGGCGCCGATCGCGGCGACGATCATGAGCAGGTCGACGTCGAGGGTTTTCTCTCGAAGCGCCTGCAAGCCCGCCAGTGCGGGCTCCCACCCGCCGGTGACGTAGCAGCCCAGATACAGCGTCCACCACAGCCAGGTCGGGGCACCGCCGAACTGAGCGGCAAGCCCGAGGACGAACAGCCCGGTCGCGATGGCTGCCCACCGCACTTCCGGGAGTGCGAACGGCCGGGTGCGGACGGCGGTTGCGGCCCGGGGCGCCGCGGGCTCGGTGTGTGGATCGCTGCGTACAGGGGTGGTCATGGCACGGCTTCCGGCTGGGGGCAGGGGGGTAGGAACGAACGCCACGATACAGGAAAACATGAAGACCTCTTCATGTAATCATGATGGGTAAGATGCTTCACATGGGTCACGGAGTCGAAGGCACGTCCACACCGCCCGCGCAGCTCGATGCGGAGTCGGCCGCGACGGTGGCTGCCACGTTGCAGGCGTTGGCGACGCCGAGTCGACTGCGGATGTTGACTCGGCTGCGGCACGGGGCGTGTTCTGTGGGTGACCTGGTGGAGGCGGTGGGGATGGAGCAGTCCGCTGTCTCGCATCAACTGCGACTGCTGCGTGCGATGGGGTTGGTGACGGGGACGCGGCAGGGCCGCAACGTCGTGTACAGCCTGTACGACAATCATGTGGCGATGCTTCTCGACGAAGCGGTCTATCACATCGAACATCTCGGGCTCGGAATCGCCGACGACCCGATCCCTGCCCTGTAAAGAGCTCACCCCATATGTGGCCAATCGACGCCGGAGTCCCTCGGCGGCGCGTCCGACGACCAGGTGATCAGTGCGTGCGGCGACACACTCGCTGAAGCTCATGCTGCAGTGGTGTTACCAACCTCGATCTACTCGCTGGGGCGAGATGAATGTGTTGATCAATCGGCAATCTCCTGATCGGGCTACCCTTCATTTCGACCCCTGACATCTCCTCCCTTGGTCGGTGGAACAAAGAAAGCGATCCAACCCGATGGATATTCGCAGTCTGCCTCGGTACATGACGGTGGCGGCTGTGGTCGCCGCCGCCGTGACATCACTCACGGCCTGCACGAACAGCGGTACCGATAGTGCGGAGCCTTCCCTTCAGTCATCGTCGAGCAAGGCCGGCGAACCCTCGGCAGTGATGAATGGGCTCGAGTCCAGCACCTCCGATATGGCGCTGATTACTGATGATTCGATGATTCCCGCCGGTCAAGCCACGACGTGGAGATTCCGAATCGACGATTCAGGGGGTGGCGCGGTAACCGAGTACGAGGCAGAGCAAGGCCAGCTCATGCATCTGTATTTCATTCGGGATGACTCGACGAGATTCGCGCATCTGCATCCGATCATGGCTGGCGACGGCACGTGGAGCGCCCCGATCTCAGGCCTCGTACCCGGGAGATACCGCGTATACGCCCAGTTTAGGGCTCTTAGCGGGAAAACCTCTGAAACGCAGGTGCTTTCGCAGCTGGTCACAGTTCCTGGGGAGGGGACTCCGGAAAGGCTTCCACACGCCATGCCGTCGACCTCGGTCGACGGCTACACGCTCACGGTCGCGGGGAAACTCACACCCGGCCAGTCGGGAGAGCTCACGGTGGACATTGCCGGAGGCGACGAGCAGGGATCCGACGTGCAGCGCTACGAGGGCGCCTATGTCCATGTCACTGCAATCCATGCACAGACTCTCGCCTTTGCTGATCTGACGCCACTGGACAGCGATCAGCGAGGTCCGGAATTCGATGTACCTGCGAAACTCTCGAAATCCGGCGACTGGCGACTGTTCATCGAGTTCCAGACAGGAGGCCAGTTGCACACCGCGGCGATCACCATCGCTCTGTAACGAACCTTCAGCAGGCGCAATGACAATCGGGATGTGCCCGCCGGCGCCTCGTGCGTGCACCCGACATTCCTGAGCAAGGCGGGGTGGCGATTCCACGCAGCGGGTGCGAACGGTCCCGAGGTCAGGAGCATTGCCGTTCTGGTCCAATCCGGTACGACAGCACGGTTAGCCGATCTGTGGTGCGCGAGGGAAACATGTGACGCTTTTTGTCATATGGGGCAGTTGATGATGTTTATCTACTATTGTCCTTAGTACATGGGTGTCGAGCGCAGTTTGAGTCGTCGAGGACGAGGGGTGTTTGTGAGGCAACGGAATCGACTCACGCATGCTCGCACGAGAGTCGCTCACGCCGTCCTTGGTCTGGCTCTCGCCGGATCGATCGTCGCAACCACTCCCGGTATCGCGATGGCGGTTCCGCCGCCGCCACCGAATCCGAGCGATACCGAGTTGCAACAGGCAGACTCACGCGTGGATCAAACTCTGGGCCGTATCGGCGATCTGATCAACGACGTTGCGTCGGCGAATGCGCAACTCGCTGAGATCGCCGCCCAGGTTGCGATCAAGCGGGAGGACGTGAACAAGGCGTTGGTGGACCTTCAGTCATCCCGTGATGTCGCGGTGGCCGCCACTGCTGCTGGGGCAGCTGCACGCACCGACATGGGAGTGGCTGGGCAGGCAATCGAGGTGGCGCAACAGCAGTTCGACGATTTCGTTGCCGCCAGCTACAGACAAGGCAGCACCGCCGGCTCGCTGACCGTCTTCCTCGGAAGCGACAGCCCCGACGATCTCTTGGCCAAAGCTGACCTGGTGCGGATGATTACGAAGAAGCACAACGCGGTCATGGACGAGCTTCAGCGCGCACGAACGGCGCGATCGAACACGGAGTCTGTGGCACGGGCGGCCCAGGCGACCGCCGACGCTGCTGCAGCCAGAGCAGAAGACAACAAAGCCCTCGCAATGGAAGCAATCCAGCGCGTGACGGATGCGCAGAAGTCGGCAACAGAGCAACAGGCAGTGGTCATGAAGGAGCGCGATTCCGCGCAAATCGAGTTGGAGGCAGCGAGAAACAGCGCGACGGGATTGCAGAACCAGCGTCAGGTCTACGACCAGTGGGATACTCAGCGCAGAGCAGAGGAAGCAGCTACCGCTGCGGCGATCGCCGCAGCGCAGCAAGCAGCATCGGAAGCTGCGACCCGGGTTGCTGCGGATCAAATTGCACGTGATCGCGCCGCGGACATTGCCAGCAGACAGCGTCCGCATACCCAGATCAGCGATGATTCCTCGGAGACGAAGGTGCCGTCGGTGACGACTACGCCGTCACCGTCTGCTGCTTCTACAAGGGCTCCCACGTCGGTGACGGCTACGCCGTCACCGCCTGCTTCTCCAACCAAGGCTCCGTCGGTTACGACGGAGCCCGGAGGTGGCGTGAGTGACGACGGTCAGAATTCGGTCACCGGTGACGGTGCCATCGAAACTGTCATCGACCGGGCAATGTCGCAACTCGGTGTCCGCTATTCGTGGGGAGGCGGAGACGCAAACGGGCCGACCGTCGGAATTCGTGACGGCGGAGTCGCGGACACTTTCGGTGATTTCGAAAATGCAGGCTTCGACTGTTCCGGAATCATGATCTATGCGTTTGCTGGTGTGGGAATCTCACTTCCGCACTACTCCGGGTACCAGTACACCGCGGGAAGGCAGGTTCCAGCCTCTCAGATGAAGCGAGGGGATCTGATCTTCTACGGGCCCAACGCAAGTCAGCACGAGGCGCTCTACCTTGGCAACAATCAGATGCTTGAATCCCCGCAGTCCGGCGATGTGGTCAAGGTTTCCCCGGTGCGTTGGGACGGCATGGTGCCCAATGTGACCAGGCTTCTCTAGCTCTTCTCCGTCGGCGGTACGGTTGGCTTCAGAGGTCGGCGAAAATCGTTGCGTACGTCTGTCTCCATAAGAGTTTCGCCGGGCGTGCGCGCGGACATGTGGGGATCGTGGGGTTGGCGTTATCGGGATTGGTGGAAGGGGCAATTGACTTTCGAGTCGCCGATGCTGTTCTCGATCAGTTTCTTGATCACCTTCTTAGTCGATGGTCTTTCGGAGGTGCTTCTGGCCAGACCACCGTTCGATTTTCAGGTCACCGACAGTTACTTCGGCGTGGCACATTTTCACTACGTGGTCTTCGGTACGGTTGTGTTCACCACGTACGCGCGGATCTACTTCTGGTTCCCTAAGATGACTGGCCGAGTGATGGATGAGTGGCTGGGCAAATGGCATTTCTAAGCGGCGTTCGCGGATTCCACATGACCTTCCTCGTGCAGCACTGGCTCGGCGTCGAGGGGATGCCGCGCCGCTAAGCGGATTACCTACCTTTGGACGACTTTGCGGTACTGAACTCCATCTCGACCGTAGAGTCCTTCGTCTTGGGTGCATTCACCATTCACCTTGCCGTTCATCTGGAACGTCTTCAGGAGCTACAGATTTGGTGAAGTCGTCACGGTCGACGATCCGTGGGGCAATGGCAATTCTCTCGAGTGGGCGACCAGCTGTCCGCCGCCACGCCACAACTTCACCGAGCCCCTATCCGCTCCGAGTGTCCGGCGTTCGAGATGCACCACCCACACATGGTGGAACGGATTCGGGCTGAAGCTCACACCGGAAGGTTCCATCCCACAACGAGCACACTGGCGGGAAACGGATCCGAGTGAGCCGTGTCGTCCGCAAACTACGTGTACGCAATATATGTCGCACGTATGACGGGAAGAAGTGAGGACACGAAGTCGCCATGAGTTCGTTCCCAATTTCGGTGATGACTGTGCCGGCGACGGATGAGACTGGCATGACCCCCATCAAGTGACCCGCAAGCTATGAGAATCCTTCCGCCCTGATCAAGGGCATGAAAGGCTGCAACTCATGGCTGGACGCAAACGGCACACGCCCGAACAGATCATCCGAAAACTGCGCCACGGCGACGAACTTGCCGCCACAGGCGCCGACGACGAGGAAATCGCCCGACAACTCGACGTCTCGGTGCCGACGCTCTACAACTGGCGCAAGCAGTATGGCGGCATGAAAGCCGACGACGCCAAAGAGTTCAAAGAACTCAAGAACGAGAACGCCCTGCTCAAGAAGCTCCTCGCCGAAGCCGAACTCGAAAAGGCTGCACTCAAGGAGATTGCTCGGAAAATTCTGGGTCAGGCCGTTCCGTCAACGGGTTGATTCCATTATCACTGGAAAATTCTGAGCCTGACCGCCAAACGAAACGCTGTCGTCATGCTCCAGGAAACGATGGGGCTCTCACAGCGTTTCGCCTGCAAAATCGTCGGGCAACCGCGATCCACCCAACGAAAAGCGCTTGCGAGAGACACCCCGGACGATCCGGACGCCGATCTGCGGAAGTGGTTGCGAGACTGGGCCAAAGCGAATGCCCGCAAGGGGTTTCGTCGGGCGTGGGCGGACTTGCGTGCCATGGGCTGGGTGATTAACAAAGAAGAAGGTTCAGCGTCTCTGGCGCGAGGAAGGGTTGCGGGTGAAGGTCCGCAAAATCCGCAAACGAGCCGACGCTTCGACCACCCCGATTGCCGAGGCACATGCACCGAAGGTGGTGTGGGCGATCGACTTCCAGTTCGACTTCACCACCGACGAACGGAAGTTCAAGATCGCGTCAATGGTGGACGAGCATTCGCGCCAGTCGGTGCTCAACATGGTCGAGGGATCCATCCCGGCAGAGGATCTCGTCGCCGCCCTGGAGAAAGTGTTCGCGCTCTGGGGCGGCCCGCCACAGGTGTTGCGGTGCGACAACGGACCCGAATTCATCTCCGAGGCGTTGCGGACGTTCTGCGAGGACCGACTGGGAATCGGATATGTTCCCCCTGGTCAGCCGTGGAAGAACGGCTACATCGAATCCTTCAACAACCGAGTCCGTGACGAATGCCTGAACATGAACGAGTTCCACAGCCTCCTCGAAGCCCGGGTGGTCATCGAGGACGGGAAGGAGGACTACAACACCCGACATCGGCATTCATCGCTGGCTTACCGCACTCCGAATGAGTACAGCTGCCAGCTGTATTCACACGCATTGATTCTCTGATAGCGAGTGGCTCACCAAACGGGGTCCTACCAAGACGACAGCCGCACTGACCGATTCGTTGTTACGCGAACTCTTACCGCGCTCACGTTTGTCGGTGCGGGCCTCGGTTGCCCTGCCTCGACGCTGCGCAAACTCCCGCTGTCCCGCGCATCGTATTCGATCGCCGTGGAGACTTCGCTTTCACACACGTGCACCTCGGTGATACCCCTGTCGGGTGGGATGCAAGTCGTTGAAGGATTGCCGTTTCCGGTCGTCTCATACAGTGAACTACTATCTCTTTTAGTAGTTCACTGTATGAGGGAGGGACATCGGCGATGACGAATTGGTCGCTCTGGCGTTGGATTACTGCGTCGGCAGGTGCGGTGGCAGCAGCGCTCATCGTCGGCGTCCCCACCGGGATAGTGCCGACTTCGTTCTACCAGCGGATGACTCCGGTGCTGTGGTGGAACTATCCGGTGTGGATCGCGAACGCGATATTGAGTGGATTGATACTCGCGACGTATGTGCGAACGCAATCCAGTTCTGCAGCACCCTCGCGCGTGGGCATTGGCAGCAATGCGCTGGCTCTGTTGGCCGTCGGCTGTCCGGTGTGCAACAAATTGGTGATCATGACTGTCGGTGTGACGGGTGCGTTGAATCTGTGGGCACCGATACAACCGGTCCTGGGGCTGATTTCACTGGCTTTGATGGCGGGCGCGTTTCGGCAGCGGTTGAAAGGTGAGCGGGCGTGCGGAGTGCGTACTTGTGTGTCGAAGGACTCGATCGGTACTGCGGTCCCCGAACGCTCCTAGTGCGCGATTGGATGTTGTCAAGAAGGATGGGACCCCAAGGAAACGGTCTCCTGTTGACGACGGTTGAAAACTAGTCCAGAAACGACGGGTGGTCTAGTTTTCAACCGTCGTTCACATCTCCTTCATCGCTTGGGTGATCTACGCCGCCTCTCTGCACGCGCGTGCTACTTCTGGTTGGCGCGATACCCGTGCCGCCTGGATAATCATTGCCGGTTTCGTCGCAATGCTGTTCAATCTCTTCATCATCAAGATGGATGTCTCCGGCCTCCATTCGTACGCGGGACTCAACTGAGAGCGAGCGGGTGAGAGTGGCGCGGGGGCATATGGATCAGGGGAGCCCCGCGCCTGCATGCCGGGGGAGTGGCGCAGCCATTCTGATGTGAGTGTGTGAACGTGGTGATCAAACTTGTCAATCATGCGCACTTCCTGCCCTTGCAAGGCGGAAGCCGTTGTGGCGCCGCGTCAGGGAGTTTCTTTTCCCGACATCCTGCGCGACACTCGAGTTCATCGTGTATCAGTGTCAACCTGATGTGGTCGCACCTGCTCAATACCGGCTGGCTTTCGAGTCGGTACGCCTCCGCGATCAACTCGGAGTCGGTCATCCCCCGCCGAACGTCCTGCATCATGACCTCCATGTCGTCTGTTCTCGTTTGCGTACCCGGCCTGTCCCTCGTTAATCGATGGGCTCGGTTTGCGCCTGGACCTGATTGATGCAAATAGATCGGTTCGGTTCAGGCGTGGGTTTTTGTGCACCCGTTCCTACCTCGTGCTGGTGGGTATCCCACGGAGCCTGACCAGAATGTTGAGCCCGACGAATGTGACCGCGCACGCAGGACGGCGCGTGCGGATCTCGGGATATCTTCGGGTGTAATTACCAAACCCTCCAACAAATGAGGTTGCCTCGATAGTGTTCGGTGTCCTCCGGGGTATTGACCTGTCGCCTAGAAGGCTCGGTGCCTCTGCCGAGGTCAATTGTCAAGCAGAGACACCGAGCCGCGTGCGCTCACATCCGACTGAAATCTGAGCAATGAACGCCGGAAGTCGTGATCACAGCGTGGCGAGAATGCCTTCCATCGTGGTGATTTCCTGGTTTTGCGCGCTGATGATGGTCTGCGCCATGGAGATAGCTTCGGGATACTGTCCGGAATCAACTTCAGTTTGCGCCATTGCGACAGCTCCGCGGTGATGGTCGATCATCTGAGCGAGGAACAGTTTCGCGGCATCGGTTCCCTGTGCATTCTGCAGCGCGGTCATGTCATCGGCGGACATCATCCCCTCCATCATTCCCGGCGTCATCCCCATGCTCTCTGAGGGCATCGGCATGTTCATGCTGGTAGAGGGTGTCATGCCTTCCATGCTGTGGGAGGTGGTCGGCATATTCATGCCAGAGGAGGACGAACTCTGTCCCCAGCTGGTCAACCAGGCCTGCAGCTGCTCGATTTCTGGGGCTTGCGCTGCCTTGATCTGTTCTGCCAACGTCGTCACTCGGGGGTCGATACCGTCTTTGGAGAGGAGCATGTCGCTCATCTGGACGGCCTGACTGTGATGCGGGATCATCTGCTCGGCGAATGTCACATCTGCCTGATTGTGAGTGCTCGCGTTCGCCGATGAACTGGATTCGGCACTCATTGACGTTGGCGTGGAGGTAGTTTCATCGGTATTGGAGCTGTTACATGCGGTGAGGACGAATAGTGCTGCAGTTGCTGCAGCACTGATTGCGAGGACCTTCTTCATATCGGGGAATCCCTTTCGCTGGGAGATCGGTTGTCGGGTCATGAGACGTTCTGTGAGGTGGACTTCGTAGTGCTGGGTGAAGGCCGGTGTTGATCTGGGGGAGAAGGGAGGCGTAGCCGCTTCAGCAGTAGTGCATTGACTGCGACGATGAAGCTGGACCCGGACATCGACAGCGCCGCGATCTCGGGGCGAAGTACAAGTCCGAGGGAGGGTTCGAAGACTCCAGCGGCGATGGGGAGGGCGATGACGTTGTACCCGACTGCCCATCCGAGGTTCTGTCTCATCTTGCGGAGGGTGCCTCGCCCGATTTGTAGAGCGACCGGTACGTCGAGTGGGTCCGACCGCATCAGCACGAGGTCCGCTGTTTCGATTGCGACGTCGGTACCTGCGCCGATGGCGATACCGAGGTCCGCTTGTGCGAGCGCGGGAGCATCGTTGACTCCGTCCCCGACCATCGCAACCTTTTTGCCGGCATTTTGCAGCTCGACGATCTTGGCGGCTTTGTCGCCGGGGAGCACTTCCGCGATGACGGTATCGATACCGAGCTGGCCCGCGATGCGCTGTGCGGTGGCTTCGTTGTCGCCGCTGAGCATGACGACTTCGACGCCCAAGTCGTGCAGCGCCGCCACTGCGGCGGCGGAAGTCTCTCGGACAGCGTCGGCGAGTGCGATCACCCCGACGCCCTGTCCGTCGACGGCAACGAGTACTGCTGTGCGCCCGCTGGCCGCGAGGTCGTCGCGTGTACCCATCAATGTGCCGAAGTCGACGTTTTCGGCGATCATCAGTTTGCGGTTGCCCACCGCCACTCGACGACCGTCCACCTCCGCAGCCGCACCATGACCTGGCACATTACGGAAATTTGTGAGGGGAAACTCCGGGGCGCCGCGTTCGGTCGCGTAGCGGACGATCGCGCCGGCGAGGGGGTGTTCGGACTCGCGTTCGACCGCCGCGACGAGGGAAAGGAGTTCATCGGTGCCGATACCGTCGACGACGACGTCGGTGACTTCGGGTTCACCCTTGGTGAGGGTGCCGGTCTTGTCCATCACTACCGTCTCGATGCGCGCCGAGGATTCCAGCGCGGTGGCATTTTTGAACAACACTCCTCGTTGAGCTCCGAGTCCGGTGCCGACCATGATGGCGGTGGGCGTGGCCAAACCGAGAGCGTCGGGGCAGGTGATGACAACGACGGTGATCGCGAACAGAAGCGCGGTCTGCACTCCTGCACCCGCCGCCCACCAGACGAGGAAGGTGCCGGTGCCGCCGATCAAAGCAACAAGGACGAGCCAGAACGCGGCCCGATCAGCGAACCGTTGCCCCGGCGCTTTCGAGTTCTGCGCTTCCTGGACCAACGCCACTATTTGGGACAGGGCGGTGTCGGCACCGACTTTGGTTGCTCGGACGCGAAGTGTGCCCGTCGTGTTGATGGAAGCCCCGATGACTGCGGATCCCGGTTCTTTGGATACGGGAAGGCTTTCCCCGGTCACCATTGACTCGTCGACTTCGGAAGTTCCGCTCTCGACCGTTCCATCGACAGGGACTTTGCCGCCTGGTCGGATCAGTAACAGGTCTCCGACGACAACGTCGGCGGTGGGAACTTCGACGGGTTCGCCGTCTCTCAACACGATTGCCAATGGCGGGGTCAGTTCGAGCAGTGTGCGAATCGCGTCGTTGGCTCCACCTCTGGCTCGCATCTCGAACCAATGTCCGAGCAGGACGAAAGCCGTCAGCACCGACGCGGCCTCGTAGAAGACCTCGCCGCCGCCGGTGAAGGTGACGGCGACGCTGTAGAGCCAACCCGCCCCGACGGCGACGGCAACGAGGACCATCATGTCGAGGGTGCGGGCCTTCAGAGCCCGATAAGCGCCGTCGAAAAAGATCCAGGCCGAGTAGAACACCACTGGCAAGCTCAGTATCAGGGTGAATACGTCGTCGCGGAGTCCGAACGGGGCGGGAACTGTGAATCCGAACATGTCGCGCCCCATCGGGGACCACAGCATGATCGGAATGGACAGAACGAGAGCGACGAGAAAGCGATTTCGCATGTCCCGGACCATGTCGTCCATCGACATTCCGGCGTGGGCGCCTCCGTGCCCCATCATGTCCTGTGCAGAGTGTTGAGCATGTGGTTCGTGCGCTGTGTGTTCGCCGTGAGGAGATTCGCCGGGGTGTTCGACCGGTGCGTCGGTTGATGTGTCGGCGTGGTCTGAATGAACGTGGTATTCAGAGGGCGTGGCGCTGGTGCTGTCGTTTGGTTCGGAGAGGGGGTCGCAGCTGTGGGAGGGCACTGATCGCCCTGCGCAGTGATAGCCGCAGTCCCGGATCCATTGGGACAGTTCGGGTATCGAGGTTGCAGCCGGGTCGTAGGTGACCGTGGCAGTTTGGTTGAGGACGTTGGCCTCAGCAGAGACGACGCCACGTCGGCGAAGGAGAGTTGATTCGACTGCGGCTTTCGATGTCGCCCACTGCAATCCTTGTACTTCGAGAACGGTGGTTCGATTCATCTCTGCGCCCTCTCGTTGTGACCGCCATTCTTGCGGCAGCGACTGTGCGGATACCTCGGTGGCATGTTCCCGTGTTGTGGCAGATCGTCGGCACCTCTGGGGCGTGATGTTGTGGGGTCCACGTGTGTCTCAATACTGAGCCTGCCGGTGGCGGATATGCCTTGGTTAGATGTTTGGTGAAGATTCGATGAAGGACCATGGTGTCCCAAGCAGTCGACGACTGCCCTCGTCCGTGATGGTGGTCGTCGTGAAGTGAAACCTTTGGATTCGTTGCGGGTGGACAGTGGGACCTCTCCCGCACATCGCGTCCGAAGAGTTCAGGGCAGACGGAAGGTCATCGGGGCAGTCGAATTCGGGATCAAATCAGTGATCGGAGCTTGTGGCATGACTGGTGAATCGTCGTAGGCGCAAACTGTTCGTGACGACGAAGATGGAGCTGAAAGCCATGGCAGCGCCGGCGATCAGCGGGTTCAACAACCCCAGCGCCGCCAGAGGCAACGCCGCCACGTTGTAGGCGAAGGCCCAGAAAAGGTTCCCTTTGATGGTTTTCAACGTCGAGCGCGACAGACGGATCGCATCTGCGGCGGAGCGCAGGTCGCCTCGGACAAGGGTGAGATCGGAGGCTTCGATGGCGACATCGCTGCCGGTGCCCATGGCCAGACCTAAGTCTGCTTGTGCCAGAGCAGCGGCGTCGTTGACACCGTCACCGACCATAGCGACTGTATACCCACGGCTTTGGAGGTCTTTGACGGCGCTTACTTTGTCCGCGGGCAAGACTTCGGCGATGACATCGGCGGCTTCGATCCCCACTTGTTTTGCGACGGCGACGGCGGCGCGAGCATTATCGCCGGTCAACAGGATGGGACGTAGTCCCAAGGTTCGGAATGCAGTGATGGCCTCTTTCGAGGTGTCCTTGACAGTGTCCGACACGACCACGATTCCGCGGATCGAACCGTCCCACGCAACCCACACCGGGGACTTTCCGTCGGCTTCCGCGTCGTGTGCGGCCACTTCCAGATTCTTGGGTGCGACGAGAGACCAGTCCTGCTCCAACCAGGTTCGCCGACCTATAGCAACGGCTCGGCCGTCTACGACACCGGAGACGCCTCGGCCGTCGTGGTTGGAGAAACCTTCGATTCTCGGCAACGGCCGGCCGTCAGCCCGAGCTGCAAGAGTGATGGCCTGCGCGATCGGGTGTTCGGAGCCGTCCTCCAACGCTCCTGCGACAAAAAGTAATTCGTCGATATTCTCGCCATCTGCGCCGACTGTCGAATCGACACTCATGCGCCCGGTGGTGACGGTCCCGGTCTTGTCGAGCACGATGGTGTCGACCTGACGGGTGGATTCGAGAACCTGGGGGCCTTTGATGAGAATCCCCAACTGGGCGCCGCGGCCCGTTCCGACCATCAGCGCCGTCGGTGTTGCCAACCCCAATGCACAGGGGCACGCGATGATCAGCACGGCAACGGCGGCGGTGAACGCCGTCACCATCGAGTGACCGGTCAAAAGCCACGCACCCAACGTCATCAGTGAGAGAACGATGACGACCGGGACGAAGATTCCGGAGATGCGGTCGGCGAGACGTTGGACCTGAGCCTTGCCGTTCTGTGCATCTTCGACCAGTCGTGCCATCTGAGCGAGCTGAGTGTCGGCGCCGATACGAGTTGCTCGAACGAGGAGTCGCCCTCCAGCGTTGACGGTGGCGCCGACAACGGCGTCGCCAGGGCGCACTTCGACTGGCACGGATTCGCCGGTCAGCATGGAGGCGTCCACCGCAGATGTGCCGTCGGTGACGATGCCGTCGGTCGCGATCTTTTCGCCGGGGCGTACGACGAAGATGTCACCGACCACCAATTGTTCGGTGGGAATTCGGATCTCGGTGTGTTCCCTCAACACCGCTACGTCTTTGGCTCCCATGTCCATCAGTGCGCGTAGGGCTGCACCCGACTGCTTCTTGGCGCGGGCTTCGAAATATCGCCCCGCCAGTATGAAGACGGTGACCGCAGCAGCGACTTCCAGATAGATGTGGTCCGCTCCGCCCTCCTGCTGTGGGAACAGGCTGAACTCCATCTTCATGCCGGCCATTCCGGCATGACCGAAGAACAACGCCCACAGTGACCACAGGTAGGCCGCCGACACCCCCACCGAGATCAGAGTGTCCATTGTTGCCGCGCCGTGTCGGGCATTCGTCAGTGCAGCGCGGTGGAAGGGGAGTGCGCCCCAGACGACGACGGGAGATGCGAGCGTCAAGGCCAGCCACTGCCAGTTCGTGAACTGCAATGGCGGGATCATCGACAATGCGACCACAGGCACAGTCAATGCGAGCGAGACGAGCAGTCGGGTCCGCAGTTGCGAAGCCTCGTCCTGGATTCGGGCGTCCACCCCGTCGGTAGTGCCGACCTCCCCGGACGAGCCCTTGGGGGCAGGCAAGGTGGCGGTGTATCCCGTTGCCTCGACGGTGGAGATCAAGTCTTCAGGTGCTACCGCACCCGTGAAATCGACCTTCGCCTTTTCGGTCGCGTAGTTCACTGTCGCGGTGACGCCGTCGATCTTGTTGAGCTTCTTTTCGATTCGCGCGGCGCAGGAGGCGCAGGTCATGCCGCCGATGACCAGTTCGACACTGTGTGCGGACTCGGCAGCGACGGTCGTGTTGTCCAGGGTGCTCATCAGATGTACCTCTCCTGACCTGCCTACGCTGGCGGTGTGGGCGCCCGGTCAGATGTTCGCGAGATGATAGTTGCCGGCTTCGTCGAGCGCGGCAGTTACTTGTTCCTCGGTCAGTGGCGCTGAAGCTGTGACGGTCACGGTGGAGACTCCTCCGGCGACGAGATCGATCTCGACCTCGCTCACTCCGGGGAGGGCGCGCAGCTCGTCCGTGACGGCGCCGACGCAATGCCCGCAGGTGAGGCCGGTGACCGCGAACGTGTTGTTGGTTGCAGACATGATGTCCTCCGTAGGGGTGGGCGCGGATGTCGTGGGTGATTTCTTCGTCGAGTTGCATCCACAGCCGCGTTGCGTCTTATCGAGTAGATTCGGCTGCGAGTTAGTCTGACCGCTCATGATTCCCTTCCCGTCTGGTACCCCAGGGGGGTACCTGTTTCTACTATACTCGCGTTAGGAGAAGGTGAGTCAAGGCTGCGCCTCGACTACTTCCGTCGGACATTTGGTCGGATTCTCCCTCGTGTATTCGCCCGCGCAGAGAACGTCGAATTTCGAGCGCCCGTGGAGTGTCGCCAGGTGTACACCGGAGCCATGGGCAGTTGCGCCGTTCGCGGGATTTCGATCCCAGTCCAGCGGCAGGGCAGAGGCCGGGGATTCCGGGACGCTGACCCGATGCCGGGGCGGCCACAATCTCACCTCGCCGAACGGGGTAGGAAGAGGCATCGAATGAGATGCCGGCCCAATCAGGTCGCGCCTCCCGTGCTGGTGTGATCGTGTGTTCGGACGTCTCCACGTGTCAGACGATGTAGCCCAAGCGGGTCATCATACCCGACTCCTGGTGATATCCGTTGTGGCAGTGGAGCATCCAGTCGCCCGGGTTGTCGGCGATGAGATCGACAGCGACAGATTCCATCGGACGAACGATGACTGTGTCCTTACGAGGGCCGACACCGCCGTCACCTTTGACCACTTGGAACGTATGCCCGTGCAGATGCATGGGATGCCACATCATCGTCATGTTGGTGAACGTGAGCCGGGCTCGGTCCCCTTCTTTGACGGTCAGAGGTTCGGTTTGGTCGTAGTTCCGACCGTTGATCGTCCATTGGTAGCTCATCATGTCCCCCCCGAGGTCTGCCACGAGATCGACACCGGTGCCATCGCTTCGCGGCAGAACGACACTTTCGGCTGCAGTGAACGACTCGACCGTGCCCACTCGACCTGCCAATTCCCGAGGGAGGAACGACGCGTCGGGCGCAGCGCCCGAGCCTGTACGCAGCAGCGTCCGAGCCTGAGCGTTCTTACCCTCGGCCGCGGCGACGAGCGGGAATACACCGTCCTTGACCGTGACGATCACGTCGTAGCGCTCACCCATGCCGAGGAGAAGCGCATCGACTTCTGTCGGTACGACCGGAAAACCGTCCGTATGGGTCACGGACATCACGTGATCGGCAAGGGCGACTCGAAAAGCGGTATCCGCACCCGCGTTGATGATGCGAATACGCACACGCTGACCGGGAGCGGCCGAGAAAGTTGTCGGTGCAGAAGCTATCCGCCCGTTGATCAGATAGTACGGATAGCTGACGTCACCCGCGTCCCCACCGAGCAGAGCGCTTGATTCTACCGAGTTAGGGCCACCCGAGGTGGCGGGCAGCGTGGTTTCGGCCGACCCGTGGTTCATTCCACCCATGCCAGGCATGTTGCCCATCCCGGATCCGCCCATCGAACCCATGCCGTTTCCGGACTGAAGGTCGGAGAGGATCTGTTGCGGACTCGTGCCGACTCCATCCGTCCAGTCGTCGAGAACCACGATCCATTCGGCGTCGTAGTCGACGGGCTCGCGGGGGTCGTCGACGACGATGGGGAGATACAGGCCGTAGTCGGTGTCGAGACCGACATGCGGGTGAGCCCAATACGTTCCCGAATGAGGTACTGAGAACCGGTATGTGAAGTTCTGCCCCGATTCGATGTTCGGGCTTGCCGGCATGGCGCCGTCCATGTCGTTGCGAAGCGCGATGCCGTGCCAATGCACCGATGTCTGATGATCGAGTCCGTTGTTGACGGTGATCGCCAACTCGTCACCGACATTCGCGCGAATCAACGGACCGGGAACACTGTCGCCGTATGCCAGAGTGCGCACCGTGATGCCGCCGAGATCGATATCGGCACCCTGCGGATTGAG
The DNA here is from genome assembly GCF_053470465.1 of Rhodococcus sp. GB-02. Classification (NCBI taxonomy): domain Bacteria; kingdom Bacillati; phylum Actinomycetota; class Actinomycetes; order Mycobacteriales; family Nocardiaceae; genus Rhodococcus; species Rhodococcus sp. GB-02. The sequence goes on from NZ_JBPUKE010000005.1 coordinate 148,173, forward strand.
CGTGTAGTCCACGGTGCGACCGGTATGCGGGCGCGCTGCCTCAGCGGACGTGATGGCATTCTTGTCGAACGGCGGGGGGTTCGGGTTGGACGATCCGCTGGTGGTGCATGCGGTCAACGCCAGGCCACCCGCCCCCGCCGCCGTGGCGGCGAGAAACGTACGTCGACTGAAAGCCGATCCTGTGAACGGCGCAATAGCCATGATTGTGATTGTCCTTGTCTAGTCGTTGTGGAGAAACGGAACTGATACGCCACCGAGCCCGGGGCGCGCGTGCGGCAGAGGTCAACGACTCTCGTGTCGACGAGAGGATCGATCCAAAGCTTCACTGCGGGAGCGATACTCGTCATCGTCGATCTCGCCGCGGGCGTAGCGCTCATCCAACAGATGCTGCGCATTCGTACCACGGAGTTCGCTGCGGGTACTGCGCCTGGGACGAAACAAAGCAAGTAGGGCCGCAATGACCAACCCCCAAAATGCGATCATCGCCAGCGCCATCAGAATCCAGCTGACCCAACCCATTCCATAACCCGAATTCTCGCTCCACCACATCATGTCCGTTCACTCTCCTCACCTTCGACAGTGCTCGCCGAACCCTCTGGGATCGGTGTGCTTTCTATGAAGATTCGCTGAAGAGGTGACCGCATACCGTGTATCGCGTGCGCAGCGGCGACTGAGCAGTCCACGATGGTGGCATGGACAGTACGTCAACACGGTCAACCGACGGGTACGCAGGTTTTCGGGCACTGGTCGTCGACGACGAACGCCCACTGGCCTCGATCATCTCGAGTTACCTCGAACGAGAGTCATTCGAGGTGAGTGTGGCCTACAACGGTTTCGACGCTCTCGCCCTGGCACGTGAGGTCGATCCTGATGTGGTGGTCCTCGATCTCGGGTTGCCCGGTATCGACGGCATCGAGGTATGCCGGGAACTTCGTACATTTTCGGATGCATACGTGGTGATGCTGACTGCTCGCAGTGAGGAAGTGGACACCATCGTCGGGCTTTCTGTCGGTGCCGATGATTACATGAGCAAGCCGTTCAGCCCCCGAGAGTTGGTAGCGAGGATCCGCGCGATGATGCGCAGACCCCGCAGCGGAGTCGCGCACGGTACAACTGCGAGAGCGGTAACCCGAGACGAGGAGAGTCCGCCAATGACGTTCGGGGTGCTCAGGATCGACGTTGCCGGGCGAGAGGTCTCGGTCGCCGAGAAACCGGTTCTGCTGACTCGGACGGAATTCGACGTGTTGGCGGCATTGGCCGCTCGGCCGGGGATGGCGTTCAGCCGTCGGCAACTGATCGAAGCAGTGTGGGGTCCTGCGTGGACGGGGAACGAACATCTTGTCGATGTTCATATCGGTCATCTGCGCCGCAAACTCGGCGATGATCCCGCCGCGCCTTTGTATGTCAATACCGTGCGCGGCATCGGGTACCGAATGGGTTCCGGAAAATGACTACCCTGGAAGAACTTTCGTCTCATCAGGGGCGTACCCGCCGAGGACTCGGTGTCGGCGTGCGTTTGTTGATGGCCCAAACGCTGGTCTTGGTGGCAGGAGCGGCCACCTCATGGGTCGTTGCAGTCACTGTCGGTCCGAGTTTGTTCCGCGAGCATCTGCGCCGCGCGGGCGTGCCTCCGATGTCTGAGGAGCAAATGCATGCCGAGCAGGCATATCGCTCGGCAACTGCGGTCTCGTTGTCCGTGGCGATCGGCGCAGCTGCGTTGTGCGCGCTGGCTGTGACCTGGTATCTCAGTCGTCGGCTGCAGCGGTCGGTGACTGCGGTGTCAACTGCCGCCACGGCAGTCTCGGCGGGAAACTACGCGGCCAGAGTCCCGCCGCCGCAGCTCGGTGACGACTTCGACGCACTTGCGACGGCCTTCAACGAAATGGCGGTCCGTCTCGAGTCTGCCGAGTCGATGCGTCGACGGTTGCTGGCAGATCTCGCGCACGAGATCCGGACGCCGGTAGCTGTTCTCGAAGCATTCATGGAAGCGCTCGAAGACGGAGTGGAAGCTCTCGATGATCACACCATTGCGATGCTCAGAGATCAGACCCGACGTCTGGCACGGTTTTCCGGCGACGTCTCGGCGCTGTCCGATGCCGAGACGAATCGAGCTGCAATCGAACCGACATGGACCAGACCTGAGGTACTGGTGAGCTCAGCGGTAGCGGCGCACGAAGAACGATACGACACGAAAGCAGTCATTCTGAGCGTGGACGTCCCCGGAAATCTGCCGTCGGTGTGGCTGGACCCGGAGCGCATAGGGCAAGTGTTGAGCAATCTGCTCGACAACGCACTGCGCCACAGTCGATCACAGAGCACAGTGAAGGTGCGGGGACGGGTGAAAGGGGATCGGTTCATCCTCACACTCACCGACGAAGGCGATGGAGTCGCCGCCGAGCACCTCCCCTATCTGTTCGAGCGTTTCTATCGCGCCGACGCAGCACGCGATCGTGCTCACGGAGGGGCAGGGATCGGACTGTCCATCGCGAAAGCACTCGTCGAAGCACACGGTGGACAGATCACCGCCGCGAGTGACGGAGCCGGGCAAGGCACCACCTTCGTTATCGCGTTGCCAGTACATCGTCCGAAAGGGCGGCACATCGACTGCCGGGGAACTGTCGATGCGTGACATTCGACGCGACATTCGAGGTAATGGAAACGCTCCGGGAACACCCACTCACCCCGCCGCTACCGGCACACCTGGTCAAGAACTCGTGAGGTGAACCGATCAATGACGATTCAAGAGACCAGAGCGCAGAGGTGACCCGGCCCGGGGACTTACACTTCGATCGCTGTGACGTAGGCACTCGCGCACACCGAACCCGAGACCAGGAACCAACTACTCAGGCTCTCCCCTGAACTGTGATACCGCACGGTCACGTCGTTTCCCGCGGTGATGGGAGAGCGATATTCGAGAATCGCTCGGTAGGGGAGTGGATTTCGGGGTCCGGCCCAATCTCTGATCAGGTCTTCGACAGGCTGCCAATACGTGGCGTTGTTGACGTGGTTGAACGGATCGATATCGCTCGATCGTAAGACGAATGTCGTTTCCTCCCCATCGCCCGGATGAGCGGTGTGCCAGGGTTTCCACTTCAATCGGTGATCGTTGGCGGTCGAACCGAGTCCGGCCATGAAACTCTCTTCGATCCTGGAAGGCATCCCGTTGACCGGATTGAGATTTATCCAGAATCCTTCGGTCTCGATCAAGCCGCCGCCGTCGGATTCGATGCGGACACGCATCGTGCACCACCTGCTCGACAACCCCGAGCACCATCTGCGCATGCGCACACGAGCCGGCCAGCTGACCGGACGAATGACATCGATGACTGTGCGGCGCACGACCCACACCGGGTGGGCAGCCGCTGCGCCGCTCGCATCGAGATCGTCGAAACCGATGTCCTGCAGATAACGTGCAACGCCATCGAGTCGCACCGTCCCGGAGACGTCGATATCTCCCGTCCGTACCGGCCGAGAGGTTTCGAACACCGCGCCATTGGTCGGCAAATCCACCAGGCGGTGGTTGCGCATCGCGTCAGCTTCCATTTTGCAGATCCCTTAGATGTGATTGTTCGCTTCGATACTTTGCACACCCTTGCTGCAACGTAGTGCGATCCCTACGCCCAGTCCCGCATCAGCCGCCGGGTCTGCCGCAGTCGTACCCAGTAGTCCGTGCCCGGTCTCCGAACATGGTGAACAAGGAGCCTATCCAGTCTCGCAAACTACTACACTGTCCGCGCGATTGCCGGTTGACGTTCGATGTCCTTTCCAGGTCCTTCTTGAGTGTGCCCAAGATCGTTGCGGCACCATGGAATTCCCATATTCCTCGGCTCGGCCTCGAAGCGCCTCGTCTCGCCGCAGTGCCCACCCGCGCGTTCGCGCTCGACCTCTACCTACTATCCAGGTTCGTAGTTCAGCTACTATCGACCTTAGTAGTTCGGTGGGCATCCGCGCCAACCGAGAGATTGGGGCGACGGTGAGCAAAAAATCAACCAAAACCCGCGCGAAACAGCGGTCTACGACGCAGAGTCGAGCCCGACGCGCCACGTCACCGAAGCGGAACCCCACTTCACGACCGCACGACGAAGTCGGCACAACACCCCGTGCTAGGCCCAGTCCGGCCGGTAGTGCCGTGGAAGAACTGGCCGCAGCGGCCGCAGCGGCGTATCTGAGTAAAGCAGCGCCGACGCCAGCCTCGGCCTTGGCTCAAGCACCGCCGGCGCCGGCCATCGCCGAAAAGGCGATGCCCACCAAGCCATCGGGCACTGAACGCGTTGCCCGGCCATTGGGTGACGACGAGTCGACCGCTGCAACGGAACTCGCTGCGCCCGGCGGTGGGTGCGCTGAAGCGTTCACGCAGATAGAACCACAGGGGCTCGCAGCAACGTACTGGGGAGAATCGCCCGAGGTTACTTCCGATCTGTCGATTCTGTTCCGAGGAGCCCGCAACAGCCCGGGCAGCGAACCGGAACGTTTCGAGAGGGTCACCCACGTCAACGGTGTTCCAGCGGGGGAACGCTTCGCGGTGACTGCGAGAATCCGCGGAATCGCCACTGGTAGTTGGACTGTCAGTGCCGAGCGCATCGAAACTCCGGACGACACCACCGGGCAGTTCGACATCGCAGCTCCGCAGACCGCCACGGCCTGGACTACCGCAGCGCCATTGGTGCACGGGCCCGGCGTGCGACTCTGGACGTGGCCGCTGTTGGTCGGTTTGGGTGCAGTGTTCGCCATCGTCATGCAGGCACTGCTCTTGACCCGTATGAGCGAGAACGCCACTGCGGCAGTTCTCATTTCGATCCTCGGCTGCCTTCTCGGCTACGTGGGTGCGAAGCTCTGGTACTTGGCACTTCACCGCCAGAGCCTTCGAAAATTCGTCTCTGCCGGCGCATGCATACAAGGATTTTTGGTGGTGTCGCTCGCGGTATTGGTGCTCGGCGGAGCAGCCTTCGGTCTGGGCGTCGGTGTGTTACTGGACATGACAACGCCCGGGTTGTTTCTCGGGATTGCGATCGGGCGCCCGGGATGCTTTTTGACAGGATGCTGTTCGGGTCGACCTACCAGGTCGAGATGGGGAATGTGGGCTTCGGACCGGACTCTCGCGGTGCGCCGAATCCCCGTGCAACTGATCGAAGCGTTCGCAGGCTTGATCATCGGCCTCGCGACACTGATTTTCGTCCTCTACGGCACCGAAACGCCCTATGACGGAGCAGTATTCGTTGTCGCCGCGGCTATCTACACGTGGGTCCGTCAAGGGTTGTTCCCCTATCGTGCGGACCCTCATACACGGCGCGGGCGGCTTCTGACCAGCGCGGCATGCGGAATTGTCATCGTCGCGACGATTCTGCTGGGCGTGGTGTGATCGTGACCCAGAGTAGTAGCCTTTTGCGCTTTTCTGCCGATGCCACGTGCGCAGAAGGTGAGTCTCACGAAAATTGGGATGGCCACGAATCAAGTTTCGCGCGGGATCTGGCCAATTCGATTGGCGCCGCGTTCGGTGCATGAGGCCGGTTCAGTTCGAGGAGGGGGTGAACCGGCCTTGAGCACTGGCCCCCTGCGGGCCGGACTCCTTGTTCGTCCACGACCCGGTTTCGCACTGTTTCAAGCACCTGCTGCGCATGAAGCCATCGCCATCGCACCCAGTAGCGCCAGAAGAGGCGCCGCAGGTAGGACGATCGCCGTTCCGCAGGCAGCAAGGGTGCGGAGGTAGCGAATGGGCGCCGGGTGGTGGGTGCGGTGGGAGGACAGACGATCAAGTCGCAACGCCAGGCAATCCTGCGCTATTCCCAGAGCCGCCACGGGCACCTCGTGAGGTGTCATACTGCAGAGTGCGCGGTGCACGGATTCGCGCCCATGCTGACGAACGGCTCGGGAGTCGGCTTCGATTTCCACCAACGCACGGACCAATGGGGGCGAAGATCGCATGATCGGAAGCCACGGAAACGCGTAGGCGAGCGTTTGAGCTGCGCTGACGAGCAGATGGTGCCGCCCCGTGATGTGTGCTCGTTCATGTGCGAGTACTGCAGCAAGAGCCTCGGTGTCGAGTTGATCTCTCAATCCGTCGCTCGCAACTACAAGCGCGGGGCGCCCAGCGATACTGTAGGCGAAGGGCACAGAAACCGGGAGCCAGAGCAGTGACGAGGACCGTGCACCCCCCAGAATGCGCAGCAACCCGAGGTGCTGCTGGTGTAGCTCGCGGCGAGTGCGGGAGAAGCTGAACAGATGGACGGTGCCTCGCACCGCCCCGATGACCAGGGCTGACCCACCGAGTACACCCACCGCCGTCTCGAGCCTGGCCGGCGCGTCGTCGTGAAGGGCGAGCCAACAGCTGTGGGCGAATTCGATCAGCGACGAGACACCACCGTGACTGGGTAAAAGGCTCAAGATCACCGGGACACTGATACTCACTACAGTTCCGAGTGCCAGAGCGCCCCACAAGACGAGGACGACATGCGGATCAACGCCGCGACGCATCATCGATCCGAGGAACAGCGGGGAGAGTGCGGCAACGAGAAGGCCACCGACCGCCCACGCGAGGACGGCTGTCACTTCTTGCCTCGTTCACGCAATCCACGCGCCAGGATCTTCGATTCGACGTCGGATGTCCCGCGAACAAAATGCAACAGGACCCCGGTCGGGTCTCCGGTGGATTCGAGAAGTGCGCGCAACCCGTCAGCTGCCGCTTCCTCGCGGCTTCGCGTGGCTTCGTACCAGTACGCGCGCCCGTTTCGCTGACGATGCACCCAACCTTTGCGATGAAGATTGTCCATGACGGTCATCACCGTCGTGTACGCCGGTTCACGGTCGTCATCGAGGCCGTCGATGACGTCGCGCACACGGACCGGTTCGGTGGAGCGCCACAGCACATCCATCACCAGCGCCTCGAGCTCTCCCAGACCTTGCATTTTTCCTCCTCGTAGAGCTGCATTCGTCACCGCACCGTGCGAGTGCCCAACCTGCAACCTCCGTCGCTTTCGTACGGGGCCCAACCAGCGCTGTCGGTGATTCGTCGGTCACAGTGATGTGGGACCGCTCGATGAGGGTGTCGTGTCGACTCTGCACGCTGGAGGTTGCCGAGACGGCGAACCGAAGCCCTGTAGAAATACTATCTGTTCTGCTTCCCGTCGCCGCCCCGATACGGCGGCGGTGTCTGGCGACCTCCTCCCGTGACGATCTGCCGAACCCCTGTCAGCTCTGACAGTGTCAAAAGGTTTATCCAGCACTTTCGCGTCGACTACGGGAGAACGTCTCGCGCGGAGCTTCTGTTTGCGATTCAGCATCGTTTGCCGGCAGGGCGACAGGTCTTACAGCGCGCTGCCTTCCGACCATCGGTCCCACGGCACACTCCAGTCGCCGTTCTGCCACAATTCGAGAGGGGCGCCGCCGGTATTGCGTATCTCCACGACATCTCCGGGAAGCGAAAAATCATAGAACCATTGAGCATTGGCGCGACTGAGGTTCAAGCAGCCGTGTGAAACATTGGTATTGCCTTGCGCCCAGACTGTGTCTTCGAGTTCGTGAAGGTAAATTCCGTCGGTGCTTATTCGGGTGGCGTAGTTGATTTTTTCCTTGTACCCCAGCCGGGAATTGACGGGAAGTCCGTAGGTCGACGAGTCCATGATCACGGGGTTGGCCTGATCGAGGACGGTGTAAATGCCTGGTTGGGTCCAGAAGGAGATCGTTTGGCCGTTGACGAGCTCGGTTCCTCCCATGCCCATCGATGTCGGCATAGTGCGCACAGTTTTGCCGTTGCTCGTGACCGTCACTTGCTTGGTCGTATCGTCGGCGACGGCGATATGCGAGTCGCCGATGGTGAATGCAGTCGTGGCGTCTTCCTGTCCGAACAGTCCGCCACCGAGCGGGACGCCGAAGACCGCAGCCCGGACCGTGACCTCGGTGCCGGGGGGATAGTACGCACGAGGTCGCCAGTGAACATTCTGGTCATCCACCCAGTACCACGAGCCTTCGAGCGGCACCGACGTTTGCACAGTCAGGCTTTTCTCCGCCGCTGCACGATCGAGGATCGGCTCGTCGAAATGCGTGACAATAACGATCCCTACCCCGAAAGTGCCACCATCTGTGAGGAGGTTACCCCCGGCCGTCACGAAGGATGGTTTGGTCAGGTTCCGCGGCTTGACTGTGGAGAAGGTGCTGGACTGATCGAGACGTGAGCCATCGTTTTGGGTGGCTGACGCTGTCATCGTGTAGGTCTTCCCGTAGTCCAAGGACGCGCCGGGTTTCCACACCTGCCGGTCAGGGGTGAAGATGCCATCGACCACAGCCCCGCCCACTTCGGTGAGCACTACCGAGTCGAGCCTCCCGCCAACAGATTCCACCGTGACCGGATCAAGGGGGTTGACGGTATCTGTCCCCCCGGAAGGAGTCATCACCAGCGCGGAGACAGGAGAGTCGTTCTCGGCGGGCGCACCCGTGTCACTCGGTGCGGACTGCGGTGCTGTGGAGGTGCATCCTGTCAGCGTTGCGACCATAAGGACAAGGACGACTAACCCTGTATGCCGTGTTGAGGCCATAATTGTTCCTTCACGTCAGTGGGTGGGGAGCGCCGACGAAGACAGTGATTCGCAAGGGACGCAAGTAATCAGATGGAAGATCAGAGCGGACAACGAGAAGAGAGGCTTCGACGGACAGGCCTAGCCACTCGCCAGTTTCCGGATCAGTTCTGTTGCAAAAGTGCTTGCATCGCGGTGATCTCGGACTGCTGTGCGGCGATGATATCGGTAGCCAATTGCTTGGCGTCGGCGTTGTCGCCATCGGATAGTTCCGATTGGGCCGTCGCGATCGCGCCGGAGTGATGTTCGATCATCATCTTCAGCCACGCGGTGTCGAAGTCCCCATCGCGCAGTCCCTCCAATTGAGCGATCTGCTGCTGGGACATCATTCCTGAATCAACCCCGCCGTGGTCCATTTCATCCATGGAGTCCACAGGGGAGGTGGCGTCGGACGTAGGTTGACCCCATTGTTCGATGAGCGCTGCAATCTGATCCATTTCGGGCCCGCGAGCGGTTTGGATCGAAGCGGCGAGTTCGAGTATTCGAGGATTGGTGGTGCGACTGTCAACCATCTTTGCAATCTCGACGGCCTGTGCGTGATGTGGATACATCATCGCGACGAACTGCATATCCGCGCTGTTGGCGCCGTTGGGCTGCGAGGCCGCGGAGGAGTTGGACATGTTTCCGCTGTCGTTGCTCGACATTTGGCTCATGTCATGGCCGCCGCAGCCGGCGATCAGCATCAGACCGGCGGCAGACCCCGCTGAGACTGCGATACGTGTGGAAACAGCACGTGTAAGCATCATATTTTTCTCCTGGAATGTGTTGTTGTGCAAAAAATTCTTCTGGGGAGGGGCCGTCGACTCGGATGGTCAGTAGTTCCGCTATGAGCGTCTGTCGTATCCGCAGCGCCGACAGTTGGTTGTGTAGGGGCAAGGTGTCGTGCACGATGCACGTCTGCGGCAACAGGGGAACGTGCAACCCTCCACTCACGCGTGCCGGTATGATCCTTGTCTTCGCGCTCGATGACGACTGTCGCGGTGATCAGCGTGGTGTCGTGCGCGCCGGGCAGGACCAGCGAGGTGACGGTGGAACCTGCAATCAGAAGGTTGCGGTGATCAAGACAAGCGACAGCAGGGGATGAGTGGTTGAACAGACTGCAGGCCAGAGCCACCGCTACCGGTTCGTCACCCTGCGTATGCCGTAGGAATTTCGAAGGCCTGGGCGCGGCCAGTGCGCGGGTGCGACAGAACTGGCAGGGGTGAATGAACGAGTAAGGGGAGATCATCGCAGCTTCCGTTCCTATTGCACGGTGACAGTTCACTGTGGACGTGAATATCTCGTCAGTTCTCCCCCATCAGTTCACTTCGGGGTAGACGAAGGTGCGGGTGATGAGATGTTTTGCATCGCTTAGTGTTTCGGAAACTATTCGTCCAGTTTGGTCGAGGTCGAGCAGTACGTTCATACCCGCAGCCGGATAGCCCAATGCCAGACGGAGTTGCCGTCCGGCGCTGGGTAAGCGCACCGCGATGGGCGCAGTCCCGTCCGCATACGGCTCCTGGGCGAGGAAGAACTCGCTGGACAGACTTAGTTGCTGAGGTTCGGGTCCGACGTTTGCGGCATCACTGGTCACCGATTCGTAAAAGGTCAGATTCTTCTGAGTGCGGGTGATATCTACGGCTCGAGCGAGATCGGTGTCCCCGGACTGAACAGGCCATGGAATTAACATGCTGACCGTCCCGCCCAGCCACCCTGTCGCCGCGGCCTCGAGCGTGAGCATGCTTTCACCCAGTGGCCAATCGGCTTGCGCCACGAAGCATCCGGATCCGCACCCGCGCAAGGGAAGGGAAGTGTTCTGCCCGCTCGCCCGCAGTGCGCCGATCAAGGTGTATTCCTGGTCCGGTTCCTGAGCGTAGTAGTCGACGCGGCGCGGAGTCGACAGTCGAACCACCAGCTGCCCTTCGCTGGCGGCGACGCTCACCCCAATCTGTCCAGCCAATGTTCCCAGCGGCAGAACCGGACCGATGGCTGCAGGTGGTCCCGGCTGGGCGGGTGAATTGGCAGGCGCCGTCGAGACTAATGCAGCACTGATGGCGAGCACGGAGATCAGGAGGATGCTCTCGATACGAATCTGATTGCGCAGTTTGCCCACTTGTTCAGTTCTGCGCATCGTCCGCCGTGCAGATATCGCCACACCCGAGGCGGCGATGACGAAGAGTAGTTTGACCGTCAGAAGTTGCCCGTACGGGGTGGAAAACATTGCGGCAACGGGGATCAGCAACAATGCCGAGATCGTACCGGTGGTCACGACGACGATGAAGGTCCACAGCGCAAGTCGTGTGTAACCGGCCACGACCCACCGAACCGGGGCATGCTGACCCCGCCACGCGAATGCAGTGCGAACCGTGTGGAGCAAAGCGCCGACCCAGATTGCCGCTGCCGCGAGATGAACGGCGGTGAGAAACGCGCCCCATCCGGGAGCGACGACGTTTGCGTGCGAGCGCAGCCCTTCGGCGGCAATGACCAGCAGAAGGGCTGCGCTCGCAAGTCTGGGGCTCCCCGCGGCTTTCAGCGCCAAGGCCAACATGAGCCCACACGTCTCTACGAGCAAGATGATGCCCGCACGTTCTTGCCATAGCGCAGCAACGCTGGACGAAGCGGCGAGCGAAACCATAAGGCCTGCAACACCTACCAAAGCAATACAAGCGCCGGCCGGAAACCAGGTGCGCAACTTCTTCAACGAAGGGTTCTCGGCGTGCGGTACAGACGACAATCTCTCCGCGACAAGTGTCCCGAGCGCGAGGGCGAACCCGACGAACAGCAGCCACCGGAGCACGGTTTCCGTCCACGAGGTCGAGGCGCTGTCGTCGCCACCGCCACCGCCGCTGTCGGTCAAAGCGAGGCCGACGGCAAACCGAAAGTCTTCCTCGACGAGGTCACCATCTGCGCCGATCACTTGCCACCGGACGGTGTAGGTGCCCGGCGACGGAGCATCCGAGAGCCGGGAAGTGATTGCACGGCCACCTTTGGACGACTCTGCTGCCTCCATCGGGCTCTCACGGCCTGCGCCGTCCAGGACTTTGATCGCATCGGTCCCGGCGGTGACTTGTTCGTTGAAGATCAGGGTGATGGCTTGCGGAGGCTCGGAAACGGCAGTCTCCGAGCCAGGTTCGGTAAAGAGCAGCGTGGGGTGAGCGTTGGCGATGCCGGCGCCCAGAACCACAAGGACTCCCGCAACGAGCACAAGTGTGATGCTCTGGAACATTCGAACGAACAACGACATGTTCAGGTCAGTTCAAGGCATACAGAGACTGAGAAGTCGCCGCGTACGCGCTGTCGTAACTCGCCGCAGTCAACGCTTCGACTGCTCCGACATTAGCGCGCTTCTCCCAGCCTTTTCCCTCCCTGCTCCGCCAGGCGAATCCATCTTGATCGACCCCCCACAGTGCATCCGAGGAGCCCGCGATCAGCACCATGGACGGCGCTCCAGCGAACTTTGTGAAGGTGCGCCCGTCGTCGCTGCTGTACTGCAGCCCTGACGAGGTGACAGCCCATGTCCCACTCTCGGTGAGAGCGAGGGACGCCACACCCAGGGCACCGCCGGATTCCCACGACTTTCCCTGATCCTTCGACACCGTGACACCTCTGGCCCCGTCGAAGCCGACGAGTGTCGTGCCATCTGTAACCAGAGAATGAAAGTCGACCTGTCCCGCGAGCGAGCTATCCGTCCAGGTTCGGCCGCCGTCGTTGCTGGTGCGTAGGCCAAGTGGGTTGGCTGCGGTACTGGACGGTCCCGGGTGCCCTGAGGAAAAGAGCGTGTCACTGCCCGCCACGCCCGCCAACCCCATCAAATCGTCGTCGGAATCACCCACTCGCACTGTGTCGCCCGAATCTCCGATCGCGAACAGTCCGCGATGCGTACCCGCCAAGATGGTGCCATCGGCGTTGATATGCAACCCGTGCAGATGGTCAAGTTCGGGTGTGAGCTCCACCCCTGGTATGGGCGGGACGATGGACTGGCCGGCCTTGTCGTCGTTTCCCTGCGTCGAACAAGCCGCAAGAGAAACGGCGATGAGAGCGGCGCCGACGAGCCCCACGATTGGGGACGTTCGCGCACGACGACTATTGGGCATCTGGGTGTCTCGTCCTGTATTCGAAGGGATGGCAACATTTCCGGGCGACTGGTACCTTATCTACTAAGATGCATAGTAGATGAGGGTGTTGGCTGGCTGCGAATTCACCCCCTGCAATGGTCTAGTGCAAGGGAAATGCTCGCCGTCGAAGCCCCTGATCTGATACGGCAGGGAGGTGCAATTGGTCTGGTCCCACGCACGGGTCGACGGGATGACGGCGCATCGCGTCATTGGTGGCGCAACCGGCGGTGGGCAGGAAGTTTGAACACAGGGCGGGTGCAGCGGTACTGCCTAGCCCTGGTGGCAGGAATGATTGAGAGTTCTTCTCGTGTGGTCACTTACCCGGAGATCTTGCAGTTGGCGAAGCGCCCATACAGACGGGATGCTGCTCAACGTGCCTTCGTGTGTGCCACTGCTGCACTACACCGTAGCCAGGGCAGGTCCAATCGATTGTCGCCCACCATGGAGACGACGTGATTTCGCGTCTGGCCCACTACGGGCGACGAGACCAGGGGAATCTCGTGGGCACAACTAATCCGGTTGGTCCAGGCCGTCGTGACTATGCGACCCACGGATACATCAGCGCAAAGGACTTGTACCTCAAACGCCTCAAGCGTATTGAGGGTCAGTCGCGAGGGCTGCAGCGAATGGTTGAAGAAGAAAGGTGCTGCATTGACATCCTTACCCAAATATCGGCGATGAAAAAAGCGCTGCATGCAGTAGCTATGGAATTGCTCGAAGACCATCTCAGTCATTGTGTCGTCGATGCCGCCGCAAGAGGGGGCGCCGAATCCGACGCCAAGATCAGGGAGGCCGCCGAGGCGATCAGACGGCTCGTGAATTCGTGAGGACCCTCCCATCTGATGTCCGAAACGATCTACTAGTCGGTGGGGCGGAATTTCGATGCCGTTTTATCGAAAGTCATTTACTTAGAATGTAGTTACGATCGAATCATGTTTTTTGAATGCGGGAGCGGGCGGCACATAGGGAAGCACTCCGCATGTTCCGTATTCCGGAGCGATTTCTGCTCGCCACAACCGGGATCCGAGGTCCTCGACGGGAATCGAGTTCATGATGAGCGCGTGCGGTGGCAGTCCCCACCGGGTGGGGATCGCCGAAGCATCATGGTGGCGCACCCGGGCTTATCGTGGGCCTGGGGTATCTGACGGTGATGGGCTCGTCGTGGTGGTGCTCGGTGTCGAGGATCCGTCACTTATGTACAGGGTGATGGTGGAGCCCGGAAGTGCCGCTCCCGACGGAGCTGTCGCGGTTGCTGTCCCTCTCGCGCTCGGACTTGACGTGAGGGAGACCGTCACTTTGAACCCGGCGTTCTGCAACAGAGATGTTGCGGCGGACTCGGTCATCCCGACCACGTCGGGTACCTGATCCCCGGCCGAACCGCGAACATATTTCTGGTCCAGCGGGGGTAGCGTGATGGGTCCGAAGTTGCTCGCGATCGGTCCCATCGCGTTGTACCACGTTCGGGCAGGTTCATTGCCGCCGTACAAATCGTCATTGGTGAACTCGTTTCGCTTGTGCACTGGCACCGACACTGAATTACTATCATGCATAGTAATTCATGTTCTCGTTCTTTCACCCCGCCGAACCCGGTACATGCCTCTGAAGAGTGCCGAAGCGGCGAGAGAAAGCACGATCGCAGACAACGCGAGTTCCGGAATCGAACCCACACGTGTTGCCAACGTGAGATCGGAGCGAACGGCGATCTCGTCGGTCAATGCTTGTGCTGTGAAGATCTCGCTCTGTTGACGCACCACACCCGCTGGCGTGATGATTGCGCTGACACCGCTGGTTGCTGCGATCAGCACACTGCGGCCGTGTTCGACCGCCCGCACCCGCGACATGGCCAGCTGCTGAAAGGTCATCTCGGTCCGGCCGAAGGTCGCGTTGTTGGTGGGAACCGCGATGACGGTGGCTCCTGCCTTGACGGACTCGGTCACCAGATCGTCGAAGGCCACCTCGTAACACGTGGCAACAGCTACCTGAATTCCGTTGAGGTCGACGACGCCGTTCCCGTTCCCGGCAACGAAATTGCCCGCAGAATCGGCATATGACGACACCGCACTAACGATCGATCGGAGCGGCAGGTACTCCCCGAAGGGCACAAGCTGCCGCTTGATGTGTTGCTGCCCAGGGCCGTCCGTCGGATCCCAGACCATGGCACTGTTGATCGATGTTCCTGGCTCGCCCTGCAGGACCGTACCGACCAGGATCGGGGCGCCGATAGAACGGGCTGCTCGGTCCAGTCGATCCGCCGCATCCCGATTCGTCAAAGGATCTATATCCGAAGCGTTTTCGGGCCAGATGACAAGTCGTGGCCGGGCTGCTCGGCCCGCTGTGACCTCAGCTGCGAGTTGTTCGGTGCGGGCAACATGATTGTCGAGCACAGCTCGGCGTTGGGCGTTGAAATCGAGGCCGAGTCGCGGCACGTTGCCCTGAACGACGGTCGCAGTGACGACCTCGTCAGGGGCGGCACCGGGAGAACCGGTCACCAATGCACTCACAAAGATGAGGACGATGCAAGCGCCACCTTTCGCCAATGCTTGCCATCGAACATTCAAGGGCCCAGCCAGTGACCAGGCGATGAGTGTTCCGATCAGTGCAGTCACGAAGGAAAGACCTGGCGCCCCCGCGATCGAAGCCAACGGCAGCAGCGGGCCGTCTGCCTGCCCGAAGGCCAAACGCCCCCACGGGAAACCGCCGAACGGAACTCGGCTACGAAGTGCTTCTGCGGTGACCCATGCACCCGCAATCCACACCGGGGAAAGCGGAGCGTGGCCGACGGCCACCGCCAGTACGCCGAACACTCCGAACGCGAGCGCTTCAATCGCCGCCAACGCCAACCAAGGCGTTGCACCCACGTACGCTCCGACCCATGGCAGCAAGGGAACGAAGAATCCCAGTCCCGCGGCATAGCCGAATCCGAAACCCGCACGGAGACTGCGCCCCTGGAGAACGACGGTCAGCAGGGCGATGGCTACAGGGGCGAGAAACCACAGCGTGCGCGGCGGAAAGCTGAGAAACAGCAGCCACCCAGCGCCCACCGAAAGAGCGAGACGCAAAGCGATCCCACCGTGGTGCCGTTTGGGGCGACCACTCTTCAGGCATGCATCTAATTCACTGTCGGCAGTGATCGCACGGTCGACCGAAAGGACCCTCACAGGCCCGCTCTCGTAGAAGGAGAACTGCGCTGGTCAGTCAACAATTTCTCACAGAGATCGTCGAATTCGCCGCCCCAGCCGGCATGATCGGTCCGCGCGAGTCCACCGAGTTCGAGATCAGCCTGCTCCGGTCCCGTCCCCGGGCGTAGGCGGATCCACACTCGCCGCCTCCTGATCACGAGCGAGATCAGAAGTCCGAGCATCATCGTGATCGCAAAGACGAGAACCCACTGTTGCGCAGGGTCGTACGACACCTGCAGATTGGCGAATTCCTTGGCGCCGTCGAACCGAACCTGTGTTCCATCGGTGAGAGTCCGCGTCTCTCCAGGGCGGAGGTTCACACGATCTTGTTTGACCAGCCTTCCTTGGTTGATCATTTCCTTGTTCAACGAGAAGATCGATTGCGGGATGCCGGTGTCCAGACCCGTATCGCCCTTGTAGATGTCGATCGCGACCGCAGGGTCACGCGCATCGGGAAACGACGAAGTCAGAAGCGTCCCGCTGAAGGAAGCGGTCGGCGCGAAGAGTCCCTCGATGGCGATCTGATTCTTCCGGCGCTCGTCCGGATTCGGAAACGATCCACCTGGCGGATCGAACCGCAACGCCCCACTGCTCAGGAACGTGACCGCATCGTCCGGTTGAAACTGCATCGTCTCGGTACGGGACTGTCCGTCGGGAAAAGTGACGGTGAACTGCGGCGCGTACCCATGGCCGGTCAGATAAACACGGGCACCGTCGGTACGCAGCGGTTCGTTGACCCGAAGACGATAGTCTTTCCAGGTATTGGTCGCGATATCCTGCCCGCTCTGATACGAAATGTTGGAGGTGAACATTTCGGCCTGACCAGTATCGAGATAATCTGCGGAAAAGTCGTTGACCTTGATGCAAAAGGGCGCGAGACCCGTGCCGTCAGTAGCACTTCCCGCGCGGAACGAGTCGTACACGGCAGGTGACGTATTACAGAAACCGGGGCCGCCGTCGGCAATGACGATCACCGAACCCTCGTACCCCACCAACTTGCCGATCGCGACGGTGACGAGCAACCCGATCAGCGAGAAGTGGAACACCAGATTCCCGGCCTCACGCAGATACCCCTTTTCCGCGGAAACCGATACCTCGGAATCCTTTTCGGACCTGACGGCTACCCGCCAGCCCTTGAGCGACTGCCGCACTCTGGTGAGGGCCTCGTCATGCGAGATGTCAACTACGCCGTGGAAATGGTGCGGCAACCTGGACAGATTCCGAGGTGCTCGTACAGGTTGGCTCCGAAGCGCGCCGAGATGCGCCTGCAGGCGTGGAACAAGACAGCCGATGAGAGAGAGAAACAGCAGGACGTAGATCGCAGTGAACCAGAAGCTGGAAAAGACGTCGAACAACTCCAGCTTGTCGAATAGCGGGCCGAGGGTTGGCTGCGCCGCGATGTACTGGGAAACTTTCTGTACGTTGAGATTTCGCTGAGGCAACATAGCACCGGGAAGTGCTGCGAGTGCCAAGAGGAACAGGAGCACGAGCGCGGTGCTCATCGACGTCAACCGGCGCCAATTGTGGCGCAGTAGTCGAACGCTTTCTCGGATAATCAGTCTCGGTAGGCGGCGGATGCGACCTCCCGCGGTGGCGTTATCTGTCATATCGGCAGCACGACCGAACTGACGAATTCGTTGCGTAACCAGCCGACGAACATGCCCCACACGCCGGTGACCAGTGCGAGCCCGACAGCGACGAGCATTATTCCGCCGACGATCTGAATCGTCCGTGAATGGCGTTTGAGCCACCCGACGCCGCGGAGAGCTTTCGCCGACCCGAACGCAAGCACGATGAACGGCAGTCCCAATCCCAGACAGTAGGCGACAATCAGTATCACGCCCCGCGCTGCTGTCGTGCCTTCAGTTCCGGCCGCCACCGAAATAACTCCGGCGAGGGTGGGGCCGAGACATGGTGTCCAACCCAACGCGAACACGCCCCCCAACAAGGGCGCGCCGGCAAGGGAGGAGATACGCCGCGGGGCGAACCGTGTGTCTTTCTGCAAGGCAGGAATCAAGCCGATGAAGGTCAACCCCATCACGATGGTGATCACACCACCCACCCGTTGGAGCAGGTCTTCGTTGATGCGCAGGGTTCCGATCACCCCGAACACCGACGCGGTGGCGAGAACGAACACCACGGTGAATCCGGCAACGAACATCGTTGCCGCGCCGGTAACCCGCCATCTGCCTGCAGGTTCCGAGGTCTCGTCGCCACGGGTCACCGCTGGAGAATCAGCTCCGGAAATGCCGGCCAGATACGACAGATATCCGGGAACGAGCGGCACCACACACGGCGATGCGAACGACACCAGACCGGCCAGAATGCACGCTGCTACGGCGAGCAGTAACGGGCCGCTCGCGGCGGCGGTCTGGAAGCTGGAGCCGACACCTTGGGCGAGTTCGTTCACCGCTCGGCCGCCACGCGCTCGATGACCGGTTGCAGATCCTCGGTGAGAAGTGCGCGAAGAAACACAGCGGCGACGCGCTGTCTGCGATCCAACACCAAGGTGGAGGGAATCACGCTTGTCGGATAGTTTCCGCCGAGCGCTGTCAAAGTTCTCATCGACGGGTCGTAGATCGAGGGGTAGCTGACGTTGTTGTCGACGACGAAGTCCTGGGCCTTGTCTCGTTGAGGATCTCGAACGTTGATCCCGAGAAACTGAACACCGAGACTTTCGGTTGCTTCGTACGCGCGCTCGAGATCGTCGGCCTCGGACCGGCACGGGGCGCACCATTGCCCCCACAGATTGATCACGACGACCTGACCGGCGTAATCAGTGAGTGAAATATCGCTACCGTCGGCCATGAGGTCAGGTCCGGCCAATACACCGATCATGTTTCGCGATTCGGGCGGGTCGTACAAAATATCGGTTTGTCCTCCCGGTGACACGAAATCGAAATTCGCACCCGAAGCGACTGCATCGGTGCCGGTTGCACATCCACTCGCGGCGACGACGATCGCAGTGAGAATAGCGACCAGTGGGAGGATGCGGGTCGGTTTTCCGAGTACGCGTTGTCTCGATTTGCGAGGGAGTGCGGGGGCATTCATTTCATCAACTCACTTACAGCGGAGCGTATTTGGTCAGTGTTTTCGAAAACCATGGGGGTTGTAATCTGTTCGACGGACCCGTCTTGTTGGACGAGAAAGCTCAGCGGCAGAACTGGCGGCGCCGATAGCGCAATTCCGATGTCGTCGACCGCAGCGAACGAGGGATAGTGCACGCCTGCAGCGGTGAGAAGCGCTAGTGCTGTGGACATGTCGTCCTGGACGTTGATCCCGACTACTCGGATGGAGCCCGGAGTACCTGCATAGTCATTCAGGACCGGGATTTCCGATCGGCACGGCCCGCACCACGAGGCCCAGAGGTTGATCAGGGTCGGCTCCCCGGACAGCGCTGCACCGAGGTCGACCACAGTATTCTCGCCAAGACACGTCGCTTTGATTCCCAGGAGTTCTCCTCCAGCGGGCGGTACTGCCGGGGCCACAGGACAGGGAACCGCTGCTGCCGCGGACTTCGAGGAAAACCCCGAGTCGACGCGATCTTCATCTGCCTGGGCGGCCGGAGGCACTTGAGGCCGGGTCGAGGAATGGGTCTCGGTTGACGTTGATCGAGGCCAGATCGCCACGACGAGAAGACCGATCACAACCAGGAAGAGCAGGAACCACCGAGACTGTGCCTGCATGCACTTCCTCCAAGCGTGGTGCGGTGAACCGGGACAACACTGAACTACTATTGTGCATAGTAGACATATGGTTCGTTCTGTCGCCCCCGCCAACCAGAGGCGGGATCCGAACCCGAGAATCGAGCATCGTGAAACGCCAGTCCGCTCCGAAGGGCCGTATCAATCCACCAGTCAGCCCAGAAATTGCGGCACTGGGTGCCCATCAAGCACCGCAGACGCGCGTGGCGCGGATCAACCGTGTAGCACGGTCAAAGCTCGTGCGTCTGGTGATGTACTACACCGCGGTTCGACTCGCCCTGATCGCCGGCCTCGCAGTGATCATCATGGGAATCAACGCCATACTCGAACTCGAAATCCCCGGTGTGTTAGCACTGTTCGGGGCGGTGCTGCTCGGATTCGCCATCTCTGCGATCGCGTTCCGGTCATTGCGCCGCCGGATCAATGAAGAAGTGATGGTCGTAGATGAAAAACGGCGTGCAATGCGCACCCGGTGAAGGGTTCCCTCCGGTTAGGTGCGCGTGAAAGCTCCAGTAACGAAAATGCCCAGCATCGGTGCCACAACCTGTCTTTTTTGGACGTATGACCGCTCAAAGCTGCCTTCCTGGGTGATGCCGAGGGCGCGCGATCATGCATTGATTGGCATTGGGATGAAGATGTCAGGTGACGGGATCAGGTGCGGAGTCGGCGGTATCCGTGGTGGTCTCGAGTTTCGGAATCGGTACAAGCTGCGGGATCAGGCGGACGAGACTCGAGCAGGCGCAGTACGGAGGACCGTTGAGTCAGCTCGCCCTTGTGAGGAACCCCGGGGCTGCTGCTGGAGACGACCCTGTTGGGACCACCGGTGGGTGGCCGATACTTTCACTCATCGCCCTCTACATCAGCTGTGGGCGCAGCCATACCGAACGCACCCCTCAGTGCAGCAACGGTAGGAGCGCCACCGACCTCGCCCGTGGAATCTCGATAGAGCCTGCATGACACGTTGGGGACCTGGTCCGGTTCGGCAAACGGATCGCGGCCGTCGACGAGCAACGTCGGCGATCCGGTCATGCCCGCAAGCCTTGCGGATCGAGGATCGTCGACGATTACGTGGCGCAGTTCCCAATCGATGGACTCCTCCGCGAGAACGTGCTCGATCCGTTGTTCGAGGAGCTGCACGTTCGGGCAGTCCGGGACTTGCAAAATTTCAAGGTGCATCATGGTGTTCCTCCGTCGGCGTGTGGTTTCGAGTATGCGGCAGTGCAGGACAGCTCGCGGTAAACGAAACCCAGGACTGGTAGGTCTGCATTTTCTCGGCAAGATCGTCAGGTATCGGCATCGGTGTCATAAGACCGGCACGAGTTCGTTCGGTGTTGCCCTCCGGATAGCGGCCCAGTGCGGATCCCGGGGCGGCGACGACGATGATGCGAAGAACCTGCCCGACGGCTTCGCGGCAGTCACGCTGATGTAAGGCCAGGGGAGCATGGCGAGGTGGTTTGTGTGGCCATGGACAGGGCTGGGAGAGGACATGTGTGCGTTCGAGGTGATGCCAACGCTGGGTGTCATCGCTGGTGCGGCCGGCTGCGGTCCTCTTTGCGGGCCGAAACGCGACGGCGCTGTGTCGGTCGTGCAAGCGATGCGCTTCGTGTAGACACTGCGCAATTGTGCGAGCATTCGGTTCATCGGATGCAGAGCCGGCGGCAGGTGCTGCAGGTCTTCGCCCATCAGAGCAACATCGGCGGTCTCGATGGCCACGTCGGAACCCATCGCGCCCATGGCAATGCCCAAGTCGGCGGTGGCCAGGGCGGGGGCGTCGTTGACACCGTCCCCGACCATTGCCGTCGGGCGGTTCGCACGCAAGGTTTCCACGATCCGTGCCTTGTCCTCCGGGCGCAGGTCGGCGTGCACGTCGTCGATGCCGACGTCGGCGGCCAGCGCTTGGGCGGTGCGTTCGTTGTCGCCGGTGAGCATCGCGACGGTGTACCCGCCGCGTCGTAGCCCGGCAACCACCTCACGTGCTTCCGGTCGGAGCTCGTCTCGTACGGCGACTGCCCCGATGACGGTTCCGGCGCGCTCGATCCACGCCACGAGTTCCCGAGACCTCTCACCGATGGCGTGGCCGCCGCACCCGGACTGAGTCGTCTCGACGGATGCGCCGACGTGTGCGTCGGCTACCCAGAAAGCGGTACCTCGCCTGGGCACTCGACGACCCGGACGGCCCACCCCCTCGGGTGGGCGCCCGAGAGGAGCGAACGGCCTACCCGAGCGTATACCCCCAGGGGTACTTGCATACCCCCCTGGGTATATGCAACAGTGGGTAGACGCTCGTCAGAAAGGACTGTCTATGTGTTACCCCGTCCCGTGCCCGATATGCGACAAGATCGCGTGGGCAGGTTGCGATCGACATGTCGACGACGTCACGAAGGATGTTTCACGGCCTCGGCAGTGCACCTGCTCTGCTGAGACCGTTGGTCCTATCGATCGGCGCCAGCGCCTCGCGATCGCTGTTTCGCCGCCAATCCCGGTCGCGAGTGCAAGGGCCTAACCTTCCAATTGGGTCAGGTTTACCGAGGTCTAGCTCGCTCATTTGAATACCCCAGCCCGTATTTTAGGAGAAGTTATGTCTGTGCCCGACACCGTGACGGCCACCGGTCGTGACGATCGTGATCGCGTATCTACACCCGGCATACTCGGACGCCTGGGAAGCGCGATGGTCGCACGCCGCCGATGGGTGTTCGGTGTCTGGCTGATCGCGCTTGTCGCGCTCGGATCTGCAGCGCCGTCGGTTTTTTCGTCACTGGCGGGTGCTGGGTGGCAAGCCAACGGATCCGAATCGGTCCAGGTCCGTGAACTCGCGCAACAGCATTTCGGCGGGAACTCCTCGGCCGCGGTTCAGGTGGTGGTCCATTCGGACACCGCGTCGATCGACGATCCCACCGTGCAGCAGAGACTCATCGACGTCACAGCTGTGTTCGACGGTGACACCCGGTTCGGTGCCGTCATCGCCCCACAGCCTGGTATGACCATCAGCCCCGACGGCCACACCGGCATCCTCATCGCCGGCGCCAACGCAAACGCGGACGACATGGTCAAAGCCGTCGACGATGTCAAAGACGAGCTGACCGCACTCTCCGGCGACGGTATCGAGGTCTATCCCACCGGATCCTCCGCGTTGTGGTCCGACTTCAACAAAGCCAACCACGATGCGATGATTCAGGCTGAACTATTCTCTTGGCCAGTCACTTTGGCGATCATGGTGCTCGCATTCGGCTCCCTCGTCGCTGCCGGGCTGCCGCTGTTGCTCACAGTGGCCGGACTCGTCGCCTCCGCCGGCGGTTTGGTGCTGCTCAACGAGGTCACACCGATCTCGGTATGGGCGATGAATTTCGCGATGATGTTCGCCCTCGCTCTCGGCATCGACTACGCCTTGTTCATCGTCGCCCGCTTCCGCGACGCCCTCCGTACGGCCGATCCACGAGCAGCCGTTGCCGAAACCATGGACACCGCAGGCAAAGCGGTGCTCCTGTCCGGACTTACCGTCCTGGTCAGCCTCTCGGCAGTGCTGCTCGTTCCCGCACCGGCCGTGCGCACCATGGCCGTAGGCATCATGCTGGCCGTCACGTTCGTTCTGATCGCCACCATGACACTTCTTCCGGCCACGCTGGGCGCACTCGGCCCCAAGGTCAACGCAGCATCCCTGCCTTACGCGAAACGCCAACAGCACCGATCCCCGAAGTTCGCTGCGTGGGGCGAATTGCTTCACAAGTACCCATGGCCGTTCGCGCTGGTCTCCGTCGGCATCCTCGTCGCCCTGGCCTTACCTGTCCTGGGACTGAAGGTGGCAATGCCGTCCATCGCTGTCGTTCCCGACGATGCGCCCGTTCGGCAAGGTTACGAGTTGGTTCAGGCCCAGTTCGGTGACGGGGCACCCGGCGCGCTGCAGATAGTTGTCCCGTCTTCCGATGCGGCTGCTACCGCCGCGGCAGCGAGCAGCGTCGACGGGATCTCGATGGTCACCCCGCCCACACCATCAACAGACGATTCGAACTACACACTGCTGCAAGCGTTTCCTGCCGTGGACCCTTCCGCAGAGGCCATGGGCACGATCCTCGGTGACCTACGCGCACAACTACCGGAGTCCGCGCTCGTCGGCGGCGCGCCAGCGGAGAACCTCGACCTGCAGCAAGCCCTGAACGACTACCTACCGTTGGTTATCGGGATCATCCTCGCCCTCGGCTTCATCCTGCTGCTCGTCGCTCTGCAGGCACCACTGATCGCGATCCTCGGCACCGCCGTCAGTTTGCTGTCGACCGCCGCAGCGTTCGGGGTTGCGAAGCTGATCTTCCAAGACGGACACGGATCGTCGCTGCTCGGCTTCACCCCTCAAGGTTTCCTCGACGGCTGGGGGCCGGTGTTCTTCTTCGCGATGATCTTTGCCATCGCCATGGACTACACCGTGTTCCTGCTCGCCACCGCGAAAGAACACTACGAGAAGACCGGGGACCCGAAGGCTGCTCAGGTCGACGGCCTCGCGCACTCCGGACGCGTCATCTTCGCCGCTGCGGCGGTCATGGTCGCCGTGTTCTTCACCTTCGCGCTCTCCGATCCGCTCCCACCCAAGGAAATGGGCATCATCCTCGGCGTCGCGGTGTTGCTCGACGCCTTCCTGATCAGGCTGATCCTGCTCCCGGTCCTGCTCCGGCTGAGCGGTCACGCTGCATGGTGGGCACCGGGCTGGCTGCGCAGAATGTTGCCGTCGATCCGCTTCTCGCACTGACCATTACAACACCTCACGGAGGAATCATGACCGATCCGAACATCACGCATTCGAGCACGTCTGCCGGGTGGCCGATCGAACGTATCGTCCCCGCACTGGCCGCCGGCGTCACCGCGACGGGCCTGACCCTCGGCGAACTCCACGCACCACGGTGGAGGCTGCTCAGCGCCTTCGCCGCCGCGAACCTCGCCCTCTACGCCGCGGTCGGCTGGTGCCCGGCAAGTGCGCTTCTCACCAGAGCGGGCGTACCAAGTCTTCGCCACCCCCGAAGCGGATAGGCACACAATTGCCGCAGTTCGACGAACGGAAGGAATTCTCCACCATGACCATCGCACTCTCGACCACCTTGACCGACACCGACTTCGAGACGGCGGTCACCGCCACCAAAGCAGCACTGTCCGAGCAAGGCTTCGGTGTGCTGACCGAAATTGACATGCAGGCCACCCTGAAAGCCAAACTTGGCACAGACATGGAGAAGTATCTGATCCTAGGCGCGTGCAATCCCACGCTTGCACACCGCGCCGTAGGAATCGTGCGTGAGATCGGCCTGCTACTGCCCTGCAACGTCGTCGTCCGTGCCGACACCACCGCCGGATCGGTCATCGTCGAGGCGATGAACCCGGACCTCATGGTCCAAGTGACGGGCGAACCAGCACTGTCAGATGTCGCGGCCGAGGCCACCACCAAACTCCAAGCCGCCCTGGACACGCTCGGCAGTCGGGATGCAGTGCGCAGTTGATGACGTTGACCCTGGCGCTGGCGCTCGGCCTCACCGTCGGAATCCTGCTCGGTCTCCTCGGAGGCGGTGGATCGATCCTCGCTGTCCCGATCCTCGTGTACGCTCTCGGGTTCCCCCTGCCGGAGGCGATACCGACTTCGCTGTTGGTGATCGGTGTCGCCTCCGCGGTCGGGGTCATCTCCAAGGTGCGGGCGCGGCTCATCGAATGGCGACTCGCGGCAATCTTCGCCGCCACCGGAGTCCTCGGCACCCTGGCCGGCACTGCCCTTGGCAAGCATCTACCTGAAACTGCCGTGATGATCGGCTTTGCGATCGTCATGATCCTCGCGGGGGCACGCATGCTGCGCAGCCCCGACAATCCCGGAACCGCCTGCAGGACGAGCAATTCCGGGATCAACTGGCGCCGATGCGCACCTCGGTCCATACCGACCGGATTCGGCGTCGGTGTCCTTACCGGACTGTTCGGCGTCGGCGGGGGCTTCTTGATCATCCCCGCATTGGTTCTGCTGCTGGGAATCGAGATGAGTGTCGCCGTCGGAACCTCTTTGGTGGTCATCGTCGCCAACTCCGCCGCCGGACTCATCGCTCAGGCCGACGGCCTAGGTGGAAACTGGCCCTTGACGGCAGCGTTCGCAGGTTCAGCCATTGCGGGTTCGTTGGTGGCCGGACGATTCGGTACACGCATCGCCACGGACTCACTTCGGCAGTGGTTCGCCTACCTGGTGTTTGTCGTGGCAGGTTACGTCCTCATCGACACTCTCGTTCTCGGATGATCTACCGTGCACCCCGTTGGATGCCCCCGGGGGTAATCTGGCAATTTCTGGCATCATCATGCATCTGAAGGAGACCCCATGATCGGCGACGAAGACAGCATCGCATTGGTCCTCAACCGCCTCCGCCGCGCACACGGCCAACTCTCGGGAGTGATCGGCATGATCGAGAACGGACGCGATTGCAAAGACGTTGTCACCCAGCTCGCCGCTGTTTCCAGGGCCCTCGACAAAGCTGGCTTCAAGATCGTCGCTACCGGTCTCCGAGAGTGCATGACAGGCGAAGCGGCAGACAACAAAGAACCCATGACCGAAGCAGAACTGGAAAAGCTCTTCCTGGCGCTGGCCTGAACGCCCGCTTCACATCAGGAACGAGGCCGACCGACAACATGTAGGAGCTCCCCATGAGCACGACCGACCCGGACATCGCCATCATTGAAACTTCCAGCCTCGGCGACCGCAGCTATCTGATCAGCCACGACGGTATCGCCGTGGTGATCGATCCACAACGCGACATCGACCGCGTCCGGGCGCTGGCAGCAGAAAAGAACGCTGTCATCACCCACGTGCTGGAAACTCACATCCACAACGACTACGTCACTGGCGGCCTGGAACTTGCGCGCGCCACGGGTGCCGAATACGTCGTCCCGGACGGCGATCCGGTCGAATACGAGCGCCGAGCAGTCGTCGACGGCGATGTCGTCGACGCGGGATCGACGACGTTCGAGGTCATGCACACCCCAGGGCATACTCATCACCACGTCAGTTACGTTCTGCACCGGCGCGGCGAGCCGATCGCAATCTTCACCGGCGGCTCCATGCTCTACGGGTCCACCGGGCGCACTGACCTGCTCGGCTCCGAGCACACTGATGAACTGACCCACGCGCAGTACCATTCGGTCCGCCGTATCGCGGCCGAACTGGCCGCTGAGGTGGAGGTCTACCCCACACATGGGTTCGGTAGCTTCTGTGCCGCAACTCCGACCAGCGGGGACTCATCCACCATCGGTGAACAGCAGCAGTCCAACCCCGCACTGACTCAGGACGAACACACCTATGTCGACGAGCTGATCGCGGGCCTGTCTGCATATCCCGCGTACTACGCCCATATGGGCGTCATCAACACCAAAGGGCCGGCCCCGATCGACCTGTCCATGCCCGAGCCCGTCGATCCAGACGAACTACGTCGCCGCATCGACGCCGGGCAATGGGTCGTTGACCTACGAGCACGCACCGCTTTCGCCGCCGGCCACGTCGATGGCTCTCTCGGGTTCGAACTGTCGACCAGCTTCGTCACCTATCTCGGATGGCTTTATCAGTGGGGCGTGCCGTTGACGCTGATCGGTGAAACAACCGACCAGATCGCCGAGGCGACCCGCGAGCTGGCTCGGATCGGCATCGACAGTCCCTCCGGATCCGCCGTCGGTGAGATTCACTCGCTCGTCGGCGACGGAAAGGTCCGCTCCTACGATGTATCCGACTTCGCCGGACTCGCGGCGGCCACCGGCGAACGTGAGATAAGCGTCCTCGATGCGCGTCAACAGTCCGAGTACGCGGACAGCCACCTTCCTGGTGCCGTGAACATCCCCCTCCACGAGCTACCACACCGACTCGAGGAAGTTTCCGCGGCCGAAGTGTGGGTGCACTGCGCATCCGGTTACCGCGCATCGATCGCCGCTTCACTTCTCGACCGCGAACACCGCACAGTGGTCCTCATCGACGATGACTACGAGCATGCCGTGCAGCTCGGCCTCCACACATCGCCCGCCTGACGAATGCGCCGCCGCTGCGCAAGCCGCACGATGCGAGTGGTTCACGGGGCTGATCTCCCCGATTTCAGCAAACGGCCATCGGATAATTCCGACAGAGGGCAGGAAGCCCAACCCCTGCCCGTGCCGACGTCCGAGAAGGCGGCCACCGCTGGTCCAACGATCATTCGGGCGCCGTCCGAGTTTGTCGTTCTGCCAATTCGCACTGGATCTTCCGCTCGCCTTTGCTTCGGTGGCCGGACCGTTGTGACGCGCCATGCACGGTTCCGGCCGGGATGCGGTGCGCGGAGTCGCAGACATCCGCGTGCCCCGGCGACCGCGAGGAGCCGGGACGGATCAAGGTGCCACCGTGCCAGCAGTGTCGGTCATGCCGCGGCGGCGATCAGGCGGCCGATCACACCGGATTCGAGCAGGATGATGACGCCCAGCCCGATGAAGACTGTGGGCACGAGCCAGTGCTCGACGCGCTCGAGGGTGTCGATGACCTTCTTGTGGGTGCCGAGCATTCTGCCGGCGGCGCACCAGAGTCCGACACAGATCAGGAACACGGCGATGGTAACGATGGTCTGGGGCGCACCGAGAGTGCGGAAGACCGGGGTGTAGACGGCGATGTTGTCGGCGCCGTTGGCGATGGTGATGGCGGCGACGCTGATCGTCCCGGCCGCGACCACTACGGGTTCACCGTCTCCGTCGCTGCGTAAGCCCTGGATCAGTCCCCAGATTCCTAGCGACAGGGGAAGTAATCCGAGTAGTCCAACCCAGTCCTCGGGCACGATCACCAACCCGAGGGCGGCGACCACACTGATCGCGACGAGGGTGATCAGGCCGAGGTACTGGCCGGCAACGATCTGCCATGCCCGCGGCCGTCCTTGACTGGCGGAGGCGACGAACAGGACGGTCAGTACGACGATGTCGTCGATGTTGGTGCCGGCGAACATCGCTACCGCCGCGGCGATGGTGCCGATCATCCTCGCATCCGGCGGCTGCCGCGGCGCGGCCTGATCTCGGGTATTGCTGTCATTTCGAACTCTCCTGTGCGGGCGGGGGATCGGCCGGGTCGTGGGTGGACTCAAAGATCAGTGATGCGACGAGCAGCACGACGCCGCAGGTGATGTAGGTGTCGGCGAGGTTGAAGGTGGGCCACCAGCCGGTGTGGAAATAGTCGGTGACCTTTCCGTCGACGGCACGATCGATCACGTTGGCGGCAGCTCCGGCGAGGATCGCCGACCAACCCACCGTCCCCACCAGTGAAGCGGTGGGGACGGTGCGCCAGGCGTAAATTCCGACGCCGAGAGTGATGGCGGCGGTGACCGCGAGGATGATCCAGGCCGGAAGCTGTTGGCCGATGCTGAACGCGACACCGCTGTTGTACGCCAACTTCAGTTGCAGCAATCCCATATCGACGGTGCGTGCACCGGAAAGGGTACGGCGCGCAACGGGTTCGGCCGACAGTGCGATCGCGATGAGAGCGAGACCGACGACCACGAGAATCACCCGCCGCGTGCTACCTGTGCGGATTGATCGAGCCGCTAATTCGCTCACGTGCGGGCCTCGACCTTCCCCGCCGGTGCGGGTACCGATCCGGTGGGGAAGGCTTGCGCGCGGCCGGCCCGGACACCGTTGGCGATGACCACGATCTCAGCGACCTCGTGCACCAGGACCACGGCGGCCAGGCCGAGGACCCCGAACAAGGCCAACGGCATCAGGACGGTGATGATCGCCAGCGACAGTCCGACGTTCTGCAGCATGATGGTCCGGGAGCGGCGCGCGTGCGCCAACGCCTGCGGCAGGTGCCGCAGGTCTTCGCCCATCAGAGCAACATCGGCGGTCTCGATGGCCACGTCGGATCCCATCGCGCCCATGGCAATGCCCAAGTCGGCGGTGGCCAGGGCGGGGGCGTCGTTGACACCGTCCCCGACCATTGCCGTCGGGCGGCGCGCACGCAAGGTTTCCACGATCCGTGCCTTGTCCTCCGGGCGCAGGTCGGCGTGCACGTCGTCGATGCCGACGTCGGCGGCCAGCGCTTGGGCGGTGCGTTCGTTGTCGCCGGTGAGCATCGCGACGGTGTACCCGCCGCGTCGTAGCCCGGCAACCACCTCACGTGCTTCCGGTCGGAGCTCGTCACGGACGGCGACCGCCCCGATGACCGTTCCGGCGCGCTCGATCAGCACCGCAGTGGCGCCGGCATGCTGCATCCGCTCGATATCCCCTGCCAGCGGACCCGGGTCGATCCAGCCCGGTCGACCGAGGCGCACAGGTATGCCGTCGATGTAGCCGGTCAAGCCCGCCCCTGTGACCGCGTCCACGTCGTCGGCAGGCACATAGTCCTCGACGGCGGCGAGAATCGCGCGAGCGAGAGGGTGCTCGCTACGCGCTTCCAACGCTGCGGCCACCGCGAGAACGTCCCCGCGGTCGGCGCCGTTCGCGGTCGCGACGTCGATCACGGCGGGTTGGTTGCGGGTAAGGGTGCCGGTCTTGTCCAACGCGACGGTGCGGATCCGGCCGAGCGCTTCGAGGGCAGCGCCGCCCTTGACCAGGACGCCGAGCTTGGATGCTGCGCCGATTGCGGCGACAACGGTGACGGGGATCGCGATGGCCAGCGCGCACGGCGACGCGGCGACCAGTACCACCAGGGCTCGTTCGATCCACACCAGCGGATCACCGAGCATGCTACCGACCGCGGCGATAGCCGCGGCGACGATCATCACGCCCGGAACCAGCGGCTTGGCGATCTTGTCGGCGAGGCGTTGCGCCTCGCCCTTGCGGGACTGCTCGGCCTCGACGATCCGCACGATCTTGGCCAGCGAATTGTCCTGCGCATCTGCGGTGACCTCGACTTCGAGGACGCCGGTGCCGTTGATCGACCCGGCGAACACCTCGTCGCCGGGACCGGCTTCGACGGGCATCGACTCTCCGGTGATCGCGGAGGTATCCAGGGCGGTGCGCCCGCTGCGAATGATGCCGTCGGTGGCGATCCGTTCCCCGGGCTTGACGATCATGACCTCACCGAGCTCGAGCTCCGAGGGCGGGACGGTTTCCTCCCGGCCGCCGCGGAGCACTGTCGCGGTGTCCGGGACCAGGGACAGCAGGGCGCGCAGGCCACGGCGAGTGCGGGTGACGGCATACTCTTCGAGTCCCTCGCTGATCGCGAACAAGAATGCGAGCATGGCTGCTTCGCCGACCTCGCCGAGCAGTACCGCGCCGACGGCCGCGATCGTCATCAGGGTGCCGACGCCGATCTTGCCCTTGGCCAGGCGTGTGAGAGTGGACGGGACGAAGGTGTAGCCGGCAATGATCAGCGCGCCCGCTTCGAAGCCGATCCCGAGAGCATCAGGCCCGCCGGCCAGCCGGACTGTCAGGGCCGCGATCAGCAGCACGCCCGCTGCTGCGGCCGCCCGGATCTCGGTAACCTGCCACCACTTTTCGATCTCGTGTTCTTCCTCGCCCTCGGCGCGGGGTTCGTCGTGGCCGCAGCCGCACGCGTCACTCACGGCTATCTCCGGTGTCGGTGCCGTAATTCGGGCACAGGGCAACCGCGTTCCCTGTCGCGGCAAGCAGCGTCTCCGCCGAGGCGAGTAGGTCCATCAACTCCGGTCGGGCCAGCGAGTAGAACACCTGCCGACCTTCTGGTCTGCCGTCGACCAGACCGCAATCACGTAGGCATGCGACATGTGCGGACACCGTCGACTGGGCGAGGCCGAGTTCACCGATCAAATCCGCAACCCGCGCTTCTCCTTCGGCGAGACGGCGCACGATCGACAACCGGGTGCCATCCGAGAGACTGTGGAACAGTGCCACTGCCGCATCCAGACTGGACCCGCTGCCGGTTGCAGCGAGGCATCCCGACTCGTTATTCATCGTCATAAAACGATGATAGCAATGTAGGGCGATTCGAGGAAGGGTGATGCACCGGACTTGGAAGTGAATGCGGTACGCCAGCCGAACGGTGGCCGGCCGACGTACCTCACCAGGAACGGCGAAGTGACATCGGTAGATTCCGAGTTGCTCGCCACGGCATCACATGGGGGGACAGCAAGGACCCATCGCTCGACACAGCCAGTCGCACAACATCTCCAGTGGGTTCATTTCACACCTCCTTCTGAGCGTTCGCCGTCAGCGCGACGACGAGCGGTCCGAGTCACCTGCGGTTCCCGAACGTCATCCATAATGGACATTCCAGTGCGATGGAAGGTCAAGGATCTCGTGAAAATTGGTGAACTGGCCGCTCGGAGTGGCGTTGCCCCGAAGACGCTGCGTTTCTACGAGGACAGTGGGGTGATTCCCGTCCCGGTCCGAAAGTCCAACGGCTACCGGGATTTCGGTCCGGAATCTCTTTCGCGTTTGCGGTTCGTCCGCAGCGCCCAGTCTGCAGGTCTCACCTTGCGAGAGATCCGCCAGATCCTCACCACCCATGACCGCGGGGCGGCTCCTTGTGAGCAGGTCGTGGAGATGCTCTCGGAGCATCTCTCCCAGGTTCGTGGCAAGATCCGCGAACTTGCCACCCTCGAAACAAACCTTGTTGCGCTGCTGGGTCGAGCGGAAAGTGGGATTCCGCCGGAAACCGACGATGTCGGTGTGTGCTGGATCCTGGAATCTGAGCCTCAGGACGGTGTTGCTGAATCGTGAAATCGATTGCGGGTGCACCCCCCTGTTTCAGCAGGTTCGGCGCTCAGCAATGTGATGAGGTGAGCGAAGCGGTTGTAGCGGTGTTGCCGGTGTGTTGATCAGTCCGGTGCAGAAGTAGTGGTGTCGGGATCTGTCGGGAACATCGATTCGGCGGATTCTCCGGGTGCGGGAATTGACAGGCGCCGCCACTCGGGGGCCGAGGTCACCATTGAGCGTTTCCGGAACTTTCGTTCCCAGGGAGCCATGTGCACTTCGCCTTGCCTTGGAAAGCAGGAATCCTCTGCGAAACCTGCATCGCTGTGATCCAAGGTTGCTGGCGAGCATGAGTGGGGTTGTCTTGCGACGGTTCACTTGCCGGGTTTACTCGTGCTGTTTGTCGTCGATCCAGCGCCAACCTGGAAGTTGTTCGAGTCGTGCGGAGCGGGCGTCGGACAGAATTCCTCGGTGGTGGTGTTTTCGTTGGGTGCTGACCCATTCGCCGAGGGGATAAGTTCCGGTGACCGCGCTCTTGGATGGTCGAGCATGACCGGAGTTCGCGACGAACTGAGTCAATACGGAAAACCCTCTCTCCCATTGTGTTTGGAAAGGATCCCAGTCCCAGCCGGGCAGCGCTTCGAGGGCGGCGATTTTCTCGATCGCCAGGGTGCCGGTTTTGTAGTCGCGGCGCCGGTGGTGGACCCACTGTCCGAGGGAGAACCCGTCGAGGATCTCTGATTGTCGGGGGGAGGCTGTTCCGTGGATGGCGGTGTAGGCCTTAAGGGCCGAGATCCCCTGTATCCACGCGTCGCTCTCGCGGCCCCATCGCCACCCTGGGAGCTTGTTCAGTTCGGCGATACGATCCGGGGGCAGGGTGCCGGCGCGATGCTCTTCTCGGCAGCGGAACACCCATTTGCCCACGTCGAAGCTGTTGGCGCGCGCTGAGCGAGGGACATCGGCACCATCGTGCTCTCGGAGGTACATCTCGAGTGCAGAGCGCCCGGTTTCCCAACGAACGGTGTCGTTGTCCCACATCCAGGCGGGTAGGGCTTCGAGCATGAGAATCTGGGTGTCGGTGAGCTCGCCATTCTGGTGGGCTGTGCGCTGGGCGTTCGCCCATGCGACCAGATCGATACCATCGATCACGAGAGTCGACGACAGGTCCGTGTCGGGGCGCGCGGCGAGCTCGTCCGATAATGCGGACAGTGCTGCTCGCCAACTTTTGCGTCGCGGTTTCCCCCAGGTCCAGCCGGGTAGGTTTTCGAGGAGGTCGGCTTCAGCGGCGGAGAGTGTGCCGTCCCAGTATGCGATCCGTCGACGTGCCACCCAGCCGCCGAGGTCGATTCCGAACGCATGGACTCGACCTGCGGGGCCGGCATGACCTTTGAGTTCGACGAACTTCGTCAGTGCTCGGAATCCTGATTCCCAGTCGTCTGTGGGTGCGCCCATCACACGACCTGGGAGTTCTTCCGGGTTCTGCTACCGCAGGGAGCTGATGGGTTCATGCACATAAGGAAGGAGCGAGGCGGTAGCCGGCGCCGCGGATGGTGCGAATGAACTGTCCGTGCTGGGTGTCCGAGCCGAGTTTTTCACGTAGCCGCTTCACGTGCACCGCGACGGTGTTCGTTTCGGCGCTGTGACCCCAGACTGCGAGGCTGATCTCGCTTTGGCTGGCGACGTGGCCGCGGCGTTTGATCAGGTAGACGAGCAGTTCGAACTCCCGCTGCGTCAACTGCACTTCGCGGTTTCCGACGCGGGTCTCGTAGCCACTGGGGTTGACCCGGATCGGTCCGGCGGTGACGACACTGTCTTCGGCGAGGGAGAGCGCGGTGATGCCGGCGAACGGAGCAATGGTGGTGATGTCGTACGGGCGGGCAACGACCGCCGACGCGCCCGCGGCGAGGACTTCGCGCACGATGCGCTCGTCGCCCGACTTGGCTGCACCGACCAGGATCGGAACATCGGACCGGCTTCGAATCGTGGCCACCACTCGGGCGGCGTCGACGTTGTCGGTGTGAGCAGCCAAGATCAGGACGGTCGGCACCTCTGCACCCACCGCCAGTAGAGTCTCGGCACCGTCACGGCACCAGTCGGTGCGAATCCCCATGTGGTCGGCGGCCGCCATGAACTGCGCAGCGGTGGCTGGGTCCGGCTCCGCCAGAAGCAGACGCGTATGCGAATCGGCCAAGGAGTAGCCGTAATGCGCTCCCGCAGCGACCTCCCGGTCCGGCTGACGCAATTCGATAGTCAACTGTCGACCCCCTATTTCAGAACGTACCCATTGTCTCACCTGAAGTAGCCGGTGAGGAGGAGGTCGACTGCCCGCACAGCCACAGTGTCGCTCAGCCGAAGCGACCGGAGATGTAGTCCTCGGTGGCTTTTTGTGTCGGGTTCGAGAAGATCTTCTCGGTGTCGTCGATCTCGACGAGTCGACCGGGCTTGCCGGTTGCCTCGAGGTTGAAGAAAGCCGTCTGGTCACTCACACGCGCAGCCTGCTGCATGTTGTGCGTGACGATGACGATGGTGAAGTCCTTCTTCAGCTCGGTCATCAGGTCCTCGATCGCGAGAGTCGAGATCGGGTCGAGCGCGGAGCACGGCTCGTCCATGAGCAGGACGTCGGGCGAGACGGCGATGGCACGCGCGATGCACAGACGCTGCTGCTGACCGCCTGAGAGGCCACCACCGGGCTTGTCGAGGCGATCCTTGACCTCGTTCCACAGGTTGGCGCCGCGCAGCGAACGCTCGGCCACCTCGTCGAGCTTCTTCCTGTTGCGTTCACCGCTCAGTTTCAGGCCGGCGACGACGTTGTCCTTGATGGACATGGTCGGGAAGGGGTTGGGTCGCTGGAAGACCATGCCGATGGTCTTGCGAACGCCTACCGAATCGACGCTGGAATCGTAGATGTCCTCGCCGTCGAGCAGGACCGAACCCTCGACGCGCGCACCGGGAATTACTTCGTGCATGCGGTTGAGAGTGCGCAGGACCGTCGACTTTCCGCAGCCGGACGGACCGATGAACGCGGTCACGCTCCGGGGCGGGACGGACAGGCCCACATCGGCGACAGCGTGAAACTTGCCGTAGTAGATGTTGAGATCTTTGATGTCGAGGCGCTTGGCCATGTCTGGTGTTCCTGTCCGTTTCTAGCGCTTGTTGGTGAGGAAGCGGGTCGCGAGCGCCGCAAGAAGGTTGAGGAGTGCCATGACGATGATCAGCGTCAGGGCTGCGCCCCACACTCGGAGCTGGCCTGCAGGCTGCGGGTTGATCAGCTCGGTGTAGATCAGCAGCGGGAGCGAGGCCATGTTGCCTTCGAAGACGTCGAAATTGATCGAGCGGGAGTAGCCGACGAGCACGAGGACCGGAGCTGTTTCACCCATGACTCGGGCGATGGAGAGCAAGACTCCGCTGATGATGCCCGGCATCGCGGTCGGGATGACGATGCGCATGATCGTCTTCCACTTCGGGACGCCCAGTGCGTAGGAGGCTTCCCGAAGCTCGTCCGGGACGAGCTTGAGCATTTCCTCGGTGTTGCGTACGACGACCGGCAGCATCAGCAGCACCAGCGCCAGCGAGACGGCAAAAGCGCTCTGTTCGAATCCGAGGGTGGCGATCCACAGGCTGAAAACGAACAACGCCGCAACGATCGAGGGCACACCTGCGAGAACGTCGACCATGAAGGTCACTGTGCGAGCGAAGGCTCCGCGCCCGTATTCGACCAGGTAGATCGCGGCCATGATGCCGAGCGGGACGGAGATGAGCGCTGCGATCGCTGCTTGGATCAAGGTGCCGTACAGCGCGTGGTAGATGCCGCCGGCGAACTGTTCCGGAAGCACACCCTGCAGAGAATTCGTCCACCAACCGGAGGAGGTGATGGCGCGCCATCCCTTTTCGATGACGGTGAACAGCACCCACACCAGAGGAATCAGCGCGATACCGAAGGCAGCGTAGAACAGTACGGTGGCGATACCGTTCTTGGCTTTGCGGCTGGTGCTGATGCTTTGGAACGTCGGCGCCTTGGCCGGCGCATCGAGGAGATCGGCGCTCATCCGTTGACCTTGCCTTTCGCGACCATGCGAGCGAGTGCGTTGACGACGAAGGTCAATGCGAAGAGGACGAAACCAGCGGCGATGTACGCGCCGGTCGGAAGGGGAGCACTGAACTCTGCCGCTGCAGAGGCGATCTTCGAGGCGAAGGTGTAACCGCCGTCGAAGAGCGACCAGGTCGAGGCATTGGCAGCCGAACGCAAGATGATCAGCACGGCCACGGTTTCACCGAGAGCGCGACCCAGACCGAGCATCGACGCGGCGATGATGCCGCTGCGCCCGAAAGGCAGCACGGTCATACGCACGACTTCCCATTTGGTGGCGCCGAGGGCCTGTGCCGCTTCGATCTGCGAGCGCGGTGTCTGGCGGAATACCTCACGGGTGACGGAGGTGATGATCGGCAAGATCATCACCGCGAGAACAATTCCTGCGGTGAAGATGGTTCCGCCTCCGGTCAAGGAGACGTTGCCTTCGCTGAAGAGGAAGAACCAGCCGAGGTTGTCGTTGAGGAACTCCGCGACCGGGCTGAGCTTGGGGGCGAGGATGAAAATTCCCCAGAGACCGAACACGATCGAGGGCACTGCGGCGAGGAGATCGACGATCGAGCCGAAAGCGTGGGAGAGACGCGCTGGCGCGTACTGCGTCAAGAACACAGCGATACCCAGTGCGATCGGCACCGCAATCGCCAGAGCGAACACCGAACTGAGCACGGTGACCGTCAGGAGGTCACGGATACCGAAACGCAGATTCGATGCATCGCTGGTGACGAATTCGGTGCTGGTGAAGAAGTTCGCGTTGTTCGCTTGCAGCGACGGGATGGCGCGAATGAGCAGGAAGATGGCGATCAGGCCGATGGAGACGACGATCGTGGCACCGGCACCGGTGGCCAGCCACCGGAAGACCTTGTCACCGAACTGGTGTTTTCCGGTCGAAAGAGACGAGGGAATGGTCGGGGAAGTCTTGCCGCTGTGATCAGGCATGCCGGGTATCTTTCCGCCCGCCCCCGGAGCCGCCGCAGTGGGCGTCTCCGGGGAGCGGGTTACGTCGTCGGGGTGCAGAGCCATCGCTGATCAGGCAATCAGGAGATCGCGTTGACTGCGGTGGTCAGCTTCTGCTGGAACGCGCTCGGGAGCGGGATGTACCCGTTTTCCTCGAGACCGTTCTGGCCGGCGCCGATCGTGGACTGCAGGAACGCGCGGACAGCGGTGCCGACCTCGGCGTCGGGGTACTTCGAGCACACGATCTCGTAGGTAGCCAGCACGATCGGGTACGCGCCGGTCTCGGCGGGCTTGTAGAAGGTGGACGTGTCGAGCACGAGGTCGTTGCCCTCACCCTTGATGGTGGCGCCGGCGATGGTCTTGCCGACGGTCTCGGTGGTGATCTCGACCGGTTCGGGACCGGCGGAGGTCACGATCTTGGCGGTCTGCAGGTTCTGAGCCTTGGCGAAGGACCACTCGTTGTAGGTGATCGCGCCTTCGGTGCTCTTGATGGCGGCGGAGGTGCCCTCGTTGCCCTTGGCGCCCTCACCGACGCCACCGACGAACGACTTGCCCGCGCCTTTGCCCCAGGCGCCGTCCGAGGCTGCGTCGAGGTACTTCTGGAAGTTGTCGGTGGTGCCCGACTCGTCGTTGCGGTAGATCACGTTGATCTTCTCCGACGGCAGCGAAGCGCCCTCGTTGAGAGCCTTGATCGCCGGATCGTCCCAGGTGGTGATCGCACCGTTGAAGATCTTGGCAGAGGTGGGGCCGTCGAGGACGAGGTCGTCGACACCCTTGACGTTGTAGGTCACCGCGAGCGGGCCGAAGACGACGGGAAGGTTCCAGGCGTCGCTGGTGCAGCGTTCTTTCGCGCGGTCGTACTCGCCCTTGTCCTTGCTGAGCGGAGAATCGGAACCACCGATGTCGGTCTGGTTTCCGATGAACTCACTCACACCGGCGCCGGAGCCGTTGGAGGTGTAGTTGAGGGTCTGTCCGCTGCACGCCTGCTCGAACGCATTCACGAAACGCGTCATGGCGTTGGCCTGGGCGGTGGAACCACTGCCCTTGAGTGCCGACTTGCCGCCGCACTCGACATTCGAGGTCGAGCCCGCGCCAGTAGCTCCGGTCGAACCCGTCGCGCCGGTGTTGTTGTCGCTGCCGCACGCTGAAAGCAGGAGGGTGCTGGCCGCCAGCACACTGAGGGCGGCGCCAGATCGCTTGAGCTTCACGTAGTTCCTTCGAAGTATCGGGGTTGCTCGCGCGGCGCGCGGCCACCGAGATCGAGTGACACTGAGCAGCGCTGATTGCCGCTCGGGTGATGAACCTAGAGGCCGGGGATGAACGGATATCGCTGCGAAAATGAACGGAACATGAATCCATGGGCGAAAGTTGAATGAACAGCCCGGCTACCGGCAGGTATTGCTTGACAATCCCAAATTAACTCAGTGAGTATTGACTCAATGACTATTGAGCAAAAGTTCTCGCTCGAACAACGCGCCGCTCTCTATGGCGCCCTGGCCGATCCGGCACGGTTGTCGATCGTGGACATGCTCGTCCTCGGCGACGCATCGCCGTCGGAACTGCAACGCCGACTCTCCATCTCCTCGAATCTGCTCGCCCACCACCTCGGGGTCCTCGAACGCGCTGGTCTCGTGCACCGATCGCGATCCGAAGGTGACAAGCGCCGTACCTACCTACGACTCGAGCCCACCGCGCTGGAGGTGCTCGTTCCTACCTCGTCGCCCTTGGCTGTGACGCGGATCGTGTTCGTGTGCACCCACAATTCCGCGCGCTCGCAACTGGCCGCGGCGTTGTGGAACAAGCAATCCCACATCCCGGCAGCATCGGCCGGCACCCACCCCGCTCCCCGAGTTCACAGTGGAGCCCTCGCCGCCGCCCGCCGCCACGACCTACCTCTCGACGCCACGCGCCCGGCCGATGTCGCCGATGTCCTCGCGCCCGGGGACATGGTCATCGCCGTGTGCGACAACGCCCACGAAGAAATGCGCGAAAACCCGAACTCTCTTCACTGGTCGATTCCGGACCCTGCCCGCACCGGTAGTGCCGCAGCGTTCGACCGAGCCTTCGACGACATCGACCACCGAGTCGCTCGACTCGCCCCCCATTGCCTCCCGAACGGAGAACTCTCATGACCGACAACCTCAGCACCACAACACATCACCGCGACGACCTGACCATCGATCAACGGTTGGCCCTCAAAAGTGCCGCCGCACACCTGGCCACGGAATTCACCGACGTCTTCAACACCGAAACCATCGAGCGGTTCCTGCATTCGTCCTACGACCAGTTCGCCGGCCGCGCCTCCGTCGTCAACTACCTCCCTCTCCTGGCCGAACGCTTCGCCCGGCAGCGACTACGCGCCCTGGCCAAGGTCGAAGGACTCTCCAACGACGGCAAACCCACCGTGTTGTTCTTGTGCACGCACAACGCCGGACGCTCCCAGATGGCCATGGGATTCTTCGAAAAACTCGCCGGGGAACGTGCCGTCGCATGGTCCGGCGGATCCGAACCCGGCGCCAGCGTCAACGAAGCTGCCATCGAAGCAATGGCCGAACGTGGCATCGACATCAGCGGTGAATACCCCAAGCCATGGACTGACGAAGTGGTCCGCGCAGCGGACGTCGTCATCACGATGGGCTGCGGAGATGCATGCCCGATCTTCCCCGGACGCCGCTACGAAGAATGGGTCCTTCCCGACCCCGCAGGTCTCGGGGTCGACGCGATCCGCCCGATCCGTGACGAGATCGAACGGCGAGTACTCACATTGCTCGACGAGATCGACATCGCCGCCCAGCACTGATGCTCGTCGATGAATTCCTTGCGAAGAAGGTCTCTCATGTTCATTCCGGCAGTGGTCACCGCTTTTGTGCACTGGCTTCGCAGCGGCTACCCGCAGGACGCACCGAGATACGGTCACAGCCCGCTACTGGCTCTGATGGATCAACGGCTCTCACCTGCGCAGATCAGTGAGATCGTGATCGCGCTCGACTGGGAGCCGGCCACCGAGGCCATCGACATCCAAGTGGCCATCACGGCTGTCGCACGGCGGATGCCCTCACCCGCCGATCTGAGTGCCGTATGCGCGGCCATCGAGAAATCCGCGTCCAGGGAAGGGGCCTTCCCGTGCTGCAGAACCAGAGGCGTGCCCCATGTTGCGAACTGATTTGATCGATGTCAATATTGATGTATGTCGAATCAAGATGTGGCGGAGACCGGCGCCTGTTGTTCGCCACTCAACCGTGAACCGTTGACCGAAGACTGGGCTGGTGATCTGGCCCGGATGTTCAAAGCGCTCGGCGATCCCGTCCGGCTGCGACTGCTGAGCCTGGTGGCCAGCCACGAGGGCGGTGAAGCCTGCGTCTGCGACATCTCCGACACCTTCGACTTGTCCCAGCCGACGATTTCGCATCACCTCAAGGTGTTGCGCCAGGCCGGACTCCTCGACTGCGAACGTCGCGGGACCTGGGTGTACTACTGGGTGATACCCGCAGCCCTGCAACAACTTTCCGCCGTTCTGCTCGTGGAAGCATCATCCACTGCCGCCGACGTCCCACAGGAGACCGCCGTATGAGCGCCCCGTCCAGTACCGAACACCCCGAAGTCGTCGGAAAACTCTCCACCCTCGACCGCTATCTGGCGGTCTGGATCGGCGTGGCCATGGTCGTCGGCCTGCTGGTTGGACGCTGGATCCCCGGCGTGAACACTGCCCTGGACAAGGTGCAGATCGACGGCATCTCGTTACCGATCGCCCTCGGCCTGCTGATCATGATGTACCCGGTGTTGGCGAAAGTTCGCTACGACCGCCTCGACACTGTCACCGGGGACAAGAAACTCCTCGCCGGCTCCCTGTTCCTGAACTGGGTTCTCGGCCCGGCGCTGATGTTCGCCCTCGCCTGGCTGTTTCTGCCTGACCTGCCGGAATACCGAACCGGTTTGATCATCGTCGGCATCGCTCGCTGCATCGCGATGGTGATCATCTGGAACGACCTGGCCTGCGGAGACCGCGAAGCCGCCGCGGTGCTGGTCGCCATCAACTCGGTGTTCCAGGTGATCATGTTCGCCGTGCTCGGTTGGTTCTACCTCTCGGTCCTGCCCGGGTGGCTCGGCCTCGAACAGACCACCATCGACACCTCGCCCTGGCAGATCGCGAAATCGGTCCTGATCTTCCTCGGTATCCCGCTGCTGGCAGGTTTTCTGTCCCGCTTCTTCGGTGAACGCGCCAAAGACCGCGACTGGTACGACAACAAGTTCATCCCCAAGATCAGCCCCTGGGCGCTCTACGGTCTGCTGTTCACCATCGTCGTGCTCTTCTCGATGCAGGGCGAACAGATCACCTCCCAGCCCTGGGACGTCGTCCGGATCGCGCTGCCCTTGCTCGCGTACTTCGCGCTCATGTGGGGCGGAGGCTACGTCCTCGGCGCCGCAATCGGATTGGGCTATGAACGCACGACGACCCTGGCGTTCACCGCCGCGGGCAACAACTTCGAACTCGCGATCGCCGTAGCCATCGCCACCTACGGCGCCACCTCGGGGCAAGCTCTTGCCGGCGTAGTCGGCCCGCTGATCGAGGTACCGGTGCTCGTCGGGCTGGTCTATGTCTCCCTTGCTCTACGCAAACGCTTCACACCCACTGACGGAAAGGTTTCAGCCCCATGACCGACAAGCCCAGCGTCCTGTTCGTCTGTGTCCACAACGCCGGCCGATCGCAGATGGCCGCGGGATTCCTGAGCCACCTCGCCGGCGATGCCATCGAGGTCCGCTCCGCCGGATCTGCCCCCGCGGAGACCATCAACTCCGCCGCGGTCGAGGCGATGGCCGAGCTCGGAATCGACATCTCTGCCCAGACCCCGAAGATCCTCACCACCGACGCCGTGCAGGATTCGGATGTCGTGATCACGATGGGATGCGGCGACACCTGCCCGATCTTCCCCGGCAAGAGCTACCGCGACTGGGTCCTCGACGATCCCGCCGGCCAAGGCATCGACGCGGTTCGCCCGATCCGCGACGAGATCAAAACCCGCGTCCAAGCCTTGATCAGCGAACTCACCGCCCCGTCGGTATCGCGCTGACCGCTCGTACTGCCCGTATTCGATCCCGTGAAAGAGACACTATGACCATCCCGTCCGCGGTCCATGACGTCATCATTGTCGGTTCCGGACCGGCCGGCTACACCGCTGGTGTCTACACCGCGCGCGCTGAGCTCGCGCCCCTGCT
The DNA here is from genome assembly GCF_053470465.1 of Rhodococcus sp. GB-02. Lineage (NCBI taxonomy): Bacteria > Bacillati > Actinomycetota > Actinomycetes > Mycobacteriales > Nocardiaceae > Rhodococcus > Rhodococcus sp. GB-02. The sequence goes on from NZ_JBPUKE010000005.1 coordinate 190,584, forward strand.
CTTCGAGGGAACCCAGTTCGGTGGCGCCCTCATGACCACCACCGAGGTCGAGAACTTCCCCGGATTCCGCGAAGGAATCATGGGCCCCGATCTGATGGAACAGATGCGCGAGCAGGCACTGCGCTTCGACACCGACATCCGCACCGAGGACGTCGAGGAGATCGATCTCAGCGGCCCGATCAAGACGGTCGTCGCGAACGGCGAAACCTACGCCGCGCACGCGATCATCCTCGCCATGGGCGCAGCAGCCCGCTACCTGGGCATTCCCGGTGAAGAACGCCTCCTCGGCCGCGGCGTCAGCGCCTGCGCCACCTGCGACGGCTTCTTCTTCCGTGACCAGGACATCGTCGTGGTCGGCGGCGGCGATTCCGCGATGGAAGAAGCAACCTTCCTCACCCGCTTCGCTCGCTCGGTCACCCTGGTGCACCGCCGCGAGGAGTTCCGCGCCTCACGGATCATGCTCGAGCGCGCCAAGGCCAACGAGAAGATCCGCTTCCTGACCAACGCAGAGCCCGTCGAGGTGCTCGGTGAGAACAGCGTCACCGGCCTCGTCGTGCGCGACACCGTCACCGGCGAAACTTCCACACTCGAGATCACCGGCATGTTCGTCGCCATCGGCCACGACCCGCGCAGTGAGCTCGTCAAGGACCAGGTCGATCTCGACGACGCCGGATACGTGCGCGTCGCTCCCGGTTCCACCGCGACCTCCGTCGACGGCGTCTTCGCTGCCGGTGACCTGGTCGATCACACGTACCGTCAGGCGATCACCGCTGCCGGCACCGGATGCTCCGCAGCAATCGACGCCGAACGCTGGCTGGCCGACCGCGGCGACATCACCGCCAACACGCTCGACGCAGCCGGCCACACCGTAGACGCCGTCTGACTCCCACACCCAGCGAAAGGAACTTCGATGAGCAAGCCTTCAGTGCTGTTCGTGTGCGTCAAGAACGGCGGCAAATCCCAGATGGCCGCCGGCCTCATGCGCAAAGCCGCCGGCGACCAGGTGGACGTGTACTCGGCCGGCACCAAACCCGGCGACGCGGTCAACGCCCTGTCCGCCGAAACGCTCCTCGAGGTCGGGGTGGACATCTCCGGTGAGACCCCGACGTTGATCGATCCGCAACTGGTGCGCAATGTCGACCTCGTCGTCACCCTGGGCAGCGAAGCGAAGGTCGATCCCGTCGCCGGTACCGACTTCGAGAACTGGGACACCGACGAGCCGTCCGAACGCGGCATCGACGGAATCGAACGAATGCGGCTGGTCCGCGACGACATCGCTGCCCGCGTCGACGCCCTGGCCGGGCGTCTGACCACGTAATCGACGTATCACCCCGGCTGTCAGCAGAAGATCTGGATAAGGAAAGGACACTCGTGCACTCGCAAGGGACACCGATCACGGTCGACGTTGTCGTGATCGGTGGTGGTCAAGCCGGAATGGCCGCCGGGTACTACCTGCGCCGCTCCGGCCGCGACTTCGTCATCCTCGACGCCGAAACAGCGCCCGGTGGATCCTGGCAGCACTACTGGGACTCACTGCACCTGTTCTCACCAGCCGAATACTCCTCGCTGCCCGGCTGGCCGATGCCGGGCTGGAGTCCCGGTTTCCCGCCCGCCTCACACGTCGTGGATTACCTCACCGCCTACGAGACCCGATACGACCTACCGGTCCGCCGCCCGGTCCGCGTCACGTCCGTGACCCGCTCCGGTGACGGGTATCTCGTCGAATCCGATCACGGCAGCTGGTCCGCGCGGGCCGTCGTCAACACCACCGGGACGTGGCGGCAACCATTCTGGCCGATCTACCCCGGTATCCGCGAGTTCACCGGCACCCAAATCCATACCACCAGCTACCGTTCGCCGACCCCGTTCGCCGGTAGCAAGGTCGCCGTGGTCGGCGGCGGAAACTCTGCCGCGCAGATCGTCGCCGAAGTCTCCACCGTCGCCGAGACACTCTGGCTGACGAGCCGGGAACCGCGGTTCCTGCCCGACGACGTCGACGGCCGGATCCTTTTCGACGTCGCCCGTGAACATGCCCGTGAAATCGCTTCAGGTGAAACCGATTCCGGTGGCATCGCCGGCCTCGGCGACATCGTGATGGTGCCCCCGGTCCAAGCCGCCCGCGAGCGCGGCGTGATGGTGGCGCACCCGATGTTCGACCGCCTCACCGCCACCGGATTGGGATTCGGCGATCACGTCGAACAGGTGGACGCCATTATCTGGTGCACCGGATTCCGCCCCGCACTACGGCACCTTCAGCCCCTTGGACTCCGAGACGGCGACACCGGACGCATCGAACTCGACGGAGCGCACGTCGCCGGTGAACCCGGATTGATTTTCCTCGGATACGGCGACTGGACCGGTCCCGCATCGGCCACCCTGATCGGAGTCGGCCGCACCGCCCGCGACGCCATCACCGCACTCGACGACGACCTCTTCACAGTCCCGGCCATCTGAGCAACATCCGAAACAAAACAGAGGACACATCATGAGCACCATCGAAGTATTCGAACCCGCCCTGTGCTGCAACACCGGCGTCTGCGGCGACGACGTCGACCAAGCGCTGATCACCTTCACCGCCGACCTCGACTGGGTCGCGAGCAACGGCGGCACCATCACCCGTCACAACCTCGCCAACGACCCCCTTGCCTTCGCCGGAAACGACACCGTCGCAGCATTCCTCAAAATCTCAGGCTCCGAAGGACTCCCGCTGGCGATCGTCGACGGAGTCACCGCCCTGACCGGTACTTATCCCACCCGCAACCAGCTCGCGAAATGGGCCGGCATCACCGAAGCCGGAGCCGCGGACGCGCCGGCCGGGATCGCCATGCTCGGACTCGCCGACGGCTCAGCATGCTGCTCCACCGACGACGCCGACTCCACCACCTGCTGCTGAAAGCACCCACAACGCAATGAAGTTCCTGAACGATGCACCCCGATTCCTGTTCTTCACCGGCAAAGGCGGTGTCGGAAAGACCTCCATCGCCTGCGCGAGCGCGATCACCCTCGCCCGCGCCGGGAAGAAAGTGCTGCTCGTGAGCACCGATCCCGCCTCCAACGTCGGGCAGGTCTTCGGCGTGAGCATCGGCAACACCATCACCGACATTCCCGCCGCTCCCGGATTGTCGGCGCTCGAGATCAACCCGGAACAAGCCGCCGCCGCCTATCGCGAGCGGATCATCGGCCCCGTCCGCGGACTGCTCCCCGAGAAGGAGATCGCGGCGATCGCCGAACAGCTCTCTGGGTCCTGCACCACCGAAATAGCGTCGTTCAACGAGTTCACCGGACTGCTCTCCTGCCAAGGCGACATCACCGCCGACTTCGACCATGTCCTCTTCGACACCGCTCCGACGGGGCACACCATCCGGCTGCTGCAGCTTCCCGGATCGTGGACCGAGTTCCTCGACGACGGTAGGGGCGACGCATCGTGCCTGGGGCCGCTGTCCGGGCTCGAGAAGCAGCGAGCCATCTACGCTGACGCTGTTGCCGCGCTCGCAGATCCGCAGCGGACCCGCCTCGTCCTGGTCTCGCGCGCCCAGCGTTCGACGCTCGCCGAAATTACCCGCACCCACCGCGAACTCGCCGACATCGGACTGACCCATCAGCATGTCGTGATCAACGGTGTCCTCCCGGCACCGGGCGACGACACCGATCCACTCGCGACCGCGATCTACCGGCGTGAACAAGCCGCGATAGCCGGCCTGCCCGACGAATTGGCGCAGCTGCCCACCGATCAGGTCCCGCTCAAAGCGACCAATATCGTCGGCATCGACGCACTCGAAAGCCTCTTCACCCCCGACCTCAGCCCGGTATCCGCCGCCTCAGCGGACCCGGCCCTGCAGCTACCCAGTGCTCCGCTCTCATCCCTGATCGACGAACTCGACACCGACGATCACGGCCTGATCATGTGCATGGGCAAAGGCGGAGTCGGCAAGACCACCATCGCAGCCGCCATCGCTGTCGCCCTCGCCGAACGCGGCCACCAGGTGCACCTGACCACCACCGACCCGGCCGCACATCTGACAGAAACCTTGAACGGGGAACTCGACAACCTCCAGGTCTCCCGAATCGACCCCGCCGAAGCCACCGAGCAGTACCGCACCCGGGTTCTGACCACCAAAGGCAAGAACCTCGACGAACGCGGACGCGCGAACCTCGCCGAAGACCTCCGATCACCCTGCACCGAGGAAGTGGCGGTCTTTCAGGCGTTTTCGCGGGTGATTCACGAATCGAGCCGCAAATTCGTCGTCGTCGACACCGCCCCGACCGGGCACACTTTGTTGTTGCTCGACGCCACCGGCTCCTACCACCGGGAAATCGCCCGCCAAATGGGTGAGAACACGAACTTCACCACCCCGCTCATGCGGCTCCAGGACCCGAACGCCACGAAAGTCCTACTCGTGACCCTCGCTGAAACCACACCTGTCCTCGAGGCCGCCGGTCTGCAAGCCGACCTGCAACGCGCAGGCATTCACCCTTGGGCGTGGGTGGTCAACAACTCCCTCGCGGCAGCCGAACCGACCTCGACGCTCCTGCAGCAACGCGCAGCCGGAGAGATCACCGAAATCGACAGCATCACAAACAAATACAGCCAGCGAACCGCCATCGTCCCGATGCTCGCCGAAGAACCCGTCGGCACAGATGCATTGGCGGCGTTGAGTAAGGCCTGACGGGAGTAGGAATCGACTTCTGGCTGGTCATTTTCGTTGGCTGGATATGGTGGCGACGGCTTCTCTCGCCGCGCTCCGGTATGCCGTGATCCGGGGTCGGACCACACGACTCTCGGTGATACACACTCGCCAGGAAGACAACAGCATCTCGGTTTCCCCTCTGCGGTCAATGACCGACGGTACACAAGCTCGCCGGAGTAACCGTGCGCGTCACCGATGCCGGCGGAACCAATGTTGTTGAGATCGACATGCTGGTGACCGCTGATGCTATCGCCGAAGCCCGGGATTGAAGTGACCCGAACTCCCGGGGCTTTGCTTTGCGATGTGCGACTATAAGTTCATGCTCGATCCGGGCGCAAAGGGCAGTGACGTAGTGGTGATACCGCAACGAACTTTATGGTGGGCGGTCGACGAGCTCTGCCGTGCGTTGCCGCACGAGGTGCTTCGAAAACTGAAAGTGAGATCGGGCGAGGACCTAGCCGCCATTTCAACGACTGCATTCCTAGCCTGTGCGCCGACTAGCGTTGATTGTGCTGGCGAACCAGACTTGATCTTCGATCTTTCGCATTCGAAATCGGAGCGCAGCCCCATATCGTCGATGGGTTTGGCGAATAAGAGGTTTGCGGACTTCGAAGTGAAATCGATTGGTCTTTGGTACCGAAAGTTTGACGCCACGATTGATCAATCCCTTGGGCGTGGCGAAATTCCGATGGTGACGACGTTCACCGCAGCTGTTACGACTGTAAACGAGGTCCTGGCAGGTGAAGGCCTCAATCAGATTGATCGCGCGCTCCGCCAACTAAACAAGAAAGTGAGGGTTGCGCACTCGAAGAACATATTTCTGATTGCCCATCCCTTTGACTATCCCGTCGTTGAAATGGACGTTGCTCCTATCGTGGCACACCTTCTGAACCCACTGGACGGGATTGTTGGCGTAGACACCGTCTGGGTGATGTGGCCGGATGTCTTCTTTGTGATGTGGTCATCCCACAATGCCCGGTGGGTGAATCTGTTGTTTGACTCTCGAGAACAGAGCAAGGATCACTCATCTGCTTGGGACGACCTCGAGTTGCTGCAGCAAGTCCAAGTTGAGTTTCAGCGTCGTATCGACGGTGAAACGAACTCTCCGTACATATTTCGACTTGAGTAACGGGTTGTTTGAGGTGTTGTGGGTCGGCGAGCTCAAGAGCTGACAGCCAAGCCCGGACATCGTTTGCGGTCTATCCGCTTTTTAGCGTGGCGTTTCGCAGGTTTGACTTCTTGTGTGCAGATGCCGGCCCGAAAAGATGTCGTAGAGGTCGGCATGCTGGGGACCGCTGATCGGAGGTCGAAATCGCGGTCTTGTAGCCACCTTTCCTTCGCCTGTCTGCGGTGGTGCCGGCGGCCGGTGAGGTAGTGGTTTCTCACGTCCCCGGCACAGGGTGCGCCGGGGACGTGAGAAACGATTCTAGCGCCTATTTGCGCAGGTCAACCTATATAATTGGGGAGTCTAATTCGGTAGCGGACCTGACCAGTTCGCTCGATTCTGGAGGATTCCTGTGGCTGATTTGGCTACTGCTGTGACTGTGTTGGATGCGAATGGGCGGGCGGGTGTGCCGTCGTTGTTGATTTCGGGTCCGGGTATGGGCAAGTCGAGTTTGGTTCGTGGGTTGGCTGCGGCGGATGGGGTGTTGTGCAAGACGGTGTTGGGGTCGTTGCGTGAGCCGTCGGATTTCGCGGGGTTGCCGGTGGTGCGGGAGCACGGTGTGGCGTTGGAGGCTCCGGCGTGGGCGAAGGAATTGGTTGCCGGTGGTGGTGGGTATCTGTTTTTGGACGAGTTGACGACGAGTCCGCCTGCTGTGCAGGCGGCGATGTTGGCGGTGGCGTTGGATTTGACTGTCGGTGATGTGCAGTTGCCGAAGGGGACTCGGGTGATTGCGGGGGCGAATCCTCCGGATTGCGCTGCTGGTGGGTACGAGTTGGAAGCGCCGTTGGCGAATCGGTTCTGCCATGTGGAGTTCACGCCGTCTGTGGATGAGTGGTTGGACGGTATGGCGACGGGGTGGGGTGCACCGCCTGCCTCGCGTGCGGTGGCCACCGATGAGCAACGGGTTGCGTTGGTGCGCAGTTCGATCACCGGCTTTGTGCAGCGCAATCCTGATGCGTTGGATGCGTTTCCGTCGTCGGCTGCGCAGACCGGTGGTGCGTGGCCGTCGCGTCGTACGTGGTCGATGTTGGCGGCGGTGTTGCCGCATTTGCGGGAGGACGACAACGCGGCGATCAACACGGCGGTGTTCGGGTTGATCGGTGAGGGCGCGGGCGTGGAGTTCTTGGAGTGGCGGCGTAGCGCGGATCTTCCCGATCCGGTTGCGGTGGTGGAGAATCCCGATTCGGCGTTCGATTGGCAGTCGCGTCCTGATCTGGTGTGGGCGGTGCTGTCCGGTGTCACGGCGTGGGCGGTGGGACGGGGCACGGTGGAGGCCTGGCGCAGTGCGTGGGGTCCGCTGATCGCGGCTGCGGAGGCGGGCGCACCGGACGTGGCGGGCGCGGCGGCGCGCACGCTGGCGAAGGCGCGACCGGCGAAGGCGACTGTCCCGGCGTCTGCTCGTCGGTTCGCGCCGATGTTGACCGCTGCGGGTCTGATGGAGGCGGCAGCATGAGCGGGGTTCGGGTCCTCGCGCCGGATGAGTTGCGGGCGTTTCGCCTGGCACGACTGGTTTCTGCCGAACAGATGCCGTATTTCATGCGGGCATTGTTCGCGGCGCAGCCTGTTGCTGCACCGGGGTTGGGCACGTTCGCGGTGGATGCGCAATGGCGGCTCTATCTAGATCCGGCGTTGTTGGTGGGGGCGGGTGCGTGGCCGGTGCCGGTGGCGGGTGCGGTGTTGCTGCACGAGGTCGGGCACTTGCTGCGGGCACACGGTGTGCGGGGGCAGTCCTTGCCGAAGCCGGTGCACCACGTGGCGTGGAATTACGCGGCGGACGCGGAAATCAACGACGACTTGCTGGCGGCGGGCGTCGGGTTACCGGACGGGGTGATCACTCCACAATCGTTCGGGTGCGAGGACGGCGGAATCGCAGAGGACTACTACACGCACCTGATCGATCCGGCTACGGGACAACAGTTTCCAGACGACGACGACGTGGGTTGCGGATCCGGTGCGGGATGCGCGCCGGTGCCGGGGGAGTTGGGCGCGGCAGCGGGGGAGGTCGCGGACGGGTTGGACGGCGCGGAAGCAGATCTGGTTCGCCGTCATGTGGCGCGGGCGGTGCAGGCGGCGCAGGGGAAGGGGCGCGGGATGCCGCCGCAAGGGTTGGCGCGCTGGGCCGGTGAGGTTCTCACGCCGCCGACCGTGCCGTGGGATCGGGTGTTGCGTGCGGTGATCCGGCGAGCGCTGGCGGATCAGTCGGGGCGGACGAACTACAGCTATGCGCGTCCGTCGCGGCGCAGCCTGCCGGGGATCGTGGCCCCGGCGATGCGGGGTCCGTCGATCACGGTGTCGATTGTGATCGACACGTCGGGGTCCATGTCGGCGGGTGATCTGTCGGCGGCGATGGGTGAGGTGGCGGGTGTGCTGCGGGCGGGCGGTGTGGCGCGGGAGCGGGTACGGATTCTCTCGTGCGATGCGGCATCGACGTCTGCGCAGGCGGTGCGGTCGGTGGCCGATGTGCAGTTGGTGGGCGGCGGCGGTACGGATATGCGCGTCGGGATCGACGCGGGGAACGCGGCCCGTCCTGCCCCGCACGTGGTGATCGTGTTGACGGACGGGGATACGCCGTGGCCGGATCGGCCGTCGCGGGCGCATCTGGTGTGCGCGGTGATCGGCAACGACGCCGCACTGTCTCGGACCCCGGAATGGGCGTCACGTGTGCAGATCCCGGTCGGTGCGTCGTGAACGCGGTGAGCGGTGATCTGTTGCGGTACGCGCAGCAAGTGTTGACGGGTACCGGTCACGCGCCGGATCAGGTGGCGAGCGTGGTCGTCGGTACCGGCGAGGATGCGGCGGCGCTGGCCTTGCGTGCGGGGTGGGAGTGCGCTGCGAATCCGGTGGTCCTGGCGTGCGAACAGACGGAGGACGTGTCGTGAGCGTGGAATGGTTCGATCTGGCTCAGCGTCTCTATGCCGCCGAAACGGGGCGTCCCGTTGCTCGGCTCGCACACACTACGTTCACCCCGTCAGCGTCGGCGCTGGCGGTGCGGGCGACGGTACGCGGCGGCAGTGTGAGCGTGTCCGCTGCGGCGGTCGGTGGAGGTGAGGAAACCGCGTGTGACGAGGCCGGGTTGGCGTTGCTGGCCAGGTTGGGCGGCACGCTGGCGGCGGATGCCCCGGCGATGTTGCTCACCGACGACGGCGGCACGATTCCGGCGCTGGTGGGGTTGGCGCGGGCGCACGCTCACCACAGTGACCCGAACATCTCCGGTAGCGCCGCGATGGTGGGGTGGTGGGCAGATCGGGCGGATCATCCCGGCACGTCGGCGGTGGTGAATCTTCCGGCCGCGTCCAGTGCCCGCTACGTGCTCGGCGTGGTGCCGGAAGCGCAGCGGTCGGCGCGGGTGTGGCGGACGTGGTTGCAGATCGCGGACGAGAGTGTCGCCGGGATGCACGAGTGGGCGCGTGCGATCGGCAGTGGCCCGTTGCTGCCGCTGCTCGCTGCGATCGGTGAAGACGACGCGTATTCGTTTTCTCGGGCACAGTCTGCACTGGTGGACGGTCACGACTGGTCGCGTCCCGACAACACGGCCAGCGCCGCGATGGGCCTGCGAAGTCGTTGTGACGCAGCAGATGTGATGTCATCAGCCTTGCTCGATGATCCGATGTGGCGCGAGCGCGCACTGCACACCGGCCACGTCGCGGTAGGTGTGGCATCGATGACGCCGCCACCGAAAGGCTCACGTCGGCGCAACGGGTCGCTGTCGGTGACGTGTGAGCGTCTGGATTCACGGCTGCGGGTCGGATCTGCTGTCACCGGGTGGGTCGGCACACCGCGACGGCGACCGTTCGAGCAGTTCACCGTCGAGGTCACATCGACCGAGGTTGTCGGCGGGAAGTTGGTGCTCGGACTCGGTTCGGTGGGGATGTATGCGCCGCCGAGTGGCGCGTCGGTGGTGTTGATGCCGCAAGCGGCGTCACCGCACACGATGCGCGCTGGTCGTGGCCGGTACTGGCGGCTCTACCGAGGTCGGCGGTCCTGGCTTTCGACGGGGCAGACACCCGTCCCTTCCCGGCGTGAAGTGCCGTTGGACGTGCTCATAGCGGGCGCAGAGAAATAGCACCGGCAGCATACCTGCCGTAGGTAAATAGCCAGTTCAGAGAGCTTTTCCAGGAAAGGATTGATTCGTCATGCGCATTACTGCCTCGTCGTCGGATATCGCTGCCCCCTCCGGGCCGGTCCCGTCACCGCCGCGCCCGCCTGCTCCCTCACTAACGGGGTGGCCGGGGTCGGAGATCATGGCCGACCCGATCACAGCGCGTGTGCTGTTCTCGGTGTGGTCGGGTGATCCTGCGGTGGTGGTGCCGTCCCCTCCCGGCGCAGGCAAGACCCGATTGGTTGCATTACTGGCTGCGGCATTGGCGCACCGGGCGGATCTGCGCGTAGGGATCGCGGCGCAGACCCGCGAACAGGCGGTGGAGATTGCACGCCGATTGGGAACACTCACCGACCGCGCCGCCTTGATGTGGAAAGCGAAAGCACCGGCACCGGACAGCGGCGACACGCCGGTGGTGTCGGGGCAGAAAGTGCGCTGGCAGGGCGAAGTCGGGGGAATTCTGATCGGCACGACGGCGCGATGGTTGTTCTCGGACCCGGACCGAGTCGGCGCGGACGTGTTGATCGTGGACGAGTCGTGGCAATGCACCTACGCCGATCTGGGAGCGCTGGGAGCCATGGCGAAACAGGTGGTGTGCGTCGGTGATCCCGGACAGATCGACCCGGTGGTGACCGGCGATGTATCTCGTTGGGAGGGAAGCGAAACCGCGCCCGATCTACCCGCCCCGATCGCGCTGTTGGCTGCACACGGCGATGCGGTGGGGATGGTGCGGTTGGCGCACACCTGGCGACTCGGACCCGACACCACAGCACTGATCGCGCCACTGTTCTACCCCGATTTGCCGTTCACCTCCAAGCGGCCCCCGGAACACCTCACCGATTCGAGCGGAGTTGTGTGGCTCGAATTGGCGCATCGCCCGATCACAGCTTGCGGAGGCCCGTCCGATCCTGCCTTGGTGACTGCATGCGCTGCGCGGGTGCGAGAGCTACTGGCAGCGGATCTGGTCACCACCGCAGGCCAGCGGCCAATGACGGCCGCTGACGTGGCCGTGGTGGTCCCGCACGTGACCCAGGCTGCGGCAATCCGTGCCCTACTCAGCGAGTACCCCGACGTACTGGTCGGCACCGCCAACTCATTGCAAGGCCTTGAGCGTCCTGCCGTCGTGGTGCTGCACCCATTGGCGGGATACCGGACCGCCGAACCTTTCAACCTCGATGCGGGCCGTGCCTGTGTGATGCTCTCGCGTCACCGCGCCCACATGTCCGTCGTCATCGACAGCGCGACTGCGAGCGTTCTTGCACATGGTGCGCCGTCGTCCGCGCTCGAGGTCCAGACCGGCCTGTTGGCCGCGCTGCGCAGCACCCCCGCTGTGTAGTTCAACCGAAAATGAAAGGGACAAAACAAATGTCCGACACAACGAAGATCGAATACCGTGCACGCGTCTGGGAAGGAATAGACACATTCGATGCAGTCGCGGCATCGACAGCAGGCGGCAGCAAGCGCGATGACTTCCGCTACGAGCAAGACCCCGAGTCGCAGATCCACGACAACGGCGTCCGCGCTGTGCGGGCAGCAGACGGAATGATCGCGTATGCCCGCCGCTGCGGAACCGGCACCGAAGAATTGCCCACCGTGTTCGCGGACTTCCTCTCCGATGCACATCACCTGGCCGACGCGTTGGGCGTCGATTGGGATGAGGCCACACGCAATGGGGAGGGGCATTACACCGCCGAGTTGTACGGCACCGAGTAATCGGGGCACTGACGGCCCGGCAGTCCACGGACGTTCGGCCGGCAGTCCACGGACGTTCGGCCGGCAGTCCACGGCACCGGGAGTGTCAGGGGCGGAGGCTGAGGGAAGATGAACGGAATGGCCGGTACCGGTTTACATCCCAATTCGGTATCATGATGATTATGAGCACGCAGATCGCGGTACGGCTACCCGAGGACATCGTGGTGTTTCTCGACAGTGAGGTCAGTGGTGGGCGCGCGAAAAGCCGTGCTCAAGTTGTGCTTCGAGCGTTGGAGCGTGAGCAGCGTCGACAGCTTGCAGCCCGAGACGTGGAGATCTTGTCTGATGGTCTCGGAACCGGTAGCGATGTGAATATCGCCGCCGCGCACGGGAAGAAGAACTGAGTGCGGCCAATCCATGACGCCCACCTCGAAACGCTCTGTCCGGTCTTGGTTCTGACGAGGGAGCTGGTTCGGCCTCATCTGGGGACGGTCACTGTTGCTCCCGTTCGTGCGGAGGGGCGGGGGTTATCGACCGAGCTGAGTTTGGGCGAAGACAACGGTGTCGAGGACGGATCGGTTGTCGACTGCGACGGGGTGACGACCATCCCGGTGTCGGCACTCGGGGTGAATCGAGGATTTCTCTTGCCTGCTCAGGAAGTGTTGTTGACCAGGGCATTGCGATCAGCATTTGATCTCGAGTCATTAGGACGCCAGTAGCGGGGATGGGGCAGCGATGGTGGTGAGGAAGTGGGAGCAGATTCCCCTGTTCGACCTCGATCCTTCTCCGGTGCCCGGAGTTCATGGGGATGGTTCTGAGGTCGATTCTGAACCAGCGCTCTTCGATCTCGACGACGCCGCGGCGCCGGATCCCGATGCTGACGTGATGGATGCCCGTGCGCCGATTGCGGAGGATCGTGTCGCCGCGGAACCAGAGGTCGAACCAGTGGCAGGCGAAAGCGCCCCCATAGCGTGGCAAGGTACGGACTCGTCACCGTCTTCGGATTACAGCACGGAAACAGTTGTGCCCCAAGATAAGCCCATTGCTGACGTGGGACCGGAACCTCCCCCGGCGTCCGAACGGGGCGCAACCGAACCGGCCGCCCTTCCTCCCGCCGGCGAGGCAGCAGACGGCCACGCCGTCATTGTCACAGCAGCCGGCACCTACACACCGTCTGGCCATACACTCACCGGCCCAGTCGATTCCATCGAAAAACTTGACAAACTCATCAGATGGGCAACGCTCACCCCGCTGGGCGCGCCGGCACAGATCTGGATAGTGGGAATCGAAGCGTGCGAGATGCTCGGATGGATCATCGACCCGGGCAGTGAAGACGATGTCGACGACATGGAAGTCCTCCGTACCCGCGCTGCCGAAGAGCTCACCGCGATCCTCCACGCCACGCTGACCCCGATGCTGACCGCAGGATGGGAACTGCGCGGAGAACCCGGCCACGTCGTTCACCTCTCCCGCACCACCGGGAACTTCACATCCATGGTCGACATTTTCATCGAACCCTACGTGTGGACCTACTGGAACAAGGACTTCGGATGGGGCAATCGCGTGGGGGACATGGGGATCCTCGGGTCACCGGCCGCCGGAACCTACCTCCCCGACGACGACCTCCCCGCTGCCCGCGAACTGGGACGCCGACTCGCCTGGTGCGCACAACACCTCGGCGTGCTACCCGGGCCCACCCCCGCACGCACCGGCGCCGCCATCGTCGACAAGATCAAACGCGACCGCACCCGCAGCGGTAAAGGAATCGTCGTCACTGTCGGTGGACCGGTCCCACCGTTGGACGGCGAACCCCGCGGAGATCTCGAACCTGCCCTCGGATGGACCCGCATCCCGGACCTCGAAGAACTTTCCGATGCAACACAACTGGTATCGATAGACCAACGAGCTGCGTACCTCGCTTCGGCTGGCATGCTCGAATTCGGCTACGGAAAACCTCGACATCTTCGCGGCGAGGACGCGCTCGATGCTGCGCGGCAATCGAAAACCCCGTTCGGACTCTGGCGTGTAACCCTCCCACCGGGTGACATGCTGGCGCTCCCACCCGCTCTACCGTTGCCTCACCCACACATGCTCGCCGACCAACCTGTGCAGACCTGGATCACCACCGTCAGCCTCGATGCACTTCAAACGTCCATCGCCGATGGCGGAATCGGCGCAGAACTCGACGACCTCGACATCGCAGAAGCGTGGGTCTACCCCGAACAGGGTCGAGCCCTCGACAAGTGGGCGAAAATCTTGAGAGAGGCCCGCAAAGTTGCCGTTGACACCGGCGACACAGCAATGAAACGGTTCATCGGCGCCTGCTACAAGGGTTATATCGGCCGAATGGTCAACCCCGACATGTGGACCGCCAAACAAATGCAACACCATCATCAGCCGCTCTGGCGAGCAGCGATCATCGCACACTGCCGCTGGCGAGGCCGCCGCGTCGCGATGCGCATCGCGCGCGAAACCGGGCGTTGGCCACTGCGCACCGTCACCGACTCCTGGGTCTACCCCCTGCCCCTGGGCATCGACATCGCAGACGAGAGTGACGCACTCGGGAAAATGACTCTGGAAAAGAGCGCCCCGCTCACCGAAAACATAACCGTCATGCTGACCGACGCCCGCGACACCCACGAGATCAACCTCGCACTCAAAGCTGCGTTCACCGACGAAGATGAAGGAAACATATAGTGGCCCTGCATCTTCCGAAACCGCGATCTACCAAACCCGCACAGAAGACCGTCGGTTTGGACGGACTCAACGTATCTGTCTCGACAGCAGCGACCAGTGGTGTCGAAAAATCGAAATCGGTCAAAAGTGGGGGATTGGCCGGACTCACCAGCAAAGTCTCCGTACGTCAGATCCGTACCGAAATCGGTAAAGAAGGCCTACGGCAAGCAGCTGTCGACGCCGGGAGAAAGCCCCCATCTGACCGAACACTGCGCCGCTGGGCGCAGCAAGGACGAATCCCGCACCCCGACGTCACCGAACGTGCACAACGGCGAGCCGCCATCGAACGCCTCGGTGGAATCGACGCTGTCGCAAAGAAAATCGGTCGTTCACGATCAGCGGTCTCTCGCTACCGTTCCGGCGAAACGAACGAGCTGCGCGCTGACGCGAAAAAGAAACTCAAGAACGTCAAAGCGCACGACGTCATGGACCGCGCCGGCGTCCTACGACCCGACGGGCAACCCAAAAAGGCCACCATCCGAGTCCGCGGGGGAGTGTCCGTCCGCAACGGTTCCGAAGAAGGTTACGACTATCGAGTGCGTACCCTCGATTTCGCGAACTCCGACAGCCCCTTCAGTCTCGACGAAACACGAGAACTCGCCATGGCTTTGGCCAACGACGATCATGCCCGGGTGGTTGCCATCCTCGAACGTCACGCCACGATGGATTACCCTGAAAACAAGGGATTCGACCAGTACGGCGACACTTTCGGATTTCACTTCGATTCCATCGAATCCGTCCACATCGACTGGACATAGAACTGCCCTGCTCCTCGACGCACCGGGCGGGACCAGGCATCGCGTTCGCAGACCCTCGTGCGAAACACCGGTAGCGATCTCGGCACCAGAGGATATGTCGGCCAGGTTCGAAAATCGAATGGCGCCTCTCAGCCGGAGTTGTCAGGTTTGACGGGCAGTTGGGAGTCGAGTTCGGAGACAGTGGCTTCCACAGCTGCCGCGATCTCGTCGTCGGTAGGGACGAGATCGCGAACCTGGGAGGGGAGAGTCTCATAGGTGTAGTCGGCTACGGCGAGGGGTGCAGTTGTCCCGGCAAGTGAATACCGGACGACGTTGTCGTTGCGGCCGGCGCAGAGCAAGATTCCCACAGTCGGGGCGTGGATGTCCTTGTTGCGGAGGTTGTCGTCGATCCACGAAACATAGAAGCCGAGCTTCCCGACATACTCCGGCTCAAACCTGCCTACCTTCAACTCGACGACGACGAACCTCGCTTGCACCCAGTTGAAGAACAGCAAGTCGATATAGAAATCCTGATCACCGACCTCGAAATGGTATTGGCGTCCAACAAAGGCGAACCCGTGTCCCAGTTCGAGGAGGAACTGCTCCAGCCGACGCATCAGCGCGGACTCCAGCTCCCGCTCCGCGACACGTTCGGTGATGTCGAGAAAATCGAAGACGTACGGGTCACGCACCAACTGTCGGTAACACCGCTCGCATCATCCGCGAGATCACTTAGACGAATACAGCCAGCATGAACCGTTGCGCCTGCCCGGCTGAAGCGATTCTCTTCACCCGGCGCTCCCATTGTCGCATTGGCTGACGCGAGTTCTCGGCCCGATTGCTGAAAATACTTCGACCGGCGATGCTCGGCAGAGGTCAGCATCTCGCGGTACGCCACTTTGTAGCTGGCCAGCTTGGCGGTCACGAGCACCGTCGGCACGTACCGCAGACCCTTGAGTACCTTGCGGAAGAACCGCTTGGCAGCAGTGGCGTTTCGACCCGACTGGACGATAGCGTCGCTATCAGGCCGTCCTGATCGACCCCGCGCCACAAATACTTCTGCTCGCCGTTGATTCGAGGTGAACACTTCATCGAGGTACCACTTGTTGCCCGGGCGGGGCCTTCGGAGACGCAGCTCATTGGCATAGGACCGGCCGAACATCGCGCACCACTGCCGGATCGTCTGGTGGGAGACCACGACGCCGCGCTCGAACATCAGTTCCTCCACATCACGCAGGCTCAACGTGAAGCGGTAATACAGTCACACGGCGTGGCTGACGAATTCTGGGCTGTGATCACAGTCACCCACCACCCCAGCGGTCACCAGCACAGCCAAGGTGACGATGCTCGCAGCAATGTGCAGCTGATGCCCAATTGCCGCTGGAATGGTGACTGGCATGCAGTTCTATTCCCGATCTTGCAGTGATACGGCAGGAAGCTAAGCGGGAGAATGTCATTCCGCGGAAGCCGCGAGAGGCAAGCCAAGCGGGACAAGCTCGCCGAACGGATTGCACGTCGGCAGCGTGCGTATGAGAGGCCTACTGCGGGTATGGCATTCACGGATATCGCCAAGAGTTCGGGGTGCCCACTCCGACGGCGTCGGCTCTGTACGCGAATATCTTGCAGATGCAGAGAACCCTCCGTGAGGTCAATCGAGAGTATCTGGATGAATGTGTCAACCCGCTATTCATCCGAGCGGCACGCTCATGCGGTTCCCATAGGGTGCGTGGCGCTGATGCCTGTTGAAGGGGCTTGACGACTCGCTCGTTGCGATTTCGGGTCGGGTTGGTTGGTTCGGATGAGTTTGTGTTACTTGAGCTGGGCAAGTTGATTGAGGACTACTTCGGGTACTGCGGTGGCGGGGATCTGAGTGATGTGAAAGTCGCAGGGAGGAAGTGTTGTTTGTTCTCCGCGCCAGTAGTTCTCGGGGAGGACACTTCCGCGGATGGTCTGCTGATGGAGGGTTACCCCATGGGAGTCGCGCATGCCGACGATAAGTCGGTAGTGCGCGGTGATGTTGGTGATCGGGGTGTAGGCGTCGTACCCGACCGGTGTGGTTGGTGCGGAGGGGTCTATCGGTCGGTCGTCGAGGAGTATCGCGGCGAATGGGAGTGCTGCGAAGCCGCGGAGCCAATCGGCGACGTACATTGACGAGTTTTCCGCGTCGTCGGCGTCGAGGCTGTCAATGTCGGAAGAACCCGAATAGTGGTGTGTGGCTCGTAGCCACTGCATGGGGGAGGGGATCTGTAGGACTACTGGTCCTGACGCCATTGCTGTCAGTGTTTGCGCAAGATCGATGACGCTACGGGTGAGGCCCTTGTCCGCGAGCATGGTACGCAGGGCATATCCGGTTCGTTTCTTCTGAGACATTGAATCCCGCAGGGCGGGGTTCTGTTCGAGGTGATGGGTGTAGAAGTGGTTCAGGTCGAGGATGGCCAGGTCGGGTTTGAGTAGACCTTGTGCTTGGTTGAAGAAGCGGGCGTAGCTGGTGGGGTCGTCCCAGGGGGCGGGCCGGTTGCGCAGAAACACCGATTGGGCGTACGCGTGGTGATCGAGTAGGAGGGCTGTGGCGCGGCCCGAGGGTGGTGAGGCGATTGCGGTGAGAAGGCTGGTGGTCATGATGGTCTTCCTCGAGAGATTGGTGCGATACCGCGCGGTGATGCTCACACCGACGTGATGTTGGGTCAGCGGAGCATCACCGCGCGAAATCGGCAGGGTCAGGACTTGTGCTGGACTTTCTCGCCGCACTTGGTCTCGAGCTCGCGTACCCGCTTGCTCAGCTCCTCGATCTTGAGCACGCGACGGTCCGGAATCATGATGAGGGGTAGATCCTCGAGCCGCGCGGTTACCCGCTCCGGCGCACTCTTGCCCCAGTGCGTGGCAACCAGTTGGTCGTTGTCATCGCCCCAGGAACCGAAGTACAGCAACTCTTTCGGAGGTTCGGGCTTGACGAATTCGGCTACGAATTCCTTGTACGGCTTGCCTCGCTTCAAGCGGTCCTGGCGCATTTGTGCGCGTAGCGCTGTGGTTTCTTCTTCGCGGACGACGAATGTGTCGGGTTCGTAGACGACGCCGTACAGTTCGCCGGCCACCTTGTCCGAGATCCGCGCGAGCTGCAGGTCAGCCATGACCAGTTCTGGATCTCGCTCGAGGATGTCCCCGTATCCGCCGCCGGAGCCTTGGCTGATCATGTACAGCTCGCCTTCCTTGGCGACATCGAACTGCAACCCCATGTGGCCGGTCAGGTATTTGCCGCCCTCGTAGGGCTGTTCGTTCATCACCCGTTCGATCGACAAGTCGAACTGTGATGGGTCCTTGCGGATGATGTCGTAGATATTGATGTTCTTGACCATCGACAACGGATAGGTGGGGCATCCGTAGCCACCGAACATTCCGCTCACCGACGAAAACTTCGAGCCGGAAGTGACGGTCATGAATCCCCAGCTGGGGGTGCCGCGTGAAGCGACAATCATTTCGTAGCCCATGCCGCCGCGGTACTTTCCGAAGCCCTGATTGTCTGTGACCAGTCGCTTACTGACCAGTTGCAGGAACGGGACTTCTTCTTCCATGACTTCTTGCTCGGCGATGTCGGCCATTGCACAGAACAGTGGTGCTACGCCGTCTTCGCCGTCTCGGAATGCCTTGGCGCCGCCGCCCATTCCGTTCAGATCGGCACAGAGGTTGCCGACCTGCTCACTGTGCTGCGTGGTTCCGCCCCACAGGAAGTCGTTGATCTGGTTGAACCAGGGGGCGATCACGTTCGAGTACTTGGTGGGGGAGGAGAACTGAAGTTTCGCGTACGCGGTCTGTAGGGCAGAGAATCCGCGGAACGAGGCTTGGAGCGACTGTCCGACGGGTGCGTCGTATCCGGCGTCGGCCCAGGTGTGTTCCTCGGAAATGACCTCGATGGGGGAGAGGGCGCCGGTGCTGCGGGGGAGGTCCGGCCACCAGTACGACAGAATCGCTTGCGTCATGAACGATTTGGTCGAGCCGAGGGGGGAGTTGATCGCCCGGTTGAGGATCTCCGGCCCGGTACCCGTCAGGTCGACGGTCATCGTGTCACCCTTGATGGTGATCTTGCAGGCGAACTTGATCAGAATGTTTTCTTTGAGGGTCGAATCGACGAACTGGTTGAAGGTGACGGTGCCGTCCGGAAGATCCGAAATGCGGCGCCGTACCTCGGCTTCCACGTTCTCGACGGTGGTGCGAAGAGTAGAGACGAATGCTTCTTCACCGACTTCGTCGATGAGGCGGTCGACGGTGTCCATCACTCTGCTGACGGCGCCCATCTTGACCTTGATGTCGGCGAGCATCAGTTTGGGGTCACGTGTCGAGTGCTGGAGGAAGGTCAACAGATCGCGGCGCAGTCGCCCGCCTTCGACGATCTTGATCGGCGATGCGCGCAGCCCGTCGTCGAAGGGCGTTTCGGAGCCTGACGGCATGCCGCCGGGTTCGCAGGCACCGTTTTCACCTTCGTGGATGGTGGCCCCTACCCAGGCGATGATCCGGTCGTCTCGCATGACGGGTACCAGCATCGATTGGTCGGTGTTGTGCACCATGCCGAACCGGGAATCGTTGTGGAAGAAGCCGTCTCCGGGCCGGATCCCGACTGTCGGTTCGTCTTTCCAGTTCTTCATGATGTAGCGAATCGGGTGGTGCAACACTGCGGAGAAGGCGATGACGCCGCGGGCGGAAAGGTAGCTGACATCGCCTTCGGCTGTGTAGACGGCGACGGAGAGGTCAGCCCATTTTGCGCCGGGTGCCGCGCCCATGCTTTCGCACATCTCGAAGGCCTCGTCCAGTGCGCCTGCGAGGCGTTTGCGGATGCGGTCGGCTTCGATCGGATCGGTATCCGATGTCATGCAATAGCTTTCGTGCGCTGTGCGCGGCGCGATCTGGTGATGACGCATGATGTCGGGGTCGGGTCCGAGGAAGAGGGTGGTCTCGTCCATGAACTTGTCGACCCACTGCTGCTCTTGCTCGCTGAGTTGCTGGGTCCCGTCGCGGTCTGCGGATGGCCCGGTGCCGTTGTCTAAAATCGTCATGATGTTTTCAGGCTCCTTAGTAAGAACTGTGGTTTGATTCGACTGCTCGTCAGTCTTTGAGGAGCCAGACGGCGCCTTGCACTGTCGGCTCGAGTCGCCAGCCCGGTTCGACCAGGTAAGTGGTGCTTTCTGTCGTCACGATGGCGGGGCCGGCGATCACGTACGCGTGGTGGAGGGCGTTCTCGTCGTAGACCGGGGTCTGGACAGGTTCGCTGATGTCGGTGAAATGCACTTTGCGGGTGGTCACAGGTGCCGGGGTTGCGCGGTCACCGCCGGCGTCGATGGAATCGAATTTGACGACGTCGCCGTCGATGTAGGAGGCGACGCGCAAGGTCTGTACGCGGACACCGGCTTCGGGGGCCTGGGTGCCTTCGCCGTACCGTTGGCCGAAGATTTCGGCGAACGTTTTGATCAGGTACAGCACATCGGCGACACCGTTGACTCGGTTGATGTCGAAAGAGACTGCGGTGGTGACCAACTGGTTGCCGTAACGCATGTCCATCTCGAGTCGGTACTTGACGTCGCTGCGGTTGTAGCCCTGACGGACCAGGTCCTCGGCGCCCTTGGCTTCAAGCTCGCCGATGTAGGTGTTGAGCTGTTCGTACTGGTCGTAGATGGTTCGCTCGCGAGGTTCGTAGAGCACGATGTACGCGCTCCGTTCGTGGATGTGGAGGGGCTTCATGTTGCCCGCGCCCAGGGCGGAGAAAACTGATGCGAACGGGGGGAAGAGGATCTTGCTGATTCCGGCCTTGGATGCGATCCCGCAGGCGTGCAGCGGGCCGTTGCCGCCGTACGCGAGCATGGTGTAGTCCTCGACGAGACCGCCACGCGAGCGCAATTCCTTCTCGATGCCGATGGCCATCTGCTCGTCGACGGTGCGCTTGATGACCTTCGCAACGTCGACAGCGTCCATGTCGAGCTCGTCGGAGAGATTTTCGTCGATCGCATAGGTAGAGCGCTTCTTGTTGAGCGCGATGTAGCCGTTGGCGTAATTCTCGGGGTCGAGGTATCCGAGCACCAAATCGGCGTCAGTGACCGTCACCTGCAAACCGCCGCGGTCGTAGCAGGCGGGGCCGGGGTCCGAACCTGCCGATTCGGGGCCGATCTGCACCGAATTGTGGATCCTGTCGAAAGAAGCGATCGAGCCGCCGCCGGCGCCGAGGGTGTTGAGATGGATCATCGGGACCGACACCAGCCAGCGGCCGATGGTCGGCTGGAAATCGTAGTGCCGAACTCCGCCTTCGGGGACCAGGCCGATGTCGAACGATGTTCCTCCCATGTCCATCGATACGACGTCACCGATTCCGGTGGTTTCCGCCAAGTGTTGTGCCCCACCGACTCCGGCGATCGGGCCTGAGTGGATAGTCTGGAGCGCATCGGTCGAGTTCGGCTGGGCCATGCCGCCGGAATTGTGAATGACCAGCATCGGCTTCTCGTACCCGGAGTCACGCAGATTGCTCGACAGTTGGTTGAGCGCGTGGAACATCGTCTCGTGGAGGAAGGCGTCGACAATCGTCGATGTTGCTCGCACGTATTCGCCTTTTCGGCCCGATACCTGACTGCTGAGCAGAACGGGGATCGCGCCGAGCTGGTGCGTGGGGTATTCATCAAGGATGATTTCGAGGATCTGTTGCTCGTGGGCGGAGTTCTCGGTGGCGTTGGTCAGCGCCACGACGATGGCTTCGGCGCCGTTGTCCACCAACTCGCGAACCTGCTGACGAACATCGTCGACCATCAGTGGAACGAGGATCTCGCCGACAGCGTCGACCCGTTCCTTGACGGATCGAACCAGGTGACGCGGCACTAGAGGATCCGGTCGTTGGGCGTCTGCCATGTCACCTTGTTTGATGCCGTCGAGGCCCTCGCCGTAGCCGCGGCCACGGGAGAGGTGGATCGTGTCTTCGAATCCGTGTGTCACCAGAGCGGCAACCTTGGGGCCTTTGCCTTCGATGAGTGCGTTGGTGCCGAGGGTGGTGGCGTAGCGGACCGAGTCGACCTCGCGTAGAGCGTCACTGCGGCTGACGCCGGCGCGTGAGCATGCCAAATCGAGTGCTTCGTTGAAGCCGAGGGCCAGGTTGTGGTGGGTGGTCAACGCCTTCGCTTCGACGTAAATGTCGTCCCAGACAAAGAAGCAGTCGCTGAATGTTCCACCGATGTCAACAGAAATGCGTTTCATGAAAGTCTCCTTCGATCCGGGGTCAGCGCTGAGCGTGTGAATGGGAGTGCGAATGCGAAGTGCGAGGTTCGGAGATGGCGTTCTCGCCGGGCCCGTAGTTGATCAGTGTTTCCGGATCGCCGTCGCGGTCGGCCCACTGCTTCTTGAGTGCGTCGATGTCCCAGATCATGTCGACGGTCGGTGGGTGTCCGGGTGGGGTGTATTCGGTTTCGATCTGCGTACCGCACCCCGGGCAATAGAATTCGAGGATGCGGCAGAACAACGGATCCGGGGCGAAGGTGTACTCGTATTTCTCCGGATCGAGAATTGAGGGGTGAATCTCGCGGGGTCTCGGTCGTAGACCAGAGTGCCTTCTTTGTAGTTCCCCCGAGCATTGCCCAGGTCGTGCTGGCAGACCCGGCAGAGCCACCGCTCGGAGTCGAGATCGATTGCAAGATATTCGGTCATGGGGATACGCATGATGTTCGTTACCTTCGTGTCGAGAAATGTCGATGTGATCGTTCGGGCGGTACCGCCGGGCCCGATTACACGGTGTCGGTCAGGATGAGGTCACCGGAATTGGAGACCTCCAGGTTCCAGCCGGTCGGGACTTGAGCTGTGAAAAACTGCCCCTCGACAATGGCCGGACCGGATGCGACCGCACCTGCGATCTGCTGATCGAGTAGATAGACAGGTAGTTCCTCGACCAGCGTGGGGGAGGTGCGGACCGATCTCGCCAGCGTCGACACCGCCGGCGTCTTCTTCTTGGGAGACCCGCCCTTGACAACCGAATGGGGGAGTTCCCGTGTCACTTTCAGTGCGAGGATGGTCGTGTTTCCCGCGGTAGAACTGACATCGAGATCATGCTCGAACTGGGTGCGCGCCGCCATCCCATCCGCGTCCTCGACTACAGAGGTCCACTCCAACGAGCACTCTGCGGTGTCGTATCCTTCTTGGAACATGTCTCGTGTTGCGCGGGAACGTAATTCGTTTCTCGCTGCGTCGATTTGCTCAGGGGTGCAGTCGGTGATGTTGGTTTCGTAGGACTGGGAGATGTCGGAGAAACTGATACCGTACGCGGAGAACACCGCGGCCAGTCTCGGGACGAGTACCCGGCGCACTCCGGCGATTCGTGCGGCATCACACGCACTCATCGGGCCGCCGCCGCCGAACGCGGCCACAGTTGTCGTCTCAGCGCTTTCGACGGAAGAGGCGAACGATTCCGATACCTTCGCCGCATAGGCCGATGCCATCTCGAGCAGGGCTTCTTCGACAGTGAGCCCCAGAGGCTCGGCGATGCTCTCAGTGATCACGGCGCGGGATCGTTCGGCGTCGAGAAACATTTCACCGTCGAGGTAGGTGTCGGGATCGAGAACACCCAAGAGCAAATTGACGTCGGTGATGGTGGCCTTCTTGCCGCCGAAACCGAAGCATGCGGGTCCGGGGGACGCGCCGACGCTTTCCGGGCTGACTACGATCCGGCCGTTCTCTACCGCAATGATGGAACTGCCCCCGACTCCTGTGGAGTGAACGTCACTGAGCTCGTACGAGACAGGAACACCGGCGATATGACCCCGGCGTTCGGTGGCGATGGCATAGTTCTTCACCGTCCCTACATCGGTGGTAGTTCCGCCTACGTCGATCATGAGCACATGGGGAAGCTCGTACGCTTGGGCAAGTGCGCGTGTGCCTTCGAGCCCTCCGCGAGGTCCGGAAGAATAGGTCTTGAGTGCCACGGACTTCGCGACCCGCGAGGACGCCCCGTCATTGCGGTAGATGAGGAGCGGGTTCTTGATCTTGTAGGTGCGTAGGCGTCGTTCGGCGCTGTAGAGGAAGCGTTCTACGGTGGGGTGGAGGAACGAGTTGATGATGCCGGACCAGATTCGGCGTGATCGAAGTTCGTCGGAGGCGAATTCCCAGCTGAAGAGAACGGGGACTGACCCGAGGAGATGTCTCGGGAAGCTCTCGAGAATGATCCGTTTGAACAGCGCCTCACGGCCTTTGGTCTTCGCCGCGAGGATCAGCCGTTCCGCACCCGCTGTCGTCAACCTGTTGATCTCCGCGACCAATGTCGTGGTCAAGGCGTCGGCATCGAGCTCGTCCGAGACCACCGAGGTGCGGGGACCGACAAGGTCGTCTAAGAGTGATGCAGACTCTGCGTCGGTGCGCAAGGCTATAGTAAAAAGCCTGGAAGAGAATGATGGAAACAGAATGCGTACAGCAAAGAGCCTCGGAATTGCTCGATCATCGCTGTATCGAAAAATGAAAATCTATAAGATATGAAACGAAACACCTGTGGCATTAAGCCTGAATGCACCGATGTGCTGATTCAGTCGGTGCGACTTCTGTTGCGGGGCATAGTGCGGTTGTGGGCATAGATGATCACCCGATCGCATGTGTCGGAATGTGCGTTCGGTGACCGCGACATCGATGTGTTCCTCGTCGGTGAACACTGCCTCGCGTCGCGCTTTCTGCTTGACGTCGCGCGGGTCAGCAGCGCCCTTTTGATGGCGTACACCCGGGGTTGCCGGACCGGCCACGATGCCCGAGTGTGACCTGCTGGATCCGCTGCCGGCACACGGTGTGTCTCGGCGGCGAGGTGCACGACATGGAACGGGTCCATCACCCTCTTGGCCTGCGGTAATACGTCCTTCGCGGCGGAGTGGTAGCCTGTGAACTCGTCCATCGAGACGACCTTCACCCGGTCCCGAAACGCCTGATCACGATCACGGTCACGAAGCTCGGATTACCCTGCCCGCGAACGTGTTTCCGCTTGTGCTCGTCCGCACCCAAAGGCTCGCACCCTGTCGAGGTGACCGGACTGGTCGTAGACCACATGCCGGACCGTGGACAGAGCCGGGAAGTTTACCACGTCCCAACTCAACCCCAACGCTGCAGCCGCCGCCGAAACGGATGTCTTGTCGCAGGCGAGTCGTTCGAGGATTTAGCCGGTGGTGCGGCGACCACGGGGAGAGTGCGGGTGACGTGGTCGCGGAGCCGACCGGGCTGGCCGCACGTTGGGCAGGTCGGGTCGTGTTCGACGGGCCGGCAGTCGATGTGGGTGAGGTGTTCTGCGACGGCGGCGCCGGTGATAGTGACGCCGAGTTCGACGGTTCTGCAGATGGTGTCGGCGACAAGGTTAGTAGTCTGGTCCATGGGTCCTGTGATGTGTTCGGATTCGGGCTCGGAACCTTCCTCCTCGTATCCCAGGACCCTCTACATCTTTTGCCTCACTTGATCACCGGTGGATCGACTCATGCACTCCAGATCCGGAAGAGCCAGATTCTCTCGTGTGGTAACGGTGCATGGAGGACCTCTGTGTCAGGTATCGCCCCAGTGACAAAGGAAAGTCGGGCGGGGTGAGAATGGAGTAAGGCAATGAGCGCTCAAGAGAGCGGCGCGGCGACTCGAACGCGAAACAAGAACTACAACCTGATCCGCTTCGTCGAAGCGTCGTTGAGCAAAGCATTGTGTATGCAGACCTCCATCGAGGATACCGAGCGTGACGGGTACCCTTAAGTGGCAGGTCTGTTCCGCAAAGCTCAAAGCGAGGCCGCCCCGAGTAGAAGTTGCTTCTCGACAGGCTCGCTCTGTCGGTCACGTGAGGTTCGTTCATTATCGGTTCGTCTGGGTCGAAGGGCGTCGTGGGAAGATCTCCTTGATGGGCGCGCGCGGCCTCGTCGCCGGTATCGATATCGTTCGTCCCAACGACACTTACCCAAAAGAATTTCAGAATGAGGAAGACCACGCCGAGTAGTTGCGGTGATACCTCACCGATAGCTCCCTGCCACGGACCCGGTACGCGAGCACCAGTTGGTCCATCTACCTCAGAGCGAGAGAAGGCGCTTCATAGCGCATTCGATCGGTGCGGGTGAGCCTGGCTGTACTTCAGGGGATCTTTCGATCTCCTGAACCTGCCACCGTGGCCGGGCCTAAACGCGGCGCAAATCTGTACGGGTTGCTCTTGTTTAACCCTCTGGGGCGGCCATGATCGTGGGTTTGTCAGGCGCGGGCACGGGTGCCTACTGTTCTTGTCCGTCCAGTTCCGGGTTCGCTTCGAGTGGTTCGAAGTATCGGGGGTTGGGGTTGGTGAGGGCTCTGACGATGTCGCCGTATCCGAGAACGCGGGCAGGCGGTCCTTGGTAGATCATTTCCTCTGTTCCGATGTAGCGAAAGCGCATGACGGGCTCCTGCAGGTGAAGTGTTCGGGATGATCTGGCGGGGTGACTGCGATACGGTCCGGAGTCTGTCGAGTTGTGCGGTGTCGGAACGAACTTCGGTGTAATACCCTGCGCAGGGTCACGGCTTTTCGTGCGGCCACTACTGCGGGTCGAGGTGGTGCTGTTCCGTGGCGGTGCACCGGTGGTCGGGTTCTCATCGCTGGAGCCTGGTGTGAAGCGCGGAGACCGTGATAGCTGCTCCGACGTGCTCGGAGACCGTTCGCACGAGGGTGCGATCGGTGATGTCCGGTAGGAAGCGGTGCGCGGCGGTGCGCGAGTGCAGAGCGCGTGCCGATGCGGCGATCAGATTCGGGGTCATCATGGTGATGCGGTGACCGCAGCCTGCACTGAGCAGGCCCGCGAGCGGCAACGACGAGTATTCGAAGGGATCTGCTGGCGGGCGAATGCACCGAAGAGGTGAGATCGATTTCTCGGTGGTGGACAAGTCGATCAACACATCGCACTGTTCGATGATCCGGCGGGTGTCCTCGCGTGTTGAGTTGGTGGTATCGATGTCGGTGACGGTGCCGATGCCGCACTGGGTCAGCACATCTTCGAGTAGTGGCGCGTGCCGGGACTGCGAAATGTAGACAGTCGCCATCCACGGCCACACGCCTTGCCTGTCGAGGGCGGTCAGCGTCAGGGCCGCGAGTGACGCGGTCATGGTCTCGTTGTCCGCGATGACGAGGGGGCCGTGATGTGCAGCCACTTCGTGCTGAACGATCGCGGTCCCGTAGGGCGGCAGTCCGATCAGGAATACGGTCTCGACGTGATCCGGGAGCGCGAGAATGGTTTCGACCAACCGCGGAACGTCGTTGAACGAGAGTGCGGTGTGCTCCGCGCGTAGTGCGGTGCGGTAGCGGATGAGCGCGGCGTATCCCTCACCCCAGGTCCTGCGGTTGCGGTGCAATCTACGCAGGAGACTCCACATCGGATCTGTCGTGATCACAACAACTTTCCCGCCGGCCGGCAGCATCGGATTCGTGGCGTGTTGTCGGTTGGGTGCGTCGAGGTCGGGGTGATCAGCGGTCATGTTGTCCTGAGGTGGTGTGTTCTCGCCGCGTGCGGACAGTCGCTCGCTGCGGCAGGGAAGGTGCCGGTCCGTCATGGCTGCTGCGGCAAGGGCCGGCCGTGGAGGAAAGCGATCAACAGAGCGTTGACCTCCTCGGGTCGCTCGAGGTAGCCGAAGTGACCGCACTGGGCGATTTGTTCGTATCGGGCACCGGGGATGGCTGCGGCGACTTCGATGCCCTGCGCCGGCGGGGTCAAGCGGTCGTCACCGAATCCGATGACGGGGGTCGGTGCTTGGATCGCGGCGAGATCGGTCAGTCGATTGTGGGATCGATCCATCGCGGTCTGGGCGCGGACACCGGCAGAGGTGGTGGTGGGGGCGGAGTATTCGAAGATGTCGAGCCATTCCTGGGCCTTCTGCGGATCGGCGAGGGTGTGCGGGGAGAGGTTCAGCACCGCGCTGATGGCCGCGGTGTAGGAAGGGGGCAAGTCGATCCCTGCCTGGTGGAGGGCCTTTTGTCCGCGGTTGAGGGCGGCTTCGACGGGGTGTGGTCGGCCGGTGGCGGCGAGCATGATCGCTTTGGCGAGCAGTTCGGGGCGGGTGATCGCCAGCTCTTGTACTACTCGTGAGCCCAGTGATGTGCCGATCACGTGGGCGGGTCCGCCGAGATGTTCGATCAGTGCCGCTGCGTCGGCGGCGAGGTCGGCGATGCTCATCCCGTCGATTCCGGCCATGCTCGAGATTCCGCGGTTGTCCATCGTGACGACTTCGAAGCCGGCTTTCACCAGTGCAGGAACCTGGTAGGTGTTCCATACTCGGCCGGGGCTGCCGGCTCCCATGATCAGCAGTACACGCGGGCCGGAGCCGGTGACGACGTAGTTGACGGGAACATGGTTGAGGGTGACGGTCGGCATGGGTCCTGTTTTCGTGAGGTGGGTCAAGGGCGAGCGAAGACGAGAGCGGTGTTGTGTCCTCCGAAGCCGAAGGAATTGTTGACGGCATAGTCGACGGGGCCGATGCGCGGCGCTGTCGTGACCACGTCGAGGTCGATCCTCGGGTCGAGCGTGTCGAGGTTGAGTGTGGGGGGAATGACGCCGTCGCGGACGGCGAGGACGGTGAGAACCGCTTCGAGCGCTCCGACGGCTCCGACGGAGTGCCCGAGGGCAGATTTCGGGGCGTAGATCGCCGCGTGTGTGCCGACCGCTGTGGTGATGGCCTGTGCTTCGGCGATGTCGCCGGCCGGGGTGGCGGTGGCGTGGGCATTGACGTGGGTGATGTCGGCGGGTGTCAGCCCGGCTCGCTGAATGGCGTGGGTCATCGCGCGAGCGGCTCCGCGGCCGGTGGGGTCGGGAGCGACAAGATGGTAACCGTCGGAGGTGGTACCGCAGCCGAGCAGACGCGCATGGATCGTCGCACCGCGTGCGAGGGCATGCGTCTCGGTTTCGAGGACCATCAGCGCTCCGGCCTCGCCGAAGACGAAACCGTCCCGGTCCTTGTCGAACGGACGCGACGCACCGGCAGGGTCGGCATTGTTCGAGCTCAGCGCGCGCATCGTGGCGAAGCTGGCGATGGAAAACGAATCGATGCGGCCTTCGACTCCGCCGGCGACGACCATGTCGGCGTCACCCATCGCAATCATCCGGTAAGCCTGCGCGATGGCTTCCGCGCCTGACGAGCATGCCGACACCGGGGTCATCACCCCGCCGCGGGCGCCGAGTTCGAGGCCCACCGTCGCGGAGGGGCGGTTGGGCATGACCATCTGCACTGCGAAGGGGGACACTTTGCGGTAGCCGCCGGTTCTGAGCCGGTCGACCGCATCGATCAGGGTGTCGCCGCCTCCGAGTCCGGTGCCGATGACCACAGCCAGACGATCCCTGTCGACGTCGGGTGAGCCCGCGTCGATCCATGCCGTGCGAGCGAGTGTCAACGCGACCCGCGCCGGCCAACTCATCCGCCGGATCTCCACCCGGGTGAGGGCATCGTCCGGAGAGACCTTCAAGTGACCGCCGATACGGACCGGCAGGTCGAATTCCTCGACGAACGAATCGTCGAGAAGACCGATTCCGCTCTCTCCCGCGAGGAGCGCCCTCCATGTGCCGGCGACGTCCCCGGCGACCGATGTGGTCGCTGCGAGGCTGGTGACGACGACGTTGGGTGCGCGGCCGAGCCAGGAGCGTGCCTCGGTGGTGCTCACCTGTCGCTGCTCGGCGCGGCGAGTTCGAGCGCTGCCGCAGCTTCGAGGGTGTGGATGTAGTCCACGACGTCGCCGACCGTGCGCAGACCCATCAGATCCTCGTCGGGAATTTTCACGCTGTACTTGTCTTCGGTCTGTACCGCGATTTCCACCATGGACAGTGAGTCGATACCGAGATCGTCGACGAAGGACGTGCCGATACCGATTTCGGACGGTTCGATTCCGGTGACCTCTTCGACGATCTGTGCGAGCTCGGTGACGATGGTTTCCTGCGTGCTGGCCATCAATGACGTCCCTTCGAATGAACGGGTGGTGTTCGGCTTCTGGTGCTCTCGGACAGGTAGGGCTAAGCTCACGCCATCTTGCCATAATATCTAGTTAAGAAGATTAGCAAGTAGCTGTGGTCAGGGATGCTTGCGACTCTCGGTGACCAACTCGGTCGCATGGGTTTGGTGAGCTCCGAGGGAAGCCGGGCATCTCGCCGGCTGATGGATGAAGGAACACACAATGCGCGATGCAGTGATCGTCGAAGCCGTGCGAACCCCTTTGGGTCGCCGTAACGGAGTGCTCTCGACCATTCATCCGGCCGATTTGTCGGCCCAGATTCTGGTGGGGCTGGCCGATCGCACCGGCCTCGATCCCGCAGTCGTCGACGATGTCATCTGGGGATGCGTCAGTCAGGCCGGTGAGCAGACCGGTGATATCGGACGGACCGCCGTATTGGCGGCCGGGTGGCCGCACACCGTCACCGGGGTGACCATCGACCGGCAGTGCGGGTCATCACAGCAGGCGGTGCATTTCGCTGCCGCAGGGTTGATTGCAGGCCAGTACGACGTGGTGGTCGCCGGTGGCGTCGAATCCATGAGCAGGGTTCCGATGGGATCCTCGTCCGGCGGGATGAATCCCCTGGGAGATTGGTTCTTGGCGCGCTATCACGGCGTCGCCCCCTCGCAAGGGGTCGGTGCGGAAATGATCGCCGAGCAGTGGGGTCTGTCGCGCCGTCAATGTGACGCTTTCGCGCTCGCCTCGCATGCGAAAGCCGCGCACGCGCAAGACGACGGATGCTTCGACGACCAGATCCTGCCGATCGTGCTCGCCAACGGCACCAAGATCGCCCGCGACGAGGGGATCCGCCGCGGCGGAACGCCGGAAACCCTGGCCGGGATCAAGACCGCGTTCTCCGACACCGGGGTGGTGACGGCGGGAAACAGTTCCCAGATTTCCGACGGTTCGGCCGCACTGTTGATGATGACCAGCGAGAAGGCCACGCAGTTGGGGCTGACACCGATCGTTCGAGTCCATACTGCCGTCCTGGCGGGCGCCGATCCGGTGATCATGCTGACCGCACCGATTCCGGCCACGGAGAAAGCCTTGTGGCGCAGCGGTTTGACGTTGTCCGATATCGGAGTTTTCGAGGTCAACGAAGCCTTTGCCACGGTGCCCCTTGCCTGGCTGGCCGAAACAGGGGCAGACCCGAAGCGGCTCAATCCGCACGGCGGAGCGATCGCATTAGGGCATCCCCTCGGTGGTAGTGGTGCACGCTTGATGACGACGATGATCCATCACATGCGAAACACACGAACGCGTTACGGATTGCAGACCATGTGTGAGGGCGGTGGGCAAGCGAACGCCACCATCCTCGAACTTCTCTGATCCAGTCGTATCCACGGCGGTGATCCTCGCCGAGCCTCTCAAGCGAGGATCACCCGAGCCGTCCCGACGTTCAGTGGGGGTATGTGAGCGGTGAAACGGGATAGAGGAGAGAGGAATACGAACATCAGACACGTCATCCGTCGTACGGTATTCGTCACGATATCGACCGCGGCGTTGGCGGCGCCGGCGGTGAAATTTCCTCCTCTGGTCCTGGTCTACGTCATCAGCGGTTCGCTACTGTTCTTCTCGCGATACCTCGACGACGATACCGACGCGCGCTCACTCGACAAGCGTGATTCCGGAACGGGAAAAGACCGTACCGACCGGACAACCACGTTCGTCGCCGTGCGCGAAAATCTTCGAAGACAATCTGGCGCACACATTTCGTCGGTGAGTATCTGTGACGGCGAATCTCCCAGACCGGACTCGTATCGACACGACCCGATGTGCCAACGCACGGAATGCGGCGGGCTAGATGCCGGTGACGACAATGCCTATCGCCGCGACAGCGATCATCACAAACCCGAAACACGCGAGCACCCACCGCCGACAGCGCCGGTATGGCGATGCCGTGCAAGCCAGAGCAGCGTAGGGCGCGGCAACTGCGAGGCCCAGGACCGCGAGAACGGCGAAGACCACATGTACCCGGATCATGGACACGAGAATTCCTCACCGCGCCGTAGCCTCGCCTGGGTTGTCATGCTTTCTTGACGAACTCGGATTTCAGTTGCATCGACCCGATTCCGGCGATTTTGCATTCGATATTGTGGTTGTCGGCACCGTCGACCAGGCGTATGTTACGCACCTTGGTTCCAGCTTTTATTCCTGTCGGACTGCCTTTGACTTTCAAGTTCTTCACAACGGTGACCGCGTCCCCGTCGGAAAGCTCATTTCCGACGGAGTCGACAACGATGGACCGGTCGACAATCTGCGATCCCTGGTGAGATATCCATTCGTGAGCACATTCGGGGCACACGCAGTGCGCCCCCATCTCGTAACTGTATTCGCTGGAGCATTGTGGGCACGGCGGCAGTGCATTGTTCACGGGGGCCATCCTCTTCCTTGTTCGGCATACTGATTCTTCGATTCGTGACACGTCTCGCCGGGTTCACGGCGCTGAGGCAGAGTCGACGTGCCCGCCACCGGCCGCGATACACCGACGAAACCTTGCCCGGGTTCTGGTGACTCGTCGGCCGTGCACACGTGGACGCTTACGCCTTGGGGACGCGGATGATGAGTGCGTCGCCTTGTCCGCCGCCGCCGCAGAGTGCGGCTGCGCCGATGCCGCCGCCGCGGCGTTGCAGTTCGAGGGCGAGGTGCAGGGCGATGCGGGCGCCGGACATGCCGAGGGGGTGTCCGACGGCGATGGCGCCGCCGTTGACGTTGACCTTGGCGGGGTCGAGGCCGAGTTCGCGGGTGGAGGCGATCCCGACGGCGGCGAACGCTTCGTTGATTTCGACGAGGTCGAGGTCGGTGGGGTCGATGCCTTCCTTGGCGCAGGCCTTGGCGATGGCGCGGGCGGGTTGGGACTGGAGGGTGGAGTCGGGTCCGGCGACGACGCCGTGGGCGCCGATTTCCGCGATCCAGGTCAGGCCGAGTTCTTCGGCTTTGGTTTTGCTCATCACGATCACGGCGGCGGCGCCGTCGGAGATCGGGGAGGCGGAGCCGGCGGTGATGGTGCCGTCCTTGCTGAACGCGGGACGCAGTTTGCCGAGGGATTCGGTGGTGGTGTCGGCGCGGATGCCTTCGTCCTGCGCGAAGACGATCGGCTCGCCCTTGCGTTGGGGGATGGAGACGGGGACTACTTCGTTGTCGAAGTAGCCGTCTTTCCAGGCGCGGGCCGCGTTCTGGTGTGAGGCGGCGGCGAAGGCGTCCTGCTCGGCGCGGGTGATGTGGGTGGTTTCTTGTTGGTTGACTTGTTCGGTGAGCAGGCCCATGGCCTGGTCGGTGAAGATGTCGTGGAGGCCGTCGTAGGCCATGTGGTCGCGGAGGGTGACGTCGCCGTATTTGAAGCCTTCGCGGCTTTTTTCGAGCATGTGGGGTGCGCGGGACATCGATTCCTGCCCGCCGGCGACGACGATGTCGAATTCGCCGGCGCGGATGAGTTGGTCGGCGAGGGCGATGGCGTCGATGCCGGAGAGGCACACTTTGTTGATGCTCAGGGCGGGGACGTTCATGGGGATGCCGGCGGCGACGGCGGCTTGGCGGGCGGGCATCTGGCCGGCGCCGGCGGTGAGGACCTGTCCCATGATGACGTAGTCGACTTGTTCGGGGGCGACTCCGGACTTGTCGAGGGCGCCTTTGATGGCGATGCCGCCGAGGTCGGACCCGGAGAGGTCTTTCAACGATCCGAGGAGTCGACCCATCGGGGTACGAGCTCCCGCAACAATCACAGTGGTCGTGTTCAACGCGTTCTCCAGTCTTTTGCGACGGTCTCGGGGGTCGATTGCCGAGACCGCGTCGGTGAAATGGCCTGTTATCGGATGTTGTCGTGCGTCTGTTCAGGCAGTGAGGATGTAGAACACTGCGGTCATCGCCAGCACCACAGCGGCAGCGGATGCCATCGCCGCGGTCAGGGAGGGAAGGGGCGGATTCATCGGATCATTCGCCGTCAACGGCCGCGCTGT
Organism: Rhodococcus sp. GB-02; assembly: GCF_053470465.1. Lineage (NCBI taxonomy): Bacteria > Bacillati > Actinomycetota > Actinomycetes > Mycobacteriales > Nocardiaceae > Rhodococcus > Rhodococcus sp. GB-02. Next base: position 224,607 of record NZ_JBPUKE010000005.1, read on the forward strand.
CATGGGCGGTAGCGGGATTCGTAGGCCTGCTTTTCCTCGTCCATTTTCTTTTTCTCGTGCACGTCGAGGAGCGCGGGGCTCAATCCGTGGCTGACCAGACGGTGCCGCAGGTAGATCTTTTTCAAGGCGAGAAGGAAATAGACGAAGGGCAGGAAGAGCAGGAGCACCATGCTGATCCGGATGATCCAGGGGCCGGGGATCAGCAACAGCCCCAGCAGGATCGGCAGCAAGGGGACGATGCACCGTGTCGCGTAGCGGCGGGCGGCGCCGGGGCCGGTGATGTCCTCGATCACCCACGGAATGAACTCGTCCGGCAGGGTGCGTCCGGCGAGGTACTTGAGGTGCTGGGCGAAGGTGGGATGTGCGATGGTTCCGTTCTGGGACATGGTGTTTCATTCCTCGATGTTCATCGATAGGTACTGGTTCCTCGGAAGCACCAGCATGCGGGCGTATTCGATGGCGCGTGGTGTGTCGGAGAAGATGTGTCGGCGTTCGCTGTCGGAGGTGGTGAAGACACCGAGGGCTTTCAGTGGCCGGAGGTGGTCCGGTTTCATACCGGAAATCAAGACGGTGATATGGCGGTGTTCGAGTTTGTCGATGGCGTCCTTGAGGACGATGGCGCCGGTGGCATCGATCGCGGTCACCCGTGACATGCGCAAGATGACGACCTTGACGTCGGAGACGTCCGCCAATTCGAGCAGGAAGCGGTGAGCGGCGGCGAAGAACAAGGCGCCGTCGATGCGGTAGGCGACGATGTGTTCACGGAGCAGTTCGTGTTCTTCGCTCTGGTGCCCGTCGTCATCGAGTGGGACTTGTTCGATCTTGGCCGATTTCGCCACTGCGCGCAGTGCCAGGATCGCGGCGAATGCGACACCGACCGCGACCGCGGTGACGAGGTCGAGTGCGACGGTGACCAGGAACGTTGCGCCCATGACCGCGGTGTCGGCTCGGGTGGCGCGCGCGATGGCGATGATCGAGGCTGTTTCGACCATGCGCACGGTGGTGGCCAGCAGTACCCCGGCGAGAGCGGCCAGGGGTATCTCGGCGACCATGGTCGATGCCAGGTAGACGATCGCGGCCAAGATGACGGCATGGGTGAGTGCGGCGAGGCGACTGCGCGCGCCGGAGCGAACGTTGACGGCCGTGCGAGCGATGGCGCCGGTGGCCGGGACGCCGCCGAACAGGGGTGCGGCGATGTTCGCCAACCCCTGTCCGAACAATTCCCGGTCGGGATTGTGGCGGGTCCCGACTCCCATCGAATCCGCCGCGGTCGCCGACAGAAGTGATTCGAGGGCGGCCAGCGCGGCCACTGCCAGGGCCGGGGCCACCAGCGAGGTCAGATCCCCTAGATGCAGAAAGTTCAGTGTGGGTGCGGCGATGCCGGAGGGGATTTCACCGATGCGGGCGATGTCGAGGTGCAGCAGTTGCGCGGCCAACGTCGCGACAGCCACGGCGACGAGCGAGAACGGAACCTTGGGGAAGTAGCGTCCGCCGACGAGGATGGCGACGGCCACCGCGAGCGCTGTTGCCGGGGTGAGAATCGAGGGGTGCGCGACGAATTTGGCGACCGCGTCCGCTGCGCTGCGCCACACCTTGTCCCCTTCGGCGTCGGTGATACCCAGAGCGGCCGGGATCTGTTGGAGGGCGATGACCACGGCGATACCAGCGGTGAACCCTTCGATGACCGGTGCCGGCATGAAACGCACGGCCCGCCCCACTCCGGCGAACGCCAACACCACCAGCACGATGCCGGCGATCAACCCGACCGCCAGGACACCGGATCCGCCGTATTCGTGAACGATGGGAACCAGGACCACGGTCATGGCCCCGGTCGGCCCGGACACCTGGAACCGGGAGCCGCCGAAGACAGCGGCGACGGCGCCGGCGACGACAGCTGTGGTCAGCCCGGCCGCCGCCCCGAGCCCGGTGGAGATGCCGAATCCCAAGGCCAGCGGAAGAGCGACCAGTGCCACGATCAGGCCGGCCAGCAGATCCGCGCCGGGTGCGCGCAGCGACGAACTCCATTCGCTCCATCGCGGCAACAGGTCCCGTACGGCCTGGGCAGCGCGGCCGAGCGAGTTCTGCGGGGACGGAGTGGAATTCGGTGCGGGCGTAGCGGTCATAAGGTTCCTCGGTACTGCGAGAAGAAAGTGGAAGCCTGTCTGGTTACTTGCTAATATTAGCAAGTAACCAGATGAAGGGAGCGGTGATGCGTGTAACACCACTGCGCGGACTGCTGAGCGCGCCGTTGCTGCAGTGCCGCGAATGTGCCAGGTTGTGCCGTCGGTCCGCGGTGACGCCGGGCGGAAACGTGTGCCCATGGTGTGGGGAGCGGGCGTTGTCGACGGCTGTCCTGGGCTCCCCGCTGCGCTCGTCGAGTTGACGGCGCTCTGGGTGGGAGATCACCACGTTCGGTCTCACGTCAGAAGATCCCGATCCGGGAGGTTGAGGGGCAACTTGACCGGATCGGGACCTTCGGTGAGGGCCTCCAGCGCGAGAGACTCGACGTGAGATGCGCTGGCAGCCCTGCTCGGGGGTCAGCAGTCGTCGGCGCGGGTGCGCACACGCCGGAAATGCGTGTCGCGGGACGGGGCCTCGTCGGTGAGTTCGTAATCGAATGTCGACAGTCGTTGACGCAAGGCACGCAACTCTTCACGCAGCGCGTCGGGGAGTCTGTTGCCGCCGATCGTGGCGTACCACTGATCGATGAGGGGAAGTTCGGCCGCCCACTCCGCCGGGTCGACCTTCAACGCAGCGGCAATGGTGGGGCGATGAAGGTCGAGTCCGGTCAGATCCAAGGCATCGAGGGTCGGAACGTGACCGATCGGGGTCGCCTCGGAGTCACCGGTTCCGTCGACGCGTTCGAGCGCCCACTTGAGAATCCGCGAGTTTTCTCCGAAGCCGGGCCACAGGAACTCGTCGTGGTCGCCGCGGCGAAACCAGTTCACGTAGAAGATCTTCGGCAACTTCGAGGAATCGGTGCGCGCGCCGATATCGAGCCAGTGCTGGAAATAGTCCCCGACGTGGTAGCCCAGGAACGGCAACATTGCCATCGGGTCGCGGCGTACCACCCCGACGGCGCCGGCTGCGGCGGCCGTGGTCTCCGAGGAGAGTGTCGAACCGAGGAAGACGCCGTGCTGCCAGTCGAAGGATTCGGTGATCAACGGCATGGTGGTGGCGCGCCGGCCTCCGAAGAAGATCGCCGAGATCGGAACCCCTGCCGGGTCGTTCCATTCCGGCGCCACTGTCGGGCACTGTGCGATCGGGGTGCAATAACGTGAATTCGGGTGTGCGGCCGGTGTTCCCGATTTCGGAGTCCACTCGCGCTGTTGCCAATCGAGGAGATGCGCCGGGGGCTGTTTGGTCATCCCTTCCCACCACACGTCGCCGTCGTCGGTCAGGGCGACGTTGGTGAAGATGGAGTTCCCTTTCTCGATCGTCGCCATGGCATGTGGGTTCGTCGCGGTGCTGGTACCGGGGGCGACACCGAAGAAACCGGCTTCGGGATTGACGGCGTAGAGTCGGCCGTCGTCACCGAACCGCATCCAGGCGATGTCGTCACCGATCGTTTCCGCGGTCCACCCCTCGAGCGTGGGATCGAGCATCGCCATGTTCGTCTTACCGCACGAGGACGGGAATGCCGCGGCGATGTAGTGCACCACCTCGTCCGGGGAGGTGAGCTTGAGGATGAGCATGTGCTCTGCCAGCCAACCCTCGTCTTTGGCCATTTTCGACGCGATCCGCAAGGAGTAGCACTTTTTCCCCAGCAGCGCGTTGCCACCGTAGCCCGAACCGTAGCTCCAGATGATGCGTTCTTCGGGGAAGTGGGAAATGTACTTGGTGTGATCGCACGGCCACGGGACGTCGACCTGCCCGTCGTAGAGGGGTGCGCCGACCGAGTGCAGGCATTTGACGTACTCGACATCTGCGGCCAGCGCTTCCCAGGCCGGTGTCCCGGATCGGGTCATGATCTGCATCGACACGGCGACGTATTCGGAGTCCGTGATCTGGATCCCGAATTTCGGTTCCGGGGCATCGAGGGGCCCCATACAGAACGCGATGACATACATCGTGCGCCCCGACATCGCGCCGCGGTAGTGCTCGGTCATGACCGTTTTCATGTCGAGCGGGTCCATCCAATTGTTCGTCGGACCGGCAGCCTCGCGTGACTGGGAACAGATGAACGTCCTGTCCTCGACCCGGGCGACGTCCTCGGGATCGGAGACACACCGGAACGAGTTCGGCTTGCGGTCCAGGCGCACGAACGTGCCTTTGTCGACGAGCAGATCGGTCAGGCGATCCCATTCGGCGCCGGACCCGTCACACCAGACCACCTCTCGCGGTGAGGTCAGGTCCTCGACCTCGGCCACCCAGGCCGCGATGTCGGCACGAAGCGCGCCGAGACGAATCGGGTCGGAGTCGATATGGGTTGTCACTGTGTTCTCCTGACATGTGTTCGGTGCGCGGTACGCACCTGTCCGAGCGGGATAGACGGGAAATACGATCAGTGCAGGTGGGTGCTGTATGGAGGGGCGTGGCCGAGAGATTTGGTGACCTGCCTGGCGATGGAGGAGAGCAGCATCCGCTCGTCCGCGGACGGGAGAGTGCACCCCACAGGGGTGATCAACGCCAGTGAGCGCGCGCAGGCAGCGATCATCTCGGCGGTCAGAACCGTGACGCCATGGCCGCAGAGGACACCGAGCAATCCGGGAAGAACGACCGCGCCGTGATCGAAAGTGTCACCAGGCATGCTCACCACTTGCCGCGCGGGCACCGAATCGCCCACGCAGCCATCGAGATCGACGAGAACATCGTTGTGTTCCATCAGTCGGCGCAGCGGAAACTGGTGCGCATCACTCGCACGCCAGCTGCTGATACCGGCGACACCGGACATCAACAACGTCGGCCCGAGCATCGGAGCTCGATGGGCCCCGGTGATCATCACTTGCCCTACCCGCGGCCCCACGACGAGGTTCCGCAGCGCCGAAATCGTCATCGCGGTCAATGTTGCTGTCACGACGTCGATCTCGGTGACGACCAGCGGGCCGCCACGCTCGGCGACCCCGTGCTGCACGGCTGTGGCAGCATTCGCGTCCAGTCCGCCGACGAAGGCAGCGGAGATCCGCGGTCGCAGGCTCAGTACACGGGCGATCACGGTGTTGACGTCCGCCGTCGCCAAGGGCAACCGAACTGCGTGCAGTGCAGTCCGGTCGCAGATCATGGTGGCGTAGTCCTCCATCGCCTCCCACGGTGACCGCGTCCTGACCGCGGCGCGATGCGATCGGGCCGCCGCAACTCCCACCACCGCGACATCGCCGCGGCTCAAGACTGCACTGTTCGGATGGACGTCGTTGGTCGTCACCGCACGCCACCTCTTTCGAATCGATCAACCGGTCGTCCGGTTACCAGTTCTACAATGTACGTACTTTAGCAATTTCGCAACTGGTGGATAAGTGCAGGAACTAGTCCTGCATGATGTGCGCCCTACCGTGCCTTACCGGCCAGAGCGGGCGGCTCCGGAATCTCCTCGACCAGCATTTCGGCCTGGCCGGCGACCATCCCGGTCAAGATGGCGCGCGCCGTGGTCAACAAATCGGCGACACGCGGCGACGTCAGAGCGTATGAGACGGACAACCCTTCCCGCCGCGCAGTCACCAGACCTGCTCGACGCAGAATGGACAGTTGCTGCGACAGATTGGCCGGCTCGATCCCTACCTCGGGAAGCATCTCCGAGACGGCATGCTCACGCTCGCTCAAGAGCTCGAGGACGCGAATACGTGCGGGGTGTCCCAGCGTCTTGAAGAAATCGGCCTTCATCTGATAAAGCGGCTGGCGCGAGTTCACAACCACGACGCCTCCTGTCACTCGAGTCGGATCGGCGGCATGCGCGTAGGTGTGGCGCGCCGCTGTCCTGCCCCTGCGAATCGAGCGCAGAAGCTCCCACCGGTTGTGGTACTTGCGAATCTTAGCAATTTGCGTGGGTATTCGTCGGCGCAGAGCGGGAAGTGTCGGCCATGGCGAAGACTCAAAGCACAACATGTTTCAGAAAAGGGGCGTCAGTGATTTGAAACATGTTGTGGTATAGCTTTATTCGTCGCCCTGAAAAGGACAAACACGTTCTAATAATTTTTGCTACTCGAGGAGGTACGACAACACATGGGAAATCCTGTGATCGTGGAAGCGGTACGCACTCCCATCGGAAAGCGCGGAGGATGGCTCTCGGGTCTGCACGCCGCCGAACTGCTGGGAGCCGCTCAACGAGGGCTACTCGATCGTGCGGGACTCGATCCGATGCTCGTCGAACAAGTCATCGGGGGGTGCGTCACGCAGGCTGGCGAACAGTCCAACAACGTGACGCGGACCGCATGGCTGCATGCCGGTCTTCCCTGGCAGACCGGGTGTACCACCATCGACTGCCAATGCGGTTCCGCCCAACAGTCGACCCATCTGATCGCCGGTCTGATCGCCACCGATGCGCTCGACGTCGGGATCGGCTGTGGCGTCGAAGCGATGAGCCGGGTGCCCCTCGGCGCCAATGTCGGTGTGCATGCCGGACCTCGTCGTCCTGCCTCCTGGAACATCGACATGCCCGATCAATTCGAGGCCGCCGAACGCATCGCCCGTCGTCGCAATCTGACCCGGGCCGACATCGAAGCCTTCGGTGTGCACTCGCAGGTGAAAGCGCACCGCGCGTGGGCGGAGCACCGTTTCGACACCGAAGTGCTGCCTGTTGGATTCGAGTTTTTTAGGCCTTTCGCTAAACGGGCTTCTGCGAGTGATTTGCGTAGCCGGTCTTGGCGTTCTCATGGGAGTCGAAGGTGAGCTGATCGGTCGACCGATACAGGTGATGTCTGCGCCCTATCGAGCAGTGCCGAGATGCTCGGAAATATCCGAACCCAGCGATGACGAATCGATTTGCACTTGGGGGGTTCGCTGGGTTGAGTTTCGAAAAGTATTTGGCCACTGCATGTGTGGGGGATCACTGCATGTGTGGGTAATGACGCTAAGGGTGCATGCAGGGGAGTCGACCGCACAAGGTCCTGGAGGGATTCAGGACCTTTCGGCCTAGGGACTGGTGCTACCAACTAGAGTGTTCTTTACTCCGAGCTTCTCTGCGAAGAGGTGTCGCTGGACGATCCATCCGGCGACGCTGAGCGCGATCCACGCGGCCGTGGCGAAGATCTGTTGCCAGCCTGGCTGTGGGCTTCGGAGGAATTCGAGCGCGTCCGTGGTCCGTCCCAGCCCGTTGAGGATCATGCTTGCACCTCCGATGGAGGTGAGCCACAGTAGTGCTCGGGCGCGGTATTTGTCTGCCAGGAAGGCTGCGGCGACCGCGACGGCGAGTATGACGATCGCACTCAAAGCCCAGTCGTTGTCTCCGGGTTGAAGCACGTCGGCGGTGCGGGCGCCGGCCATCGCGCCGGCGAGCCCGCCGATGAAGTAGGCGGAGAACTTGAAGACGAGAGTGGTCACGATCCAGGCGCTGACAGCGCCGATGAGTCCGAACAGCAGCAGCGCAGTCAGTGAGGCGTGGAAGAGGTCCGCCATCATCCAGCCGAGCCCGAAACCGATGGCCAACACACCCAGGTGCAGGGAGCGGATGCCGTAGAAGCAGAGCAGGAGCCCGACCAGTAGGACCGCGATTCCGTTCATGTTCACTCCTTGATCGGTGCAGGTCTGCGGATGGTGGCGACAGGACCGGGTCAGACCAAGTTCAGCGAGGTGACCGGTGTCGATTGGTCATTCACGAACCCCTCGCCCGGGAGTCTTCGCCGTTACGCAGAATCCCGGGTGAGGAGTGCGGGTTAGCTCGGCCGTTCCGGGGTGACGATCGCGAAGTTCTTGTCACCTGGTTCGAGCACCGCTGCCAGGCGGCCGAGAACAGAGGCGTCGCCGCTGATTTCGATGCCCGCGTCCGCGAGTCCATCGGCAGAGAGTCCTCCGAGTGCCAAGGCAGGTAGGGCTCGTTTGGTCGTGGTCAGTGTGGCGTCGGCGGAGCCCTTCTGATTGTGAGCGGTGTAGGTGAGCACGCCGTTGGCAAGTCGTAGTCGGTAGCGTTCGTCCACGTCGGTGAGCACGATGTCGATGGATAGTCGCTCGTCCCACGCCTCGGGGCCGTTGACTTGAATGGCGATGGCGTCGAAGAGCATCGCCGGGGTCAGTTGGCCGACGACGTCGGGCGCGGCGGTTTCGGTCGGGGTGCCGAACTGGCCGTCACGCAGTTCTGTGGTACCGGAGAGATACCAGTTGCGCCAGGTACCGTTTTCGGCACCGTAGCCGAGTTGCTCGTAGGCGTCGGCCAGCAGCGCTTTTGCTCCGGCGTGGTCAGGTTCCGCGAACACAACGTGATTGAGTACCTGTGCGACCCAACGGTAATCGCCGGCGTCGAACGAGTCGCGGGCTTTCGTGACGACCGCGTCGACACCACCCATGAATTCGACGTATCGAATGGATTGTTCGACCGGTGTGTGTTCCCACAGACTGGCCGGATTACCGTCGAACCAGCCGATGTAGCGCTGATAGATCGCTTTGACGTTATGGCTGATCGAACCGTAGTAACCTTTTGCGCTCCAGGCATTCTCGAGCGAGGGTGGCAACTGGATCCGCTCGGCGATTTCAGGTCCGGTGAGGCCCTGGTTGATCATGCGCAGCGTCTGATCGTGCACATAGGCGTACAGATCGCGCTGGGTAGACAGGAAGTCGACGACACGTTCCTTGCCCCAGGTCGGCCAGTGGTGCGAGGCGAAGACGACTTCGACGTCGTCACCGAACATGTCGATGGTTTCAGTGAGGTACTGCGACCAGCCGTGGGGATCACGCACGACGGCGCCTCTCAAGGTCAGCAGATTGTGGAAGGTGTGGGTCGCGTCTTCGGCGGCGCACAGCGCCTTGAAATCGGGGAGGTAGATCAACATCTCCGAGGGCGCTTCGGTATCCGGCGCCATTTGGTAGACGAGGCGCACGCCGTCGATGGTGTCCTCGTGTCCGGTGGTGGTGACGATGTCGGTGGGAGCGATGAGCGTGACGGTTCCGATGGACACGGTCTGTCCCAATCCGCCGCCAACCTGTCCCTGTGGGCCGCGGGCCAGTGCAGCGCCGTACATGTAGCCGGCGCGTCGCCCCATCGCGGTTCCCGCGTAGACGTTCTCGGAGACGGCGTGTTCGACGAATCCTTCCGGTGCAATGATTTTCACCGCCCCGGAGTCAACTTCCTCTTGCGAGACGAAACCTTTGACACCCCCGAAATGGTCGACGTGCGAGTGGGTGTAGATGATCGCTTTGATCGGCCGGTCGCCGCGATGTTCTCGATAGAGTTCGAGGGCAGCTTTACCTGTTTCGGCGCAGAGCAAGGTGTCGATGACGATGACCCCCTCGTCACCTTCGATGAAGGAGGTATTCGACAAGTCCATTCCGCGGACCTGATAGATGCCCGGGACTACTTCGAACAATCCGGCGATGGCAACGAGTTGGGATTGCCGCCACAGACTCGGATTGACGGTGTCGGGTGCGTCGCCTTGCAGGAACGAATAGGTGTCGTTGTCCCAGAGGACGGTTCCGTCCTCGGCGGTGACCGCGTTCGGTTGGCGGCGGCCGACAAGGCCGCGGTGTGCGTCGTCGAAATCCTGCGTATCGGAGAACGGCAGACTCTCGAGGAGTGCCTTCTGCTGGCGGATGATTGACTCGGATGCCGCATTCGATGTCGTAGCCATACCGACAGTGTGGAGCGCGGTGGGCATGTTTCACTTCACCTGTTAGGGGTGATTGACGGCCGACGAAGTCTCGAACGGTGAAGTCGTGCAACAGCGTGACGCGCCCGTGCGCCGGCACGGCGCGGGTGTATCGGCGGATAGATCAAGCTCAGGGTCGACCTCAAGGTGAAGTAGCTACGCAGTAGTCGAAAGCACAGGTAGCCAGGCACGTATTTCACCGAGCTCGGTTGCCAGATCAAGCAATCCGTCCGGGGTAGGTTCCGGCGGCCTCGTCGACGGCGGCGATGGTGTCGCCGCCATCGTGCGGTCGAGTCGGCGACACTCGATGAGTTGGCCGTTGAGCTGAACATCGAGGATCCAGGTGAGATCGTCCGGGGGCGAGGGAATCTGCATGACGACCCGAATCGATTGCGGAATACAGTGACCTTGGCAGATCAGCGAGGGAGTATCCGATCCGCCAGCGATGCTGTCGGTGATCTGCACGGGCCGTGGTGTCGGCGCCGAGCGAGTCCACGGGAACTTCGTTGCCGACGGCAGGTACCGTGCGTAGCGCCTGTGGGTCGCTGCGATCGGAATCGGACGTGGACACCACCGGTCTGGTCAGAAACCGGAGATGAGATCACCGTTTGGTTGGGTGATCGTCACAACCGGCGAGCCCTCGAATCTTCCGAGGGCTATGGCCTCGTCCGGGCCTTCGGGTGCGGACCATCCGAGCCCGGTCACCGCATCGCCGGGACCGACGATCACGGTATTCTCTGCGCCGGCGTCCGGCAGGACATTCGAGTACGTCACCAGATAGCCCGCTCGCGTCAGTGCGCCATTCGTCTCCCGCGTCGGCGAGCACGATGGTCAGGTGTTACTACCCCTGAGTTTTACATTGCGAGGTCGACGTTGAAGAAAGGTGACGGTCTCGTCTGGTCTCCTGCATCGGTTCCAGGAGGCGAGTATGTCAGCGCGGACATGGCGCAGACGGGCGTGGAATGCCGAAACAGTCAGTCACGTAAAGCAATATGGGCGGAGGGCGGCGATAGGCCCGCCATCCCGATAGAAGTCACGAACTCCGGGCTCGGCGGTCGTAAACACTAGTGAGACGGAAGTCGTCGAGCGCAGCGAGTGTCGTGTGGTGTGGGCGATTCGCCGGCTGCTGGTGGTGGCAGCCGACGAATCGGGTGTATCCCTTGCTCGCGTGTGGGGATGCCGCAGGCCGTTTTCCGGTTGGTGCTCACCTGGGGAAGGCCCTGGTCGGCGACTCGTTGCGTGTGCAGCTCTCCGCCGTGAAGTTGGCTACCCGTCGAGGGTTGCGGTGAAACGGAACTGTCAGCTTGCACCCTTGGGCGTAGCCGGAGCAGGCGGACAGTGAGCGGCTAGCTGAGTTGCCTCGCCGCGTGCTGCGCGAGGGTGTGACGTGAAGCCGGGGCGCGCGCGGTCAGTGGGGCTCGGCCGAGGTGGCTCCGACGAGGCTGAGCAGTGGTCGTAGCGGGTGACGTTGCTCAGCACTGCTGGTGCAGGTTGTTCGGTGGTCGTGATGGATGTGGTGGCGCCGCTGGGGTGGGATCCAGGGTCCTTCGTAGACGAGGTTGCCACAGTGGCGGCATTGTGTGCGGAAGTATCCCTTGTCCATCGACGGTTATGGGCCTTTCGGTGATGTGCATCTGAATCGAATCTTATTGTACTGCAGGCTGTCCCGCATTTTATGCGCTTGGCGGGTGGTGTAAATCCAATTTGATGCTTCGAGGAAGCGGGTGTCGGTTCGGTAACCTGTCGTCATCAGGGGGGAGGTGATCATCGCACGCAGCTTGAAGAGGAGTAGGGCGCTCACTGTTTCGATGGGGTGAGAAGGACTGCGAGGAGGTCAGGTGCTGGTTGCGCAGCGAGAACGTCACCAGGTCGGTGGTCGGTCAGATCGGCGGGCGAGGTGTAGAAGCTGTCGGACAACGCGGCCGGGTAGAGATCGGCGACGCACTCGCTGGCGGGTCGACGGCAACGACCGCAGCGGTGCCTGCCGCACAAGCGGCCAGGAGCGCAGCGATAGTTTCCGGCGTGTGATCTCGATGGTGTGAGGCGCATTCCTCAGTTTTCGTCAAAGTCCGAGCGCAGCGCATCGCTCACGAAGTCGCACTCGCCGCTACGACGAGCATCACCCAGTTTCTGTCCGTTCGAGCAAGTACAGATCCAATGCCCGCATCACCAGGAAATTCAGCGGAACCACCCGCGAGTTCCGCGGTTTCGCCCACACCGCCATTGGAATTCTCTCGACGCACCCACACGCACCACGTTTCCGGCCGTGATGCACCGCATTGTCCGGCAGTAGATGCAGATCACTTGATTTTGCATGAGGATCGCAGCCGGGGTGCGCACGTGCAGCAAACCAGTAGCCGCCTCGAAACTCGCCGACATGACCGAAATCGCGGCTATCGGCTTCACCGGCCGTGTGCACATGCGCAACGGAGACAGGCATAGGTTAGGGAATGCTCCAATCATGAACGTCGATGGCTCCGAGTTCTTCTGTAGCGGAATCGAAGTCGCTGTAGATCTGGTGTTCCTCGAAACTTTCTTGGATGGCGATCTGTGCACTCTCAGGCAGGGTGTGCATGATCTGGCGGACACGTTCCTGACGGCGACCGACGGCCTGACGCTCCGGGTTACCGGGCGTTGCCTTCATCTGCGGAACGATGCCCTCGACATCGTCGACACCACCGGCGTGGTGACCGGCGTCGACGAGCGCCTGCTCGTGCGCCATCTGAGCCTCGTCCTTCTCCTCCGACATACCGATCGGACCGATCATGGTGCCGTTGAGGAACTGTTTGACGACGGGCTCGTCCGACGTGAGGAGTACCTCACGCGGGCCGAACATGACAAGTTGGCGACGGAAAAGCATGCCGATGTTGTCCGGCACGGTTCGTGCGAGGTTGATGTTGTGCGACACGATTAGAATCGTGGCGTCGCTCTGCGCGTTGATGTCGATGAGCGTCTGGCTGATGTAGGTGGTGCGAACCGGGTCGAGGCCGGAGTCCGGCTCGTCGACGAGGATGATTTCGGGATCGAGAACGAGCGCCCGCGCCAAACCTGCACGTTTACGCATACCACCGGAGATCTCGCCGGGGAGCTTTTCCTCGGCGCCGACGAGACCCGTCAGATCGAGCTTCTCCATCACGATCTTGCGGATGTCCGACTCGGACTTCTTGGTGTGTTCGCGCAATGGGAAAGCGATGTTGTCGTACAAGTTCATGGAACCGAAAAGTGCGCCGTCCTGGAAGAGCACACCGAACAACTTGCGAATCTCATAGAGTTCCTTGGACGAGCACTGGAGGATGTCCGTGCCGTCGATCAGGATGGAGCCCTGTTCCGGGCGGAGTAGTCCGATCAGGGACTTCAAAAATACCGACTTACCGGTGCCCGACGGTCCCAGAAGAGCACTGACCTCTCCGGCAGGGAGCGTCAACGACACATCCTGCCAAATCCTTTGCGAGCCGAAAGACTTGGTCAGGTCGCTGACTGAAACTTCGACACCCATCGCGTGACTTCCTTACATCGATTCGTGAACGGGGGAATTCGGGTAGTTGATGCCGGGGCTCAGATCGGGGTCATTTCGGTGATCTGCCAACCGTTGTCGTCGAGGTGCAGCGAAACCTGGATACGGCTGCCGTCCAGCTTGGGGGCGGGACTGTCAGTGCTGGTGGTCGACTGGTTGACGAACATCAGCACGGTGGCGGCATCGGTGTCGGACGAGACTACAGAAGATTCCACGACAGTGGCCGAGGTGACTACCTGTCGCTTCTTCGCGGACGGGATGATGATGTCTTTGCTTACGCTCTCGAACTGAGTGCGGAAGTCGCCCCCGAGATGCGCGAGTGCGCTGGTGAAGTGGTCGTCGACGGTGTTGAAGTCGTAGGACAGGATGTCGGGGACCATTTGCGTGGCCTGCGTGAGGGCTTGCTGCCGGGTGTCTTCCTGGCTGCGGCCTTCGTAGGCGAGGATTGTCAGCGTCGCACTGGCGATTGTCACCGCGACCGTCAGGACGCCGAGGCCGGCGACCACCAGGGTGCGTTTGCGGCTGCTCCACGTGTTGAGGAACGAGGTGATGCGAGAGATGTAGGTAATCATGCGACGAACTCCACGTTGGATACCAGCCAGCGACCGTCGACCTGGTCGAGTGTCATTTTCATGCGGTAGACCCGCAGCTCACCGTCGGGTGCCTCGGTGTTCTTGACCGTCGATGTGACTGCCGCGAGGACGGTGGCGTGATCGTCTGTCGCGTCGATGATTCCGACGGACTTCACTTCCCCGGTGGACTCGACCTGTCCCTCGTTCAGCACATCACCGAAACCACCTGAGGAGGTGGTGAACTGGTCGTGGAATGTTCCGGTAGTGCCGTCGGAGACCCTCTGGATATCCTCCTTGAGGCTCTGGTGGCGGAGGGTTACCAGATTGGTGGCCATCTGTGTGGCGGTATCGAGGATGGTGATGTCGCGGGATGCGGCTGTTTCCGTAGTCCGCCAGTCGTTCCACGAGTTTATCCCCAAAACAGTGCCCGCCAGCACGAGAGCACCGGCGAACACGATTGCAGCGAGGGTAATACGGCCGGTCTGTCGGCTTGCGGAGTCGCCGGAATCGGTGGTGTGAGTGTGTGTTTCGGGTTGGTCGAGGACGTTTTCGTCGTCGATCGTCTCGGTGGCTAACGCAGTAGCAGACTTTGCCATGTCAGTTCCTCCTTGGACCGGGTGGGGGTTGTGGCGTCGATGGAGTACAGGGTGCCGTCTGGGGCTCGGAACGTGCCGGTGATCGGGTCGTAGGGTGAAGTGGTGATCGCCGGCGTTTTGCTGATGTCCCAGGAGGCTGGGGTTGCCGTGACGGGCGTCGGCTGAGAGCTGTCGGACTGTTCGGGCGTCGTGGGCGGTTCCCCCGGCGCCGGGGTGTAGGGCTGCCCTGGCCGAGCCAGCATCTGCGGCCAGTTCGACGGCAGGCCGCCTGGGCATTCCCCGACCTCGGCCGTGCGCACAGCAGGGTCGGTGGCGCAGGGGAGGTTGCGAGCACCACGGACCACACGGGGCTCGTTCGGGGGCAACTTGCAGTACGGGTCGATGGCCGGTTCGGCAGGGGACAGATCGCCGGGGTCCCGGCGCTGGGTCTGTCCGTATCCTTCGGTGCAGGGCAGGGGATTAGCGGTGTTGCCCAGCTTGATATCGAGAGGTCCCTGGCCGTAGGTGCGGTCTGCGCCCTGCACGCCCAGATGTGAGTAGTTGATCGCGGCCGACAACGCCGGATAGACCACCAAAATCTGGCGCAGACCGGGTAAGTTGACCCGCAACACTTCACCTGTGCTCTGCAGGTTCGCCAACAGCAGCGGCAGCGACGGTTGGAGATCGGTCATAGTTCCGCCGAATGCGTCGAAGAATGCGGGGCCGCTGTCCAATGCTCCGCGAATCTGTGTGTCATTCATGGTCAGCTGCTCGGTGAACGAGGCCAGATCGGTGGCGAAGCTGGTGATGTCCGAGCCGGCCTCGTTGGCTGCAGCGAGGACAGGCTCGGCGTCGTCGATCAAGGTGGTGGTCGGTGTCAGGTTCGCTTGCGCGAGCGCGATGAGTGGGCGGGTGGAGTCGATCAGCTGGGACAGGGCGGTGCCGGCACCATCGAAAGCAATGTACGCCTCGTCGACGGTGGTCTTCAGGTCCTCCTTGGGCAGTCCTTCCAGGAGGGTGTTCACCTCGTCGACCACTTTCGCGGCTGGCACGGGCAGGGTGGTGCGGGATCGATCGATGACGTCGCCGTCGCCCAGGAATGGTCCCTCGGAGGTAGTCGGCATCAGATCGACGTACTGCTCACCGATCGCTGACACGCTGCGTACGTATGCATCGGTCGCCTGGGGAATCTTGTGGTCTGAGTCCAGCTGCATATGCACGGTCACGTGGTCGGGGTTCACGTCGAGGGATTCGACGACGCCGACGTCGACGCCGCGGTAGGTGACGAGCGCGTTCGGGTAGAGTCCGCCAGCTCGTTCGAGTTCGACATCCACCGAGTACATTCCGATACCTGAAAATCGCTTCAACCCCATGTAGCTGTAGACGGAGTTACCGACGGCGACGATTGCGACAACGGTGAAAATGACGAGTTGGGTGCGGACAAGTTTCGTGCGCATCAACGCTGACCTCCCTGCTGTTGGGGTGTCCCGACGGCAGGAAGTGCGGCCGGGTGCGACTCGGTGGGTGCCAGCAGCGGGTTGGCGGCTTGTCTGGCCGGGTTGAGGCCGGCCAGCTCGGAAAACGGAATGCTGCCGAGCACCTTTCCGCCCACTGTCTCGGCGCTCACATCGAGGGTGAGGAACAGGTTCACGTAGTCACCACGCGCCGCGCGCTCGGTGGTTTCGATCGGGAACGGCATGGTCGCGGCGATCTTGAGCGCCTCGGGGATCGAATCCCCGACGGAGGCGAGTTGACTCAATGTGGGCTGCAACGCGGTGAGATTGGCGTGCAGATTCGCCCGGCTGCTGTCGAGCACCTCAGTGGCGACTTGGCCGAACTCACCGACGCTGGTCAGCATCGTCGTCAGTTGCTTTTGCTGGTCGTTGAGCACTTGTATGGCCGGGGTGATGGTCTCGATGCCTCGGTCGAGTGTTCCGTTCTGCGCTGCCAACTCGCCGCCGAGCCGGTCGAGCCCGTCGATAGCGCGCACGATGTCGGCTCGCTGCTGATCGAGTCCGCCCATAAAGGTCTCCAAGTTCCCGAAGAGCTCATGCAGATTCTGCTCCCGACCGTCCAGGACACGAACGAGTTCGGAGGTCACCGTGCGGACCTGCTGTAGCCCACTGCCGTTGAGAACCAGGGACAGGGCGGACAGAACTTCTTCAGTGGAGGCGTACTGACTGGTACGGGACAGGGGGATGATGGCTCCGTCCTGCAGGGTTCCCGTTGGCTCTTCTGCGGCTGGAACCGTCAGTTCCAGATACTGCGAGCCGAGCACACTGTTCTGTGTCAGCTTCGCAGTGACGTTCGCTGGGATCGCGGCGTCGTCGCGCAGCTCGAGTGTCAGGTGAGCGATCCAATCCTCTCCACCGATGCGAGCGATATTCCCGACGATGACGTTGTCCGCCTTGACCGGCGAGTTGCCAACCAGATTCTGGATGTCAGCGAGCTCGACTGTGACTTCGTAGGTCTCGCCGCCGACGGCGTTTCCTGGTAGCGGGATGGAATTGATGCCGTCGAATCGACATCCGGTGGCTGTCACCGCGATCCCGAGTGCCAAGGCCGAGCAGGTGGCGAGCTGTTTGATCGAAATCATCGGGTTCCTCCACTCGGAGCTGGTGCGCCAGCGCCTTGGACCAGGCCGTTGGCGAGTGTTCCTGTGGCCTTGATGCATTCGTCGGCCGGAGCGTCGACTGTGGTGAGAAGGGCACAGATCAATGACCGTGGGTCGGGGGTATCGGAAACGGCTATCGCGGCTGTCAGCGAGTTCGAGTCGGGGTCGTAGATGTTGTAGAAATTCGTCAGCGAGGTTGGAGCGGAGTGCAGTATCGAGGCGAGCGCGTCCTCGCGGTCGACTAGCTGGCGGGTGATGTCGGTGAGCTTACCCACGTCGGTGGTCAGTGCTCCGCGATTGTTTTGGAGGAACTGGGTGACCTCGTTGAAGGTTGTGAGCATGCTGTTGAGCAGGGCATCGAGTTCGGTGCGGTTGTCGTTGAGTACCGACGACGTGGTGGCGAGTTCCCTACTGAAGGCCGTGATTTGCTGCTCGTTGGCGGCCAGTGCGCTGGTGAACGACTGCAGATTCCGGACGGAGGCGAACAGGTCCTCCCCGCCCTTGCTGAGCGTGGTGGTCGCGTCGGCGAGCTGGACGAGGGAATCGTGCAGGGTCTGGCCGTTGCCGCGCAGGGTGTCTGCGGTGTTCGCCACGAAGTCGTTTAGTGATCCGTCTGGGTTCTCAGGCGTGCGGCCGACGTCCTGCGCGAGTTTGACGACTTGCTCCTTGACCTCGTCGAACTCCATTGGTATCGCGGTGCGTTCGACGGGGATCATCTGTCCGTCCTGCATCTTCTCGCCCTCGGTGTAGGCCGGCGCGAGCTGGATGTATCGGCCGGTGACCAGGACCGGTGCCACGATCACTGCCTGTGCGTCAACCGGGACGTCGTAGTCGCCGTCGTATTCGAACTCGACCCGGACGCGATCACCTTCCGGAATGATCTCGTTGACCCGGCCGACAGGGACGCCGAGGATCATGACGCGGTCGCCGACATATAGTCCTGTCGTGCTCCGAAAGTAAGCGGAGACCTGGTGGGTGGCGTTGGTAGCGACCCAGGTCCCAGTTCCGGCCACGACGGCGACCACGACCACGATGAGCAGCAGAACTTTCGCCGGCATACGAGTGGGCTTGCGTGTCCCCTTCATCGAGGACCTCCGAGACTGCCGGGAAGCTGACCTGCAAGATTCGCGGGCAGAATGTTCTGCAGAAGCGCCCCGAAAAATGGCCCGCTGCCCACGACGTCACCGATTTGCTTGGAATAGCGTTCGAGACCGGTTAGGGAGGCGTTGATGTTGTCGTAGTTGTTGTTCAAGGTGGTCACCAGGATGTCCACCTGCGAGAGGGTGGGTGTGAGGGTGCCTTCGTTGTCCCGCTTCAACGCGGTGAGTTCGTCGGCGATCTGCCGGGCCTGCACGAGGATGTTGTGGATAGAGTCGGCCCGCTGATTGAGCGTGGAGAACAGGGACTGACCCTGGCCGAGCAGTTGGGCGACACGCTGACTGCGGTCGGAGAGGACGTTGCTGACGCCTGCGGTGTTGGTCAGCAGGTGACGCAGTTCGGCATCGCGACTGGCCACCGTCTCGGACAACCGGGACAGTCCAGTCAGTGACGACTGCAGGTCGGGGGGGAGAGCCTGTTCGACCTGCGAGAGCTGATCGAGAGCGCCGGACAGATCGACGGTGTCCGTCTTGGAAACCTTGTCGGTCACTTCTTCGAGCGATCGTGTCAGGTCATATCCGGACGTGGTGTTGGCGAGCGGAATCGTGCCGCCTCGACCGAGCTCCCCGCCGCCTCCCGGCGCGAGTTCGAGATACCGGCGTCCGAGCACAGTCTCGACCTTGATAGTGGCATGGGTGTCGTCACCGAGGCGTATATCGCCGCTGTCGGCATCGAATTCGACGTCGACCTTGTCTCCGTCCAGCGAGATCTTCCGCACCTCGCCGACCTTGACACCGGCGATCTGGGTGGTGTCACCCACCGCCAGACCGCTCGCGTCGCCGAACTCGGCGTGATACGTCTTCGCAGCGATACCGGGCATCGTGTCGAAGTTGAGGGCGAGGGCGATTGCACCGACGAGGATGAGGGTGCCTACGACGCCGATACGGATCGGGTTCCGTTCGAGGAATGACTTAGTCATCATTATTTACACCTTTCGGCGGGCGCGGTGAACATCGGCGTGACTCCGCCTGGTCCCTGCGCGTACTTGACCGCCAGCCCGCACACGAACAGGTTCATATAGCTTCCGTATCCACCGGCCCGACCAGTCAGGCGGTAGTTCTCGGGCAGCTTGGCCAAGATCATGTTTAGGGTGTCGGTCTTGGCATTGAGTCGACCGGCCAGGTCGCCGAGGGCCGATACGTCCTGCGCGATGGCGGGACGGTTCTCGGTAAGAACCTCGGCCAATGTCTTGGATGCGTCGTCGATCTGTCCCAAGGAGCGGCTGATCAGTCCCCGGTCGTCGTTGAGACCTGCGACTAGGTGCTGCAGCTGATCGACGAGCGCCCCGAACTGGTCGTGCCGGCTATTTACGGTGCCGAGAACGGTGTTGAAGTTGGTGATCACCTGACCGATGGCCTGATCGCGGTCAGCGAGGGTGTTAGTGAGGGTGTCGACTTGGGTGATCAGCGTGCTGATACTCGATTCCTGACCGTTGAGGACCTGGACCAGAGAGGTGGACAATTGGTTGGTCTGGTCCGGGTCCAGGCCCTGGAGAAGGGGACGGAAACCGTTGACGACCTGGTCAAGATCCAGAGCGGAGGTCGTCTGCGCGAGTGGGATGGGGCCGTCGAGCGGACGCGGATCGAATGCACCCTGGGACAGGTCGACATATCGGTCCCCGATCAGGTTCTTGTACTTGATCTTCGCTTCGGTGGCAGAGGTCAGCGGCCGCTCGGTGGACAGAGAGAAGGTGACCACGGCCGTGCTGTCCGAGTTGAGAGCGACATCGGTGACCTTGCCCATTGGCACTCCCGCCACCCGGACGTCTGCACCGCTCCCGATTCCGGAAGCGCTGGAGAAGACTGCACTGTAAGTGTGTGTGCTGCCGAACCGAAGATTGCCGACCAGTGTGGCGACACCGAACCCGGTCAGCATGGTCACCAACACGAAGATCAGCAACTTGAATACCGGTGTGCTTTTGGTCATCGCAGACCTCCCAGGAAGAACTGCGCGAAGGGGTTCCCGATCAGATCCGTCGGGGTCCGTGCGGGACGATATGCGTTACTGCCGTCATCAAAGTTGGTGTGCCCCTGCGGCTGTGTCCAGTCGTAGCAGGCAACGGGACCGTCCGCCTGCACCACTGGTAGGTTGGCCGGGTTCGTATACGGCGGGTCGCCCATCAACAGGGTGCCGAGGATGTTCAACCCCGGCATATCGCTTCCCCCGAGCGTCCGTTCGAGGTAGGTATTGGACTGCTTCAGGCTTTCGACGAAGCAGGGAAGGGCTGGCGCGCGCTCGGCGAGCAGGTCCGTGGTCGGCGCCAACGATGACAGGGATTCTTTCAGCGGTGCGCCGGCGGCGTCGAGCAAGGAATGACCGCTGTTGCCGAAGCCGGTAAAGCTGAGGATGAACGCGTTGAGTTGGTCTTGGCGTTCGGTGATCGTCGTCGCGGTGGTGCTGGCGTGATCGACAGTTGCCATGAGGTCAGGAGTCGCGGCTGCGAGGATGTCGGTGGTCTGTGCGCCTTGCGCAAGGTCACGTTGCAGTGTGGGGATGCTGTCGTTGAAACTCGACAGATAGGTGTCGAGGTCGACCAAGGTGTCGCCGAGTTTGTCGCCGCGGCCGTGGAGCGACGTCGCCAACGCATTCAAGGTCCCGTTGACCTTCTCCGGTTCAACGGTGCGTAACACCGTAACCAATGATTCGAGCAGATCGTTGATTTCCGTCGCAACCTGCCCGGTCGACAGCACAGTTCCCGCCGAGATCGACTCGGGGGAGGGAGATTCGGGTTGCATGAGGGTTACGAACTTGCGGCCGAACAGGGTCGTGGGATCTACTGCCGCAGAGACGTTCGCTGCGATCGAGGACGCACGGTTTTTGTCGATGTCCATCGATATCTCGGCGTGTCCGTCGACCAGTTTCACGTCGATGACGCGGCCGACGACGACCTCGCGCATCTTTACGTCGGATCCGGGTTCGAGCGACAATCCGGCGCGGGTCGCATACAGCTTGACGGGGATGGCCGAGGTGAAGCTTCCCCGGTAGACGGCGATCGAGGTCGCCGTCGCGAGCGCTCCTACCACGATCAGGACCAGGCCGAGTGTGACGTAGGCCTTGCGGCTGTGTTCTGTCAGATGTCCACTCATGTCAGCCCGACACCCGCACAGCCCCGGCGGTGCCGCCGTACACGGCGATACCGATAAGTAGGTCGATGATCATGATGGAAATCAGCGAGGTCCGCACTGCTCGACCGACCGCGACCCCCACACCGGCTGGACCTCCGACGGCATTATAGCCGTGGTAGCAGTGCACGCACATCACCACGACGGCCATCGCCAGCACCTTGACCGCGGACCAGATCACATCGCTGGGTACGAGGAAGACGTTGAAGTAGTGCGAGAACGTGCCTTCGGCTTCCCCAACTATATAGACTGTGACCAGCTGGGTGGCGGCGAAGCCGATGAACAAGGCCACCGAATACAGTGGGATCACTGCGATCACGCCGGCTAGCACCCTTGTGGTGACGAGGTACGGCAGTGACGGAATCGACATGGTTTCCATTGCGTCGATCTCCTCGCTCACGCGCATGGCCCCGAGCTGTGCGGTGAAACCGGCGCCGACTGTCGCTGTCAGTGCGATGCCGGCTATCACCGGGATCGCTTCGCGGGTGTTGAAGAAGGCAGAGATGAAACCGGACAGGGCGCCGAGGCCGATGTGGCCGAGCGAGGTTGAACCCTGCTGGCCGACCTCGTATCCCACGGCGGCGGTGAGCATGGCGATGACCACGAGGGTGCCGCCGATTACGGCGAGGGCTCCGGTGCCCATGCTCACTTCGGCGAGGAGGCGGACGGTCTCAGCGCGGTAGCGCCGAAGGGTCCGCGGAATCGACGCGATGGTGTGGTTGTAGAAGGAGAGTTGTCGGCCCATCTCCTCGAGATGGCTGACCGGCGCATCAATCAACTTGATCGCGGCGGCTCCGGTTCCCCGGAGAACCGTAGGTTTGTTGGCTATCGACACGAGATTCCCGTCATTCTTGTCGTTCGGTTTCTGTCAGTTGTCCAAACGTGTTCAGTGCAAGGCCAAAGTCGTGATCACCGAGTTCGCCAGGAACAGCAGCAGGAAGCTGAAGACCACTGTCTGGTTGACGGCGTCACCGACGCCCTTCGGTCCTCCTCGTACGTTCAAGCCGAGGTGGCATGCGACCAGTCCGGCGAGCATCCCGAACACCGCGGCCTTGATTTCGGCGACGAAGAAGTCCCCGAGACCGGTCAGAATGGAGATCGAGGTGACGTACTGACCGGGCGACGCGCCCTGCATGTACACGGTGGCGATATAACCTCCCACCAGACCGACGGACGAGACCAGGCCGTTGAGGAACATCGCGATGACCATGGAGGCCAACACTCGCGGAACACAAAGCCGGTGAATGGGATCAATCCCGAGGACCTTCATCGCATCGATTTCCTCGCGGATCGTCCGAGAGCCGAGATCCGCGCAGATCGCGGTCGATCCGGCGCCCGCGACGACCAGGACTGTGACGATTGGCCCGATTTCGCGAACGATGGCTACACCGGCACCCGCACCGCTGAGGTCCACGGCACCGATCTCTGCCAGCAGGATGTTGATCTGATAGACGAACATCATGCAGAAGGGGATCGCCATCAACAGAGTCGGCATGATCGACACACTGGCGATGAACCACGCCTGCAGGAGAAATTCGCGCAGATGAAAGGGGCGACGAAACATGAAGCGAAACGTCTCAAGGGACGTGGCGTAGAAAGCACCGACCGCACGGGGTGCCACGCGTAAGGCGGCCAAAGCCTTCGCGCCACTCTCGCCCGCCGATCGGGATCTGTCCAGCAGTTGCACGTAGTCCTCCGCGATGATGAGTGCCTGTGTATGAGTGTGTCGACGGATGCCGCAGCGTTCGATTCGCGTCGACAGAGACGCCTCCGGCCGGGTTTGACTGGGATGGGCCCCTTTTCGGCGCTCGGTACCAGTGGGGTGCGGTCCACACCGACGGTGAAGAGGGGCTGTGCCGGGGTTCCCGCGACTGTGGGAACCCCGGCACAGCCCGGTGACCCAATGAAAGCCGTCACCACTTGTGACGGTCCGATCGTGCTATCCGAGGGATCCCTGCCGGAGGCTCCGAGTACCGTCGGCGTTGGGTGAATCATGACTGAGCTGCGCTGTGCGGGTCGAGAGTTGCTCTTCCATGTCACCTCGGGCGTACAGCGCGCGCAGCGCCTTTTTGTCGAACTTTCCGACGCTGGTTTTGGGCACCGCCTCGAGAAATGCCCAGCGTTCGGGAATCCACCACCGTGCGACCTGTGCGTTCAGGAATGTGCGCAGTTCATCGGTGCCGATCGTCGAGCCCGGGGTGCGCACAACGCAGCCAAGCGGCCGCTCTTCCCACTTGGCGTCGGGTACGGCGATAACGGCTGCTTCGAAGACCTCCGGATGTCCCATCAGGGCGTTTTCGAGGTCGACCGAACTGATCCACTCGCCGCCGGACTTGATGACGTCCTTCGTTCGGTCGGTGATCTGGATGTATCCGCGGGGGTCAATATGGGCGACGTCGCCGGTGCGCAGCCATCCGTCCGCGAACTTGTCGGCTGCGTCGACTCCGTAGTATGCCGCGGTAATCCATGGCCCTCGCACCTGGATCTCGCCGATCGACTTTCCGTCCCAGGGCGCCTCGTTGCCGGAGTCGTCTACCAGACGCGCTTCAACGCCCGCGGTCACTCGGCCAGTCTTGGATCGCCAGTACATTTCGTCTTCCGGCGCGCTTCCCTTCGGTGGCAGAGCTATCGCTGCGAGCGGGCTGGTCTCGGTCATTCCCCAGGCCTGAATGATGCGGACACCGAAATCGGAGTCGTAGCCCTCGATGAGAGAGCGTGGAACCGCGGATCCTCCACACGCGACGAGTCGTAGACTGCTCAGATCTGTGCTGTGTGTTCGGGCGTAGCTGAGGAGATCGTTCCAGATTGTCGGTACGGCGCCGGCGAGGGTGGGTCGCTCGGACTCGATCATCTTTGCCAGGTGATCGGCCTGGAGATAGCGGCCAGGTAAGAGCATATCGGACCCGGAAAGCCATGATGTGTAGGCCAATCCCCACGCATTCGCATGGAACATCGGTACTACTGGAAGCACGATGTCGTGCTCGGTGAGACCGAAGACGTTCCCTGCGGCAGATGCCATGGAGTGTAGGTACGTCGAGCGGTGACTGTAGACGACACCCTTCGGGTCGCCCGTCGTGCCGCTTGTATAACACATTGCCGCGGCCTGCGATTCATCCAGATCCGGCCACACGTATGGTGCGCGGGACACTGTCAGGAGGTCCTCGTAGTGAAAGTATCGGTTGTTGGGTAGCTGGTCGGTGTCGCCGACGACGATTACATGCTCGACGGTCGTGAGCTGGTCGAGTACTCGGGCCAGTAGCGGAAGAGTAGTCCTGTCGGCGATGATGACTTTGTCTTGAGCATGGTTAATCACGAACGACAACTGCTCTGGGGTCAGTCGCAGGTTGAGGGTGTGGAGGACGGCACCCATCGAGGGGATCGCGAGGTAGCACTCAAGATGTTCCTGCGTATTCCACAGAAGCGTGGCGACCCGGTCGCCTGGAGAAACTCCGATTTCGGTCAGCCCGCTGGCGAGGCGTTCGGCACGGCGGGCTACTTCGTCAAATGTGGTGCGACGGCAGGAATCCGGCTCGTAGGTCACGACAGTGGAGTTCCCGTATATGCGCTGCCCGTGTAGCAGTATCTCGCGGACCAGCAGTGGGGAGTTTTGCATCGTACTAAGCACGGGGTCTCCAGGTTTCAGAAAAAAGGGGGACTTGTCGACGGGAGCGCGGCGCGGTGAAATTGACGCACCACGCTCCCATACACGGCTAGGCGTTCAGCAGATCAGTCCGCTCGTCGACGGCAAGCATGTTTCGGTACGGGGTAAACAGTGTCTTCGCTGTAGGGATGATCTTGAGAAGCTTCGGCACTGGCCCCTTGGCACGCACCGTGCCCTTCGCCATGGCGACGGGGAGATTGAGGTTGCCGAGCCAGAACTTGTTTCCGCTGTCGGCCGACATGAACAGTTCGACGTTCGGGTCGGGCCCGACATCCACTCCGGTGTAAACTTTACCGTTTGGAAAGTCGACCGTGATCACCGAATCAGGGTCGGTGTACGTAATCCGAAGAGTCACACCCGACTCCGCAAACTTCGGTCCCAATTCGGGATCCGAAACTCCCTGATTGAATACACCGCCGACATACTTGTACACATCGTCGGCGTTCTTGAAGATGCCCATTTGTGTTTCTCCTTAGTCGAGATTTATCCAGACCGACTTGGTCTGGGTATTGCCGAGAAGCGCTTCCTCGCCGAGGTCACGTCCATACCCGGAATTTTTGAAGCCACCGAAAGGCGAGGTTGGGTCCAGCATGTTGTACATGTTGACCCACACCGTCCCTGCGTCGAGTGCGTGCGCAACCCGGTGTGCGCGTGAGACATCACGGGTCCACACGCCGGCTGCGAGTCCGTATTCACTCGAGTTCGCCCGGGCGATTGCCTCGGCTTCGTCATCGAATGCAAGGACCGACAGAACCGGGCCGAACACTTCCTCGCGGGCGATACGCATGTGGTCGGTCACGCCGGTGAAGATCGTGGGCTCGAGGAAGTAGCCGGCGGAGTCCGAGCAGCGGTTGCCGCCGGTTTGCAGGACCGCTCCTTCCGCGAGTGCGGCCTGAACAAAACCTTCGACCCGGTCGAGCTGATTTGCCGAGATCAATGGTCCCATCTGCGTGCCATCGTCGAGGCCGTGACCGGTCACGATTCTCTGTGTCGCCTCTACCAGTCTGGCAACCACCTCGTCATGAATGCTGCGGTGCACGAACAGGCGGCTACCAGCGCAACAGACCTGTCCTTGATTTACGAAGATGGCAGTCAGGACACCCTCGACCACTGCATCGAGGTCTGCGTCCGCGAAGACGATGTTGGCGGACTTGCCACCGAGTTCGAGCGTCACCTTCGCAAGGTTGCGGGCACTGGCGGCAACGATGCGCCGACCCGTCTCAGTCGACCCGGTGAACGTAATCTTGTTTACACCGGGATGTTCTACGAGTGCTTGTCCCGCTTCGTGACCCAAGCCGGTTACGACGTTGAACAAGCCAGGAGGTAGCC
Source organism: Rhodococcus sp. GB-02 (assembly GCF_053470465.1). Classification (NCBI taxonomy): domain Bacteria; kingdom Bacillati; phylum Actinomycetota; class Actinomycetes; order Mycobacteriales; family Nocardiaceae; genus Rhodococcus; species Rhodococcus sp. GB-02. The sequence goes on from NZ_JBPUKE010000005.1 coordinate 250,880, forward strand.
CTGCCTCGATCGCCAATTCTGCGAGCCGCACCGTCGTCAACGAGGTCATCTCGCTCGGCTTGACGACGACGGCATTACCAGCGGCCAGAGCGGGCGCAATCTTCCAGCTGGCGATAAGGAGCGGGAAGTTCCACGGGACGATGGCCGCGACGACACCGAGTGGTTGCCGCCGAGTATACGTCAGGGCCTCGCCCACCAGTGGCGACACCGGCAAAACATCGCCGGTCAACCGGGATGGACTACCCGAGTAGTAACGCCAGACTTCCGTTGCGATGCTCAGGTCAAGGAAGAGGGACTCTGTGAGGGGCTTACCGTTGTCGAGGGTTTCGAGTGTGGCAAGCTCCTCAGCGTTTTGCTCGACGAGGTGCGCAAGCTCCGCAAGCGCACGACTACGTGCAGTGGGCTTAAGCGCACCCCATTCGGTCTGGGCGGAATGGGCCGAGCGCACAGCGGCGTCGACATCATCGCCGGTGCCCAGCGCGATCCGGGTCAGGACCTTCCCGTTTCCTGGGTCGACAGTATCCAAAGTGTTGCCGCTCAACGCTGGGCGGCGCTGTCCCGCTATGAAGATACTCTCCTCGGCACCATCCAAGGACGGTGCCGTGCCTTCAGGGATGATCGTGGTCATCGAATCTCCTGCTTATGGACGCCGGACTTCGGCGCACTAGGGGTCAAGTCTGGTGATCCAGGTCACGTCTTTGCGCGGGTCATACGGGCCATGGATGGCCCGAGCGGGCCGTCGGCGGCCGCGATGAAAGGCCCGAAGCTTCCGACGAGCGGGTAGTTGGCGGACGGGCGGGAGGTGCCCATAATGCACGAGAGGACTACCGCTGCGGATCCCGTCACTGCGGGCAATCCGGGGCCGGTGCGAGGCTTGAGAAAAGTGCGTTGCAAAGGGGCTGGTTTTGGTGCATCGGGATGAAATATCCGCAGTGACAGGCTTTCTGGTCGCGGGGTGGTGCCAGCTTTCACGGGCAAAGCTATATGTGACCAGGACCCGGATTGACGGCATCGACTGGGCAGAAGCTCTCCGTAAGGTGGTGAGCGGTGCAGGCAGGCGAGTCAGGCAGGCCGGTGCTGTTTGACCAGTTGGAATCGTGGCTTGAGACTGGGACCGTTTCCTGCACTTACGGCGTGCGGGAGTCGCGTCAGCGTGGGTCGACGCGTGCTGAGATCTCCGGAGGGCTGTCCAGTGGGATGACGACTCGGGCGATCAGTCCTCCCCCCGGGCGCGGTACCAAGACAAAGGTACCGCCCATCGCGCTCGATATTTCCGCGACGATCCACAAACCGAGCCCCGCCGTGCCTCTGCGCTCGCCGAGGCTAACGAACTTGCGGGTAACCAGGGTGGCCTCGTCATCGGTCAAACCCGGTCCGCGGTCGCCGATTTCGACCTTCAGGGACGATGGGGTGCAGATCAGGGACAGTTCCACGGGATGGTCCGCACCGTATCGTCGCGCATTCTCGAGAAGATTCGTCATGACACGTTGTAGTCGGTGGGCATCGCAGTGGACCACGGCACCGGGCGGTGTGATGGTGATTTTGCTGTTCGCGCGCGAGATGCCAGCCGCTGCGAGCGACCCGTGGGCAAGCTCGTCCAATGCGATGCGCCGCACGCGGGCGACGCCGGTGGGATCGCCCGTACTCAACGCCACATCGGCCAAACTGTCGAGCATGTCGGTGAGGTGCCGGCTATGTGCTGCAATCAGACTGATGGCCCTTTCCTGGGCCTGGGTGTCAAACCGGCCCGGGGTGGCGAGGGAGTTAGCCAACGAACTCAATGACGATATCGGCGTGCGGAATTCGTGCAGTACGATCCTCAGCCCATCATCTCGCATCGCTTGGGCTTCGAGCAGTCTGGCTCGGAGATCGCGTTCCTCGACAATTGTCAGATGCTCCGAGAGCGCCTCGGCCCTCGCCTGGACCGCTCGGTCATGTTCACGATCGAGGAGGCTCCGTAGGGTGCCGGTCAAGACTGCGAACATAATTAGGTAACCGCACCACCACCATGCCGTCTCTATGCGGTACGCCATCGACGCACTAGGCAGCGGTATGGCGAGTGCAACCACGGCAAATAGTGCACCCACGCACGCGGCGCCGGCAATGGCGTGCCGAATCCCCTGGCGTATCGCGATCGCGACGATCGCCAAAGGCAGAACTGCGACAAGGTGGCTCATTGCTCCACCAGTTGCGGCCGCCAATGTCACCGACGCCACCCCGTCGAGGGCCGCGACCACATCCTGGGGTAGTTGGCGCAGGCCCTGCAGATCGGCAATCAAAATGTAACTGGCATACGTGAAGGCGAACCCGAGACCGAGCACCGCTATCGGCAGGTATGTACGGTTTATCGGTGTTCCGAAAGCTACGACCACGGTGATGCTGCCGATGACGAGAACTCGCAGCACCGCGATTACTCGCTCGGGTTCCTTCCAATGAACAGGCTTTATCGCAGCTCCCGCGATAGGGTCATACCCTCTGAACATGATCGTTGCTCCTCAAGGCTGCGCTGAGTCGATCCCTTCAGATTCTCTAGGTGAGAGCCCGCATAGCATCGCGTACTTGTCGGGCATGTCACACTACAATCTATGTCTGGTACCCCACTCGTCGTAGTTATCGTGGACGACCATGCGCTCTTCACTCAGGGGCTCGAACTGTTGTTAGGTGTCAGGGCTGACCACCTTTTCGATGTTGCTGGCACCACGACGAACGGCGATGAGGCAGTCGCACTGGTCGGGAAGAACCGAGCGGACATCGTGACGATTGACCTGACTCTGCCACCACGAGGCGGATTGGAGGCCATCGCAGCAGTCCGTGCCGCCTATCCTACGACGCGGATCTTGGCACTTTCGGGCACTGAGGACCTCGCCTTGGCCGAACGTGCATTGCGGAGCGGTGCGGACGGGTTCATGGCGAAGTCGTCCGACGCGGACGCGCTCGTGGCCCCGCTACTCGCCCTTGCGGCCGGAATGAAAGTCGTCGAGGCGGGCGTGCTTGAGAAAATACTCAGAAGTAGTCGCAAGCCCGAGAATGATCTCCTAGACAAGCTCGGTCCACAACAAGTGAAACTGTGGAGCCTGCTCGCTCATGGTCTGGAGACAACGGAAATCGCTGAGCGAGTGCATGTCAGCGAAAGAACAGCCAAGAGGATGGTCGCATCACTTATTCAACGGGTAGGGGCGCGAAATCGTATCGAAGCAGCGGCCATGGCGGGTCGCTATGGGCTACTCGACGCCGATTCCTGGATGCACCGAGGTAATGATTCGTCGTTGTGAATTATCTTGCGCGCCATCGGATGAGCTGTGAGCGTGGTCGATCAGCCGACCTCAGCTGTCGGGTCGTCCTACTGGATCTTCACAACGTGGGCGCGCAAGAGTCGGACCCGGTCAGGCGATGATCGGGGCGGTAGAACATGCTCTCGAACAACGTTGTCCACGGTTTCTCCCACGGCCAGCCCGGCGGGAGGTGCAAGGTCAGTTTTTGGACGGAGTTAGGCGATCCGTTGGGGGACCGAGATCACCGTCCGGCGGATGGCGCCGGCGCTCGCTTTTCGCCAGTGCGGAGTCACCGGTTAGTGTCGCTGCAGTGTGCGTGCGGTTGAAGGCCATTCCAGCGCAGACGAGCCAGTCGGCATTCGCGCAAAACGCACTGTGGGCTTTGTGTGCGAGCACGGAGTTCTCCAGATCCGCATGCACTTGCTCGATGATCGTATGCCGGCGATGGATTCCATCGGCCGCAACAAGTGTCGATGTCTGCGAGGTCGGTGGGGGTGAAGAATGCGTGGAGCGCCACACGTTGAACCGTTGGGGTTAGCGACGGATTGGGATTGACCGTCTCCGATGCTAGGAGGGTGATATCAGTGGAGGATTGGGCAGAAATTCGTCGTCTGCAGCGCGGCGAAGAAACACCGATCAAGGAAATCGCACGACGGATGGGCATCGCCTGGGACGCCGGGCGCACTGCGTTACGCGCGCAGGGCCAGAGCCGGGTCGGGGGACGCGGCTCACTCGCCGATGGAGTCGAGCCACAGATCAGGCAACTGCTGTCCGAGTATCCGCGGATGCCCGCGACGGTGATCGCCGAACGGATCGGCTGGGAACATTCGCTGACCACACTCAATGATCGGGTGGGACAGATCCGGCCGGAGTACCAGGGAATCGACTCCGCCGACCGAATCACTTAGGAGCCTGGTCAACTCACCCAATACGATCTCTGGTTCCCAGAGACGAGAATCCCGGTCGCAGCCGGGCAAGAACGAATCCTGCCTTGTGCGGGTGATGACATTTGCGTTCTCACGGTTCACGACCGCATCGATGATTCCTTCGAGGCAGGGCGGGGGTATTCTCTCGGGAATGTGGACCTCGGTCGCGAAGATCGGTCGAGTGACCAAAACACTGCTGTGGGATAGAGATTCGGCGATCGGTGGCACTGGAAGGGTGATCACTCCAGCGGTGGCGTTCGCGGGAACATTGGCCACGCAGATCAAACTCGCTCCACCGCGGGACCCCGAGTACAAGGGCTTAGTCGAACGGCACAACGGCTACCTCGAGACCTCGTTTCCGCCTGGCCGCCGGTTCGCTTCCCCCGAGGACTTCAACGACTAACTCGGCGACTGGTTCCTACGCGCCAACTCTCGGATGGTTCGCTCGATCGGGGGCCGCGCGATCGACCTGCTCGACACGGACTATTCGGCGATGCTTCCACCGCCGCCGGTGAACCCGCCGATCGGACTGCACCACCGAATCCAGTTGGCCCGTGACTATTACATCAGGATGGATGCAGTAGACTACTCCGTCGACCCACGAGTGATCGGCAGGTTCGTCGACGTCGCCGCATCACCCGAACGAGGTGGTGGTCACCTGCGAGGGACAGGTCGTCGGCTCTTACCGACGATCCTGGGCGAACATGCCGTGGTTACCGATCCGGCTCACGTCCAGGCGGCCGCGCAGTTGCGGCAACAGTTCACCGCCGACCAGCGACGTCACCATGACGCCGACCGCCACCATCTCGACGGGCACCGGGCCGCCTTGCGTGCTCTGCCTGACTATGACGCCCTTTTCAGGGTCGATTTCTGCATTCCCACAACGAAAGCGAGAACGTAAGTGGCTACCTTTACCAGTTCGAAGACCACAACGCCAACGAAGCCGGCAGGATCATCCGATGGGTTGCCGTCGATGATCGCCCACCTCACCCGGGTACTGAAAACGCGGACGACCGGAGCAACCTGGGAAGATCTCGCAGCCCAGGGGCGGGATGAGAACTGGTCCCACACGAGGAATACCTTGCAGCGCTGTTTTTAACAGCAGGTCGCTGAGCGCGAATCCAAGGGTGCCATCATGCGGATCCGCACTGCGCACTTTCCGGCGGTGAAAACACTCGAGGACTTCAACCTCGACCGCCTGCCATCGCTACGTCGTGAGGTGTTGGCGCCCTTGGCCACCGAAACATTCGTGGCGAAGGCAGAGAACGTGATCCTGCTCGGCCCGCCCGGCATCGGCAAAACACACATAGCAATCGGACTCGGCGCAAAAGCGGCCCACGCCGGCTACTCCGTCCTCTTCGACACGGCATCGAACTGGATTGCTCGTCTCGGTGCCGTACACCATGCAGGCCGGATCGAAGCGGAACTGAAGAAGATTCGCCGCTACAAACTGATCATCGACGAGGTCTTGTCTCAAGAGTTTGATGCTGTGTTGGTCAGCTGAAGGATTCGAGGGCGGTGGCGACGTCGTCGTTGAGTTCTTCGGCTCGTCGTAGTGCCTTGCGGAGTCATTCTACTTCGAGTTCGCGGGCAGCGATTCGTCCGGCGGGTTCACCGATGGCTCGTGCCTTGTTCTGCGGAATCCGGGCGGATGTGATGAACGGTCATGTCGGCTGAACGAAACGGCCGAGCACCAATGCCCGCCCCTCCGAGACGGTGCACCGTTCCTCGGCTATCAGCCACCACTGCTGCAACGAAATACCCTCTTGCGCAGGAGTGTTCGTAAGTATCGCCGCCGTATCCGATATGACGTGCTGTCGGCGCCGCGGTCCGCAGTCCCAGGTGCGCACCATTTCCCTGACGGCAGCCATCACCCGATCGGGTTCGAATGGCTCTTTGCGCAGGTCCCGATCGATCTGAAGGCTGACCGCGTTCACCGGCACCCTCCCAGATCGTCCAATGCCGCAATTGTCTCCGGGGCGTAGTCGCGCATACCGACGTCCGGATTCCTTCCACAACAGTCAGGTGCGCGCTCCGCTGACGGCGAGCGACTTTCCACGAGCGCCTTCAACATAGCTTTCTCATCGACATAGGCATACACATCGGCAGTGGTGGACACATTCCGATGTCCGAGGATTTGTTGTGCCACATGCAGTCCCGCCGTGTCGACCAGCAACTGAGCCACCGTATGCCGAAACATGTGCGATGTCGCATGAACACCGAGCCGAGTCGCAGTGGCCCGAAACGACGCCTCGAAAGCTGGGTAGCGCAACGGACGACCCTTTGCCTGACGTCGCCCGACCCACAAAGCCGACGTATCGGCTTGGCCTCGTTCGAGCGAACCGATGCAAGTTCGGCAGATCATCAGCCGAAACGGCCGACATCCACAGGTTCAATTGTTTGCCAAGGCGTCCGGTGAGCATCCCTGCAAACGACTTGACATGGCCTGCAGTTGCTTCGAGGTGCCGGCAGCTGGCGAGAACCTGCTTGAGCCTGATCTGCCCATCGTCGGTGAGGTTGTCGGGATGCCGCGGCATCCACGAGGTGATCCGCCGCACTTTCGGCACCTTTCGGTGTGGACGGTGGAGCTGCCCCTATCCTGCGAAACGGGCGAAGGTAATCCAGAACGGAGCTGTATAGCTGCCGCGATATCCCAATTCTTGAAGTTCTTCGTAAAGTGCAGCAGCGTAGGCATGGCCGTCGTTGAAACGCTCGTGAAGATATTCGGCGAACTCGTCCAACATAGTTGGCAGGCCGGCTCGCGATGCCCCAACAACTCATCGACACTGTTCGCGTAGTAGAAACGACGAACGGTCTCCCGTGCCAGTTCGAGTTGCCGTGCGATAGTTCGGATTCCCATGCCTTCGTTCTTGAGAGTCTCGACCGCCTGGAAACGATTCTTCGTGCGGATGACGAGCATTGAACTCTCCGGACGGGTGGTGTGTACCTGCTCGGCGACCTGCTTCAGTTGTTTCGACGCGGTGCGTTCGATCGAAGGTTCAGGCTCGAACTCAGGATTCTTCAGGCAATTATGATGGGCTGCAACGGTTTTCCTCACAGCTTCGGCGAGGTTGTGCCATAGGTGCCGGCGGTCGGCGACTTCGATCGCCTCGGGCGCTCCGGCACGGGCGGCTTCGGCATACGCGCCAGCGCTATCACGACAGATCACCTGTGTTCCCGGATGTTCGGTGAGCCATTTTGGTGACTGTTTCGGCTTTCCGGTTGGTAAGAGAACATCGACGGGCCGGTGAGTGTCCATATCGATCAGAACTGTGCCGTACCGATGTCGCCTTCCCAGCTTGAAATCATCGACACCGAGCACTTCGACAGTGGTCGTGGGCGGATCAGGTAGCGCTCGGACCAGGCGCAACAGGGTAGAGCGTCCGACATATATGCCCAGCGCAGATGCCAAATGCGATCTTCTCGAGGGTTCCGCGTAGCAGCGGAGTGGTCCGTGCGTAAGCCTTGGTCAGTCCGTCGATCTGCTCGACAAATGTGCGTCGGTCACAGCCGGTGTTCGAGCACATAGGTCGACGTACCTGCAAGACAACGTAACTCGATCGGCCAGCTATAGCCGTATCGGCGAGCATTCGTTCGTACCGACTGTGCACTCGTTTCGAGGAAACACCGCACGTCGGGCAGCTCGCCAACGTCGACAACGGTGACGCCCGAATACGGACTCCGCCTGCGGTCACATCGACCGAATCGATGTCGACACCCGCCAGATGCGGAAGAAATGCACGCAGGTCACACCAGTTCTCAGGACATCAGAACGATCATCTCCCACACGGTCCACGTCATATCGGAACGACACGCGGCGTGAAGGTGGAGCCGTCACGGAAAGTGGGCCAGAACCAATTCCAACCCGTCGTTGACAGAGCCTCCCCGAACTGCCGCACCGATAGTGGGATATCCGGAAAACGCGGAGTTTGCGCGTAATGGCTTCGATATCCTTTGGGGATCAGCGCCATTGTCGGCGATCCTTCGGGCCGTTTCTCGGGAGGAACCGCACGAACCTTTCCTCAGCCGTCTGTCTGACAATCGTTGGCGCGGTGTGGGCGTCCTTGTTGAACTGTGGCCGTGGACTTCGATGATCGAGTCGTTGATGTCGATTAGCACCCGACCGCCGTCGCCGGCAGTCAGGGCGATTTCAGCGAGTCCGCAGAGAAACCGTGACGCCACGGCGTCGAGTTGGCGCGCGTGCCCGAAGGCGAATTTGCGCAGGCACGAACCCGACGTCGAAGGTGCCTAAGGGTGGTCGAATAGCGATTTCATTGCTCCGTGGCGGAGGATCGCCATGGCAACATGCTAGCCTAGCTGTGCCGTCGACGTGAGCGCCGCCGAGTGATCAATCTTCGGCCGGCATTGGCGCCTGCATCAGTCGGTACGGACAGGTGAGCAGTCCGGGTCGCTCGGCCAACGCGACCACTGGGGCCCAGCCATACGGTGGAAACAAGATTCGGGTCGTCGAATCTGGAAGTTGCGATGGTCGGGGTTGAGATAGTTGCATCTGCGAGGTGCTCTTCGCTGCGTCCGAATGTGATCTTCAGGAAATCTTGTTCATTCACTACGGCAAGGCTTTTCGCATTACGACTTGCGTTCGGCCACTATTTGGATCGGTGTATCCAGGCTTAACGGGGCGGCGATTGAAGGGACTTGGGGGGCTGGTCGAGACCAGCCCCCCAAGGTCTAAATAGCCTAGCTGCCGACCAGTTTCTTGTCCTGTGCGATGGCGTCAGCGATTGCCTTCTGATCCTGGATATGGAAGCGTTCTTCCAAATCGGCGGGGGAGTAGTCGAGATCGATACCCGCGGGATCTAGACCGCGAGCACTCTCCATCGATTCGAGTCGACGGTTGACCTTGTCGAGTGCGTAGTCGGTCATCTCGTCGATCGTGATGCCGAACGGAATTCCGCGATCCTCGTACTCGCTGAAGAGATTGACGATTAGGTTCAACGCAGGATTGAGCAGTTCCTGCATGCGGTCACTGACAGCGTCCCAGTTACGATCGTCAGCTGCAATGTGACGGCGGCACGTGAATGTTCCCCACGCCATGTGCCTGCGCTCGTCGTCACCGATGTGTTTGACGAGCTTTTGCATACCGGGCAAGATCCCCCGTCGTTGACACATCTTGGCCCACGCAAAATAGCCTGTCAGAGCGATGCAACCCTCAACGACGTGGTTGTACGTCACGCTCGCCCGTATTTGGTTCGCCGGGGATGGGTCCTCGGTCAGGGTGTATAGAGCACTGGGCAATTCGTCCAAGAAAATCTGCTTGTACGCGTCGCTGTACTCGACGTACTGGTGCAGATCTGTATTCTCGTGGCCAATGGCATTGAAGAAGCGCCGGAAACCCTCGGTGTGCTTAGCTTCCTCGTAGATAAACTGTGTCAGGTACAGTTCGTCACCGAGGCGCCCCTCTGCAGCCATTGCCGCCGCGAACGGCTGCAGGTCCTGAGTCACCGATTCCTCGCCGCCGATGAATTGAGACGCCAGCACCATGGTCAATCGCTGTTCGTCCGCGCTCATTGCGGCAAAATCCACCGCATCCTGGGTGAAGTCGATGGCCGCCGGATTCCAGACCTTCCCATTACCCTTGGTGAAAAGTTTCATCGGGAAGTTGTCGAGTTTCAGGCCACCTGGGGTAAGGCTGCCGAAACCGGTCCGACCGTTGTGTGTGATCGAGCGCTCCATACTCTGCTCCTAACAGTTTTTTCGGTGATGTCGCCGCGCGTTCCGCGACGACTGATGCATATAGCGTGTCGGTGGCGTGACTCGCCGGGTTAGTCGTCTTTGACAAAGTTCTTGACGAATTCCGGATCCTCAAGTGCTTCCTCGACTGTGGTTGAGCCGCCGGGATTCCCAATGGTCTCGAAAATGTTGGCAGCCGCTTCTTTGAAGGGCTTCCACTTGTCGGCCAGACGTTGCATGGGTTTGATCGCCTCTACCGGGCACACGATTTCGCACGCGCCACAGTCGATGCACTCGGTTGGGTTGATGTACGCCATCCGCCCGCCCTCGTAGATGCAGTCGACCGGACATTCCTCCATGCAGGATTTGTCCATGATGTCAATACAATTTTCGCCGATGACGAAGCCCATGACGATGCTCCTTTCCGATCCGGGTTTCTAGCTGATGGCTGCGAATACCGGCGCATTGTCGCTGGAATGTCCGGGTGCAAGACCGACTTCGGGCTGAAGGATGGCCGCGGCGTTGTTCACCGCAGAGGCGACCTCCCCGAAACCGACCGCGATAAGTTTCACTTTTCCTGGATATGTGGCGATATCACCGGCAGCAAAGACGCGGTTTCGATTGGTCCTCATTGTGGTATCGACCAGGATCGACCGATTCTCAAGTTCGAGTCCCCAGTTCGCGAGCGGACCGAGTTGCATCGTGAATCCGAGGGCCGCGACGACCAGCGTGCAGGGAACCGTGACCGGCTCGGTAGAGGCTTTGACGTTGACGATGGCGGAGTCGACGCTGCCATTTCCGTTCAGTGAGATGATTTCGGCATCGACGAGCTGGCGGCATGACGATTCCTGCAACAGTTTGACGCTGTGTGCGTGGGCGCGGAATTGCTTGCGGCGATGCACCAGGGTTGTCGATCGGGCACGCTCAACAGAAGCCAGCGCCCAGTCAACCGCTGAGTCGCCGCCCCCGACCACGAGCACGTCTTGCCCTTCAAGCACGTCGAGCCGGGGGACGAAATATTGCACACCCTTGCCCACAAACTCTTCGCCGCAGGGCAGAGGTCGAGGCGACACGGACCCCACCCCGGCGGTAATGACAACAGCCGAAGCCAGAATCTGCAAGCCTGTACTGGTTGCAATCTTCCACCGGTCTCCAACTGGGTCGAGACTAACCGCCTGCTGCCCCAACAGATATGTCGATTGAAACGGTGCGCCCTGCTGAAGAAGTCCGTCGATCAGCTTTTGTCCCTTTACTGATGGGAATCCGGCGATGTCGAAGATCAGCTTCTCCGGGTACATCGCCGTGATCTGTCCACCCGGGTTGGGTAGTGCGTCGATGACGGCGACCGACAGTCCGCGGAAGCCTGCGTAGTAGGCGCCGTACAGACCTACCGGACCGGCGCCTACAATGAGCAGGTCGACATCGACTGAATATTCCGTGCTAGCCATTCTTCTGATCTCTCTGTCAGCCCAGGGTTTAGAAGCGGATTAGCCCGCGGATGTTGTGTCCTTGACGCATGTCTTCGTAGCCCTCATTGATGTCCTCGAGTGCATACTCCTTGGTAATGAGCTCGTCGAGTTTGAGTTGACCAAGGTTGTAGAGCTCAAGGAGGCGAGGAATATCCATCTGGGGGTTGGACGAGCCGAAGAGGGATCCCTTGATCGACTTCTCGTACAGGGTGAGTTCGAATAGTGACCCGGAAAACGATTCTTCGTCCGGATGGCCAATGGCAGTGACGACCACTCGGCCACGCTTTCCGACCAACGAAAGGGCAGGGAGAATGTAGGAACCTTCGGCTACACCAGTGGTGATGATGCATGCATCTGCCAGTTGCCCGCGGGTGAGGTCCGCGACCACCGGCCATGCCTCGTCAACGGTGGCGAAGGCATGCGTTGCACCGAACTCAAGTGCCTTCTCACGTTTGAATGCGACCGGATCGATAGCAATCACGTAGCGGCAACCGGCAATCCGCGCGCCCTGCACTGCGTTACTGCCGATCCCCCCCACTCCGATGACCACCGCGGTGTCGCCTGCGCGCAGCTCGCCAGTGCGAACCGCTGAACCGAAGCCCGTCGTCACGCCACAGCCGACTAAGGCAGCGCGGTCGAGGGGGAAGCCTTGATCGATCTTCACGACGCTGGCCACGGGGACCACGGTGTACTCGCTGAATGTGCCGAGCACACACATCTGCCCGATGTCTTCACCGCGTCCGTGGAATCGGTAAGTGCCGTCAAGCTGTGGCCCCAGAACGATGGAGGCGCCCATGTCGCACAAGTTCGTCATGCCTCGGGCGCAGTAGCTGCATCGTCCGCAAGCTGGCAGGAAGGAAAGGACGACGGGATCGCCCTCTTCGACTTCGGTGACGCCGGCTCCCACCTTGTGGATAATCCCTGCGCCCTCATGACCGCCGACGACGGGGAAGGGAATCGGAATATCGCCCGTGACCAGATGCTCGTCTGAGTGGCATAAGCCGCTGGCTGTGAGCTTGACCATCACCTCGCCTGGCTTGGGATCGTCGAGATCGAGTTCATCGACCTGCCATTTCTCGCCGAGTCCCCACAGGACCGCAGCCTTAGTTTTCATCCATATTCTCCATTCATCAGTAACCTCCGACACGTCTACTGTGCCGGTGTGGTGTACATCACCGCGCGGTCCTTGAGCGCCACCTTTGGCCCGAGCGCGCCACCCGGCATCACGGCAGAATTCGCCTCGACCGATCCTTTGGGGTGTGCTGGTGGGGTTTCGTCCGAGGTGGTTGTCCTTAGCGTGGGGCGTGCTAGCGGTCTATCAGTGCCACTAGGTTCGGCCCCACGAGGCCTTTGTGAGCAGGGCAAAAAGTCATTCGGTCTGTGCATCCTTATGTCTTCGGCGGGTTGGCATCGTCAATCGACGGGATTCACCGGGACAAGGGTCCGTACGTCATTTCGTGGTATCCTTCCCGTGCGTACGGCGGCGCTAGCACCGCGTGCCCGCGCGATGAACCAGATTCGGGCGAATTTGATGGATCACGGGCCTACTTACTACACGGTCCCGGGTGTTGAAAGAGGATACTTGCGCGGCCTCGAGACGTGTCGGCGAGGTGTGGCCGTACGCCCGACCGTGCCCTGACACGGTCTTGGAGAATGAAATCGCACGAAGGCCACTCCACCCTGCCGTCGGCTTACTGGACGGAGCGCTGGCACACGAGGTTCGACCCGCCTGCTCGTGCGCTCCTGCTGATGCTGGTTCACGGAACGAGTTCGAAGGTCGAGACTTATTTGCGGGCGAGACCTATTTGCCATACGAGAAAATCTCTCCGACACAGCCCTGTCCGGGGCTACGGTACATGCGGCAATCCGGCGTCGCGCTGGCTACGATACCGCCACCGTCGCCCAACTGGGCGGGCTTCACTGCGTGCCGGATTCGTCACCCAAGCCTTCCGTAACGGTGCAGACGTACGCGCCATCATGCACCAAACCGGGTACACCACAACCCGCAATGGTCGAAACATACGCTCACGAGAATGCGCCACTGGTCGGCAACGCCGTTACCGAGCTCGGCCTATGACCAGGCACCCGACCGAGCCCGTGACCGGCGACGGGACGACCGGGGCAGATGCTGACCACGACGACCGCCCTTGTCCGATACGACCAGCGGACATCACGAACACGTCGATACCGAGGCGGGATCGGCACACGTGGTCACTGTTCGAGGACTGGTGCACCGCCCATGGCGAACCCTCACTGGCGGCCTCTCCGGAGTCACTTGCTCGGTTCCTTCACGCGCACCCCGCCGCGCCGACGACCCAACGCCGTCGGATCGCGGTGATCGACACCGCTCATCATCGGCATCTATTACCTCCTCCCGGGCGCGCTGAGACCGTCCGGGCTGCGCTGGATGGTGCCCGCACGTCGCGCCTGCAAGAGGTGGCAGCCGTGATCGGCGGAATCATCGCGCGGCTTCCCGAATACGGTTGGCCGTCAGCGTTGTTCGCACGCAGAGACGCACTGATCCTCACGCTCGCTACGACAGGTCTGCCGTACACGCACATCGCGGCCCTGCGGGCGTGCGATGTCACCGCCGATGCGGGTCTCGACGCCCTTCGCGTCGAGACAGGCCGCGGCGTTCATACCCTCACCTCCCTCGCGCTGGCGGGGACGGGCATCTCGCCGCGGATGGTGTACCAGCGCTGGTGTGAGGTGCTCGGCCATCGGACCCGGTATCCGAGCACTCGAATGATCGCCGACGCTCTCGATGCCGTGGACGGCGGCGCCGGGCTCGGCGGATACGACCGGTATTTCGACCCGGCCGGGAAACAGCCGCTGTCGACTCCTATCGACCGGTGGGGCCACACCCCGTTGGCTGCGACCCCGCTGACCGCCCGTGCGGTCGCGGGCATCGTGCGAATGCACCTGGACGGACGGGCACCCACCCACCTGCAGCCCACTGCGCGGTCACAACAGCCGGAGCAGATCGCGGCACCGGATCCAGTACCGCGGGTCCTACTCGACCCCGGCTACTGCGAACGCGGAACGCTTGCGCGTAGACACGCCCACGGTCTTCTCGACGACGTGGACTCCGTTCTGGCCGATGTCGAAACGCGCGCGGACAGCCTGTTGGAAGCACTCGTCGACTTTCTCGAATCGGAGACCACACGCGTACCGGCCGACACCGTCGAGTGACAAGTGGTTCGTACTCGGGTTTGCACAAACTCTTCTTCTCACGGCAGGGTGGCGGTGACGTCTCCGAAATCTCCGCGATGAAGATCGACCAGGCCGCGAACGGAGGCATCGATCTGACCCCGTCTGTGTGGTCTACGTCGAATCCGGGTCGTCCGAGAGTCGTGGGTTTCGGAAGTCTTTCGGAGAGCGCCCGGTCCAGCGTTTGAAGGCATGAGAGAAGTTGGCGAGGTCGCTGTATCCGAGTTCAGAAGCGATCTCGCTGACCGAAACCGAGCGGTCGAGGAGCCGTAGCATCGCGCGTTCGTACAGCAGCGATTGGCGCAACTTGCTATAAGTGGTCCCTTCTTCGGCAAGCCGCCGCTTCAACGTGCTGCTGGACATCGACAAAGCTTGTGCAACATCATGGTTGGTTCGCTGTCCGAGGTCCTTTTCCAACAGTTGCCTCACCTTCTCGGCGGATGGCATGGACCCACTCCGATGGGCGAGTGTTCGCTGCAGATCAGCGATAGCGAGTCGATATGCGAGAGGGTCCGAGAACCGACAAGCCTTGTTTAGTGTGTCCTCGGGTACGTGGACGAAGGAAATCGGAGCGTCGAAGAACCGGCGATTCGCCCCCGGACCTTTGTCGTGGCTCACCTCGGTCGGCTCCGGCCAGCTCAGATGGAGTGTCACCGGCGATATGTCACCGGCGAGCATGTCCAGCAGTCGTAATAACGCCGACCCACCGTAGGTGATGACCAAGCAGTCCAGTGCGGAATCGCCTGTGTGCGCAGTGAGCCCGACGATCAGACCGTAGTCGCCAGTGTGGAACTGCGATTTCAACGCCGTGGAGATCAATGGCAGGTATGTTAGGAGATCGACGATCTCGGCGACCGAACCAGCGCTGATCAAAGGTGAACTCAGGGGCCCGAACGATGTCAACTGGGCCTGCTCGGCAAACGCAAATCCGAGTCGAGTGGCCTGGGCGATATCGAGTTCGGGATAGACCTCCCGAAACCACCGTATCGGTGCCTGGACGTCATGCTGAATGAGCGTCGCTTCACTGGTTCCTTCGCGGTGCATGATCGCGCGAAGGCGCGCGGCGGCGCCAGGGTCGAGTGCGCGGCGTTCGAGCAGCTGCACGAACGCAAGCGGTGGCAAACCCTCATCGCTCAGCTTCACGGTGATTCCTTTGACCCGAATTCACAAGTTTATGACTCCACCGAACATAGCCGTCACCCACGTTTGCGACGACACTTTCGTCGATCACGCCAGGAACTGAGGTGGTGGCAAGCTGGACGGATTCTTGTCCGGAAGTTCGTTTCTCTTGAGAATGGGAATATTGCGTGACACCGACGCTAGCGGCGCTACACCGCTGTCGCTACGGTCGACCGAATCGAGTCGTCTTGCTCAACTCTGGATTGGCTTGAAAATCTTGGAACCCCTCGATGTACGGAGCGAGTAGGTCTGCGATATCGGTGGCGGTCTGGGCTGCGTCAGTCGGGGGCCGTGAGACATACGCCAAGGCCATCTGAACGATGGACGTGCTCAGGATATCGGCTTGGCGTTTCGGGGCTTGCACCCAGCATCGCTGAAATGTGGCAGAGAGGTGATCTGCGGCTCGCTCGACAAGCTGGGTGCTGTGAACAGTAATGAGCCGCAGGAGGTCTGCGGATGCGTCTTCTTCTCGTAGCGATCTGACCAATGGGTCACGTTCGGAGACGGCGAAAAACGCAGCCAAACCTCGGCCGAGCGCCAATCTGATATCACCAACGCAAGTGTAGAGTCCATCGTCCACCACACTGACCAGCTGATCGGTCAGTCGTATCGCGTAGCTCTCCGCCACACCGCGCCGGGACCCGAACTCGTTATAGATGGTCTGTCGAGACAAACCGGCTTCCTTCGCGACCTCGGACATGGTCACGGACTTCCAGCTCTGCCGCAGCAGGAGAGCGCTCAATGCGTCTAACGCGGTCGCACGAAGGAGAGTGCTTGCCGCTGTCCGGTAGCCACCATCAGGGCGCGCAGTGAGCAATGATCAGAACCTGTGGATGGTTCTCGGCGAGGCGGCGTGAGTGGGCGCACCTTCCCGGGAATGATCTGAAATTCCATCAGCTCTGATCAGGACCGGCGTTGGCGCGCTGGTTCGGGAAGGTACGCCCATGCTCACGGTAGTTCAGGATCAGCAATCCTCCAACGACGACAGCGGTGTTGGTCGGTCGTTGCTTGACGAGATCGTTCGCGACGGTGCCCGGCAGATGCTCGCGGCGGCGTTGGCCGCCGAAGTCGCCGCATACATCGAGCAGTTCGCCGAGCATCTCGATGAGCACGGCCGGCGGCTGGTGGTCCGCAACGGCTATCACCACGAGCGTGACGTGCTCACCGCGGCGGGGGCGGTGACGGTGACCGCACCGCGGGTCAACGACCGCCGTGTCGACGCCGAGACCGGTGAACGGCAACGGTTTTCCTCGGCGATCCTGCCGGCGTGGTCACGCAAGTCCCCGCAGATGACCGAGGTGTTGCCGCTGCTGTACCTGCACGGGCTGTCCAGCGGCGACTTCGGTGCGGCGTTGGAGCAGTTCCTCGGCACTGGTGCCGGGCTGTCGGCCTCGACGATCACCCGGCTGACCGCGCAATGGCAGGACGAGGCGAAGGCCTTCGCCGACCGGGATCTCTCGGGCACCGATTTCGTGTACCTATGGGTCGACGGCATCCATCTCAAGGTCCGCCTGGAGCAGGAGAAGCTGTGCTTGCTCGTGATGATCGGCGTCCGCGCCGACGGCCGCAAGGAGCTCGTCGCGCTCACCGATGGGTTCCGGGAGTCCACAGAGTCGTGGGCTGATCTGCTGCGCTCATGCCGACGCCGCGGGATGACCGCCCCGGTGCTGGCCGTCGGTGATGGGGCGCTGGGGTTCTGGAAGGCACTGCGGGAGGTGTTTCCGGATACCCGTGAACAGCGCTGCTGGTTTCACAAGCAGGCCAATGTGCTTGCTGCGCTGCCCAAGTCGGCTCATCCAGGTGCGACCGCGGCGATGCGGGAAATCTACAACGCCGAGGACATCGACAAGGCCCAGGTCGCGATCAAGGCCTTCGAGGTAGATTACGGCGCGAAGTACCCCAAGGCGGTCGCCAAGATCGTCGACGACGCCGACGTGCTCCTGGAGTTCTACCGGTACCCGGCCGAGCACTGGATCCACTTGCGCACTACGAATCCGATCGAATCGACGTTTGCGACCGTGCGGTTGCGAACCAAGGTCACCAAGGGCCCTGGGTCACGCGCAGCGGGGATTGCCATGGCCTACAAGCTGATCGACGCCGCACAAGCCCGCTGGCGGGCGGTCAACGCCCCCCATCTGGTCGCGCTGGTCCGTGCCGGCGCGGTGTTCCACAAAGGCAAGCTGCTCGAACGACCCATCGACATCTCACCCGCTGAGCCCGACGAATCAAGCGAAACGGAGGTCGCCTGAAACACCCTCATCCACAGGTCTTGACAATATCTCCGCGCAGTGTGGACGGAACTCATGAATAGAAGTCTAGGCGCGTTCGGACATTGGTGGTGGGGGATGATGTCGCTGTCGCCAGCGCGTCGATGCTGCCAGCGATGCGACCAGTGGCGTTATCGGCGGGCGAACGAACCAGGCGCAGCGGTGAGCCGAACACCTACGAAGAACTCATCTGTTCTTTCGGTAGGTTTCCCGAGCGGCGTGCAGCGAACGCAGAGCATGCAACTCGGCACAACTGCCGGCGTGTGGCGTCAGAAAAGCTCTCCATTGCAGAGGTCGGCTACGCACACCCCTCGTCTGCGTAGCTCGACCTACATCTGGCTGGTTTTCACGTCGCGAATATTTCGGCGTTCGATCAGACTCGCGCACCCATGGTAAGTCAACGGAATCCACGCGGGTGCCAACATTAACAGTAGGAGCGGTGTCAATGTGAAGAATACAAAATCCAGCACGATACCTCGATTTCCACTGCATTCATGGAGGCCTGAAGAAGCCGTCGTCGTGGTGTCGATCGTACTGGATCGGCACCGTTCTGTGATATGTCCAAGTTGGCCAAAGTCGCAAGGAGTCCTTGTTCTTTATGCACAACTCATCCTTCCCTCTTTGACACATGAGGAATGGCTATCGTACAACTAGGTCGTATCGAGTTCGCTCCCGTATTTAAAGGAATCAACCTTGAATCGAGCATTGGACCGTCTCGCAGTTCGTGGTCGGGTGCTGGTCACACCCTGCCAGGGGGAGCCCGAACTGTGGGACTACGAATCCGATCCACCCTACGAGACGGTTGCTCAGCGAGCTGCGCGTCATAAAACTGCAGCGGACTCTTGCATGAAATGTCATATACTGACCGACTGCGAGCAGTATCTTGCTACTGATCCTTCGCCAGCCGGAGTGTGGGCCGGTCGAATCTTGGAGACGTCCGAAGGATCTGTCGAATCAAATGCGGCGAACATTGCGACAAGTGAAGGAATCGAGGGCAAAGAAATGGATATCAATGACCGAATCAAGTCGCTTTCACCGAATGCGGCATTCGATATTCTGATAGCAACAATCGTGAATCAGCATGGCAATGGAGTCTGACGAACGTGGCGCTGGAAACCTGGAAGGTTTGAGCCGGGTCGCAGCCACCCTGCTCAAACCGTCAACCGTGCGTCTACTGAGCCGAGCGGTATGGGTAATTTGAGTACTGTGCTGGGTGTCCACCACGCGGCATCCAGCGCAATCCTGAGGTTCATGAGGATGCCGGCATCGTCCAGCTTGCAACCGCACTCTTTCGCTGCTTGTCGGATGCGGTATTTGACCGTGTTGCGATGGATCGTCATGTCGTGAGCGGTCGCGGTAACGCTACAGTTGTTTGCCAGGTAGACTCGCAAGGTCTCGCGGAGCCAGCGGTTCCGCGCACTGTCCAGAAGCAAGCCTCCGAGTGAGTCTTCCGCTAGAGCCCTTAGGCTTTCCGGATCTTCGAGCAGAAGAGTGATGGCTGCAACTTCCTCGAAAGTTACCACCGGACTGATATCGACCTTGCCGTCCGAAACCACGCGGGCCGCGCGCTCTGCCTGCCTGGCTGTCTTCCGAAAACCATTTTCACCACTCTGCACGGTTCCAATTGCTGCTCGAATTCGGCCGTACTTCTGAAGAACGTCTGTAACGCTTTCAAGGCAAATCCTTCCGGCGTGAATTATCGGAAACCAAACCAGGGATCGGGCATCGCCTTTACTGTTGACTTGCGGTCGACCGATCGTACCGAGTCTGACGTTAACGGTATCTACGAGCTGGTGCCAGGACTTGCTCGGGAATGGTTCCCGGTCATTCGTCCAAAACTCAATGGCAATAGGGTTTCCTGTGAGATTGTAATATGAATCGATTTTGTATGCGTCCAAAGGATCTGTGCATGATGGCGACATTGCGCGTTCGAGTTCCGTGTTTACAGAACTATTTTCTTCACGTATCTTCGATTTCTCCGCTTCGTATTCTGAACATGCGTCCTGACACACGCGGTCTATGAAGACGGCAGACCTGCTGACCAGATGCGCAAGTTGATTCGCGGCCAACGTGTGCGTAGCTCGCGAGAGCGAGAACAGGACATGCTCAAGAAATCTCGATTGGCCCAGGTGATAAGCGCGGGCGAGCGCCGTCAGCGGGACATGCGTGTGTGCGAGAACGCGAGCATGGCACAGGGCGGCATGCGGAGCTCGCAAGTTGTCGTGCTCAGTCCTGTCGGCCAGGAAGTCGATAGCCGCATTGATGTTGGCTTTCACACTGGTGTGTAGAAGTCCGGTTGCGTCTGCATTGCCGTTCATTTCATGGATTGATGCACTTATGAATGAAGAGATATTCTCGGTCAACTCTGCCTTCCTGTCCTCCATCTCGTCCACAAGTGTTTCCATCAAATGAGTCGATATCATTTTAGTGTCATACCTACCCTGGTAGTTCAATTCTGGAGCGGCACGCCATTTCGGTGACGATCGCTGCGGATCTAGCTTGTCGATCTCGGGGCTTGCCCCGCCGCCTGTGCACCTCGGCTTCTCGTCAGAGCCCTCCTTGCTGGCTTCTGACGCACCGGCTCCTTTCGGTTCGGCTCGCCGGTGACGGAAGCGTCAGCGGCTTGTGGTTGATGAGCTGCATCACTAGTATCTGTACACGCAGGCTGCATCTGTCAATTAATTGGACAAAAAGTCATCGTCTGTATAGTAGTGTGCCCGGGTAGGCAGGCGGTCGGCTTTGGTCTCACCGTCGAGGGGGCGCACTCTTGCGCTGGGGTCCAGGCCCCTGGGGCGAGGAGCAGTTATCCGGTTTGAAGAACCAGAAGGAGACGCCATGGCGACGCCACCGAGCAGTTCAATCGATTACGACGTTCTGATCGTCGGTTCGGGCTTCGGCGGAAGTGTCACCGCGCTGAGGCTGGTGGAGAAGGGGTACCGCGTCGGGATCCTGGAAGCCGGGCAACGCTTCGAGGACAAGGACTTCGCGAAGAACAGTTGGGATCTCAAGCGTTTCCTGTGGGCACCGAAACTCGGTCTGTACGGCATCCAGCGCGTACACCTGCTGCGCGATTGCCTCATCCTCGCCGGTGCCGGAGTGGGCGGTGGATCGCTGAACTACGCGAACACCCTCTACAAGCCGCAGACACCGTTCTTCGAGGACAAGCAGTGGGCGCACATCACCGACTGGAGCAGTGAGCTCTCGCCGTTCTACGACCAGGCCACCCGCATGCTGGGCGTGGTGCGCAATCCGCACATGACCCCTGCCGACGAGGTGATGAAGTCGGTCGCCGAGGACATGGGCGTCGCCGACACTTTCATTCAGACACCGGTGGGCGTGTTTTTCGGTGACGAGCCCGGCAAGACCGTCCCGGACCCGTACTTCGGCGGCGCAGGCCCCGAGCGCACCGGTTGCATCGAATGTGGTGAGTGCATGACCGGTTGCCGCCACGGAGCCAAGAACACCCTGCTCAAGAACTACCTCGGTCTCGCCGAGCGCGCAGGAGCCGAGATCGTGCCGATGACGACGGTGTCCGGCCTGCGCCCCCGATCCGACGGCACCTGGGATGTCGACACCGAGCGCACCGGCGCTCGGCTCCGCAAGGGCAAGAAGACCTACAGCGCGGCCAATGTCGTTCTGGCAGCCGGTACCTGGGGCACTCAGAACCTGCTGCACAAGATGAAAGACACCGGCGCGCTGCCCAAGCTGTCGGACACACTCGGCGAACTGACGCGTACCAACTCCGAGTCGATCGTCGGAGCGGCCAAATACGAGGTGGACCCGTCGATGAATCTCACGCGTGGCGTTGCCATCACGTCCTCGTTCCACCCCAGCCCCAACACGCACATCGAGCCGTGCCGCTACGGCAAGGGTTCGAACGCGATGGGCATGCTGCAGACCCTGATGACCGACGGCGGAGGAAAGATTCCGCGTTGGCTCAAATTCGTGTTCGCGATGATCGCGCATCCGATTCAGTTCGTCCGCGTCGTCAACGTCCGGCACTGGAGCGAGCGCACCATCATCGCGCTGGTGATGCAGAACCTGGACAACTCGATCACCACGTTCACCAAGCGTGGGCCGTTCGGCCGCACGATCTCCAGCAGGCAGGGCCACGGGGAGCCGAATCCGACGTGGATCCCCGAAGGCAACGACGCCACCCGGCGGATCGCCAAGAAGATCGGCGGCCTCGCGGCCGGTACCTGGGGAGAGCTGTTCAACATTCCGCTCACCGCCCACTTCCTCGGCGGCTGCGCCATCGCCTCGGATTCGGCGCACGGCGTCATCGATCCGTACCACCGCGTCCACGGCTACCCGACGCTGAGCGTGGTGGACGGGGCGGCCGTGTCGGCAAACCTCGGGGTCAATCCGTCGCTGACCATCAGTGCGCAGGCCGAGCGGTCCGCCGCACTGTGGCCGAACAAGGGCGAGCTGGATCTTCGTCCGGCACAGGGGCTTCCGTATCAGCGGCTCGATCCCATCGCCCCCAACTCGCCCGTTGTTCCGGTGGACGCTCCGGGTGGACTGAGATTGCCTATCGTCGAGATCCGAAATGGCCATCTGGTCGCCGGTGAGACGGCTTCGCGGTGAAAGAAGTACTTGGTGAGCGCGCATTTCGAAACAGGAGCCCAGTCGCTCGATGCCTTCGTGCGGAGCGCAGAGTTGTCGCACTCCACATCTGGAGTGGACTCAGGTCGGATCTCTGGGGCGAACCGTCTGACCCGAATTCACAAGTTTTTGACTCTACGTAACATGGCCGCCATTCACGTTTGCGGCGACACTGTTATCAATCGCGGAAGAAAATTGAGGAGTTGACATGGCAGTTGTAACTTTCGTCGCCCACGATGGTGAGAAGCACGAGGCGGGCTTGGTCGAAGGTCGATCGTTGATGCAGATTGCAACCGACAATGCTGTGCCGGGGATCGATGGAGACTGTGGGGGCGAAACGGCCTGTGGCACCTGCCATGTGATCGTCGACCCGCAGTGGTCAGGAGAGGTGGGTCTGTCCGGTGCCAACGAGGAGGAGATGCTGGCGATGAACCCCGAGCGTGAACCCACGTCTCGGTTGTCGTGCCAGATGGTGGCCTCGGAAGCGTGGGATGGCCTGATCGTTCGAACACCTGAATTCCAATTGTGATGTGTGAAAGGCAGGCACGACAGCATGAAAGTTTCTGAGTCGATCACCGACAAGGTCCAGTCGACCATCCCTATAGGGCTGCAGATCCAGGGCGCTCATCTGTACGACAAGACCCGACGGTGGGTGACTGGCACGAATGGCAAGAAGATTTTCGTCGAAAGTCCCATTCCACCGGTCGAGGATGTCGAGCTCGCCGACATCGACCTCAGTAACCCCTTTCTTTACAGACAAGGGCGGTGGCAGTCGTACTTCGAGCGCGTGCGGAACGAGGCACCGGTTCATTACCAACCCAACAGTCCGTTCGGCCCGTTCTGGTCGGTCACGCGCCATGCCGATATCGTGGCCGTCGACAAGAATCACGCTGTGTTCTCGGCCGAACCGTTCATCGTCATCGGCGTCCCGCCCCGGTTTCTCGATATCGAGATGTTCATCGCGATGGACCCGCCACGCCACGACAAGCAGCGCGCTGCCGTCCAGGGGGTTGTCGCACCGAAAAACCTCCGGGAGATGGAGGGACTGATCCGATCGCGGGTACGGGAGGTGCTGGACGACCTCCCCTTGAACGAGCCGTTCGACTGGGTGCAGAATGTCTCGATCGAGTTGACAGCTCGGATGCTCGCAACTCTTCTGGATTTCCCTTACGAACAACGCCGCACACTCGTCTACTGGTCCGATTTGGCAACCTCGATGGAGCAAGCCAACGGTGGGCCCTCGGACAACGACGAGGTGTTCGAGGGCATGCGTGACATGGCCCGTGGCCTCAGCGCTCTCTGGCATGACAAAGCAGCCAGGAGGTCTGCAGGGGAAGAGTCCGGTTTCGATCTGATCACCATGTTGCAGAGCAACGAGGACACCAAGGATCTGATCGATCGTCCGATGGAATTTCTGGGCAACCTCGTCCTGCTGATCGTCGGTGGGAACGACACGACGCGAAACTCGATGAGCGGTGGCGTTCTTGCGTTGAACCAATTCCCCGACCAGTTCGAGAAATTGAAGGCCAATCCCGATTTGATCCCCAACATGAACTCGGAAATCATCCGATGGCAAACACCCTTGGCGTACATGCGCCGAATCGCCAAAGCCGACACCGTTCTGAACGGACAATTCATCCGCAAGGGTGACAAATTGGTGATGTGGTACGCCTCGGGTAACCGCGACGAACGCGTTTTCGAGAATCCTGATGATTTCATCATCGATCGTGCCAATGCGCGCAATCACATCGCGTTCGGATTCGGTGTACACCGGTGTATGGGCAATCGGCTGGCCGAAATGCAGCTGCGGATTCTGTGGGAGGAGTTGCTTCCCCGCTTCGAGAACATCGAGGTCGTCGGCGACCCCGAGTACGTTCAGTCGAATTTCGTGCGGGGCATCAGCAAGATGATGGTGCGCCTGACGCCTACTTCCAGCGCATGACATCGCAACGGGCGATCATCGTCGGCGCAAGCCATGCTGGGGCACAACTGGCAGCTAGTTTGCGCCAAGAAGGTTGGACAGGCGAGATCGTCCTCATCGGTAACGAGTCTGCCACTCCCTATCAACGCCCCCCGCTGTCGAAGACATACCTGGCGGGCAAATGCGTACTCGACGACATCGCCATTCGCAGCACGGACTTCTACTCCAAGCAAGGTATTCAGCTCCTGAACGCGCAGGTGGAGGCCATCGCTCGATCGGACGGCAACGTCGTTCTCGACACCGGGGAGAAGCTGGCCTACGACAAGCTCGCGCTGTGCACGGGAGCCCGCCCTCGTCGGCTCACCGTTCCCGGGGCCGATCTCCACGGGGTCTACTACCTACGTACCGCAGCGGACGTCGAGAGGATCCGTATGGCCACCGGCCCTGGCCGGCGGGTGGTGATCGTCGGAGGCGGCTACATCGGACTCGAGACAGCGGCATCGCTGCGCGCACTGGGCTTACAGGTCACCGTCCTCGAGGCAACTGCGCGTGTCCTCGAGCGGGTCACTGCTCCCGAGGTATCGACGTTCTTCGAGCGGATACATCGCGAGCAGGAAGTCGACATCAGAACGAACGCCATGGTCGAAGGCCTGTCCGGTGACCGTGAGGTTCGCGAAGTCAGCTTGGCCAGCGGAGAATCGATCCCCGCAGATCTGGTCATCGTCGGTGTCGGCGTCGAGCCGAACACCGACCTCGCCGCCGATGCGGGTCTTGCCATCGACAACGGCATCGTGATCGACGATCACACTCGGACCAACGACCCCGACATCATGGCGGCGGGGGACTGCGCGAGCCACGACATGGCCCGTTACGGCCGTCGACTACGGTTGGAGTCCGTCTCGAGCGCAGGAGAGCAGGCCAAAGTCGCTGCCTCGACCGCCTGCGGGAAGTCCAGAAAAATCGAAGCGTTGCCGTGGTTCTGGTCAGATCAATATCACTTCAAGCTGCAGATCGCCGGCCTCAACACCGGATACGACGAAGTGGTTCTCAGCGGTGACCCCACCCGCGACAGTGACTTCAGTTGCTTCTATCTCCAGGCCGGTGAGCTCATTGCCGCCGACTGCATAGGTCGCCCGCGCGAGTTCATGTACAGCAAACGGGTGATCGCCCAGCGACTCCCCGTCCAACGCGCCGACCTGATGCTCGGCGGACTCGCGCGCAACTGACCGATCCTTCGGTCGTTGTGCACACAACAGCAACCGGTTGCTCACAGAAGGAAACATCAGCGATGACCCTGACAGACCGCCCGCCCGGGGCACATACGACGCAGCCACCACACGCGTACCTGGGAGCAACTGACTTCCTCGACATCGAGCACGAATCCGTGCGGGCGTTCACCGCCGCGGCAATCGGGGATGCGAGCAGCGACCGTGACAAGGCCAGACGCCTCTTCGCCGCCGTCCGCGACCAGATCTGGTACGACCCGTACACCGTGTCGGACGATCCTGCCCACTACCGAGCGAGCTTCGTCCTCGAGACCGGGCGCGCTTACTGCGTCCCGAAAGCGGTGCTCTTGACCGCAGTGTGCCGGGCGGCGGGTATCCCGGCACTGCTCGGCTTCGCCGACGTCCGAAATCACCTGCAGACCGAGACGTTGCGCGCGCTGATGGGCGGCACCGACCTGTTCGTCTACCACGGCTACAGTCGCCTCTACATCGAGGGCCGGTGGTTGAAGGCCACGCCGGCATTCAATGTCGAGTTGTGCGCTCGTTTCGGCGTGCCGCCAGTGGAATTCGACGGCGATCGCGATGCTCTCATGCATGCCTTCACCGCAGACGGAGCTCAGCACATGGAGTATGTCCGCGAGCGAGGAGTCTTCGACGACCTACCCTTGAACGCGATCTTGACGGTGCTTCGGCACGCCTACGGCCCCACGATCTTCACGGGCGCTCACCCACTCGATGATGTTTTCACCGGCCGCACCCGATCACCGCACCCGGCCGTACGAAACTCCGGGGGATCGAAACCCCGCCGCGGGAGTCTCGATGAACCCAAACGGTGAGAACATACGCCCTGAACCCCGTATCGCGGCCGACTGCCGATCGGTCGGAGCCCTCTCCGCGACAACCGTCGGTCGTGAACACTCGGACTACCTCGGACACCCTCGAATCGGGTGAGCCGATACCTGCTGGCAGAGCTGTGCCACATGACTCTCTCGTCGGCGTGGCCGTGTTCTGGCCGACACCGGAAGTAACCCGAACAGACGAGACCCGCTCTTCCTCTGGGGTTGTGGCTGCGCGCGATCAACGACCGATCCGAACGCCTCCCCAGGGCCGAGACGCCGCGCGATACCCATATCCCTCTTCCGTGTGCGCAGCTACTACCGCGAGAGCGGGCCGAACGGCGTATCCCGATGTCGCATATCTATGCAAGGAGCGCAGCATGATGAACAACGCACCTCACACCCCCGCCAGGACGGTGGCGATCACCGGTGGAGCTCGCGGCATCGGCTATCAGACAGCGAAGGAGTTGATTCGACGAGGCCACCGGGTCGCCATCGGCGACATCGACGAGGCACGTGCGAAGGAGGCCGCCGCCGAACTCGGGGTGAAGGTCGTCACCCGACTCGACGTCACCGAACCTGACTCGTTCACAACGTTTCTGGACCTGGTCGAACGTGAACTCGGACCCCTCGACATCCTGATCAACAACGCGGGCATCATGCCTACCGGCCACGCCCACGAAGAGGACGATGCAGTAACCCGGCGGCAAGTCGAGATCAACGTCCTGGGTGTCATCTTCGGGACCAAACTGGCTCTTCAGCGAATGCTGCCGCGCCGCACCGGACACATCATCAACACTGCGTCATTGGCCGGCGAGCTCGCGGTACCTGGCTTGGCGACCTACTGCGCTACCAAGTTCGCAGTCATCGGATTCACAGAGGCCGCACGACTGGAGTACCGCAAGTCAGGGGTTCGACTGTCCACAGTCCGGCCGACGTTCACCAACACCGAACTCGTCGCCGGAACCGCCGGCGCAAAGGGATTACGCAACGCCGAGCCGGAGGAGATCGCCCGCGCGACAGCGGATCTGATCGAGAATCCACGCCCCTTCGTCCGCGTCACCCGTCTCGCAGGCGCAATGGTCGCGGCGGTGAAATTCGTCCCCCGGCGGTTGGCGACCGGACTGGGTGCGGCCCTGAACACAGATTCGGTGTTCCTCGCGGACGTGGACATGGATGCTCGCCGAACGTATCTCGACAGAATCCAGAACAGCTGAGTGTGCCGACACGCGCGCTCGACCATCCACCCGAAAGGCAGTCACAGTGACCCACACGACTCTGATCGAGAACTATCCCCACCGGATGGGAGGGCACTGCGGGTCAGGTGCAATGCGAGACCTTCTCCATTGGCACGGTCTGGGATGGGACGGACCACCCGACGAGGGGTTGGTGTTCGCACTGGGTGGTGATCTCGGTTTGTCCTACCTGCGATCGAACGACCTGGTCCCACCGATGTACTTGGTCGGCCGCGGCGCCGACTTCGAGATCGACTTGCCGCGCAGGCTCGGCGGACAAGTCGAGGTTCTCACGACCGACGATCCCGGTGAGGGATGGTCATGGGTTCGCGACGACATCGATGCGGGACGACCCAGTCTGGTATGGGCCGATATCGCTGAGCTGCCCTACTTACGGGTGAAACTGCAGATGAGTCGCCACGACATCGTGGTGATCGGCTACGACGAGATCGGGGGGACTGCCTCGGTCGTCGACAACGATCGGGCCGACGTGCAGGAGATCCCGCTCGACGCGCTGGCTCGGGCGCGATCTTCCACCTCGTTCCCACAACCGACACGTCACTGCACGTACCGAATCGCATGGCCGCAGACACTGCCGCCCGTGTCGACTGCCGCGGCTGCGGCCTTTGCCCGATCCGCCGCCAGCATGCGCTCCCCATCGACACCGGGAATAGCCGACCACGTACCAGCGGCCAGTGCCGAAGGATTGGCCGCGGTCGACCAGCTGGCAACCGACGTGAGGAGCTGGGTCGACCTTCCGCCCGATGACCTCGAGACGCTGCTGTTCAGTCTCGGTGTCTTCATCGAAAAGGCCGGAACCGGAGGCGGGCTCTTTCGTCGGCTTCTCGCCGACGGCTGTACCGAAATTGCACGTCTGACCGGTGATCCCGCTACCGCAGACCTCGCGGCGGCCGCCGATCACTGCGCCCAGGCCTGGACCGAAACTGCCCGCGCCGGAACACAACGCGGTCTCGATGCACGAACACGCGCAGCTGCGGTGGCCGTGTCGGCTGCCAGACTGCCTGCACTCGAGCTGATCCTGGCGGAGTCCCTGGAGTCTGCTTCACGCTCGCTGTCCGCCATCACGAGATGATGCCCACCGTCGTCCAATGGCGCGCGGTACACGGGGCGCATCGCACTGTGCTGCAGCTGTCGTCGCCGACACCGTACGCCCTGGCGACCTCACTGATCGGCTTGGAAGAGTCGATGACCTCTCGGCACAGTTCGTCTTTGAACTCGGTGCTGAACGATCGACGCGATCTGCTCATGCTTGTTGGACTCATGTCGGTAGATCCCTATTCCAAGCGGGTCCAGTGTCCGAATCCTTGGGCCGATCAGATCACGACGCCAGCCGCTGGGCTGCGGGGTGGATGACCCTCATCTGCAAACTCGCCGACGTTGTCAACACGCTCGACGAGGCGACCTTGGCAGGTCCCCGATAAGTCGGGCCACCGTGTTCTAGATCCACGGTGTAGTTGATTCAGTCGACCTCCCAGCCCTCGACCGGTTGGTGGTTGTGGGTGCATTGGGCAGCGTACGCCCCCGCAAGCGGGAGGGACCCCCAGGACGGCGTGAGGTATCCGAGTGATGAGTGCCGGTGTCGATGGTTGTGGTGGTCTTTGAAGTCCTCGATCACGACCCTCGCTTCGAGCAAGCTCGTCCAGTGATTGCGGTTGAGGCCCTCCGTAGTCGATTGTTGACGGATTCGATGTGTCCGTTGTTCCACGGCGTCCCCGGCTGGATGTAGGAGATACCGACACGGTCGCGGCAGAAATGTTGCAGCACATGGGAAATGAACTCCGGACCGTTGTCCATCCGCAGCACTTGCGTCCCACAGCGCGAACGTCTTGTCGAGCTCGTCGGTAAGCCGCTGTGCGGTGATCGACCGCTCCACAATGTTCAACAGGGACTGCCGGGTGTGTTCATCGATCATCGACGCGATCTTGATCGCCTTACCATCGACGGTCGAATCGAACTGAAAGTCCGTAGGCCACACCACTTTCGGGGCATCGGCTTCGATCTGCGGTCATTAGCTGACGCCGGCGCGTTTGCGGGGATGGTAGATCCGAACCTGCAGACCCTCCTCCTTCCAGAGCCGGTGCACCTTCTTCTTGTTCACCGACAAGCCCCTCGTCGTGCCTCAGATGCGCCCAGTCGCGTCGGAAGCCGTGCAGTGGATGCGAGCCTGCGTACGTCCGCAACGCGGCCCTCAGGGCTGCGTCGGGGTCCGCGGGTGTTTCGGCGATCGGTGTTCGTGCGTAGGTGGAGCGGGTAAGCCCAGCAGCTTTGCACGCCCAGTCGTTTCGACAGACTCATGGTGTTCACGAGCATGTCGACAGCGCTGCGCTTGGCGGCTGGGCTCAGAATCTTCCCTTCGCTACCTCCCGCAGTGCATCTTTCTCCAGCTCGGCCTTGGCGAGCAACCGTTTGAGCTTGCCGTTCTGCTCGCGCAACTCTTTGAGTTCCTTCGCGGCATCGGTGGCCATCCCGCCGTACTGACGCCGCCAGTTGTACAACGTCGCCGCCGACACCTCGAGCGCCGCCGCGATCTCCTCCTGCGTCTTGCCCGCAGCGGTCAGTTCGTCGGCACTGCGCAGCTTGCGCACGATGTCCTCGGCAGAGTTGCGTTTCCGTCCAGCCATGTTTTCCATCGTCCTATCCGCCCAGCTCATGGGCAACAAGGCTCTAAATCGAGATGGCTCCGTTCACTTGGGGACACGCCAACCTGTCAGCTGATTAATCCGACGGAAGTTCCCGAAACCATGTATCAGGTACTGCACGTACCTGATACTGTGTGAACACCTTATCGCGACGAGCTGCGCAGACAGAAGAGGAGAGACCGGTATCTATACAGAAATTGCTGGTCGAGCGACAGCCAGTCTTGTGACCTTTGGAAATTCGATTGCCCTCGCCGGCCAGGCACTGCGGTGGGCCGTGCGCGATATTGTCACCGGACGGTTTCCGTTTCGGGAGTTTGTCACACAGACGTGGTTCGTCATCACCGTAACGACGTTGCCAGCGATCCTGGTCGCGATTCCCTTCGGCGTCATCGTCTCGGTGCAGGTCGGAAGTCTAACCCAGCAGGTCGGGGCCACATCTATCGCCGGAGCCGCCGGTGGACTCGGGATCATTCAGCAGGGGGCACCGATCGTCACCGCGCTCCTGCTCGGTGGTGCGGCAGGGTCGGCCATCGCCTCTGACCTTGGCGCACGCACCGTCCGTGAAGAAATCGATGCCATGGAGACGCTCGGACTAAATTCGACACGTCGACTCGTCGCACCTCGATTCGTCGCGGTTCTCATCGTCGCTCCGATGTTATGCATGCTCATCGTGTTTACCGGTCTCGTGGCCGGCTACATCCTTAGCGTCAACGTCCAGGGCATCACGCCGGGGAGCTACGTCGCATCGTTCGCATCGTTCGCATCATCGGCGGACATCCTTGTAGCGCTGATCAAGTCAGTGGTGTTCGGTCTCGTGGTCGTGACAATCGCGTGTCATCGGGGCCTGTCCACGAAAGATGGCCCTAAAGGTGTGGCTACATCTGTCAACGCCACCGTGGTCCTAGGGGTGGTGGCGTGCTTCGTCATCAACGTGTTCATCACCCAACTGACCATCATGTTCGTCCCGCAGACCATCGGATGACGGAGAACACGTGACCGCAGTACCATCCACCCGTTATACTTCGGTTACTCGTCCGATCGTGCGTGCTGTGACGCCCCTCGCTGAGGTCCCCGCGCAGCTCGGGCACATTACAACATTTACCATCGACACCGTCGCCGGAATTCGGCACGTCGCAACCACCTATCGACGACAGACGTTTTTATTCATACAGGAGTTTGCCTGGGGACGAGGCGCTGTACTGGTCGGCGGGGGTACCGCGATCGTGCTTGTGATTCTCGGAATGGCTGTCGGGGCGTCCATCGGCATCCAGGGCTACGCCTCGCTAGACCTGGTCGGGATGGGGTCTCTTACGGGATTCATTTCGTCATACGCCAACACTCGAGAGTTGGCACCGATGATCGCCGCGATCGGCTTCGCAGCCCAGGCCGGCTGTCGCCTCACTGCGGAAATAGGTTCGATGCGTATCGCTGAAGAGATCGATGCGCTCGAGTCGATGGCGGTGCGGCCGATTCCGTACATCGTCAGCACGCGTGTAGTCGCGGCGATCACTACCATCATCCCCCTCTACATCGTAACGCTGATACTCAGTTTCGGCGCGGCCAAGCTGGTCGTCATCCTTCTACACGGCCAGTCGGCTGGCACCTATGACTTCTATTTCGATGCGTTCCTCAAACCGCAGGATTTGGCTTTTTCAGTCATCAAGGTCCTCGTTTTCGTGGTGTCGGTCGTCATCATCCACAGCTACCAGGGTTACTACGCCAGCGGCGGAGCAGAAGGCGTCGGCCGCGCGTCTGGTCGAGCGATCCGCAGCAGTCTCATCATCATCGTCGTGGAGGACATGATCTTAACCCTGTTGATGTGGGGTTTCGATTCGGGCGTCCAGATTTCGGGCTAGGAGTTTCAAGTGGCTGTATTTCAAGATCCATCAGGACGCGCGCCCTCACTGGCGAACTTGACCCTGCGCGGGATCGGGGTTCTCGTCGTAGTGACGGTTGCCGGCTATCTTCTGGCGGGCAACGCGACCGGAAAATATGAAGACAACACGACAGTGACGATCACCACCGACGCGGTTGGTGACGGGTTGAAGGGCGGATCGGAGGTGAAGTATCGGGGCTTCACGGTGGGCAAGGTGTCCTCGGTGTCGGGGCGCGACCAAAGTGTAAATGTGAAAATCGAGCTCACCGGAGTGAACGACGACATCCGGTTGCGTCAGGGCATGGCCGTGAATTACACGTCCGCCAGCGCGCTGGGGCCGACGGCACTGGAGATTGTCGACCCCGGGCGGGGAGTCCTCATCCGTGATGGCGGCAGCGTCTATGTGAGCAAGCTGCAGTCCGAACACACTTCGGTATCGACCCTGATTCGAAAACTCTCGAAGCTGGTCGATGCTCTCGATCAGCCGGCGTTCAATTCTGTGGTGAAGTTTGTCGTCGACGATTCCCAAACGTTTGCCGATGCCGGCCAGCTCATGTTCCAGATCGCGCAGCTCACTCGGGACGTTCAACAGCGGCCAGTGGGCCAGGATTTGGCGATCGCGGCAGACCTGTCCCAGGGCGTTGCCGACTTCATGACGCCGTTCGTTCCGGGCATCCTCATAAACGTCGACGTCGCTGACTTCTTCGCCACCGACGAGGCCATCAAACAGGCCACAGGCAACCTCAACAGCACCGGCGAGGTTCTGTTCGGGGGACTGGGAGGACTGTTGAGCGAAAACTACCCGGCGTTGAGTTCGGTACTGGACGTCGGCCTCGATCTGGCGAGGCCGGTCGCCAGATCGGCATCGGGACTCGCGCAGACCATTTACACCATCCCGCAGATCCTGGACAGCATCGACAACGCCACGCCGCAAGTCGGCGAGCGAGTACAACTTCAGGTCGCCCTGGTAGTGCAGACGTCACCTGCGCTGCAGAGCGCGCTTGCAGCAGGAGGACCAAGAAGATGAAGCTCAAGTCGTTAATTCCCACCATCGTCAAGATCGTCGCGTTCGCCGCAGTCATCGGCGTTCTCACCTACGTGATCATCGCCATCCTCGAACCCAGCTCGGACGGAGCGAGTTCTGAACGGTCTGCGGTCTTCTCCGATGCATCTGGGCTCAAGCCTCGCGACGGTGTGCGTTTGGCGGGAGTAAAGGTCGGTTATGTGACGGCGATCGGCCTGAAAGGGCCCACCGCGGTCGTTCATTTCCACCTGAACAACGACGTCGCGATCACGTCGAGCACCACCGCCGCCGTGCGTTATCAGAATCTTCTCGGACAGCGATATGTCGAATTGATCGGTGCGGCACAGGGAAAGACACAGGGGGCGGCGCTTACACAGGTGGCGCTCGACAAGACCGTTCCCTCATTTGATGTGTCCACCTTGTTCAACGGGTTCAAGCCGGTGTTCGACACGCTTAACGCCGACGAGATCAATGAACTGCAGTCCAACTTGTTGCGCGTTGCTCAAGGTGATGGGAGGGGTATATCGCCTGTTCTGGAGCAGGTCGCCAACATCACCGCCTACGGGGACCAGCGGTCTGAGATCATCACGAATATTGTGACGAGCCTCGGCCAGGTCTCCGACCAACTCGAAGGCCGCTCGGCGCAGCTGGTCGAACTCGTCGACCAGCTGGGATCGATCGTCGACGCCTTCAGCCGCGTGAGTGACCGGTTGCGGGAGTCGCTAGGCGAGGTCAACCGGTCCATGGAGAAAACTGTCATCGCCGGGGAGCAACTTGACTCAACGTACGACCAGAGTTTCGCGACGATCTATCAGCGTCTGGCGCGAGAACCCGGGGAGTTGGAGGGGCTACTGAATGGCGCGGTACTGCTCAAGCCCCTTATGGACTCGCTGAACGCTTCGACGAATTCCACGCCGACTGAGGCACGATGTTCGAAAGGCCTTCTGCCCCTGCCGGATACAGCTACGATTGCGCTTATGGGGCAACGATTGGTGGTGTGTAAGTGAGGTTGTTCAGTCGAAATCGACCGCATCACCAGTCCGAACGCAGACGCGACCTCATCGTCGCCGCTGTGGTGGTGGTGACCGTGGTGGTCGGTCTGGTAATCGCCGGGACCGTGTATATCGCACCGCCCGGCCAAAAGGTGTACTCGGCTCAACTGGTCAACACCGGAGGGCTGGAGTCGGGTGATCAGGTGCGTATAGCGGGGATAAGACAGGGAACGGTGTCGTCGGTGGACCTCGCGGGAACGTTTATCACAGTCGAATTTCGACTCGACGACTCAGTGCCAGTCCGTTCGGATGCCACCGCAGCGGTTCGCCTGATCACGCCGATCGGCGGGCGAGTTCTCGATCTGGACCCAGGGTCAGGACCGACCTCGCTGTCGGGGGCGATCCCCCTTGTTCAGACATCGAGTACTTACGACATTTCGGACACGCTCGAGACGACGACGCCGGTGTTCCGCGATGTAAAGGGCGTCGATCTCCGTCAGACTGCGTCGCTGCTGCAGAATGCGTTCTCCGACGGCAACACAAACATTCCCGACGCACTGAGGAACACCAGCAGTTTGATGGAACTCTTAGAGCGACAGTACGGTCAGCTCGACAAAGCGGTCGCTCTATCCGATGAATACGTCAACGCTTTCGCCGATCAAAAGCAGGTGCTGGTCGACTTTCTCCGTCAACTCAGCTTCCTTGCCAGTACGCTGGGACCTGATATCGAGAACGTCCGCGGCGGGTTCGACCTTCTCAGTCGTCTGTTCAAACTTCTCACGAGGCCGCTCGTGGCTTACAGCGATGGAATCGAACCGTCTGTCCAACAATACAAGACGCTCCTCGACAAGGTGTCGTCAGAGCTGCCAGGCTACTCCGATGCCCTGGCCCAGGTTGATCAGATCACTCAGCGCCTCGGCGTCCTCCTCCAGGCGCCGGTCGGTGCGTCGACTACCACAGAACCAGAGGTTCGTGTGTGCATTCCGAGTGGTGACGACAAATGTTGACTACATGGATCCGAAGACTGTTGCTCCTGATCGCCGTGGTGGTTGTGGTGGTCGCTAGTGTGGAAATCGGGGGAAGGGTGTCCGACGACACGCGCTCCCTGTGTGCCGAGTTCACCGACGCATCGGGCCTCTTCGAAGGCAACACAGTAGCCATGCTCGGCAAGAAGATAGGCAGCGTCGTCGGGGTGCACCAGAATAGTGATCAGTCCGGTGTAAGGATCGACATGCGGATCGACAAGAGCGTTCCGCTGCCCGCCGACGTCGGCGCGACTCTGGTGTCGACATCCATCGTGACCGAACGTCAAATCGAGTTCACCAAGCCGTACTCTGATGGAGCCCGATACGAGACGGATCAGTGCATTCCGTTGAGTAAGACGCGAACCCCGCTGGGAATCAGTCAGACGCTCGACTCGATCAGCAACTTGTCCGAGGACCTGGTCAAGGACAACGGCAGGAACACCGACGCGATCTTGCAGTCCCTCGAGCTCGTCTCCCGCAATCTAGAAGGAACGCAGGGTGACGTGGCCGGGATCATCAAGGACTCAGCCACGCTCATCAACGACCCGGCAAAGCGGGATATGCAGATTCGCAGCATCGTCGGGAACCTCGCCGCACTGACGGGGGTGGCAACCGAGAACGACAAAGAGGTGACCGCCCTCTTCGACAACTTCGTAGGTGCCATCGAGGTCATCATCGCGTTCGGCCAGACCTTCGGCGCGGCAGTCGAGTACGCGGGGACGTTCGTTCCGATCCTCTCGAGGTTCGCAACAGATTTCGGTCCCCCGATATTCGCGATCGGTGATGCTGCCGTTCCGCTCATCGCCGACATGGGAGAGCAGCCGGACATAGTGGTAGCGATCGCAGCCCGCACGGCAGACCTCATCGTGAAACACCCAGATGCCAAGTCAATTGTGCAGGCGTTCGCAGTGTCGCTGCCTTTGCGAAGCCTGGTCGGTGGCTGCGCCGCGCCGGTGGCAAACGGAGTCTGCGGGTCCAGCGATGTATCGAGGACGATCGCAGGGATGATGGGGGGAGGGGCCTGATGATCTCGGTAAATCGCGCATGCCTCGGACCCATGGTGGTCGCACTGATAGCAACGATAGTTTTCGTAACATCGTGTGGGATCAACGCCGACAATCCGCCGACGATAGCGACCTCCGACGCGGACGGTTACGACATCCAGATGGAGTTCACCAGCGCACTCAACTTGCCTGCCCTCGCAAAAGTTCTCTCGGGGGGAATCAGCGTCGGGTTCGTCGAAGATGTCACGTACGAGAACGGGCATGCGGTCGTGAAAGCTCGCATCGACAACACGACTCAGCTGCCGGGCGAATCGCGGGCTGAGCTACGTCAGGACACTCTCCTTGGTGAGATCTACGTTGCCATCCTTCCCCCAGCCGAGCCGTCGACGGGTGCCTTGCTGCGGTCGGGTTCGGTGATCCCGTTGGCACGGACCGAGCCGGCAGCAAATGTCGAGGACGTCATGCGCGGGATGTCGAATGTCCTCGGCGGCGGTGAGCTCGACAAGATCCACACCGCGATCTCGACATTGAACACCACGTTCCCCAAGGACTTGCAGCAATTCGACGCCCTGTATCAGACAACGCTGGAGACCGTCTCGGAGGTCTCCTCGAATACCGACAAACTCGACGTAGTGTTGAGGTCGGCTGATCAGACTCTGAAAGTGATCTTGGACGATCCGTCGGGAATCGACCGGATGCTGACCAAGGGCGGACGCAACTTTTCTGGCCTCGGCTACTCCCTGATCGAGGTCGCGTTACTCATCGCCAACTTGCGTGATTTCGCTGTGTCCGCGGGCAGGATCGTGGATCCGGAGTACTTACGGATCAAGGAGTCAGTGGCCGGGATCGCCCCGGTGATCGATTCGATCGCCAACTCCGACATCTACTCGAAGTCCGTCACGGAGCAGGCAACGAGCGTCATCCGCGACAAACTCATTCCATTCGTGCGGTCGCCCGACATTAACCTCTCGGACATCTCCATCGATGGTCGGGACCTAGCGCGGCGTGACGCCGAATCCTTCATAACCGTGTTGAGATCAATCGGAATGATGCCGTGAACCGCAGCAGCACGCTCATATCGATACTGGCTCTCGCCGTCGTGTTCGTCGTAGGGCTCGGCTACCTCGTCGTCGGCGTGGCACACATCAACCCCACCCGCTCCGAGTACTCGTTAACCGCCATCATCGACAGCTCAGGCGGTCTGCTGGACACATCGCCGGTGATGGTGCGGGGGGTACCCGTCGGAAAGGTGTCCTCGATCAACGTCGCGGATTCGGCAATTAAGGTCGAGATGACGATCGATTCCGACCACAAGATCCCCCAGGACAGCGAGATGTCTATCCAGAATCTGTCGCTCGCGGGGGAACAGTACATCAACTTCGTGCCCGCGGGCACGGCAACCGGTGGGTACTTCGATAACGGAGACGTGGTGCCCGCGGACGCGGTGCACGTGTCGCAATCGGTTCCCCAGGTGTTGCCAAAGTTGGCTGCAGTGGCAGATGGGCTCGACCCGGAATCGATCGAGTCCATCAACAAGACCGTCGCCGAGGCCGTCGCCGGACGGCAGGACGACCTCGACACGATCGGCGACATGATGCACCGTGTAGTCGATTTCGTCGGCAAAGATGGGTCCGTCCGGGTGACCGCGGACAACGCCGAGTTCCTGCTCGGCCTCTTGTCCAATGCCGGGGACGTCCTCAGTACGGCATCTGTACGCACCCCTGACGCCGTGAACGGGCTGGCGCGGATTCAACGGGCGTTCATCAGGTTCACAACCACCTCGTACGACAAGTGGCCTCCCGTGTTGAAGCTTGTGGAAAAGCTCAACGGCTATATTCAGATCCTGCAGCCGGATCTGCTGACGATCACCCGGGCGGTGAAACCGGCGACCGAGAAAGTCGCCGACACATACGTCGACTTCGGGTCGATCGGCGACCTCCTCGGCCGAACTTTCCCGGCGTCGCGACCAGGTCGCGCCGAGGTCCCCGTCACCGTGTCGCCGCCACTACGGTGACGCCCCGTCCGCAAGCGACTGTCACCGTAAGTACACAGAAGGTCCCACATGACAAATGACGACCGAACGAAACCGCACCCCGAGCCCACTGAGGTCGAGGA
Source organism: Rhodococcus sp. GB-02 (assembly GCF_053470465.1). Taxonomy (NCBI): domain Bacteria; kingdom Bacillati; phylum Actinomycetota; class Actinomycetes; order Mycobacteriales; family Nocardiaceae; genus Rhodococcus; species Rhodococcus sp. GB-02. The sequence continues at coordinate 289,413 of NZ_JBPUKE010000005.1, forward strand.
CAGCGCGGCAGCAGCGACGCCGGATGGCGATCTACTGATGGACGAAAACGCCCCAGCCGCGTCCGCCGTAGCCACGGCTAGGGCTGGACACAGCGACGTCGACCCCCCCTCGCCAGGTGGGCACCGCTGGTCAGCATCGCCGCGATCACGTGCCGTGGTGGTTTCGGCCGTGATCGTGGTGCTCGCTGTGCTGGCCGGCGTGTTCGCCTACCTCTACCTCGAGGCCGACGAAGCGAAGTCGGTATTGGAAAACGACGCCGCGCAACGGGCCGCCGCGGCGAAGGCCGCCTCGGATTACACGACCAGATCCCTGACCTACAGCTACCAGAACACCGACGCCTTTTTCGCGGCAGTCAAAGAGGACGCGGGTGAGGCTCTAGTCAAGCGGTACGACGAGGTTCGGCCGACGCTGACCCAGATCATCCAGCAGGCCCAGGTGCAGGCGTCGGGACGCGTTTTGGCCACCAGCGTCACCGGTGACACCGGTGACACCGGTGACGCCGACGGAGAATACACGGTGATGGTCTTCGCGAGCCAGAAGACGCAGAACGTGCAGAATCCACAACCGAGTGAACTGCCGACATTGTTGAAGGTGGTCGTAACGAAAACCGCCCAGGGCTGGCAAATTCAGGACTATAGCCCAGCTGAATGAGACGGCTGCTCCGCAGAAGGAGTTCCACGAAGAGCAAGATGCAGGACGGTACTCATTCTTCGACGCGGTCGCAGATGTCGGAGATGTCGGCGGGGTCGACGCCGGTGAGGAGTTGGGTGATCTCTTCGGGTTGCGGGTGCCCCTCGATCGGGTCAGTTTGCGAGTGGTCGAACACCGACATAATCGGGAATGTCGGGATTTTGCAGGCCTCCTCGCCGTGCCGACGGTCAAAGACACAGCGATGGTCACCACGGCGCTGAAGATGGCGTTGTGGCGACGAGATCACGGTGGACGCCGCGTCGGCTCAGGGCTCATCCATCACAGCGATGCCGGCCGTCAGGGCGGATTCAACCTGTCGTCGCAACACAGTGCCGTGAAGCCGAGCGTATCTGCTCTGCAAGCACTTCCGCTGGGGTTCGCCACCCATGTGTTTTGCGCGGGCGGTTGTTGAGTGCATCCGTCACGGCCTGAACGTCACTTCGACGGTATCGAGCGAGATCGGTTCCCTTCGGAAAGTATTGTCGCAGCAATGCATTGGTGTTTTCGTTCGTTCCTCGCGGCCAGGGGCTGTACGGGTCGCAGAAGTACACACGGATCCCGGTTTCTGCGGTCAACTCCGCATGACGTGCAAGCTCCGCCGCGGTCCCAGGTCACCGATCTGCGCAGGTGCTCCGGCAGCGGTGTCATCGCAGCCTGGAGTGCATCGCGGACCGACTCCGATCCGTAACCGGACAACGCCGGCCCGTTCTTCACCGGGGGCGCATCCCCGTACCCATCCTTACGTGGCAGATGCAGCAACGTGGTGAATCTGCTGGTGCGTTCGACAAGCGTACCCACTGCGGACCTGCCCAGCCCGATGATCAGACCTCACCCTTTTCGTCGCGGATCACGCCCGAGAGCACTTCCTGCACGTACTCTCGAAGAGGTTCGTGTTCAACGAGTTTGGCTACCTTGGGTCGCCTTGCCGCAAGATCGGCTTTCCATTGCGCCACTGATGTGCGGTACTCGAGCTTGCCGTCGCGGGTGGCAGCGTTGCGAGGGGATTGCGGCATCGATCCGCTGTGTCGGGATGCGTACGACAATGCGTTGGCCGAGAGCACAATTGGGTTGTTCAAGACCGAGGCAGTATCGAAGAGAAGCCCGTTCCTGAACGGCCCGCTCAAGACCATCGACGATGTCGAGTTCGCCACGATGGGATGGGTCGACTGGTTCAACCAACGCCGCCTCCCACAGCACCCTCGACTACCTCACACCAGACGAATTCGAGAAGGCCTACCACAGTCAAGAATCGGCTCTCCGCCCGGAGATGTTGCAAGCGTAGGAGCGGCAAGAAACCCGGGACGGTTCACTGACACGGCGCGCCGTCTGGTGGCGTTGCTTCACCCGCCTGGGCGCTATCGGACTGGATGCTGGGGAACGCCCCAGGGCGCAAAGCGGGTCGGTCAACCCTGATGTTCACTCTCTGCTATCGACTCAACTTCCTCGAGCGTGGTGGGGATGTGGTACGGCGGTCTGCTCGTGCCCGAGATGCGATAGCGGTCCCAGAAATCAGGGTCGCCCACGACACACTCGGCGCGTCCCTCTGGTGTCGCAAAGACGGCAACCGTGCGCCTTCCCGAGAGGGCGGCGTGGAGCGCATCATTCTTGTCGATCCTGCCGTACCAGGTGTATAAGCCGTTGAGGGGCTGGAAATAGCCTTTGATCTTCACCCCGACAGCAATCTCCTTGCCACGGCACACCAAGGTGCCCTCGCCGGAGTAGTCGAGATCGTGGTCGTCAGACACGCAAGGCTCACTTTCTTCACTTCGAACATTGACAAAAGAACGCATTGGCGCAGACACTATCAGTATCTGGTACCCGGAGTACGGGTATGAAGTCGAGACTCAGCTCGGCCCGGAACGCAACGGAGGTGTCACATGACCGTTCAAAATGTGGAGACCAAGCCCGACGTCTCAACGGAAGGCGCTGCGCGTGTCAGCGCCCGCAAGCCCGTCGACATGCAGAGATCTGCCGGCCGACTGCTGCGGGCGGCGGCCGAAAAATTCTATGACGCGGAGATCGACATCGATTGGGACTCACCCTGGGAGGAAGGAAAGTACTACCTGCCAGAGCATCGGGTCTCGCTCTACGGCACCAAGCTGTGGGAGAGAATGAGCGATGAGCAAAAGGCGGAACTCGGGCGCCACGAAATCGTCAGCATCCTCAGCTTCGGTATCTACGCGGAGAATCTGCTCAGCTCGGCGCTGCTCCGAACATCCGCCAAAGGCGCCCTGACAGATCAAAGGTCCCTCTACGCCCTTAACGAGATCGGCGACGAGGCACGTCACTCGACGATGTTCGCCCGACTGATCAACAAGACGGGCCTGGCACCGTACAAGTTGCCGAAGGGGTTCTTGAGCATCGCGAAGATCTTGCACTTTGTGCCTCTCGGCCCGTCCGTGTCCGGCGCGACTCTGCTCATCGAGGAGATCCTCGACCGCGCTCAGCGCGAGGCGATGAATGACCCGAAAATGCAGCCGCAGCTGCGCCAGCTCATGAAGATCCACGTTCTCGAAGAGGCCCGTCACATCACGTTCGCGCGGCTGGAAATGGTGGAAGGGATGCAGCGTCGCGGACGCATCTCGCGCGCCTGGCATAGAGGCACGTTGGCGGCCATTGCGAACTTTGCATACCCGTTGCTCATCAATCCGAAGGTATATCCCGATGTCGGAATCAGCCGTCTGCGCGGCCTGTGGGCGCAGCAGACGAGCCCGAACTATCGCGTCAACTTGCAGTTCATGTCCGAGCCGATGATCCGATTCTTCCACGAGGCCGGAATGATGGAGGGGAAGTTCACGATGGCGATGTGGCGCGCAACGCGCAGCCTGCCCGACGATCTGCGCTAACACGCCCGGCCCGGTCCGCGCGTCCCACAGCCCATTCCTCGACCCCACGACCGGATTCCTCGGTTCGTGGGCTTGGGCGGATGACATTCCCACACCTGCCACGCGTCACGGCGCGCCGTGCGGGTCCGTTTTCTGCATTCGATCAGGAGATTTTCACAATGCCGTCCTCCAACGCCAAGTCCGCCGCCACGGCGACAGACCCGGGAATAACCGAGCCCATCACTACCAAAGTTCTCATCATCGGCAGCGGCTTCTCTGGCCTCGGTATGGCCGTCCAGCTCCGCCGACGCGGGTACAGTGATTTCATCGTTCTAGAAAAGGCCGACTCCGTCGGTGGGACGTGGCGCGACAACACCTATCCGGGATGCGCGTGCGACGTACCGTCACTGATGTACTCCTACTCGTTCGAGAGTCGCGGTAGCTGGTCGAAGGTGTGGTCCTCGCAGCCCGAAATCGAGCAGTACCTGAAAGATATCTCCAACAAGCGTGGTGTCACTCAGAAGATCCACTTCGGGCAGAAGTTGGTCTCCGGATACTGGAGCGAGTCCGAATCTCGGTGGCACCTGCGTACCGAGTCGGGCCGGGAGTACGTCGCGCAGTACATCGTGTCCGGTGTCGGCGCTCTGCACATCCCGAATTTTCCGAATATCCCCGGAATCGACGAGTTCGCCGGTCAGGCGTTCCATTCGGCACAGTGGGACCACACGGTGGATCTCCAGGGCAAGCGGGTGGCCGTCATTGGCACCGGTGCCAGCGCGATTCAGTTCGTGCCGTTCGTGCAGAAGGACGCCGGCACACTCACGGTCTTCCAGCGAACCCCGGCTTGGGTACTTCCACGCAAGAACTTCGCGGTGCCGCCGGTACTTCGGACGCTGCTCAGCAAGATCCCTATTACTCGCCGCCTCGCTCGGTGGTCGGTCTACTGGGGCGCAGAGAGCCTGGCCTTCGGGCTTAACGGCCACTCCAACCTTATGCGACCGATCGAAAAGGTGGCGAAATGGAACATCGAGCGTTCTATCACCGACCCCGAGCTCCGCCGGAAGCTGATGCCGTCCTACCGCATCGGATGCAAGCGCATCCTGGGATCGAACGACTACTACCCTGCGCTCGCCGCCCCCAACACGACAGTGATCAGCGATCGGATCGAAAAGATCACTGCCGATTCGATCGTCACCCCTGACGGCGTGTCACACCCTGTGGATGTGATCATTTACGCCACAGGGTTCCATGTCACGGACGGGTTCGATCAACTCGCGCTCAAGGGCGCTCGGGGCGAGGACTTGCCGTCGCACTGGCACCGGACGGGCATCAATACCCACCTCGGCATCACCACCGAGGGCTTCCCGAACCTGTTCTTCCTGCTCGGACCTAACACGGGTCTTGGGCACAACTCTGTCGTGTTCATGATCGAGCAGCAGATCAAGTACATCATGAAGGCCATCGACGCCGTCGACAGTCGAGGTGCGGAGCGTGTTGATGTGCGGGCCGAGGTTCAAGAACACTTCAACAAGAGCATCCAACACAAGCTCGCCAAGGGCGTGTGGACCAACGGCGGATGTACGAGTTGGTATCTGGACTCGCAAGGTGTCAACCGTACGGTGTGGCCCGGGTTCACCTGGCAGTACTGGCGAGCGACGAAAGACTTCGAGCCCGCCGAGTACGAGATCGCCTGACAATCCAACCGTAGGTCATCGAGAAGTGAGTATCCGACAGTGAGTAGTTCGACAGCAGGCAATTACGCGACCCAGGTCGCAGTCGTCACGGGAGCCGCCTCAGGGATCGGTCGGTCCCTTGCCCTCCAACTGGCCGAACGCGGGGCCAGCCTTGCCTTGTCCGACGTCGACGAAGTGCATCTCGAGGAGACGGCGGACATGTGCCGTACCGCGCATCGTGCGACCGTGGAGACCGCGGTGTTGGACGTGGCAGATCGTGCTGCGTTCCAGGTTTACGCAGAGAGCGTGCAGTCGTCTTTCGGGCGCGTCAACATGGTGTTCAACAATGCCGGCGTCGCCCTCGGCGCCGACGTTGTCGACATGTCCTGGGAGGATTTCGACTGGCTGATGGGCATCAACTTCGGTGGTGTCGTCAACGGGACCAAGGCGTTCCTGCCTTATCTGATCGCCTCTGGTGATGGTCATCTGGTAAACACCTCCAGCGTCTTCGGTCTGGTCGGGATCCCCAGTCAAAGCGCTTACAACGCCGCGAAGTTCGGTGTGCGTGGCTTCACCGAAGCGCTTCGGCAAGAGATGAAAATCAGTCGGCATCCGGTCACGGTGACATGCGTTCACCCCGGCGGCGTCAAGACTAATATCGTCAACAACGCTCGTGGTGTATCCGGTATGGGGGCAGATACCGCCACCATTGCCTCGATGTTCAACAACATCGCCAGGACCACTCCGGAGAAAGCTGCGTGCGCCATCCTCAAGGGAATGGACAAGAAGAAGCCCCGAGTGCTGATCGGCGCAGACGCACGTGGCTTCGACTTTGTCGCACGCGTTGTCGGTCCGCGCTACCAGGACATCTCTGCGCCTGTCACACGCGCGGGCTACGCCTTGGCTCGTAAGCGGGGGATCATCAAATGACCCTCGAACAGGAGAATCGGCCGGGCACCACCGCGCGATCGCGAACGCTGACCGTGTCGGAGGTCGTGCAGGAGACCAAGGACTCCGTGAGCATCGCCTTCGAAGTGCCTGACGAGATCGTCGACGATTTCAAGCATCTACCCGGGCAGTTCATTACGTTGAAGATCCCGTCCGACCAGACGGGCCACGTCGCACGATGCTACTCGCTGAGCAGTTCGCCTCATGTCGATGACTTCCGCCTCGAGATCGGGGTGAAGCGCACCGCTGGGGGGTATGCGTCGAATTGGTTGTGTGACAACGTTTCCATCGGCATGGAGGTGACCGTCCTCACGCCATCGGGAAAGTTTACCGCTAAGAGCCTCGACGTCGACTTGCTCTTCTTCGCTGGCGGAAGCGGCATCACTCCGGTTCTGTCGCTGGTGCAGTCGGCTCTGGTGTCGGGCAGTGGGGAAGTTGTCCTGTTCTACGCAAACCGTGACTCCGATTCGATCATGTACGAGTGCCGGCTTGAGCAGATTAGATCTGAATTCGCCGAGCGGTTCACTTTGGTTGACTGGCTTGAGTCGGAGAACGGGATTCCCACATCAGAGGCTGTAGAAAAGATTATTCGTGAACACAAGGGATCGGCAATTTTCACCTGCGGGCCCTCCCCTTTCATGGATCTTGTGGAAAGCTCTGCCGCCGCATGCGGAGTGGATCATTCGGATGTACATCGAGAGGTATTCCAGTCGCTGACGGGTGACCCGTTCGACACCGCAACACTGCGTCGACTCAGTGACGACGAGGGTGTAGCTACGGCCACGGTTTACCTGAACGGAGAGTGCATCACCACGGAGTGGCCACGTAACACGCCTCTGCTCGATGTGCTGCTCTCGCGAGGGCACAATGCCCCGTACTCGTGCCGAGAGGGCGCATGCAGCGCGTGTGTGTGCAAGCTCATCGATGGCGATGTCGAGATGGTGCAGAACAACATCCTCGTAGACGACGACATTGAGGACGGCGAGCGACTCGCGTGCCAGGCACTTCCGCTCACCGACGCTGTGACGGTGAGTTTCGATGACCTCTGACTCCTCGAAAGCTGGCCTATTGTCGCGGCGGTCGCGGGAGGTTCTCTCCAGTGACGGCACGAGGCTGTTTGTCGAGGAGTACGGGCTCGGTGATGATGCGCCGCTGCTGGTGTTCAGCCACGGGTGGGCTTGCCAAGGTCGGTTCTGGAGACCTCAGATCGAGCACTTCGCCACCACACACCGTGTGGTGGTGTATGACCAACGAGGGCATGGCTGGAGCGACCGGGGTCGCGCGCCCTTCTCTTCGTCGGTGCTCGGCGACGATCTCGAGGCTGTCTTGCGCGCTGTTGTCACGTCTAATCGTAAGGCATTGGTGACCGGTCACAGTATGGGCGGGATGTCCATCATGGGTTGGGCTGCCGAGCACCCGGAGTCGGTGCCCGTCTTATCCCGCGGTGCCGTCTTGGCGAGTACCGGCCCCTCGCAGTTGGTGAGTAAATCGACGCTAATTGGGTCGCCACGTCGATTCCGCGCCTCACTGGAGCGGGCATTCGCAGCCGGGCTCGCCACCGCGGGACCGGAGATGCTTGACACTCGCTTCAACCGACGGTTGGTGAAATACGGGACGATGGGTCCACACGCGCCAGCAGACGTTGTGGCTGAGTGTTCCGACATAGTACTGCGGTGCCCCCCTGCGGTTCGGGGAATGTGGGGCAGGGTCCTGGCCACCATCGATGTAAGCAAAGGAATCGACTCACTTACGGTTCCGACGACCGTGATCGTGGGCTCGGCCGACAAGTTGACACCCGCGGTTCATTCCATTGATCTCGCCGACCGACTGCAGCAGCGCCGCCGGTTGCATGAGTTCGTGGCGTTGCCACAGATCGGTCACATGATCAACATGGAGGCACCAAACTATTTCAACGAAGCAGCGGCCCGATTGGACGCAGCCACGGTAGGCGATGGCTTTTGAACCGTCGACCGGACACACATGAGCTCGTGAGACGGCCACGATCGTCGACAGGCCGCGCGTGTCCGAGTTGGGAGGGGTCCATCGAGGCGTACAGCATCGATGGCATCGCCACGGTGATCTTTTTTGCGTCGATGGTGCGCAGCACCTCGGCGGATAAAACTTCGGCAGCACCATCATCGGGCCGCCTTTCGTCAGGGTCGGCACGAAGAACGCAGCCCCAGCATGCGACAGCGGGGTGCACAACGAGAATTTAGGGTACCCGGCCATTCTCACTCCGGAGAGTTGAATCTGCGTCATCGTGAACAATGCCGAAGCCTCCGATGGCTCCCTTCGGCTTTCCGGTCGTGCCGCCGGTGTATGTGATCGACACGGTGCGATCCGGCGGCCGATCGGCTGCTTGAGGGAGGGTGCCGAACCGCTGCGAGCGAACCGAGAGGTTTCAGCGAACGGCTCTCCAGCCCGACTCGCTTGAGAGGACCCTTCAGGGTATTGTTAACCCCACAATGTCATTCGTCCGCCGCGTTTCATTTACTCCATCTCAGGTGCAGCGTCGAGTTACCGATGCCCGTAGCACCCGCTGGGATGAGCATAGAGTCGAGGTACGCGCGCAGCTGGTCGACGCGACCATACGGATCATCGAACGGTATGGTGCAGGCGTCAGCATGGACGACATCGCTGCGGAGGCCCGTGTATCTAAACCAAAGCTGTACCGCTACTTTGGCGACAAAGCGGGCTTGAACGCGGCGGTGGCGGCGAAACTCGGTGCGTTGATGTGGGATTCGGCGAAAGCCACTATTCTCGCCGACCAAGATTATGCTTCGGTTGACGACATGGTTCGCTCGTCCGTCCAGAGCTACGTCACGATCGTCGGGCGGTATCCCACGGTCGTCAGATTCCTTATGGCGAATCACTTGTTTCAGTACTCCGGATCGGGAAATGGCGGAGTTGCTGACGAACTGAGGTCGGTGATGGAGGTCGTCGCCGATCGGTTCAGTGAAAGTCTTCAGCGTGTTCACGCAGATACTTCGGTCATTCCCTTGGCCGTGGCGTCCATTCTGGGTTCTGGTCTATCTGCGACTCAGTGGTGGATCGACAACGGTCGTGAGCAAGGGGTGGACGATACGTTCTTCGCCGCACACCTATCAGAGACGACGTGGGGGATCGTCGACGGCGCGGCCGCAACCGTAGGCGTGGCCTTCTCACGCAGTCTGCCATTCAGCCATCCCGGTTTCGCGTCCCGCCACAAAATGGACTGAATCACCCTAGATATCCCAGAATTGTACCTTGTCAAGCTGCGTCGGGTTGTTGCGCGGTGCGGTATGCCCAAGCGGTGTGTTCGTCGTATTCGGTGCAGTGGCGTACGCACCCGTGCAGTGGCCCGACAAGTCTGTTGGCGAGTGCGCGGAGCGCTTGGTGGTGGAGGTCTCCGGTAGCACGGTGTTGGTCGTAGAACGCGCGAGCGGCCGGACTCTGGCTGAGGGCGCAGAACGCCCACCGGTCGATGGCATCGTAGAGCCGCCCGTTGCGGATATGTCGAGCCAGTACGGCCCGCTTCTTGCCCGACGAAACTGTAGGGGTGACGTACCGGCGTAATTCTTGCGAGACTCGGCGTTGGTGTAGCGGTCGACGTCGTCGCTGAATTCACCGAGCCCCGGGCGGCGAGGATGACACCGATTCCTGGCAGGGAGAGGTAGACGGCGGCGTTGCGTGTCAGCGTCCGGGTGTGTTCCAAAATGGCGGGTCAGTTCGGCTTCGAGGTCGCCGATCTGACGGTTCAACTCCGCGATCAGCGCCAAGAGTGCGCCGGCATCGCGCTCGACCTGCGCTGCGAACGCCTGCAACCACGAAGGGCGAACGCTACCGAGCCCGTTTCTGCGCCCGCTGCGCACTCCGCGACGACCTCCATGCAATCTTGATATTCGATAACGAGGACATCGCGCTGGACGCGCTCCTTCAAGCGTTGGGCGCAACAAATCGACCTCAGAGCGCGGTCATCTTGATGCGAGGCGCGCGGGCCTCGCCTGCCGCCGCGGAGCGGCAGAGATTGGGGTCGTCGCAGCATTCGGCCGAGGCAGGTCGGGTGTGAGATAGTTGCATTCGCGAGATGCCCTTCGTGGTGGCTGGAATGTTCCCTAGACAAGAACTCAGTTACGGGCAGTCCGCAAACGCGGCCTCAGAATAGTCATCTCCAGGTCCGAAATCCTCGCGGCAGATCACTTCTCTCTTTAAAGCTATGTCGGCTTGGTCGATCCTTTAGTGCGGTTCACTTCTGACATAGTGCAGTTTATCTTTCGAAACTGACAGCGGTGCAGGCCGAGCGCACGAAGACGCGACAGACTCGGCACAGTTTTTTCACGACAGAGAGGTCCGACCATGAAGAGAATTCCGGACGAGGTCAGCGGGTCGGCCGGCCCCACTATCGAGAACTGGGTGCGCTCGTTCTGGGGCACGACTTCCGAGTCGCCTGATTTACCGCCCCACCACCCCGACTGTCTTGGTTGTGGGCCGCAGAACCCGCACGGCCACGCCCTGTCGGTCCAGCGTGACGAGAACGGCGTGGTGGCTCACCATGTGTTCGATCAACGTCATGTCGGGGCACCCGGGATAGCACACGGCGGCGCGGTGGCGACCGTTCTCGACGATCTGTTCGGCTTCCTGCTCTACACAGTGGGTGAGCTCGCCGTGACGCGGCGTCTCGAGCTCGACTATCTAGCGCCGGTTCTGCTCGGCACTCCCTACGTGTTGCGTGCTGCCGTTCGGTCTCGTGATGGGCGCAAACTGGATCTCACGGCCACGATGGACGATGCGCAGGGCCGCTCGGTCGCCACCGCTACTGCCCTGTTCGTGGTGGTCGAGGTCGAACACTTCATGCAGTCCCAAGCCCGAGCTCAACTCCGGGCCACAGACACGAATCACACCGAAGAATAGACACCCTGGCCGACCTCATCGACGTCCATCACCCGCGGTGGCTGTCGTTCGGCTGCGTCTACCTGGCGCAACGACGGCGAGCACGAGTGCCCCAGCGGCGGTCAGGGCCGCCAACGCCAGTGTCGCCTGACCACTTCCATGTACGAATGCGGCTTTGGCGAACTCGGCCAGCGGCTGGCCAGCTGGTCCTGCGCGGTCGGCGACCTGCAATGCGGCGGCCAGAGAATCGGCCACCGGACCACGGGCTGGCTCGGGTAGCTGGGGCAGAGCCGGCTGGATGTGCTGAACGTAACCGGCCGCGAGCACGCTACCGGCTACCGCAATCCCAATCGCGGCACCGATTTCGCGAGCCGCGTCGTTGACCGCGGCAGCCACCCCGTGCTTGGCCTCTGGAGTGTCCGAGACGATGGCGAAAGTCGCAGGAGCGGTACACAACCCCAAACCCGCGCTCATGATGAGCAGGGGCCACAGCAGGTCAGGGTAAGTCGCAGCGACGGTCAGTCTGCTCACCATCACCAGTCCCGCCGCGATGGTGAGCAGACCTACAGTGGTCATCACCCGCAGCCCAACAATGTTCGACAGCCAGGGTGCAATCACCGAGATCACGATGAGCGGCACGACCATAGGGGTCAACGCCAACGCGGCGGTGAGCGGTCCATAACCGAGAATCAACTGCAGATACTGCACCAACAGCAAGAACACCCCGAAGGTCACCAGAAATTGGATACAGACAGACAGCGCGCCGGCACCGAAACCACGGCGGGCGAACAACCGGACATCGAGTAGCGGTGCCGAGGAACGTAGTTCTACGACGACGAACACCACAACTGCGAACAAGCCCACCGCAGTGCTGATGGCGACGAGCGAATCCGACCAGCCACGGGCCGGAACCTCGATCACAGCGAAGACGATCGCCCCGACTGCCACAACTACGGTCACAGCGCCCACCCAATCGACCGGTGGATGCTCCTGCTGGCGGGACTCCGCGATACTGCATGCCAACCCGGCCAGAACCGCTCCGGCGACGGTCAACCCGACGAACACCGAGGTCCACGACCACTGCTCGAGCAGCACTCCAGCCCCGAGGATGCCCAGGACCGCCCCGGATCCAGCAACCCCGGCCCACACCCCTACAGCGCGACCGCGATGCGCCGGTGGAAATCCCGCGGTCAGTATCGACAGCGTCGAGGGCATGACCAGCGCCGCACCCGCCCCAGCCAACGCGCGAGCAGCGATCAGCCACGCCGGGTCAGCAAGAAACAAGGGCAATGCCGACGCGAAAGCGAACAACGCCAACCCCGCCACGAGCACCCCCCGGCGACCGTAACGATCACCGATCGCACCGGCAGGCAGAACGAAGCACGCCAATACCAACGTATAACCGTCGACTATCCAGGTAAGTTGAGCTTGCGTCGCCCCTGTCGCGACCGCGATCTGTGGCAACGCTGAATACAATGCCGCCATTGCGGCCACCACCAACGCGACCGCCATGCACGACACAATCAACATCCACCACTGGGCGCCGCTCCATCGAGCGACGCCGGCAGAGTCGGATCCACGTTCGTTCATGGCCAGCCTCCCAGTTCGAGACCGGTCGTCTCGGTACGAGACTATTAGTATCATAACTCTGTGGGTGTGACAGAATGGTCATGCGAGGAGATATTTTGTCAGTCAAATGGAGCGGAGCCCGTTCATGGTCGACCCTCTCGTTGCAGCCGAGGGCCCGGCCGATCCCCGGCTGGCGCGCTCACGTAACCGGTTACTCGAAGCTGCCGGTCAGCTGCTGTCCACCGGCGGTGTCGAGGCGGTCACCGTGGAGGCGGTCACCCGCATGTCGAAGGTTGCGCGTGCCACGCTGTACCGACACTTCGGAAGTACCACCGACCTGCTCGCGGCAACCTTCGAGCGACTACTACCCCCAGTCGACACCGATATCGATACCGGTCCGCTACGCGAACGTCTGATTTCGTTGCTCACCACCCAAGCCGACCTCATCGACCAAGCTCCGGTGCAGATGACCACGCTGGCCTGGCTGGCAATGGGACCCGTCAACAGCGGCGACGCCAGCCGGCGCGATCTCGATCCTGGCGCGGTGGTCTCACTTCGGGCACGTGTCATAGAGCAATACCGCAAGTCCCTGGATCAGATCCTGACGGCCCCTGACGCCCGCGATGTGCTCGGCGAGCTCGACACCACCTTCGCCCTCATTCAGCTCCTCGGACCGATAGTGTTCGCTCGCCTCACAGGACTGCGCCACATCCACACCGACGACTGCATCCAAATCGTCGACAACTTTCTCGCCGCCCATGCCGCAAGTGTCCGATCGAGCACTTCGCGCGACAACAGCCGTCCATGGCCGGCCGCGACGCTAGACCCGCAGCTCACCGACGGCCAGTAAAACTTGATGCGAAATTTGACCATCAATGCGCTATCCAGTCAGGGATCGCAGCGCTCACTGGATACGGCCGGACGTGTGCTCGAGAACTCGGAGTTGCACTGCAGTGCACTTCTGACATCGTGCAGCCGTCTTCTGAAACTGACAGTCGTTCCAGTGTCTCGGCGTCGTCGCGAAGTACCGGTGTGCTGATCTCGTTGGCCCTACTTCCTGGGTCGCTCGCCGTGGGCGCGCGACAAGCGTGGGTGGACTGTAAAAAACGACTTCTCGAGTTCGTCGAGACCGATGTACCGGGGCGTGGCCGGCAATTCGTGCCGCGGCCATCGTAATTGCCCGTTCAGGACACCTTTCGGGCGTGAAGACGCTCGACGAGACCGAGAGTGAACCGGTCGATGTCCTCGATGGAGAAGCTCTCGTCACCGGCGATCGCGAGCGAGGGCCGGCGCAGAAAGTGCTCGCCACCGACCGGGACGCTCACCAGTTCCAGAAGGCGTTGGATCCATCGAACCGGCCGGATCGACGAGGCGACGTGATCGGCGAGGAGCAACGTTCCACCTGGACGCAGCACTCGCGACATTTCCGCGAGCGCGATGTCCGTGGCGGGGATGGCGCAGAGCGAGAACGTGCACACCACGGTGTCGAAAGATGCATCGGGAAAATCCAGAGCGTGAGCGTCCCCGAGAGCTAGGCGAGCGTCGGGTCTGACGCCGGCGGCCCGAGTATGCGCCTGCGCGAGCATGTCCGGGCTCAACTCGATTCCGGTCAACGACGTCCCTGCCGGGTAGTGCTCGAGATTGAGTCCAGTTCCCACTGCGACCTCGAGAACCTGGCCTCGGGCGCGACTGCAGATCCAGGACCTGGTGTCGCGGAAGAGGACTCGGTCGAGAAAGGTCATGTGCTTGTCGTAACCGGCCGCTTGCTTGTCCCAGAATCGCTGCCACCGGGCGAGACGGTGCGTTGGATCGACGACCATCGCTCAGTGCTCCCGGCCGGGAGCGATGGGTGCCGCGGCGGTGCGTGAGGCCCCGGACTCGGGGTGCGCCGCGAGATAACGCTTCTTGACCAGTTCCGATTCCTGCGCTTTGCGGGGGTTCGTCAGATCGTGCGGCAGCATGTGCCGCACGAGGCGGCGTTGCCGATTCTCTTCCATGTACGAGGCGGTGAAGAACACCGAGAGCAGGACCGCGAGAAGCACCATGGCACCACGCAACCACAGCTCACCCGGAAAGAACATGAACACGGCGTAGATGGGAAGAAACGGAACCTGGCCGCGAATGAGGTGCCGAACGACGGCGTGATCACCCGTCAGATCGTGGGCCACCCAGTCCGTCATGGTCGAGGGAAGAGGACGACCGAAGGCGTAGCCGACCCACTGCCACGGCGTAGGGCGGGTCCTGTAGCGGTTCACCGGGCCGGGGTCATTGTGCTCTGGCGCATCCCCAGTCGCCGCATTGCCAAGCTGGCCGGGCACCATCCGACTGCAGAATACAGCAGCAGATTGCCACCGACGAATGCTGTCAGGGCATGCCAGCGGCGGTTGTGAAGGGAACCGGCGGCGAGGCTGGCGAGGATCATGGTGCCCGCCAGTGCGGGGACTGCGCGTTCGATACTCGGTCCGCCGGGGCCGGTGAGGGTGTCGGTGCATGACATGAGTTCGGTCCTCGATTCTGTGAGTGTGGTGCGGCACCACATGTATACCCCAGGGGGTAGGTGTCAACATTCAGCATACCCCCCGGGGTACCATGCTAGGGTTCCTCCATCTTCCCGACCAGTAAGGACATGATGTGAGTTCTACGGACGTTCGAACCGACGAGAGTTCTGCAGACAGCTCGCCGCCAGGGATCACCGGCGGGCCGTTGGCGCGCTTCGGTGCGCGCATGGCCGGCAATTTCAAGTGGGTGGTGACGGCGTGGCTCGTGGTCATCATCGGATTGGGAGCATTTGCCCCGTCGGTGTTCGGCTCTCTCGCCGGTGCCGGCTGGCAATCCAACGGATCGGAGTCGGTCCAGGTTCGGGAACTTGCCCAGGAGCATTTCGGTGGGAACTCCTCGGCCGCGATACAGGTGGTCGTGCACTCGGACACCGAGCAGGTGACCGATCCTGCTGTGGCAGCTGTCATTTCCGAGGTCACCGACATTCTGGCCGCCGACTCGCGAATTTCCGAGGTCATCGCCCCGCAACCGGGGATGTCGATCAGCCCGGACGGGCACACCGGAATCCTCATCGGTGGAGCGAACGGGACGACCGACGAGATGGTGAAGGCGGTCGACGATCTCAAAGGCGAGTTGACCGCGGCCTCCACGGATTCGATAGAGGTCTACCCGACGGGAGCCTCCGCGCTGTGGAGTGACTTCAACAAGGCCAACCACGACGCGATGATCAAGGCCGAAATCATCTCCTGGCCGGTCACGTTGGCGATTATGGTGCTCGCATTCGGTTCGCTCGTCGCTGCGGGCCTGCCTCTGCTGTTGACGCTGGCCGGTCTGGTTGCATCCGCGGGTGGTCTGGTTCTGCTGAACGAGATCACGCCGATCTCGGTGTGGGCCATGAACTTTGCGATGATGTTCGCGCTGGCGCTCGGTATCGACTACGCGCTGTTCCTCGTCGTGCGATTCCGGGATGCCCTGCGGAAGACGATCGACGCCGGACGAATCGACTCACGACGCGCGGTGGCCGAAACCATGGATACGGCAGGCAAAGCCGTCCTGCTGTCGGGACTGACAGTGTTGATCAGTTTGTCGGCCGTACTCCTGGTACCTGCACCTGCTGTGCGCACGATGGCGGTGGGCATCATGCTCGCGGTGGTGTTCGTGCTCGCTGCCACACTCACCCTGCTTCCCGCAGTTCTGGGCAAGCTCGGACCGAAGGTCAATGCCGGGTCCCTCCCGTACGCGAAGCGACAGGTGCATCGCTCGCCGAAGTTCGCGTCCTGGGGTCAGTTGTTGCACAAGCATCCGTGGCCGTTCGCCATCGGTTCGCTGTTGATTCTGGTGGCGCTGTCGATTCCGGCGCTGGGTCTGAAGGTCGCCATGCCGTCCATTTCGGTTGTGCCCGAGGATGCTCCGGTCCGGCAGGGCTACGAATTGGTGCAGGCGCAGATGGGTGAGGGTGCACCAGGCATGCTGCAGATCATCGCCCCCACGGCGGAGGCGGAGCAGACCGCGCAGATCGCAGCGAGCGTGGCCGGCGTATCGATGGTGACGCCGCCGATGCCCGCCATGGACGGATCCGACTTCGTCATGCTGCAGGCGATCCCGAACGTGGACCCGTCGGACCCCGCACTCGAGACCACGCTCGACGCCTTGCGCGCCGAGCTGCCCGAGGGTGCGATCGTCGGCGGTGCACCGGCGGAGAACCTGGATCTGCAGTCTGCGTTGAACGAGTATCTGCCGATCGTGGTGTCGGTGATCCTCGTGCTCGGATTCCTGTTGCTGCTGATTGCGCTGCAGGCACCGCTGATCGCCCTGCTCGGCACGGTGGTCAGCCTGCTGTCCACCGGAGCGGCCTTCGGTGTGGCCAAGCTGATCTTCCAAGACGGTCACGGCTCGTCGCTGCTCGGATTCACCCCGCAGGGCTTCCTGAACGGCTGGGGACCGGTGTTCTTCTTCGCGATGATCTTCGCAATTGCGATGGACTACACGGTGTTTCTGCTGTCGAGCGTCAAGGAACACTACGAGAACACCGGTGATCCACACGGTTCTCAGGTCGACGGAATGGCGCACTCGGGACGGGTTATCTTCGCGGCGGCCGCGGTGATGATCGCGGTGTTCTTCTCGTTCGCGCTCGCCGAACCACTGCCACCCAAGGAGATGGGCATCATTCTGGGTGTCGCCGTACTGTTGGACGCCATTCTCATCCGCTTGGTTCTGCTGCCGGTTCTCCTGCGCCTGACCGGCCACGCCGCATGGTGGTCACCCACGTGGCTACGAGCAGTACTGCCCAAGATCGGCTTCTCGCACAGCTGAGTGTCACCGATCTCGAGCAACACAGTGGTGGCCGAGGCCGTTCGGCTTCGGCCACCACGACCACCCTTACCCCTAGGGGTAAACTGGAGTTTCATCGAACGAAGGACTGAACGACATGACCGGTGACACCGAAAGCATCGCATTGGTATTGAACCGTTTGCGGCGTGCGCAGGGTCAGCTCGCAGGAGTGATCTCGATGATCGAGAGCGGCCGGGACTGCAAGGACGTCGTCACGCAACTGGCCGCGGTATCGAAGGCTCTCGACCGGGCAGGCTTCAAGATCGTCGCCACCGGACTCCGTGAGTGCATCACCGGAGCGGAAACAGGGGAGAAGATGACCGAGGCCGAGCTCGAGAAGCTCTTTCTCGCCCTCGCCTGACAACGGTCCGATCACCCCCGCATCGATGCACGGGGGTGATCGGAGCGAGGCAGGGTAGCCGGTTCGAGGTGGGGTGATCGGGCCCGCGACGTGTCAGCCCCTGTGCGCTGGACCGGGCTGCTCGTCCGGGCGGGTGAACACCACACGTGCCCAGAGAACAGTGGAGAGCAACGCGGCCACCGCACCCAGATACAGGCCTGTCGATGGGCCTGCGAACGTCTGCGTCGGTGCCAGTGACTGACGCGCCCAGATCGCAAGCACACCGAAGACTGTGGTGACGCCATTGCCCGCCAATGCCAGAGCGGCCCATCGAAACCGCCGAACCAGACGCGCGATCGAGGCCACCGCAGCGGTGAACGTGACGCTGAATGCGGTGAACAGCGTCGCCAAAACCCCGGCTGATTCCGCGTCGGCGTGTGCGGTGCGTAGAAGAACGTCGTATCCATGGGCGCCGCCGGTGTGTGGAAGCACCACGCCGAGCACGGCCGCCGACACCAGAACGAGCAGATACGGCGTGATCCGGGTGACCACGACCTCCGGTATCACGCGGCGTTCTATGGCCTCGAACACCGACCGGTAGTGGCTCAGGTCGCCCTCGCGGTCGTAACTGTGCGGCGGTCGACCGTTCACGCTCGGCCGGTGAGAATGGCATTCCAATACAACGCCGGCAGTCCGCGTCTCTTGAGGAACCACATGTCGCGGCGTTCGCGGGTGGTGTCGATCAGCGGTATCGAGGGGGCCGGCTGCATCGTGTAGTCGAACTCGGCCAGAAGCATCGTCTTGCGAGAGGTGGTCAAGGGGCAGGAGGCGTACCCGCCGTACTGTGCGGTCAGTGGACGGCCGGCGATGCTCGCCTGCAGGTTCTCGGCGACCACGGGTGCTTGCTTGCGGATGGCGGCACCGGTCTTGGAGTTCGGTGACGATCCGGCGTCACCGAGGGCGAAGACGTTGTCGAATCGACTGTGCCGCAGTGTGTTCTTGTCGATCTGGACGTATCCGGCTGGATTCTCGGGGTCCGCTATGGGGCTGGCCTTGATCCAGTCCGGTGCGGATTGGCGCGGTACGACGTGGAGCAGGTCGTAGGGTAGCTCGTCGGTGGTACCTGCGCTGTTATCAGTGATCGTCACCGATCGGCCGTCCGGGTCGACGGCGGTGACTTCGCTGTTCTTGCGCACCTCGATGCCGTAGCGCGCCACGACTCGTTCGAGCTCCTCGGCGAACACCGGTACCCCGAACATTCCGGGTGTGGGTAGGACGAGGACAACTCGGATGGCGTCGAGCACGCCCTGCTCTCGCCAGTAGTCGGCCGCGAGGTACGCGATCTTCTGCGGGGCACCCGCGCATTTGATGGGGCCGGACGGCATCGTGAACACTGCGGTGCCCGACCGCATCTTCTGAATCATCTGCCACGTCTTGGGTGCGAGATCGTAGCGGTAGTTGCTCGAGACCTGCGGGGTGTCGATCGATTCGGCCATACCGGGCACGGAGTCCCAGTCGAGCTGGATGCCGGGGCACACCACCAGGTGGTCGTAATGGATCGTAGTTCCCGAGGAGGTGCTGACCGTCTGGGCATCCGGGTCGACCCCCTCGGCGCGATCCTTGATCCAGCCGACGCCCTGGGGCATCACCGACGCCTCGCTACGCGCACTTTCCGCGGCCGGGGCGCGGCCTCCACCGACGAGCGTCCACAAAGGTTGGTAGTAGTGGGTCTCTGCCGGCTCGATGATGCCGATGTCGGTCATTCCTGCTCGCCGCAGACGTGCCGCGAGCGAAATACCGGCGTTGCCTCCGCCGATGATCGCGACTTTGTGGTCGATGGTGTGCGCGGACATGTGGTCCTCCTGTTCGAGACACGAGCTCGGTGAGCTGTCTCGATTTCGGTTGGTGCCGGGGTGGTTCAGCTCGACGTCGGTGTGGGCGCGAGCCGTGTGGTCACGACATTGGTGGTCATTGAGGCCAGGTGCACTGCATCCACAGCAGTCGTGCTGGAAGGTCATTCCGGCGTTCGAGCAGGTGGTGCAAGGACACGTGCCGAGGTGTACGGACGCCCTCTCCCTTGATTGATCGTACGGATGTACGTACATTATGGATAAGGCTAGTCGCCGATTCCGACAAACGCCACACTCGGGACGAATCAAATTTCCTCGTCCGCCCCGAGTCGGCGAGTGCCGGACGGCCGAGGAGGACGTGATGGTCGGCAACCGCTGCGGTGTCGCTGTGAGTGGTTGCGCCGCGCTGGATCGGTCGGTTGCGATGCCCCTGGTCGCCCAGTGGAATGCCGCCCATTCCACCTCCACCTTGTGAGATCGGGACCGTGCCTCGCCGCACAGGACCTCCTGAAAATACCCCACGGGGTACCATGAATTTTGACGCCCCTACGAACGCCACCACGATCGACAAGGAGATTTGAATGCTTCTCGAACGCATCTACGACGAAGACCTCGCCCAAGCCGGATACTTCATCGGCTGCCAGGCCAAGGGGGAGGCAGTGGTGGTCGACGCCCGCCGCGACATCGGTGTGTACCTGGACCTGGCCGCTCGGCATGGCATGACCATCACCGCCGTGACCGAGACCCACATCCATGCCGACTACCTGTCCGGCACTCGCGAGCTTGCGAAGGCCACCGGGGCGGTCACCTACGTCTCAGGAGAGGGCGGCGACGACTGGCAGTACGGCTTCGAGGCCGAACGCCTCCACGATGGCGACACGCTGGCTCTGGGTAACATC
Source organism: Rhodococcus sp. GB-02 (assembly GCF_053470465.1). Classification (NCBI taxonomy): domain Bacteria; kingdom Bacillati; phylum Actinomycetota; class Actinomycetes; order Mycobacteriales; family Nocardiaceae; genus Rhodococcus; species Rhodococcus sp. GB-02. Next base: position 309,907 of record NZ_JBPUKE010000005.1, read on the forward strand.
ACCGTGCAAGCCGTTCACACGCCCGGTCATACTCCGGAGCACCTCTCGTTCCTGGTGACCGACGGTGCCTTCGCCGATGCTCCGGGATACATGTTGACGGGCGACTTCGTCTTTGCCGGCGATCTCGGCCGACCGGACCTACTCGACGAAGCTGCAGACGGTGTCGACACCCGTTTCGAGGGTGCCAAACAGATCTTCCGCAGTCTGAAGCGATCATTTGTCACGCAGCCGGACCATATCCAGGTCTTTCCGGGTCACGGTTCGGGCAGTGCCTGCGGAAAAGCTCTCGGTGCGCTCCCGTCGACCAGCGTCGGCTACGAACGTCGCTTCGCTTGGTGGGCCGGGTATGTCGAGCGCGACGACGAGCAGGGCTTCGTCGATGAGATGCTCGACGGCCAACCGGATGCACACGCCTACTTCGGCCGGATGAAGCGTCAGAACAAGCAGGGCCCGGTCGTTCTCGGGCCACTCTCTCCGCTGCACGAGTACGACTCCACCGAATTGGCACGCGCTCTCGATTCCGACGAGGTCGTCCTCCTCGACACCCGCGGCCACGATGAGGTGCACGCCGGCGCTGTCCCCGGAGCGCTCAACATCCCCGGCGTCGGCAAGGCAGCCTCGTTCGGTGCCTGGGTCTACGACCCCGAGCGAGAGGACACTCCACTGGTGGTGCTCGCCGAGGACCGCACTGTCGCCGACGAGCTCCGTGATCACCTGCTGCGGGTCGGCATCGATACGGTGACCGGGTACGTCACAAGTCTACGAGGCCTCCCCATGACGACGCCCGAGACGATCGGTGCGGACGAGCTGGATTCGTTCGACTCGGCAATGGTGCTGGACGTGCGCAACAAAACCGAACACGCCGACGGCCACATACCTGGCTCCGACCAGCTCAGCGGCGGCCGATTGCTGTGGAACCTCGACGGACTGCCCACGGGCGGTCCGATCGTGACCTATTGCCAGAGCGGCGTCCGTAACGCGGTCGCAGCCAGCGCCCTGCGCCGCGCCGGCTACCGAGTCGTCGAACTCGAGGGCAGCTACGCCGCCTGGGCCGAGCGCAAGCTCGAAACAGTCTGATCGAACACGCCCGAATCGGAGGCGGTCGTGCTGTCCGCCGCCGGTTCGGTCCTGTGCTCGCCCAGCCGGCTCGCCGCGCCACCTGCGGTAGAGCAGACCCCGGGCGACACTCCCGATCCGGCACCGACTGGCCTGATCCGGGACCGACTGGGAAGCGACGTGATGCCGCGTCGCTACGCCGACGGATTCGCCAGGTTCGGCGCGATCTCCACCAGGAGCTCGTTCGCGCTCGGCGAGAACTTTCTCGATGCGAGGGTCGTCTCGTTGCGTGTCGACGACGCTGACGGATGGTCCGTCGTGGACGGGGGAGCTGCGGCACCCGAGGTTCTCGGTGAAGATCGCTTCGACGCGTACAGAGCATCACACCCGCCCGTACGGATGTACGTACATTTGTTGTACAGTGGCCTCGAGGGGGCCAGCAGCAGGCGGCTCGAATTCGGATTCCGACACAGATCGACAGGAGGGCCTCTGATGGTTGAACCAGATCGCAGTGCCGCGCTCGACCGCTCCAGTGCGATGCCGCTGTGGGCGCAACTGCATGCCGATCTGGTCCGCCGAATCGGTGACGACGAATTCGCCGGCTCCGAGTTCCCGGGCGAGCATGCGTTGACGACGAGCTACGGCGTCAGCCGTCACACCACCCGCGAGGCCCTGCGGCACCTGCGGAACGAAGGAATCTTGATTGCAGAGCGCGGTCGGCCTTCTCGACTGGCCGGTCCGCCGGTGATCGAGCAACCTCTCGGTGCGCTCTACAGTCTCTTCGCTGCCGTGGAAGCCACGGGTGTTGCTCAGCACAGCGTGGTGCGTGCACTCGAACTGCGGACCGACCCCGCGGTCGCTGTCACTCTGCAGGTCGGTCCCAAGGCTCCGCTGCTCTACCTGGAGCGCATCCGTATGGCAGGGGCCATGCCGTTGGCGCTCGACTATGCCTGGTTGCCGGGGGATCTGGCACGCGACCTCCTGGATGCGGACTTCACTCACACGGCTCTGTACATCGAGCTCGAGCAACGCTGCGGCATCCGCCTCACCGGTGGCCGCGAGGACGTCACTGCCGTCGTCCCGGATCGGGAGGATGCGGCAGCACTCGAACTCGATTCGAAGACCGCCGCGCTGTCGATCCGCCGCTTGGGTTGCATGAATTCCCGGCCGGTGGAGTTGCGGCACACAGTGGTTCGAGGAGATCGGTTCACCGTCTCGGCCACGTTCTCACCGAGCGAGGGCTATCGCTTCGTGCCGGCCACGCCGCTGCACGCCCTGTAAGCACCCACTGATCCAAGGAGCGTTGTTCATGACTGGAGCACCACCGGAAGCCGATCCGGCCGCTGCACACGCACTGATCGCCGAATCGGGAGCCATCCTGATCGATGTCCGCGAGGACGACGAATGGGCAGCCGGCCACGCCCCGGACGCCGTCCATGTACGCCTCGGCGATCTCGATCCTGCTGCCTACCCTCCTGAGCAGAAATTGGTCGTGGTGTGCCGCTCGGGCGCTCGGTCGAGCACAGCTGTCGCGGCCCTCACCGATGCCGGTCGCGCAGCGCACAATCTGTCGGGCGGAATGAAAGCGTGGCACGAAGACGGCCGCCCTGTGGTCCGTGATGACGGCACCCCCGGCGCAGTGATCTGACATGGTCGCCACCCTCGCGATCGCAGTTGCCGCAGGGATTCTCATCGGGCTCTCCCTCGGCGCACTCGGTGGTGGGGGATCGATACTGACTGTTCCTGCCCTGGTGTATCTCCTTGCGGTCGAACCGCAATCGGCAACGAGCGCCTCGTTGATCATCGTCGGAATCACCTCGATCATCGCGGCCATCAGCCATGCGCGAGCACGGCACGTTCGGTGGCGGGCAGCGGCAGTGTTCGGAATTCTGGGCTCGGTCACCGCCTTCGGCGGGTCGATCCTCAACCGATCGGTCGACCCGCAGATCTTGCTGCTCGCGTTCGCGGCACTGATGATCGTCGCCGCCGGTGCGATGCTGCGCCGCACCCGGCGCGGACACGATGCCGACCTACCGACACCGGACCCGGCCGAGACCGCGGGAACACGCCTGAGCGCCGTCGCGGTCGCCACGAAGCCCACGAAAGTGAAGATCACCGCGTCGCAGGTAGTCAAGCTGGTCGCGTCCGCGCTCGTCGTCGGCTTCCTCACCGGGTTTCTGGGAGTAGGCGGCGGCTTCCTCATCGTCCCCGCTCTGGTTCTGGCACTGGGCTATTCGATGCCCGTCGCGGTCGGAACGTCACTGGTGATCATCTCCATCACCAGCGCGGGAGCCTTCACCGAACGCCTCGGCACGGGTGCCACCATCCCGTGGGAGATCGTCGTACCGTTCACCCTCGCGGCAATCGCAGGCTCGTTCGCAGGAAAAGTCATCAGCGACAAAGTCACTGCCACCACACTCACCCGTAGCTTCGCAGCCCTGTTGCTCGCCGTGGCCGTCTACGTCACCGTCCAGGCCTCCATGGCCCTGTAACGCACATCGTTGTGCATCACAGCCTATTTCTGCGCACGCAAATGCGGCGCATCGCACACCTGGATCGAGGAGATCGTCGATGACCGCACTGATTCCCCGCCCTGAGGCGGCCAGGCCGTATCCGGCGCGTAGTGAACCCAAGGGCTGGACACTGCTGCAGTTGGTGACCACCACCGATCACAAGACGATCGGCAAGATGTATCTGGTCACCTCGTTCGGTCTGTTCCTCATCGGCGGGTTGATGGCGTTGTTGATGCGATCCGAACTGGCTGTGCCGGGATTGCAGTTCCTGTCCAACGAGCAGTACAACCAGCTCTTCACCATGCACGGCACGATCATGCTGTTGCTCTACGCAGTCCCGGTGGCGTACGGATTCGCCAATTACATTCTGCCGCTACAGATCGGCGCACCCGACGTAGCGTTCCCGCGCCTCAACGCGTTCGCGTACTGGCTGTATGTCTTCGGGTCGCTGATCGTGCTCGCCGGGTTCATCACTCCGGGAGGTGCCGCGGACTTCGGATGGACCGCCTACACCCCACTGACGAGCGCACTGCATTCCCCCGGTGTCGGTGCCGACCTGTGGGTACTGGGTCTGATCCTGTCCGGCTTGGGCACGATCTTGGGTGCGGTCAACTTCATCACCACCGTGGTGTGCCTGCGCGCACCCGGCATGACGATGTTCCGGATGCCGATCTTCACCTGGAACATACTCGTGACCTCGGTGCTGGTACTGCTGGCGTTCCCGACCTTCGCGGCCGCGTTGGCCGGGCTGGCCTTCGATCGACACTTCGGTGGTCACGTGTTCGACCCGGCGACCGGGGGAGCGGTGCTCTGGCAGCACCTGTTCTGGTTCTTCGGCCATCCCGAGGTCTACATCGTCGCGCTCCCGTTCTTCGGCATCGTCTCCGAAATCTTCCCGGTCTTCAGCCGCAAACCCATCTTCGGCTACAAGGGCCTGATCTTCGCCACCCTCGGCATCGCAGCGCTCTCGATCACGGTGTGGGCGCACCACATGTACGCCACCGGAGCTGTTCTGCTGCCGTTCTTTTCGTTCATGTCCTTCCTCATCGCCGTGCCGACCGGGGTGAAGTTGTTCAACTGGATCGGCACCATGTGGCGAGGACAGGTCACCCTGGAAACCCCGATGCTGTTCAGCATCGGGGTTTCTGATCACGTTCCTGTTCGGCGGACTGACCGGTGTGCTGCTGGCCAGCCCCCCGATCGATTTCCACGTCACCGACACCTACTTCGTGGTGGCGCACTTCCACTACGTGCTGTTCGGGACCATCGTCTTCGCCACCTACGCCGGGGTGTACTTCTGGTTTCCCAAGATCACCGGACGCATGCTCGACGAACGCCTCGGCAAGTGGCACTTCTGGACGACGTTCGTCGGCTTCCACATGACGTTCCTGGTTCAGCACTGGCTCGGCAACGAAGGGATGCCGCGCCGCTACGCCGATTACCTGCCCTCCGACGGATTCACCACCCTGAACCTGATCTCCTCGATCGGAGCGTTCATCCTCGGACTGTCCACGCTGCCGTTCGTGTGGAATGTGTTCAAGTCCTACCGATACGGCGAGGTCGCGACCGTCGACGATCCCTGGGGCTACGGCAATTCCCTCGAATGGGCCACCACCTGCCCACCGCCCCGCCACAATTTCACCGAACTACCCCGGATCCGCTCCGAGCGGCCGGCGTTCGAGCTGCACTACCCTCACATGGTCGAACGTATGCGCACCGAAGCCCATGTCGGGCTGACGGGCCACACCGCCGACGTGCGGGCGCCGTCCGAAATCATCGCCGACGGCGTCGAAGAGGGCACCGCCAGCGGGACCTCAGGGGAGAGTCGGTGACGGGCACGCGGAGACTGCGCTCGACGGGTGCCGCTGTCCTGGTACCGGGGCGGGTGTCGTACGCGATAGCGGTCGCCATGGGGTTCTATGTGCTCGCGCTGATCCTGGTGTTCACATTCCTCGTCCCTCGACTCTCTCCCGGGTCAGCGACCGCTGTCACCGCTGCCGTGGTGGCCGGCTTCGCGGTGCTGCTGATGGCGGCGATGATGTTCGCAGCCCGCACGCCGCTGCATCCCGCAGCAGTGTCTCCGGTCCGCGACACGGCGGCGGACCGAGAGGACGACATCGTCGAAGGGTGGGCGGTGGTCCTGGAATCCGACGTCGATTCACGGCGGGTGGAACTGGAAGTGACGGTGCCCGGGGCCGGAACGTACCGGTGCGATGTGCGTGCAGAACGGTCGATCGTCCGCGCACTGGGACCGGTGCCACCATTTCGGTGTGGGTCGACCCGCAGCACCGTCGGTCGTTGACCTTGGTCGGGGTCGGTCCGAGCATCGACGATGCGTCCGGGAACGGGCGTTGCTGATCGAGCAACCTCGCCCGCACCCCGCGCGGCGGCGAAAGCCACTCCACGGTCGCAGACGTCGATCACGACCACCCTCCGTTGCCCGCCGGACGGCTGGCTGTGCTGGTGATCGACGTGAGTGTGCCTGCGCGACATCGATTCTCCCGCGACGAAGCCCCAGCTTGCTGGCGATGGCACGTGTGGTCGTGGTGTTGCACCTGATCGGGTGGGGACTGTTCGTTCACTAGGATGCGGACCTGCGCATGCACGGTCCGACCGGTCGACGCCGCGACGGGCGAGACCACGAAGACCGGGACCGTGACAACCGAGATCGCGAAGAAATACGACTCGGGTCGCAGCCCTGGCAGGACCAGGGCTGCGGACCGCGATCTACTTTTTGGAGAACATGCGGGAGAACAATCCCGGTGACTTCGGATCGGAGTCGTGCCCCTTGCAGCGATTGGACGCCGGAACGCCCCGCATCACCTGATCGACGTGTTGACCACATCCCGCCCACGTCGTTTTTCCGCATTTCTTGCACGTGACAGCCCTGCACATGAGTCTCTCCCTCGGTCGACGAATCACGCCCCAATATACCCTATGGGGTATCCGATTGAGGGTGTCGGGGGTGATCGGTCCTCGCGGCGGGCAGGGGTCCGCCCAAGCGGGCGACGTCGTAGACGAACTGTTCGGGTACCGCGCTGGTCCACGGCCGCAGGCCGAGTGCGGTCTTGATACCGATCAGGGCCTGTGCGATGGGTGGGCACCGGCGACACTGCCGCAGGTGCGCATCGATGCGGGCCGAGGCGTCGACATCGAGACGCCCGTCCAGGTAGTCCGATGCCGCGGCGAGTGTGCGCCTGCATGCCTGGGAGTCGTTTCGCGGGTGTGCGGGACCGTCGTCGAGGGCGCGTAGCAGCTTCACCCGTGCGCGGTGGATGCGCTTGTACACCGCCGCGGTGGTGAGCGCGCCGACCGCACCGATCTGTGTCGCCGTCCAGCCCTCGCCGTCGTGTAATGCCAGGACCATTCGATCCTCGACGGTCAACGTCGCCAGCGCCGCTCGCACCGTGGACCGATCGCTCAGCGCCTGCGCCACCGTCTCGGGATGCTCGAGGTCGCTGATCGGTCCATCGATCTCGCCCGTGCCCGACGGTTCGGTGCGCTGATTCTCCGCGCGTGCGGCCACATCGCGGGCACGATTGATCGCGATTCGATACAGCCACGTCGTGAGCGCCGATTCGGATCGAAACGTTCTCCGGTTGCGCCACGCGCGTTCGAGGACGTCCTGCACCAGATCGTCGGTATCGGCCGGTGATCGTGTCATCGCGGCTGCGAAGCGACGAAGAGTCGTGCCCTGGTCGATCAGATCGCGCGCGAAGCGCTCGTCGTATGCCGCGCTGTCGAGGTCGGGGCTGGGCTGTTCGCGCGAGGAGCCATGGATTGGTCCACTTCGTCGTTCTCGCCCGTCCAACAGTGAAAGTCCCTCTACAGAACTGGAATCATCATGTCGTTCGTCGAATTCATGCGCAGTACTGCCGGACGCGCACTGCGCATCGTGGTGGGAATAGCTCTGATCGTGGTCGCCGTCGTGCTCGGCGGTGTCGGGGGCATCGTGGTGGGAGTGATCGGCGGTGTCTTCGTGCTGACTGGGGTGATCAACGTGTGTCTGCTCGGCCCGTTGTTCTCCGTCGATCTTCGAGGTCGACCCAAGACGTCCTGAACGGGGTGCGCGGGCGGGCAGCTCAGAAATGGGGGATCACCTTGAACGCGGTGTACCCGTCGTTGCTCTGGGCCAATGCGACACCGTTCGAGGTCACTGCTGTCGGCGCCGCACTCGGTGATGTGCCGGTGACGCGGCCGGAGGTCGCATCGATGGCGGTCACCCCCGAGTCCGACGCGCCGTAGACGATGCCGCCGACCAGAGCGAAGCGGTCGGCACCGGGAAATTGATCGGCGGTGAAACCTCGGGTGCCGTACTGCTCGAACAGGACAGCGATTCCGTCGTCGGTGAGGTCTGCGGTGGTGATCATCGTCGCCCCGCTACTGCTGTCGGCGGTCACCACCATCGGACTGCGGCTACCGCTGATCCATCGGATCTCGGCATCGGAGAGGCGATAGACCGCCTGGATCGGTTCGGGACGGGTCGGGATCGTCCATGCCACGACCACTGCATTGCCGGCGGTAGCGACGAATCGTGCGCTCCCGGGGATCGCTGCGGGGGGCGGGGTGAGAGTGTCGGTGGACCAGGCGATGTTGCCGGTATCGGCGGTCACGACATGCGCTGTGTCGCCGTCGACGGTGACCGCGTATCCACCGGATTCGGAGACCGCACCCGCCAGGTCGGTGCGGTGTCCGTCGGTTTCCGAGACGGCGGCGACAGCCACGGGCGCATCCGTTTGCGAGCAGTCGGCGTCGATCAGCAGCCCGGCCCCGGTCAGGCAGCCTGCAGTGGAGACCGGACCCCATACGAGGTCGCCGGTGCGGGTATCGCGGGCGGTCATCGTGGCCGGTGCCCCCGAACCGGAATCATCGATGTCCTCGGTGATCAACAGCTCACGGTTGTGTGTGCTGGTGACCGCGAACTCGTCGCGATCGGCGGGTACGTCCACGCCGAATCGTGGTGTGCCGGCGTCGTCGAGTACCTGCACCCGGTGCGAACCGGATGCGTCCGAGGAGTCGACGACTCCGACGAACCCGTCCTCGACGATGTGAGGCTGCGACAGGAACGGGATCGACCACAGGGCCGTGTCTCCGAAGCCGCCGGCGGCGCGGACGGCGACGACGGGTGCGCCGCCGGATCGGTGCCCGTGACGTCTCGAGCAGGCGAGGAACTGCACCCCGACACCAGCGCGACTGCGCACAGTGCAACGGTCCCGATCACCGCCCCCGCTCTGCCGATGCGGTGCGCACCCATCTATGTGGTGGTGCTGTCTCCGCCGAGTGCCATGATTGCGCTCTGCAGCAGTGCAGTGGCCCGGTCGGCGACCTCGGCCAGGCCCGCTGCATCCGAGAGCCCCACCATCACCTGGGGGTTCATCGCTTCGACGATGGTGCTGCCGCCGTCGGCTCGCACCACCACGTTGCACGGCAGCAGCAACCCCACCTGCCGATCGGTGTCGATCGCAGCCTTCGCCAACTGCGGATTGCAGGCTCCGAGAATGACGTAGCGTTCGATGTCTGCGTCGATCTTGCTCTTCAACGTCGACTGCATGTCGATCTCGGTGAGCACTCCGAACCCCTGTTCGGCGAGTGCCTCACGGGTTGCATCGACAGTTTCCTCGAACGGCATGTCCACTCGGGTACCGATGGCCAATTCGGTCATAGTTCGTTCGGTTCCTTTCGATCGATGGGGGTGGTGGTCACTCACAGTGGTCCGCGTGGGTCCACCGATACTCGATCATGCCGCGCAGGACGCTGCGGTGCAGTCACGCTTGCGCCATCGCACGATCACGGCAGCGGTCAACATCGTCAGTGATACCCCCGCCAGGAACGGCTGGATCGGGGCCCATAGTCCCAGGGCACCCGAGGTGCCGAGCGCAAGCAGCACCAGCTTGTTGCACACCGGACATCCGACGGCGAAGAAGGTCAATGCGACACCGAGGGCGGCGGGTGTGCCGGTCCGCTCGACCCGCGCGGGTTTGTCGATCCCGAACCACAGTGCGGTCAACAGGGCCGTGGCCAGCAGAACCGGAAGCTCCCATGCCCGCACCGGCACTTCACGGCCGAAGACGGGCGTGTCGATGATGTCGGTGGGAATGCCGACCACCAACACGGTGATCACACCGGCGACAGTGCCGCGTGCCGCCCGCATCCCCCAACGCCGGTACCGAGAGAACTGGGCAACCACCTCGTCATCGGAACGGCCTGCGGTTTCGACGTCGAGGCGGTCGGACGTGGCGGGCTCGGTCATCAGCGAGGATCTCCTACGGGTTGTAGTTGTGTGAGTAGGGTGACACTGTGAGGCTATACCCAGATGGGTATCGCTGCCAGTATTGCCGACTGCCGAAAGGTATTGCATGACTTCGACATCTCGCTCCACTCGCCGACGCGACCTTGTGCTCCTGGCCATCGCCGTGGTGGTGGCGGCCGTGCTCGTGGGAGCTCTCGTGCTCGGAACGACAGGTGACGGCGAGCAGTCGGAGGCGGCACCGGACGCCGGGTCGAGCAGCGTGAGCGGCCCGCCGGCGATGGGACCGCTCGGCGATCTGGCGCACCGCGAGCCCGATGATCCGATGGCCCTCGGCGACGTCGAGGCCCCGGTGGTGATGATCGCCTTCTCGGACTTTCGGTGTCCGTTCTGCGCCCAGTTCAGCCGGGAAACCGAGCCGCAGCTGATCGATCGATACGTCGATACCGGCACCCTGCGCATCGAATGGCGAGATCTACCCATTTTCGGGCAACAATCATTCGATGCTGCCCGGGCCGGACGCGCGGCCGCCGCCCAGGGCAAGTTCTGGGAGTTCACCCGCGCCGTCTACGCCGATGCACCCGAGACCGGTCACGCGGACCTGACACTGGAGACGCTGCAAAGCTACGCGCAACAGGCCGGGGTACCGGATCTGGCTCGGTTCACCGCCGACGCCACCGGCACCGCATTCGATGCCGCGATCACCGCCGACTCCACCGAAGCGCAGTCGCTGGGTATCCCGGCCACTCCGGCGTTCTCGATCAACGGTGATCCGGTTCTGGGCGCACAACCGTTCTCGGAATTCGTCGATCTGATCGACACCGCAGCCGGCGCGTAGGGCGGCCCGCGATGTCGCAGATCGGACTTCTCGGAGCATTTCTCGGCGGGCTCCTGGCACTTCTCAGTCCATGCTCGGCCCTGCTGCTCCCTTCCTTCTTCGCGTACGCCTTCGACGGGGCCGGCAAGCTCGCCGGCCGCACCGGGATCTTCTACCTCGGGCTGGCAGCGGTCCTGGTGCCCCTCGGTGCCGGAGTCGGTGCCATCGGCTCGGCGATCACCCGGTATCGCGAGGTCACCACCATGATCGGCGGCGTGGTCATCATCGCACTCGGAGTGATGATCATCGTCGGTCGCGGCTTCGCGCTGGGGTCCGCTCAGAGAGCAGCCGCGCGCATCGACGTCTCCTCCACCGGATCGGTCTTCGCCCTCGGCGCGGTCTACGGGCTCGCAGGGTTCTGCTCGGGACCCCTGCTCGGCGCGGTCCTGACCGTTGCCGTCGCCGGCGGTCAGGCCGCATACGGCGGAGTGCTCATGGCACTCTACGCAGCGGGGATGGTGATACCCCTGTTCGTGCTGGCGCTGGTATGGGACCGATTCTCGCTCGGATCACGAACGTGGTTGCGCGGCAAGGAAATCAGCATAGGACCGCTGAAGACGCATACCACGTCTCTGATATCGGGGGTACTTTTCATCGGTATCGGAGTGCTGTTCCTGCTCACGGAGGGCACAGCGAACCTCGGCGGCGTCATGGGGGTCGACAGTCAGTACTCGCTGCAGGTCTGGATCAGCGATGTGGCCGACGCGGTACCGAACACCGCAGTACTACTGATCGCAGTGCTGATGATCATCGCAGTCCTGACGGTGCGCATCGTCCGTGGTCGAGGCCGTGACACCGCAGCCGAGTCCTCCGAGCTCGGTGAACGCGAGAACCGAACGCCCTGAGACGATGTGCCTACGACACTGGAGCGGGGATGTGATGTCAGGCGTAGAGCTGTGACCACCCATCTCGCTGACGTCGAGCGAGATGGAGCACTACAGCGGGAACCACTTCGACACCCATCAGCAGATCGTCGTCACCGAGCCCTCTGCCCTCCAGACTGTTGCGGCATGCTTTCACCGTGATGGAGGCCGAATCGATCAACGCCCGCATCTCCAGGGAAATATCCGAACAGCGCAGGGCCGCATCGAGACCCGGTCCGAAGCACACGACTTCGATCGTCACCGGCTCGGTCGCAGCATCGAGAAGGTTGTGGATCGCCCGCACCACCACGGTGGGTGTGGTGTTGACGGCGAACACCACACGCAGGGGAGTCGGATGATCGGTCACGTGAAAGTTCCGCTCTTCAGATCACGGTGAGCTGCGGCGCCCCACGGCTGTGCATGGAGAAGAACATCGATGGCCCGACCCTCGCCGACAGGGCGGACCAGATGTTCCAGCTCGTGGACCTGCAATCCGCTCGCGGCGCGGGCGAGGTCGTCGATGGCGGGCAGGATCGACGGATCCGGCGGGCCCCCGACTCCGTGAGTGAAGTTATCGAGCGCATGACCGAGATACAACAGCCGTCCACCCGGTGCGAGCCAACTTCCTGCACCGGCAATGACGGCAACCAACTCGTCGACCGGTAGATGCAGGAAAGCCGATGGCCACCAGATCCACCGGGCCGGGCGGCTCCCAGGCCCGCACGTCGGCAACGGTGTAGTCGATCGACCGGTCCTCCCCGCCGCTGCGTGCGAGTTCGATTGCCACAGAAGAAAAATCGACAGCATTCACCGTCCACCCCGCGTCGCCCAACCATCGAGCGTGGCGCCCGTTCCCGCACCCCAGATCGACCGCCCGGCCAGGGGGCAGCTCCGCAAACCGCGCAGACAGGGCAGCCGCCGGGGCCGACCCCCACGGATGCTCGACGCTGCTGTACCGAGCATCCCAGTCCGACGAATTCACTGATTCACGCCTTTCCACCGCTGACCACCGCAGGGTCGGACAACCCCACGCGTCGACGAAGCTGTGACTCACTGCACTGTACCCCGGGGGGTAACAGCGCGAACGAGTGCCCTGGTCAGGGCTGCGCGGTCAACCGCAGATAAGGCTTCAAGGTTCGATATCCGGGGAACCGTGTTGTTGCCTCGTCGTCGGAAACGCCCAGTCCGATGATCACGTCTTGACCCGGCTGCCAATCGGCGGGCGTAGCCACTGGCTGACCGTAGGTCAGTTGCAAGCTGTCGATCGCGCGCAGAATTTCCGTGAAGTTGCGGCCGGTGGACATCGGGTAAGTGAGGATCAGCTGTACCGACTTGTCCGGGGCGATGACGAACACCGAACGTACGGTGGCCGCCGCGCTGGCGCTCGGGTGAATCATGTCGTAGAGCTCGGAGACTGCGCGATCGGTGTCTGCGATCATCGGGAAATTCACTGCTGTGCCTTGCGTTTGACCGACATCGCCTTCCCATGCCAGATGCGAATCCACCGAGTCCACAGAGAGGCCGAGTAGCTTGACTCCACGTCGGTCGAACTCAGGTTTCAGCCGCGCTGCCGCACCGAGTTCGGTTGTGCATACGGGCGTGAAGTCACCGGGGTGGGAGAACAGCATTCCCCACGAGTCTCCCAGCCATTCGTGGAAGGAGATCGTTCCTGTGGTCGTAGCGGCGGTGAAATCTGGAGCTGTATCGCCCAATCGAATACTCATCGGTGCATCCTCTCAATAATGGTAGATCCTAAATAATCGATCATCTATGATGGTACATGTGAAAGTCCCCTCGGAGTCGACGGATACTCGGTCAAAGACAGGGCAGGGCGTCACGGTGACCGGTCTGCCCGAACAAATCAAAGATCTGCTGTGGGAACGAATAGCCGATGGCACGTACCCGCCAGGAGATCGGTTGATCGAGACGCGGATCGCTCGTGAGCTCGGCGTGAGCCAAGGTCCCGTCCGTGAAGCTCTTCGGCAGTTGGCCGGAATGGGCCTGGTGGTCTTCGAAGCGCACCGCGGGTGCCGAGTCAGACGGGTCGACCAGGACGAGCTCGATGAGGTGTCAGTGGTGCGCGCCGCACTGGAAGAGACAGCAGCACGACTGGCAGCCGGTCGCGGCATGGCGGTGGACCGCATTGCCGATGAAGTCGACGGTATGCGCTCCGCCGCCGTCACCGCGAACCGTCGAGCATGGGTCGCGCACGCTATGGCATTCCATCGGCTCGTCGTCGCGGCCTCCGGCAACAGCACACTGCTGTCGACGTGGGAGCATCTGTCGATCGAAGGTCGAACCGCTCAACTCGTATTGGCACCAGGATTCGACATGGGTGCCAGCACGGAACAGCACCAAGTAATACTCGAAGCGCTCGGTGCGGGCGATGCCGAAAGGGCCGCTCGGCTGTCCCGCGAACACGAAGAGACCTTCATCCGCGGTGACCCCACGTCAGATTGAGCGGAAGGGCGCGACCACAACGACCGCAGCTGCCTCTGCTTCGCGGCCCGTCACCTATCCAAACGGCGTGGCCGGTTCGGTGGATTCGGACGTCAGGCGACGCTATGCGTGATCCACATCTAGCGTTGGTGACGGTGTATGAAACCCGTGCTCAGTTATGCGAAAAACCGAACGAACCCGAACCACGCCCCGGCGGTAAACGCGCCCAGTCACCGGATGATTCCGTAGCACTCGCTCACTCTGTGAATCGCACCGGCGAGTCCGGAGACTTACTGATTTGAGAACTCCGCAATTCGCGTAGTTCTGTGTTCACCGTAGTAGAACGCCTCGAGTTCGGCAGGAGGCACATCCCCACAATGCTCGTAGAGTCGCCGGTGGTTGAACCAGTCCACCCACTCCAACGTCGCGATCTCCACATGCTCGACCGTTCGCCACGGCCCACGAGGTTTGATCAACTCGGTCTTGTACAACCCGTTGATCGTCTCGGCGAGAGCATTGTCGTAACTCGACCCAGTCGCCCCGATCGAGGCATCGATACCCACCTCAATGAGCCTGTCGGTGAACGCAATTGACGTATATTGGGCGTATTCAACCGGTCGTCGCAACAGTGTGTTGTTGTGCAGATCGTAGCAATTCTTCGAATACCTCCGCGGGGGTGCGCCAATCAAGGATTCCTCGGGGGCGGTTGTTGATCACGTTCGCCACTGCGGTGATCTCCGCGGAATTCCATCGGGAAAGGTCGGTCCCCTTCGGAAAATACTGGCGTAGCAAACCGTTGAGATGCTCATTGCTGCCTCGCTGCCATGGGCTCTTGGCATCAGCGAAATATACTGGGACACCGGTCTGTTCGGTGAAGAGTGCGTGAGCTGAGAGTTCCTTGCCTCGATCCCATGTCAAAGACCGCCTGAGGGTTTTCGGTAGAGGGGTGACGGCCTTGGCCAGGGCGTCTTTCATGGTCAAGGCGCCGTAACCGGCCAGTGCTGGGCCGTTTTTCCTCGGGGGAATCATCCCGTATCCTTTTTGGCGAGGGAGATGGACGAGCACCGCGTAGCGGGAGGTGCGCTCGATCAATGTCGCTACCGCAGAACGCTTCAGTCCGATGATTAAGTCGCCCTCCCAGTGGCCGGCGAGTTTACGATCAGCGACCTCTTTCGGACGTTTAGCCAGCACGGTGTCTGCAGTGACATGAGCCCACGTTTGCTGGCGTGCACGCGATCTGGGCATTCGTTTGGTCCTGCCTCGCCGTAGATGCCAGGATTGCATTCGCTCCAACCCGCCACGGCTTTCGATGTAAAGAGCCTGGTAAATCGCCTCGGCTGAGATCCTCATCGATTCGTCATCGGGGAAATCGAGCGGCAGCCGTTTCGAGATCTGCTCGGGGCTCCACCCCGTCACCCACGCCCGATCTCCGCGATGGGGTTTGTTCTTCCCATCCCAAGACGGACCGTCAGGACCTACGACTTTCCCTGTGGTGGTGTGGACCTCACCGCTGAGCCTGTCCTGCACGTACTCACGCAATCGACCGTTGATGACCATTTTGGCGACCCTGGGCCTGCGAGCACGACGCTCGGCATGCCATTGAGCTGTCGATGCTTTGTACTCGAGTCGGTAGGTTCGCGTTGACGCGTTCCTGCGCAGCTCCCGCGAGATCGTCGACGGGCTGCGGCCCAGACGGCGAGCAATTTGTCGGACTCCTTCGCCTTGCGCACGCCAAAGCGCGATGTCCTCACGCTCGGACGAGGAGATGTACCGTCCAGAAACACTAGGGGGCAGTTGCGGATTCACTCCACCAGCATGCTTGAACCAACGATGAGCGACCGGCTCTGACACTCCGGCGGTAATCCCCGCGTCAACGGTTTTCGCTCCACCGGCGATCGCGATCCAGAAGCGAACCCGGTCTTCACGCCAGGCTATTGTCGGTCGCCCTGGTGAAGCGATCTGTCCTCGATATTCCCGGACTCGTTTCTGCCTCTCGATGGCTCTCATCGAACACCTCTATCGGGTAGGTGTTGCGACGACCGGTTGAATACGCCTTGCGACCCGCGGTCGTTGTGGTGAATGAGCCCGGCCAGTTCGGTAATCCCTTCTCGGCGTCGAGTCCAGATCGCGTGCTCGATCGCATCGAGTACCAACGGTGTCGCCATCGTCGTCGCAGTCCTCCAACCCAGAATCCGCCGTGAATACGCATCGATCACGAACGCGACGTACACCCAACCCGACCACGTCGAAACATAGGTAAAGTCGGCTACCCACAACACATTTGGCGCAACCGGGTTGAACTTTCGCTGCACCAGATCGTCCGCCCGACGGCCTTGTGGATCTGCGATAGTGGTCCGTTTCGCCTTGCCTCGACGTGCACCTTCGAGCCCGAGGACACCCATCAACCGTTCGACCGTGCACCGTGCCACGTCGATGCCTTCTCGACGCATTTCCAGCCACACCTTCCGGGCTCCGTAGACCGAATAATTCTCGGCATGTACACGGCTGACCGCGGCTTTGAGCTCTTCGTCGCGCAGAGCCCGCCGAGATGCGGAACGATTGCGCGCGTCGTAGTAGGTGGACGGCGCAATTGAGCAGCCATGCTCGCTGAGCACCCTGCACATCGGCTCGACGCCGTACTCACTCTTGTATCGGTTGATGAAGTCGATGATCACTTGTTGTTGCGGTCGAGCTCCGCTGCGAAGAAAACCGATGCCGAATTCAGGATCTCGTTGGCGCGCTTGAGTTCCCGATTCTCGGCTCGAAGTTTGCGCATCTCCGCTGCCATTTCGCTCGTCACACCGGGACGTTCGCCGGCGTCGGTCTGAGCTCTCCGGACCCAGTTGAGCAGCGTTTGCGCTGTTCCGATGCCGAGTTTGTCAGCGACGGATTCGACTGCGGCCCACTCGGACGGGTACTCGTGTTGGACTTCTGCGACCATCCGCACTGCCCGCTCACGCAGTTCGGGCGGGTACCTCTTGTTCGTTGCTGAGGACATGACTCCATCTTTCCCAAAGGATGAAGTCTCCGGAAACTCCGGTTCGATTCACTGATTCCGTTGTCGGCGAGAGGCTGCTCGCTTCGTTAGCGAGATTTGTGGACATCACTCTTTAAGCTATGTCGACTTAGTCGACCCTCTAGTGCAGTCCACTTCTGGCATAGTGCAGCCGTCTTCTGAAACTGACATCAGTCGCGCCCAGACGCCCGTTCTTAACCGTCCGGTATGACGACGGTCAAAACGAACACCCAAACCGGCAGGAGGGCGCTCATCGTGTTTCGGATAAGAAGTGATCGTTGATCTTCTTGTTGGTGGTGTGCGTATGTGACTCCGGAAGAGAAGTTGTGGAAGCGTCACGGCGCTCGGTGGCCGTAACAATGCTGGCTTTGCCGGATCGTCGATGTCCTCGACGTCGACGACACATCGACGACCGTCCTGCCTTACCTCGAACGCCGCGAAGCGCTCGTCAACCTCGGCCTTCAGCACCCACGCATCAAGGTCCCACCACACCAACAACGCGCAGGACGGCTGCGCTGAGTCGCCGTCCACTACAGCATGCTTGCTACGACACCGGGCTCTGCGGGTCCGCGACACTTTTTGTTCTGACCGACTGGCCCAGGTCTTCGGTTACCGCGTTCTGTGCTCGGCCGGAGTGGTTGATGCCGCGCCTATTCGGTGGGTGGTGAGGAAGTTGTCGACGAGTCGGGTGCAATCGTCGTGGTCGATGGTGCGCAGTCCGGTGAGGTGTGCGAAGACGATCGGGCCGAGGAGTTCGATGAGGGCGAAGGTGGTGTCGAGTTCGCCGAGCATGGCACGGGCGTCGGGGCTGGTGAGGATGTAGTCGAAGGGTTGGCGGTATTGCTCTATGATGCGGGCGCGTAGCGAGGTGATCGCGGCCGGATCGGGGCGGCGGGCGGGGTCGGTGTGGGCGTCGCCAAGGGACCCCATGGCCAGCCATGCCAGGGTGGTCATCTGTACTGGGGCCTGTTCGATGAGGTCGGATTCGGTGGTGAGCAGTGCGATCAGCCGCTCGCGCACGGGTCCGGTGCCGGAAGGGGTGTCGACGTGAGGGAGTAGCCGTTCGAAGGTTGCCGCGAGCAGGTGATTGGTGCTACCGAAGTGTCGGTATAGAGTCGCGCGCGCGACCCTCGACATGCGGGTGACGGCTTCGACAGTGACCGCTTCGACGCCACCGGTGGACAGCAGATGGGTGGCCGCATCGAGTAACCGGTTGCGTGAGCGTGCTAGCCGCGGATCGGCCTGCTCGTCGACTGCGGTGAGTGAGTCGGTCGTGGCGTGGTCCGGGGCGGTCATGGGAGCGCGCTCCTCCGATTCGTCTCGTTCAGCCCTGGGCGTATGTGTCGACTCTATCCCGAGCCCCCACCACTATGATACGAATGGTCTCGTACCGAGACTGTTGGTCTTTGAGTTGGGAGGCGCCGGTGGACACACCTGGGACGGGCGCTGTTGAGATCGACCGGTGGACCAGGGCCGAGTGGTGGATGCTGACGGTGTCGTGCCTGGCGGTGGCGCTGGTGGTCGCGGCCATGGCGGCGTTGTACTCGGCGTTGCCGCAGATCGCGGTCGAGACCGGGGCGACGCAAGCCCAGTTGACCTGGATCGTCGACGGTTACACGCTGGTGCTGGCGTGTCTTGTGCTGCCTGCCGGAGCAATCGGTGACCGTTACGGGCGTCGCGGTGTGCTGGTCACGGGGCTGCGGTATTCTCTCTCCCGGCCCCGCCACCAGCCGCTCACATGTACCACACGCGCACGCTCACGTCTACCACACGCGCAGGCCGTAAACTCGTCTCCCTGAGCATGGATCTGACAAACTGGTTCCGGTCGCGCCGTGCAAGCGAGTCGGCGCCCGACCTGCGAAGCCTAGGAAAGGCTGCGCTGACACTGCGACTCCGATCGATTGAGGTGGTTCGGTCGGGTTCAACTCCCGAGACTTTGAGCCCTTCTGGTGGGGGGTAGGGGAGGGCTCATCTGGTTGCCACCTTTAAACTCGATAGCCCGCGGAAGGATAGCCCGGTACGCCAGCGAGGCTGTTCGACGAGCTGGAGACCGGGAAAACGAGCCACC
This sequence comes from Rhodococcus sp. GB-02, assembly GCF_053470465.1. Taxonomy (NCBI): domain Bacteria; kingdom Bacillati; phylum Actinomycetota; class Actinomycetes; order Mycobacteriales; family Nocardiaceae; genus Rhodococcus; species Rhodococcus sp. GB-02. The sequence continues at coordinate 328,986 of NZ_JBPUKE010000005.1, forward strand.
AGGATCGGGAACAGTAGGGATCCTTCGAGCCGGGCCAGCGGCGCGCCGAGACAGAAGTGAATGCCGGCGCCGAACGACAACGGTGGGACTCCGGTTCGGGTGATGTCGAGCTTATCCGGGTCACAAAATCGGTCCGGATCTCTGTTGGCCGCCCCGAGCAAGGTCAATACGATCTGACCGGGATGTAGATCGACTCCTGCCAGCCGTGTCGGCTCGAGCACCGTGCGCCCGTTGGTCTGGACGGGGGAGTCGTAACGCAACAATTCTTCGACGGCATTGCTCGCCAAGTCGGGCCTGGCACCCAGTTCGCGCATTTGGTCGGGGTGAGCGAGCAGCGCGGCGACGCCGTTGCCGATGAGGTTTGTGGTGGTTTCGAACCCTGCGGCGAACAACAGAATCGCGGTGCCGACGCATTCGTCGTCATCCAGGATGTCGTCGCCGTGCGCGACGGCGAGTCGGCTGAGTAGGTCATCGGCGGGGCGGGCGCGTTTGACCGCCAACAGGTCAGCGAAATACATGGCAAGTTGGTTCTCGGCTTCACAGGCGGCGGTCAGAGCCTCAACATTGGCTCCGGGTTCCAGTGAGGCGAGCAGGGCACGCACCAATGGCGCGGCAACTGCCCGATCGGCCGCGGGAACTCCCAGAAGTTCGCCTATCACATTCACAGGCAGCGGGAGCGCCAGATCGGTGATGATGTCGACGAAGACCTGTACCTCCATGACGTTAAGTAGGTGATGGATCTGTGTGATGATGCGGCTGCGCAACTCGTCAATGTGTCGAGGGGTGAACACGTCGGCCACCAGTCGACGCAGCCGGTGATGGTCAGGGGGGTTACGGAACAGCATGGTGCGCCGGAATCGATGCATGGCCCGACGTTGCAGCTCGTCAGGGATCTCGGACAAGCCGAAGCCCAGCGACTCGTCGGCCTTGCCGAGTCTGCGGTCGCGGAGCGCCGCCGCGCAATCGTCGTAGCGACTCAATACCAGCACCCCCGATCGCGTAACCAAGACGGGGCGCGTCTCTCGCAGCCGTCGGAACGCTTCGTAAGGTCCGGCTGCGCCGTGATCGGTGAGTAAGGCGTCCAGGAGCAGTTCCCTCTCGGTCGGTACATTCATGCTTGCCTCTTAGTATTCGCCTGTGACTGCAGGAAATGTTCGACGTCGACCAGGATGAACAGGGCGGTCGCCGTGGTGACCGATCGACCCTCTATATCCTCGATCCTGGCCGCGAGATTCAATTTCCGGCCATCGCGAGACCGTGTATCGGCGTGCAGGGTGTAAGGCGTGGCAAGCAGAACCGGCGCGAGGTAGTCGAGTTCGAGACGGCGCGTCACGCCGAGTTCTCCGACCGTGTAGAGCAGGAAACCGAAAAGATCGTCGATTACGGTCGCCACCGCGCCGCCGTGTGCTATCCTGGGCGCCCCTACGTGACGTTGGTCGAAGAGGTGGTGAGCAACGACGCCGTCTCGGCAACGCCGTACCGACAGGTAATGCCCGTGCGGGTTCGTCGGCCCGCACCCAAGACAGTTGGGGTGGTGGGGTGGCAACTCAGGCGAGCTAGATTCTTCCAGCGGCCGGAATGAGCGCACCCAGTCCTCCATGTCTGGGTCGACCGACCCCCCGACCGCATCCGAAGCTTTGCCCATGGTCCGACCTTCCTGTCGATGAAACCGCGCTTAATGCCGGTCTCGAGTGTGACCGTTATGCAAATACACCTGAGCGCACTCCGGAGAGTGCGGTGGCAGCCCTTCGCTCAACTCCACGTTGGTCAGGCGAGGTGTCCCGCCCAACGGGAGATCACGACCCCATCTCCTTCACCAGTGCCGTAGTCTGCGATGGACGCCGGTGTCGTGAAAAACTTCCCGCCCCGCGTTCCATCTGCCTCGTCCTATTCAGAACTCCGGTTGGAAAAAAATTTCCTAGATTTCGATGACAGCTAGCTCTCCTTCGGCGTGCAGGGAGCGTAGGCGCTTCTTGTCGAACTTGCCGACTGAGGTCTTGGGCACCTCGGAGATGAAGCACCAACGCTCGGGCAGCCACCACTTGGCGACCTTGCCGTCGAGGAAGTCGCGCAGATTAGCAGGTGTGGGCTCGTGGCCCTCACGTGGAACGATCACCGCGAGGGGGCGTTCTTGCCACTTCTCGTCCGGCACTCCGATCACAGATGCCTCGAGCACGTCTGGATGACCGGCAAGCAGCAGTTCGAGCTCGACCGAGGAGATCCACTCCCCGCCGGACTTGATCACGTCCTTGGCGCGGTCGGTCAGCGTCACGAAATTGCGTGTATCGATCCGCCCGACGTCGCCGGTGCGTAACCACCCTTCCTGAAACTTCTCACTGTCATGCTCCTCGCCGACGTACGAGCCGGTAATCCAGGGCCCGCGTGCTTGCAACTCACCGACCGCTTCGCCGTCGTGCGGGAGCTTATTGCCCTCGTCGTCGACAATCCTCAGCTCCACCCCTGCAACCGGGCGGCCTTGGGTGGCGCGCAGGCGCCAGCGCTCCTGCACATCGAGCGATACCGGTGGGCGTGCGATGGCGGCCAGCGGCGAGGTTTCGGTCATTCCCCATGCCTGGACGACCTGCACGCCGTACCTCTCCTCGAAGGCCTCCATCAGGTGAAGGGGTACTGCGGAACCACCGCAGGCGACCAGACCGAGAGAGGAGATGTCATAGCTGGAGTTTGCCTCCAAGAAGTTTAAGACGTCATTCCAGATCGTCGGAACTGCGCCCGCGACGGTCGGCCTCTGCGCGTCGATGAGCCGCACCAGCGGCTCAGCCTGCAGGAACCTGTCAGGCATGAGTAGGTCGGCGCCCGACATAAGGGCGGCATAGACTAGTCCCCAAGCGTTGGCGTGGAACATCGGCACGATGGCAAGGATCCGATCATCGCAGCTGACTCGCAGTCCGTCGGCGGCGCAGGCCGCCATCGAATGCAAGTACGTCGACCGGTGGCTGTAGGCGACCCCTTTGGGGTTGCCGGTGGTACCCGAGGTATAACACATAGCGGCTGCGGACTGCTCATCGAGATCAGGCCAGTCGAACGTATCGGACTGAGAGGCGAGGAACTCCTCGTACCCCACGACCCTGACCCCGTCACGGTGCAGCGGGGTAAGGTCCACTTCGCCGGTCACGACGACGGTGTGCACGCTGGTGAGCTGCAGCAGTACAGGGGCCAGCAAGGGCAGCAGGCTTCCATCGAGAATTACGACCTGATCCTCGGCGTGGTTGCCGATGTAGACAAGTTGATCAGGGGTGAGACGTAGGTTCAGGGTGTGCAGCACTGCGCCCATCGAGGGCACCGCACAGTAGGCCTCAACATGCTCCTGGTTGTTCCACATAAAGGTCGCAACACGCTCATCGCCTGTGATCCCGCAACCGCGCAATGCGTTGGCCAACTGTGCGGCTCTCCGTCCGACTTCGGCGAAAGTGCCGACCTTAACGCTCCCGTCGGACTGCAAGGTCCGTACGGTTGCCGAGCTATGCACACTCGAACCGTGGCGCAGAATCGCCGCAGTTGTCAAGGGAAAGTTCATCATCGTGCTCTGCATACCATTCCTTCATTCGATAGTGCCTGCGAACGAACAGCGATCCGCAGATCAATTCACCGGGCGTCCTGGTTAACAGCGGGCTGTCAGAGACCTGCAGCCGTAAGTGAGGTTGAAGCCAATTCCAGGGACTCGACCAGGTTCGACTCGAGTTCTGGTAGTCGGCTAGCCGCCGTGACCACCGCCGCTAAGCGAGCGCGCGCATCAATGTCGCGTTGGGTCCCGGCACGTGCAGTTTCGGTCCATGCCTGCGCACAACGGCTGGCGGCGACGGCGAGGTCGGCGGTGGCTAGATCACCGGTCAGGCGTGCGACATCCGCGCAGCCATCGGCGAGCAACCGGCGGAATAGGCCGCCGCCGGTGCCCGCCTTCTCGATGAAAGCGCCCAGACTGAACAGGAAGATCTCAAGATCTCTTGTCGGAAGGTCTGCCCAGGCTCGAAGGTCGGCCGCCAACTGCTCGACTGCAGCTAGCCCCTCGGCCCCGGCCTCCATGGTCGTGAGATCAACGATCCCCGGCTGTGACGGGTGGCGCATGTTGGCCGCGGATTGGCGAAATGCCTCTGCCGCCACTGTTGCCATGTCTGGCAGCGCGCTCGGCCAGGTGATGCGGTATGTACAGTGGCGCGTCGGTTGAGGGAAGGACGTCGAGGAACGCGCCCGAGCCAGCGAATCGAGCGGGACTTCCTGCACCTCGGCGCGATCATTGTCTACGACGAAGGCAATCCCCTTAGCTTCGTCGTAACCGATCACCACGATGTCGTGGCGACTCATCTGCAACTGGACCTGCAGGTACGGTAGCTCGGCTATGTCGCCCCACACCAGGCTGGGTCTGCCTGCGTCGATCTCGTCGAGAACCCAAGACCATCCCTCACTGGGATCGTCGGTGGTGAGAACGTGGACCTGTCCGCCTAGCCGGCGGGGTAGATCGATTTCGAAGTCGGCCCCTCGTCCCACCAAATACAATGGTGGAACCAGGTCATTCGATCGGAGGTACGCTAGCCCCAGCGAGCCGCCGAGTGCGAACACCAGACCTTCATCGGGTGGCCCTTCCCACCCCAGTCCATGCCAGTGCAGAAGATCCCGCATTGCGCCAGAACCACAGTGCCCCCCGATCTGATGGGGGTAGTCCTTGATCAGGATCTTGCGGGGCATGTATCTTCCTTTTCTGGGTGGTGGGTTCGAAGACCAGGTCAGTTGTTCCGAATTCTGTCCAGGTAGGCCTGACGTGCCCCCATGTCCACGTCGTCGAGGAATACAGAGTCTGTGTCCAGGGCCGATCCGAGCCTGGTGGCGAGCCGTTCGGGGACGAACTTCATCGCTGCGACCATGCTCCCTGCGAGGCGAGTGACGCGCACGAAGGGCCGCGGTTTCTCGATCAGTTCGCCTGTCACTCGAGCGATTTCCTCGGGCTCTGCATTGCGCAGTCCCTTGGCTCCTGCTGTCCCAGCAACGAGTTCGGTGTTGGTGAACGTGGGCCGCACTGTGGACAGCCGCACGCCTGACTTGCGGTATTCCAGTCGCGCCGCCTCCGTGAATCCGATGACCGCGAATTTGGTGCCGCAGTAGGTCGCCAGACCGGGGACGGCGAGCTCGCCGGCCAGTGATGCGGTGTTGATGATGTGTCCAGTACGACGAGGGAGCATCCGTTGAAGGGCGAGTTTGGTCCCAAAGATGACTCCCAGGACGTTGATCTCGACCTGCCGCCGGGTCACCGCGTCGTCTTCCTCGTGGGTGTGCCCGGTGGGCATGATGCCCGCGTTGTTGATCAGCACGTCGAGGGGGCCGAGGTCTCCCTCGACTAGGTCGAGAAAGTCTTTGAACGAGTCAGGGTCGGTGACATCGAGGCGGGTGACAACCTTAACCCCCAGTTCGGCGGCGGTCTCCTTAGCACGTGCCTCGTCGATGTCGCCGATGGCCACGCGGTGACCTCGTCGGATCAGCTCCTTCGCGGTCTGGTAGCCGATGCCGCGGGCTCCCCCGGTGATCGCCACTGTTTTCGCGGCGGTATGGGGATTGTGTGTCGTCACTTGCTGTGCTCCTTGTTCAGGCCGAGGCGTTGTCGTAGACCGCGACCGGCTGCTGCACGCAATACTTTTTCGGCGATGGCCGTACGTCGGGAGGTGTACGGGTACCACGTGAGTTCTCGTGTCAGGACAGGGATCCGCGGCTCGGTCACGGACTGGACCCGGCAGTATTTGTGAAGTCCGTAGGCGCCGCCTAGTCGCGCACCGATACCTGAGGCCTTCCATCCACTGTGCGGCAGTGTGGTGGCGAAGAGGTTGCTGAAGACGTCGTTGATGTTGACTGCACCCGCGTCCAGACGTTGTGCGATACGCCGCGCACGAGCATGGTCGCGGGTCCACACTGTGGCAGACAAGCCGAACGCCGAGTCGTTAGCCAGGTGGATGGCCTCGTCCTCGTCCGCGACACGCATCACAGGGATCGTGGGGCCGAAGGTCTCCTCGGTCATGCAGGCCATTGTGTGGTCGACGCCGACCACAACGGTTGGAGCGTAGTAGTTCCCGACCGCGCTTAGGGTTCCGCCGGCCAGTACCTGCGCACCTGCCGCCACTGCCTGGCTGACGTGGCGATCGGCTATCTCGACCTGTCTCGCCGTGACCATCGCACCTACGTCGTCACCTGCCGCGGCACCTTGGGTAAGTGACCGTACTCGTTGAGCCAGCCGGGCCACGAACTCGTCGTAGATCTCAGAGACCACATACACCCGCTCGACTGAGATGCAGACCTGCCCCGCGTTGAACAGACCGCCCCACGCGATCCCCTCCACAGCACGAGCAAGGTCGGCGTCCTCCAGCACGATCGCCGGATCTTTACCGCCTAACTCCAAGCTCACAGGCTTCAATTGCTCGGCACAGCGGATCGCGATTGTCCTCCCGGTGGCTGTCGAGCCCGTGAACTGAACGAAGTCAGCGGCGTCCACGACCGCAGCACCTGCTTCGCTAGCACCCACAACATGCGCCAAAACCGGTGGGGCGCCGATCTCGTGCCAGCCCTCGACGACTCGTGCACAGGTCAGTGGCGTCTCTTCCGAGGACTTCGCCAGGACTGCGCATCCGGCAGCCAGCGCAGGAGCTGCATCCATGAGGAAGAGGGTGATCGGGAAGTTCCACGGTGTGATGAGCCCGACAACCGGGTACGGGTGGTAGGTCTTGGACAACCGTTTCGGCAGACTTAGCAGACCTGCGGATCGGACTTGCTCGTCAGCGAGAAACTTCTCGGCATGGTTTGCGTAGTAGGTGATGAACTCGCACGATGCTGTCGTCTCAACCAGGGCGTCGGGGCGCACCTTGCCTGTTTCGGCTTGCAGCAGATCGGTGAGTTCGTCGGTGTGAGCCAGGATCCAGTCTCGCCAGCGATGCAACCATCGGGAGCGTTGCCGCGGGCTTGCCTGAGCCCACCCGAGCTGAGCGCGGCGGAGATCGGCCGCGATGCTGTTCACGGTCTCGCGGGTATCGATGGGGACGGTTGCGACCAGCCGGCCGTCGGCGGGGTTGCGTACGTCCAGGGCATCCGCTGTGGTCGCCGTGCTCATCGGGCCTCCGGGAGTGAGTGGAGCCCGCGGGCGATCCCGTCGGGCTGGGTGCATCTGTCGGGTGTGTCGGTGAAAGCGTCAGCGAGCACGGGGGTGCGCTCAAAGATTCGCTGTCCATAGGTATGCCGAAGCTCGGTCAAGATCGTGTTCAAAGGCAGGTCGTCGAAGACGCCGCGCTCGCGGACATACTCCATGTGCAGGGCTCCGTCGGCGGCGAAGGCGTGCAGGAGGGCGTCGTGCTCGCCGTCGAAATCCACCGGCGGCACCCCGAAACGGGCACACAACTCGGTGTTGAACGCCGGGGTCGCCTTCATCCACCGGCCGTTGACGTAGAGATGGCTGTAGCCGTGATAGACGAACAGGTCTGTGCCGCCCATGAGCGCTCGCAACGCTTCGGTCTGCAAATGATTTCGGACGTCGGCAAACCCCAGTAGCGCCGGAATCCCTGCCGCACGGCACACCGCGGTCAAGAGCACCGCCTTCGGGACGCAATAGGCGCGCCCGGTCTCGAGGACGAAGCTTGCTCGATAATGGGCGGGATCGTCCGACACCGTGTAGGGGTCGTACCGGATCTGGTCGCGGACGGCGGCGAAGAGGCGCTTCGCCTTGTCCCGGTCGGTGCCCGCATCCCCAACCGCGGCGGCGGTGAACGCCCGGACGGACTCGTGCTCGATGTCGAGGAAGTCGGTCGCCCACGAGTGCGCCAGCGGTGCCTTATTCATCTGCGCTCCAGAGTTATCGGCAACCCGTCGACCGGAATGGGGAGCGAGGTGTTGTCCCACCTCGCTTCATACTGATCGGGGACCGTCCAGGTGTAGGTGCGTAGCATGTGGTGCAGAATCGCCTTGACTTCGAGGGTGCCGAAGTGCAGACCGATGCACTTGTGTACCCCTCCTCCGAAGGGGATCCACCCGAGGCGGTGATTCTGGTCCTCACGCCGCGGTTCGCTGAAGCGGTCAGGGTCAAAGGTGTCGGGGTCGGTCCAGCACGACTCGTCGAAGTGGTTCACCGACGGAGCCACTGCCACCAGGGTGTCCGCCGGGATGTGGTGGCCGGCGATATCCACGTCTTCGACCGTCTTGCGCATCACGATGGGCACGGGCGCCACCAGACGGAGTGTCTCCTTGATCACCAGGTCGAGAGTCTCCAGTGAGTCCAGGTCGTCGATGTCCGGGCGGCGTCCACCGAGTCGGTCGGACTCGGCCCGCGCCCGTTCCTGCCAGGCCGGGTGCTTGGCGAGGAAGTAGGCGGCAGCGGTGGTGGTGATGGTCGATGTGTCGTGGGCCGCCATCATCAAGAAGATCATGTGGCTAACGACGTCCTCATCGGTGAACGCCTCACCGTCGGCCGTGCGCGCATGGCACAGCCCCGCAAAGAGGTCGCCTCCTTGGCCACTTCGAGCCGCCGGCAGGTGCCGGGTGAAGTAGTCCTCCAAGAGCGCGCGCCCACGGACTCCCGCTCGCCAACGAGTCCCCGGTAACGGGAAACGGATGATCGAGCTGGCCGCACGCACGGTGGCCACGAAGGCGTCGTTGATGGCATCGGTATCCTCGCTACCCCCCCGACCTGCCATGAAGACCTTCGTGGCGACGTCGAGAGTTAGTGCCTTCAGCAGCGGGTAGATGCGCGTGGTGGATTGTCCCGCTGTCCACCCTGGGATGCTGGCCTCCAGCGTCGGGCCGAGCTGGTCGACGTAGCCGGCGAGTCGGTCGCGGGTGAACGCCTCCTGCATGATCCGCCGATGCATCCTGTGTTCGTCGAAGCTCATCAACATCAGGCCCCGATGAAAAAAGGCATCGATGAGATAGGTCCACCCGTCCTGGGAGAACGACTTCGCCTTGGTGGTCAGCACCTCCTGTATGGCATCCGGTCCGGCAACCGCCACTATTTTCGTGCCGAAGGCGCCCATCCACGACACAGGTCCTAGCCGCTGGTACCTGGCCCGGGAGAAGTTAGATCCGAACCGGATGTAGTCCAGGGTGTGACCGAGCAGAGGCATGCCAGCGGTCCCTAAGACCGGTTTGAGGCCTGACCCCGCCGGGGGCGGGGCGAGCTCTCGGACAGGCCACCGGTCACTGGCCCCGAGCAGGGCCGCGTCGACCCGACTCGGCAGTGGCACCATGAGGACCGACGAGAGTCGCTCACGACCCTTCGCCAGCGGGAGATGGATAATGTTCGTCACTTGTGTTCCTTTCCGAAACGCAGCCCGCACTCACCATTTCGTACCCATCGCCCGAAGACCCGTCATCTCAGGCGGAGCTGGCAAGCGCCAGTTCAGTTCGGTCGATGGGGAGTTGCTGCGTGATTACCCGCTTGCTGAACATGAAGTCACGGGGGCGGTTGATGCAGTCGGCGCCAATAAGCTCTCCCTCACGGAGGTAGAAGCAGGTGAAGTCGCGGTCTCGGGTCGGGTCTCCGCTGAGGATGACTTCGTCGTAACCGGTGTTCAGACCGGCGATCTGGAGCTTGAGATCATATTGATCCGACCAGAACCATGGAAGCGCCGCTATCTTCTTGGACTTCCCACACACCGTCGCGGCAGCGACCTTGGCTTGCTCGTGCGCGCTCGGCACAGACTCCAGGCGTAGAGGGCGGCTGTAGCGAGCCATGCTGTGGCTTGCGCAATCCCCGGCGGCCACGATGTCGGGGTCGCTGGTCCGGGCCTGGTCGTCGATCACGACGCCGTTATCAATGACCAGACCTGCGGCGGCGGCAAGATCGGTGTTCGGCTCAACGCCGATGCCGACAATGACGAGGTCAGCGGGAATTGACTCGCCACCGGACAGAACTACTTCACGGACCCTGTCCTCGCCGGACAGAACCTCGACCAGCACACCCGTCCGGATTTTCACGCCCTCCTGCCGGTGAATACGGTCGAAGAACGCTGATACTTCGGGGGCAGTGACCCGCTCAAGGACGCGCCCAGTCGCCTCGAGCACGGTGACCTCCAGCCCCAGTGCACGCAACGAGGCAGCCGTCTCCAGTCCGATGTAACCGCCGCCGATGATCACTGCCCGACGTCCTGCGTGGGCGGCCACTCGGATCATCTCGACGTCTGCGACTGTGCGTAAGTAGTAGACTCCGGCCAAGTTGGCTCCCGGGGTGGGGAGTCGCCGAGGGCGGGCGCCAGTGCACAGCGCAAGCTGGTCGTAAGCTAGTGCGCCGCCGGTACTCAGTGAGAGATGACCACCCGAGCGGTCGATCGCCTCCACCGTCGCATTCAGGACTTGGATTCCCTGCTTGCTATAGAAATCGGCATTGCGGATCGCAAGCTCGTCGAGTGTGCTCTTCCCGGCCAGGTACGCCTTCGACAAAGGAGGGCGTTGGTAGGGCAACGTCGACTCATCGCCGATGAGAACGATCTCGCCGGTCCACCCTTCCTGTCGAAGACTGGCCGCGAGTTGGGCTCCGGCATGGCTGGCCCCGACGACGAGGGCCCGATGTAAGGTCATACGTCGGATTTCGGGGTGAGACGGACCATCATCTTGCTGATGCCCCTGACAAAGTTGGACTGCACATACTCGGGCTCGCCGACGACCTCGATCTTTTCGAAGCGAGAAAGCAACTCTTCCCAGAGAATCCGCAGCTGTAATTCCGCCAGTCGGTTGCCCATGCAGCGGTGGACACCGAAGCCGAAGGAGATGTGGTTGCGAGCGTTGGCCCGGTCGATGATGAAGTCGTCGGGCCGATCGAACATCCGCTCATCACGGTTGCCTGAGGCGTACCACATCACTACCTTGTCGCCCTTGCGGATGAACTGCCCGTTCAGCACGGTGTCGGCCTTGGCGATCCGGCGCATGTAGGCCAACGGTGTTTGCCACCGAATGATCTCCGAGACCATATTGGGGATCAGGTCAGGGTTCGCCTTCAGCTTCTCGAACTGGTCAGGGAACCGGTTCAACGCGAGAACACCGCCGCTCATCGAGTTCCGCGTCGTGTCGTTGCCTCCGACGATCAGCAACACAAGGTTGCCCAGGAACTCCATCGGTCGGTCGATCAGATCCTTGGTGTCTTCGTTGCTCTGCAACAGGGTGATCAAGTCGAATCCGGGTTCCTCCCCGGCAGCTGTCCGGGCAGCCTTGTCGCGCCAGAGAGTGCTGAGACCTCGCGCCATGTCGCGCATGCCGCGGAACACCTCGTCATTGTCCGAGGGGCCGCCGTTGGCTTGCTCCATCGAGGATGCGAGATCAGACCAGTAAGCGAGCTTGCGGCGCTGCTCGTAGGGAAAGTCCAGGAGGGTCGCAAGCATCCGAGCGGTCAACTCGACCGAGACGTTCTGGACCCAGTCGAACGGCTGATCCACGGGCAGGTTGTCCAGCACCTCCTGGACGCGCGATCGAATCAGACCCTCCATCTCACGCAGGTTCTTCGGTGCGACCACGCCTTGGACAGCGGCCCGCTGCGCGTCGTGTCGTGGCGGATCCATCGCTATGAACATCTCGATATCAAGAAAACGAGGTGGAACCCCGATGACGATCAACGGCTCGGCGGAGAAGACCTCGTGGTTCTTGTCGACGGCCATGATGTCGGCATGCCTTGTGACGGACCAGAACGGCCCGAACGGACTGTTAGGCTGGTAGTGGACCGGAGCCTCGTTGCGTACGCGCTCGAAGTACGACTGCCAGCGCCCCTGGCGATAGAGGAAAGGGTTGCTGAGGTCGATGTCGGCGAGTTCGACGTCCTCCACAGGAGGGATGGGGCTCTCGATGAAAAGCCTCTCTCCGTTCGCTCCGGTCACCCATCGCCGCGTCTTGTCGTACAGTTGTGCGCCCTGGATCTGCCGCTCCATCGGGATAGTCGACTGAACCTTAGCGGCGATTGCCTCAGAAAACTTCATTGCGTCTTATCGTCTCTCTCGTCGTCACATCTGAAACTCAGGCATTAGGACGGTCAGGCCGTCCCACGCCTCGGAGACCGGAATCTGGCAGGACAGTCGAGAGGTCGGTTGACGCTCAGGGTTCATCGCGAGCATCTCCTCCTCGTCGGAGCCGGAGAGGCCCACCTCCTCGGACCACTGCGGATCGACGATCACATGGCAGGTGCCGCACGCGGCCTCGCCTCCGCAGTCGCCGTCGATGCCGGGCACTGCATTGTTGGTCGCGACCTGCATCAGCGACTGTCCTTCTTGGAAAGGGACCTCGTGCTTCTTGCCGTCGTGTGAGACAAAGGTGACAACTGCCATAACCAACTCCTGATACGTTGTCCTCGCCTTGGGAACTTGATCAAAGTGTCGTCGGGGATGACCGCTACGGCTATGTTCTGCGGAGTCAAAAACTTGTGAATTCGGCTCAAAGGGATCTGGTGAACCAATGATCCTCGATGACGAGGGTGTGCCCCCGCTCCTGTTCGTGCAATTGCTCGAGCGCCAAGCATTCGACCCAGACGCCGTCGCGCGGCTTCGCAACATCATGTCTCGCGAAGGAACCGACGAGGCGACGCTGATTCAGCGCGACGTTCAGGCCCCCATACGGTGGTTTCGGGAGGTCTACCCCGAACTCGACGTCGACCAGGCAACACTGCTCGGCTTTGCGTTCGCTGAACAGGCCCAGTTGACGTCCTTCGGCCCGTTGAGTTCTCCGCTGGTCAGCGCAGGCTCGGTAGCCGAGATCGTGGAGTTGCTCACCTATCTGCCGTTGATCTCGACAGCTCTCAGTCCACAGTTCCATCCAAGTGACCACGGCCTCACCATCGGGTTCACCGCACACACAAGCGATCCGGCCCTGGACTGCCTGGTCGTCGCCTACTGCGGGTCGGCGCTACTGCGACTGCTTGACATGCTCGCCGGCGACATGCCTACCGTCACACTCCACTTGAGTTGGCCGGTGCCACCCCTCCTGTCCAATCATGAGGACTTAATAGCCGGGCGCCTGTTTTTCGGCGCTCCGATGTCCTTCCTTCATGTTCCCGCGGACACGCTTAACGAGGTTTGCCGGTTCTCCGATCCCCTCACATACCGACTCGCCATCGGCGATCTGCAGCGAACTCTCGACCAGCGGGGCAGGACCACGTCGTTTTCGGAGAAGACGAGACGGCTGCTGGAGAAGGAGCCCGCACAGGGGAGTATCCACTGGGTCGCACGCGAGTTGTCGATATCCGTCAGCACACTCAAGCGGCGCCTCTCCGAAGAGGGGACCACTTTCCGCGAGTTGCGCCAGTCATTCCTGCGCGAGCGTGCGATGCTGCGGCTACTCGACCGATCAATGTCGGTGACTGAGGTCGCCACGGAGCTCGGATACAGTGACCTCACCAACTTCTCACACGCCTTCAAGCGATGGACCGGCCGTTCTCCGAACGAGTTCCGGCATCCATGACGCTGAGCCGCCCGGTCTCCGGCGGGTTGAGGGGGCTGGCGGATGCGGTAAATCAGTGTGGGGCCGTTCCCAGTGCATGAGATCAGTGGTACTCCAGGGGCCGACCAAGATTTCGGTCCGACAGGATCTTCCTGAGTCTCGGGGTCACCGCAACGGCGTGATCAGTGGTGGAATCCGCGTCGACGTGGGCACTTTGCAGCCAAAGCGAGGGGTTATGCCTGCTGTGTGGGCATGGGCATGTGCTCGGGCATGATCATCTTTCTCGGAAGTGACAGCTCCGCATGGGAACCTAGATTTTCCGGATTGAAGGCAGGTGCTGCGGCAGTTGTGGCCGCGGGCCGGAGCGCCAGCCGACCACCTTTGTTCGAGAACGCCTGCTTGGGCACGTCAAGACACCCCCGAAGTTGGGCGCGGCCGCGTCGAGTAACCGGTTGCGTGAGCGTGCTAGCCGCGGATCGGCCTGCTCGTCGACTGCGGTGAGTGAGTCGGTCGTGGCGTGGTCCGGGGCGGTCATGGGAGCGCGCTCCTCCGATTCGTCTCGTTCAGCCCTGGGCGTATGTGTCGACTCTATCCCGAGCCCCCACCACTATGATACGAATGGTCTCGTACCGAGACTGTTGGTCTTTGAGTTGGGAGGCGCCGGTGGACACACCTGGGACGGGCGCTGTTGAGATCGACCGGTGGACCAGGGCCGAGTGGTGGATGCTGACGGTGTCGTGCCTGGCGGTGGCGCTGGTGGTCGCGGCCATGGCGGCGTTGTACTCGGCGTTGCCGCAGATCGCGGTCGAGACCGGGGCGACGCAAGCCCAGTTGACCTGGATCGTCGACGGTTACACGCTGGTGCTGGCGTGTCTTGTGCTGCCTGCCGGAGCAATCGGTGACCGTTACGGGCGTCGCGGTGTGCTGGTCACGGGGCTGGCGGTGTTCTCGGTCGCGTCGGCGCTGCCGCTGCTGCTGGCCGACCCGGTGTGGCTGATCGCAGCGCGCGCGCTGGCCGGGGTGGGCGCGGCGCTGGTGATGCCTTCGACGCTGTCGATCCTGACCGCGGGGTTCGCCGCTGCCCATCGTGGCCGGGCGGTGGGGGTGTGGGCCGGAGTTGCGGGGTCAGGGGCAGTGCTGGGCATCCTCGGCGCCGGGGTACTGCTCGAGCGGTGGTCATGGCCTTCGGTGTTCGTCGGGTTGACCGTGGCGGGGGTGGTGCTGGCGGGGTTGGCGTGCACTATCGCCGAGTCCCGAGAGAGCGAGCATCCCCCGGTGGACTGGGTGGGTGCGGCGGTGGTGGCCGTCGCGATCGCGGCGATCGTGTTCGCCGCGATCGAGGTTCCCGCGCGGGGCTGGGCCGACCAGCTCGTCGCCGCTATCGCCGGGGTCGGTCTCCTGGCAGCGGTGGTGTTTGTGATCGTAGAGCTGCGGTCTTCTGCGCCACTGCTGGACGTGCGGTTGTTCGCCCGCCGCGGTTTCGGGGCCGGCTCGCTGTCGGTGACCATCCAGTTCCTGGTTACCTTCGGAGTGTTCCTGCTGTTGGTGCAGTACCTGCAGCTGATCCTCGGCTATGGGCCGCTGGCCTCGGCACTGGCGTTGGCGCCGATGGTGGTGCCGCTGGTCGTGATCTCGGTAATCGCACCGTGGTTGTCGAGCCTCGTCGGGTTGAAAGTGATGACCGTCTCAGGACTGCTTGCCATCGCTGCCGGACTGGTGCTGGTAAGCCGGTTGACCGTGGCCGCGGACTATCCCGGCCTGCTGTGGCCGCTGCTGATCATGAGCGCGGGTCTGGGATTGTGCACCGCCCCGGCGACCTACGCCATCGTCGCCGACACCCCTGCGGCCAAACAGGGGGTCGCCGCCGCGGTCAACGACGCTGCCCGCGAGATCGGCGCCGCGATCGGGATCGCCGTGGCTGGCAGCGTGCTCGCCGCAGGCTATACCCACCACATCCAGCCCGCTCTGCCCCAGCTTCCCGAGCCCGCCCGCGGCCCGGTCGCCGATTCCCTGGCCGCTGCTCTGCAGGTCGCTGACCAGGCCGGACCGGCGGCCCAACCGCTGGCCGAGTTCGCCAAGGCAGCGTTCGTGCACGGCAGCAGCCAGGCCGCGCTCACGCTGGCCGCCCTCACCGCCGCCGGGGCGATCGTGCTGGCAGTCCTCTCTCCCGGCCCCACCACCCGCCGCTCCCGCGCGTCACGCACTCACACGAACACCCCTCCCCGCTCGAACACCCCCTTCTCGTGAAAGAGGCCCCATCATGACGGCCTATCGCACGATCCTCGTCGACACCGACGGATCCGACTACTCCTACCGCGTGGTCGACCACGCCGCCGAGCTGGCTCACGTCACCCACGCCCGACTCCTGATCATCTGCGCCCGTCACGACATCGACGAACGCGCACTCGGTACTGACGTCGACCGGCTGCGAGGTACCACACCCACCGACGCCATCCTGCGCACCGCGCACCAACATGCGATCGCCCACGGCGCCGTCGACATCGAAACTCGCATCCTGCCCGAGCCCACCGTCCGCGCACTGTTTCACCTAGCCGGCCCGACCGCCGACGACCTCATCGTCACCGCGAACCCCCACCGGTCACCACTGGCCCGGCTACTATTACCTCGCCGGCCGAGCTTGCCCACAAAGCCCACTGCGACATCCTCATTGCTAATGGTGAGGACACCTACGGAAGGCGTCCATGACCGAGCACACACCCAACACCAACACACCCGAGACCGCCGGCCCCGAACCTTTCGAGGCCGAGGACTGGATCCGTACCTTCGCTGTGGCGCCGCCCGAACACGTCGACCTGCCGCCTCACCACCCCCACTGCCTTGGTTGCGGACCGGCTAACCCTCACGGCCACCAGTTGCGCGTCCGACGCGACGCACACGGCGTCTACGCCCACCACAGCTTCGATTCCCGCCATGTCGGCGCCCCAGCGATTGCCCACGGGGGCGCGGTCGCCACCGTCCTCGACGACTTGTTCGGGTTTCTGCTCTACACCGTGGGAGAGCTCGCCGTCACCCGCCACCTCGCTATCGACTACCTCGCCCCGGTCCTGCTCGACACCCCCTACACCCTCCGCTCTCACATCCACTCCCGAGCAGGCCGCAAACTACACCTGCGAGCCACCATCGAAAACAACCACGCCCACGTGGTCACTACCGCCACCGCACTGTTCCTCATCGTCGACATCGACCACTTCCTGACCCCCCGACACAACGCCTCGGCGGCGACCGCGCCCACTACACACGAAGACCAACAAGGCCCTCAGATGGACAGTCCCTGACGTGTCCCTCTAGCCGATCCGCGGGGACTGTTTCTTATTCGGTGTTTCGGCCCGAGCCGCTGAGTAAACGCTCAGCGAGGGAGGTGCCGTGATGACGACATTGGAAGATATGACGAAGAAAAAGGCCGAGCCCTCCGCGGAAGCTGCGGCGCGCGCCATCAGGTCGCAGAACGCGGCGTTGCGGCCGTGTTCGGTCACGACGACGGGACGGTGCTCATGGTTTCAGGGTGAGAGATTGCGTGAGGATCGCATCCCGGTTCCGCGCACCCGTTTGCCGGTGTGGGGCGAACTCGGCCGGTCGGGTTCGACTCGTGGCAGCAGAGCGTGACTACGTGCTGATTGTCGCCGCGGCCGATAGTCGTCTCTCGTGTTGAACTATGGGCAGGTGGGGCGCAGTATTTACAGATGAAGACCGAAGAGGAAGAGCGTCTGATCGCTCATGCGGTGAGTAGGTTGTCTGCGAAGTATCCGTCGATCTCGGCTGATGTCGTGGCGGACGCTGTGGCGTCTGCTCATGCTCATTTCGACGACAAGGTGCGTGATTTCGTTCCTCTGCTCGTCGAGCGCATGGCGGGGGAGAAACTTTCCTCGCTGGTCGCTTCATAAAGGCCGTGTCCGCGGCCGAAGAGTCCGATATTGCGCAGGCGAGAGTGTTTCTGGCTCTGTTGAATTCGGAGATCGACGAGTTGTCGGAGCGGATCGAATCCGCGCTGCGCCTGGTGCGGGGTACGCGCCCGGTCGCACCTGAGTTGGCGTCGGCGGCGCGCACCGATGCGGCGGCTCTGCGTAAGGACCTTCATCGGGTGCACGCTCTTGTCGAGCAACTGACACGCCGGTTTCCTACCGCCAATGTGCCCGCGGAAGTGCCTGCCGCACATTCTTTCCGCAGCTGATCGGTTTCCGTCGCAGCGCTGATCGCGTTCGGTGCGCGGTCAGCCGCTATCCTGAGTCGCCCTCTTCTGCATGGGCAGGGAAGCACAGGGACGGTGAGCTGCGGGGATGGATCGACAACCACCATCGAGTGCTGCCGCTGCTGTGGTCGACTGCGCCGTCTATGTCGACGGGGTGCGACTCCCCGGCACTCACACACCGGAGAGTGCGTTGGATGAGGTTCGGCGTCGGGGTTCGGGGTTCGTGTGGCTCGGGTTGTTCGCACCGACCTTCGAGCAGATGACGGCAATCGCCCAGACGTACGGCCTGCACGAATTGGTCGCCGAGGACTCGGTGCACGCGCATCAACGCCCCAAACTCGAACAATACGACAAGGTGACCGTGTTGGTGATGCGCACGGCCCACTACCTTTCACCGACCTCGATCCGCACCGCCGACGACATCGTCGAAACCGGTGAGATTCTCGCTGCTGTCGGGTCGGATTTCATCGTCACCGTCCGGCACGGCGCGCATACCGCGTTGGCGGGCGTGCGCGCCGAACTCGAAGGATCGCCGGAACACCTGCAAATCGGGCCGTGGGCTGTCCTGCACGCGGTGATCGACCGGATCGTCGACGGTTACCTGGGAGTGGTCGGATCGGTCGACGTCGATATCGACACTTTGGAAGTGGAACTGCTCAGCCCCGATCGTCACACCCCTATCGAGCAGATCTACCTCGTCAAACGCGAAGTGCTCGAATTACGGCGTTCGGTCAACCCCCTCGCTGCGGCGCTGTCCACGCTCGCTGCCGCCACTGCGTTGCCGGAGCCGATTCCCAAGGACGTACACCGGCATCTGCGTGATGTCGCCGAACACCACGCCGCGGTGGCGGAACGGATCGTCGAGTTCGACGATGTCATCAGCTCTCTCGTCGCTGCGACTCTTGCTCGGGTCAATGTTCAGCAGAACACCGATTTGCGCAAGATCACCGCGTGGGCGTCGGTGGCGGCGTTCGTGACTGCGTTCGCCGGGATCTACGGCATGAACTTTCAGGACATGCCGGAACTGCGATGGCGATACGGGTACCTGCTGTGGTGGATCATCGCGGTGACCGGCGCGGTGTCGTTGTTCACCTTGTTCCGCCGAAAACGCTGGCTGTAAAGGCCAGCATCTGAAGGTCTTGGCCGGCTGCGGCCGGAACTCCTCGAACCGAACGGAGGTGAACGACCGAACCGCCCTGCCTCCGCGCGACCACGCTGTTGCCGGGCGGGATTGCGCAGCAGGTCAGGTCGAAACCACTGTTACGCAGATCGATTCCGTTAGTCTCAACCGTCCGTGAATGGTGGGTGTGCAGGCGATCGACGATCGGGGATCGAAGAAGGAGGGGGACAGGTGTTCGGTAGCGCCGGCAATGATGCTCGACTAGTGCGTCCGCCTGCGCTGGGCACCGCCCTCGCTGCCGTGCCCTTTCTCGCGATAATTGCGGGAGTCCGCTACGACTGGTGGCAGTACCCCACAGCCGCAGTCATTTTCCTCGAACCCGCCACGGTATGTTTCGCGCTCCTGGGACTCCTTGCCATCGGGGTGTTCTGGGTTGTCCGGTCCTACGGTTTCTGGAAACGGGAGCAGCGCCTGTCGTGGCGGATGGGACCTGCCCCTCTGGTCGTGGTAGCGACTGCTCTCGTGTTCTTCACGGTGCAAACGCCAACGGATCGCGCTTTCGATCGAGCCAATCCAGAGATGGCGGAGCTTGCGGACTCGATGCTGCGTGACGGTACCGAGCATCTCGGCCCCACCGAGATCGACGGTTACGAATTCTCCACTGTCTTCATCCGGGTGGACAACTGTGTGTACTTCGTCGATAGCAGGCGGAGCACCCCCACTGAGGTCGTGGGGTGGTTGTACACAGCGAATTGCACTCCGAATTTGGATCGGTTCCGCCGGCTCAAACCCGTTGCTGAGAACTGGTTTTCCTTCGAGCAGGGCACCTAGAGGTCTTGTCTGGACCTATGAGATCTCAACGCAGCTGGGTCTTGTAACGCGTGGCGCAGCGTGCGAAATGTGCTCGTCTACCAATGTGAGGGGAAATGCGAAATCTTCAGATCTCGGTGTTGGCTTTGTTCGTGCTCATTGTCGTGGTGGCTGTTTCCGTGTGGTCGGAGAGCGAGTATGTCCGCACACCGTTGTTGATTGCTTCGGCTGTGACACTGATATTGGTGATCCTGTTGGAGATCAACATCCGCCGCTTGAAATGAGTGCGCGGAGAACATTGGGGAAACAACTTGAAAAACAACGAGGGGATCGACCGCGGGCGCGATGGATGCCCGCAGCGCTCTGGGTCGGTCCGAGGGTGGCATCGCTGAGGTCCGCCCTTCTACATAGCGATACGGTGAGGCGATGCGAAAGCTGAGGTCGTTGGGTGAATGGGTAGCAGCTGATCCGCCTGCATCGTCGAAGCCTCCGGGGCCGATTCTTCTTGCGTTCACTGTTGTTCCGGTTCTTGTGTTGATGTGTAGGCATTACGGGTGGTGGCCTTCCCCGTTCGGGGGTTTCCGATGGTTGGATCCTTTGCTCGTTTCTGCTGCGGCGTTGGTCATTCTGGTGATGGTGGGGTTGGTGTGGGCGATCCGCACGCTGTACGTCGTGGGTCAGGACCGGCGCTGGTCGTGGTGGATCCTGCCTGCGCCGCTCGTCGTCACCGCCGCGGTCGCTGTGGTGATGTTGGTGCCTCAGGTGTCTTTCCTCGACAAGAGCGGAGAATTCGAGACCATCGCACTCGACCTCCTCAAGAATGCGGGAACTGTTGCCGAACAGTTGGAGATCGGCTCGTTCGATATTCGTCGCACCCGTGTCGTACCTCCTGATGAGGTCTATTTCATCGACAACGGCAGCATGTTCACCACGACGCGGGGGTGGGTGTACTCACCCAGCGGGACACTTTCTGGGTTCGGCCACTTCTCTGCAACGCATCTCGGCGGCCCCTGGTACGAGTTCACAGCGATCTGGCGCGACTAGCTCAACTGTTCGTTCGCCATGAAAGGACTTGAGAAATAGCGCCGCTCGCGGTTCTGGGGCCGGTGGCTGTTGTTTCTACTGCGCGACACCTGTTGCAATCTGCTAGGTTCGCGGTGAAAGCCTTTGAGCTGCAACGACCGTGTTCCCAAATATCTGAGACGGCGCTGTACCCCAAGAGAATGTGCAGCGATCCTGCTCGACGGAATGGACTTAGTTGTCCTCGGGCTGGCCGGTGCCGCCGTTCCGCCGACCAGAGCGCGCGCGGTGGTCGCCCGTGCACGCAGCAAAGGTTCCTGCCTGGTGGTCACCGAAGGGCGATGGGACGGTGCGGATATCCGCATCGACTCCCACGTCACCAATTACACGGGGATCGGGCAGGGCTATGGCCGCATCACAGGCTTCTCCGTCGATATCGAGGTCAAGTGGGCCGGGGGATACGCCCCGGTCCGGCAGGTTCGATCTGAGCCCCACAGCCCGGGCAGTGGGGTGGACGGCCCACGCTCCCGAACAATCGGCTCCGCTTCCACTTCCGCAGGCGCTATGACCGCCCCGGACTTCAACGGCTGGCAGGAGCCGTGGCCACTGACCCCGACCCTGCGCCCACTACTCCCACAGCCCCAGCCGGTCATCGTCGAAACGAACCGCGCCCTGCCCTTGGCGAAGAACGCCACGCGCCCCGACAAGCTCCCTCTGCGCGTACTCGCCGGAGGACTCCGCCTCGAAGGCACCATGCCAAAAAGCTCTATGCGTGGGCGCTCCTCAGTTCTCTGCACTAAGCAAGCCTTCTCGTCTGAAACAAGGCGGATCCGATGCCTCGTTGACCCCCAGGACCCCGGTGCGCGCCCACCTCGTCGGATGCGCGGCTGTAGATACCGACGGCACCCAACTTCATCGAGACAGGATCGCCACCTGATCAGGGACCAACGTGCGATAGCCATCGAGATACACACGCCCACAACCGTCGAGTTCGACAAACACCGTCGCTCCACCCGATCCATCGGCCCGCAGAAGTTCGGTGTGCGCGACACGGGAAGCGGATCGGGTACACGGCGGCGCAATAGGCGCTGTCGTCACAGCCCGAGCCAGTTCAATACTCTCCTCGCGCGAGAGGCGCACACTCGATTCTGTCGAAAACTCCTCACCCTCAACAACATAGCGGCAAACCAGCTCAATCCTGAGGGGAAACCCGGTCCGGGATCTGTTTTCCATTGCGGCAAAACATCTTTGATGTAATCGCCAAAGGGGTTCTCTCTCGAAATTTTTCCAGTGAAGCCCTAGCTTGAAACCGCGCGGTCGGTTAGTCTCACACGGAATCACTTGCTGGCCTTAGCTAACCGGTCAATTTCGCAGGCAGCCATTTCGCTGAGCTGCTGCACCTCACTGGAGGTACTCCGCGTGGTCAAAACGAATTTGTGGAAACGTCGCACACTGGTCTCGGTCGTACTCATGGTGCTATCCCTGGCTGTTGCACCTGTGGCCGGCGCCTCGCCAGACACACTCGACCAACCTGCCCCTGAGTCGCCCGCTGTAGAGGAATATCCCTCGACTGATCTTCCTCCGGAAATGATGCAAGTTCCCGGTGCTGGGCAGCAGTGTGTCAATACTGCGCTCGAGCGCAACATCTCCAACTGGGTCTGCAACGGAGCGATGTTGATTACTCCCGACGGCCAGGAGGTGCTTCCGGTCGTCCCTCGCCCTGACCTTGTGGAGCCGGTGCCACCTCCGAATCCGCAGTCACGGCTAAATGATGATCCTGACTACGACCTCTGGTGTGAACCGGATTCGAGTTCCCCATGCATCAGGGAAATCGCCCAGTACCAGTCGGAAGCGAAGAGCAACATGATCTACGGCGACGAAGACGGTGTGGTGGGAACCTTCGATTGGATCGTTCATTTGAATTTGAACGGACGGTCCACACGAATCACTACAACAGTGATCCATGACGAAGGACCTTCGCTGAATTTCATTCGGCACGACGCCCATTGCCGTGAAGTGGTTCCCGGACCGATCCTGGATACGAGTTGCGGAATCAACTACATGGGATCACCGTTCACTGTCTCGGAGGCGAGCCCCAGATTCAACTACGGACCAGCTCAAGGGTCGAACATCGTCGATGCCGGCACGTACTTCATCGAAGGGCGTATGCAGTTTCAGCCATCCGGCTACGACTATGTCTGGTCGATCCCGACAACGGCTTCAGTATGGGGTCCTGGGCCACAGAGCGAACGATTTATCTGCCCCACCCAAAACCGAGTCTGCTATTTCAATCGCTGATCCGAAACCCCCTGCACGTCAATGTCTCTGCCTGACAACCAAGCAAAGGACAAAGGTATGACATCTCTACGAAAAATCATTCCAGGAGCGATCGCCGCAGCAGCTGTTCTTGCACTGGTAGGTGCGTCCCCAGCTCAAGCGGAGGTGCGCACCGGTTGGATCGGACCCACTCCACCGGTCAACGGCACGATCTTCCTCCACACCTCGACTATCGACAACGGGGGAGTGCCCATCGCGAGCAGTCGGATCTACACCTCGTTCGCCAACGTGGTCTCCCCGGGCATCATGGGAGCGAAGGCGCGGCTGTTCCGCGAGGGCGCCCTGTGCAGTGCCACCGATTACCGGTTCAATGCCCTCATCTCCAACTCCCAAGTTGCCAGCACGCAAAGGGACTGCGGTGCAGGCTTTTACAACAGTCACGGATTCGTAGCAGTTCTCAACCAGTCGAACGGCGCCATCAACGAATACGTCACGTTCCCGACCGATCCGCTCCAGTTCCCTGCGCCCTCAGCTCTTCAGCGCCAGCCAGCTCTCACGGCGGGCGAGAGCGGAGTCAACGCAAGGGGCGAGAGTTACGGGGACGCGCTGAACGTTCAAAGCGACGCTGAGCTGCCTGACTTGGTCAGTGCTATCGGATCCGACCTGCAAGCCGGATTCGTCCGTGCCAGTGATCTGACGGCGCAACCGTCCACCGATACCGCGACCACGAGAATTGTGCCGCTTCTTTCGCGAGAGGGCGAGACAATCGGCCAATTCCAGATCGGGTAGTCGACAAGCTCACCTCGGCGGCACACACTCTGATGGTGTGTGCCGTCGAGGTGATGTCAGGAGGTCCTACTGATGAGCCAGCAGTGGAGCGATTTCCCGGTCTCCCACGAGCCGAGCAGTCTGCCGGATACCGTCGAGGGTGGGCACTATGTGCGAGTCGCAATGACCAGCCACGATCTGATGACCGTGTGGGCGGCAGGACCGGCCCGCGCTTTCCGTGTTGCCGTCCCGATCTCGGCTCGCCCCCCGGTCAAGGTCACTCACACAAACCCGCGGACTGGCCAGCGAGAGAGTCACTTCGAGGAGTTCACCGACGACGATCAAAGAACGATCGATGAGTTCGTCAATTTCGGCCTTCAGCTGGCGGGAATCGCGAAGTTCCCCAGCGGTTTCGACTGGTATGTACGAGTGCCCAGTCGAATCAAGGATGCGGCGGAGCTTGCGGACGAACTTCGCGCCAAGAATTCAGCGCCGGACGAAGTCGAAGCGTTGACGATTATCACCGCTACGTACAACAGGCTTCTGGCCGATTGAATCTGCTGGCAGATGCTGGCCCCGCCGGGCTGTAGATGTCACGTATTTTTTCGCATGGGGGACGTGTCGTTTAGCCATGTCAAAGGGCCTAAATGCGCGCCGGATGTTCTGAAACCAGCCCTCTGGCGCGGTACAGGTTCGGCCGGTCGGGTCTCTCAGAGCTAGGGGACAGGGCGTTGCCGTAGCGTTCATGGTCCAGGACGGGACGCCCTAGCGCCGAGGACTGCGCGCTTCAATGCGCCTTGTCTGAGCGATTTCAACTGTGTCCGCTCCGGGACGCCGAGTTTGGTCATCGCGACGAGCACCAGCAGGGCGACCCCAGGTTCATAGAGGTTGTACCAGACGGTTTCGGACATTTTGCGCTTGTGAGGTTCGTCGCCGTGTGCGAGATGGTTCCGAGCATTTTTGATGTTCTTAGCCCATACCTCGATGTCGGGAATGACCTGACGTACCGCGGCCGGTGGAGGGATCTGTGCGAGGGCGACGCAGCGTTCGCGGTAGTCGAGAGATTTTGGGTGAAAACCCTTGTGCAGTGCCTCGATTGCGCCGCACAGTCCAAGTAGCTTGGTTTCGTAGTACATACTCGATTCGCGTTGAAGTGCGATGACGGACAGCGTCCCGTAGTTCGCCTTCTGGTGCAGTTCGTGCCAGCCTTCGAGGAGGGTCGGCAGATCCACATCGTCGAGTGTGAAGTTGATAAGCGTCGTGCCCGAATCATCGAGGTCGGTGTCCTCGCTGATCAGGTCCGAGCTCCACCAGTCGAACTGCCGATGCGCTTGTGGGATTGCGGGAGAACTTGATGCGCCGTACGTGGGCGGGCCGATGCATCGCCAGCGTGATCAGGTCTGCCAGCCGCCGAGAGATTTCGATGTGGGCGTTGATCGAAAGGGGTTCGGCGCTGGTCACTCGAAATGCTGTCCGAAAGTGTGCAGGAATGGACATACCACCGCGGGAGAATTGACCGCCGGATGCGTAATGGCTGGACGTGGAAACCGTGACCTCGACGTTGCCGTATTTTCCCGAGAGGGGCGCGCTGACCGGGATAGTGAAAATATAGGGCTCGTTGGACTTTTCAGGGTGGGATACGGCGATCTTGACGCCACGGGCCCAGTAGGTGAGGTAGTCCAGTTCGATGACGGACTCGGTGAATGCGAGTTCGTCGGCGTCGTTGACGTGGGAGTCTCCGATGACGAGCCCTGACAGCTTTATCGTTTGGTCGGTGTACTTCTGGCCATTTGTGAATCCACCCTTTTCCGAATCGATGTACGTCTCGAACAGGGACACCGCGCGCCCACCGGAATTGCCATGGACAGTGCGAAATCCCAGCTCGTGAATATCGTACAAATCGCCGTGCAAGTCGAGTCGCGGCTCTGTGGAATCACTGAGCGTGAGAACGCCCGGCACGGTGCGAGAAGGGCCGTTCGAGTCGGGTACCCACCATTGTCCGTGGAGTTGCTCTGTCGTCGCCATGAGCTAAGGCTAAGGTCGTCCGGCCGGTTGACGGCGCGACGACATGCGGATGGCCTCCGGAGTCTGGGATGGGGGATGTCGGTGTGGGGGTGTTTGGTTGGTGTGGGTGGGTTCGGTGTTGGTGTTTTAGGGTTTGACCTGCGGTGATGACATGTCCCCGGGGGTGGTTGTTGGGGGTGTGTGGTGCGCCGGCGTTTTGGGTGCCGGCGGGGGGCCGCTGGGGCCGGCGGGTGGTGTGGGGGTGTTGCTAGGGCTCGTTTTTTGGGTGTTTTTGAATGTTATTGTGTGTCAGTAGGTTTCGGTATTCGGTTGGTGTTGGGTTGGTTTCGCGGGTTGTGCACGGTGATGGTTTCGTTAGCGTCGAATGTTGTTGCAGTGGTGAATATTTCGGTGTTTCTGGATTTCGGGTTGTTTTGCGGTTTGGCGGGTGGGGGTGTATGATTGGGAGCATGATGATGGCGAGGCAGTGGACGCGAGACGGGGCGCTTTTCGTGACCCTTCCCCTCCTCCCCAGCCTCGTTCGGGTGTCGGGTACCGGTTCAGACGTTGCGATGAATTCGATTGGTGAGAAACAAGTTTCGGAATTCAGAGGAGCGAAGCGACTCGATCGACGGCAACGGCACTCGACCCACTGC
>NZ_JBPUKE010000006.1:0-67295 GCF_053470465.1 Rhodococcus sp. GB-02
TCGCACAACGCCGCCGCGTAGCTCCCGGACAGTCGAGATCGGACTCATAGCGCCATGCCACACGTAGTCACGCAGTCCTGTTGCAGCGACGCCTCGTGCGTCTACGCCTGCCCGGTCAACTGCATCCATCCGACGCCGGACGAGCCGGACTTCCTCACCGCCGAGATGCTGCACATCGATCCGCAGGCCTGCGTCGACTGCGGGGCATGTGTCTCGGCCTGCCCGGTCGACGCCATCGTCCCCGAATCGAAGCTGACCGACCCGCAGCGAGTCTTCCTGTCCATCAACGCGGATTTCTACAAGGAAGAGCGGCCCCGGCCGCTTCTCGCCAAGGTCATCCCGGCAGCTCACGTCGACAAGGGCCGACCGCCGTTGCGCGTTGCGATCGTCGGTTCCGGCCCGTCCGCAATGTATGCAGCGGACGAGTTGCTGACGCAGCCCGACGTGCAGGTCAACGTCTTCGATCGCCTCCCTGTGCCTTACGGCTTGGTTCGCGCCGGCGTTGCTCCGGACCATCAGAAGACCAAGCAGGTCACCCGCTTGTTCGACAAGATCGCCGCGCAAAAGGGTTTCGAGTTCTATCTCAACGTCGAGATCGGCAAGCACATCTCGCACAGCGAACTGCTCGAAAATCACCATGCGGTGCTCTACGCAGTCGGCGCTTCGTCCGACCGTGGTCTCGGCATTCCCGGTGCTGATCTGCCCGGCACGGCCTCGGCCACCGACTTCGTGGCCTGGTACAACGGCCACCCCGATCACGCCGACGACGTCTTCGACCTCTCGCATCGCCGCGCGGTCATTATCGGAAACGGAAACGTCGCCCTCGACGTCGCTCGTATCCTGACGGCCGATCCCGAGAAGTTGGCGGGTACCGACATCTCCGCTCACGCACTCGCCGCTCTGCGGAAGAGTCGCGTCGAAGAAGTTGTCATCGTGGGTCGACGCGGAATCGCGCAGTCCGCGTTCACAGTCCCCGAGTTCACCGGCCTGATGGCACTGCCGGACATCGAACTGTCCGTCGGACCCGACGACATGGTTCTCGACTCGGCCACCGAAGAACTGGCAAAACGCGGCGAGCTTCCGCATGCCGTCGAGCAGAAATTGCGTCTCCTCGAAGCCCTGAAGAACCGCGATCACGTCGACGTCGGCAACAAGCGCATCACGTTGCGCTACCTGCTCACGCCGACGTCGATCACCGGCGACGATCATGTCAGTGGAATCGAGTTCGCTCGCAACGCCCTTGTCGACGCCAACGGAATCGTGCAGATCGAGGCGACCGGCGATACCGAGACCATCGATGCCGGGCTCGTTCTCACCTCGATCGGCTACCGCGGAGTGCCCATCACCGGGGTCCCGTTCGACGAGCGTGCTTCGGTCATTCCGAACGAGCACGGCCGCGTCCTCGAGGCTCCGAACGGTGATCCCGCCACCGGCGTCTACGCGACCGGTTGGATCAAGCGCGGACCGAGTGGGTTCATCGGCACCAACAAGTCCTGCGCGCAGGAAACGATCAGGATGCTCGTCGACGACTTCAACGACGGACGCCTGACCAATCCGGTCGCCGACGACTCCGCAGTCGATCGTCTGGTCCGGGCGCGACAGTCCGACGTAGTCGACCGCGAGGGCTGGCACGCCATCGACAAGGCGGAACTGGAACGCGGCGCTGCGCACGACCGTGTCCGCGAAAAGGTTCTGGATCAGGTCGAGATCACCTCCATTCTCGACGCTGCGGCCCGGGTGAAACCGACGCGTCGATTCGGTCGACCCGTTCGCGCTCGCTGATCCGCTACCGGTAAACAGCTGCTTTCACGCACACAGCCCCGCCTGCAGACTCGTCTGCCCGGCGGGGCTGTCTGCGTTCCGGCAGCGTCCCACTCAGCGAAAATATATGCCCGTCAGCGGCCAAAATCGTGTAATACTGCAACCTGTTCCAGTAAGCGGCACAGCGAGCTCACGATCCCCCCGGATCAGGCTCGCCAACCAGATGAGGATTGCATGAGCGAGACTGCAACGCCGGCGCCGAACGGGAGTGTGACACCTGCAGTAGAGGGTTGGTT
This sequence comes from Rhodococcus sp. GB-02, assembly GCF_053470465.1. Lineage (NCBI taxonomy): Bacteria > Bacillati > Actinomycetota > Actinomycetes > Mycobacteriales > Nocardiaceae > Rhodococcus > Rhodococcus sp. GB-02. The sequence continues at coordinate 2,058 of NZ_JBPUKE010000006.1, forward strand.
CACGACCGGCGACGAACCTGCTCTGATCGGCACGAAGTGCCAATCCTGCGGCACCATTTCTTTCCCTCGTGAGGCGACGTTCTGCAAGAACCCGAGCTGCTTCAGCGAGGAGTTCGACGACGTGGAACTCTCCCGCCGCGGCACTGTCTGGTCGTACACCGACGCGCAGTACCAGCCCCCGCCGCCGTACATCCCGCGCTCGGATCCGTACGAGCCTTTTGCTCTCGCCGCAGTCGAACTGCCCGAGGGCATCGTCATCCTCGGCCAGGTGGCCGACGGATTCGGCGTCGACGATCTCAAGGTCGGCAATACCGTCGAATTGGTTGTCGAGCCGCTGTACACGGACGAAACCGGAGTACGTACGACGTGGCGCTGGAAGCCTGTCGCCGCCGATCAGGAGTCGCAGTCATGAGCAAAGACGTCGCAGTACTCGGTGTGGGCATGCATCCGTGGGGCAAGTGGGGACAGTCGTTCGTGAAGTACGGCGTTGCCGCCGCTCGCGCCGCGCTCGCCGATTCGGGCGTTGACTGGCAAGACGTCGACTTCATCGTCGGCGGTGAGACCGTCCGCAATGGTTACGGCGGATACGTCGCCGGAGCCACCTTCGCGCAGGGACTCGGCTGGAACGGCGCTCGCGTCGCCACGTCGTACGCCGCGTGTGCGACTGGAGCCCAGGCACTCGATACCGCACGCGCCCGAATCCTGTCCGGCCTCAGTGAGGTTGCGCTGGTTGTCGGTGCCGACACCACGCCCAAGGGCTTCCTCGCTCCCGTTGCCGGTGAGCGTTGGGACGACCCGGACTGGCTGCGCTTCCGCCTCATGGGTATGACCAACCCGGCATACTTCGCGCTCAACGCGCGACGTCGCATCGACCTCTACGGCGCCACCGCGGAGGACTTCGCCAACGTGAAGGTCAAGAACGCCAAGCACGGGCTCAATAATCCGAATGCGCGCTACCGCAAGGAAGTCACCGTCGAGAACGTGTTGGCCTCCCCCGTGGTGTCCAATCCTTTGCATTTGCTCGACATCTGCGCGACGTCCGACGGCGGCGCCGCAATCTTGCTGACGTCGATGGAATACGCCCGCAAGATGGGCATCGCGGAACCTGTTCGCATCAAGGCTATTTCGACGGTCACGCCGACGTTCCCGCAGACGATCATGGATATGCCGAACTTCTCCACCGATTCCAGCTCCGCCGTCCCGGCTCCGGAGCGCACGTTCAAGGAATCCATCGGCTACGCCGCGTACGAGGAAGCCGGGATCTCTCCCGAGGACGTCGACGTCGCCGAGGTCTACGACCTCGCTACCTCGGTGGAACTGGACTGGATCGAAGACCTTGCCCTGTGCAAGCGGGGAGAGGCCGAGCACCTTCTGCGTGCGGGTGACACCAGTATCGGTGGCCGCATCCCGGTCAATCCGTCCGGCGGTCTCGCGTGCTTCGGCGAAGCCGTTCCCGCACAGGCACTTGCGCAGGTGTGCGAGCTCACCTGGCAGCTTCGTGGACAGGCCGAAGGCCGCCAGGTCGAAGGTGCTCGCATCGGAATCACCGCCAACCAGGGCCTGTTCGGCCACGGCTCCTCGGTGATCGTTTCCGCCTGACCCTGTTCTTCTCTCGTGGCGGTCGCTCACTCAACCGTGAGCGGCCGCCACGATCACGTCTGCCACTGCCCCTGGCTGTGAAACCAGCGATGCATGTGACGTCGGTAGTTCGCTCGTGTTCGCTCCCATCCGGTTTGCCATGAACCGCTGCGCCGTCGCGGGGATCACTCGGTCCTCACCGGCGACCAGATACCAGCTCGGTGTGTTCGCCCACGACGGAGGCCCGCCGAGCTCGAGGTTCGCCCACAAAGCCGCAGACTTCTGATGCGCCAACATCGTTGCCGCTGTCTCGTCGGCAACGTCCGGAGCGAAGACGGAATGGAAATACTCGTCCGTGACTTAGCCGTCGACATTCTTACCGCCGATCGCGTGAGGATCGTCCACGATCTTCAATCCCAGAGCCGGCGGCAGCAATTGGCTGCCCGGGAATCGGATCGGATCGATCGTGATCTGTACCGGTTCTCCCTGAACCGGAGCAAACGCCGCGATGTACGAGTGGCCTACGAGCACGACGGGTCCGTCGATGTCCGCAACCGTCTTCTCGATCACGGACGCATCGTAAGCTGGCCCACGCAGAGGATTGTCCGGCACCACGACTCGATAGCCGCGCGAGCGTAAGTCGGCGGCGACGCCGTCCCCACTGGTCGCGTCGGCAAAGGCGCCGTGAACCAGAACGACAGTTGGCTTGCCACCGCGGCGCCAGAGCCGAAGATCAGTCCGGCCGCGACTGTCACGAGCATTGCCAGAACTGCTGTGAATACACGTGAGATCTTCATGCGTTTCCTTCCCTCTCGTCGAAAAGCGAGAAACTGCGGTAAGCCTGGACATGCCCGTTTCGATCCTGGAAACACCGGGTGCGACGGACATGAGTGTCCGCCACTTCAGCCGACGCTTTCGGCAGGCCTACGGAGTCAGCCCGACTCGTTGGCGTCAGCTCCGCGATTGAAGCAGCGCCACAACGTCTGCCTGACCACGACTTTCGGCATTGTCCAACGCGGTCTTTCCCGACGCATCCCGGATCGAGGGATCTGCCCCAGCGTCGAGGAGCTGGGTGATCACATCGACATAGCGCGCGGATCCGTCACCGTACACAACAGCTTCGAGTAGGGCAGTCCACCCTGGATCATTGACGTGATTGACCGGGACCCCGGCAGCGATCAGCATCCGGACCGTCTCGACATGCGCGTGTTCACTCGCGGGAATCAGAGCCGTACCGCCGTAACGGTTCACGCTGTCGACGTCCGCGCCGTGGGTGAGCGTGAGCGCCAGAATCTCGTTCAATCCCTCGGCTCCGGAATACAGGAAGGCCGAATCCTGCATGGAGTCCTTCGCATTCACGTCTGCCCCGGCAAGAATCAACGTCGCCGCCGCGGCGACGGTGTTGTTCTTGGTGGCCTCGACGAGCGGAGTGCGTTCGCCTCCGCCGCGAGCTTCGATGTTCGCGCCGGCATCCAGGGCAGCGGTGATCGCTGCCGGGTCATTGCGGTCCACAGCGTCGAAGAGGGCGCGTTCTGATTCCGGCGTCGATGGTGACAAGGCACTCGTAAGCGGTGCGGCTGCCGTGGTAGTCAGAGACGACGCGGTAGTCGGTGCCACCGAGGTGTCGGACGAACTGCAACCCGCCAACGCTCCGGCCACTGATACCGCGAAGATTGCGTAGGCGAGGACAGACCTACGCGGCCGCACCGTCACAGCGGATCACTTTCTTGGACAAGAGTTTCAAGCGTCATCCTGACGGCGTCCAGATGTTCGGCCATCACCCTGGAGGCGTGGTCGTAACTCCCGGATGCGATTCCTTCGACTATTCGTTCGTGTTCCTTGTTCGACTTTTCCTGGCGACCGGCAACAAGATTGAGTGTCTCGGATTGCCTTGTCAACGCTTCACGGATATCGACGATTACCGACTCGAAGACCCGATTTCTACTGGCTTTTGCAATCAGTCCGTGAAATTGCGCATCGAGTGCAACCCATACGAGCGGATCATCTTCCTCACGCATCTGCTGAACCAGTCCGCGGAGGGCCGCCAGTTCCTCCGCTGTGTGTCGTTGGGCAGCCCATCCTGCGGCCGGAATTTCGACATGAGGCCGCGCTTCGACCAATTCGTTGGCCGCATAACTGCCGAAGTCGAGGTCTCGCGCTATCGAGTCGCTGACGACGAAGGTGCCGAGCCCGGATTTTGTCTCAGTGAGCCCGAGAGCATGGCACGAGCGCAGGGCTTCACGGATTACCGATCGACTGACCCCGTGTCTTTCGGCCAGGGACGCCTCGGACGGGAGCCGCTCTCCGACTGCCAGTTCTCCGGAGGTTATTGCGGCACGGAGGTCTGCGAGAACTGCCTCGGCAGCACTCACCCGCGCGGCGACGGGTCGCCTGGTGGCCCAGCTGTCTGACAGGTTCATGCCGTCATTGTCGCGACTGCCGAAGTCCCGCGTCAAACATCGCACCTGGTGAAGGGTTGACGTGCCTGAGTGAGCGAGGTAACAATGACACCTGTCAGACAGCCTGATAGCCCGATAGCTGGGCGGGTCTACTACATGTCCGTCAGCGCTGCGATCCCGAAATACACCCACCGCGCAGAGTGATGCTTGCGCGAAGAGACACGAGGAATTGATCAAGTGCTCGAAACGCGAACAGAACACGATCTGCTCGGCGATCGCGAAGTTCCAGCCGATTCGTACTGGGGTATCCACACCTTGCGCGCAATGGAGAACTTCCCGATCACTGGTCGAACAATCGCCACGAACCCGCATCTGATCCGCGGCATCGCTTACGTCAAGTGGGCCGCAGCCAGCGCAAACGAGAAGCTGGGCATCCTCGACCGCCCGCGCGCCGAGGCCATCTCACAGGCATGCAAGGAAATCGTGGACGGTCGGTGGCACGAACAGTTCGTGGTGGACGTCATCCAAGGTGGCGCCGGAACGTCGACGAACATGAATGCCAACGAGGTCATCGCCAATCGCGCGTTGGAAATCCTCGGCCACCAGCGCGGCGACTACGAACGACTTCACCCCAATGAGCACGTGAACCTGAGCCAATCGACCAACGACGTCTACCCCACGGCCGTAAATATCTCCACGATCTTCGCGATCGAGGACCTGCTGGATGCACTTCATGTACTTCAGAATGCGTTCACGACCAAATCTCTCCAGTTCGCCGACACAGTGAAGATGGGACGCACCCAACTGCAGGACGCCGTGCCGATGACTCTGGGTCAGGAGTTCGGCACCTATGCGGTCATGATCGAGGAGGACCGGGCGCGTCTGGCTGAGGCCGCTCTACTCGTTCACGAGATCAACCTCGGCGCCACTGCTATCGGCACTGGCCTCAACGCACCTGCCGGCTACGCCGAGGTGGCTTGTTCCGACCTGGGCGCGTTGACCGGACTGCCGCTGGTGTTGGCAACTGATCTGGTCGAAGCGACCCAAGACGTGGGCCAGTTCGTCCACCTCTCCGGCGTACTCAAGCGGGTCGCTGTGAAGTTGTCCAAGGTGTGCAACGATCTTCGGCTCCTTTCCTCTGGTCCTCGAGCCGGATTGAACGAGATCAATCTTCCACCGGTGCAGGCAGGTTCGTCGATCATGCCGGGCAAGGTCAATCCGGTCATTCCCGAAGTCCTCAATCAGGTCGCGTACGAAGTCATCGGCAACGACGTGACGATCACGATGGCTGCGGAATCCGGGCAGCTCCAACTCAACGCCTTCGAGCCGATCATCGTGCACTCACTGTCCGAAGGAATGCGACACCTCGGCGCGGCTTGCCGCATTCTGGCGGACCGGTGCGTACTCGGCATCACGGCCAACACCGAACTGCTGCGCGCGCGAGTCGAAGACTCCATCGGCCTCGTCACCGCGCTCAACCCCTACATCGGATATACCGCGTCCACTCGGATCGCCCAGGAGGCGTTGATTTCCGGGCGTCGCGTCGCCGATCTCGTAATCGAAGCCGGCCTGCTCGACCGCGAGGAACTCGATCGGTTGCTCAGCCCCGAACATCTCGCCAATCTCCGCGTTTCGGGCGAGAAGTCTCATGCTACCGCCGTTGCGGAGGAGGTTTGATGACCGTCGAACGAGAAGAGGCACCTCACGCCGTAGTTGCCACTGAAGAGGATCTCGGATATCAGAAGGCGCTCGGCCCCAGACAGATTCAGATGATAGCGATCGGTGGTGCGATCGGAACCGGCCTTTTCATGGGTGCAGGAGGGCGACTACAACAGGCGGGCCCGGCCTTGGTTCTCGTGTACGCGCTGTGCGGGTTCTTCGCGTTCCTGATCCTGAGGGCACTCGGCGAACTGGTGATGCACCGACCGACTTCCGGATCCTTCGTTTCCTACGCACGTGAATTCTTCGGCGAAAAGATGGCTTTCGCTGCGGGTTGGCTGTACTGGATGAACTGGGCAATGACTGCCGTGGTCGATGTCACGGCTGTGGCGTTGTACATGAACTTCTTCAAAAAGTACTGGGCGCCACTGGGGCACATCGATCAGTGGATGTTCGCTCTGATCGCGGTGGTACTGGTTCTCGGACTGAATCTGGTGTCCGTGAAAGTCTTCGGAGAGCTGGAGTTCTGGTTCGCGTTGATCAAGGTCGTGGCGTTGACCGCGTTCCTCGGGTTCGGTGTCTATTTCGTACTCTTCGGCACGCCCATCGAAGGGCATTCCTCCGGATTCAGCCTGATCGCCGACAACGGTGGGCTGTTCCCCAACGGAATACTGCCGGCAGTCGTCGTGATTCAGGGCGTCGTGTTCGCTTACGCTTCAATTGAACTCGTGGGAACCACGGCAGGAGAGACCGAAAATCCCCGGAAGGTGATACCCAAGGCGATCAACACAGTGATCATTCGGATCCTCGTCTTCTACGTGGGATCGGTTCTACTGCTCTCGCTGTTGCTCCCGTACACGGAGTACCACGCCGGTGAAAGTCCATTCGTCACATTCTTCGGTTCGATCAACATCCAAGGCGCGGATGCGATCATGAATCTGGTCGTTCTCACGGCAGCCTTGTCTTCCCTCAACGCCGGATTGTATTCGACCGGACGAATACTCCATTCGATGGCAATGGCAGGCTCGGCGCCTGCCTTCGCTGCCAAAATGAACAAAGCCGGAGTGCCGTACGGGGGAATCGCACTCACCGGCGTGGTCATCCTGTTCGGCGTCGGGCTCAATGCTGTTGTCCCAGCGCAAGCCTTCGAAATAGTCCTCAATCTTGCGGCCCTCGGCATCATCAGTGCGTGGGCGGTAATAGTGTTGTGCCAGTTGAAGCTCTGGCAACTTGCGAAACAAGGCAAAGTCACGCGCCCTCCATTCCGCATATTCGGCGCACCGTACACAGGGATCGCGACACTGATCTTTCTTGCGGTCGTTATCGTGTTGATGGCATTCGACAACCCTGTTGGAACGTGGACCGTCGGATCCATCGCGATCATCGCACCGCTGTTGATGATTGGTTGGTACGGCGCCAGGAATCGTGTAAGCGCGTTGGCCATCGACCCCCGCAGCATGACGTGAAAGGACCACAGTGTCGAAAGTCGCAGTTGTGACTACCGGAGGCACCATCGCCAGCACCCGGGATGCGCAGGGAATCAGCCGGCCCGCAATCACCGGTGCAGATCTGCTCGGCAATGAGCAGACCGACATCGAGCTTCGGGTCGTGGACGTGATGTCGAAGGACAGCTCGAGCATGACCTTCGCGGATATGGATCGTGTTCGCGATGCCGTAGCCGATGAATTGAAGGATCCCGGACTCGACTCGGTGGTCGTGCTTCACGGCACCGACACGATGGAGGAAACTGCGTTCTTGTTGGACCTCCACCACGACGACCGACGTCCGGTGGTCTTCACCGGGGCCCAGCGCACTTTCGACCATCCCGAGTCCGACGCTCGTTCGAATCTGGCCGCGGCGATCTCAGCCGGGCTGGACATCTCGTCACACGGGCGTGGTGTCCTCATCGCATTCGGCGGTTCGGTCCATCCGGCCGCAGGTACGCGAAAGGCCGACACGACGGCACTCGATGCCTTCCGCTCCTTGCGGATCGATCCGGCCCTGCTGCGCACTCCCGAACCATTGCCGTGGCATCCGATTTCGGACACCCGCGTCGACATCATCGCCGTGTATCCCGGGGCAGACCGCGTACAGATCGACGCTTGCGTGAGCGCCGGAGCAAATGGACTTGTTCTCGACGGACTCGGTTCGGGAAATGCCAATCCGACGATCGTCGAGGCCGTTCGAGACTGCGTAGACGCTCACATTCCGGTAGCCGTGACAACTCGGGTGCCCTCGGGGCCAATCTCCCCGGTTTACGGCGGCGGCGGTGGCGGCCACGACTTGATCGCCGCAGGCGCTGTATTTTCCACCGATCTTCGGGCCGGGCAGGCACGTGTACTTCTGGCAGCCTTGTTGTCAGATCCGGATCTCGTGGGCCTGGAAAAGGTATTCGACCGATATTCGAGGTTTGCTCGCACCCCGCCGTCCGGGCGGTAGAACTGGCAACGCCGTTCGTAGTTCGAAACTCACTCCACTAAATCAGGGACTTTGGTCCGAATTTCTTACTTGGGCGCTTATTAGGTGTCTGAATTGGGTAGTTCTGCATCATCTAACTCGTTCAAAATTTCGATCCAGCGGTCGCGTCCAGTGGAGCCAGTCGAACAGGAGTCGGATGAGCAGCCCATTTCGTGATGCCGCTGCAGTGACACTCGACGCGTCTCAGCGCGGTGAGCGTGCGCGCGTGCCCGGCGCTCCGATCAACGGTCGCTTTCACCCGCCGTCGGCCGTCAAAGGACTGGTCCCGCGTCCGCGCCTGCACCGCAAACTCACCGCGTCCACCGCTGCCGATGGCGTCGGCCCTGGACCCGTGGGATTGCTGTCCGCCCCTGCCGGTGCCGGGAAGACCTTGCTGCTGGCCGATTGGGCGCGCGAGTATTCTCGAGCTTCCCCCGATGCGGACCTGGCGTGGTTGACTCTCGCCGAGCGCGACAACAACGTGTCGGTGCTGTGTGAATCCCTGGCCGAAGCAATCGCCACGCCTATCGATCCGACCGACCGGGGGCTTCCCGCGCAAACGGGATCCAGGCGACCGGTGGAGCAATGGCTCGCGCACTTCGCCGAAACTCTCGAAACACACGGTCGTCGAACGACGCTGATCCTCGACGACGTTCACACACTTCACGATCCGCTGTCGATCAGTCTTCTCGATCGGATACTCACACACACCCCAGGCAATCTGTCGATCATCGTCGCCGCACGATACGAACCACCCCTCACGTGGCATCGTTTGGCTCTGGACGGTCGACTCACTCGCTTCGCATCCACCGATCTCGCGTTCGACCGCTCCGAGATCACTACGATGTTCAGTGAATACGACATCATGTTGGGCGAAGACGAGATGGCAATCGTCGAAGACTTCACCAAGGGGTGGGGCGCTGTTGTTCGCCTCACCGCAGCGTTTCTGGCTGGCCGCAGTGACATCGCCGACGCGCTGGACGAATTCACGCACACACCACGGCCGATCGCCGATTTCCTGGTCGACGAGGTGCTGACGTCCTTACCCGAACCCATCACCTCGTTCATGCTGCGGACATCGATAGTCGATTCGTTCTCCGCCGAACTGGCTGAAACTCTGACCGACTCGAACGCACGATCCGAGATCGACTCTCTGATTCAGTTCAACTTCCCGGTGACCCGTACCGATTCGGCCGACCACACAACGTGGTTCAGCTATCACCCGCTGTTGCGCGAACATCTTCGGGCAGAGTTCCGTCGCGTCGATCACGACGAGAGAAATCGCGCACACGTGCGCGCAGCAACCTGGTACGAAAGCCATCATCTCGAACTCGAGGCGCTCGAACTCGAGGTATCGATCGGCGACCCGTGCCGTATTCTCGCGTTTCTCGAACGCTGCGGGCTGGGACTCGTACTCGACGGTCACAGCGGTGACGTCGTGCGAGTCCTCGAATCCGCGCCGACGCAGGTCTCGGAATCCCCGATCACTCGACTGATTCTGGCAGCGGCCGCCCTCCATTCCGGTGACGTGACCTCCGCGATGACATGTCTCGACCTTCTCGAGGCAACTCATCCCCCCATTGCAGACGATCCGTTGTTCCTGGCGATGAGCCTGGAAATCTCCTGCGTTTCGGCAACTTCCGATAACGAACCATTGGTGTCACGCCTGCAGCGACGCCCGAACAGCACCCACTCCGACGTCGAGGCCTATGTGCACCTCGAATTGGCGACGGCGCACTTGCTCCGGCGCGAGTTCGAAAGGGCGACTGTCGAGTGCACCCAGGCCGCCGCCCTCGGGGCACTACGAGTCCGGTCGCGATTCGTCCTGAAGTCACTGACCGGATTGGGGTATGTCGCTTCCCTCAGCGGCGACATCGTGGCGATGAGGGCGCATTCCACCTACGCTCTCGACTACGCGATCGAACACCGAATCACGACGACAGCGGAGTACGAGTTGTCAGCGTCGGTGGTCGCCTTCGCGGCGTACCTGTGCGCCACGGGTGATCTTCCGTACCGCATCCCCACCATCGGAAACTATCGGAGCACAGACGTTCTCGGCGCCAGCGCGCCAGTGTTCGGCTGGCATACCGTCGTGACCTTCGGGCTTCACAGCCTCGACGACGCGGCCGACCGACGGTCGACTGCCGCCGACATTCGCGACGCCATGCTCAGTGCGATCGGACTACGCACCTTCGCGTTGGCGACCCTCGCTCTCCTACCGCCCGTCGTCAACGCTTGTTTGTCGGTCGGCGAAGTGGAATGGGCCGGCCGACTCGTACGCGATGCGGCCGATCGGTTCGGCGAGACCTCCGAGATACACCTCGCACGAGGTGCCGTCGCGTTCTCTGCCAACAAGTTCGCAGAAGCCCTCGCCGAAGTCTCCGAAGCTCTCGCATCCTCCGCAGAGCCGCTGCTTGCGCATCACATCTACGCATGGACGCTCGAGGCCGGGATCCACGCCGCAACAGGTCACGAACGCAAGTCTTTTCGCTCTCTTCACAAAGCTCTCCACGCCGCAGAAACCGGTGGCCTCCTGCGCCCCTTCCTCGACCACGGCACAGCCCTGCGGCCGGTATTCGACGATTTCAGTGGACATTTCGGAGATCAGGAAGTTTTTGCCGAACAGGTACGCAATCGAATACGCCCACAAGAGCTGGTGAGTGCGCCGATCCTCACCCCGGGCGAGCACACCGTGCTACGCGAACTGGCTTCGGGAGACACCACGGAGTCCATCGCCGACACGCTGTTCCTCTCCGTCAACACGATCAAGACGCACCTTCGCGGGATCTATCGCAAGTTGGAGGTGAGCAACCGACGCGACGCGCTCAAGGCTGCGCGACGCGGCGGCCTCATCTGAGCAAGACTGCTTCCATGCTCCCGAAGCTGCACTCCGATTCGCGCGATCGCTTGATGGTGTGGGCCAGACGCACACCGAGCAGGCGCCTGGCGACCGATGCAACCGTCGACGTTTTCGAAGTCGGCCTCGTCGACAGCGCCATGACTCTGGCAGCCCAAGCCTTCACGTCCTTGCTCCCGGTCATGATCGCGGCGTCCACCCTGGAGAAACTGAAGCCATTGGCCGCCGCCGCCAAGGACGACCTAGGAGTCCAACTACCCGACGCCCAAATCACCAACACCTCCACTGCGGCCGCGTTCGGAATCGTCGGTTTGCTCATGCTGCTGATCAGTTCCACGTCCTACGCTCGCGCTCTCGGCCGGATGTACGGGCGCATCTGGAGTGTGCCGACTGCGACGCTTCGTCAGGCGTGGCGTTGGATAGCGGTCGTGTTCGTAGTAGCTACATCGGTGGTCGGGGCGGCCCTGTGCCGAGAACTGAATGGTGTGCCGGGGGTGGGCAGACTCCTGGAATTTGTTGCTGTCTACGTGGTGTGGGCGCTCGTCTGGACTGCCGTGCCGATGCTGTTGACGGCCAATCGCATGACCACTCGTATGTGTGTCGGGTCCGGGTTGCTCACCGCGACGGGTCTGAGCGGACTGCACGTGGCAGGCACCCTTTTCCTGCCCCGTATGACCAAGACCTCTCAGGACGAGTTCGGCCTCCTGGGCGTGATGTTCACCGTCATCGGCTGGCTGTTCGTCTTCTCGGCCATCGTGGTTGTCGCGTCGTCGATCGTCGGATCGGTGGCCAAAGATTCCGGCCCACTGGGAATCTGGCTGCGAACCTCACGCTGAGGCGCTGCCTCCACCTGCAAGCGCCTGCAACACGGTCGGATAGACGTCGATGCCCAGTAGCACGACGAGGAGCGAACCCGGTACGAGCGGAAGCCATCGCTTGACGCCCAGGACCATTGCCAGGCTGAGCAATCCGATGATCACCGTCGGTCCGTCGACCTCACCCAGTTCCTTCACCAATGATGATCGTGAGCGCCAGACCCACGATAAAGCCCTTCAGAACCGGCTCGAAGATGAAGGAGGCGATGAAGCCGAGGCGCATGAATCCCGCCAGCAGAGTCGCGCCGAGAACGAGATGGAGGATGGGCACCCACAGTGGAGGGTGTGCGCTGGTGAACCTGGAGTGCCGTCAAAATGGTGTATGCGCCGGCCAGCGCGACTATTCCGAGATACCACCCGACCGGGTACGCGATGCTGTTGATCCGCGCTCGTTCGGAAAGGAGCACGCAACAACGGCAACCACCGCCAGTGGGCTCATGATGATCCCGAGCGCCAGCGGGATCTGTTGCAGTAGCAACGATCCCATAACTACCTCCAGTTGTCAGAGACCGCCGATGCCCTTACCGATGAGAACAACACCGATAACCAGGATCAACACACTCATCACTGTGGCGTTGTTGTCCTGCAACCACACCTTCAGCTTGGCCAGCGGACCGCGCAGTCGCTCCGCGGCAACGAGGTAACCGATCACGGGGACGCACACTGTCGAGGCCGCGATGATCGTGAAAACCAGAATGGCGACAACAACTTCTCCGGATCCAAGCGAGGCGGATCCGATCGAGATTCCGGCCGCGATACACATCATCAGATTCTTCGGATTGATCGCAGCCAGAGCGAAGCCCAAGCCGAGGCCTTTGGGAGCGGTCATGTCGTCGATGGCTTGCATCCACTTCGGGGTTTCGTGCTCGCCTCCGCGTCCGCGCCATTGCTTCGCTCCGAACGCAAGAAGCAACACACCCAACGCCAGCTTGATCCACGAAACCGTCGCTGACGGATCACCTTCGGAGTCGCCGAGCTTGCTGGACAAGAGCACGAAGATCACAGTGGCGACAACGATTCCGAGTATCCAGCCCAGAGCGAACCCGACGCTCGTGCTGCCGGCTCGCTTGGACAACAACATCAAGATTGCGGCGATGATCGGGATCGGCGATACCGCGACGCCGACCGCGAGGGGTAACAGATCCCCGATGACAGATCCCATGCCGACCTCTTCTCTCTCCCGGTCGACACTAGGGGCGGGGGCCCTGCGCAGCCTCACACGAAAAGGATGAACAGAACCGTGGCGACATTCACCCGTAGGGGATGAAGCCCGAGGAGCGTGCGCGAGTAAGACTGGATCCCACGGATGCGGAGTCCTGGATCGAGCAGCGACGCCGATTGCACTTGACGACACCTGATTTCGAGACTCGGCGCGGGGCGGGTCCGAACCTCATGGCCCTACGAAATGGAGCGGACCCTGATGAATGCTCCCACTCGGTATCAATTCCTCATCGACGGCGAAGTGTCGGACCGCGTCAAGGCCGCGTTTCCCGAACTCAGTGTTGCGAGTGCGGCCGGCGGATTCACCAGTTTGTACGGACCCGTCGCGGACCACACGGCCATGCGAAGCATCATGGCCCGCCTCGATTCCCTGGGATTGACGGTCGCCGAACTGCGAAGGCTCCCGGACTGATCCGAGACGTCGGACTGCCCCGCGCACGAGCGATGGTCCCGACCGAGTCGATTCGGTCGGGACCAACAGCTCTCGCAGTTATTCGGTGCCTAGACTCTGTCCCTGTCCCAGGTCGCGACGGCCCAAATCACTACGACATCGAGCGCGATGACAAGGATCGACCACACTGGATAGTACGGCATCCACAAGAAGTTGGCGATGATCGAGAGCGACGCAATGACGATTGCCGCCGCCCTGGCCCACACTGCACCGGTGAAGAGGCCGAGGGCCACCAAAATTCCGATGATGCCCAAGATGATGTGGATCCAACCCCACGTCGAGATGTCGAACTTGTACGTGTAGTTGATACCCACGACAAACAGATTGTTGTCAGCGACGGCCGCGATGCCCTGAAGCAGAGCGACAATGCCTGCGGTGAGCAACAGAATTGCTGCTGCAAACGTCGTACCGACCGCGAAACCCTGCCGGACAGGGTGATTCGCGGGTTCCCGCGGTGGAGCAGTCATCAGCGTTCCTTTCGACAGAATGCACTTCCCTTACTCAGTCTCGAGGGGCTGGAAAGCGAAAACATCACCCGTCGCGGATGAACCGCAGGTCATCGACCCGTACCCGCTTGCCGGCGTCGCAAACCAACATTGGCAGACTGGCACCGTGCAGCACACCGTAGTCGTGATCACCGATATCTATGCTCCACCTGCGGTGATCTTCGATCTCGAACTCGACATGGACGAACACTCCGCGCTCGGCACTTCGGGCGGAGATTCTCGATGACAAGCCGGATCACGCAGTACAACCGTCCCTACTCATTCACAGACGAGCAGGTCCGCGGCCCCTTTGCCGCAATGCAGCACGAGCATATCTTCGACAGTCAGCCGGGCGGCTGGACGCGAATGCATGACCGCTTCACGGTTACGGCCCCGTTCGGCATGCTCGGACACCTGATACTGAGGTTGGCTGTCGCCCGCTGTCTGCGGCGTCTTCTCGAGCAACGGGCCGCGCACATCAAGAGCCGTGCAGAAGCCGGCACCCCTTTCACCGACTGAGTACCCTCTCTGACGCGCCGCAGAGAGTGCTCACTCGACAAAACCAGTGCCCACTCAGCAGCAGTCGCACTCGTGCCCGCTCTTGGGCGCAGCCACGACCGGGCAGCACGGATCACCCTTCCACGCGTTGATGCCTTCTTTCACCGCGATGACGGCGATGACCAGTGCCGCAATCGGATCCGCCCACGACCAGCCGAGCAGCGAGTTGAGCAGCAAACCGACAAGCAACACCGCAGAGAGGTAAGTGCAGAGCAGCGTCTGCTTCGAGTCCGCGACCGCCGAGAGCGAACCCAACTCCCTACCCGCTCGGCGCTGCGCATACGACAGGGCCGGCATGATCGCCAAACTCACTGCAGCCAACACTATTCCGACTGTAGTGTGCCGCGCTTCACCCAGACCGAACAGTGACCGAATCGCGTCGAAAGACACGTACGCGGCAAGCCCGAAGAACGAGAAGGCAATCACTCGCAGTGCCGTCTTCTCACGACTCGCCGGATCCGGAGCCGCAAACTGCCAGGCGACCGCGGCCGCCGAGGACACTTCGATCACCGAATCAAGACCGAACCCGAACAGTGCCGCGGAAGACACTCGCGTCCCCTCCGTCAGCGCGATGATCGCCTCGACGACGTTGTAGCTGATCGTGATCGCCACGAAGATGCGAATTCTTCTCGACAAGAGCGCTCGTCGGGCAGTCGACTGGCCGACGTGATCGAGCGGCGCAACCATCAGCAGCACCCCTCTGATTCGCTGTCCGGGCAGTACGACGGATCAACCGCGAGAACGACCCCGAGCAGGTCGTCGAGAGCCTGACCGATATGTGCGTCGGCGAGTTCGTATCTGGTCCGGCGCCCTTCCGGGACCGCCACCACCAAGCCGCAGCCACGCAGACAGGCCAGATGGTTGGACAGCTTTTGCCTGGTCACAGCCAATGTTTCAGCGAGGTCGGACGGATACCGGGGCGCGGTCTTCAGCTCGAGCAGTATCCGTGTTCGAGTCTCGTCGGAGAGAGCATGACCAAACCTCGCAAGCACCGCCACGTTGGTCACCACATTCATGCCGTCGATATCCATGGGCACGACAGTACATCGAAATCTGTATTCAGAAAACAGTGAACTCGAATGGTTCAAGATCCGGCCATCGGGTACCGCAAGCCTGGAACGCCCGACCAGACTTCGACCAGCGGGAGCCCGCATCAGATGAACCGCACAAAAATCGACGATCGCATAGCGATGCCAGAACTTCCGAAAACCGGCAGCATCTTTCATGCCTCCTGGCCCGTGCGAACAGGGGACATTCACACCGACAAAAGCCTGCGCCTCGACGCGATCGCGCGATACCTCCAAGACGCGGGCTTCGACAATCTTGTCGACCGCGGCGCCATGGAGACCCATCCACTGTGGATGGTGCGGAGGACGGTGATCGACGTACTCGAACCCGTCGTCTGGCCGGATCGAGTTCACCTGCAGCGCTGGTGTTCCGGACTGTCCAGCAGGTGGTGTTCGATGCGGGTTCGCATCAGGTCCGAAGCCGGCGGGTTGATCGAAACCGAGGCGTTCTGGATCAACATCGACCCGAAGACGGGAATGCCCGCAACCATCAGTGAAAAGTTCACCGCCGCGCTTGCGTCGACCGCAATCGACCAGCATCTTCACTGGCGGCGGTGGATCGACCCGGCCCCGGACGCGACGCCGTCAGCGGATACGCCATTCCCATTGCGCTCGAGCGATTTCGACCCCTTCGATCACGTGAACAACGCGATCTACTGGCAGCCTGTGGAAGACGCGCTGACCGATGACCTGAGGCGCGGACCCTTTCGGGCGATCCTCGAGTACACGCAGCCCATCAAGAGAGGTGAGCAGGTGACTGCGCGAGGGGGCGCGAACACCCTGCACATCGACGCCGGCGGCGAAGCACGTGCGTCGGCGCGCTGGTTCGCCTTGACTCCGAAGAGCAGCGATCAGGGGTGAAGCTTTCCGAATCCCACGACGGCAGAGTCGGATTGCCAGTCCAGATCGTGCACCCGCACCTTGCCGAACTCGTTGCCGCCAACCGTGATCGCTGTATCGCCGTCCACTGCCACCACGATGTTGGTGTGTTGACCGACCCATCTCGAACTGTCGTAGATCACCACATCACCCACGTTAGGGGTGTACCCGCTGCCACTCTCGGCGTACGCGCCGATCCCCTGGTAGTACTCCTGCAAGGTGTACACCCCCGGGATGCGCCAACTTCCGGAGTTCGGGTTGGACAACGGTCGACCCGCTTCCCTCATGATCCAGCTGACAAAATCGGCGCACCACTCTTCGTCGATACCGTCGGAATAGAAGGTGCCCGGACGATCCTGTTCGTGCTCGGATCGGAGTAGTTCGAGCACACGAGCCTGGTCCGAAGTCACCGAACTGGCATCGACCGTCGGAAACTCGGCGGTATCCCAGGGCAGATACCGCGATGGTGCGAGCGCGACGGCCACCGCACCAACCACGATGACTACACCGAGCACCCCCGCAATCCAGAGCAAGATGCGGCGTCGGCGGTTCGATTCGGCAGGACTCACCCTCACGAGTGTGCCAGCCTGCCGCGAACCGAATCGCCGGCCACCCCGATGACCTGGTAATTCTCATCAAACCCACACGAATGTGCCATCGAGCTATTGCTATGGCACCAAAGTGATGCCATAGTGATGCCATGGATTTGACACCGTACGTCGACAACCTTCGCCACGAACTCGCGGTGGCGGCCGAAGCAGGCGGAGAAGACGCAAAGGCACTCGCCGATCGTTTGACCGCACCGTTGGAATCAGCAGTGCGACTCACCCTGCTCGACGCATTGTCTGCGGCAGCTGCCGAGATCACCCGGGACCTCGCCCCCGGCTCGGTGGACCTGCGCCTGCGGGGACGCGAACCCGAATTCGTGGTGGCACCGGCCATCAGCGAACCGGCTCCGGCTCCCGTCGAAGAAGAACCGACTCCGGCTCCGCGCTCCGTCACGGAGTCCGACGACGCCTCGATGACTCGAATCAACCTGCGTCTGGGGCAAGACCTCAAAGACCGGATCGAGGCAGCGGCCCGGGAAGCCGGGATCTCCGTCAACGCGTGGCTGGTTCGCTCGGCTGCAACCGCTCTGGAAGGCGGCATGAACAGAAGCATTCCGAGACAGCGCACGTCCCAAGGTTCCGATAGCTTCACCGGCTGGGTGCACTGACACCGGCCTACTTTTTCGCACCACCCTCTTTCATTAACCGAGACAACCTCATCGGGAGTATCACCATGCCCACATTCAGCACACCTGACCCCATCACCTTGAGCTTCGACGTGGCAGTCGGGCACATCAGGATCACGGCGAGCGACCGCAACGACACTGTCGTGGAAGTGCTGCCCAGCAACTCGTCTCGCGAGGTCGACGTTCGAGTCGCCGAACAAACGCGCGTCGAATTCGCGGGTGGCCGGCTGCAGATCAAGACTCCGAAACAGCGCGGCCTCGGCATTTTCGGGAAGACAGGATCTGTGGACATCTCCGTTCAACTTCCCTCCGCTTCGGAACTCGAAGGCACTGCCGCAGTTGCCAGCCTCCGCGCCGACGGCACTCTCGGACGATCACGCGTGAAGGTCTCGGCCGGCGATTGCACACTGAACACCACGGGACCGCTCAATGTCAGCACCGGGGCCGGCGCGATCACCGTCGAGCATGTGGCCGGTGACATCGACACGAGCACCGGGTCCGGAAGCATCCGCATCGGCCGCGTCGACGGCAACGCGGAGGTCAAGAATTCCAACGGCGACATCAACATCGGCACGATCACCGGCGCGCTGAAGGCAAAGACCGCCAACGGCAGTGTCGCTGTGGAGCACGCCGAGTCCGACGCAACGGCCGCAACCGCCAACGGCGACATACGTTTCGAGATCATCGAGAGCGGAGTCGTATCTGCAAAGACGGCTGCCGGGCGAATCCATATCGGTGTTCGATCCGGAACCGCCGCGCGATTCGACGCTCATACATCCTTCGGTCGCGTCGACAACCAGATGAATGCCACGCACGGACCGGCTTCGACCGAACGCCGGGTAGACGTCCGGGCGCACACCAGCTACGGCGACATCGTCATTCGACGTTCGGAGCCTCGAGAAGAATCCAACAAGAAGATCTAGCGAAAGGAACGCTGATGTCCCGTAAACCAGCCATCACCGCGACGGGCCTGAAGAAGGCCTACGACGACAAGACGGTACTGGACGGAATCGACATCTCCGTCGACCGCGGAACCGTCTTTGCGCTCCTCGGCCCCAACGGCGCCGGCAAGACCACCGTCGTGGAAATCCTCTCGACCCTCGTTCCTGCCGACGGCGGCGACATTCGCATCGCCGGGTACAACCCTTCCGACGATCCCGACGCGGTGCGTTCGCGTATCGGCGTCACCGGGCAGTTCTCGGCGGTCGACGACTATCTGTCCGGTGAGGAGAACCTTCTCCTCATGGCGGACCTCCATCATCTCGGTAGAGACGAACGTCGAACTCGCACTGACGAACTCCTGAAGAAGTTCGATCTGGTCGACTCCGCAGACAAGCTGGCCTCGACCTACTCGGGCGGCATGCGCCGACGGCTAGACCTGGCAATGACGTTGATCGGGCGGCCGGAGATCATCTTCCTGGACGAACCCACCACCGGTCTCGACCCCCGGAGTCGACGCACGATGTGGCAGATCATCCGGGAGTTGGTCAGCGACGGTGTCACCATCTTCCTCACGACGCAGTATCTCGAGGAAGCCGATCAGCTGGCAGACCACATCGCCGTCCTCGACCAGGGACGGATAGTCGCCCAAGGCACTGCCGCGGAACTCAAACGACGCGTCCCGGGCGGCCACATTCGTCTTCACTTCTTCGATCGAGACCAACTCGATTCTGCTGCTGCTGTTTTCGACGAATCATCGCGTGATGACGCCGCCTATGTCCTCCAGGTCCCCAGCGACGGGGGTGTCCGCTCGCTGCGTTCTCTCCTCGATCAACTCGACGCTCACGCGATCGACGTCAAGGAACTCTCCGTACACACACCGGACCTGGACGACGTGTTCCTGACTCTGACGGCCACCGAAAGGACCGACGCGCGATGACCACCATGACGCTTGCCTATCAGGACTCGAAAACCATGCTGCGTCGCAGCATTCGACACCTCCTTCGATATCCGTCGATGACTGTGATGCTTGTCGGGATGCCAGTCGTCTTCCTGCTGCTGTTCGTCTACGTGCTCGGTGGGACGCTCGGGAACGGCCTCGGCCCCGGCGGTGGTGGCCGAGCCGAATACGTCAATTACGTTGCACCGGCGATCATTCTGATGACCGTGGCATCAGCGGCACAAGGTACTGCCATCTCCGTCGCAACCGATATGACCGCGGGGATCATTGCACGATTCCGCACGATGGCGATCACGCGCACGTCCGTCCTGACCGGTCACGTTCTCGGCAGTCTCCTTCAGACGATCGTGAGCCTCGTTGTTGTCATCGCCGTGGCGATAGCCGTCGGCTTCCGGCCGACTGCAGGCTTCGTGGAATGGGCCGCGACGTTTGCACTTCTCATCCTGGTCTCCATCGCCATGATCTGGTTGTCGGTTGCCTTCGGCCTCGTCAGCAAGAGCGTCGAGACGGCCAGCAATCTCCCGATGGTGTTGATCCTCTTACCTTTCCTGGGAAGCGGATTTGTCCCCACCGACTCGATGCCGACCGTGTTGAGATGGTTCGCCGAGTATCAGCCGTTCACTCCGATCATCGAGACTCTTCGAGGACTTCTTCTCGGCGAAGCTATCGGGAACAACGCGATACTCGCGATCGGATGGTGCGTCGCCATCACCTTCCTCTCCTACCTCTGGGCGCGGAGTTTGTTCAACCGACGCCCGGTGCGCTGACCGCGAAACACACGATCTTCGAGAACAGGTACGGTGTCGCTGTCGTCGAGTTCCGAGGCGATGGCGACGTCGTGTGGAAACCCCATGACGATCAACTCGCGTCCTGAGGCACAGTCCCGCAGGCGGTCCTCGTACGAATCCGACACCGCCGCCCAGGCATCCGTCGCCATCCGCGCCTCGGGCGATACGTGGCCGTCCCAGCCGGCCGCGGTCAGTGCGGCCACGACAGCACCAGCGCCCCACAGATCTTCCACCGCAGGACGCAACTCTCCACCGGGCCACTTCTCCCCGGAAGCGACAATTGCCACTCGGGATCGCGGACCATGCTCGTGCACAATCCAATCGGCGACGGCGGAAGCGTTCCTCAATGAAGCGCCGACACACACCGCAACCTGGGACGCCAACGCAAACGCGATAGTCGACCCGTTCGGCGAAGGCAGTACCAGCCGACTCGGCACCTCGGCCTCGCGAATCGTCCGGGGAGACAGACTGATCTGCCCCTCCCTGGCCACACTTCGTCGTACTGCCAGGGCCGCATCGGCATCACGTGCGTAGTCGACCGCACTCTCGTCGTTCCAGGAATAGGGAAAAACGTCGATTCCCGCGTCAGCGGCGACGCTCAACGTCGTCGTGAACGAGAGGACGTCGACCACGACGGCGGTATCGACTCCCGCAGCGATCGCCTCGGCGCCGCGCAGGCCCCAGTCGAATCGAAGTCCGTACTCGAGTTGGCGATGCTCCGGATTCATCGCACCAGCATCTCAGAAACGAATCAGGTTGTCCGGCACGCACAAATCCTCGTGCTCGTACAGTGCTCGCACGGCAACTGGATCGTCGCCGGCGCACACCTCGGCGATATCGTCGAGCAGTAGGTCGTAGTCGGCGCCGGTCTTTCCGTCGTAGGCGTCCGTCATACGACCCCACTCGTCCCACGGCAGGGTTTCGACCTTGTTCATCGCGGCAAGATCCTTCACTGCGTTGCCGCGGATCTCGGCAGGCCCCCAGTTCTGGGTGCCGTACACCCCGAACTGGGACCCGTCGATCTCGCCGCGTCGATACGCCAGCCACGCCTCGCCGCCACTGAGGAATTCTCCCGGCTGCAGATCGTGGGCGTGAGAAAGCACGTTCTGTCCGAGGATCTCCGAGTCGATGCGGATCCACCGCTTGCCGGCGTTGTCCCAGTACTCGGTAATCCAATGGTCGACGCCCTGTCCCGGTTGAAAGTAGGTGGCAAACCCACAGCGGACCCGCGCAGCAAAACCGCGATAGCGCAGAAACGCACAACTCAAAACGGCAAAGTGCCGACAGGTTCCGACGAGCCGCTTGTCGAGTTCTCGGGCGGTGGTCACCGGTGCGGGATCGAGCGAGAGCAGCCTTTCGAGCAGAACACTTGCCGGCCGGATCTGGTTTTCCTCCAGCCGGTCGGTGGTCAGATTCAACGACTGCGCATCGGCGGGTTGAACGACCAGGTGCGGAACCACCCGGCAAATGTCCACGGGATCGGCGGAGAGCGGCTCGATGGCGAGCAGATCAACCCCGTCGACGCGGGTGAACGGTCCTGCTGATGTGTAGTCGAGAACCGCCGTCATGAGCGGAGACTAACAAACACTGCGGACAAGACCGGCGGCCTGATCAGCTTGGACCCCATCGTCAGTGACGCGGTGTCCATGCCGAAGCTGCGGCGCTGACGCCGGTGGCCAGCGGAACCAGGAACGACACCGAAATGAGCTCGAGCCCGAAGGTGATCGCGCGTCGATGTCCGATGCGGTGCGCGACCGCGACCGTCGGCCCCTGCCCGACGATCACCAAGGCCGCTGCACCCACGCAAAACCACCCCAGCGCCGACTGTGAACCTACGCCGCGCTCGAGCTGTTCCGGAAGCATCAGGCACAGTTGGCTGTAAGCGACCAGTTGAGAACTGCAGAGTGTCGCGAAGAGTAGAAAGTTGTTGTTGGTCAGCATGCTTCGCCAGACGTCACGCAGCGTATCAGTCGAGACCTGACCCTCGTGTTCATCGCCGGGCCGGGGGAACCAGATGAAGAACCCGGCCCACATGATCGCGAAGAGCAACGCCGCGCTCGACGCCGTCCACGAGAACGGAAACATCAGTGGTGCGGCACCCAGCGCCAGACCGATCACGGTTCCCAGTCGGCTGCACATCTGTTCCACCGCAAACAAATCGGTACGACGCATAACTCCGGCGGACCCGAGTTCGCGTCCGTATTCCGCGTTGGCCGACTCCACCGCGGGCGCGAAGAGCGCGGCAGCAAAGCCGACCAGAAGCACGCCGACGATGACGGCGGACATACTCTCGGCCAGTCCGAGCATCAGGAAACCGACCACCCGAACGGCTATGCCCGGCAGAATGATCGGGCGCTTGCCGAACCTGTCGGCGAGGCTTCCACCGATGAAGAACATGCCCTGTTGGCTGAACATCCGGAGCCCGAGGACCAGGCCGACAACCCAGGCCGCGAATCCGAGGTCCTCCGAAAAATGCACCATGAGAAAGGGGACAACCAGGTAGAACCCGATCTTGAACAGCACCATCGAGAGCAGGAGCAGTTTCACCACCGGCGGCAGGACACGAACCTTCGCAAAGGTCTTGTTACCGGAGAAACACTCACTGAGTACCACGATCAGAAGACTATTGCCCGCACGGCGTTCTGTGGAGATCTGCCATTTTGCAATTGGTTAACTGTCCGTTTAGGTAGCGATGGTAATCATCTTCCAGGGGTTCGAACACACGACAACGAGAGCCGGGATTTGATGAATGGATTGACGCGCCGCCAGATGGTCAAGGCGATGGCGGTAGCCGCGGGCACAGTCACCGCGAGCGCATTTACATTGGGTGCCAATACTTCCGTCGCGGGGGCGAACCCCGCGCAGGAAATCAAAGTGCTCTCCCTCAATACCTGGCACGGCGGAACCAAGATCAACGGCGGCTTGCAGCTGATCGCCGACATGATCATCTCGACCCAGGCGTCGATAGTTCTCCTGTCGGAAGCCGGCACTGCGACAACTGTATTGGCCGACATGCTGACCAAATCAGGAACCACCTTCTACGGAGCAGCGTCCTCCGACGTCGGGATTCTCTCCAAGTTTCCGATCGAGGAGACAGCCGACCTGAACTCGATGATCAAGGCAGTCGTGACGGTCGACGGCAAACAAATCGCTGCTTACTCGGCACATCTGGCCTACACGTCCTACGCGACCTATCTACCGCGCGGATACGGCGCGGGTGTTCCCAAGCCTGGAGAGTTCTCCGAGTTCGGCTGGAACAAGATGCCGTCCGGTCCGGTCACGGACCCCGAGACGGTTCAGCGTGTGAACGTCAATTCGGGACGACCCCTGGCAATTTCGACGTTCATCGACGATGCGGCCGCAGAACGGGCGAAGGGCAGGTCCGTCATCCTCGGCGGCGATTTCAACGAACCGTCGGCCCTGGACTGGACCGACGGCACGCGAAATCTGTTCGACCACAACGGTGTCGTCATTCCGTGGGAATCCACCCGTCTGCTCGACCAAGCCGGATTTGTCGATGCATACCGCAGCAAGTACCCGAACCCGGCTACACACCCGGGCTTCACCTGGCCGTCCGACAATCCCGACGTCGACACCTCACAGCTCACCTGGGCACCCGAGGCAGATGAACGCGATCGGATCGACTACATCTTCGCCGACCGCGCTTCCGACCTGAAGTTGGGATCTGTAGGAATCATCGGACCCCGAAAGACGATCGTGCACAACAAAAGAGTGGAGGAGAACTCCCAGGACAACTTCATCGCTTCACCGACGCCGTGGCCGACCGATCACAAGGCCGTTCTTGCGACGTATCGTTTTGCCGGCTTCGGCGGCGGATCATCTACCGGTTCGTGGAACGGTTCCTGACAGGGCATCTCGTAGCCAGTCGATCATCATCGGCGTCAATTCGGGCAGCTTGGTCACTGCGCAGTGCCCCGCATCCGGGATGACGTGTACCTGCGTGTTCGGGCGCTCTTCGAAGAGTGTTGTGTCCGAGAGCGGGATGTGAACGTCGTCGGCCCCGTTGACCACAAGCATCGGGGTCCGGCCGTCGTCGGCGGTCATCAAGACACTGCGATCGAACGCACGGAGACCCTGTACCAGCGCCTCTTTGGTTGCCGGGGCATCGAAACCCAATGCGTTTCCGACGATGTCGCCCATGCCGTAGACCAGGCGCTCGGCGTTCGCGGTCTCGAACGCACCCTTGACCGGGGCACCGATGTTGATCACCGCATCGACGGCGCCGGTCAACCCCGAGCGCACGGCGAAGTTGCCGCCGAAGGAGACTCCCAGGTGCGCCACCTGCCCGTTGCCGAGAGCGCGAGCCGTCGATACGAGCCCGTCGATCACCTCGTCGCCGAAAGCATCGAGAGGAACGGGTGATTCACCAGTTCCCGGCTGATCGAAAGCAACAACCGTCAGCCCGGCGTTCTTCGCGAACGCGCTGGCCAACGGATGCATGTCCATCTTCCAGCCGTCGACGCCGCCGCTGAGCAACAGGACGGGTGCGTCTTCGTACCGTCCGTCCGCCGAGAGGATGTGTACCGGTAGCTCGATCTCGCCGTTTCGGTTGGGCAGGGACAGGATTCGACGCTCGAACTCGAGCCCGAATCCTGGTGCTGCCTTGACGTATTCGTCCACCTGATTGCGCAGAGCCCGTCGACGGGATTCGTTGGCCAGCACCGGGAACTTGGCGATTCCGTAGATCATCGCTGCCAGGGAATGATTGCCGGCGGCGGAGTACTCCGCCGCCAGCGCCGACCACTCGTACGACCAACCACCCGGCGCGTCGGCCCAGGTCGAGTTGATGGACGCGCGCAGTTCCTCGAGATCCGAGACGGGGAGCCCGAAGCTCAGAAACTGTCCTGTGCGCTCTTCGAAGAGGCCTCGGTGATCGACAGGAAATTCGTATGACATGGGAAAACACCCCTCAATTCATCCCTAATGCAACGATCAGTTGCATTAGCTCAGTGAACCACGCGTCTCCAGCTAACACAACACCTTGTTGCGATAAGGTTGACCCATGACCTCGACACCACAACGGCCCGGAGGGCGTAGCGCCAGGGTGCGCGAGGCCGTCCTGGCAGCCACCGCGGCCGAACTGTCCGAACGCGGATTTGCAGCGATGACCATTGAGGACATAGCCGCCCGTTCCGGAGTCCACAAGACCACGATCTACCGGCGGTGGAGCACACTGTCCCAGTTGGTGGCCGACGCGGCCGTCGAAATATCGGCAACCACCGTTCCCATCCCGGACACCGGTTCCATCGAATCCGACCTGCGCGAGATGGCCAGATCGATAGTCGCACTGGTGACCAGCGAGTCGGGCGGCGCATTGGTGGCAGCACTGTTCTCGGACGCGGTCCGCACACCCGAGGTGGCGAGACTCAAGCGCGAGTTCTACTCCGCACGTTACGAACTGGCTGACATCGTGGTCCGCCGAGCAGTCGAACGCGGGGAAATCTCCGAGAAAGTCTCAGCCGCTGATCTTCTGGCGGCCGTAGCCGCGCCCATCTACTATCGACTGCTGGTCGCCGATCTACCCGTCGACCGGTCGGTTGCCGATCGTGCTGCTGCCGGCGCGCTCGCCGCGGCCCACGCCGGGGCACTCGATCAGACCGAATAAGCCAGTGAATTCAGCGCTTCCACGATTGCCTCGTTGAATCCACCGCCGCCATGCCCGGCGCCGTCGAGTACCACCAATTCACTGCCCGGCCACCGCTGGTGGATCGCCCAGGCAGTGTCTAGTGGCCCGGAAATGTCATACCGTCCGTGCACGAGAATCGCGGGAATCTCGGCAAGACGGTCCATGCCGTCCAGGATCTGATTCGGCGCCAGGAAACAATCGTTGGCCCAGTAGTGCGTGACCAGCCTGGTCATCACTCGACGGAAGTCGGGATTCTGGTATCGAACACTCGGAGTCCACCCCGGCATCAGCGACACATGCGCGTCTTCCCAGCGGCACCACTGCAACGCAGCATTCTCCCGCACAACAGGATCCGGATCGGCGAGCAGTCGCGCGTATGCCGCGGGAAGGTTTCCGTCACGCTCTTCCTCCGGCAACGGCGCGACGAACTCTTCCCACTCGCGCGGAAACACTCTGCCCATGGCGCGGGTGATCCACTCGATTTCGACCCTCGTCCCGCCGGTGATCGCGCCCAAGGCCATCGCGATCACCCGCTCGGGAAACGCCTGGGCGTACACCAGTCCCAAACTCACGCCCCAGGAAAGTCCCGTGACGATCCATCGCTCGATACCGAGATGCTCACGAAGACGCTCGATATCGTCGAGGATGTGCGCCGTGGTGTTCACGGTCAGATCGACGTCCGGACTGCTCGCAAGCGGAAGACTGCGCCCACAGCCCCGCTGATCGAACAGAACTGCGCGAAAGGCTTCGGGATCGAAGAAGCGCCTGGCACCGACAGTGCATCCCGCACCGGGACCGCCATGGAGATAGAGAACAGGAATACCCGTCGGATTCCCGACGGTCTCCCAGTAGAGACTCTGACCATCCGCCACTTCCAACAGACCGGACTCATACGGTTCGACGGGCGGGTACAGGACAGCAGTCATAGGCGGTGATTCTTCCATCAAGCCGGCTACTCGAGTAGGCAGCACGCGGCCGAGCAATGGCCTAGCGTGGACAGGACACCACTGCGACGGGAGTACACCAGATGCGTGATGGGTTCAGGTTGCCGGGGTACGGCGGCGCAGCGGTCTTCCTTCGCAGTCATGCGGTCCCCGCCACTGTCTTCGAATCCGACGTGCCCACACTTGTTTTCGACGTCGGGCTGCTCAGCCCCGATCGGTTCAATCAGTACCTCAGCCGACACACGGATGAGGGGTTTGTCGAGCGGCTGGCGGCGTTCTTCTTTCACGCGGCCGCAGACTTCCATCCCGAAAAGTCGCTCCCGCCGTTCACCGACGAACGACTCGGGCTGATGATCTCGGTCTGTTCCAGCACCGATCGAGAGGTGGAACTCGACTTCTCACTGGCCGAGGATCCCGAATCGGAGGACACCGAACGCGACGAGATGACCTTCGAGACAAGCCGAGTCGTCCTCGCGACCTCGGCGCAGACGGTGTCTCGACTGACCGGTGGAGTAGCCACCCACTTCGACGGGGAGTTGTAGAGACATGGGTTTTCTCTTCGAGGTTCTCGATTTTCCCGAAGGCAGTCGGATGACCGATCTGTGGAACAACACGTGGGCCGAGCCGGCAACCGGAGAGGAGATCGCGTCCGGCCACTTCATTCACCTCGGAGACGATCAGCACGTTGACGTGGAGACAGATTTTCTCAGTAGTCACCTGCCCTTCAACGTGGCAGGCTTCGGCGGAGTCTTTCCCGACGGCAAACCCTGGATGTTCGTCATGCAGAAGGCACCGGCCGACCTCGCGACCAGGCTGCGCGGTGAGGACGATCCACACTCGCTTCTGCGCGGATCACTCGACCGCGCCATGTCTTTCAATCCCGATGCACTGGTGGCCGAGGAATTGTCCTGGAGGCATGACGATCTGGTGAAGGTGTACGAGGAAGAGGGGATCCCAGCAGCATCCATCGCCGGCTGGTCGGCCGCGGACCTCCTGCGCGGCCTTTTGGCGCAGTGTTGCAATGCCGAACTTGCCGCCGTCGTCGCCGGATACCCCGAATGTGCCTACCCCGAATCGGCGCATGCGTGCGAAGCAGACGTGTTCGCCGACGTGTTCGCCGGTTGGGTCAGCGGAATGCGGTGATGTGACGGAGGAGACCCCATCCTCTC
This sequence comes from Rhodococcus sp. GB-02, assembly GCF_053470465.1. Lineage (NCBI taxonomy): Bacteria > Bacillati > Actinomycetota > Actinomycetes > Mycobacteriales > Nocardiaceae > Rhodococcus > Rhodococcus sp. GB-02. The sequence continues at coordinate 30,226 of NZ_JBPUKE010000006.1, forward strand.
GATATTTCGGAGTAGACTCATTTATGAGCGTGATCCGAAATGAAGCGAGGTGAGCGGGATGACGAAATCGGACCAAGAGTTGGGTCGTCGTGAACGCAACAAACTCGAGAAGCAGACACGCATCTTCGACGCCGCGGCCGAACTGTTCGCGGAAAAGGGCTACAGCGCAGTCACAACTCAAGAAATTGCCGATCGCGCCGATGTAGCCGGTGGCACCCTCTTTCGTTACGCCGCAAGCAAAGCCGAGCTACTGCTCATGGTGTACAACGCGGAGTACCGCAAGCAGATCGAACTGGGAGAAGAGCGTGAGGCCAAATCGACGGGCACAGAAGATCGTGTGCTCGAGCTTGTTTCACCCCTGCTGATCGCGAGTCGCCGAAACGACGAGAACACTGGTATCTACCAACGCGAAGTGTTGTTCGGCGAGCCCAGCGAATGTTTCCGGGCCGAAGGTCTGGAACTCTCGCAGCGCCTGCAAACGCGGATTGCGCAAATCTTGCTCGAGGGGCACCCCAAACACACCACTCGAACCATCACTGCAGCGCGAACGATTTCCAACGTGCTGCACTTCGAAATAGCCCGCGCGGCATTGGACCGGATCACGGCTGACGAACTCACGAACATCGTTGCCGCACAAGTTCGATTGACGCTTGTCGGACTACCCACCGAAAAGGATTGAGGATCGAAAATGACTGAACTGAAGCAGATCACCGTTCTGGGTACCGGAGTTCTCGGCTCGCAGATCGCCTATCAGACCGCCTATCACGGATTCGACGTCGTCGCGTACGACATCAACGCCGAGGTCATCGAGAAGGCCAAGGCTCGGTTCGACTCGTTGGCCGCGGCCTACAAGGCCGAAAACGTCGAGGGCGCCAAGGAAGGCAAGGCCGACGAAGCGCTACAACGTATTACGTACTCGCACGACCTCGCCGAAGCCGTGACCAAGGCCGATCTTGTCATCGAGGCAATTCCCGAGGACATCGCCATCAAGCGCGACACCTACGAGAAGCTCGCCGCAGTAGCTCCTGAGCACACGGTGTTCGCAACCAACTCCTCGACGCTTCTGCCGAGCGACCTCAAGGAGTTCACCGGCCGCCCCGAGAAGTTCCTCGCACTGCACTTCGCAAATCACGTGTGGGTCAACAACACTGCCGAGGTCATGGGCACCGAGTCCACCGACCCCGCCGTGTACCGCGAGGTCGTCGAATTCGCGAAGAACATCGGCATGGTGCCGATCGAACTCAAGAAGGAGAAGGCGGGCTACGTACTCAACTCGCTCCTGGTCCCGCTCCTCAATGCAGCATCCGACCTGCTGATCGACGGCATCGCTGATCCCGACATGGTCGACAAGACGTGGCGTATCGGCACCGGAGCCCCGTTCGGCCCCTTCCAGATCATGGATGTCGTCGGGTTGACCACCGTCTACAACATCTCCTCCCAGGGCGGCGAGAAGCAGCGCGCGTTCGCCGACTACATCAAGAAGAACTACATCGACGAAGGCAAGCTCGGCGTCGCTGTCGGCGAGGGCTTCTACAACTACAAGGGCTGACCGACTTACCGGCTCACCGCGCGGTGGCTACGACGTGAATTCACGTGGTAGCCACCGCGCGGACGTCTGTTGTCAGCAAGTCCGAAACCACCCTGAGCGATTGTGACGCAAGCTTCTTCACGTGCGAACCCATCCTCAGGAGAGATCCCCACATGCGTCGTTCCGCCATCTCGGCACTCACAACACTGGTACTGCTCGGCGCCGGAACACTGGTCAGCACACCCGCTGTCGCTGCTCCGCTCGCGTGTGGCGGCATCTCCACCGGTTCGTTCTCAGGCTCCGTCGGCGGCTCGGAGTACCTGTGCGCCAAAGAAGGTGACCTTCTGGACGTGCGCATCGGCGACGTTCATGCGACGCAGCCTTCCCTCGGCTACGACGAGGTGTACTACAAGCTCGGGCGATACACGCTCGGAAAAGATGCGATCAACAAGAAGTTCGACGACTGGTGCGAGGCGAACGGCCAGATCCAGGCTGCGACCGCTACTCCCGCCTCGACGCTGAAGGACCCGTCGTCCTTCACCTGCCAGATACCAGTGGGTCAGGAAACCGCCGAGAGCATCGCGCCCATGAAGACCGTGGTCGTCGGACCCCGCGGCGATCTCTACCTGACCGACGGTCACCACACCCTCACGTCCTTCATCGAGACGGCCGACGGAGGCCCCGACCTGCACGTGCGACTGCGGGTTCTCGGCAACCTCAGCGGCCTGAGTGAAGGCGCCTTCTGGACCGAGATGGAAAAGAACAAGTGGGTCTGGTCGCGTGACGTGGACGGAAACCAGGTACCGGTCCAGTCCCTGCCGAAGAGCGTCGGCCTGGCGAACTTCGCCGACGACAAGTACCGCAGCTTGATGTACTTCTCCCGCGACATCGGATTTGCCGCTGGCTCGATCCCGTTCCAGGAGTTCTACTGGGGTGCGTGGGTCCGCGACACCGCGCCCGTCGACCTCACCAACTGGAATCGCGACGACCTCTCCAGCTACCTGGAGACCGTGAAGTCGGTGACTAATGCACAGACCGCGTTGGCGGGCGATGCCGTCGTCGACAGCGGATTCACTGCCACCGATCTTGGTGTCCTGCCAGCCTGGAACGACGGCAAAGCCGAGTCCAAGGGAGAGTTCGCAAAGCTGTCGAAGCCGTACACCGACGACAAGCCGGGCAAGATCGCTTACGCCCTTGCCTACAAAGCAACACTCTGACCTGCTCGGATCCAAGTCACACCCAACAGACTTGACTAAGGTAAGCCTCTACTCAGTAGTCTGATCCCATTCGGGTGCCGCTTCATCGAAGCAGCGACGCCCTGCCCTGACGGAATACATGCCGTCGTATCTGCCCGGTCGAACAATCTCCGGGCAACCAGGACAGGGAGAAGGTTGCTGCAGTGAGCACGTCCATCGTCGGTTTGTACGACCCCGCAGATGACAAGAGCAGTTGCGGGGTCGGGTTCATCACGCGCAAGGACGGTGTGCAGACCCACGATGTCCTGATCAAGGGCAGCGAAGCTCTCTGCTCGGTTCCGCACCGCGGCGGTATGTCCTCCGAGGGCGTCGGCGACGGCGGCGGCGTCTCGGTGGACCTCTCCCTCCGGTTCTTCCGCAAGGTCACCGGGCGCTCCGACCTACGTGCCGGACGCTTCTGCGTCGGCAACTTCTTCCTTCCCGACGACGACGCTCAGCATGCTCGCGCAGCCGCACTGGTGGAACGCGAACTACTCGACCGAGGATTCACCACTCTCGCAGTGCGCGACGTTCCGGTCGACAACTCGGCGATTCGGCCAGCCGCGATCGCACATCAGCTTCCGATCAGGCAGTGGATCTTCGAGGTCCCCACTCCGCGTCCCGAACCTGCGGTCGTCGATCGCCTCGTGCACGAAGCTCTGCTCGCCATCGAAGCCATCGCGTACAACACGCCTGCGCTGCGCGGGTTGTACCCACTGTCGCTCAGCGCGAGAACTCAGGTTCTCAAGGGCCGCTTGAACTCCGACGAAGTGATCGCGTACTTCCGCGACCTGGTCGACCCCGATCACGCTGTGCACACGATGTACTTCCACACGCGATTCTCGACCAACACGGACCCGCATCCCACGATGGCGCAGCCGTTCCGCTTCATGGCCCACAACGGAGAACTGAACACCGACAAGAAGAATCGGCTCTCCGAAGCTGCAGTCGCCAGCGCAAAACGACGTGCGATCGTCCGTCCGCCCGGCCAGTCCGACAGTTGCCGACTCGATCAGACTCTGGAAGCTCGCGTCATCGAGGACAGCGTCGACCTGGTGACGGCTGTGGTCTCGATGATGCCGCCGGCCTGGGAGAACGACACCACCCTCTCCCCCGCAGTGCGGGCGATGTTCGAGTACTTCTCGCTGTACGAGGAGAAGAACGACGGACCGGCAGCGCTGGTGTTCGGCGACGGCACCATCATCGGCGCCCGCCTGGACCGCCTCGGCCTGCGTCCACTTCGCACGATCGAGACACACGACTACGTGTGCGCATTCTCCGAGGCCGGACAGATCGCATTCCCACCCGAGACGGTGATTCACCGTGGCCGCGTCGAAGCCGGCGGAATGCTGTACTTCGATCATCGAGATCGCCACACCTACACCGCCCGTGAAGCTGTGGAAAAGATCGCCGCACAACGCGACTACCGGTCTTTGCTGGAGCAATCGCGAATCCTGATCGAAGACATTCCCGCCGTGCCTGCGGAGAAGGTCAGCTCACCGACGCGCTACAACGGAACGTTCGAGGTTCATCAGCGCTACATGGCGTACTCCCTGGATCAGGAGAGCTTCAAATTCCTGATGGATCCGATGCTCACGCACGGAGCCGAGAAGGTATCGGCCATGGGTTACGGCAACGCCATCAACGCGTTTTCCGATCGTGAAGGCGGTGTGGCACGCTACTTCTCGCAGCGATTCGCCCAGGTCACCAACCCTCCGCTGGACAGCATCCGGGAAGCGGACGGCATGACCCTCCGGGTTGCATTGGGCGCGAAGATGACCGTCGGACAGGGCAAGCAGATCGTCATCTCGTCGCCGATCCTCGGGCATCTGGACATGCTCAAGATCCGCGAACAGAAGCACACCCCGCATCGCCGATTCGAAATGCTCTACCCCGCCGCGGGTGACGCGCAGGCGATGGTTGACGCGATGACCGCACTCGGCGACGCCGTTGTCGCTTTCGCAGCAGAACAGGGCGGGATCGCAGTCCTGACCGACCGGCACGTATCTCATGAGCGCGCAACACTTCCCGCGATCATGGTCGTCGGAGCACTGAACCAACGCCTCATCGACGCAGGCCTGCGATTGCGCGTCTCTCTCATCGTCGAGAGCGGCCAGATCGAGTCCTCGCACCACGTTGCCGCTGCGCTCGGATTCGGCGCTTCTGCAGTCTACCCACTCTCCGTTCAGTTGCGAGCTGAGGAGAAGTTCGCCGCCGACCCGGATGCCGCCTTCCGACGTTTCGCGAAGGCCGCCGAGAAATCCCTCATGAAGACGATGGGACGCGTCGGCCTGTGCACCGTCGAGAGCTACATCGGCGGAGAATTCTTCGAATCCAACTTCCTCGATACGTCCGACCCTGTTCTGCGCCAGTGGTTCCCCAACATGAAGTCACCGGTGGGTGGCGTCGGTTTCGAGACGGTTGCGGTGACCTCGAAGCAGTGGCACGAGCGTGCAAGTGCAGTCGAGGGTGAAAAGGACCTGCCACTGCTCGGCCTGTTCAAGGAGCGCGCAGACGGCGCAGGGCATTCGTTCGGTACCACCGCAGTCCGCAAGTACGTCGAACTCACCGAGGAGAAGATCGCGTTCGACAGTCCCTCCGGCACCGAACAATTCGATGCGCTACGCCTGCTTCCGCTCGGGCGACTCGACGACGCCTTCCGCCTCGACGCCGGGGCCTACCGGGCAACGAGCTTCGACCGGTTGACCACCGAACAGATCGACGACTTCGACATCACTGCCGGGTACCGTGATTTTTCGACTGTGATGGCTGCGGAACGATCGCGTCGGCCCGCAGCGTTGCGCGACGTCATCTCTGTTCCCGCCGACGTCACGTTTGCGGTCACGACAGCCGAGTTCGCCGAGCAGATCAGCCGATTCTCGATGCTCGGCAACACAACGATCGTGATGCGCGGAGTCCAGTGTGAATCCGCCGCAGACGACCGGTACACGCTTCGCCTGGACGGTCCACTAGCCGGTGACAGCGCGCGAGCAAAAGCACTCGGCGACGCCCTCTGCGCCACCTTTGCCGCCGATATCACCATTGAAGCCATCACACCGGATCTTGCGCTGAGGGCAACCGGCATTGGGGCAGAGTTCCTGTCCAAGCTGAGGGTCGCACCGGCAGGTGTTCCTCTCTCCGAGGTACAGAGCGCCAGCGACATCACCCCGAAGTTGGCGTCGGGTGCCATGAGTCATGGCGCGCTGAACGCTCCGGCGCACGAAGCCGTCGCACACGGCACGAACATGGTCGGCGCGATGTCCAACAGCGGCGAAGGCGGCGAACACCTTTCGCGCTACAACACGATTCGTGCGTCGCGCATCAAGCAGTTTGCATCCGGACGCTTCGGAATCTGGGCGGGATACCTCGCCGACCCGATGCTCGAAGAGATCGAGATCAAACTCGGCCAGGGCGCAAAACCCGGTGAGGGCGGGCAGCTTCCGGCTGCCAAGGTCACCGTCGACATTGCTGCCGCCCGCGGCGGAACGCCCGGCGTCGAACTGGTATCGCCGCCGCCGCACCACGACACCTACTCCATCGAGGACCTCGCTCAGCTCATCCACGACTGCAAGGCGGCGCGCATCCGGGTGATCGTGAAGTTGGTGTCCTCGGAAGGAATCGGCACCATCGCCGTCGGTGTCGCCAAGGCCGCCGCCGACGTCATCAACGTCGCCGGAAACACCGGTGGCACCGGCGCCGCTTCGGTGACCAGCCTCAAGTACGCGGGCCGTGCGGCCGAGGTCGGTATCGCAGAGGTCCATCAAGCTTTGTGTGCCAACGGCCTTCGCCAGAAAGTCGTTCTGCGATGCTCGGGCGCGCATCAGACCGGCAGCGACATCATTACTTCCGCACTACTGGGCGCAGACAGCTTCGAGTTCGGTACGTCTGCGCTGATGATGATGGGCTGCGTCATGGCCAAGAACTGCAACATCAAGTGCCCCGCCGGTCTGACCACTAACCCGGAACTGTTCGACGGCGATCCCCGCGCCATGGCGCAGTACCTTCTCAACATCGCTCACGAAACTCGGGAACTGTTGGCAAATCTGGGAATGCGATCCCTTCAGGAAGCGCGAGGCCGAACCGACCTCCTGCATCTGATCGATCACCCTTCGATCGTCGGAAATCTGAACCTGGACGCGATGTTCGCGTCGGCGCCGGACATCACTATCGCCAATCCCGTGTACCTCGAGCGTGAGTACGCGCTCGACGAGAAGATCATGGACGAGGTTCGCGCGGTGCTCTTCGACCGCGGCGAGGCCTCGGTCACCGTGTCCGGACCCGAATTCGCCGAAGGTGCACTGCACCTAAGTAACCGGAACAAGAGTGTCGGCGGGCAGTTAGCGGTCGACCTCGAACGCGAACTCAACTACGGAGCGGCCGGCCTTCTCGCTCCGGGGGTACTGACTGACGAGCGTGGGCGACGATATCTGGCTCCGGGCAGCGTGCGCGTCCTGACGACCGGATCTGCGGGCCTGTCGTTCGGCGGATTCTGCAACGACGGCATGCACCTGGAACACACCGGGACATGTAACGACGGTGTCGGAAAGAGCATGAGCGGCGGCGTGATCGCCGTGCGCAGCCCAGGCGGCGGCTCCAGCGACGCCGGCGGAAACGTGTTGATCGGCAACTTCGCGCTCTTCGGCGCCACCGGCGGACGAGTGTTCGTCGAAGGCGAAGCAGGCGATCGCTTTGCAGTTCGCAACTCCGGCGCCAGTGCTGTCGTCGAAGGTGTCGGCGACTTCGCCGGCGAGTACATGACAAACGGTGCTGTCGTGAACCTCGGCGAGTTCGGCAAGGGTGTCGGCAACGGCATGAGCGGCGGGTTCTTCTACCAGTACGACCCTCGCGGCGAACTGGCGCTGCGAGCAAGTACCGATTCCGTACTGCTGGGTTCGATCACCGCTGCGACCGATCCTCTGGCCGCCGTCCACAACCACGCGGTACAACTCCTGCTCGAACTGCATGTGGAAGCAACGGGATCCGCGCTCGGAACCCGACTGCTCGAGAACTGGGAAGTCGAACAGCACTCGTTCGTCTACGCCATGCCCAAGGCGTTGATGCTCTACCAGGACAGCGATGCGATCCTGGCTGCGAAGTCGCACAAAGAGCTTCTCGAAGAATTGGCGTCCGCCATCGCAGCACGTCAGGTCCGCACGTTCAAACTCGCAGTGCGCGATGGGCGCCCCGCACTGAACGGAGCAGTCCCTGCCTACGGCGAGACCGATACCGCGACGATGTATGCGCTGCTCAGTGCGTACACCGTGCTTCACTTCGCGCAACAACTCGCCGCCGCCCGCACGCCGGGTGCGTCCGGACCCGACGATCCAGCAGTGCAGAAGGCGGCCCGAAACCTGGTACTGACCGAGGACTTCGCCCTCGTCCAGCACCTGGTGAAGTACTCGAAAGAGACTCTGGCCGGCTACGACGACGAACAGTTGGCTGCGCTGATTGCAGCCAAGCGTGTCGACGACTACAAGCAGGCGCTGAGCCTGCGCAACGTGTTGGCGATGGACAGCCCGGCGACGTACGGGTGGATTCTGTTTCAAGACAACAAGAATCGGGACAAGCTCGGATCGCTGCCGAACTTCGACGAACTGTTCGCTTCGCGCACGATCCCCGACCTGGTGTCCTGACCTCCTCCCCCGAACGTAGGTGAGCTTCAAAATGGAAATCCCGTACATCCCCGAATACGCACCGTTCAACGGCGACCAACGCGCGTGGCTTTCCGGATTCCTGGCCGGTCTACACTCACGAACTGTCATGCCCGGTCAAACCGGTGCTGCAACAGCAACAGTGGAGAGAACTTCCGGTGCAGCAGTGCACATCCTCTACGGAAGCCAGACCGGCAACGCGGAGTCCGTGGCCGAAGACGCGGCCGCAGCTGCTCGTGCCCACGGTCTCGAACCACTTGTCACGGGTCTGGACACCGTGGATATCAATGCACTTTCCGCCATGCGCCGAGTGCTCGTCATTACCTCCACCTACGGCGAGGGCGAGATGCCTGACAACGCGCAGCTGTTCTGGGATGCAGTCGAATCCGAGAGTGCGCCCCGGCTGGAGGGTCTCTACTTCGGAGTACTCGCACTCGGTGACACCAGCTACGACGGGTACTGCCAGTCAGGAAAGAACATCGACGCCCGCTTCGAAGTGCTCGGCGGGACCCGGGTTGTCGACCGCACCGATTGCGACGTCGACTACGAGGATCCGGCGGCCGAATGGATCGTTCGTGCCGTCGCTGCGGTGGCCGGTGTCGACGGTGATGCGGGGACCGCTGCCGCGCCGGTTACGTCCGCTCCGACGAAGACCAGGTCCCAGTGGACTCGCAAGAACCCTTATCCTGCAACCGTCCTCGCCAACCGACTGTTGTCCGGCGAGGACTCCGCCAAGGAAGTCCGACACTTCACCTTTGCGCTCGGCGAGGACGGTCTGGACTACGAGGCCGGAGATGGATTGGGCATCCGCCCGATCAACGACCCCGCTCTCGTCGAGGCGATCATCCATCAACTCGGTGCGAGCAGTGACTACGTCGTCACCGCGAAGGACGGCTCGCCCGCACCGTTGGACCAGGTGTTGACCAGCGACTACGAGATCTCGATTCCCTCGCGCGATTTGATCGAAGACATCGCCCGACGCAGCGGCGACGCCGAACTGCAGCACATTCTCGACACGGAAGATCGGGAAGCGCTCGATGCATGGCTCTGGGGCAAGGACGTACTCGATCTCCTGCAGTTGGACAACAGCATTCGATTGAATCCCGAAGATCTGCTTGCACTTCTGCGCCCGCTGCAACATCGGGTCTATTCGATCTCCTCCAGCCCGCTGGCCCACGACGGCACCGTGCATCTGACGGTAGCGAGTGTGCGCCACCGCTCGGGCGAGCGGGACCGCGGCGGCGTCTGCTCGACGTACCTGGCGGACCGCGTCGGCGAGGGGGATCGGGTCGGAGTTTTTGTCTCCAAGAATAATTCGTTCCGTCTACCCGCCGATGACGCTGCTCCCGTCGTGATGATCGGCCCCGGCACCGGTATCGCGCCCTTCCGTGCTTTCCTGCACGAGCGTCGGGCACGCAACGCGTCGGGGCAGAATTGGCTTTTCTTCGGCGATCAGCATCAGTCGAGTGACTTCATCTACGAGGACGAGTTGAATGGTCTGACCCGTGACGGTGTCCTGACGCGTCTCGATCTGGCATTCTCGCGTGATCAGTCCGAGAAGGTCTACGTCCAGACTCGTATGCGCGAGCATGGCCGAGACTTGTTCGACTGGCTCGAAAACGGTGCGCACGTGTACGTCTGCGGCGACGCGACCCGGATGGCAAAGGACGTCGACGACGCGCTGCACGAGGTGGTCTCCGAGCACGGTGGGTTGGGTGCGGACGCCGCCGAGGATTACGTCAACAACCTCAAACGATCGAAGCGGTATCTACGGGATGTCTACTGAGATGTGCCCGCACCGTGGCGAATGCCGTTGCGCAGCTTTGGCGCGCATGTCGGACCTGGACGCACTACTTGCGCGTCCAGGGTTCCGCGGTGGACTGATCGACACCGCACCTGAGGTAGTCGGCAAAATGCTGCCACTCTTGGACGACGCCGTAGCGATCACCGTTGCAGGTCCGGTGGCTGTCAACGACTCGGGCAAGTACGCCGTTCCAACAGTTCCCGGCGATCCGCTGGTCTGCACGCCCGGACTCGTCTCCCTACGTTTGAAGCCTTCCGCCCTCGGTTCGGTGGTGACCACTGACGCAGAACAGCACCTGCCCCCGACGCTTCGGATGTTCGGTACCCACGGATCAAGTTCACACACTACGTATTTGACCCCGACCTCGGATCGTCTCGCCTTCGAAGCGATGCGAACTGCACCGAGCACTGCGAGGGAAACAAGCCCTCCCGTCCAGACATCGAATACTCCCGCCTTTTGGGCCGAGGCCGATCAGCTGACACAGCTCGACTTCATCCTCGCGGACAGCGGCACCGAACGTCGTAGCGGCTTCGTCGCTTTGGGTGCCCTCGGCTACCGGCGAGTCGATCCTCACCTCATGGCTGCCGGGATGGAGCACCTGTCCTACCACCAACTGCCCGTCACGAGTGTCGTCGCCGGCAACGGCTGCCTGCAGATTCATCGCGGTGACCTCGACGCCGCAGCCATGTTCGGCGGGACATTGACTCTAGCCTCGGACACCTGCCGAACGATGATCGATCTGAACGGCGTCTCGGAGTGCTGGCTGACCCGCACCCACGGAGTGCACGGTTTGACGACGTCTGTCGAGGTGTACGACTTCCGCCGCAAGTGCGTAGCCGTGTTCACTCAGACTGGCCCAACCGAATCCGCGGTCATGAGCGTATGGGAAGACGTCATGAGCAGCATTTCTGCAGCATCCTGAAAATTGCAGTGCGTTCCATTCAGGTGTAAGAAATCGGCGCATCGCGATAACTGGACAGGACGACCGAAGCCTAGCCTTGGGTTTCGGTCATTTGTCGTGTCTGCACCCGGACGCTGATTCAAGGAGTTATCCATGCCCCGCCCTCTCGTCGAACCGTCGCTGGTCCCGGCTTTGCGCCCGGCGCTGCCTGCATTGGCCGCCGGGGTGGTCGCGGCGGCAGCGTCGGGGGTCGCGATGCTCGGTGCGCTCTGGAGCGTCGTGCAACTCGTCGGTGAACCGTCGATGAGCCGGGCCGGGTGGGCATGTGGGCTGTGGCTCACCGGGGTAACGCTCGCGGCCACGTCGTCATGGCTCTCGCATCACGGCGAGTCGCTCTTCGAGGCCAGGCTTCGACGCCAGCTCGCAGCTCATCTCGTTCGACTGCCCGCAAGTACGCTGTCCCGCTACAGCGGAGACGCACTGAGGAGGCTCGTTTCGGACGACATCTCAGCGCTGCACCATATGACTGCGCACCTACCGGCCGAGTTCGCGACACTGATCGTGGTCCCGGCGGTCACGATCGCGGCGCTGGTCGCCTCAGCCGGCCCCGTGGCGCTTCTCGCTCTGGCTCCTGGCATCGTGGCAGCACTGTTCTACTTGTTCGTGATCCCCAGAATGGCCGCTCGGCACAGCGCCGAAAGTGCGGATGTCATGGGCGACATCGTGACCGCTGTGGACGACTATGCCCGCGGTATCCGCGTCTGCCGGATCTACGGCGCGCAGACCGGCGCTGCCGCCGACTATGCAGAATCGACAGCACGGTTCACCCGGGGAATGCAGGAGCGCGTTCGACTCGTGGCTACCCCTGCGGCCGTCGCGGTTGCCCTTATGCAGGCGACGGCGACGTTCGCGATCGCCTATCCCGTCGGATATCGCTGGGATGCAACGACGTTGGCCGCCACTATTCTCTTCAGCCTCGCAATCGTGACACCGGCCCTGCGGCTCGGGCACGGCCTCGACTACGTCGCGGCTGGACGCGCTGCTGCAGTCCGGCTCGCCGCTGCCCTGGACGAACCCACCCTTCCTGCCGGTGAAGCACTCACCGTTCCGGCGTCGAGTCCCTCCGACTGCCTGGAGATCGTTGACCTGACTGTCATGATCGCGGACCGCAGAGTCGTCGACGGCGTCACGCATACATTCCGCCCAGCCGCGATCACTGCGATCACGGGACCGAGTGGAGCGGGCAAGTCGACGCTCCTGAAAGCACTGGCCGGCTTCGAGATCCCGGAACTGGGTACCGTCCGCTACGCGGATCAGAGCGTCGTCACGATCGACGAGAACCTGCGGCCACAGTCCATTCTGCTCACACCCCAGGGCGCAGACGTGCTGCCGGCCACGGTGCGCGAGAACATCGCGCTGGCCGCCCCCGATGCAACGGACGCGGAATACACCGCCGCACTACGCCGGGCACAGATCGACATCAGCCTCGATACCGATGCCACTTCACTCTCCGGCGGAGAACGTCAGCGAGTCGGGCTCGCTCGGGTATTCCTCTCGCCCGCAACAGTACTGCTGCTTGACGAGCCGACAAGTGCGCTCGACGATCGGACAGCGGCCGAACTGCTGAAGGAACTGCGCCACTTCGCGCACGACGAAGGAAAGACGATCGTGATCGTCACCCACGACCCTGCTCTTGCAGACGACGCCGACGATCGACTCGACCTCGTCAGTCCCAACTCGCACAACGCCGCCTCGCGCAATGCCGCCCTGACTGGAGCCGAATAATGAACAGCGCCAATGCAGCCTGCCGCCGCTTGATCACCATCGGACTCGGTTGGGTGTCCGTTGCTGTCCTCGAGGCGATCGCGTACACCACCCTCGCCCTCTCGATCGCTGATCACCGGTCGCCGGTTCTCGTTCTGGCCACGGCCGCAATCGCTCTCTTCGTGACCGTCCTGGTCTCTCGGGGCGGTTACTTCACCGGGGCTCGACTCGTCGGCGATCTCTACGACGCACTCGGCGACGCCTTCGCCCGTGCAAAGCTGTCGTGGTTCACCGACGCCAACCGGGCACTGCTCACCACCGTCGCCGGCCGCGGAATCCCGTCACTGATGAGCGTTCCCGCGCACCAACTTCAGACCTTCCTCGTTGCACCACTGATCCCGCTGCTCCTGCTTCCCGGAATCGCGGTCGTTGCGGGACCCGGCGTCATGCTGATCGTCGGCGGACTGCTCGCCGTTTCGCTCGCCGCTCAGACGCTGGCCCAACGCGCGCTCAGCCGAGCAGACGAGCGCCGACACGAGGCAGAGCTCGCAGCAACGCAGTCGACGCTTGAACTCACCGACCATCTCGAATTACTGCGTACGGCAGCCGGTCCCATGCGCTCCGTCGATCGTATCGAGCGAAGCTGGCGGGACCAGGAGACCGCGCTTGCACGGACAAATCTCGCCGCGGCACCAGCGACATTCATCTCGGCGATCGCCACCATTGTGCCGTTGGCAGGCGCAGTGATTTTCCTCGCTGCCACCGGATTCGACGATCCCGCAGCCGCTCTCGCCCTCGTCATCCTCACCGCTCGCGCCGCTGCGCCGCTCGACGAACTCGCCCTGGCGGGAATCGGAGTCAACGAACTGCGCGCAACGGTTCGCGACTACCGTGCCGCGACTTCGGCTCCCGCGCTGCCTGAACCCGCACCCCAGGACGCCGCGCGCCCTGTTGGAACGGATATCAAGGTCGTCGGGGTGGACCACGCTCCGGTTCTGCATGGCATCAACGCGGAGATCCCCGCTGGTGAGCGTGTTCTCGTCGCAGGGCGCTCCGGTACGGGGAAGAGCACACTTCTCGGGCTGCTCATGCGCTTCGACGATCCGGACCAAGGAAGCGTCTCGCTAGGCGGAGTTTCATTGCGCGACTTGCCCTACGACGACCTGGCGGCGCACATCGGCTACGTGCCGCAGGATCCACTCGTGTTCTCCGGCACGCTCGGCGAGAACATCGGTCTCGGAAGACCAGGCGCTTCCGAGACCGAGATCGAGGACGCCGCCAGGCGTGCTGCCCTCAGTGCCGTTCTCGACCGCTCGACGCTCGGCCTTCATCAGGACATCGGGCACCAGGGTGCCGCTCTCTCCGGTGGCGAACGTCAGCGGGTGGCGATCGCTCGTGCCTTCCTCAAAGACGCTCCCGTCCTGGTGCTCGACGAGGCAACCTCGGCTCTTGACGAGGGCACCGAACGCCGCATCGCCGGCGCTGTGCGGGAATTGGCGGCTACCGTCGTCGTCGTCACCCACCGCGACCCCGCCATCTGGGAGCCCACCCGCACGATCACCCTCTGACATAACTTGCCCTACAGCCAGGCCTACATCGATGCGGCCTGGCAGACTCAGCGAAAGCCTTTGCCCCGTAAAGCGAACGGTTCTTCAGATCAGCTTCCTGTGAGGACCAGCGCTGGGAGCATTGATGAGCCGACGGCGGCCGACCCAATGCCTAGAGGAATCAGCGCCGACATCATGTTTCGGTAGTCAACGGCCTCGATGGGCGGAAGCCCGGGGATGGGATTGGGAACGGGAGCGTGACGTTCCCAAGCCCCACATCGATTCGAAGTGAAGCTAGTGTCGCCCCACATGATTTCTACTGTTTCCGGCCCACCGCCGAAGTTGTTGTCGATGATGTCCCGGCCATAACCTGTCCGTTCCCAGTAACAAGACCGGCCGCCGGAGGTACTCCAGAGACCAGGCAGCATCTGGCCCTCGCCACTGCCAACTCGGTAGGTGCCATCGGTACCGGCCGGAATATACGTACCTGCGTTTGCGACACCGCCACCCACAAAGATCAAACCGGCAGATGCTGTGGCACACAACAGTGCCCCGACTAACTTTTTCTTCACTGACTCTCCTAAAACTCGCAAACTCGACCAGCGAACCTTAGGCGACCGACCGGTCGGATCGCGCACACCTGTCCGAATTGTGAAGTATTTCACCCCGGAGTGAACGAAGCCCTCGCCGATCAGGTCCAGCGTCGACCCCGTGTTATCACTGCGACACGAACGACCCGCCGCCACACAATCCTGTGGCGACGGGTGAGTGCTTTCCGTTCTGCAGTTGTGTGTCTACAGCTTCGCGCTGATGAGCGGCACGATATGTTCAGCCGCCCATATTGTTCCGATCGGACCACCACTCGTGATCGCCCACAGAACATCCCCGCCGTCGGCGGTGCGAGGAGGCAGGCCAACCCAATGACCGGAGGACACAGCTCCCAGCGCTTGGAAAAGCTTCCCGCCGGTCAGCTTGTCGAAATCCTCCTCGCTGCCGGCGGCACTGCGGCCGATCAGGAGGAAGTCCGCATCGATGTTCTCGAGAAGTTCCTCGCCGACAGTACTCTGGGTGACGAACTCTTTTGCGTGCGGGTTCTCGGCGAAACCGAGCTCACCCAAGAATGTTGCCGGAGCCGAACCGAGCGCCGAAAGATACTGCAGCCCATTGCCGGTGCCGTAGAAGATCGCCCAGGTTGCAGTCAGACCCGCGAGTTGCGGGTTCTCCTGGCGCACGTTCGCAAAATACTGGTCATGGTCGGCCACGATCTTTTCGGCCGCCTTCGAGAGGTCGAGCGTCTCGCCGAGTACGCGGATCGACTCCTTCCACGGCACGAGCATCCGCGACTTCGTGTCGGGGCTCGTCACAACCGGTGCGATGGAGGACAAATGCTCGTAGTAATCGCCCAGGGACAAACCACCCAGGCCGTCAGCCCAGCCGACGGCGACGATGAGGTCCGGTTCGCTCGCGGCGATCGCTTCGACGGGAAGTGTTCCACCCATCGCGAACTCGAAGGTATCGAGATTCTCTGCGTCGTAAGGCAACAAGTACGACTGGGAAGCCGATTCCTTCACCATCGACGAGGAGAGGACGGGTTTGACGCCGAGCGCGAGGAGCATTTCCGTGTCGACGGCGTTGGGCACGATGGCGGCGATCCGCTCCGGTCGCTTCTCGAGAATACTTGTACCGTATGGCGATTCCAGGGTCAGCGGGTAGGTAGTCGTTCCTTCCGCAGCCGGAAGGGCGTTCCCCTCCGAACCGGGAGAGGATGCCGTTTTCGAGTCTTCGGCCGAGGCCGAGCACCCGGTCACGAGTAGCGCTGCGGCGAGCGCGGCCCCGATCAGTCCGGTGATCCGTGATCGTCTGGTGCGCAGGACTGTCATTTCTGCCTTTCGGTGTTATCGAACACTTTCGGTGTTGCTGAGGTGAAGGTGTTGGGTGAGCGATGGAGCCAGGTCAGGAATCTGCACGCACGGCCCCGCCTCGTTTCCAGTAGCCGGTGAAATCGATGTCCGTCCTCGCAATTCCTCGATCACGAATCAAATGACGACGAAGCGAGCGAACCGTCGCCTGTTCGCCTGCAAGCCAGCCGAATACGCGCCCGTCAGGCCATTCGACAGCACTGACCGCGTCGAGCAACAAAGTAGTAGCGCCGGACTCGGCCCCCTCGCGTGGCAACCACGTGACACTCACCCCGGACAACTCGCGCACCGATTGGATGTGAGCCGAGTCCGCAATTTCGACGAACACATGCCCCCTGGCATCGGCGGGCAATTCCTCGAGAAGACGTGCGATCGCCGGCAACGCGGTCTCGTCACCGACGGCCAGCAGATACTCGTAATCTTCCGGGAGTCCCTGCGATACAGAGGGGCCCGCGATGTGCATTCGGTCGCCCGGACTGGCGTCCCGCGCCCAGGTGGTAGCCACTCCCTCGCCGTGAACGACGAAATCGACGTCGAGTTCCCTTGTTCGCGGATCGTAGCGGCGCACGGTGTATGCGCGGGCAAGCGGACGGCGCCCCGCAGCGAAAGTCACACTGCCGTCGACCATTACCGGCAGCACCGGGTCGGATTCGCCGGGGTAGGTGAACAGCAACCGGATGTCGTCGTCGAAGCCCGTACTCGCGAAGGCGGGTTCGGCAATTCCGTCGGCGTTGGTGAAGGTGTCGAGTTGGGCTCCGGTGAGCGTCACTCTCCGCATGCCCGGCGTCACCTCTGTCACCCGATGTACCTCGAGTTCGCGCAAGGTAACGGGGTACGCCCTTGTCGGACGGGTGTTTCGGGGCACGGAAAGTCTCCTCGGAAGCGCACGGACGGGGGTCCGGCCCACGTTCGATCACGGCGGGAGGGCCAATAAATAAAGCTAGCCTGCCCTAATCAGTTATGGTTATCCGTGCGTGCCGACTTCTTACACTCATCGGTCGGCTGGAAGAGAATGCATCGACGTCGGGAGGGCATCGTGGGACCACGGTTGGTGTTCCCCGCAGGCGAAGTCCCCGAGATCCCCGCGGCTCGGCTCGCCTCGATCGCGAATGAACGCGAGCCACTGCTGTTCTGGGTACATACCGGGCGCGCAGAACTGCAGATCGGCGGCCGTACCCGCAGTGTGACTGCGGGGGCGGCAATCTGGGTACCGGCGGGAATCGCGTACAGCATCCGGGTCGATCCGGGCGCGGTCGCATTTCCCATCCCACTGCCCGCGGCCGACCTGCCGCCCGCGTTGAACCGGGTCATCGACTTCGAGATCCCAGCAGACTGGCAGGACTGGCTCGTCCACCAATTCGCGCACAACTTGGGATTTCTTCGGGGCGAGACGGCAGCGGGAGCCGGACTGATCGAGCTTGTCGCGGGAGCCCACGCCAATGAGGTCAGCGCTTCGGTGCCGCACTCCCCGCCGAGTTTGCCTCGCTCGGCCGAAGCCCTCGAGATCGCTCGCACGCTTCTACGGACCCCAGCCGATGACACGGAACTTTCCCAGTTCGCCCGGCAACTCAAGATCGGTGTCCGCACCCTGCAGCGCCGATTCACCGAGGAGACGGGGTTGCCGTTCGTGCGCTGGCGCACCTCGGCCCGGATCGCGGCAGCAACCGCTTACCTGGACACCGGCCGTGAAATCGGTTGGACGGGTACGCAGGTCGGATTCGCAACTCCCGCGGGATTCACCCGCGCCTTCCGTGAACACACCGGCATGACACCCAGCGCCTACGCACGTGCACACCGAGGTTCGGCGCCGATCCAGGAGAACGAAACGTTGGCACAGAGCGTCGCACTGTTGTCCGAGGAAGGCGCCCCGCCAGGCTCGGCACCGATACCGCCGACGATCCCCGCAAGCGGAACATGGGCTAGGGTCAACGACTTTCACGTCGTCGTCTGGATCTATCGAGGCTCCGCCCGGGTTACTTTCGGCGACCGAACGTGGAATCTGAGGCGGGGCGACGCAATGTGGCTTCCAGCGGGGGTGCGCAACAGTGTCGAGATCGCGGAAGGCTCTCTGCTACTTCCCCTCGGGTCCCAGCCGGGCGCCTCTCCGGTCGCCGCACCGCCGCCACGTGTGCTGCACTTCGCTCGCGAAGCGGAGACGTATCTGTTGCACACGGTGGTCGCGAATTACACTCACCTACGCCCCGAGATCCACGACCCGGCGCGAATCTCGAGGCTGGTCCGCAGCTCTGCAGCGGCTCGTCCACACGGCAGCCGTCAGAGCGATCCAGTCGAGACGATCCTTGCCGCACTACGGGCCGACCCCACCGATTCCCGCACGCTGTCGGAGTGGAGCGCTCGACTCGGCGTCGACGAGAACTTGCTCCAGAAAGGCTTCACTGCGGCCACCGGCCAGAGCTACCCACGCTGGCGAGCCCAGTTACGCATGACCCTCGCGCGTGCCCATCTCGAGGAGGGTCTCTCGGCCGGAGAGACTGCCCGCCGACTCGGCTACGCGCACGCCTCCGGCTTCACCAAGGTCTTCATCGCTGCCCACGGCATGTCGCCGCGGGATTACCAGCGCCGCGGGTGGCGAGGCGCGACCGAAGGACTCATCGACCCGTGAACCTCCGTCGGATTCACACCTACCGCTCGGCGGCGCCCTTCGATTCCGGCGACAGAGCCGGGAACCAGATATCTGTCAGAACCTCGGCCGCCTGAACCCGCGTCACATCGATCGTCCCCTGCACGGCCCAGCGTGTGAAGAATCGCTCCAGCTGACTCACGAGCAGTTCGACGCGCAACCTCGCCTCGTCGTGCTGTTCCACCGGCCACCGGCCCAGATATTTGGGCATGGCGTTCGGTAGTTCGGTCATACCGTCTCGCGCTGTCTCGCGGAACTCCGGTTCGAGTGCCACGGCCTCGTCCCAGGCCGGCAGCAGGCGCTTGTTCTCGTCGAACCAGTCGAAGGCACGTTCCAGCCATGCGGTGAATTCCACGCGAGAGTTCGTGTCGAGGACTCGATCGAGATCGATGTAGAAAGCGAACGCACTCGCCGCCATCCCGGCCGCGCCGATCGTCTTGAGCATCTCCACCTTGCTGGCGAAATGCACGTAGAACGTGGCTCTACTGCATCCGACGACCGAGGCGATGTCGTCGACCGTGACTGCCGCATATCCCCGCTCTTCGAACAGGGTGCGTGCGGCGTCCACGAGTTTGGCCCGCGTCGCGCGTTTCTGCTCGTCGCGAAGGGTTCCCCGCCTGTTCTTCGGGCCATCGGTAGTCGTGCTCACGTCGCCCACCTTGCTCGCATTTCGACCTTCTGGCAAATCACCGACTTACCGTCATCGAAAAACATTGCGTCATTCATTGACACATCGTCAGCGAATGGCGCACTATGACTCAAGTCACTTCTCGGGCATCGATTCTTTTTCTCGCACGCCCGAGACAGAACAGAAAGCGATGGCGAATGAGCCCCTCCCCCTTGCCGAGCGTGTGCATCATCGGCGCCGGGCCCACCGGAATCACGACGGCCAAGCGAATGAAGGAATTCGGAATACCCTTCGACTGCTACGAAGCGTCCGACGAGGTCGGCGGAAACTGGTACTACAAGAATCCCAACGGGATGTCAGCCTGCTACCAGAGCCTGCACATCGACACATCGAAGTGGCGCTTGGCATTCGAGGACTTCCCGGTCTCCGCTGACCTTCCCGACTTCCCTCACCACTCCGAACTCTTCCAGTACTTCAAGGACTACGTCGAGCACTTCGGCCTGCGTGAGTCGATCATCTTCAACACCAGTGTTGTTGCAGCAGAACGTGATGCAGACGGACTGTGGACCATCACGCGCTCTGACGGCGAAGTTCGCACCTACGACGTCCTGATGGTCTGCAACGGACATCACTGGGATCCCAACATCCCCGACTACCCGGGTGAGTTCGACGGCGTGCTGATGCACAGCCACAGCTACAACGACCCGTTCGATCCGATCGACATGCGCGGCAAGAAGGTAGTCGTGGTCGGAATGGGGAACTCCGGCTTGGACATTGCTTCCGAACTGGGGCAGAGATACCTAGCCGAGAAGCTCATCGTCTCAGCGCGCCGCGGAGTCTGGGTACTCCCGAAGTATCTGGGCGGCGTGCCGGGAGACAAACTGATCACCCCGCCCTGGATGCCCCGCGGTCTGCGTCTGTTCCTGAGTCGTCGATTCCTCGGCAAGAACCTGGGAACCATGGAGGGCTACGGACTACCCAAGCCAGACCACCGTCCGTTCGAGGCCCACCCGTCGGCCAGCGGCGAGTTCCTGGGACGCGCCGGGTCGGGCGACATAACCTTCAAGCCTGCCATCACCAAACTCGACGGAAAGCAGGTTCACTTCGCGGACGGCACCGCCTCGGACGTCGACGTGGTCATCTGCGCCACCGGCTACAACATCAGCTTCCCCTTCTTCAGTGATCCGAATCTGCTTCCGGACAAGGACAACCGATTCCCACTCTTCAAGCGAATGATGAAGCCCGGAATCGACAACCTCTTCTTCATGGGACTGGCGCAGCCCATGCCGACGCTCGTCAACTTCGCTGAGCAGCAGAGCAAGCTCGTCGCGGCCTACCTCACCGGCAAATACCAACTGCCGTCCGCCAGTGAGATGCAGGAGATCACCAAGGCCGACGAGGCGTACTTCCTCGCCCCCTATTACAAGTCACCGCGCCACACGATTCAGCTCGAGTTCGATCCCTACGTTCGCAACATGAACAAGGAAATCGCCAAGGGCACCAAGCGTGCAGCGGCCTCCGGAAACAAGCTACCTGTTGCGGCCCGTGCAGCAGCACACGAACTCGAGAAGGCGGATCGCGCATGAGCACGGTGAACGGTCACTGCAACAACGAGTTCGACGCCGTCCGCACCGCCTTCGAGGCTCATCTCGAATCCGGCGAAGAACTCGGCGGCTCCATCGCCATCACCGTCGACGGAGAAGCCGTAGTAGACATCTGGGGCGGGTACGCCGACGAATCCCGCACCACTCCTTGGGGTCCGGACACTATCGTCAACACCTTCTCCATCACCAAGACCATGACAGCCCTGTGTGCGCTCCTGCTGGTCGAACGCGGCCAACTGGACGTGTACCAGAAGGTCGCTCATTACTGGCCCGAATTTGCGGTAAACGGCAAGGAAGACATCGAAGTTCGCCACCTCCTCTCGCATACGTCCGGGGTCTCCGGCTGGGAGCGTCCGATCGAACTGAAGGACATCTACGACCTCGAGACGTCCACCGCTCGCCTCGCTACCCAGAAGCCTTGGTGGACCCCAGGTACGGCGTCGGGCTATCACGCGATCAACTACGGCCATCTCGTCGGTGAAGTCATTCGTCGCATCGACGGTCGGACCCTCGGCAGGTTCTTTGCCGAAGAGCTTGCCGGTCCACTGGGCGCCGACTTCCACATCGGTACGTCCACAGAGCATTTCGGTCGAATAGCCACCATGGTTCCGCCGCCCGCGTTGGAGTTCGACCTGTCCACGCTCGACCAGGACAGCATCTTCATCAAGACCCTGACCTGCCCACTGCTCGACTACCCAGAGGTCAACACCGCGCCCTGGAGGGAGGCCGAGATCGGCGCAGTCAACGGCCACGGCAACGCACGTTCTATCGCTCGGGTCCAATCCGTGATCTCGAACGGTGGTGTGCTCGACGGCCAGAAGCTGCTCTCGCAGAGCACCATCGACCTGATCTTCGAGATCCAAGCCGACGGTATCGACCTCGGGATCATGACTCCGCTCAAGTTCGGCATCGGATACGGACTGCCGCACCCGGATACCGCACCCCTGGTTCCAGGTGGACGCGCTTGCTGGTGGGCCGGTATCGGCGGCTCGATGCTGGTCAACGATCTGGACCGTCGGATGACTTTCGCCTACGTCATGAACAAGATGGCGCCGGGGCTGATCGGATCCGACCGCAGCAACTCCTACCTGAGCGCCGCATACAACTCCGAGGTCAGCGAGGTCAGTTCATGAAGGCAGCTCAGCTCATGGGGCCCGGACTCCTGGAAATCAACGATGTGCCGGTCCCGGAGATCGGTCCGTCCGAACTACTGATTCGGGTTGGCGCCGCGGGAATCTGCCACTCCGATCTGCACCTCCTGCACTTTCCGTACAAGATGCGCGAAGAACCGCTGACCATCGGCCACGAGATCGCCGGCACCATCGAAGCCGTCGGGGCCGGCGTGGACGGTCGGTCCGTCGGGGAACGCGGTGTCGTCTACCTCTGTTGGTCGTGCGGACAGTGCCGAGAATGCATGAGCGGCAACGAGAACATGTGCCTCGCCGCCGGACGCACCGCGATGCCGCCCTGCCCCGGGCTCGGTCCCGAAGGCGGGATGGCCGAGTACGTCAAGATCCCGGCTCGCTCATTCGTACCCATCGGAGACCTCGACTTCCTGCAGGCCGCACCACTCGCCGATGCAGCACTGACGAGCTACCACGCCATTCGCGGCGCACGCGAACATCTCCAGCCTGGTGCCACCGCCGTCGTGATCGGCGTCGGCGGACTCGGTCACGTTGCAGTACAGATACTTCGGGCAATCAGTGCCGTGCGCATCATTGCCGTCGACGTCGGACAGGATCAACTCGATCTCGCCAAACGTTGCGGCGCCGACATCACGCTCGAATCGGGACCGGACACCGCGCAGCACATCCTCGACCTCACGTCGGCCAGAGGCACAGAAGTCATCTTCGACTTCGTCGGTGTCGATGCAACGGCTCAGATGTCGGTTCAAGCGGTTGCGCCGAACGGCGCGTATCGCATGGTAGGTCTCGGAGGCGGAAACCCCGGAATCACCGCCGAAGCGGCCGGCGGGCCAGGCTGGCCGTGGGGCGCATCGATCCGGAAGTCCTATGGCGGCACCAGAAACGACCTCGTCGATTCCATCGCCCTGGCACAGGCCGGTCTGGTAACCGTAGAAGTAGCCCGCTTCGACCTCGCTGATGCCCGCGACGCACTCGACCGTCTCGAACACGGCAAGGTCACCGGACGCGCAGTGCTCGTACCCTAATCTTCGAAAGGCACTTCACGTGACTACTTCCGCTGATACACAAGCATTCATCGCGTCGGTCATGGCTGGGCTGACCGGCCCCGGTGGTCCTTTCGAGATGCAAGTCGAGGATGTACTCGGCAGCTCGATGCCCGTCATGAAGAACCGTGACAAGGCACTCGGCGACGTGCTCGCCGCATCCTTCGATTACGGATCACGCGACTACCTGGTGACCAAGGAACGACGCTTCAGCTACCTCGAGCACGGCGAGGCCGTAGCAGCATTGGCCACCGCGCTGCGTGAGCGGTACGGCGTTCGCAAGGGCGATCGGGTGGGGATCCTCGCCGCCAATACGCCGGAATGGGTGATGACCTTCTGGGCGGCTCAGTCGCTTGGCGCCATCGCCGTCGGGTTCAACTCGTGGTGGGTGGCCCGTGAGGTGCAGTACGGCACCGATCACACCACGCCCACCGTGGTGATCGCCGACGCGAAACGCGCACAAGTTCTTTCCGAAGTGAACACCGGTGTTCCCGTGCTCACGATGGAAGAAGATCTACCGGCTCTGATGGAGAAGTATTCGGGTTCGGCACTGCCCCGCACGTCCGTCGACGAGGACGATCCGGCCGTCATTCTTTACACGAGCGGAACCAGCGGCCGCCCCAAGGGAGCTGTTCACACTCATCGAAACGTGTTGGCCGTCATCGACTACCACCGCTACAGCGATCGCCTCGCTGCGGCGTTCACCGGCCGCCCCAGCGACGGCCGGCCGAGTGACTTGCGGTATCTGCTGACCGCGCCGCTGTTTCACATTGCAAGCCTGCATAACCTGGCGATCCCACGACTCGCGACGGGCGGAGCCGTGGTCATCCACCAGGGCGCCTTCGACGTCGACGAAGTCCTTTCCCTCGTCGAACGCGAGAAGGTCACCAACTGGGCGGTGGTCCCCACTATGGCAACCCGTCTCCTCGAACATGGAAGTCTCGAGAAGTACGACCTGACCTCACTGAGCGCCTTTGCACTCGCGTCTGCGCCGTCATCTCCGGCCTTGCAGGACCGCCTGCGCGCACGACTGCCTTTTGCGCAGCACACCTTGGTCGACAGCTACGGGCTCACCGAATCTTCCACCGGCATTTCGGTTGCCACGCCACCAGAACTCGCCGCGTTCCCCGGAACTCTCGGACGGCCCATCATCGGTGTGAGTGTGGAGGTCCGTGATCCATTCGGTGTTGCGGTTCCCGACGGCGAGGAGGGCGAAATCTGCGCTCGCAGCCCGTATGTGATGTCGGGATACTGGAACGACGAGACTGCGACTGCTGCCGCCATCGGTCCCGACCGATGGCTCCGAACCGGCGACTTCGGAGTTCTCGAAGACGGCCGACTCCGCCTGACCGGCCGCCGGTCCGATCTGATCCTGCGCGGCGGCGAGAACGTCTACCCCCTCGAGATCGAGCAGACTATCGACGAGCATCCCTCGGTACTCGAATGCGCTGTGATCGGGATTGATTCGGCAGACCTCGGCCAAGAAGTGGCGGCCGTTGTCGTTCTTCGCAGCGAGGGAGCAGCGACCGAAGAAGAACTACGCGACTATGTCGCCGAAAGACTGGCCTACTTCAAGGTGCCAGTCAAGTGGAGACTGAGCACAACTCCTCTGCCTCGCAATGCAACCGGGAAGACCATCCGCGCAAAGGTGGCTATCTCATGACCTATGACGCCGTGATCAACAACGGTCTGTGGTTCGACGGCACCGGGGCGAAACCAGCTGTCCGCAATCTGGGTATCCGAGGCGGGCTGGTCACTGCCATCTCCCTCGATTCACTCGACGAAACCGACTGTCCCCGTGTCATCGACGCGCGGCGCAAGTGGGTGATCCCGGGCATCGTGGACATCCACACTCACTACGACGTCGAGATCCTCGAAGGCCCGGCGCTGAGCGAATCTCTCAGGCACGGGGTCACGTCGATCTTTGTCGGATCGTGTTCCCTGTCCACCATTCACGCCAGCCCGTCGGACGCAGGCGACCTTTTCGGCCGCGTCGAAGCTATCCCACGCAAGCACGTCGTCGAAGCACTCACGCGGGCCAAGACCTGGAACTCCGCGAGAGACTATGTTGCTGCACTCGAGGCGCTTCCGCTAGGTCCCAACGTTGCAGCCTTCATCGGACACTCCGACATGCGAGCCGCCGAGATGGGACTGGATCGTGCTACCAGGAAGGACGTGCACCCCACCGACACCGAACTCGCGTCGATGGAAGCACAGTTGACCGAAGCTCTCGACGCAGGATTCGTCGGGATGTCCAGTCAGCAATTGTTGTTCGACAAACTCGACGGTGAGACCTGCCGCTCACGCACGCTGCCGTCGACGTATGCAACCACGAAAGAACGACGCCGACTCAATGCGATCCTGCGCCGCCGAGGACGGGTATTTCAGGCCGGACCTGACCTCTCCAACCCGATGGGTACCGGAGCGATGGCGTTCTCCAGTGCGGGTATCTGGCGTAAGCGACTCAAGACGAGCATGCTCTCGGCGGCTGATATCAAGTCCAACAAGTTGGCCGTGGTAATCCTCGGCCCGCTGGCGCACCTGGTCAATCGACTCGGCGGCGACCTGCGCTGGCAGCACCTACCGGTTCCTTTCGAGGTATATGCCGACGGCATCGACCTGGTTGTCTTCGAGGAGTTCGGATCCGGCGCTGCAGCACTGCATCTGACCGACGAGATGGAACGCAACGTTCTGATGCAGAGTGAGGAGTACCGGCGACAGTTCCGCAAGGACTACGACCAAAAGTTCGGTGTCAAAGTTTGGCATCGGGATTTCTTCGACGCCGAAATCGTATCCTGCCCGGACGAATCCTTGGTCGGCAAGAGCTTCGGGCAGGTCGGCGTCGAACGAGGCGGCCTCCACCCTGTCGATGCCTTCCTGGATCTGGTCCTCGAACACGGCACGAAAGTGCGTTGGCGCACAACCATCTCCAATCACCGGCCGGAGATCCTGGACAAGTTCGCCCAGGACAACGGCGTCCAACTCGGGTTCTCCGACGCGGGAGCACATTTGCGCAACATGGCGTTTTACAACTTCGGCTTACGACTACTCCGACGTGTCTACGACGCCCAGAAGGTCGGGCGACCGTTCATGACCGTCGAGGCAGCGGTGCATCGCCTCACCGGCGAACTCGCCGAGTGGTACGACGTCGACGCCGGGCACCTTCGATTAGGTGACCGCGCCGACCTGGTTGTGATCGATCCCGCCCATCTCGACGATTCACTCGAGACGTACGCCGAAAGTCCGGTCGCGGAGTACGACAACCTCTCCCGCATGGTCAATCGCAACGATCAGACCGTCACCGCAGTGTTCGTCGGCGGCGAGTACGTCTTCGGCGACGGAGAAGCAGCACCCGTTCTCGGCAACCGCCGAACCGGAAAATTCTTGAAAGCAGGTGCCCATTAACACGTCCAGATTTGCCGGCAAAACCGCGGTTGTCACCGGCGCAGCATCAGGTATCGGTGCAGCCATTGCACTACGACTCATCGACGAAGGCGCACAGGTAGCCGGAATAGACATCGCTGCAGAGGGTTTGAAGGAGATTGCCTCCAAGCACGGCGCGTCTTTCCTCGCCGTTCCCGCTGACGTCACCAAGGAATCCGATGTTGCCGAGGCTATTGCCGCTGCGGCTGCGGAATTCGGCGGTATCGATCTGGCTTTCAACGTTGCCGGGGCGTCGAGGGTGGGGCAGATCGTCGACCTCGACGAGGCCGACTGGGACTTCACGATCAACCTGGTACAGAAGGGCGTCTTCCTCTGCACCAAACATGAAGCGCGGCATATCCGAGAGCACGGTCGCGGTGGCGCGATAGTCAACGTGTCCTCATTGAACGCGCACGTGCCGAGCCCCTACGGGAGCGCGTACGCGACAGGCAAAGCCGGGGTCGAGATGTTCAGCAAGAATGCCGCGATCGAACTCGCTGCGTCGGGGATCCGGGTCAATGCCGTTCTACCCGGCCTGGTCGACACGCCACTGGTCGCGCCGGTCATGAACTACGAACCCGCCCGCGACATGTTTCTGAGCCGAATTCCCATGTCCCGAGCGGCAACTCCCGACGAGATCGCGGGCCCCTGCCTTTATCTCGCCAGCGACGACGCCTCGTACATCACCGGAACCAGTCTGGTAGTCGACGGCGGCTGGGAGGTCTCGAACTACCCGGATCTGACGACGCTGGGCAACTAGTTCAGTTGCCGGGCAACACACATTGAGTATCGAGGCCGAGGACGTGGTTGAGCCTGCCGAAGGCCAACCACGATCCGAGGCACATGCTCAACTCGACGATTTCTCGCTGGGAATAGTGAGCGGTCATGCGTTCCCAGAACTCGTCGTCGAGCCCGTGGTGGTCGAGGGCGTATCTCTCGGCGTATTCGGCAGCGAGGCGCGTCCTGTCGTCGAAGGCATCGGTGGTGCGCCAGTCGGTGACAGACTGATCGAACGTCGACTCCACGGTCTCGCCGTCACGCTCGGTGCGCCAGTCCTGACAGAAGATGCACCCGTTGATCTGAGCGATCCGAAGCCTGGCCGCCTCGAACTCGCGGAGTCCGAGAGTGCCGTCTGTGTAGACCTTTTGGGAGAATCCGGCGGCCGCGGGTCCGATGCCGGGGACCATCTCTCCCCACACGTAGCCGATCGGATTCTTGCCTTCGGGTATGTCGATATTCATGTGAGTACCTCCGAGTTTCGGGCACCGAGCTTGCCGACGCCGGGTGTGAGCGGAACGTCCAGCGCGTCGTAGAGACCGGGTTCAGCCTGACGTAGCCACGGAATTGCGTTGACGAGACGTCCTACGGCCGTGGCATTTCCACCGGCCGCGCGGTTTCCACCTTCATCGGTGGCTTCGACGTTGATCTCGATTCGTGGTCGTCCTTCGACGATCACCTTGTGCGCGCCGTCGCCTCCGTCTGGCGGGAGCGGCCAGTCGCGGGCACAGGACGGATGAATACGCGTGACGTGTTCGATCACGATCAGGGGTTCCCCGCCGACGATTCCCTGAACCTCGAATCGCAGTGCGCCTTGGGTTCCGGCCGCGAACTCCCCCATATGTTCGGTCGACACGGTTTCCTCGAGCGGGCGGCGCAGCAAGGTCTCGCGAATCTCGTCGAGTTCGACCCCGAGTGCCCGGGCGATGAGTCGAAGCTGGCCGCCCCAGACCATGGTGGGAACACTGGGCGCGACCATCGGAGGTTCGTAGTCCATCGGCTGACCCATCCCGATCAGGTAGCGGACAGAATCCGGCTGTTCGTAGGTCGTGTAGTCGAAGATTTCCTGACACCGGATCTGGTCGATTGTCCCCGCGAGCCCGCTGACGAGAATCGGCAGGATGTCGTTCCCCCAGCCTGGGTCGATACCGGAGACGAACAGAGCGCCGCCGCCCGTCTTGGCAGCAGCTTCGACGGGATCACGTAGTTCGGGAGGCGCAGATTTCGGGTCGTACAGCGCATATACCGATGGCGTGACCACCACAGCTCCGGCGGCCAGCGCCCGCGTGATGTCGGCAACCGCGTCATCGGGCCGAATGTCGCCGGACGCCGCGTAGACCACCGCACCAGGGGACGCTGCGAGCACGGCATCGGCGTCGCCGGTAGCCACGACGCCCAGGTGCACTCCCAGATCGGCGAGGTCACCGGCATCTCGCCCGACCTTCGCCGGGTTGGCAACGATGACGCCGACAAGTTCGAGGGCAGGATTGGCTGTCACAGCGCGAATCGATGCGCGCCCGACGTTGCCGGTGCCCCACACGACGGTCGGAATCTTGGACTCGGCTTCATTCGAAACTGCACCCATCAATCGGACATTACCCAGCTCAGCGCGTCAGGTCAGCAGAACTGCAAGAATTCGTTTCACTTCATCCGGTCAAAAATGCCATTGCCTGCGCAGTCAGTGCGCCGTCACCCCGCCTCCGGTACGTCTCGGCGGGTCGGCCGTTACCTGGTCTGCTCATCTCGCCGGTACTTTCGAGCGCGTCGAACACCTGCCGGCGGAAGCTGTCCTTCTGGAACGGACGATCGAAGATCACCTCGTACAGTCCCCGAAGTTCGGCGACGGTGAACGTCCCGCCCGACAATCCGTCCGGATCGACGTACGACGCATACCTCGTGCGTAGGTCCGTGACCGCGAGTCGCACCATGTCGGCGTGATCGAACCCGAGTCCGCTCACTGCCTCGTCGTCGTACACATCGACGAGAAGCGCCGAATCGGGCAGTTCCGATTCCGGTAGGCCCGCGGTATGCGCGACCGACAGAACCCAACCGCGGTCGTCGCGGTCCGGTCGGTCGAAGATCGCCAACTGGTGGAAGCTCGTCTGGGCCAACTCGGCCTTGACCGACAGGGCACGATCGGCTGCGGCCGTAAGCAATTCGCGTTCGTGCAGAAATGTTCCCGGTAGCGCCAGCGCACCGAGGCGGTGCCGAACGACCAGAACTTTCAGAGATCCACCGCTGTACGTCAGCACCGCGACGTCCACTGCCACAGACGGACGCGGATAGTCCGCCAATCCCTTGCCGCTCGTGTCTGTCCATTTATTCACCCTTGCATGTTATCTCAAACATGATCTATGGTTAGCGCAAATTTGATCAAACGATCTCCGCGAACGTGAAAAGGTGGCTATGAAACTCACCGCACAGCAGTCCGATCGAGCGGCCGGCGTTCTGCTCGGCGCCGCAGCAGGAGACGCACTCGGCGCCGGCCACGAATTCACCTATCCGAACTCCGAGGTCACCATCGACATGATCGGTGGCGGCCCGTTCAACTGGGCTCCTGGGGAATGGACCGACGACACCTCGATGGCAGTTGCGATCGCTGAGGTGGCCGCGACCGGAATCGATATCGGAAGCTCCGGCGGTCTCGATGCCATTGCAGCACAGTTCATCCGGTGGTACGACTCAAAGCCCGCGGACATCGGCAACCAGACGCGAGCAGTGTTGTCTGCCCGCTCCGAAAGCGCAGCAGCGATGGCGGATCGTGCGCGGGCGATCAGCGGCCACAAGGCAGGCAACGGCTCGCTCATGCGGACTGCTCCCGTCGCCCTCTCTTACCTGGACGATGCAGAAGGTGCCAGGTCGGCAGCGCACCGGATCAGTTCACTCACGCATGACGACCCGCGCGCCGGGCAGGCCTGCGAATTGTGGACCCACGCCATCCGCCATGCCGTTGTCGCCGGCAACTTCGAGGGGGTTCGCGACTTCCTCTCCGTTGCCGATCAGGAGGTCGCCGAATACTGGGGCCCGCTGCTCGATCAGGCCGAAACCGGGAACCCGCAGGACTTCTCCAAGAACGGCTGGGTGGTGCATGCACTTCAGACTGCCTGGTGGGCAATCACCTCCACGGATAATTCCGATGCTCGCCACCTTCAGCACGCATTGGAAGCGGCCGTACGCGCCGGCGGGGACACCGACACGACCGCGGCTATCGCAGGCGGGTTGCTCGGCGCCCGTTGGGGAGCGTCGGCGGTTCCCGCGCGCTGGCGCCGAATCATGCACGGCTGGCCGGGATACCGTTCCTCCGATCTGGTTCGCCTGGCGATCAAGACTGCTCGCGGCGGAACCGACGACCAGAACCGTGATACTCGATGGTGATCGGGCGTGACCCCTACGACGTACGCTCGGCTATGCCGTGGGCTCGTCCGAAGCGTGAACTCTGGAACACAGCCGTCGGAAACACAGCCGTCGGCTACGCGCCAGGTGGACACGCAGGAGGATCAATGCCCACTATTACAGTCGCCGAAGGTGACATCACGACGCTGACCGTCGACGCCATCGTCAATGCGGCCAACTCCAGGCTCCTCGGCGGTAGCGGTGTCGACGGCGCGATCCACCGAGCCGGAGGACCGGAGATCTTGAAGGCTTGCGAGGTATTGCGCAACACCAGCCTTCCCGACGGCCTCCCTGTGGGCGCGGCCGTGGCCACCACCGCGGGAAAGCTCCACGCCGAGGCCGTGATTCACACCGTCGGCCCGAGGTATTCGCGCTCCGAGGACCGATCCGGATTGCTACGGTCGGCGTACACCCGCAGTCTCGCCGTTGCCGACTCGATCGGCGCACGTACCGTCGCCTTTCCGTTGGTCTCGGCAGGGGTCTACGGCTGGCCGAAGGAAGATGCGGTCCGACAGGCCGTTTCAGCGATTCGCGCGGCGAAAACCGACGTCGAGACGGTCACACTGGTCGCATCCAACAAGAAGACGGCAGAACTGATGCGCCGCGCGATCGCCTGACCGTCTACCGGGCCCACTTCACGCCACGTTAAAGCAGTGCAGAGCGGTCAGAGAAGTGGAGAAATTTCACCGGTTGGACGTTTGTCCAATAATTTGTCCGAATCACATATTTTGCGGCTCGCTCTGTGTTCTACTCCTCTCCAGGGTTTGAGCTGGTGGCGAGCAAACGACGAAGACGTATTCGCTTCTCTGTCAGCTCGAGGCCGGTTCCCGGACCCGGCTTCAAGCCGAGAGCTCGATCTTGTCGAGCGCTACTCAAGGAGAATGTGAATGGTGTCGACGTTGATGCGCCGAGGAGTAGGGGTGGCCGCGTCCTTGACCGGATGCGTTGCCCTGGTCGTCGGCGGAGCGGGAGTTTCATCCGCCGCTGATGTGAACCTTCCGTTCACGGCATCGTGTCACGGGTGGCAGTTCCCCGGTCCGATCACACACAACGAGACGCGTGATTCCGGCGTCACGATCAGTGCGCCGGCCGTGGTTCCGCCGAACTCGACCTTTACCTACCGACTCGCTCCCAAGCCGATGACGGTCCCTAATGACGGCTACGACCTCAGGTCCGTCGTGAACTGGACGCGTCTCAAGTTCGATTTCGACATCCCTGCAGGTACCTCCTACGTGGGGGCGCAGATCGTGGCCGGCACCAGCTCGAATCTGGGTGGGGTCGCCCCGACGATCACGCGGGTGAACGATGCCGGTTCACCCGATCCGAATGGGACGCATCTTCGTATCTCCGGCAACAACATCACCGCGGGCAACGGACCCAACACCGACGACAACGGCGGCGGCGGAATCGAGGTCGGTGGAGGAAAGACGTTCCAGCTCCCGGCAGTCGACGTCACTGTCACGTCAGGGGCTGTGGGAACCCAGATCAAGCCCATGCTGCGCGTTTCCGACACCAACTCCGGTTCCTACGACAGTGCCGCCAACTACCTGACCTTCCTGCAACAGGAGACCCTGCTCGGTGGCGTCAAATACTGGCTGACCACCAATTGCTCACCACGCGACAATCGTTCGGCCGGATTGAACGCAGGCGGCCAGCCACTCGCGGTGATCAATGTCGACTCCAGCCTCGCCCAGACACAGACGCGAATCGACGCACCCGGTAAAGCTGTCGTCGGCGACTCCGTGGAGCTGACGGCAACGGTCACTCCTTGGCCGTCGGGAGGAACAGTGCAGTTCCGTGACGGAGGGGTAGACCTCGGCGCTCCAGTGGCCGTTGTCAACGGCGTCGCGAAGGCCAACCGCACGATGACAACAGCAGGCGACCACAACATCACGGCGTACTACACGGGATCTGCCGGCTTCATGGAATCGATGTCCGGCGCCGTGACGATCAACGTCGTCGAACCGTCCGAGCCCGAGCCTGGGACCGGTAGCCTCGGCAGCCTTGGCACCCCTGGATTCGGGTCGTGAGAACTGTGAACAGAAACCAGAATTCATCGATGAACTCGAAACTCCTACGCGGCTCTGCGATTGCTACCGTCTCGGTACTGGCCGGTGGCTTGTTCGCCATGGTCGGCGGCGGGATCGCCTCTGCTGCCCCCGAGACCAAGAGCGTGGCCTTCACAACTGCATGCCATGTGCGCGAGATGGACGGTGCGGCAAGCCCGATCACGTTCAACGAGACGCTCGGCTCGGGGGTCACCATCACCGCGCCGACCACCGCGGCACCAGGTGAGACCATCACCTACCGCGTGCAGCCGAACGAGATGAAGGCAAACGGCGGAGGCCATGCCAGCCGTGGAGTCGTGCATTGGGCCCGGATCAAGTACGACTTCGACATCCCGTCGGGCGTCGAATTCGTGAGTTCCCAGCTTGTGGCGGACAGTGCGTACGGCCTCGGATCCGACAGTGCCACTCCAACAGTCACACAGATCGACGACGGCGGTAATCCATCGGCATCCGGTACGCACCTACGTATCTCCGGATCGAATCGGACCACCGGAAACGGTCCGTCCTCCGCAGTTCGATCGAGTGACGGCATCATCGTCGGTGCCAACACCAAGTTCCGACTCCCCGCAGTCGACGTCACGGTCAAAGCCGGTGCGGCCGGTAGCGAGATCAAGCCTTCGCTGCGAGTTTCCGATCCCGGCTCCGCCAACTACGACGACGACCGAAATGCGCTCACATTCGTCCAGCGCGAAAAGGATGTCTTCACGGTCAACTACTGGGAGCGCTACAACTGCTCCCCGCGGGACAACAGGAACTCCGGCCTCAACGCCGGTGGGCAGGCCCTGACCACCATCTACGTCAGCCAACCGACAACCACCACAATCCAGATGCCCGGCTCGATCCAAGCCAGCACACCGACCGAGCTTGTCGCAAAGGTGGATCCGGCTCCGGTCAACGGAAACGTGCAGTTCAGGGTGGACGGCGCTGACGTCGGTACACCTGTCACGCCCGGTGCCGACGGCACTGCCCGGCTACCGCATACCTTCTTCACCGCCGGAACCGCGCGGGTCTCCGCAACGTTCCAGGGCGTCAACGGGTTCCAGAGTTCCAACTCGACCGAGGCGATGGTGACGGTGACTGCCGCACCTGTCGTCAAGCAGACCGACACTGCCGTGAACGTACCTACCGATGCAAAGACAGGCGTATCGGTGTCGCTGAGGGCGCAGGTCACGCCGACACCCACCGGTGGGACTCTCCAGTTCAAGGACGGCGCTGCAGATATCGGTGCCCCGATCCCGGTGGGCGCTGACGGCAAAGCCACTCTGGAACATGCGTTCGCCTCGGCTGGATCTCATGCAGTGTCGGCCTACTACTCCGGCGCAACAGGATTCATGCCGTCGATGGCATCGGCCCAAACGGTCACCGTGTCTGACCCCGCGCCGTCCGATGTCACCACCTCGACCTCGCTGGCAGCTCCCGCGACGGCCAAGCAGAATGTCGCGACAGAACTTTCCGCGACAGTCAGTCCCAATCCAGGCGGGGGCTCGGTTCAGTTCTTCGACGGTGACCAACCCATCGGACAGCCCGTTGTCGTCGGAGTCGATGGTGTGGCGCGACTGACTCATACTTTCGCCTCGACGGGCGATCATCGGATCAAGGCGTCATTCGCGGGTCGTAGTGGATTCACACAGTCCGCGTCGGACGAATCCGTCGTCAAGGTTTCTGCTGCGCCTGACGATGGCGGGAACGGCGGCTCGGGCAGCCTCGGTTCACTGAGCGGTCTCTTCGGTTCCTGATCGTATTTCTCGACACTGTTGCCGCTGCACCGATTCGGAGCAGCGGCAGCAGCATGTCGCGGCCGTAGTCATAGAACTGATTGATCTATCGATGGAGCACAAGTGTCCAGGAATTCCCTTTCTCGACGGTCGTTTCTCACTGCCGGGGTCGGTGCAACTGCAGTCGCCGCCACTTCCCTTCTGCCGCCGTCGCTTCAACGTGCACTGGCGACACCCGCAAACTCCGGCGGGCTCGATTCGATCGAGCATGTAGTCCTCGTCATGCAGGAGAACCGATCTTTCGACCACTACTACGGTGCGCTGAGGGGTGTTCGTGGCTTCGGTGATCCGAATGCGTTGCGTCTACGCAGCGGCCACAGCGTCTTCGAACAACCCGGGCCTACCGGTCCTGTACTCCCCTTCCCCATCCGCGACTCCGCTGCGGCACAACACATGGACACCCAGAACGTCACCGGGCTGGATCACAGCTGGGCGGGCGGACATGCCGCACTCGCCGACGGCTGGCACGACGGTTGGATTGCGGCAAAGACCGGTACGACGATGGCGTACTACGACCGGCAAGACATTCCCTTTCATTACGAACTGGCGGACTCGTTCACGATCTGCGACGCCTACCACTGCTCCGTTCCGACGTCGACGAGCCCCAACCGGAACTATTGGGTCTCTGGATACACCGGATACGAGCCACTTTCGCCTAATCCAACCGAGTCGGTCCTGCCTTCGGATCCGCCCGGCCCCGAGGGAAGAGCTGTAACCAACGCAGCCTACAACCCCTGGCACGCCGGCTACGGATGGACGACGGTTCCCGAGCGGTTGCAGTCGGCCGGCATTTCCTGGAAGACCTACCAAGAGTGGGACAACTTCGGAGACAACAACCTCGAATACTTCACTGCCTTCAAGAAAGTGGCGGCAGGGTTGCTTGGCCGGCCAAGCCTGCTCCCCTACGAACTGCAGACCTTGGCCGGGTTCTATCTCGCCCTGCCGTCGATGCCGGCGCCGGTCCAGGACGCAGCGGTACTGGCTCTCGAGAATGCTGCAGACCAACTGTCGCCTGCTGATCGCCAACTCTACGATCGCGCACTGTACCGATCCCGGCCCGGCACACTGGCCGCCGAGTTCAGGAAGGACGTCGAGTCGGGCCGACTGCCGCAAGTCAGTTATCTCGTTCCGTCCGAAGTGGATTCGGAGCACCCATCGGGATCGTCACCCGCGGCGAGCGCAACACTGCTCTATCAAGTGCTCGACGCCATCGCCTCCGATCCCGATCTGTGGGCGAAGACGGCCGTGATCGTCAACTTCGACGAGAACGACGGGTACTTCGATCATGTACCCCCGCCTCGACCGCCGCGCTCGGTCGAAACCGAATGGGTCGGCAATCAGCCGCTCGGTCTCGGCCCGCGGGTGCCGATGACGATCATCTCGCCGTGGACTGTTGGCGGTTTCGTTTGTTCCCAGGTGTTCGACCACACGTCCGTCACGCAATTCCTGGAGAAGCGGTTCGGAATCATGCAACCGGAAATCGAACCGTGGCGACGCACGGTGAGTGGCGACCTGACGTCGGCGTTCGACTTTGCCAACCCGCGTAGCCGACCAACTTTGGTGCGCCCGCAACCCACTCCGCCCCTGGAACCGCGGTGGACGCCAACCCCGCCCACCGAACAGCGAATGCCCCTGCAGGAGAACGGCACTCGACCCGCACGGGCACTTCCCTATCAGCCCGACGCTCACACGAGCGTGGACCCTGGCGCCGGCTCGTTGACGGTCCATCTGGTCAATGCCGGTGCCGCATCAACGCACCTGGCCTTGTACCCGTACGCAGGTGAGTTCGAGGAGCCACGGCATTACGACGTCATCGGCGAAGTCGACGACACCGTCGCGCTCAGTGATCGCGTCTACAGCCTGACCCTGTTGGGTCCCAACGGTTTCAGACGAGAGTTCAGCGGAGCTACAGACAGTGCGGCAGCGTCGCTCGACGTCTCGACAACTATCGACGCAGGGGCGCGCACGCTTCTACTGACCGCAATAAATTCCGGAAGTCGCGCACTCTCCGTCGACGTCGACGGGGACCGACGCAGACTCGGAGCGGGCGCACGCGGCCAGTGGACCGTGCGTTCGGCGGACGGCTGGTATCAGGCCACCGTGACGGTCGACGAAGATCCTGAATTCAGGCGCGTGCTCGTCGGACACATCGAAAACGGGCGGACCAGCGTAAGCCAACCGACGTGAATCGACACCGAGTATTCAAGTCCAGATCTGAATCCT
>NZ_JBPUKE010000007.1:0-5639 GCF_053470465.1 Rhodococcus sp. GB-02
GACGATGTCGAATTCGCCGGCGCGGATGAGTTGGTCGGCGAGGGCGATGGCGTCGATGCCGGACAGGCACACTTTGTTGATGCTCAGGGCGGGGACGTTCATGGGGATGCCGGCGGCGACGGCGGCTTGGCGGGCGGGCATCTGGCCGGCGCCGGCGGTGAGGACCTGTCCCATGATGACGTAGTCGACCTGTTCGGGTGCGACTCCGGATTTGTCGAGGGCGCCTTTGATGGCGATGCCGCCGAGGTCGGACCCGGAGAGGTCTTTCAACGATCCGAGGAGTCGACCCATCGGGGTGCGAGCTCCCGCAACAATCACAGAACTGGTCACGATTTCCTCCGGCTGCAAAAGAGACATAGTCGTCGGTTCCGTGCGGCCTAAGAGCCAAGTCACATCCCGACGTGTACTCCTCAAACGGTAGCGCTACCGTGAAAGGTATGACACAGACCTC
Source organism: Rhodococcus sp. GB-02 (assembly GCF_053470465.1). Taxonomy (NCBI): domain Bacteria; kingdom Bacillati; phylum Actinomycetota; class Actinomycetes; order Mycobacteriales; family Nocardiaceae; genus Rhodococcus; species Rhodococcus sp. GB-02. The sequence goes on from NZ_JBPUKE010000007.1 coordinate 452, forward strand.
CCCCAGTTCTGCACTCGCACCTTTGTCGTCCGACCTCGTCGTCGCGATCGATCACGTCGGAATCGCGGTGCCCGATCTCGACGTGGCGATCGCGTGGTACACGCAGCACCTGGGCATGGTGTCGACCCACGAGGAAATCAACGAATCGCAGGGCGTGCGTGAGGCCATGCTCTCCGTCGTCGGCTCCCCCGCCGGATCCACTGCCGTTCAGCTGCTCGCGCCTCTGGACGAGAACTCGACCATCGCCAAGTTCATCGACCGAAGCGGCCCTGGACTGCAGCAGCTCGCCTACCGGGTCACCGACATCGACGCCATCTCCGCCGAGCTTCGCGAGCGCGGTGTTCGGTTGCTGTACGACGCTCCCCGACGCGGTACGGCCAACTCGCGCATCAACTTCATTCACCCGAAGGACGCCGGGGGCGTCCTGGTGGAACTGGTCGAACCCGACGCGAGCCACTAGCAGACCCGACTCCAGCTCGTATGCCAGGTAGATTGTCGCCATGGCATACGAGCAGGACCGCGGTTCGATCCAACTTCCGTTCCAGATCGCACGGAAGGGATACGACCGCGACGAGGTACGTAACTACTTCGAGCGATTCGACGCGGAGCTGCGCGTTACCGCAGCCGATCGTGATGCTGCCGCTGCGCAGGCCCGTGACCTTGCCAAGCAGCTCGACGATGCACGCGACGACATCGACGACCTCCGCAAGGACGTCGACCGCCTGTCGGTACCGCCCACCACTGCGGAGGGCATGAGCGATCGCATCAGCCGCATGCTGCGCCTTGCCTCCGACGAGGCCTCCGAGGTGCGCGCAAAGGCCGAGGCCGACGCAGCCGAGATGACCTCCATCGCCGAACAGGACGGCGCCCGTCTACGTGGACACTACGAGTCGTTGATCGCCGAACTCGAGGACCGTCGCAACGCGATGGAAACCATGCACGAGCAGACCATGGCGCAGGCCCGCACCGAAGCCGCCCGGATCGTCGAAGCTGCACAGGCCGAGCGGGATCGACTGGCTGCCGAGTCCGAGGCCAAGCGCACTCAGATCCGCGAAGACTTCGACATCTCGATGTCCGAGCGTCGCGCCAAGGTCGTCGCCGCCGTCAACGAATTGGAGTCGTCGAGCAAGGCAGAGGCCGAGCGTCGACTCGCCGATGCGTCGCACGAAGCTCAGCGCAGACTGCAGGCCGCCACCGATCAGTCCGAGCGCAAGATCGCACACGCAAAAGAACTGACTGAAGAACTGCGCGTTCTCCGTGGCCGAATCCTGGCTCAGCTCTTGGGAATTCGCGGACAACTCGATTCGGTTCCGGCCATGCTCGCATCGGTCAATCGGGAGAGCGAACTCCTCGATTCACCGCCCGCTCCGGTCATCGTCGAAGCCGAGGAAGATCTCGAGATCGAAGACAAGAAAGCCGACGCAGATCCGGTCGACTCAGAACCAAGTATCGACGAAGACGACGTACTCGAGGACTCGGACGAGACCAACACCGCCGAGATCGACACCCGCGCCGTCGAGCAGCGAGCCCAGTCCAGGAACTGATCGACTCTCAAGACCACCGTCTGGTCAGGCTGCGAGTTCCGCGGCCTGACCAGCATCCGGTGTGCCAGTGCCGACGCTCGTTCGCGCCGCCCGGTTCCGAAGGCCAGGTCACCACGTGTGCGACTCCCGGCCTGATGTCGTGATCACAGCCGGGGCACCGGTAGAACTTCGTCGCGTTGGAACCGGGTATCGGCCGCACCATGTACATTTCACCGCCCGGCCCTGGCTCCTCCCGGACCAGAGCCCCGCCGAACAACACACCGCCAGGTGACGCCGGCTCAGCGCTGGAGTTCTGAGTACGCCGAGTATCCGTTCGACGGGTTTGCTTCGGCGAAGGTTTGCGGCGCGGCATGGTTCGAGTCTAAACAGCGTCAGAAGAGTCGGAACTCGGTGCTTTCGGTGCCGCGCAAAGCCTCATAGTCCAGGACCAGGCAGCGGATCCCACGGTCGTTGGCCAAAGTCTTCGCCTGCGGCTTGATCTGTTGCGCTGCAAAAACTCCCGTAACCGGCGCGAGCAGCGGATCGCGGTTGAGCAATTCCAGATAGCGCGTCAACTGCTCGACGCCGTCGATCTCGCCGCGGCGCTTGATCTCCACCGCCACCGATGCACCGTCCGCGTCGCGGACCAGAAGGTCGACCGGCCCGATGGCCGTCATGTACTCGCGTCGCACCAACGTGTAGCCGGGGCCGAGCGTCTCGACATGCTCCGCCAGAAGTTCTTGAAGATGCGCTTCGACACCGTCCTTGATCAATCCCGGATCGAGACCGAGTTCATACGACGAATCGTGCTCGACCTCTTCGAGAGTGATCCGAAGTTCCTCGCCTGCCTTGTTGGTGACGACCCACAGGACGTCGTCGCCGTCTCCGGTGGTCTCGACCAACCAGCACGGCGGACTCATCCAGTTGAGCGGCTTGTACGCCCGATCATCGGCGTGGATGCTGACGGAGCCGTCGGCCTTGACCAACAGCAGTCGTCTTGCGGTAGGGAGGTGGGATGTCAGGCGTCCCACGTAGTCGACACGGCAACGAGCAATAACTAGGCGCACCGGACCACCCTAAGCGATCATTACGACTACTCTCGACACACTATGCAGCGAAGCCGTGTCCCGAGTGCGCCCCTGGGGTCGTGGCTGCTCGGATCCACTGACGAAAGCCCCAGGCGCCGCCGAATCCGCGTCCAGGCACTACTGACCGCCCCTCTCCTGGTCACCAACCTGATCGGAGCGGTGCTGGCGATAGTGCTCGTCGGATTCGTGGTTCCCGGACCCGAGATCATCGACCCCGAATTCGCGTGGATCAACTTTATCGCCGTGCCCGTCTTCATCGGGTGTGTCTTTCTGATCGGACTTCTCTGGGGCACCAAACGCCTCATGCGGGATCTCCGGTGGGCCACCGAGGATCACCGGCCAACCGAGCAGAATCAACGCGCGGCGTTGCGTGGGCCGTGGCGACTGACCCGAGTGCAAGCTGTCCTGTGGACGGCCGCGCTCATCACCTTCACGACCATGTACGGAATCGTCGACCCCGACACCATTCCGAAAGTTCTGTTCACCGTGGCCTTCAGCGGTATCACCACCTGTGCTTTCTGCTACCTGCTCAGCGAGTTCGCCCTTCGCCCTATTGCTGCGCGTGCACTCGAATCCGGAGCACCCCGCAAGGCTGCCGTTCTCGGACTGACCGGCCGGACGATCCTCGTCTGGCTGCTCGGAAGCGGAGTCCCCGTCACTGGCTTGATGCTCGTAGCGGTCTTCAGCTTCATCCGACCTGCTTCGTGGCAAGCCCTCGCAATCGCCATCCTCGTCATCGGCGGGATCACCCTGTGTGTCGGACTCGGGCTGACGTACATCAACATTCGATCGGCCGCGGCCCCCATCCGGTCCGTACGACGAGGCATGGAACAAGTCACCCGTGGCGACCTCACCGCGTCCGTCGTCGTGTACGACGGGACCGAACTGGGACTGCTGCAGACCGGCTTCAACCGCATGGCCGAGGGCCTACGCGAGCGCGAGAGAATTCGCGACCTCTTCGGGCGCCACGTCGGACACGAGGTTGCCGCAAACGCGGTTCGACGGAACCCCGAACTCGGCGGTGAAGAACGTGACGTTGCCGTTCTCTTCGTTGACGTCATCGGTTCGACCACCATCGCGGCCACCAACTCCCCTACCGCGGTGGTCGCTCTACTCAACCGATTCTTCGACGTCATCGTCGATGAGGTAGATGCACACGGCGGATTCGTCAACAAGTTCGAGGGCGACGCAGCGCTGGCGATATTCGGAGCGCCGACAACACTCGACGATCACGCCGGCAGTGCACTGGCCGCCGCCCGAAAGATTCAACAGCGCCTGCGTGCCGAAGTTCCGGAAGTGAGCGCGGGAATCGGCGTCGCTGCGGGTATTGCCGTTGCCGGAAACGTCGGTGCGCGAGAAAGATTCGAGTACACCGTCATCGGTGATCCGGTCAACGAAGCAGCGCGACTGTCGGAGGTCGCCAAGACGGTTCCGGGTAAGCTCGCCGCATCAGGAAGGGCTGTGGCCGCCGCTGACAGCGCCGAAGCTGCCCAGTGGTCGATCACCGAGAACATCACCCTTCGTGGCCGCCTCGAACAGACCGAGCTCGCGATTCCGTGCGACGCCTTGGAATCCGAGACCAGCCCGGCAGACTCTGTGCCCGTTCAGCCCTGAACTCCCAGCCCCGATCGAGCGAACGGCACTTTCGGTCGATTCAAGGCGACGAACGCCACGTTCGCTCGATGACTTTCCCGCTTCCCGACGGTCTATATCGGCACAGCGGAAATCCGACGACGCCTGGGAGATGGGTACGACTATGAAACTCACGACCTTTACCATCGTCACTCTCGACGGAGTGATGCAAGGACTCGGTGGGCCGGACGAAGACCGCCGCGGTGGATTCGAGCGAGGCGGATGGTCCGCGCCATTGGTAGACACCGAAGCCATGTCCTACCTCGTCCAGGTTTATCAGCGCGCCGACGCCTTCCTATTCGGCCGACACACGTACGAGATATTCGCCGGGTACTGGGGCACGTTCGAGAATCCGGATGTCAACCCCATTGCAAGCGCATTGAATTCGCGGCCCAAGTATCTTGCGTCGACGACGCTCACCGATCCGCAATGGAAGAACACGACCGCCCTGACCGGTGACACCGCCACAGCGATCGGCGAATTGAAAGCCAGACCCGGCGGTGTGCTCCAGGTGCACGGTAGCGGCAACTTGTGCCGTTGGCTCCTCGCGAACGATCTCGTCGACGAGATGATCCTGCTGATCGTGCCGGTAGTCCTAGGCCAGGGCACTCGACTCTTCCCCGACTCTGGACCGGACATCGCACTCGAACTGGCCGAATCGCGAGCCACTCCAAAGGGTGTGACGATTCAGAGGTATCTGCCCACCGGCCGGCCGAAGTACGCAACAGCCACCGCCGACGGAATCGACTAATCCGGGCAAAGCGCCGGTCGTCCTCAGTCGTGCGCCCGCCCTGATGGTGCGAACGGTGCGTTGGGTCGGTCTGAGGCGACGGAAGTGCCGTTGGCTCGATGTGGGGGTGCCGGCGGCGGGTCGTTTTTTGGGGGGGGTGTTGTGGGTACGAGAAAGCCCCCCAACCATCGCTGGTTGGGGGGCTTCTCTACATT
>NZ_JBPUKE010000008.1:0-2848 GCF_053470465.1 Rhodococcus sp. GB-02
CTGCGGTGGGGTTCGCTACGGAAGCGTGATGCGCGGCCATCCATCTTGCAGGCCTTCCACACCAATCGCGAGGCACGGTTCATCAGGCCGGTGTCGGTGGCCAGCATGCGGACGTCGCCGAAGTAGTTGCGCAGGGTCTGACGCGATTCGGGCAGATCCCAGAACAGGTCCTTCTTCACGGACTTCGGGATGTCGAACTGCTTCCAGAAGGACTTCGGCGGGATGACGATGGCGTCGCAGAGAATGCGCATGACGATCGGGAACAGCAGCGAGAGGACAAACCGGTTCGGGCGTGACATCAGCGGGATGCGACGACTCAGAAGCTTGTGCGCGAACGAGATGTGACGTGCTTCCTCGGCTACGTGGATAGCCATGACCGACTGCATGATCGGGTGGATCTGGCCGCCGGCGCGCAGGATGCTCTTCTGAATGTGGTCGATCGGCTCTTCACCGGCGAGGACACCGACGAAGAACAGTTCGGGGAACGGACCCGCAGCAAGGGGGATGAAGGGTGCAAGCATCTTCATCGGACGGCTCATGCCGGGAGCGTCGGCACCGATGCGGTTGACCATCTCCTGGAACATCATCGTGTGGTTGCACTCTTCGACGGACTCGTGCGTGCAGTAGCGCGCCTCGGCCGAATCGTTGGGCAGCGTGAAGACGTACTGCATCATGCCGCGGATCAGGATGTTCTCGAACTGGAGACCGACCTTCGCGACGTTGGCCTGGCGCCACATACCGATTTCGATCTGCTTGGCCTCGGACTGCGCCTGGTACCAGGGGTGTGCACCCAGCGGGTCTGTCTCGGCCGGCAGGATCCAGCGGCGATCGTTGGGGACGACGGCGAACTCGGGGGAATCCCAGTCGATGTCGAGGTACGGGTCGAAGTGCTTGTGCACCGAGCCCTCGGACAGGAGTCGAAGCGTCTCGTTGTACGAGTCGTCGGATGCTTCTGCGCGCTTGTCGAGCGGCGATGTGAGCGTCATGGCGTCTCCTCTTCGTTTCGGTCACCGCTGGTGTTTCTCGCGGTATTCGGTGGAATCGAGGGCCGGTTGTGTGATCGCTGGCACTCGGTCTGGGTTTAATGTAACCCGAGGTATCAGGAAAAGCTAGTGGCAGATACTCCTGAATCTCGACGAATTCTTGACACGGCCGAAACGGCGCCATAACTTACTTTTGAGTAATTTCCGCGGGTGCGTCCGAAGTGGGCTGTTCAGGGACGGGTTCGCACCGAATCGCACGCGAAGATTGAACCGAGGCCGACGTGATCAGATCGATTCTCAGCAATCTTGCATTGAGTCCGCCGACGCGTCTGCGCTCACTTGTTCCGTCGCGTGGCGTCACGCTCTCCGACAAGACGATCGTTCTGACAGGAGCTTCCTCGGGGATCGGTGAGGCGACTGCTCATCTCTTGGCCCGCCGAGGGGCCGAGATGATCCTGGTTGCGCGCGGTGAGGAAAACCTCGAACACGTGCGGGACGAGATTCACCGCAGAGGGGGATGGGCACACATCGTGCCTGCGGACCTCTCCCGCGGGGAAGCCGTCGACGAACTCGCGGAGACGATTGCGGATCGATTCGGGTCGATCGACATCCTCGTCAACAATGCGGGTCGCTCGATCCGGCGTAGTGCGTTGGATTCGGTGGACCGATTCCACGACTACGAGCGCACCATGGCACTGAACTACTTCGGACCTACACGACTGACGTTGCGTCTGCTGCCCGCAATGCTCGAGGCGAAGTCCGGACACATCATCAACGTCGGAACCTGGGGAGTTACTGCCGGGGTGATGCCCAGGTTCAGCGCCTATCACGCGTCGAAGTCTGCTCTCAGTGCCTTCGGTCGAAGCCTCGGAGCGGAGTGTCACGGCACCGGTGTCGATGTCACGACGGTGCAATTCCCGCTCATACGAACACCGATGATCGCGCCGACGGCTGACTACGTGAGCCAGCCGGCGCTGACAGCCGATCAAGCTGCGTCGTGGATCTTGCGGGCGATCAACACTCGCCCCGCCGAGATATATCCGCGGTACGCGGGACTTCTCCGGGCAATCGACGTTGTTTCCCCTTCTGTCACCGACGCTCTCGTGCGAAGGGCCGGGATCTGAGGGGCTGGGATTTGACCAAAAACGCGCGTCAGCGCCGGGGCATGGCGATGCCCCGGTGTGTACGTATTCAGTTGTCGCGGTTCAGGCTGCTGTGGGTGGGCTGTTCCCGCCGATCGGGTGCTGATTCGGGTCAACGGACATCGGCGGATAGAACAGCGACTTCCGATCCGGTCCGATCTCCACTCTCCACTCGGTGTGGTGCAGCGTCCGATGATGATGACCGCACAACAAGATCAGATTGTCGAGATCCGTTGGGCCACCATCATTCCAATGAACGATATGGTGAGCATCGCACCACCCCGACGGCGTCCCGCACCCCGGGAACGCACACCCACCATCACGCACCGCCAACGCCCGCCGCTGCGGAACCGTCGCCGTTCGCACTTCCTTACCGCAGTCGAGCGGAACACCATTCTCGTCCAACAAGATCCGGGTCACGGTGCAGTCGCAGGCCAGCATCCGGGCGGTGTCGAGACTGATCGGACCTATCCAATCCGTCCAAGCGAACCCCAACTCCTCGGTGGACGGCAACAGATCTTTCAATGCTTTGAGGTCGGTCATGTCTTTGGTGCTGGCGGTGACCGTGATGTGCGGTTTCACCCCACCCTCGATCGGACCCAACCCTGCCCGCTCGTACCGGCGCAGTAGTTCACAAAACCCGTCGGCCCGCCGTAATGCCGGAGTGCGGGTGTCTTTGACGCCGTCCTTCTCCGGCGTCGGAGCGGACAGGCTCGAGAGTAG
>NZ_JBPUKE010000009.1:0-1661 GCF_053470465.1 Rhodococcus sp. GB-02
AGCCTGAGACGTGATGCGTAGCCGATTGAGGCGAATTCAGTGATCCTATGCTGCCGAGAAAAGCCTCTAGCGAGCTTTCACACGGCCCGTACCCCAAACCGACACAGGTGGTCAGGTAGAGAATACTAAGGCGATCGAGATAACTATGGTTAAGGAACTCGGCAAAATGCCCCCGTAACTTCGGGAGAAGGGGGGCCCTGTCTGGTGACGACATTTACTGTCTGAGCTGGGTGGGGCCGCAGAGACCAGTGAGAAGCGACTGTTTACTAAAAACACAGGTCCGTGCGAAGTCGTAAGACGATGTATACGGACTGACGCCTGCCCGGTGCTGGAAGGTTAAGAGGACCGGTTAGTTCCTTCGGGAGCGAAGCTGAGAATTTAAGCCCCAGTAAACGGCGGTGGTAACTATAACCATCCTAAGGTAGCGAAATTCCTTGTCGGGTAAGTTCCGACCTGCACGAATGGCGTAACGACTTCTCAGCTGTCTCAACCGTAGACTCGGCGAAATTGCATTACGAGTAAAGATGCTCGTTACGCGCGGCAGGACGAAAAGACCCCGGGACCTTCACTACAGCTTGGTATTGGTGTTCGGTTCGGTTTGTGTAGGATAGGTGGGAGACTGTGAAACGGTGACGCCAGTTATCGTGGAGTCGTTGTTGAAATACCACTCTGATCGAATTGGACCTCTAACCTCGGACCATGATCTGGTTCAGGGACAGTGCCTGGTGGGTAGTTTAACTGGGGCGGTTGCCTCCCAAAATGTAACGGAGGCGCCCAAAGGTTCCCTCAGCCTGGTTGGCAATCAGGTGTCGAGTGCAAGTGCACAAGGGAGCTTGACTGTGAGACTGACAGGTCGAGCAGGGACGAAAGTCGGGACTAGTGATCCGGCACCGGCAAGTGGAAGCGGTGTCGCTCAACGGATAAAAGGTACCCCGGGGATAACAGGCTGATCTTCCCCAAGAGTCCATATCGACGGGATGGTTTGGCACCTCGATGTCGGCTCGTCGCATCCTGGGGCTGGAGTAGGTCCCAAGGGTTGGGCTGTTCGCCCATTAAAGCGGCACGCGAGCTGGGTTTAGAACGTCGTGAGACAGTTCGGTCTCTATCCGCCGCGCGCGTTAGAAACTTGAGGAAGGCTGTCCCTAGTACGAGAGGACCGGGACGGACGAACCTCTGGTGTGCCAGTTGTTCCGCCAGGAGCACCGCTGGTTAGCTACGTTCGGAAGGGATAACCGCTGAAAGCATCTAAGCGGGAAGCCTGTTCCAAGATGAGGTTTCTCACCCCCTCGAGGGGGTAAGGCCCCCGGCAGACCACCGGGTTGATAGGCCAGAACTGGAAGTCCGGTAACGGATGCAGGTGACTGGTACTAATAGGCCGAGGACTTACCACAAAGAAGCTACGCGTCCACTGTGCGGTATCTGAAACAACACACAGATACCTTGATTTCGATCATCCATCATCGATCACCCCTGATATTCACGGGTGGTGGGTGTGTGGAGGATCTGGATCACAGGTTGGTTACTGTGACAGTTTCATAGAGTTACGGCGGTCATAGCGAAGGGGAAACGCCCGGTCCCATTCCGAACCCGGAAGCTAAGCCCTTCAGCGCCGATGGTACTGCACTCGACAGGGTGTGGGAGAGTAGGACACCGCCGAACAC